>NZ_QZCS01000005.1 GCF_003594915.1 Enterobacter chuandaensis
TCTTCCATGCGCGTGATCAGCGCATACCAAATTGTATAGTCCACTTTATGGAGAATTAACCCTCCATCAATCCTGATTACGTGTTAATAGCGAATACTCGCCTCCATAGCGCCGGAATAATCCCACGCTAATTACATTCTAAATACCCGCTAAACCCCAGGTAAAGCGATGCTTAATCTATTCTAAATAACCCGCCTGTAACGCTATCTGAGCGCCTTTCTCACTTTCAAAGTATCTTTCATCACTTATACGAAAGCCTTGCGCCGTGCGGCTCACAGCGATCATTGTCCACAATGAGCACTTTTATGATAGGTGCAATGTGCTTAAAGACTTTTTATGTTTTATCAAATTTATTTGAATATCGATTTTCCATGCCAAAACCCGCCAATTCATTAGCATTCTAATCATTTCATTATGAAATAAACCCAGATGAGAATCATTATCATCTATCGTGCAATTTCGCCCCGCTTCGATACACTTTCGTAAAGTGTATTTTGTAACTATTTGATTTTATTCAATCAGTACACTTTTCCATCACTTCGCCGTGCAAACAGGGGTAACTCCCCGTCATCGAAAATAAATTTCTTGACATAACCACCGTTTCATGAATCATTGGCTAAATTGAATTTATTGTTAATTTTCAATCTGTTACAGATATTCGGTGCTGACGGACAGCAGAATTGGGGCGGCCTTGATCACGCCGTTAAGCAACTCAAGCAACCGCGCACACATTTTGATCATTTTGTGCTCTTCTTAACCATACGTATCGTACAACCTGTTGAAAATGATCAATTTCTGATCAATGATGTTTTCACCGAAACGAACATAAGGAGGGGTAAAGATGAAAGGTATTAGTCAGGCGCTAAAGAGTGCAGACGAAGTTAAGGCAGTAGCAGCAGAGCTACAGCGCAACGCCAGAAGCAACCTGTTTTATTGCTTGTGGGTGTTTATGTATGAAAGCGGTCTACGTATCTCTGATGTGCTCAAACTCCGGTACGAAGATGTAGAAGGGCAATCTCACCTTAAGGTGAAGCAGGAGAAAACCGGAAACGTAGTGAGGCCAAAGGTGACAGCCGCGATGCTGTCAGCCGTAGCGCAACGTAAGGCAGAGCAAGCCGATATGCCAGTGAAGACGGATTTCATCTTTAGCAAGGGCGATCTACGTAGTAAAGGCAACGCAGTAATCCGTAACACGGTATTCACTGAATTTGGGAAGATGGGACGTAGAGCCGGATTCTCTAACGTGGGCTGCCATACGCCGCGAAAAAGTCGGGGGCGAATCCTATTCGAAAATGGAGTAGCTATTGAAACTATCGCCCATTTCCTGGGGCAGACAGATCCACGTTCAACCATGTATTACATCGGGTACGGTCAGGACGTGCAGGACGATTTAACAGAGGAGTTTTCTTTAGAATGGTGATCACCATGAAAAGTTTGAATGTGCTGACGTTGGCAGTTTTGCCATCCTTGGCGAACGCCAGACGACTATAAACAAATGTTACATAACGTCAGTTTATCTTTGGGAATATTTCTGAAAATGAATGGGTACAATTGCAGAATGATATGGGGAGTGATTAACTGCAAGCCTAATTTATTATCGATACTCACAGTAAGCTGAACATGAACAGCAAAAATAGAATTCAAAAAAAACTGCTGAAATATCATCACATTGACCTTAAGAACCCTCGTCACCAGTCGGATCTGGCAGGTTCGGACCTGCGGTTTATGGATCTTAGGAGGTTTAACTTGCGTAATATTAATTTATCGGGTTGCGATCTTTCGTTCAGCGATCTTCGGGGAGCCGATTTCTCATATGCCTCTCTGAAAGGGGCAAATCTCAGCCACTGTAAAACGGAAGGGGCGATTTTCAGTCACGCGAACTGTACCGGAGTGGACTTTTCAGGGAGTGACATACAAAAAGCTACTTTTACTGGGGCACTGACAGAGCGTGTGGATATTAGCAGCGACACGCTTTCATCCCGACCGCTCATCTCCGTCTATATGCCTACCTGGAACCGTGAAACACTGACGATCAGGGCTATACAATCAGTATTGAAACAGGATTATACACACTGGGAACTCATTATTATCGATGATTTCTCATCGTCATTTGATAAACTTCAGACTTATATCGCCGATCTGAATGACCCGCGCATTACCTACATCCGCAATGAATTTAATTCCGGAGCCTGTGCCGTCCGGAATCAGGCGATACGAATGGCCAAGGGATATCTGATAACGGGTCTGGATGATGATGATGAATGGCTGCCGACACGCCTGTCCTCCTTTCTTGCCTGCCAACATAAACTTCAACAGCACAGCTTCTTATACGCTGATGATTACCTTTGCGACAGCACCGGATACAAGCACCTTAATGAATTACAGGTTTACCCTAAACCTCCCTATAAAAAGAACCTGTTTGATAAGCGGAACATTATCGGCAACCAGATGCTTACTTTAACCAGCCGGATGCAGCAGGTTCTGTTTGATGAACACCTGACCGCCGCTCAGGATTATGATGCATTCTACCGGTTGGCTGAAACCTATGGCGATCCTTTCAAACTGGACGTGATAACTCAGGTGCTATATGTCAATCACGGTGAGGTCCGCATCACCTGCTCAGGACGTAAGTTTTCAGGTTATCTGGATTTTTACCGGAAGCACAAAGCAAAATTAGACGTATCGAGTAAAAAATATCAGCTTTTCACCCTGTACTACATTCGCAACAAAAGGATGCGACCACAAACGCTAATGAATCTGATGACATTACGCAATCTGAAACGCTATCTGATGATGTATTCCAGCTTCCGGAACAGGAAGTTCTAACACGTGCATATGATGAGAGGATAATTACAGTTAGGTATTGTTCCAGATGGGATAGTCTTCGCGTTTACTATCAAGCATCATTTCGACAAATGAGCGTTGTCTTTGAGCGAGAGAATCGATGAGGCTTTCCAATTTGTCGTATTAATACCAAGTAAGGAACAGTACCAACGAAGACAGGAATGGTAGGGAAACGTGTACATACATGATGAGAGTCGAGATGTAGCTAATGGCTGTCACACAAGCTGGTAATAACCATTAACCGAGACACATTAACTAATTGATTGCAAAAGATTTAATATTTATCTTGTGCGCCTTCACAGGCGTCGAATCAGGTCAAAAACAGGGCCAAGCCCTGCTTTGATGGCCGCGTAGTATATCTGCTTACACCCTTACAAGAAAGGCTTAACATCACCTACGCCTTCACGAATCACTTCAGGCGCGTCTTCGGTCAGATCTACTACAGTAGTCGGCTGCTGGCCGAGATAACCGCCGTGAATAATCAGCTCCACCACCTTCTCCAGACGATCTTTAATCTCTTCCGGATCGGATTCGGTAAACTCACTTCCCGGCAGCATCAGCGAAGTAGAAAGCATCGGTTCACCGAGGGTCTCCAGCAGCGCCTGGGCAATTGGGTTCGACGGCACGCGCATGCCGATGGTTTTACGCTTTTCCTGCAACAGACGGCGCGGCACCTCTTTCGTCCCTTTCAGGATGAAGGTGTAGTTGCCCGGTGTGTTGTTCTTAATCAGGCGAAACGCCACGTTATCAACATACGCATAGGTCGACAGCTCAGAGAGATCGCGGCACATCAGGGTAAAGTTATGGCCGTCCGGCAGCTGGCGGATGCGACATATGCGCTCCATCGCCCCTTTATCTTCAATTTTACAGCCCAGCGCGTAGCCAGAATCGGTCGGGTAGACAATCACGCCGCCTTTGCGGACGATCTCCACGGCCTGGTTAATCAGACGTGGCTGTGGGTTATCCGGATGGATATAGAAAAACTGACTCATACTTCCCTCTCTTCAATTTGCTGCGGCTGTTCCCAGAGCTGCCAGACCGGCTCAACGCCAGCGGGCAGCCAGAGCTTGCGCCCCAGTTCGATCCACGCGCAGGGCTGATGGAAATCAGAACCCTGGGACCCAAGCAAGCCAAACTGGCGGGCGTACGTTGCGAGCTGCGCGCGCTCGTTGGGCGCCTGCTGACACTGGGCGACTTCCATCGCCTCGCCACCGCATTCGGCAAAGTGCGCCAGCAGCCTTTTCAGCCATTTAGCAGAAAGATTATACCGCCCCGGATGGGCCAGAACGGCCTTACCGCCAGAATGATGAATCACATCAATAGCTTGTTTTATTGTACACCACTGTGGCGGAACGTATCCGGTTTTCCCGCGCGCCAGATACTTTTTAAAGACATCCGCCATGGTCGTCGCTTTGCCCGCTTCAACCAGAAAACGGGCGAAATGACCGCGGGTAACCGCCCCGCCGTTCGCCAGCTTTTGCGCCCCTTCCAGCGCGCCCGGAATATGCGCCTTCTCCAGGCGTTCGCCGATCATCTCCGCGCGCTGGTTGCGGCGCGTTTTTTGTTCTTGCAAAAAGGCAAGCAGTGCCGGATGTTCTATATCGATGTTCAGGCCAACGATATGAATCTCATGGTTTTCCCAGACGGTTGAGATCTCGACGCCGGACACCAGATTCAGCGCCAGCCCGCTACGGGCAATCTCGGCGCGCGCTGCCGGAATGGCATCGGTGGTATCGTGATCGGTTATCGCCAGCGTGCCGACACGCATTTCAACCGCGCGATGAACCAGGGCTTCGGGCGTCAGCAGGCCATCAGAGGCCTGAGTATGGCTGTGTAAATCATAAATAATCGCGTAGGTGGTATCGCTCAAAGCACTTCCCATAACAGGTTGGAAACATCCGAAACCGCCATGATACCGACTTAACGTGAAATTCTGAAATCAAGGGTTGACAACTCGCCATTGAACTAGTTAACTAGTACGCAAGTTCACACGAGAAAGGTATCTGAAAATGACGGCACATTTCACTCTGCACGGTTGGTGGCGCACTTCCTGATCTTCGGGCAGTGTCACGCGTCTGCGAAATGCAAACAGATACCCGCCCGCTACCCAGCGGGCTTTTTTTTGAACAGAATAAATGAGAACAATAACATGCAAACAGCCAAACCTCATCTCGAACTGCTGACCTGCGAGGCGGCCTATCGCCACAACCCGACCGCGCTGTTTCATCAGGTGTGCGGGGCTCGTCCGGCAACGCTGCTGCTGGAGTCTGCCGATATCGACAGCAAGGACGATCTCAAGAGTCTGCTGCTGGTCGACAGTGCGCTGCGCATTACCGCTTTAGGTGACACCGTCACTATCAAGGCATTGTCAGAGAATGGCGCATCGCTGCTGCCGCTGCTGGATACCGCCCTGCCGTCAGGCATTGAAAACGAGCGTCACCCGGACATGCGTATTCTGCATTTCCCGCCGGTGAGCCAGTTGCTCGACGAAGATGCGCGCCTCTGCTCCCTGTCCGTTTTCGATGCCTTCCGTCTGCTGCAGAACCTGGTCACCGTGCCGGAAGATGAGCGCGAAGCGATGTTCTTCGGCGGGCTGTTTGCTTACGACCTGGTCGCCGGTTTTGAAGAGTTGCCGGAAACCGAGCAGGGCAACCGCTGCCCGGACTACTGCTTCTATCTGGCCGAAACCCTGCTGGTGATCGACCATCAGAAACAATACACCCGCATTCAGGCTAGCTTGTTCTCTCCATCGACCGCTGAGAAAAATCGTCTTGAGCACCGCATCGCTCAGCTGCAGCAACAGATGACGGAAGAGCCGCCAGCGCTGCCGGTGCAGCGGGTGGAGAAAATGACCTGCGACGTTAACCAGACCGACGATCAGTACGGCGCCGTGGTTCGCCAGATGCAAAAGGCGATTCGCGCCGGGGAAATTTTCCAGGTGGTGCCTTCACGCCGCTTCTCACTGCCCTGCCCGTCGCCGCTCGCAGCCTACGACGTGCTGAAAAAGAGCAACCCAAGCCCGTACATGTTCTTCATGCAGGATAACGAGTTCACCCTATTCGGCGCCTCGCCGGAAAGCTCGCTGAAGTACGACGCCACCAGCCGCCAGATTGAGATCTACCCGATTGCAGGCACCCGTCCACGCGGCCGTCGTGCCGATGGCTCGCTGGACCGCGATCTGGACAGCCGCATCGAACTGGAGATGCGTACCGACCACAAGGAGCTTTCCGAGCACCTGATGCTGGTCGACCTGGCGCGTAACGACCTGGCGCGCATTTGCACCCCGGGCAGTCGCTACGTGGCGGATCTGACCAAAGTCGACCGCTATTCGTTCGTGATGCATCTGGTCTCCCGCGTGGTCGGTGAACTGCGCCACGATCTCGACGTGCTGCACGCCTACCGCGCCTGCATGAACATGGGCACCCTGAGCGGTGCGCCAAAAGTGCGCGCCATGCAGCTGATTGCCGCCGCCGAAGGACGTCGTCGCGGCAGCTACGGCGGCGCGGTGGGTTACTTCACGGCCCACGGTGATCTGGATACCTGCATCGTAATCCGCTCCGCCTATGTCGAAGACGGTATTGCTACCGTACAGGCGGGTGCCGGGATTGTTCTCGACTCTGTTCCGCAGTCTGAAGCTGATGAAACCCGCAGTAAAGCGCGCGCGGTATTGCGCGCCATCGCTACCGCACACCACGCACAGGAGATTTTCTGATGGCTGACATTCTGCTGCTCGATAATATCGACTCCTTTACCTATAACCTGGCAGATCAGCTGCGTGCGAATGGCCACAACGTCGTTATCTATCGCAACCACGTTCCGGCTCAGACCCTGATTGACCGTCTGGCGACCATGCAAAACCCGGTGCTGATGCTCTCCCCGGGGCCGGGCGCGCCGAGCGAAGCGGGCTGTATGCCCGAGCTGCTGACCCGCATGCGCGGCAAGCTGCCGATTATCGGTATCTGCCTTGGTCACCAGGCAATCGTGGAAGCCTACGGCGGTTACGTCGGCCAGGCGGGCGAGATCCTGCACGGTAAAGCCTCCAGCATTGAACATGACGGCCAGGCGATGTTTGCCGGGCTGCCGAACCCGCTCCCGGTCGCGCGCTATCATTCGCTTGTCGGCAGCAACATTCCGGCCGGGCTGACCATCAACGCCTCGTTTGAAGGCATGGTGATGGCGGTACGCCACGATGCGGATCGCGTCTGCGGGATGCAGTTCCACCCGGAATCTATTTTGACCTCCAATGGCGCCCGCCTGCTGGAGCAGACCCTTGACTGGGCGTTACAGAAGCTGGAGCAGACCAACACCCTGCAGCCGATTCTGGAAAAACTGTATCAGGCGCAGACCCTGAGCCAGCAGGAAAGCCACCAGCTCTTCTCCGCCGTGGTACGCGGCGAGCTGAAGCCTGAACAGCTGGCGGCGGCGCTGGTCAGCATGAAGGTACGCGGCGAAAGCCCGCAGGAGATCGCCGGTGCCGCCACCGCCCTGCTGGAGAATGCCGCCCCGTTCCCGCGTCCGGACTATCAGTTTGCCGATATTGTCGGCACAGGCGGAGACGGCAGCAACAGCATCAATATCTCCACCGCCAGCGCCTTCGTGGCCGCAGCGTGTGGTTTGAAGGTCGCGAAACACGGTAATCGCAGCGTTTCCAGCCGTTCCGGCTCGTCCGATCTGCTGGCTGCGTTTGGCATCAACCTGGAGATGAATGCCGAGCGTTCACGCGAAGCGCTGGACGATCTGGGCGTTTGCTTCCTGTTTGCGCCGAAGTATCACACCGGTTTCCGACACGCGATGCCGGTTCGCCAGCAGCTTAAAACCCGCACGCTGTTTAACGTGCTCGGCCCGCTGATCAACCCGGCGCACCCCCCGCTGGCGCTGATTGGCGTTTACAGCCCTGAGCTGGTGCTGCCGATTGCCGAGACGCTGCGCGTGCTGGGTTACAAGCGTGCCGCGGTGGTGCACAGCGGTGGTATGGATGAAGTTTCGCTGCATGCGCCGACGCTGGTGGCTGAACTGAACAACGGTGAAGTGCTCAGCTATCAGCTTGAAGCGTCTGATTTCGGCTTAACGCCGTACCATCAGGAAGCGCTGGCGGGCGGTACGCCGGAAGAAAACCGTGACATTCTGACGCGCTTACTACAAGGTAAAGGTGAGGCCGCACATGAGGCCGCCGTGGCTGCTAACGTCGCCATGCTGATGCGTTTGCACGGTGAGGAAGACCTGAAGGCCAATGCTCAAAAAGTTCTGGATGTACTGCGCTCCGGTGCAGCTTACGATCGCGTTACCGCACTTGCGGCAAGAGGGTAAAGAATGCAGACCGTTTTAGCGAAAATCGTTGCCGATAAGGCCATCTGGGTGGAAGCACGCAAAGCAGAGCAGCCGCTTGCCAGTTTCCAGAATGACGTCGTCCCAAGCAGCCGTCGTTTCTATGACGCCCTGCAGGGTGCGCGCACCGCGTTTATTCTGGAGTGCAAAAAGGCCTCTCCCTCAAAAGGTGTTATTCGTGACGATTTCGACCCGGCGCGTATCGCCGGTATTTATAAGCATCATGCGTCGGCCATCTCCGTGCTGACGGATGAGAAATATTTCCAGGGCAGCTTCGATTTTCTGCCGATCGTCAGCGGCATCGCGCCGCAGCCGATCCTGTGCAAAGACTTTATTATCGACCCGTATCAGATCTGGCTGGCGCGTTTCTACCAGGCCGATGCCTGTCTGCTGATGCTCTCGGTGCTGGACGACGAGCAGTATCGCCAGCTTGCTGCCGTGGCGCACAGTCTGAACATGGGCGTGCTGACCGAAGTGAGTAACGAAGAAGAGCTCGAGCGCGCCATCGCGCTGGAAGCCAAAGTGGTCGGCATCAACAACCGCGATCTCCGCGACCTGTCGATTGACCTGAACCGCACGCGCCAGCTGGCGCCGCGTCTGGGTGCGGGCGTCACGGTGATCAGCGAGTCCGGCATTAACAGCTACGCCCAGGTGCGCGAGCTGAGCCACTTCGCCAACGGGTTTCTGATTGGCTCCGCCATGATGGAACATGACGATCTCAACGCCGCCGTGCGCCGCGTGCTGCTGGGGGAAAATAAAGTCTGCGGCTTAACCCGCGAACAGGATGCCCTTGCCGCTTATGAGGCGGGCGCCATTTACGGCGGGCTGATTTTCGTGGATTCATCCCCTCGCGCGGTCAGCGAAGAGCAGGCGCGTAAGGTGATAGCGGCAGCCCCGCTCAGCTATGTCGGCGTATTCCGCAATGCAGATATTGCAGACGTTGCAGCAAAAGCCGACGCGCTATCCCTGACCGCGGTGCAGCTCCACGGTAGTGAAGATCAGGCTTATATCGATGCCCTTCGTACCGTTCTCGCGCCTCAGATTCAGATCTGGAAAGCGCAGAGCGTTGGTGACACCTTGCCCGCGCGCAATCTGAATCATGTTGATAAATACGTGCTCGACAACGGCCAGGGCGGCACCGGCCAGCGCTTTGACTGGTCGCTGCTGAACGGTGAAAAACTGGACAACGTCCTGCTGGCGGGTGGATTAAGCCCGGATAACTGCGTCGAAGCCGCGAAAACCGGCTGCGCAGGCCTCGATTTCAATTCAGGCGTAGAGTCAGAGCCGGGTATTAAAGATGCCAGCAAACTGGCCTCGGTGTTTAAAACTCTGCGTGCATATTAAGGAAGAGAAGATGACGACATTACTTAACCCGTATTTTGGTGAGTTCGGCGGGATGTACGTCCCGCAAATCCTGATGCCCGCGCTGCGCCAGCTGGAAGAAGCCTTCGTGAGCGCGCAGAAAGATCCGGCATTTCAGGCGGAATTTACCGACCTGCTGAAAAATTACGCGGGCCGTCCAACGGCGCTGACCAAATGCCGCAACCTGACCGAAGGCACAAAAACCACGCTGTATCTGAAGCGTGAAGACCTGCTGCACGGCGGCGCGCATAAAACTAACCAGGTGCTGGGCCAGGCGCTGCTCGCAAAACGCATGGGCAAAACCGAGATCATCGCCGAAACTGGCGCAGGTCAGCATGGTGTGGCCTCTGCGCTCGCCAGCGCCCTGCTCGGCCTGAAGTGCCGCATCTATATGGGTGCGAAAGACGTTGAGCGGCAGTCCCCGAACGTGTTCCGTATGCGCCTGATGGGGGCAGAAGTGATCCCGGTGCACAGCGGTTCCGCCACGCTGAAAGACGCCTGTAACGAAGCTCTGCGCGACTGGTCCGGTAGCTATGACACCGCGCACTATATGCTCGGCACCGCGGCGGGCCCACACCCGTTCCCGACTATCGTACGCGAATTCCAGCGCATGATCGGTGAAGAGACCAAAGCGCAAATCCTTGAGAAAGAGGGTCGCCTGCCGGATGCGGTTATCGCCTGCGTCGGCGGTGGATCTAACGCCATCGGCATGTTTGCCGATTTCATCGAGGACACCTCCGTGGGTCTGATTGGCGTCGAGCCTGCCGGTCACGGGATTGAATCTGGTGAGCACGGCGCGCCGCTGAAGCATGGCCGCGTGGGGATCTACTTCGGTATGAAATCCCCGATGATGCAGACCGATGAGGGCCAGATTGAAGAGTCTTACTCTATCTCTGCCGGCCTCGACTTCCCGTCCGTCGGGCCACAGCATGCGTTTCTGAACAGTATCGGCCGAGCGGACTATGTCTCCATTACCGATGACGAAGCGCTGGAAGCCTTTAAAACGCTGTGTCGCAGTGAAGGGATCATCCCGGCGCTGGAGTCTTCCCACGCCCTGGCGCACGCGCTGAAAATGATGAAAGAGAACCCGGAAAAAGAGCAGCTGCTGGTGGTGAACCTTTCCGGTCGCGGTGATAAAGATATCTTCACCGTTCACGATATTCTGAAAGCACGAGGGGAAATCTGATGGAACGCTACGATAATGCATTTGCTGAACTGAAATCCCGCCAGGAAGGCGCGTTCGTTCCCTTCGTCACCCTGGGCGACCCCGGCCCTGAGCAGTCTCTGAAGATTATCGACACCCTGATTGAAGCCGGTGCCGACGCGCTGGAGCTCGGTATTCCGTTCTCTGACCCGCTGGCGGACGGCCCAACCATTCAGAATGCCACCCTGCGCGCGTTTGCGGCAGGCGTTACGCCGACCCAGTGTTTTGAAATGCTGGCGGCGATCCGCCAGAAGCACCCGACCATTCCGATCGGCCTGCTGATGTACGCGAACCTGGTTTTCAGCCGCGGTATTGATGAATTTTATGCCGAATGCGCCAGAGTCGGTGTCGACTCGGTGCTGGTGGCTGACGTGCCGGTTGAAGAGTCTGCACCGTTCCGCCAGGCGGCAATGCGTCACAACGTAGCGCCAATTTTCATCTGCCCGCCAAATGCCGATGATGAACTGCTGCGTCAGATAGCCTCCTACGGGCGCGGGTATACCTACCTGCTCTCCCGCGCAGGCGTGACCGGTGCCGAGAATAAAGCAGCACTGCCGCTGCATCATCTGGTGGAGAAGCTGGCCGAGTACCATGCAGCACCTCCGCTGCAGGGTTTTGGTATTTCATCCCCGGATCAGGTCACTGCGGCGATTGATGCGAAGGCAGCGGGTGCCATCTCCGGTTCTGCGATTGTGAAGATCATCGAAAAGAACGTGTACAAGCCCGAGCAGATGCTGAGCGAGCTGAAAGCGTTCGTGACGGCGATGAAAGCCGCAACGCGTAAAGCCTAACCCCTCCACCGTCTGGCATCCTGGCCAGACGGTTCCCCTTCCTGCCCTTCGAGCAACAAAGGGTTATGGCAAAATTGATCCCGTCGATATTTTCGGTGTGAATGGCTTTTCAAACTTTCGCGTAAGCGTATGATCTGGACTCTTTTTAGCATTAATCCTTCTGAGTTCAGAGGTTTTTCATGTCATGGCATACCTTCAAACAGACTTACCTGGTTAAGTTCTGGTCACCTGTTCCGGCCGTCATCGCGGCAGGCATTCTTTCAACTTATTATTTCGGGATTACCGGCACCTTCTGGGCCGTGACCGGCGAGTTCACCCGCTGGGGTGGGCAACTGCTGCAGCTCGCAGGCGTACATGCCGAGGAATGGGGATACTTTAAAATCATTCACCTGGACGGAACCCCGCTGACCCGCATCGACGGGATGATGATCATCGGGATGTTCGGCGGCTGTTTCGCAGCAGCGCTGTGGGCAAACAACGTAAAATTACGTATGCCAAAAAGCCGTATACGCATCATGCAGGCGGTGGTCGGCGGTATAATTGCCGGGTTTGGTGCGCGCCTGGCGATGGGCTGTAACCTGGCCGCGTTCTTTACGGGCATTCCTCAGTTCTCTCTTCATGCCTGGTTCTTTGCCGTAGCCACCGCGATTGGCTCTTACTTCGGGGCGAAATTCACGCTGCTGCCGCTGTTCCGCATTCCGGTGAAAATGACTAAAGTCAGCGCCGCGTCTCCGTTAACCCAGAAACCCGATCAGGCGCGTCGCCGCTTCCGCCTCGGTATGCTGGTCTTTTTTGCTATGGTCGCATGGGCCATTTGCACGGCGTTGAATCAGCCAAAACTCGGCCTGGCGATGCTTTTCGGCGTTGGCTTTGGCCTGCTGATAGAACGCGCGCAGATCTGCTTTACCTCCGCGTTTCGCGATATGTGGATCACCGGGCGGACGATGATGGCGAAGGCGATTATTGCCGGTATGGCGGTGAGCGCTATTGGCATCTTCAGCTATGTCCAGCTCGGTGTTGAGCCGAAGATCATGTGGGCTGGCCCGAACGCTGTGATTGGCGGTTTGCTGTTTGGCTTCGGTATCGTACTGGCGGGCGGTTGTGAAACCGGCTGGATGTATCGCGCTGTTGAGGGACAGGTGCATTACTGGTGGGTCGGGCTTGGAAATGTCATTGGCTCCACACTCCTCGCATACTACTGGGACGACGTGTCCCCTGTGCTCGCCACGAACTGGGACAAGGTCAACCTGCTGAGCACTTTCGGTCCTCTCGGCGGCCTGCTGGTGACTTATGCCCTGCTGCTGGTCGCTTTTTTACTGGTTGTCGCACAGGAGAAACGCTTCTTCCGCCGCGCCGCCGTCAAAACTGAAACGCAGGAGAACGCTGCATGAAAGAGATCGTTCCCGATTATCGTCTGGATATGGTCGGTGAACCCTGCCCGTATCCGGCGGTTGCCACGCTTGAGGCGCTGCCGCAGCTGAAAAAAGGTGAAATTCTGGAGGTGGTGAGCGATTGTCCGCAATCCATCAACAACATTCCGCTGGACGCAAAAAACCATGGCTACACGGTGCTGGATATTCAGCAGGACGGGCCAACCATTCGCTATTTGATTCAGAAGTAATAAACGATATGCGCCCCCTCGGGGGCGCACTGAACGACAGGAATTAAAAACGATAACCTGCAGAGAACATGAACACCCACGGATCCAGGCGAGTGTTGATGCTTTGCTGCTCACCGCCCGCTTTGAAGCGTACGTCAGTATCAATGTCCATATACCAGACTGAGGCGTTGATCAGCCAGTCACGGTTAATCAGATAATCCAGACCAACCTGCCCCGCCATACCCCACGAGTCTTTCAGGCTGAGGTCGGAAAGGCCGGCCTCTTTACCGGTATCGTTAAATTTCTCATCAAAGAAGGTGGTGTAGTTCACACCCGCGCCAATATACGGACGCACCTTGCTGCTGGCATCGCCAAAGTACCATTGCGCCATCAACGTTGGCGGTAAATGGTGAACCGTGGCGATATCACCGGTTGCCCCGAGGCCAACGCGATGACGGAACGGCGTTGCGGCCAGAAGCTCAACACCAATGTTATCCGTCGCCATCCAGGTGAACGTTAAGCCTAACTGGGTGTTATTGCTGACGTTAAAACCGCCCATTCCCAGCACGTTATCAGAACCTTCCGTTGGACGAACCGTTGCCGAACCGGCACGAATAAAGAATTCGCCTGCTTCATGCGCGTACGCGCCGCCAGAGAGACTGCTTAATACAAGGGCTGCCACCGCTAATTTTTTCATATCCGCTCCATCGTTGTGGTTTTAATCGCGGAGGAGAATATACTCACAAATGAGTAATAAGTGATCTGCCACAGATCACATTAAAACCAGTAAGTTAACATTCATTGATCTGGGTTAATTTTTTGTGGCGAATCGAAAAGCAATAAGTTGTTTCCATGTCAATTTTTGGCATTTCACAGTGACAAAATTTTCTCTTTTCCCCCTCTTGCTCTTCCACACGCTGCTGGATAATTTATCGCTCTTACAAGTTGATTTGATGCGTTCTTCTTTTTGCAGGTGTGCCATGAGTGAAGTTAACCCGTGCATGACGTGCGGAGCCTGTTGTGCGTATTTTCGAGTCTCTTTCTACTGGGCCGAAGCCAGCGATGGCGGTGGTACCGTTCCGGTTCATCTCACTGAGCCTGTCACCCCTTTTCTGCGATGCATGCGCGGTACCAACCAAAAGCAGAGCCGCTGCGCGGCGTTGCAGGGTGAGCCCGGCATCTCTACCCGGTGTTCCATCTATGAGGATCGTCCCAGCCCGTGCAGGGAATTTGCCATGTCCGGGGAAGATGGGCAGGTCAATGAAGCCTGTAATCGCGCCAGGGCACGCTTTGGATTACCGCCGCTTTACAAAGATATGCTTTTCCATACAAGCCTTGATGCTGCCACTGCAGGTGCATCCGGTGTACAATTGCCGGCTAATTAACACCTGCAATACTCAAGGAGAGTGCATGTCTATCACGGCGAAGTCTGTCTACCGTGACACGGGAAACTTTTTCCGCAATCAGTTCATTACCTTTTTACTGATCGCGTTGCTTTGCGCCTTTATAACTGTGGTGCTGGGTCATGCGTTCTCACCGAGTGAAGAACAGATTGCCAGCCTGAGCCAGGGTGACCATCTGGCAGGAAGCGTGGGTCTGTTTGAACTGGTACAAAACATGACGCCGGAACAGCAACAGATCCTGCTGCGGGCTTCCGCCGCATCCACTTTCTCTGGGCTCATTGGTAATGCAATTCTGGCGGGTGGCGTTCTGCTGATGATCCAGCTGGTGTCGGCGGGCCACCGGGTCAGCGCCTTACGGGCGATTGGTGCCAGCGCGCCGGTCTTACCTAAGCTGTTTATCCTGATCTTTTTAACCACCATGCTGGTGCAGATGGGGATTATGCTGGTCGTGGTGCCGGGTGTGTTACTGGCGATTGTGCTCGCGTTTGCCCCCGTGATGGTCGTGCAGGATAAAATGGGCATTTTTACCGCGATGCGCAGCAGTATCAGGCTGGCATGGGCGAATATGCGTCTGGTGGCTCCTGCGGTGATCGGCTGGCTGCTGGCTAAAACGCTCCTGCTCCTGTTTGCTCCGAATTTTGCGGTATTAACCCCAAACGTTGGCGCGGTGGTCGCGAATACGCTGAGCAACCTGATTTCAGCGGTGCTGCTGGTCTATCTGTTCCGCCTGTATATGTTAATTCGTCAGTAACCCTGATGCCGGGTGCATGACCGGGCCCGGCTCAACAGAGAAGATGGAATCACAGAATGAAGCAGTTTCTTGATTTTTTACCGCTGGTGGTCTTTTTCGCGTTTTACAAACTGTATGACATTTATGCTGCCACCACCGCACTGATTATTGCGACAGCGGTTGTGCTGATCTACAGTTGGGTGCGCTACCGTAAAGTTGAAAAAATGGCGCTGGTGACGTTCGTGCTGGTCGCCGTATTCGGCGGTCTCACCCTGTTCTTCCACAATGATGAATTTATTAAGTGGAAAGTGACGGTGATCTACGCGCTGTTTGCGGGTGCGCTGCTCATCAGCCAGTGGGTGATGAAAAAGCCGCTGATCCAGCGCATGCTCGGTAAAGAGCTGACGCTGCCTCAGGAAGTCTGGTCGCGCCTGAATATCGCGTGGGCGGTATTCTTTATTCTTTGCGGTCTCGCCAATATCTATATCGCCTTCTGGCTGCCGCAGAATATCTGGGTCAACTTTAAAGTCTTCGGCCTGACGGCCCTGACGCTGATTTTCACCCTGCTAAGCGGCGTTTATATCTATCGCCACATGCCGCAGGACGACAAGCACTGATTGCTGACTGACCAGAACGTGTTCGACAGACGTTCTGGTCTATTCTCTCCGCTGTGAAATCATAGTAGCATCCCGCCTGAAGTCTTCCGTTACGAGTTAAAACAATGACAACAACTAACGCCCCTCAGGGCGAACTGGTTTTACGCACACTGGCAATGCCCGCTGACACCAATGCCAATGGCGATATTTTTGGCGGCTGGCTGATGTCGCAAATGGATATGGGCGGCGCAATTCTGGCGAAAGAGATTGCCCACGGACGCGTGGTGACCGTGCGGGTGGATGGGATGACCTTCCTGCGCCCGGTTGCGGTAGGAGATGTGGTCTGCTGTTACGCCCGCTGCGTAAAGCGCGGTAATACCTCCATCTCTATCAATATTGAAGTCTGGGTGAAGAAAGTCTCTTCTGAACCCATTGGACAGCGCTATAAAGCAACTGAAGCGCTGTTTATCTACGTTGCGGTAGATAGCGAGGGTAAACCTCGTCAGCTTCCGCCAGCCTGAATGACGGGCAAAAAAAGCCTCCATCCGGAGGCTTTTTTTATTCCATCTGCGCCCCGCCATTCAGGCGGAAAACAATGTTCACGATCAGTCCGCTACCGGGCTTACCGGCTTCGTAGCGCCATCTGCGCATGGCGGATTTGACTTCGCGCTCAAACATGTTCGACGGTTGTGCAGACAGTATCTCCACGTTATCAACGCGGCCATCCGCGGTTACGTCAAATTTCACCCGTACACGCCCTTCAATGCGCAAAGCCTGCGCACGAGCCGGATACTGTGGCTGGTTACGGCTCAGTGCTCGCGGGCCCGCCGGTGCGGCAACCGTCGGTTTAGCTGCCGGCGCGCTGTTGTTCATAACCGGACGCGAAGGCGCTGCATTCTCGACCGGCTGGGTAGCGCGCGGTTCAACCGGACGTTCTTCACGTTTCGGACGCTCCTCGACCTTTTTCACCGGTTTTGGCTTCGGCTTGGGTTTCGGCTTCGGCTCAGGTTTGTGGATCACCACCGGTGCCTCCTTCGGTGGCTCCGGAACAGGCTCGGGTTCCGGTTCCGGCTCAGCAACCGGCTGTGGCGGTGGTGGCGCAACCTGCGGCGGTTCGAGATCCGCGGGCGATACCATGGTCACCGAAATCGGCTGCGCGGGCGCGGGCATTTCAATAACCTGATGAACCGAGGTATAGAGCAAACCCGCCACGACGGCACCGTGAATCACGACGGACAGCAGCGTCGGCCAGGGAAAGCGGCGAGGTAAATCAAGGGTCATCGAAGTCATAATCATCAACGTTAAAAAATTGAACCCTGATTTTAAATGCAAATAGCAATCATATTCAATAAGACACTTTATTCTGGCGCAATTTAAGCGGCAAGGTGGTCAAAAAAGGGGCATTTAGATCAGGGTATTTACATTGTTTTTATCTTTACATTGCAGTCAATTGTCCTTTCACATAACGTAACTGACACTTTTAACGGTTAAGGAGCTTCACCGTGTTTTACGTGATTTACTCTGAAGATGTCGCTGATTCCCTCGAAAAACGCCTCTCTGTTCGCCCTGCCCATCTGGCTCGTTTGCAACTGCTGCAGGATGAAGGAAGATTGCTGACCGCGGGCCCAATGCCAGCAGTCGACAGCAATGACCCGGGCGCTGCCGGTTTTTCTGGCTCCACGGTTATTGCGGAGTTTGAATCTCTTGAAGCGGCGCAGGCCTGGGCTGACGCTGACCCTTACGTTGCGGCGGGTGTGTATGCGAAAGTGACGGTGCGGCCGTATAAGAAAGTGTTCTGATGTGAAAAGGCTCCGGGAGGAGCCTTTTTTTGATCGCCAGTCAGGTCAGACATCTTTACGCCAGGTAAATTGCTGTTCTGTAATAAGGCTTCCCCATTGGTCACCTTCCCACTCTTTGGCTAACCTGAAACCAAGCGATTCATACAGACTTCGTGCGGCCGTCAGTTTATTGAATGTCCACAGATGTACGGCAGAAAAGCCTGCGCTATCGCAAAAACGCATCGCTTCGGTCAGAAGTTTTTTACCAACACCATATCCACGACAGCCGTCATCAAGAATAAACCAGCGAAGGTGAGCTTCCCCTGGCTCTAAATCTTCACCATCAATTGCCACCGAGCCGACAATTTTGTCGTTCAGTATTGCCAGCCAGATCTGGTTACAGGGCTTCTCCAGTCGCTCACTAAACTCGGCCAGCCCTGAGGCCACTTTCGCTTCGAAGAAGCGACCGAAATTATGCTCCCGGGAATAATAACTGCCATGCATCTCCACGATTCGACCAATCATTCCAGGCAGATAGCCCGACACAATTTTCAACGCGTCGGGTTGAACATTAACTGGCGTTTCACGGCCAGCAAGCAGCGCTCTGGCATACAGTGAAAGGCCCTGAGAGATCGTTTTCTGTTGCAACGGATCCAGTGTCTTTATGGCATTCAGCACGCGATCGCTGCTGTAGGTATTAATTTGTCTGACAGTTTCCTGACCTTTTGCCGTCAGTCGCAGACGCTTCGTTCTGGCATCTTCACTGGAAATGACTTCTTCAAGTTCACCTGCTGCAATCAGGCGCGCCAGCATCCGGCTGACGCTGGATTTTTCCAGACCTAACAAGTGCACCAGTTGGCCAGCGGTCATTTCTTTCTGCAAATCAAGTTCGACAAGGGTATGAACAGCCGAGGGGGAATAATTCGTTGAGGCCAGCGTCGAGGCCATAAAGCCTAATTCGCGCACCATCAAACGTGAGGCGCTACGGATATCGCTGACAAGAGGGGTTTCGATGGGCATGTTATTATCTCCGCTATTTTGTTGTACTATACAACTAAATGGCGGAGAGTTGTCAAACATTAAAAAGGCTCCCTCAGGAGCCTTTTATCACATCAGTGCAGCGACGCCAACCTCGCAGCAAATCCGACAAACAGCAGCCCTATTAGCCCGTTTCCCAGCTTTGCCAGTTTCTTTTTGGTTTTCAGATAACGCGTGACAAACGCGCCTGAGAAGATCAGGAAGCTCATATACATAAAGCTAATCAGCTCAAGCGTGGTTGCGAGGATCAGGAAAGAAGTGCCGGTGCTCTTCGCATTCACGTCAATAAACTGCACGAAGAACGATACGTAGAACAGGATCGCTTTGGGATTCGTCAGGCTTAACACCAGCGAGCGCTTCATGATGGTGCTGGCAGGTTCAGGACCGCTCTCCTGGGCATTTTTTTGACGGTTTACCACTGACCAGAGCATTTTTCCGCCCAGCCACAGCAGATAGAAAGCCCCCAGATAACGCACGATATTAAACAGTACCGGCGTGGTCTGGATTAATGCCGCGACGCCCGCCCAGGCCAGAAACATCAGTACTGCATCACCGATAAACACACCGGTCGCGGCAAGATAACCTTTTTTAACGCCGTGACCGATCCCGGTTTTCAGCACAAACAGGGTATTTGGTCCTGGCACCAGCACGATAAAAAATGCACCAACAACATACGTCCAGAAATTCAGTACGCCAAACTCCGCAAACACTTCTCCCTCCTTTTGCTAAACACAACAGGAACAACGCTGCAAATACGCTATTCCTAAAAATCAGACACTAAAAAATCAGCGGGCACCATTACGGTGCCCTCATGGCTTCAGATATCCTGGACGGCAAACAGCAGCGCGTTGCGGTGCCGGGTCAGTCCACATTTTCTGATGGCGTGTATACGCATATTGCGGCGGGATTGTGCTTCCAGCCAACGAGCCTTGCGACGACTCACCTGTCGCAACATGCGCCAGCGCCCTACTTCTGTTCTACTGCGCTTCATGTCTACAACTCTTTCTGTTACAGAGGCGCCATTATAAACCCAACCCGACAGCAAACCAGCGCTTTTACCTGGCGTTTTTATTTGCCAGATGAATCCTGATGCGTACACTCATAACAATACGCTTTCAAAAGGATTTTTTACCTATGACAACCTTCTACACCGTGGTGAGTTGGCTGGTCATTCTGGGATACTGGCTGTTAATCGCGGGTGTGACGTTACGCATCCTGATGAAGCGCAGAGCCGTACCCTCTGCCATGGCCTGGCTTCTGATCATTTACATCCTCCCACTGGTGGGAATTATTGCCTATCTCTCTTTCGGTGAACTTCATCTGGGTAAACGACGCGCCGAACGAGCGCGCGCCATGTGGCCTTCCACCGCGAAGTGGCTTAACGATCTCAAAGCCTGCAAGCACATCTTTGCCGAGGAGAACAGCAGCGTCGCCTCCTCGCTGTTCAAACTCTGCGAGCGCCGTCAGGGGATTGGCGGTGTTAAGGGCAATCAGCTCCAGCTAATGACATCATCCGATGATGTCATGCAGGCGTTAATCCGCGATATTCAGCTGGCCCGTCATAATATAGAGATGGTGTTTTATATCTGGCAGCCTGGCGGCATGGCAGACCAGGTCGCTGAATCTCTGATGGCGGCCGCGCGCCGGGGCATTCACTGTCGCCTGATGCTTGACTCTGCGGGCAGCGTGGCATTTTTCCGTAGCCCCTGGGCGGGCATGATGCGCAATGCTGGTATTGAGGTGGTTGAGGCGCTGAAAGTTAATCTTCTGCGCGTGTTTCTGCGCCGGATGGACCTTCGCCAGCACCGCAAAATGGTCATGATCGATAACTATATTGCCTACACTGGCAGTATGAACATGGTTGACCCGCGCTTCTTTAAACAGGACTCCGGCGTTGGACAATGGGTTGATCTGATGGCACGCATGGAGGGGCCGATTGCCACCTCGATGGGGATTGTCTACTCCTGCGACTGGGAAATAGAGACCGGCAAACGTATTCTTCCGCCACCGCCGGACGGCAATATCATGCCGTTTGAAGAGGCCAGCGGTCATACGATCCACACCATTGCGTCCGGACCAGGCTTCCCGGAGGACTTGATCCATCAGGCGCTGCTCACCGCAACCTACTCCGCGCGTGAATACCTGATCATGACGACGCCCTACTTTGTCCCCAGCGATGACCTGCTGCACGCTATTTGTACCGCAGCGCAGCGCGGCGTCGATGTCAGTATCATCCTGCCACGCAAAAACGACTCACTTCTGGTGGGCTGGGCCAGCCGCGCCTTCTTTAGCGAACTACTGGCCGCCGGGGTGAAAATTTACCAGTTTGAAGGCGGGCTGCTGCACACCAAGAGCGTCCTTGTCGACGGTGAGTTGAGCCTGGTGGGCACGGTTAACCTTGACATGCGCAGCCTATGGCTCAACTTTGAAATCACCCTGGTGATTGACGACGCCGGCTTTGGCGGCGACCTGGCGGCGGTTCAGGATGACTATATCTCCCGCTCGCGCCTGCTGGATACCAGGCTGTGGGTAAAACGTCCGTTATGGCAGCGAATAGCTGAACGACTGTTTTACTTCTTTAGTCCGTTGCTGTAAAACGTGCCCAACGATGTTTAACAGGTAGTCATCATGGAAATGGATCTGAACAATCGCCTGACCGAAGACGAAACACTCGAGCAGGCCTACGACATTTTTCTCGAACTGGCGGTTGATAACCTCGATCCCGCAGACGTAATCCTCTTTAATCTGCAGTTCGAAGAGCGTGGCGGCGCCGAATTGTTCGACCCGTCAGAAGACTGGGCTGAGCATGTGGACTTCGACCTTAATCCGGACTTCTTCGCCGAAGTGGTGATTGGCCTGGCTGATGAAGATGGCGGCGAAATTAACGATATTTTCGCGCGCGTTCTGCTCTGTCGCGAGAAAGACCACAAGCTGTGCCATATTCTCTGGCGCGAATAATAAAAAAGGCTGCGATGGCAGCCTTTTTTATTTAATCCGGTAACGCGCTTCCGCAGCGGTTGCAAAACCGTGCGCTGTGTTCATGCTCGCCCTGATGGCAGTTCGGACATTTGCGCTGCAGCTTCCGGCTCTGAAACGCGCTACTCATGTGCGTGGTAATCAGCCCCGTCGGGATGGCAATAACCGAATACCCAATCAGAATCAGCACGGATGCCACTATCCGCCCCAGCGGCGTATGGGGCGTAATATCGCCATACCCCACGGTCGTCACGGTCACTATCGCCCAGTAGACGGACGCGTTGAGCGTCGTGAAACCATATTTCGGCCCTTCTATCAAATACATCAGCGCGCCGAAAACAATCATGACAATGGCAATAAACGAATAGAAGAGAATAAGCTGGTGGCGTGCGCTGACGATCGCGCTCCAGAATACGCACAGCGACGGCATAAAGCGCAGTAATTTCAGGATACGTAATACCCGAATAACGCGCATCGCTCGCCAGGCGAAAACATAGTTAAGGCTTATTTCCGGCCACAGCCACATCACATAGAGTGGCAGGATCGTCGCTAAATCAATAAAACCCCAAAAGCTGAATACATATTTCGCCGGATTAGGCCAGCAGATCACCCGCAGAATATACTCAGCGGTAAAGACCAGAGTGATGATCAGCTCCAGCCAAACAAACGCATGCCATTCCTCAAATGTCAGGTGATACTGCGTACCAACCCCCGACTCAATAAAGATGACCACTACGCTGAGTAGCGCGAACAGCGCGCAGAGACCTTCAAAACGGCGTCCCGATGCCGTTTCAGGATCAAATAAAAGATGATAGAGCCGCCGACGGGCTGAGGTAAATAAACGCGACACGGTAACCTCGCAAAAAATAAGGGCTGACATCATGTCAGCCCTTGCGATTATAGCGGGTCTACTTTCAGGCAGGAAACCGCATGTCGGAAACTGCCCTCCAGCACCGGTCGCGTTTTCGCGCATTCCGGCCCGGCCATCGGGCATCGCGTACGGAAAACGCAGCCTGACGGCGGATTGATCGGCGACGGCAATTCCCCTTCCAGAAGCTGAATCGTTTTATTCTTCTCCAGGTCCGGATCGGGGATCGGCACCGCCGACATCAGCGCTTTGGTATAGGGGTGCAGCGGGTTGTGGTACACCTCGTCATAGGTTCCCAGTTCCACAGCATGGCCCAGATACATCACAAGCACGCGGTCTGAGATGTGTTTTACCACCGCCAGGTCGTGCGCGATGAAGATCAGCGACAGTCCCATTTCGCGCTGCAGTTTCTGCAGCAGGTTAACCACCTGCGCCTGAATCGACACGTCCAGCGCGGAAACCGGTTCATCACAGATAATCAGTTTCGGCTCAAGAATAAGCGCACGCGCGATGCCAATACGCTGACACTGGCCGCCTGAAAATTCATGCGGGTAACGGTTAATAAGGTTAGGCAGCAGCCCGACTTTCAGCATCATCGCCTTCACGCGGTCGCGCACTTCCTGACGCGGCATCTTAGGATGATAGGTGCGCAGCGGCTCGGCGATAATCTCACCGATGGTCATACGCGGGTTTAATGATGCCAGCGGATCCTGGAAAATCATCTGGATATCGCTGCGCACGTCGCGCCACTCGTCGGGTTTCATGCCCAGCAGATCTTTACCCAGCCAGGCCACTTTGCCGCCGGTGGCTTTCACCAGACCGATAATCGCACGCGCAAAGGTGGATTTACCGCAGCCGGATTCGCCCACCACGCCCAGGGTTTCCCCCTCATACAGACGCAGGGTGACGCCATCTACCGCTTTCAGGGTCTTTGGCGGCTGCCAGAACCACTGTTTGCCGTCTTTGATGTCGAAATGCACCTTAAGGTCAGCGATTTCGAGCAGTACGTTGCGTTTTTCATCTACAGCGTTCATACCAGCTCCTCCTGCGGCTTAAAGCAGGCGCGCAGACGGCCCGGGGCAAATTCTTCCAGCGGCGGCGCGCTGTTACAGATTTCCATCGCGTGCGGGCAGCGCGGCTGGAACGGACAGCCTTTCGGCAGACGCAGCAGGTTTGGCGGGTTGCCCGGAATGGTGAGCAGGGATTCCCCTTCCGCATCAAGACGCGGTACGGCGTTCAGCAGACCAATCGAGTACGGGTGGGCAGGCTGATAGAACACGTCGCGCGCTTTGCCGTATTCCATGGTACGACCGGCATACATCACCAGCACTTTGTCACAGATACCGGCGACGACGCCCAGATCGTGGGTGATCATAATAATCGCCGTGTTGAATTCGCGCTTAAGCTCGTTCAGCAGGGTCATGATTTGCGCCTGCACGGTGACGTCCAGTGCGGTGGTCGGTTCATCGGCAATCAGCAGCTTTGGCCGACACAGCAGCGCCATCGCAATCATCACGCGCTGACGCATTCCGCCAGAGAACTCGTGCGGGAACATTCGCATGCGCTTGCGCGCTTCCGGCATTTTAACCGCATCGAGCATTTTGACCGACTCTTCAAAGGCTTCGGCTTTGCCCAGACCTTTGTGCAGCATCAGGACTTCCATCAGCTGCTCACCGACGCGCATGTACGGGTTCAGCGAGGTCATCGGATCCTGGAAAATCATCGAGATCTGCTCGGCGCGCAGCTTGTTCAGCTCGTGCTCCGGCAGGTTGAGGATTTCACGACCATTGAATTTCGCGGAACCGCCAATCACACCGTTAGCGGCCAACAAGCCCATTAGCGCAAAGGCGGTCTGGGATTTCCCGGATCCGGATTCACCCACGATGCCGAGCGTTTCGCCCGCGCGCAGGTTAAAGTTGAGATCGTTGACCGCAGTAACATCGCCATCCGGGGTTTTAAAGGTCACGCGGAGGTCTTTCACATCCAGCAGAAGATTGCTCTGCTGCTGCGCCTGTGGCGCGGTGGCCGTTTCAATAATTGTCATGACGGCGCTCCTTAACGATCTTTCGGGTCGAGGGCATCACGCAGGCCATCGCCGATAAAGTTAAAACAAAACAGGGTGACGACCAGGAAACCTGCCGGATAGAGCAGTAACCAGGGTGATACTTCCATTGAGTTTGCCCCATCGCTCAGCAGCGCGCCCCAACTGCTGAGTGGCTCCTGCGTGCCGAGCCCCAGGAAGCTCAGGAAGGATTCAAACAGGATCATGCTTGGCACCAGCAGTGAGGCATAAACCACCACCACGCCCAGCACGTTAGGAACGATATGGCGAACCACGATATTACTGGTTGATACGCCCCCTACCTGTGCCGCTTCGATAAACTCTTTACGCTTGAGGCTCAGGGTCTGGCCGCGCACGATACGGGCCATATCCAGCCACGACACCATCCCGATGGCCACGAAGATCAACAGGATGTTCTGTCCGAAGAAGGTCACCAGCAGGATGACGAAGAACATAAACGGGAAGGAGTTCAGGATTTCCAGCAGACGCATCATCACCGAGTCAACTTTACCGCCAAGGTAGCCTGAGAGCGCACCGTAGAGCGTCCCCACGATCACCGCCACCAGCGCAGCTGCAATGCCGACCATCAGCGAGATACGACCGCCGATCGCCACGCGCACCAGCAAATCACGGCCGGATGAATCGGTACCGAAATAGTGGCCGGACTCCACATCAGGCGCGCTGGACATCATGCCCCAGTCCGTATCGAAATAGGTAAATTGCGACAGCATCGGCGCCAGGGTAACAAACAGCGCGATGATCACCAGTACAACCAGGCTGGCGACCGCCGCTCGGTTGTGCATAAAGCGGCGGCGCGCGTCCTGCCAGAGGCTACGACCTTCTACTTCCAGTTTTTCACTGAAGTTTTCCAGCGCCTCGCTGTTTTTCTTACTCAACATCATGGCGTGCTCCAGCGTTAGTAACGGATTTTCGGGTCGATAACGGCATACAGCACATCGACAACGGCGTTAAAGAGAATGGTCAGCGCGCCCACGAGGATCGTGAGGCTCAGAACAAGCGAGTAGTCACGGTTAAGCGCCCCGTTAACAAACAGCTGACCAATGCCCGGCAGGCCATATATCGTTTCAATGACCATTGAACCCGTAATGATGCCGACGAATGCCGGTCCCATATAGGAAAGGACAGGCAGCAGCGCTGGCTTGAGCGCGTGGCGGAAGATAATCCGGCGCATCGGCAGCCCTTTCGCGCGCGCGGTACGAATGAAGTTAGAGTGCAGCACTTCGATCATTGAACCACGGGTAATACGCGCAATACTGGCGATGTACGCCAGCGATAATGCCACCATCGGCAAAATCATGAACTTCAATGCCCCGCCGTTCCAGCCGCCACCGGGCAGCCATTTCAGCGTGATGGCAAATATCATCACCAGTAATGGCGCGACAACGAAGCTGGGTATGACTACCCCGGTCATTGCCACCCCCATTACGGCATAATCCCATTTGGTATTTTGTCTGAGCGCGGCGATAACGCCTGCGGTGACCCCGAGAACGACGGCCAGAATGAATGCCGCAGCACCCAGTTTTGCCGATACCGGGAAGCTGGAGGCCACCAGGTCGTTAACGGAATAGTCTTTATATTTAAATGACGGTCCAAAATCACCGTGCGCCAGCTGCTTCAGATAGTTGAAGTATTGGGTGGTGATGGGATCGTTCAGGTGATACTTCGCTTCGATGTTGGCCATGACTTCTGGCGGCAACGTACGTTCACCGGTAAATGGACTTCCCGGTGCGAGACGCATCATAAAGAAGGAAATCGTAATTAGAATAAATAACGTTGGTATCGCTTCTAGACAGCGACGCAGGATAAATTTCAACATTGCCCGTACCTTCTGGCGTGTGCCTGATGAATGTTACAAAGTAGACACAGTGGGGCAAGCCAGGCCTGCCCCACGTATTGCCATTAATGCTTGATAATATAAAGATTCTTAACGGAAATATTATCCAACGGGTCTTTACCGGTATAACCCCCTACCCACGGTTTCACCAGGCGGGCGTTAACGTAGTAGTAAACCGGTACAATTGCAGAGTCTTTATCGAGCTGTTCTTCTGATTTCGCGTACAGATCTGCGCGCTGCGCATCGTCAGACACTTTCAGCGTTTCAGCGATGATCTTGTCGAACGCCGGGCTCTTATAGTGCGCCGTGTTGTTTGAACTGTCGCTGAGCATGGTGTTCAGGAAGGATGTCGGTTCGTTATAGTCCGCACACCAGCCTGCACGCGCCACGTCGAAGGTTCCCTGATGACGCGTATCGAGGAAGGTTTTCCATTCCTGGTTTTCCAGCTTAACGTTCACGCCCAGGTTTTTCTTCCAGATAGACGCGACGGCAATCGCCAGTTTTTTATGCAGATCTGACGTATTGTAAAGCAGGTTGAAGGTCAGAGGCTTGTCTGCGGTATACCCTGCTTCAGCCAGCAGTTTTTTCGCTTCTTCGTTGCGTTTTTCCTGAGACCATTTGAACCATTCAGGCTCAACCAGTTTCATTCCATCGGTATAAGGAGGCGTATAGCTGTACGCCGGCAGATCGCCCTGGTTTTTCACTTTGTTCACGATGATATCGCGATCCAGTGCCAGCTTCAGCGCAGTACGAACGCGTACGTCGGTGAACGGTGCTTTCTGGTTGTTGATTTCGTAGTAATAGGTACACAGGTACGGATCGACGTGAACTTCTTTCGGGATCTCTTTTTTCAGCTTCTGGAACAGTTCAATCGGCATGTTGTTATAAGTCATGTCGATTTCACCGCTGCGGTAGCGGTTAACGTCGGTCACTTCGGAAGAAATTGGCAGGTAGGTGACCTGATTAATCACGGTCTTCGCGTTATCCCAGTACTGCGGGTTACGCTCCAGCACCATACGTTCGTTGACCACCCAGTCTTTCAGCTTATAGGCGCCGTTGGTCACGATATTGGCAGGCTGCGTCCATTTTTCACCAAATTTTTCTACAGCGGATTTTGGTACCGGGGAGACGGACGGGTGAACCAGCAGCTTATAGAAGTACGGAACAGGTTCGCTCAACGTCACTTCAAAGGTATTGGCATCGATTGCCTTCACGCCCAGGTCGGTGACCGGTTTTTTACCGGCGATGATGTCATCGATATTGGCGATGTGGCCATACTGCAGATAGCTCGCATAAGGAGAGGCGGTATTTGGGTTCGCCAGGCGCTGCCAGCTATACACGAAATCTTCGGCGGTAACCGGTGTTCCGTCGGACCATTTGGCATCTTTACGCAGATGGAAAGTCCAGACTTTGAAATCTTTATTTTCCCACTTTTCTGCCACACCCGGTGCCGGGTGGCCGTCTACGTCAGTGACCAGCAGACCTTCGAACAGATCGCGGTTAACGTTCGACTCAGGAACACCTTCAATTTTATGCGGGTCAAGAGATTGCACTTCCGCACCGTTGTTACGCACCAGCGTCTGCTTCTCAGCCAGTTGCACACCTGCAGGCACGTCCGCAGCCATTGCAGCGTTGCCCGCGATTAGCGCAGTTAAAATCCCCGCCGCTACCAGATTTTTTTTTGTGATGATGGACATTGTGTTGGTACTCCACTCATTATAATTACTGGCTTTCGCCAGCTGTCTAATCCCCTGTTGGGGCCTGTACAGCGCAGGAGTTTTTTTGCTGCTGTCAGGTTCTTTTTTTACTTCTTGCTATCACCGACTTTTTTTATTACTGACCGCTCGTATGGCCGTCTTGCGTCGATTCTTTACAGGCCTCCCCTGTTTGAGACCTGTGCTGGATATCTGAGAAGAGGACTATATGAAAATAATTCTCATCTGATTGTTTTATGCTGCAAAATAGTAGGCCGGAAAGTATCAAATGGCGTAATCACGCGCCAATACATTTTGCAAATTTGTTAAGCAATTCTCTTTTACAGTGAGTGCTGTAGCATTGGTGGCAGCCCTTCCAGACGTTGAATATCACTAAAAAGACATGATATTCAATAATATAGAGAAAATCATCTCTACAAGCGCGTCGCTGCGCTATCATCGAGTGGTTTTGTACAATAATTTAACAATTGATTATTATTTAGCACATTCGTCTAACGGAATGTTGAAATTACTAATATCATTTCGGTTATCTCTCAGCAAGCCCCAGAGTATCATGTGAGTAAAATAACAGATCGTTCGAAGATTTTATGTGCAGGCGGGCCGTAGCGAAATGCATAACTCTATGAAATATATGAGATGAACATTATTAGTAGAATTTATTATGATATGTGAGCATTTCAACTTTAGTTATATGATTTGCTGATAATTACGTAAAAAAAACGGCGCCGCAGCGCCGTTCTTTCATATGAAATATTAGTGTAACAAGCCGGAGAAAATGCTTTTAATACCCGTGACGATAAACTCAATCCCTAATGCCATCAGCAACAGACCCATGATACGCGTAATAACGTTAATGCCGGTCTGCCCCAGCCAGCGCACCAGCCACGGCGCCATTCGGAATACGCCCCAGCAACAGAGCGCGAAAACGGCAATGGCAACCGAAAAACCAATCAGGTGCATGAGGCTATGGTAGCGCGTGCCCCAGACAATGGTAGAACTGATGGCACCCGGCCCCGCCATCAGAGGTAGCGCCAGCGGAACCACGCCGATACTTTCGCGGATAGCGGTCTCCGACTTCTCCTGCTTATTCTGTTTGTCCTCACCCAGCTTACCGCTGATCATGGACATCGCAATGGTCACCACCAGGATGCCGCCGGCAATACGGAAGGAATCGATCGAGATGCCGAAGAGCTGAAGAATAGCGTCACCGAGAAACAACGAAGTGAGCAAAATGATCGCCACAGACAGGTTAGCGGTAAGATTGGTTTTGTTCCGGGCCGCCGCCGTCTGGTAACTGGTCATACTAATGAAGACAGGGATGATCCCCACCGGATTGACCAGGGCAAACAAACCGATAAAAAATTTGAAATACGTTGGAAAATCAAAGAGCGATTGGATCACGTTTTGCTCCGCTATTGCGCATGCCCGGGACTGACTACGTTGTCATGAAAAATCGCGCTGAAGATACGCTTTTTATTAGCATACTTCACCAGAAATCTGTGCCAAAACGTTAGCATTTCAGAATGTTAAACATATGTTGAGTCAATGATAGCGCCACTTCCAATAGTTACTTAATTAATTAACAGTGGAAAAATATCCATTAAATAACCCTGCTGAAAGGTATCAGCTTGGTAGAAAATTGACGCAGATCATGATTTTCGTACTCAGAAGTGAGTAATCTTGATTACGCCCCCAGGGAGGTCACCTGACAAAAAGGGATGATGCTAAGGTAAGGCTCTTTTAGTAAATTAGTGTACTGGAGCATAAAGTAACTCTTTGTTTTACTTTATGTAACGCAAGTCGTATTGGCACTGTCTATACTGTCTGACGTATCGAGCGCTGGTTTACTAAAAGAGTTTAAACATTATCAGGAGAGCATTATGGCTGTTACTAATATCGCTGAACTGAACGCCCTCGTCGAGCGCGTTAAAAAAGCCCAGCGTGAATATGCCAATTTCACCCAAGAACAGGTTGATAAAATCTTCCGCGCGGCCGCTCTGGCTGCTGCAGATGCTCGAATCCCTCTCGCTAAAATGGCCGTTGCCGAATCTGGCATGGGTATCGTTGAAGATAAAGTGATCAAAAACCACTTTGCTTCAGAGTATATCTACAACGCCTATAAAGATGAGAAAACCTGTGGCGTTCTGTCTGAAGACGACACCTTCGGGACTATCACCATCGCCGAACCTATCGGCATCATTTGCGGTATTGTTCCAACAACTAACCCAACTTCAACGGCTATCTTCAAATCACTGATCAGCCTGAAGACCCGTAACGCAATCATCTTCTCTCCACATCCACGTGCGAAAGACGCGACAAATAAAGCAGCAGACATCGTTCTGCAGGCAGCAATTGCTGCGGGCGCGCCAAAAGATCTGATTGGCTGGATCGACCAACCTTCTGTTGAGCTGTCCAACGCGCTGATGCATCACCCGGACATTAACCTGATTCTGGCGACCGGTGGTCCTGGTATGGTTAAAGCAGCATATAGCTCCGGTAAACCAGCAATCGGTGTAGGCGCCGGTAACACCCCAGTTGTTATCGATGAAACCGCTGACATCAAACGTGCTGTTGCATCTGTTCTGATGTCTAAAACCTTCGATAACGGCGTTATCTGTGCATCTGAACAGTCTGTTGTTGTTGTTGATTCCGTGTACGATGCAGTACGCGAACGTTTCGCGAGCCACGGCGGCTACCTGCTGCAAGGCAAAGAGCTGAAAGCGGTTCAGGACATCATCCTGAAAAATGGCGCGCTCAACGCCGCTATCGTGGGTCAGCCGGCCTATAAGATCGCTGAACTCGCAGGCTTTACCGTTCCGGCAACCACCAAGATCCTGATCGGTGAAGTTAAAGTTGTCGACGAAAGCGAGCCGTTTGCTCACGAAAAACTGTCTCCAACGCTTGCTATGTACCGTGCGAAAGACTTCGAAGACGCGGTAGAGAAAGCCGAGAAGCTGGTTGCCATGGGCGGTATCGGTCACACTTCATGTCTGTATACCGACCAGGATAACCAGCCTGAGCGTGTTGCCCACTTCGGCCAGATGATGAAAACTGCCCGTATTCTGATTAACACCCCTGCTTCTCAGGGTGGTATCGGCGACCTGTATAACTTCAAACTCGCACCTTCCCTGACTCTGGGTTGTGGTTCCTGGGGTGGTAACTCCATCTCTGAAAACGTTGGTCCTAAACACCTGATCAACAAGAAAACCGTTGCTAAGCGAGCTGAAAACATGTTGTGGCACAAACTTCCGAAATCTATTTACTTCCGCCGTGGCTCTCTGCCAATCGCGCTGGATGAAGTGATTACTGATGGCCACAAACGTGCGCTCATCGTGACTGACCGTTTCCTGTTCAACAACGGCTACGCTGACCAGATCACCTCTGTACTGAAAGCGGCTGGCGTTGAAACTGAAGTGTTCTTTGAAGTTGAAGCTGACCCTACCCTGAGCGTTGTGCGCAAAGGCGCTGAGCTGGCTAACTCCTTCAAACCAGATGTGATTATCGCACTGGGTGGTGGTTCCCCAATGGACGCCGCGAAAATCATGTGGGTTATGTACGAACATCCGGAAACCCACTTCGAAGAGCTGGCGCTGCGCTTTATGGACATCCGTAAACGTATCTACAAGTTCCCGAAAATGGGCGTGAAAGCGAAAATGATCGCAGTCACCACCACTTCCGGTACCGGTTCTGAAGTGACGCCATTCGCGGTAGTAACAGATGATGCAACCGGTCAGAAATATCCACTGGCTGACTACGCGCTGACGCCAGATATGGCTATCGTTGATGCCAACCTGGTCATGGAAATGCCGAAATCACTGTGTGCGTTCGGTGGTCTGGATGCGGTGACTCACGCGCTGGAAGCTTACGTTTCTGTGCTGGCGTCTGAGTTCTCTGACGGTCAGGCTCTGCAGGCTCTGAAACTGCTGAAAGAAAACCTGCCAGCGTCCTACAACGAAGGTTCTAAAAACCCTGTAGCACGTGAACGCGTCCACAGTGCAGCAACCATCGCCGGTATCGCGTTTGCAAACGCCTTCCTGGGTGTTTGCCACTCTATGGCACACAAACTGGGTTCTCAGTTCCACATTCCTCACGGTCTGGCGAACGCCCTGTTGATCAGCAACGTTATCCGCTATAACGCCAACGACAACCCAACCAAGCAGACTGCGTTCAGCCAGTACGACCGTCCGCAGGCACGTCGTCGTTATGCTGAAGTCGCTGACCACCTTGGTCTGAGCGCACCGGGCGACCGTACTGCTGCGAAGATTGAGAAACTGCTGGCATGGCTGGAAAGCCTGAAAGCTGAACTGGGTATTCCTAAATCTATCCGTGAAGCAGGCGTTCAGGAAGCTGACTTCCTTGCTCACGTAGACAAGCTGTCTGAAGATGCATTCGATGACCAGTGTACAGGTGCTAACCCGCGCTACCCACTGATCTCCGAGCTGAAACAGATTCTGCTGGATACCTACTACGGTCGTGAGTTCAAAGAAGGTGACGTTGCAGCTGTTAAAACAGAAGCTCCGGTCATTAAAGCTGATAAGAAAGCGAAGAAAAGCGCTTAACTGACAGCCTGATGAAAAAACCCGCCTGAATGGCGGGTTTTTTTATGTCTGAATAACAGCAGATATTATTTTCGGTTATCGTGCTGAATCGCCGTCAGCGAGCCTACGGACAACGCTTCCTTATAATGCTTACGGCAGACCGACACATAGCGCTCATTACCGCCTATCACCACCTGCTCACCATCCGCATAAGGTTTTCCGGCCTGGTCGAGACGCAGCACCATGCTGGCTTTGCGGCCGCAGAAGCAGATAGTCTTCAGTTCAACCAGTTTATCCGACCAGGCGAGCAAATACTGGCTTCCTGCAAACAGCTCCCCGCGGAAGTCCGTACGCAAGCCATAGCAAAGGACGGGGATATCAAGCTCATCGACCACTTCTGAGAGCGCATGAACCTGTTCTCGCGTCAGGAACTGACTCTCATCAACCAGAACGCAATGAATGGGCTCTGAAGTATGCGCAGCCCGGATGTCCTCCAGCAGGTCAGTTTGCGGGTTAAATAGCCTGGCAGGCGACGAGAGGCCTATTCTGGAACTCACCTTCCCTGCACCGAAGCGATCGTCGATTTCAGCCGTATATACAACGGTACGCATCCCCCGCTCCTGGTAATTGTAGGAGGATTGCAGCAGTGCGGTGGATTTCCCTGCATTCATTGCCGAATAGTAGAAATAAAGTTGTGCCATTGGCCGTAAAACCCTAATCAATGTGTAATATTCCCGATGAGTCATTGTACCATATTTTGTCTGGTCATCAGTGACAGGCCGCACAGACGATGCCGCACAGAGCGAGACAACACGCCCTGTTTTAACGAAAATAATCCGTTAAAACAGAGAGTAAAGTCAGTTGCGCTGGGGAATATGTTATATGGTTAGCCAAACATAACACTTCTTTTTATAGTGGAATCCGCGTTCATTAAAATTCACTATTTATTAACTATTCCAGCCTTAACGCTGCTGCCTGGAACTAATACAAAAGGCTGATATTTATCCGCCGCAACTATAATTCCTGCGGTAAATGTCACAAAAAAAGATGCAAGCGGCCGGGTTAAGCAGGTTTACGTGATAACAAGCGAGACTGGCGACGAGGAAATTTAAGTTAGCGTAATTAATAATAGCGGCTTTATTTAGTATTTTTTGAATTCCTTACATTGCTGGCTATTGCACAACTGAATTTATGGCTCTATTATTAGGTCAACAAACCACCCCCCATTATAAGTTTGAGATTACTACAATGAGCGAAGCACTTAAAATTCTGAACAACATCCGTACTCTTCGTGCGCAGGCAAGAGAATGTACCCTTGAAACGCTCGAAGAAATGCTGGAAAAATTAGAAGTTGTAGTTAATGAACGCCGTGAAGAAGAAAGCGCTGCTGCTGCTGAAATCGAAGAGCGTACACGTAAACTGCAGCAATATCGTGAAATGCTGATTGCTGATGGTATCGATCCAAATGAATTGCTGAACAGCATGGCTGCAGCTAAAACCGGCACCAAAGCAAAACGCGCTGCCCGTCCTGCTAAATATAGCTACGTTGACGAGAACGGCGAAACTAAAACCTGGACTGGCCAGGGCCGCACTCCTGCTGTAATCAAGAAAGCCATGGATGAGCAAGGTAAACAGCTGGATGACTTCCTGATCAAGGATTAATCTTGTTGAATTCAGAAAAATCCCGCTTTATGCGGGATTTTTTTTAACCACAATTTATCGCAAACATCCTCTTACACTCCGTCATAAAGCGTTATTCGGCTATTTAGCTTTGCTTACAATCAGGCATCTCCTGGCGTCTTACGGGCATAAAAAAACCGGTGGGGAGTGCCACACCGGTTTCAGACATTTACACCCAGGGTTATTTCTTAATACCCATACTCTCTTTGAGCCAGGCTTTAAATTCTTCACCCAGCGTGTTGTGGCGAATGCCATATTCAACGAATGCCTGCATATAACCGAGCTTATTACCGCAGTCATGGCTCTTACCTTTCATATGGTAAGCCTCAACGGTCTCTTTCTCGATCAGCATATCAATGGCATCCGTCAGCTGGATTTCATCACCCGCTCCTGGAGGCGTTTTCGCCAGCAGAGGCCAGATTTCAGCACTCAGGACATAGCGACCCACTACCGCCAGATTAGACGGCGCCACGGCAGCTTTAGGCTTCTCTACAACACCAACCATTGGCACGCTTTCGCCTGGCTCAAGGTTCACGCCTTTGCAGTCAACCACACCGTAAGCCGTCACGTCTTCAACAGGTTCAACCATGATTTGGCTGCAGCCCGTTTCGTCGAAGCGATGGATCATCTCAGCCAGGTTATCCTGAGAAAGATCGGATTCGTATTCATCCAGAATAACGTCAGGCAGAATGACCGCGACAGGCTCATCACCCACAACAGGATGTGCGCACATAACCGCGTGGCCCAGACCTTTCGCCAGCCCCTGACGAACCTGCATAATAGTAACGTGTGGAGGGCAAATAGACTGAACTTCTTCTAACAGCTGACGCTTAACGCGTTTTTCCAGCATGGCTTCGAGTTCAAAACTTGTATCGAAGTGGTTTTCGATAGAGTTTTTTGATGAATGCGTAACCAGCACAATTTCAGTAATGCCAGCCGCGATACATTCGTTAACGACATACTGGATTAATGGCTTATCAACCAGAGGCAGCATCTCTTTAGGGATCGCCTTAGTTGCTGGTAACATCCTGGTCCCCAATCCCGCTACCGGGATGACGGCCTTTCTGACTTTCGAATTTAGGGCAGCCATTCAAATTCTCCTGAGCTGTTCAAGTTTTGAACTTTTATGCAATAAATAACGCGTTGAGTATATCAGCCTCGCCCCGCAATCCGGGTCTGAAAAGAACGCGTTGCCGATCAATTAGGACAAATACGCATGAATCTGGGCAGCGATAGTAGCACTCCCGAGAAAACACAGGTAAAGCAATCTTAAAATTAAGATCCAATTGCTTATTCCGTGGACAACATTAAGCGTAGCCGTCCTCCGGCGCCCCAAATTTGGCACTGCCAGGAGGAACAGCGATGGCTAATTTGATTAAGATACGCCGTTCCCAGTGTCCCAAGCGGCACGCCGTTACTTACCTGAATATGATGTTCGCCGGTATTCAGTGACGCGTTGAGACCTGCTGAAACGAGGATAAGATTCTTTAAGCCACTGTGGTAATAACCGACCAACAGTGGAAACTGTCCGGGCAAATTAGCCTGGCGAAAAAGCTGGTTTACCTGTTTGAGTAAACTGCCTAACTCAGGAAGCCGTTGCCCCTGATGCGATAACTGTTCTTGCAATAAACCATTAAATAGCGCACGAAGTAACAATGCGGCTAATACGCCATTATCCCCTGCACGTGTGACATCCAGAGAATAAAATGCGAGATCAGAATCCGACAGCGGCGCGATATCCAGCACCAGCCCGGGCTGGTCAGCTGCCATCAGCTGACGATAATTTACGCGGCAGTGGGAAATAGTTTGCTGCACGGGAGGTTGAAGTTCTTGCAACAGTTTCGCCGCGGCAGGTGGATTACTCACCAGCGCATCCCAGTCCTGAAAAAGACGTTCCTCTTCCTCAACCCGGGAATTAAACATATTTGGATAAAGACAGGCTAATACCGTTTCACGCAGCCGGTTGAGATCCTTAACGGGTTTAAGCAGGATATCCTGAACGCCCAGCCGCAAAGCTTTAGCAATATCCGCCATATTCTCTGTCGCCGAGATCACCAGAATGGGCATCTGATCGCCCTCATTGCGAAGATGCTCAACCAGCTTGAGTCCATTCATTCGCGGCATCGCGATGTCGCAAATCATCAGGTCGGGCGTGATGCGAGTCATTTTTTCCAGCGCATCGATGCCATCTTCAGCCAGAGAAGTGTTTGCTCCCAGTGATGATAACCACGAATCCAGTAGCGATCGGAAAACGGGCTCGTCTTCAACAATCAAAATGTGTTTTCCGGCCAATGGCTGCGTCATGGTTCCTCCCCTGGCTGACAGTTACTAAATAGTGGCATGCTATCGGCACTATCGCCTGTCAGATTTTGCTGAAGTAGTCAAAAAAAGGTGCTTAACGTGCGGTTCGCACAAAAGGCAGCAACTCATCTATTTTCTTTTCGACGGCTAGCGAGCCCGCTGCGATGGCGGCCTCAGCCCGATGGAAATCAAGGGTAGAGATTTGCGGACAGTATGGCTGAATAAGAATATCCGGAGGATCGCCTGCCATACGGTTACGCTTAAGGCGATTCTCAAGAACCTGAATTGAGGTGGTCATAATTTCCATCGCCGTCGGTGCAGCTATTGAGCGTCGTGCGGCGAGGCGGCCAATTCTTCCGCGCAAACGTGCGTGCCAGGCAAGCTTCTCGACTTCGGCATCTTCGTTCTGGAGGTTGACCGGCATAAGGTCTTGCTGCATCAGGTGAGCGTCGTGCTGTAAATCCACGGCGATAACGATGTCGGCCCCCATGGCACGCGTCAGAGAGATGGGGACCGGGTTAACGACGCCACCATCGACAAGCCAGTAACCGTTATGGGGTACAGGGGCCATTAATCCAGGGATACTGCACGAAGCACGCACGGCAAGGTGAATATCCCCTTCGGTGAGCCAGAGTTCACGGCCTGTGCTGAGATTGGTTGCGACGGCGCCGAATGGCATCTGACAATCAGTGAAGTCTTCGAGAGGCATAACCTGGCGGAACTGGTTAAAGACGCGTTCACCGCGCAACAGTCCACCGCGCTGCCAGGAGAGGTCCATCAGACGCAGCACATCCCAATAGCTGAAGGAGCGCACCCAGCTTTCAAGTTCCGGGAGCTTGCCGCACGCGTAGGCAGAGCCGACAAGCGATCCGATTGAACACCCTGCAACGATATCAACGTCAACGCCCATCTTGTTTAAGGCATTAATAACGCCGATATGAGACCATCCCCGGGCTGCACCTGAGCCCAGCGCCAGTCCAATTTTAACCTTTCTCATTAGCCCTGTTTTACTTCCCCTGGATTCCTGACATAGCGTCAACGCAACTGCTCAGTTAACATAGCGCTACCCGAAGCGTTTTACGCCCTTATTTTTTGTTCCAGGAAGAGAATCGTGTCTCAACTCTGCCCCTGTGGTAGCGCTCTGGAGTATAGCCTATGTTGCCAGCGATATCTTTCTGGCGATCAGGTTGCACCGGACCCGTCACACCTCATGCGTTCACGGTATACTGCTTTTGTGATCAAAGACGCAGACTACCTGATAAAAACCTGGCATCCGTCCTGCCACGCCGCCGATTTCAGACAGGAGATCGAAGCCGGGTTCGCCAACACCCATTGGCTTGGGCTTACCGTCTTTGAATCGTCCCCCGGCAGCCATGACGACGAAGGCTTTGTCAGCTTTGTTGCCCGTTTCACCGAGAACAATAAGCCCGGCGCCATTATCGAGCGTTCCCGGTTCTTAAAGGAAAGCGGGCAGTGGTATTATATTGACGGTACGCGCCCACAGTTTGGTCGTAACGATCCCTGCCCTTGTGGTTCAGGTAAAAAATTTAAAAAGTGTTGCGGGCAGTAACGCCTGACAACCCAGACTTCGCAAATACAAACAGGATTTCCCGGCGATGCAATCATTACAACGTAAAGTTCTGCGCACTATCTGCCCCGATCAAAAAGGGCTTATCGCACGAATTACCAACATTTGTTACAAGCATGAACTGAATATCGTGCAGAACAACGAGTTCGTTGACCACCGTACCGGTCGTTTCTTCATGCGTACCGAGCTGGAAGGCATTTTCAACGACACCACCCTGCTGGCCGATCTGGACAGCGCGCTGCCGGAGGGCTCCGTGCGTGAGCTGAATCCTGCGGGCCGCCGTCGCATTGTGATTCTGGTGACGAAGGAGGCTCACTGCCTGGGCGATCTGCTGATGAAAGCCAACTACGGTGGCCTTGATGTGGAAATTGCTGCCGTAATCGGCAACCATGAAACCCTGCGTACGCTGGTTGAACGGTTTGATATCCCGTTTGAGCTGGTGAGCCATGAGGGCCACACCCGTGAAGAGCACGACAACCTGATGGCTGCTGCCATTGAAGCGCATAACCCAGACTACGTGGTGCTGGCAAAATACATGCGCGTGTTGACGCCTTCCTTCGTGGCCCGCTTCCCGAACAAAATTATCAACATTCACCACTCGTTCCTGCCGGCCTTTATTGGCGCGCGTCCTTATCACCAGGCGTACGAGCGCGGCGTGAAGATCATTGGCGCTACCGCACACTACGTAAATGACAATCTGGATGAAGGTCCCATCATCATGCAGGACGTCATTCACGTGGATCACACCTACACCGCAGAAGATATGATGCGCGCCGGACGTGACGTTGAGAAGAATGTACTGAGCCGCGCGCTGTATCAGGTGCTGGCGCAGCGTGTCTTTGTCTACGGTAACAGAACCATCATTCTTTAATCTTTCGGAAAATGAATTGATTAGCTTTGCGCCTTTGCGGATAAAAAGCAGGCAAACAACTTCATTTCCCTAAAGGAATGCTTTACAGGGGCGTCTCATTTGATATGATGCGCCCCGCTTCCAGCAGGAAGCAGGCCAGTAAAAAAAGTATTACCCCGTGGTGGGGTTCCCGAGCGGCCAAAGGGAGCAGACTGTAAATCTGCCGTCATCGACTTCGAAGGTTCGAATCCTTCCCCCACCACCATCTCTCAGCACGACCTCAAAATTTGAATTACCCCGTGGTGGGGTTCCCGAGCGGCCAAAGGGAGCAGACTGTAAATCTGCCGTCATCGACTTCGAAGGTTCGAATCCTTCCCCCACCACCATCACTTCCAAATGACGCTAAACTTTCCGTTCGCGCTGAACATCATATATTCCCGTAACGGGGAAGGAATTATCCGTAGGCCGGGTTAAGGCGCAGCCGCCACCGGGCGACAGACGACTACATTGGCGGCAAACGACGCTTCACCGGCGAACTTTTCACAATCGACGTATTACACTGGGCATGCTCCGCCAGCCCGTCCAGCAGCGCATCCAGTTGCTCTATCGATCGCACCACCAGCCTGATGACGAAGCAGTCCTCCCCGGTCACCTTGTCGCTCTCAATACACTCCGGCATCGCCTGGATGTATTTATCTACCTTATGCAACAGCCCCGGCAAAGGCCGCACGCGCACCAGCGCCTGCAGGGTATACCCCAGCGCCGCGAGGTTCACCCGTGCGCCATACCCCTGAATCACACCGCGCTCTTCCAGCCTTTTCAGGCGTTCTGCCGTGCTGGGGGAAGTCAGGCCGATTCGGCCGCTGAGCACCTTCAAAGACATGCGCGCATCTTCTACCAGGCAGGCTAAAATTTGCCGATCGATATCATCAATAAGGTATTCCACTCGTTTCACCTAATTTAAAAAAGCAGTTAACACCTTCAACCTTATCTCACCCCTGTTAAACCCGACAGCGATTTTCGACAATAGCGTTATTAATCAGGAGGTGAATGATGCGTGATTTACATAAAGGCGTCTGGCAGATGAGCCTGGCGATGTTAATTTCCGGCTCTATCGGCGCGTTTGTTTTGCTCAGCGGTCTGCCGGTGACGGAAGTGGTGTTCTGGCGCTGTCTTATTGGGGCTATAGCGCTTTTTATTTTTATCCGGGTAAGTCAAAAGCCCTTTAGCCCCCTCACCCGCACCTCGCTGCTGCTGGCGATTCTCGGCGGCGTGGCTTTAGTGGTGAACTGGCTGCTGCTCTTCGCGGCCTATGAACGTATCTCTATTGGCCTCTCAACCGTGGTCTATAACACCCAGCCGTTTATGCTGGTCCTGATGGGGATGTTTTTAGGTGAACGCGTCAGCCTGGTCAAATGGGGCTGGCTATTCCTCGCCTTCGGTGGCGTGGTGGTATTGCTCTCCAGTGAGCTAACCGGCGCGCATGGCAGTGAATGGCTCACCGGAATCGGTCTGGCGCTGTCAGCGGCTTTCTTCTACGCGCTGACGGCAATCATTGCGCGGAAACTGAAAACCATCGCACCGCAGCACATCGCCTTTATCCAGGTGCTGACGGGCGTGGTGATGCTTCTGCCGCTTGCCAGCATGCCGTCATTTTCCGGTGATTTTCCCTGGCCGATCCTGCTGACGCTCGGCATCGTCCATACCGGCATTATGTACCAGCTCTTGTATAGCGCGATCCAGAAGCTGCCCACGCCTGTTACCGGCTCGCTGTCGTTTATTTATCCCGTGGTCGCCATTGTTGTCGATAATGTGGTGTTCGGACACTCGCTGAACCTGACGCAGCTTGCGGGCGGCGCATTGATCCTGTTTGCAGCAGCGGGCAACAACCTGGGCTGGGGCGAAAAAAAACCCCGCGAGTGCGGGGTGAGTATCAAAACGACGAATTAGCGACGGGCGCGTACAATCTGGTATTTGCGCGTCAGGTACTCCACCGGCGCGCTCCAGATGTGCACCAGACGGGAGAACGGGAACAGCACAAACAGCGTCATGCCCAGCACAAGGTGAACGCGGAAAATAAACGCCACACCGTCCAGGTGCTCAGACGCGCCACCGTGGAAGGTCACCACGGACTGCGCCCAGCCTACCAGCTTCATCATCTCACTTCCGTCCATATGCTGCGCCGAGAACGGAATGGTCAGCAAGCCCAGCGCACACTGCACCATCAGCAGGGAGAGGATCAGGATGTCCGCTGCGGTGGTGGTAGCACGCACGCGCGGGCTGAACAGACGACGTTTCAGCAGCAGCAGGCCGCCCACCAGGGTCATCACGCCGCAAGCACCGCCTGCGATCATCGCCATCTTCTGCTTCACTTCAATCGGCAGCCACGCTTCGTACATCCAGTGCGGCGTCAGCATCCCGAGGAAGTGGCCGGCGAAAATCCCCAGAATCCCGATGTGGAACAGGTTAGACGCGACGTGCATCCCTTTGCGATCCAGCATCTGGCTGGAGGCGGCACGCCAGGTGTACTGGCCGTAATCGTAACGCAGCCAGCTTCCCACCAGGAACACGGTGCCCGCGATATACGGGTAAATGTCAAAGAAGAACATATTCAGGAAGTGCATTAGTGCCGTCCTCCGTTAGAGATATTCAAATATTGCGGGGCAACCGCGCCGGCAAAACGACGCTGGTGAGCGGAGATTTCAGACTCGCCGCAGTTCTGGTCAGCAAAGAATTTCACCTGCTCTTCTTCCCAGACCGCGTCCAGCGCTTGTGGGGTGTCGTCGCGGGCTTCGTCCGCGATTTTCTCCGCCACTTTTTCACTGTCAACCGCGGCGTTTGCCAGCTTCACCAGCAGATCGAACAGCACCGCATAGCGGCTCTCGCGCTGCTGAAGACGCGCGCCGAGCAGCGCCAGTATCGGCGCGATGTCCTGCAGACCGCCCAGCGCCTCTTCTTTTGGCAGCTGCGCAAGGTACTCCAGATACAGCGGCAGATGATCCGGCAGCTCGCGGCTGTCCAGTTGCAGGCCGTGCTGTTCGTACTGAGCCATTAAATCCACCATCGCCTGGCCGCGGTCGCGGGATTCCCCGTGAACATGTTCAAACAACAGCAGCGACGTCGCGCGGCCACGATCGAACAGCTGGCTGTAGTCCGCCTGGGCATCGAGCAGATCGCGCGCCAGCAGATCCCGGAGGAAAACGCCCAGCGCCTGGGCATCCTCTTTATCCAGATTTTCAGATGACGCGAGTGCATCAAAGAGTTCCTGCTGATGCTGCGCAAGCGCAGCATCCGGATACTCGAGCAGACGCGAAACAATGACGAGTTCAATCATTGGTGCGGCTCCGTTTTGCTGGTCACATCCATGGCGTCGATGCGGCGGCTGTTGAACAGGTTGAATTTGCTGTCTGACCCGTGGCAACCGTCGCCAAAGGTAAAGCCACAGCCATTTTTTTCCGGGAAGGCTTCGCGGGCCAGCTCACGGTGGCTGCTCGGCACCACGAAACGGTCTTCGTAGTTAGCAATCGCCAGGTAGCGGTACATCTCCTGCGCCTGCGCTTCGGTCAGGCCAACCTCTTCCAGCGCGCGGGTGTCGTTCACACCGTCAACGGTTTCCGCACGTTTGAAGTGACGCATCGCCAGCATACGTTTCAGCGCGAGCAGAACCGGCTGGGTATCGCCTGCGGTCAGCAGGTTAGCCAGGTACTGAACCGGGATACGCAGACTTTCCACGTCCGGCAGAATGCCGTTGCTGCCCAGCTCGCCCGCGTCCGCCGCAGACTGAATCGGCGACAGCGGCGGCACGTACCAGACCATCGGCAGGGTGCGGTATTCCGGGTGCAGCGGCAGGGCCAGCTTCCAGTCCATCGCCATTTTGTACACCGGAGACTGCTGCGCCGCGTCAATCACGCTCTGCGGAATGCCGTCTTTCAGCGCCTGCTCAATCACCTTCGGATCGTTCGGATCGAGGAACACGTCCAGCTGACGCTGATACAGATCTTTCTCGTTCTCGGTGCTCGCCGCATTTTCAATCGCGTCTGCGTCATACAGCAGCACGCCAAGGTAGCGAATACGGCCTACGCAGCTCTCTGAGCAGACGGTCGGCATACCGGCTTCGATGCGCGGATAGCAGAAGATGCACTTCTCAGACTTACCGCTCTTCCAGTTGAAGTAGATTTTTTTGTACGGGCAGCCGGTGATGCACATACGCCAGCCGCGGCACTTGTCCTGGTCAATCAGCACGATGCCGTCTTCTTCACGCTTGTAGATGGCGCCGCTCGGGCAGGTCGCCACGCATGCCGGGTTGAGGCAGTGCTCGCACAGGCGCGGCAGATACATCATGAAGGTGTTTTCGAACTGGCCGTACATCGCCTTCTGCATGTTCTCGAAGTTCTGGTCTTTGGCGCGCTTTTCGAACTCGCCGCCCAGAATTTCTTCCCAGTTTGGACCGCTGGTAATTTTATCCATGCGCTGACCGGTGATCAGCGAGCGAGGACGAGCGATCGGCTGGTGTTTGCTTTCCGGCGCGTTGTGCAGGTTCTGGTAGTCGTAGTCAAACGGCTCGTAGTAATCCTCAATGCCCGGCAGGTGCGGGTTAGCGAAAATTTTACCCAGCAGCATCGCGCGGTTACCCATGCGCGGCTGCAGCTTGCCGTTGATTTTACGGATCCAGCCGCCCTTCCACTTCTCCTGGTTTTCCCAGTCGGTCGGGAAGCCGGTGCCCGGCTTGCTTTCCACGTTGTTGAACCACGCGTACTCCATACCTTCGCGGCTGGTCCAGACGTTTTTACAGGTGACCGAGCAGGTATGACAGCCGATGCATTTATCCAGATTCAGCACCATGCCGACTTGTGAACGAATTTTCATTTTACGCTCTCCTGTACCTGGTCATTACCTTCGCCGTCTAACCAGTTAATATTCTTCATCTTACGTACCACCACGAACTCATCGCGGTTCGATCCTACGGTGCCGTAGTAGTTAAAGCCGTAGGCCAGCTGTGCATAGCCACCGATCATATGGGTCGGTTTCGGCGTAATACGGGTCACGGAGTTGTGGATCCCGCCGCGCTGCTCGGTAATTTCTGAACCCGGCAGGTTCACGATACGTTCCTGCGCGTGGTACATCATGGTCATCCCGGCCGGTACGCGTTGGCTCACCACCGCACGCGCCGTCAGGGCACCGTTGCTGTTGAACACTTCGATCCAGTCGTTATCTTCGATACCCAGATCTTTGGCGTCCGTTTCGCTCATCCAGACAATCGGACCGCCGCGCGACAGCGTCAGCATCAGCAGGTTGTCGCTGTAGGTAGAGTGGATACCCCACTTCTGGTGCGGCGTCAGGAAGTTCAGCGCCTTCTCCGGGTTACCGTTCGATTTCGCGCCCATTACCGCTTTCACGGAGCGGGTGTCGATTGGCGGACGATACACCAGCAGGCTTTCACCGAAGTCGCGCATCCACTGGTGATCCTGATACAGCGACTGACGACCAGACAGGGTACGCCACGGGATCAGCTCGTGAACGTTGGTATAACCGGCGTTATAGGACACATGCTCATCTTCAAGGCCTGACCAGGTCGGGCTGGAGATAATCTTGCGCGGCTGAGCCTGGATATCGCGGAAGCGGATTTTCTCTTCCTCTTTATTCGTCGCCAGGTGCGTATGGTCACGACCGGTAAACTCACTCAGCGCCGCCCAGGCTTTTACGGCAACGTGGCCGTTGGTTTCCGGTGCCAGGGTCAGGATCATCTCTGCTGCATCAATCGCCGTGTTCAGCATTGGCTGGCCTTTCGCCGGACCGTCCGCTTTGGTGTAGTTGAGCTTGCGCAGCAGATCCATTTCGCTCTGGGTGTTCCACGCGATCCCTTTTCCGCCGTTACCGATTTTCTCCATCAGCGGGCCGATAGAGGTAAAGCGCTCGTAGGTCGCCGGGTAGTCACGTTCAACCGGAATGATGTGCGGTGCGGTCACGCCCGGGATCAGGTCGCATTCGCCTTTTTTCCAGTCCTTCACGTCCAGCGGCTGCGCCAGTTCGGCGGCGGAGTCGTGCTGGATTGGCAGCGTCACCACGTCGGTCTCTTTGCCCAGGTGGCCTACGCAAACTTCAGAGAATTTCTTCGCGATGTCTTTGTAGATATCCCAGTCGCTTTTTGATTCCCACGCCGGGTCAACGGCCGCAGACAGCGGATGAATAAACGGATGCATATCCGAGGTATTCATGTCGTCTTTTTCGTACCAGGTGGCGGTCGGCAGCACAATGTCGGAGTACAGGCAGGTGCTGGACAGACGGAAGTCCAGCGTCACCACCAGATCCAGCTTGCCGTCGAGACCGTTGTCTTTCCACTCCACCTCTTCTGGCTTCACGCCGCCCTGCTTGCCGAGATCTTTACCCTGAATACCGTTTTCGGTACCGAGCAGGTATTTCAGCATGTACTCGTGGCCTTTACCGGACGAGCCCAGCAGGTTGGAGCGCCAGATGAACAGGTTACGCGGATGGTTTTTACCGTTCTCAGGCTGTTCTGCCGCGAAACGAATTGAGCCATCCTTCAGGGATTTCACGGTGTAATCCACCGGTGACATGCCCGCTTGCTTCGCCGCTTCCGCAATGCGCAGCGGGTTAGTGCCCAGCTGAGGCGCAGACGGCAGCCAGCCCATGCGTTCAGCACGCACGTTGAAGTCAATCAGGTGGCCGCTGTAGCGGGATTTATCCGCCATCGGCGACAGCAGCTCCTGGGCAGTCACCGTCTCGTAGCGCCACTGGCTGGAGTGGTTATAGAAGTACGAGGTGCTGTTCATGTGACGAGCCGGACGCTGCCAGTCGAGGGCAAACGCCAGCGGCTGCCAGCCGGTCTGCGGTCGCAGTTTTTCCTGGCCCACGTAGTGCGCCCAGCCGCCGCCGCTCTGACCGACGCAGCCGCAGAAGATCAGCATGTTGATTAGACCGCGATAGTTCATATCGAGGTGATACCAGTGGTTCAGACCAGCACCGACGATGATCATGGAGCGACCGTGGGTCTTGTCGGCGTTTTCCGCAAATTCGCGAGCGATACGAACGATCTGCGCGCGCGGTACGCCGGTGATCTGCTCTGCCCAGGCCGGGGTGTAGGCCTTCACGTCGTCATAGCCGGTTGCGCAGTTTTCGTCGTTCAGACCGCGCTCCAGGCCATAGTTCGCCATGGTCAGGTCATAAACGGTGGTGACCAGCGCGGTAGAACCGTCGGCCAGCTGCAGGCGCTTAACCGGCAGCTTATGCATCAGAACGTTTTTCAGTTCAACCTTGTTGAAGTGCTCTGAACCTTCACCGCCAAAGTACGGGAAGCCGACCTCAGCGATCTCGTCCTGGCTACCCAGCATGCTGAGACGCAGTTCGGTCTCTTCACCTGTGGTGCCGTTGCGTTGCTCAAGGTTCCACTTGCCCTTCTCGCCCCAGCGGAAGCCGATTGAGCCATTAGGCGCCACCAGCTCGCCGTTGCTGTTATAGGCAACGGTTTTCCACTCAGGGTTATTTTCCTGGCCCAGCGCATCCACCAGATCGGCAGCGCGCAGCGTGCGGCCAGCGGCATAGTAGCCGTCACGCTCTTCGAGCATCACCAGCATTGGCATGTCGGTGTAGCGACGCACGTAGTCGGTGAAGTACTGGCTTGGCTTATCAAGGTGGAACTCACGCAGCATGACGTGGCCCATCGCCATTGCCATCGCGGCATCGGTACCCTGTTTCGGCGCCAGCCACAGGTCGCAGAGCTTGGCGATTTCCGCGTAGTCCGGGGTGACCGCCACGGTTTTGGTGCCTTTGTAACGGACTTCAGTAAAGAAGTGCGCGTCCGGGGTACGGGTCTGCGGAACGTTTGAGCCCCAGGCGATGATGTAGCTGGAGTTGTACCAGTCGGCGGATTCCGGCACGTCGGTCTGCTCGCCCCAGGTCTGCGGAGAGGCAGGCGGAAGGTCACAGTACCAGTCGTAGAAGCTCAGGCAGGTACCGCCGATAAGAGACAGGTAACGCGCGCCGGAGGCGTAAGAAACCATCGACATCGCCGGGATGGGCGAGAAGCCCGCCACGCGGTCAGGACCGTAGGTTTTGACGGTGTAGACGTTGGAGGCGGCAATCAGCTCGTTCACCTCTTTCCAGGATGAGCGAACGAAGCCACCGCGACCGCGAGCCTGCTTGAAGCTTTTTGCTTTGTCGGCATCTTCAATAATGGACGCCCAGGCATCAACCGGATCGCTGTGCTGAACTTTCGCTTCACGCCACATCTTCATCAGGCGTTTGCGCATCAGCGGGTATTTCAGGCGGTTGGCGCTGTAGAGATACCAGGAGTAGCTGGCACCACGCGGGCAGCCGCGCGGTTCGTGGTTAGGCATGTCCGGACGGGTGCGCGGATAGTCAGTCTGCTGCATTTCCCAGGTCACCAGACCGTTTTTAACGAAAATCTTCCAGCTACATGAGCCAGTGCAGTTCACGCCGTGGGTAGAACGGACGACTTTGTCATGCTGCCAGCGCTGACGGTAACCGTCTTCCCAGTCCCGGTTGGTATCCAGAACCTGGCCGTGCCCATCGGCAAAAGTTTCACCCTTCTGTTTGAAGTAGCGAAACCGGTCCAAAAATTTGCTCATCGGGTATCTCCTGTATGGAGCCTGTGGCTCTCTAAATCGACATTGCTGATTTGCAGCGAAGGTAACGCCCTGAAAGAGGAGGAGAATTGATAACGATCAAGACGAAGAGGGACTTTAAAAGGAGGGGTTAGGCTAAATACCACCAAAGCGGTATACTTTTAATGTGAATAACCAAATGATTTATAAAGAGATTTACGATTCATCGTACAATAACCCCGGCAAAATTTAACATCTCAGGTATTAAGGGGTAGACCCACCTGTAAAGCGATGGCGATCACAGTGTTACCTGCAAACGTCTGCTGTGAAAAGCATCAGTATGTTGTAACTATAATGCGGGTTAAAAAAAACGCGGCCCAAAGGCCGCGTAAACGGATAATCAAACTTACTTATTTTTTTTGGTATTACGGCCATATACCAGCCACGTAATCACAACGCAGGCGATATAGAAGACGAGAAAGACTTTCATGGCGCCAGCCGGAGAGCCGGTCAGATCCAGAGAGATACCAAACGCTTTGGGGATAAAGAAGCCGCCAATTGCACCAATGGCAGAGATAAAGCCCAGGGCCGCAGCCGTATCCGTCGCCGCCTCACGCATGGCCTGCTCGTCACTTCCGCCCTGCGCCTTAACGCGATCCATCGTCAGCTTGCGGAAGATCACGGAGATCATCTGGAAGGTGGACGCACTCCCCAGCCCGGCCGTCAGGAACAGCACCATAAACACGCCGAAGAAGGCAATGAAGTTACCGCCCTGCCCGTCAGCAGGCAACGTCAGGAACAGCAGCGCGCAGAAGACCGCCATCACAACGAAGTTCACCAGCGTTACGCGGGTACCGCCCAGGCGGTCAGACACCATGCCGCCCAGCGAACGAGCCAGCGCGCCAATAAACGGACCGAAGAAGGCGAATTGCAGGATCTGCACGTCGGGGAACTGGGTTTTCGACAGCATGGCGAAGCCCGCAGAGAAGCCGATGAACGAACCGAAGGTAGCCAGATAAAGCAGCGCCATTACCCAGAGGTGACCACGTTTCAGTACCGGAAGCTGTTCGCTCAGGGATGCCTTCGACGCGGTCAGATCGTTCATAAAGAACCATGCCGCGAGGGTGAAGACCACCAGGAACGGAACCCAAATCCAGGCCGCATTCTGCAGATAGAGGGAAGAACCATCCGCCTGCTCAACGCCACCGCCGCCAAAGGCCGCAAAAATAGAAACTGAAATCGCCAGCGGCGCAATCAGCTGCATCACGCTCACGCCCATGTTACCCAGGCCGCCGTTAATACCCAGCGCGCCGCCCTGCTTCGCTTTAGGGAAGAAGAAGCTGATGTTTGCCATGCTGGAGGCGAAGTTAGCCCCAGCGAAACCGCACAGCAGGGAGATAATCACGAACACGCTGAACGGCGTGGAGGTGTCCTGCACCGCAAAGCCCAGCCACACGCAAGGGACGATCATGATACCCGTACTGAACGCCGTCCAGCGACGACCGCCGAATACCGGGACCATAAACGCATAAGGTACACGCAGCAGCGCGCCCGAAAGCGACGGCAGCGCGGTCAGCATAAACAGCTGATCGGTCGTAAACGTAAACCCTACTTTCGGTAGGTTTACCGCGACCGCGCTAAACAACATCCATACGCAAAACGCTAAAAGCAGACACGGAACGGAAATCCACAGATTTCGGCTTGCTACACGATGGCCGCGCTGTTGCCAGAACGCCGGATCCTCTGGACGCCATTCAGTAATAACGGCACCATTATCCCTTTCGGGAGCGGATGAGTGACTCATAGACACCTCTGATTCTCGAATGATGCTGCAAACATTAGGGTTTTAGAGCGGCGGTAAGTTGATATAAATCAAAGGAAAAGTGGAAGGATTTGCGGCCTGAAAAAAGCCCTCATCCTTAGTGAGTAGGATATATCGGTAAAAAAGACGTGGTTTTTCACGGTGCTGTCGATTCCCTGCTCCTTCCTCCCCCTCCCCCTTACTCCTTTGGCAATTTAGGAGTAATCCTTTATTGGTATGGGTATACTCCAGGGTATGCACCAGAATAGCGCCATTCCTGCAAGCAGGCCACGTCAGGAGCCCGGCAACTCTATGTTAAAAAGATGTTTATCACCGCTGACTCTCGTGAATCAGGTTGCCCTGATTGTTTTGCTGTCCACCGCCCTCGGCGTGACCGGCATGGCGATTTCTGGCTGGCTGGTACAAGGGGTACAGGGTAATGCGCATGCCATCAATGAGGCAGGCTCGCTACGCATGCAGAGTTACCGTCTGCTGGCATCGGTTCCCCTGACGCAGGACGATCGGCCATTAATTGATGAGATGGAGCGCACGGCCTTCAGCCCCGAGCTGGAAAACGCCGCCATTCGCGCCGGTCAGGAATCCCAGCTTAAAGCGCTTCAGGGCTACTGGCACACCCAGCTGGAGCCCGGTCTGAAACAGGCGCGTACCACGGAGGCCGTTGCGCAGGACGTGGCGGGTTTTGTCTCCCGCATCGATTCGCTGGTCTCCGCTTTTGACCAAACCACCGAACTCCGCATCGACCGGGTGGTGATGGTACATCGCGCTATGGCCCTCTTTATGGGCCTGCTGCTGATCTTCACCATCGTCTGGCTCCGGGCGCGGCTGCTGAACCCATGGAAACAGCTGCTGGCAATGGCGCGCGCCGTCACGAACAGAGATTTTACCCAGCGCACGCACATCAGCGGGCGCAACGAGATGGCCATGCTTGGCCAGGCACTGAATACCATGTCGGCTGAGCTGTCCGAAAGCTACGCGGTGCTGGAGCAACGCGTGCAGGAAAAAACGGCCGGGCTGGAGCAGAAAAACGAAATCCTCTCCTTCCTGTGGCAGGCTAATCGTCGTCTGCACATGCAGGTCCCGTTATGCGAACGCCTCTCGCCGGTGCTCAACGGGCTGCAAAATCTGACCCTGCTGCACGATCTGGAGCTGCGGGTTTACGATGTGGAAGATGAAGAGAACCACCAGGAATTCACCTGTCAGTCGGACATGTCCTGCGATGACAAAGGCTGTCATCTTTGCCCGCGCGGCCTGCCGCCGCTGACGTCTGGCGGCACCACGCTGAAATGGCGTCTGACGGACAGCCACACCCAGTACGGCATTCTGCTGGCCACCCTGCCTACAGGGCGTCACCTGAGCCACGACCAGCAGCAGCTGGTAGATACGCTGGTTGAACAGCTTACGGCCACGCTGGCGCTCGACAGGCATCAGGAAAAACAGCAGCAGCTGATCGTGATGGAAGAGCGTGCCACCATCGCCCGCGAGCTTCACGACTCTATCGCTCAGTCGCTCTCCTGTATGAAAATGCAGGTGAGCTGCCTGCAGATGCAGGACGCGGAAATGCCGGAAAGCAACAAACAGCTGCTGAGCCAGATCCGCAACGAGCTGAATACCTCCTGGGTACAGCTGCGCGAACTGCTGACCACCTTCCGCCTGCAACTGACCGAGCCGGGTCTGCGCCCGGCACTGGAATCCAGCTGCCAGGAATTTAGCGCCCGTCTGGGGTTCCCGGTGAAGCTGGATTACCAGCTGCCACCGCGGTTTGTTCCCTCGCATCAGGCGATTCATCTGCTGCAGATCGCCCGCGAAGCGCTGAGCAACGTGCTTAAACACGCTGAAGCGACGGCGGTTACGGTCACCGTTAGCCAGCACGACAATCAGGTCAGGCTGACGGTTCACGACAACGGCCGCGGCGTGCCGGAAAATGCCGAACGCACTAACCACTATGGTTTAATTATCATGCGAGACCGCGCCCAAAGCCTGCGCGGTGATTGCCAGGTTCGCCGGAGAGAGACGGGTGGCACGGAAGTTGTGGTCACCTTTATTCCCGAAAAACCGCTTACAACTGCTCAAGGAGAAACCCATGACTAATCAGGAACCGGCATCCATCCTGTTGATCGACGACCATCCGATGCTGCGTACTGGCGTAAAACAGCTGGTCAGCATGGCACCCGACATTACCGTCGTTGGCGAGGCCAGCAACGGTGAACAGGGCATTGAGCTTGCCGAATCCCTCGATCCGGACCTGATCCTGCTCGATCTCAACATGCCCGGCATGAACGGGCTGGAAACCCTCGACAAGCTGCGCGAGAAATCCCTTTCCGGTCGCGTGGTGGTGTTTAGCGTCTCCAACCACGAAGAGGACGTCGTCACGGCGCTGAAGCGCGGCGCGGATGGCTATCTGCTGAAGGATATGGAGCCGGAAGACTTGCTTAAGGCACTGCAGCAGGCTGCCGCAGGCGAGATGGTGCTGAGCGAAGCCCTGACCCCGGTGCTGGCCGCCAGCCTGCGGGCGAACCGCGCCACGTCTGACCGCGACGTCAGCCAGTTAACGCCGCGCGAACGCGATATTCTTAAACTTATCGCCCAGGGCCTGCCGAACAAAATGATCGCCCGCCGTCTGGATATCACCGAAAGTACGGTCAAAGTGCACGTGAAGCATATGCTGAAGAAAATGAAGTTAAAATCGCGCGTTGAAGCCGCGGTGTGGGTCCATCAGGAACGTATTTTTTAAGCATTACTCATCCGGCAGCAGCTTCCAGCGCGGGTCGTCGTCAGGTAATGCGACCAGCGGCTGCGCCACGCTAAGCGTGATCTCATTGGACGAGACGCGCTGGCCCTTCGCATCTTCCACCACCGCCGAGAGGTGCCAGCGGTTTGTCGCCCCTTCCGCGTCATTCCAGGCAGGCATAATTACGCTCCAGCCGTCGGTACTGTCACTTTTCCCGGGTGACGTCAGGCTCAATGCCTGGGTATCACCCTGCCAGTGGATCTGACGAATGCCGTGGGTGCTGCGAACCTGCAGCTTCAGCATGACGGTCTCGCCCCCTTTCAGATCCCACGGCGGGGTCGCCAGCCAGACGGACAGCGTTTTACGCTGACGGAACTCCATGATCGGCAAACCACTGCGCTCCGGCGAGTCATAGCGGCTTCCGCGCAGGGAGCGCGTGGCCGCGACCTCCCCGGAGGAGAGCTGCTTAACCAGCGGCACGCCGAAGCGATAGTTAAGCTTCAGCCCGAGGTTATTCTGGCTCTCGCCGCTTTCGCCCTGCTTATGCCCGGCGGTCAGCGTCACCAGCGGTACGGGGGTATAGTTAAGCCCGAGATTGACCGCCACCGGGTTGTGATACCCGGTTCCGCTGTTGAAGAGGTCGACGTTATCACCAAAATATTGCTCAAAGCTGACGCTGGTATTCAGGTGATGAAACCACGGCAGCCACGCTTTGGCGGTAACGTCATATCCCCGCGCCATGCGCTGCTCCTGGACGTCAGAGCGCTCGCGCCAGCTGGCAAAAGGCTGATAATAGTTGGCTGACAGGCGCAGATTCTCCCCCCACACCTCGGCGCCCAGTCCTGCACGCTGCAGGTTTTCGTCCAGCAGGTTGTCGTAAAAGGTGTTGTAGCCCAGCAGCCATTTTCCGGCGACCCAACGCTGGCCGATTCCGGCGTTACTGACCAGACCATCCGTCTGCTGCGTCAGGCCGAGCTGGCTCCAGCTCAGGTAACGGTTGTTATCGTTCCAGGGAATAAACCAGTTGCCGCTGCTGCCGTTGAATTTACCCTCGTTATCCACCAGTACGTTGACGCTGGCGTTACCCCAGGGCGACAGCCAGGATTCGATCTGCTGGTTCACCTCGCCGCTCACCGCGTCTCGCACCTGACCAAAGGCAAACTGCCGAGCCTGCTCGCCCGTAGTCAGGCCGTTGTCGGTCATACTGGCCTCACCAAAGGCTTTCGCCATTTCGGCGAGATGCTTTTCCCCCTCGCCGGTGGGGGCAGCCATACCGAGATCGGGCAGATTATCCCCGTTATTATCAAAGGGATTTTGTGCCTGCTGGATAAAGGAATTTGGCGCACCGTGAACGGCTCCGGCAGTAACAAGGGAGAGTAAAACAAGCGTTCGGAAAGGGGGAGAAACAGTCATCAATGTCGTAAGAATTACCCGGTGCTTACGTAAGAACACCCGTTACCTTAACGCGATTTCCCCCCCTTTGCAGCTTTAAGGAGAATTTTCCGGAATTTCCTGAAACATTGTTTTGAGCTCAGGCACGCACGAACCGCAGTTCGTTCCGCAGCGTAACCGCCCGCCCAGCATGGTTACGGAATCACACCCTCCTGCAATCGCTTCCCGTATCGCGTTTTCTCCTACGCTGAAACAGCTGCAGATGATGCGCCCCGGATCTATAACTCTCCCCGCGCCCTGCCCGTTCAGCAGCGCATGGCGCTCGGCGGGCGTCGAGGGCGGCGACTGAAAAGCAGCTTCAATCACCGGGTGCGCCAGCACCGGTAATGCGGTGCCTTCCCAGAAGCCGAGCATCAGTTCGCCGTTATGCCAGGCCAGCACGCTGCTGCGTTCTCCGGTTTGCGCAACCTGCAGCTGCCAGCCCCGGTCGCTGGCATACTCCATGACCCACGACAGCAGCGGTTTATCACCCGCTATCGTCAGGCGAGAAGCTTTACGCCACCAGTAAACCGAGGGTGGCATTTCCGGCCATTCCCGGGCATAGAGTTCCCCCTGCCAGGCAGGTTGCCAGGGCATGATTCTGACGGCGGTTTGTTTACTCTCCGGCTGGCCCGAAGCCGGATCGACGCGCCCTTCCACCAGCGCATTGACCTTTCCCTGGCGGGCAAACTCAGCGTTCCAGTGCATCGGGGCAAACGCTTCGCCTTTCCGTATTCCGTCGTTGATTCGTACTCTGGCCACCATCACCCCGCGCGGCGAACTGATGCGCGCCAGCTGGCCGTCATACAACGAAAACCGGATGGCGTCTGCGGCGCAAACCTCAACAAACGGCTCCGCGATATGCTGCATCAGCCGGGGCACGTATCCCGTACGGGTCATGGTGTGCCACTGGTCGCGGATACGGCCAGAATTGAGGATCACCGGGTATAGCGCGGTAGTCACCGCGCCGTGCGGCAGCGGATCGACAGGCACTATGTTTCGGCGCGGAAAATTCCCCGTCGGCCACTGGTACGGCTCAAGCCGATCCCACGCTTCACGGGTTAGCCCAGCCAGTTCATGCAGGTTCAATGCCCGCGCGCCGTCATTTTCAAAGGCCGTCAGCGCCGCATGCTCGCAAAAAATCTCCTGCGGATGTTGCCAGGCAAAGGCCTCGCCGTAGCCCAGCTGTTTTGCCACCTGCGCCACGATCCACCAGTCCGGCTTCGCCTCGCCCGGCGCGGGCAGAAACGCGCGCTGGCGCGAAATGCGCCGCTCAGAATTGGTCACCGTGCCGTTTTTTTCTCCCCAGCCCAGTGCCGGAAAACGGATATGGGCGAACCGGCTGGTGTCGGTATCTTTCGTCACTTCAGAGACAATCACCAGCGGACAGGCCGCCAGCGCCTGACACACCGCGTGGCTGTCCGGCAGCGATACGGCAGGGTTAGTGCCCATGATCCACACCGCCTTCACCTCGCCGCGGGCGATGGCGTCAAACAGCTCCACCGCCATCAGGCCCGGCGTCTGCGCCAGCCGCTCGGTTCCCCAGAAACGCGCCACCCGCGAGAGATCGTCCGGCTCGAAACTCATATGCGCCGCTAACTGGTTCGCCAGCCCGCCCACTTCCCGTCCGCCCATGGCGTTTGGCTGTCCGGTCAGCGAAAACGGACCGCAGCCCGGACGGTTGAACTTCCCGCTGGCAAGATGCACGTTAATGATGGCATTACACTTGTCGCTGCCGCTGGAGGACTGGTTGATCCCCATGGTGTAGAGCGTAATGGCGCGAGGCGCGGTGACAAACCAGTCGTAAAAAGTACCAATGTCCTCTGATGGAAGGTCACAAAACGCCGCCACGCGGGCAATCGGCCACTCATCGGCGCCCTGGATCAGATTGAGCAACCCCACAAACAGCCCGGCATCGCTGCCGGGCCTGAGCGCCAGGTGAAGATCGGCGATATCGCAGGTGGCGGTGTTGCGCGGGTCAATCACCACCACCTTCATCTGCGGATTGTTGTGCTTTGCCTGCACCAGCCGCTGATAGAGCACCGGATGCGTCCACGCCGCGTTCGATCCCACCAGCACCACCAGGTCGCTGTTTTCCACGTCCTCGTAGCTGCACGGCACCACGTCTTCACCGAAGGCACGCTTGTAGCCCACCACCGCCGAGGACATGCAGAGCCGCGAGTTGGTATCAATGTTTGCCGCGCCAATAAACCCTTTCATCAGCTTATTGGCGGCATAGTAATCCTCGGTTAACAGCTGGCCGGAGGCGTAAAACGCCACCGCCTGCGGCCCCCATGTGTCGATAATCTCCCTCAGCCTCTCACTCGCCGCGCCGAGCGCCTGCGTCCAGTCCACCTCAAGGCCGTCAACAACGGGGCACAGCAAGCGCCCCTGTAACCCCGTCGTATCGCCCAGGGCTGACCCTTTCACGCACAGGCGACCAAAGTTCGCAGGATGGGTGTCATCCCCCCGAACGCTGACCGCTCCATCTTCCAGGCTTGCGACCACGCCGCAGCCCACCCCGCAGTAGGGGCACGTTGTCCGGGTTTCCGTCATGAGGCCTCCGCACGCATCACCAGCTCTTCGTTGCCGACCCACACCTTGCCATTTTCAATTTTGACCGGCCAGGCGCGCACCGCGGGCTCCCCGCTTTCGGCCTCACGCCCGTCGCGCAGGCGAATGCGCTGCTTGTAGAGCGGAGAGATAACGACCGGCTCGCCCGCCGCATCGCCGAGGATGCCGCGTGAAAGCACGTTCGCGCTGCTGCCCGGCTCCAGATCGTCAAGGGCGTAGACGGTTTTGCCAAAGCGGAACAGCGCGATCGGTTTGCGGCCAAGACGCGCGCCAATACCCGCCTGTTCAGGGATATCCTCAATGCCGCAGATTTCCTGCCAGCGCTTGCTTTCGTCCGACGGCGCGACGTTCACCGCCGTGCGGAACAGTGCCAGGCGGTCAGGATCGTTGAGCGTGGTTTGCCATTCGCACTGGTACGTCTCTACTACCCGGGCCATCTCCTGCTCCAGCTCGTGGGCGATGCCGAGACTGTCGTTGAGGATCACCTCCCGCAGATAGTCGAGGCCGCCCTCCAGGTTGTCCATCCAGGTGCTGGTACGCTGCAGGCGATCCGCCGTGCGAATGTAAAACATCAGGAAACGGTCGACGGTGCGGATCAGAGTTTCGTCATCGAGATCGCTGGCAAAGAGATCCGCATGACGCGGCTTCATGCCGCCGTTACCGCACAGGTACAGGTTCCAGCCCTTGTCGGTGGCAATCACCCCGACGTCTTTACTCTGCGCCTCGGCGCATTCGCGGGTACAGCCGGAGACCGCCATTTTGATTTTGTGCGGCGCGCGCAGACCCTTGTAACGGTGCTCCAGCCTGACCGCGAGGCCGGTAGAGTCCTGCACGCCGTAGCGGCACCAGGTCGACCCGACGCAGGATTTCACCGTGCGCAAGGATTTCCCGTAAGCGTGCCCGGTTTCAAACCCGGCCTCCACCAGCGCCAGCCAGATCTCCGGCAGCTGTTCCAGGGTGGCGCCGAAAAGATCGATACGCTGCCCGCCGGTGATTTTGCTGTACAGGCCGTAGCGTTTCGCAATCTGCCCGATGGCGATCAGCCCGTCGGCGGTCACTTCCCCTGCGGGCATGCGCGGCACGATGGAATACGTCCCGTCCTTCTGAATATTGGCGAAGTAGCGGTCGTTGGTGTCCTGCAACGGCAGGTGCGCCGGCTTTAACAGGTATTCGTTCCAGCAGGAGGCCAGCACTGACCCCACCAGCGGCTTACAGATTTCGCACCCGTGCCCCTGACCGTAACGGCTGATGAGCTGGTCAAAGGTGCGGATATGGTTGACGCGCACCAGGTGGTAAATCTCCTGACGCGAGTACGGGAAGTGTTCGCAGATGTCCTTTTTCACCTCCACGCCCTGCTCGGCAAGCTGGTACTCCATGACCTGCTTCACCAGCGCGCTGCAGCCCCCGCAGCCGGTCGCCGCTTTGGTGCACTGCTTAACAGCGCCGATATCCGCTGCACCCGCGCTCACCGCCCGGCAGATATCGCCTTTGCTGACGTTATGACACGAACAGATCTGCGCGCTCTCCGGCAGCGCCGCCACGCCCAGCGCTTTCGGCGCGCTGCCTGAAAACGCGGGTAAGATCAGCGTTTCCGGCTCTTTCGGCAGGCTGATGCCGTTAAGCATCATCTGCACCAGCGTGGCGTATTCGCTGGCGTCCCCCACCAGCACGCCGCCGAGCAGCGTTTTGCCGTCGTGGCTGACCACGATTTTCTTGTAGATTTGCTGCGGGCCGTGCGTCCACTGATAGCTCAGCGCGCCCGGCGTGCGCCCGTGAGCATCGCCGAACGAGGCTACGTCGACGCCGAGCAGCTTGAGCTTTGTGCTCATATCCGCGCCGGTGAAGATTTTATCTTCGCTCGCCAGCGCGGCGGCGGCCACGCGCGCCATCTGGTAGCCCGGCGCCACCAGGCCAAAGATTTTCCCCTCCCACAGGGCGCATTCACCGATGGCAAGCACGTCCGGATCGGAGGTCCGGCAGCCGTCGTCAATGCAGATCCCGCCGCGTTCGCCGACAGCCAGCCCGCTGCTACGCGCCAATGCGTCCTGCGGACGAATGCCCGCAGAGAAGACCACCATGTCCGTTTCGAGCTGTTCGCCGTCGGCGAAGCGCAGCACCAGCCCGCCGTCCGTCGAAGCAATTTCCGTGGTGGCTTTACTGGTGTGAACGCCGACGCCCAGCGCCTCGATTTTCCTGCGCAGCATCGCCGCGCCGTCGTTGTCGAGCTGCACCGCCATCAGATTGGGCGCAAACTCCACCACGTGGGTTTCCAGCCCGAGCTGTTTCAGGGCATTCGCTGCCTCCAGCCCGAGCAGGCCGCCGCCAATCACCACGCCGCGGCGTGAGCCCGCCGCGTGCGCCGCAATGTTGTCCAGATCGTCAAGGGTGCGGTAGACAAAGCAGCCCGGCAGATCGTTGCCCGGTACAGGCGGCACAAACGGATAGGAGCCGGTCGCCAGTACCAGCTTGTCCCAGTGGGTCTCATGCCCGCTGGCGGTACGCACCACGCGTGCATCGCGATCGATAGCGACGATCTGCTGCGAGAGCCGCAGCTCAATGCCGTTATCGACAAAGAACTCCCCCTCCACCAACGAGAGCGACGCCGCGCTGCGGCCGCCAAAATATTCTGACAGATGCACGCGGTCGTAAGCGGCATAACGCTCCTCGCCAAAAACGACGATCTGATACTGCTGATGCAGATTGCGGTTAACGCAGTCTTCGAGAAAATGATGGCCGACCATACCGTGTCCAACCACCACCAGAGTAGGTTTTGTCATAGCGTTCTGTCCTGCAACCTGCGGTTGCGTAGTGAAACGATCGAACAGCCAGTCCGCGCGTGCGGGCGCAGCCGTTGCCAGTAAATCGGAAAATGTTGCCGCGCTGCGGCAGTCGCCCATCAGCAGTACGCCTGCCAGCGCCCCCTGATGGATCAGTAAACGTCGATAGTGACGAGTCAGCGGATCCCATGAACTCCAGACCACGTCGCCTTCCTGCACCGCCGCGCGCCCGAGGCTGAACAGCTCCACGCCGGTTACCTTGAGGCGCACGCCGTTGTCGGCAAGGACAAACGGCGCGGTGACGTCCCCGGCCAGCCGCGCGGCGAGGATATCCGCCTGCGCCAGGCAGGGGGCGACCAGGCCAAACGTCTGGCCGTCAATTTCACAGCACTCGCCAATGGCGTAGACGTCCGGTACGGAGGTCTGCATCTGGCTATCCACCACGATGCCGCGCGCACAGCGAATGCCGCAGGCCTGCGCCAGCGCAACGTTCGGCTGCACACCGGTTGCCAGCACCACGCGCGCGGCGGCGATGCTGCGTCCGCTAAGCAGCATCACGCTATCCCCGCTAATCGCCGCGATGCCGGAGGCGAGTTCACAGCTAACGCCCCGCACCGCCAGCGCCTCTTCCAGCAGCACGCCCGCCTGCTGGTCCAGCTGCTGCTCCATCAGCCACGGGCCGCGATGGATAATGGTGACGTTGTCACCTTTGCGCGCCAGCGCTGCCGCCGTCTCAACGCCGAGCACGCCGCCGCCCAGCACCACCGCCGGACCAGTGATGGCCTGAATGGCGCGGGTATCCTCCAGGGTACGGAACGTGAACACGTGCGGCGCATCGCCGCCGGGGATCTGCGGAACAAAAGGCGTTGACCCGGTGGCAAACACCAGCGCATCCCAGACCAACGTGCGGGCGGTGGTGTGCACTTCCCGCGCGTCCACGTTCACGGCGAGCGCCCTTTCGCCCCGCAGCACCGTCACGCCCCGCTCCAGGTACCAGCCCTCATCCTGAAGGCTGATACCCGCAGCCGTTTTTTCCCCCCCCAGCACCGGCGAAAGCTGGATGCGGTTGTAAGCATGCTCCGGCTCGTCACCGATAACGGTGATAGCGAAACGACCAGAAGCACGCCCGGTGAGCGAGGCAATCAGCCGGGTTGCCGCCATGCCATTGCCGATAATGACCAGTCGCATCAACGCCACCTCGTTATGCCGCTTTCGGCTGTTTTTCGTAGAGGAAATGAAGGATCTGCTGGCGCATGTGGTGATAGCGGCTATCGTCCGCCAGCTGCACCCGGTTGCGCGGGCGCGGCAGGTCAACGCGCAGGATCTCCCCGACGGTGGCCGCCGGGCCGTTGGTCATCATCAACACGCGATCGGAGAGCAGCACCGCCTCGTCCACGTCGTGGGTAATGAGCACGATGGTGGTGTTCAGCGCCTGCTGGATCTGCATCACCGAGTCCTGAAGATGGGCGCGCGTCAGCGCATCCAGCGCGCCGAACGGTTCATCCATCAGCAGCACTTTCGGCTTCATCGCCAGCGCGCGGGCAATCCCGACGCGCTGCTTCATACCGCCGGAGATCTCCCCCGGACGCTTGTGCAGCGCGTGGCCCATCTGCACGCGGTCGAGGTTGTGCTCGATCCACTCTTTGCGCTCGGCCTTGCTCATGGTGTGACGGAACACCTGATCCACCGCCAGCGCCACGTTGTCGAAGCAGGTCAGCCACGGCAGCAGCGAGTGGTTCTGGAACACCACCGCGCGCTCCGGTCCCGGCCCGGCGATTTCGCGATTGTCGCAAATCAGCCCGCCTTCCGTCGGCAGCGTAATCCCGGCGATGAGGTTGAGCAGCGTCGATTTTCCGCAGCCGGAATGGCCAATCAGGCTGACGGTTTCGCCCTCGTGGATATCAAAAGAGACGTTTTGCAGCGCCAGAAATTCGCCGCTGGCGGTGGAAAAACGCTGGCTCACGGCCTGGACCTGAATTAATGGTTTCATGTTCGCTCCTTATTTTTCCTGCCAGCTAAAGCGGCGGGCGATCAGCATCAGCCCCTGCTCAAGCAGCAGCCCGACCACGCCGATGATGACGATGGCGATGAGAATGTTTTCGACGTTGAGGTTGTTCCACTCGTTCCAGATCCAGAAGCCGATGCCCAGCCCCCCGGTGAGCATCTCGGCGGCGACAATCACCAGCCAGGCGATGCCGATGGAGAGGCGCACCCCGGTCAGCACCGCGGGCAGCACCGCCGGGAAGAGAATGCGGCGCATGATGGTCCACTCGGAAAGCTGCAATACGCGGGCGACGTTAAGGTAGTCCTGGGGAATGCGGCGAACCCCTTCGGCGGTGTTGATCACCATCGGCCAGATGGAGCAGATAAAAATGGTCCAGCTGGAAGCCGGTTCTGCTTTCTGGAACAGCAGCAGGCCGATGGGCAGCCAGGCCAGCGGGCTGACCGGGCGCAGAAGCGCAATCAGCGGGTTGAACATGCGCGCGAAAAAGGTGAAACGGCCAATCAAAAAGCCCAGCGGAATGCCTGCCAGCGCCGCGAGCCCAAAGCCGATGGCGACGCGCTGCAGTGAAGCAAGCACGTTCCAGCCAATGCCCATATCGTTAGGCCCGTCGCGATAAAACGGATCGGCAAAAAGGGTAATGGCGGAATCAAGCGTGCTGAGCGGCGTCGGGAAGCCTTTGCTGTTTATCGCCGCCAGCTGCCAGAGCACAACCAGCAGCCCGAGGCCGAGCAGTGCCGGGATAATGCGCTGGAAAAAGTCGTTCATCCGGCGCGCAAACACAGGCGTGCGGCGGCGAACCTGTACCGGAGGCAGGACAATCACTTCCCCGCTCTCTGACGTATCTTGTGGTTTCGTGTTTTGCAGATGCGGCATAATCAGGCCCCTTTACGGTGAATGGCGAAACGGCTGGCGTACCCTTCCGGATCGGTACCGTTCCAGACGGTGCCGTCCATCAGCGTGCTGCTGCGGTACGGTGATGACGGCGTGGACATGCCGCCGACGGCGGTGGCGGCATCCTGCCAGACCGCGGTCTGGTTAATGCGCTGCGCGATGCCCGCGTAGTCCGGCGCGGCTTTGAGCAAACCCCAGCGGCGGAACTGGGTTAAGAACCACATGCCGTCGGAGAGATACGGGTAGCTCACGGCCCCCTCGTTGAAGAAGCGGATCGGGTGCGCGTCCTGCCAGCGCTGGCCCAGGCCGTTGTCGTACTCGCCGAGCATGCGTCCGGTGAGATACTGTTCCTTGCAGTTGAGCCACGCCCGGCGGGAGAGGATCTGCGCGGTTTCTCGTTTGTTTTCCGGGGACGCCTCGATCCAGCGCGCGGCCTCCATCACGGCGCTCACCAGCGCCCGGGCGGTATGCGGGTTTTTCTCCACCCAGTCGCGGCGCGTGCCGAGGATCTTTTCCGGATGGTCGGCCCAGATGGACTGCGACGTGGCGGCGGTAAAGCCGATACGGTCGTTAATCGCCCGCGCGTTCCACGGCTCGCCGACGCAAAAGCCGACCATGTTGCCGATGCGCATGTTCATCACCATCTGCGGCGGCGGCACCACCACCGTGCGCACGTCGTCAAAGGGATTAATGCCCGCGCTGGCCAGCCAGTAGTAGAGCCACATGGCGTGCGTGCCTGTCGGGAAGGTATGCGCGAAGGTGTAGGTTCCCGGCGCCTGCTGCCCGATCAGCGTTTTCAGCCCGTCGAGATCGCGAACGCCCTTCTCTGCCAGATCGCTGGAGAGTGTAATGGCCTGACCGTTCTGGTTGAGCGTCATCAGGTTCGCCATCTGCTGCGGCTTGCCCGCGATGCCCAACTCCAGCCCGTACAGCAGGCCGTAAAGAATGTGTGCGGCGTCCAGTTCACCCGCCACCAGCTTGTCGCGCACCGCCGCCCAGCTCGCCTCTTTGGTGGGAACGATGGTGATACCGTATTTTTTATCAAAGCCTTTTAAGGCTGCGATAACCACCGGGGCACAGTCGGTCAGCGGGATAAACCCGATGCGTACCGTCTCCTGCTCTGGTTTATCCGAGCCCGCCGCCCATGCGGCCTGCATGACACCCGGTAACAGCATTGCGCTACTCGCCAGCATGCTGGCCTGCAAAAATCGCCGTCTCGACAAATCCGCCATAACCGCTCCCGAAAAAAAAGCCAAAAAAAAGCGCCCGCCGTGCCGAAGCACCGCTGGACGCCTTTATCCCGAAGACTGATGCACCGCCGTTGGCGCACCGTCAAAAATGGTTAATTGTTAAATGCAAACTCAATGCCAGGTTTTAAGGCCTTGTTTCCGGAGCGATAGCCCATAATTACTCGCATTCTCGCACCTCAATCAGGCACTCAATGCCCACTGATTGTGCAGCTACTCCTTTGGTATTACCTGCCACACGCTCTTCACCGTAAGCAGCGCGCGGGCGATATCCACCATGCGCTGGTTCTTGTCCATTGCCATTTTGCGCAGCGTCGTCCAGGCCTGTTCTTCGCTCATGTTCTGGTGGGTCATCAGCACGCTTTTGGCTTTATCAATGGTTTTGCGCTCCTCAAGCGTATCGCGCAGCGACGCGAGCTGACGGGAAAGCTGCTCTATCTCGCGCGCCTGCTGGCGAACCAGAGTCAGCAGCGGTTTATCCGGGTAGTGCGCCAGCGGATCGTCCTGCTCATCCGCAGGACGCGGGTATGCCTCGTCGCGCTGAATGCGCTCATCCACCGCAACCATCAGATCGGCGATGATCGTCTCTTCCAGCGCGCGCAGATGCTCCAGCCGCGCCGTTTGCAGCGCAAACCAGGTCAGCGCGGTATGGCCATTGTCCGCGGCAGGCTGGCGGGTACAGGCCACGCGCCGGAGTTGCTCTGTCTCGCGGTCGGGCTGGCAGTTGAAGGAAAAGGTCGCCTGCAGGTCAGCCTCGCTGTGGGAGAGAAAGATCTCAAAGCAGGCCTGCTGACCGTCAATGCGGTCAACCAGCCGCTGGCGGGTAACATCATCGAAAAAGCCCTGCGTGAAGCCAATCGCCCCCAGCGCCCGCTCTTGTCCCGCCAGCTCTTTGCCCTGCATCAGGCTATAAAGGGCGACAAAACGGCCTGCAATTTGCGGATCGTCAATGCTGTCATTAAGCTGCGGCACAATACCGATCAGGTGGCGAAGCATACGGGAGTAGTGTTCCATCGCCTGCGGCGCCGTCAGCGTCTGCCGACTTACACCGTCACGCAGGGCGGGAAGCGTCTCCAGCGTGAGCAGCGCGCTGCCGATACGTTCGCAAACGGCGCTTCCGGGGATGGGGGACTGCTTACCAAGAACGTCATAAAGCGCTGCGAGGTTTTCGTCCACCAGCGCCCGGCTGGCTTTGCATTCAGGCGCATAGAGCTTACCCTGTGAACAGAGCCAGACGTTGGATGCCCCGCGCTCGCACTGTAGCATATGCATCAGCTGGCTAATGCCACGCACCAGCGCGCCAAGCTGTGCCAGTCTGCTGAGCTGCTCCCGGCGCATCAGTCTTGCGCGCTGGAGCCATTCGGTTGCGCCTGGCGAAATGCCGGCCTTTAATATCATGCTCACTCTCCCGGATAGCAAAACTTCCGGAAGAGAAGCAATATTCGTGCCTTAAAAGAACAGGAGTCAACATGCAGAAGATTGTGATCGTCGCCAACGGTGCGGCCTACGGCAGTGAATCCCTTTTTAACAGCCTGCGCCTGGCGATCGCGCTACGCGAGAAAGAGAGCGACCTGGCATTGCGGATATTTTTAATGTCCGACGCCGTGACCGCCGGGCTGAAGGGTCAAAAACCGGCGGAAGGCTACAACATTCAGCAGATGCTGGAGATCCTGACCGCGCAGGACGTGCCGGTAAAACTTTGTAAGACCTGCACCGACGGACGCGGCATTACCGCGCTGCCGCTGATTGATGGCGTGGAAATCGGTACGCTGGTCGAACTGGCGGAGTGGACCCTGACCGCCGATAAAGTATTAACTTTTTAATAATAAACCCGTAAAAATATTATTTTCTTATGGACGCGGTTTCAGCATCAAGTTTACCTGCGGGGTTGCCGATAGGCATGGAAACAACACAGCAGGTATTTCACTTATGTTCAGATCGATTCGCGCACGCATCATCGCCGCGACGACAGGCTGCCTCGTCGTCGCCCTTCTCCTCAACACCGTTATAAACTTCCAGGTCACGCGTCAGGATAACCAGCAGTCGCAGCGCGATATCCTGACCAGCACCAGCGCCAGCCACAACATGGCGATTGCCGACTGGGTGAAAAGCAAAATGACGGTGATTGCCTCCGCGCAGAGCGTTGCGCTGGCTGACGATCCGGTGCCGGTGTTTAAGCAGCTTGCCCAGGCAGGCGGCTTCACCAACGTCTACGTGGGTTATGCCAGCAAGACGGCGAAATTCTCCGATCCAACGGGCGTCCCGGCGGATTATGACCCGACCATTCGCCCGTGGTATCAGCAGGTAGTCAGCACCGATGGTCCGGTGGTGACGGCACCCTATGTTGACGCAGGAACCGGGAAGCTGGTAGTGACCTTTGCCGTGCCGGTGAAGGAGAATGGCGCTCTAAAAGCGGTGGTGGCAGGCGATGTCGCCATGGATAGCGTGGTGGCGAACGTGCGCGGGATCCACCCCACGCCAGCGAGCAGCGGATTGCTCCTGAACAGCGACGGCACGGTGATTGCCGCCAACGAGCCGGCCCTGACGCTGAAGCCGTTTGCCGAGACGATTAAAGGCATTGACTTTGCGGCGCTGAAAAGCGGCAATCCGGTCGACGGCACGCTGAATGACGAGGAAAAAACCTTCATCGCCGCAGTCGTACCGGGCACGAACTGGTTCCTGGTGGTCGCCCTCGACAACGGCGACGCCACCTCCGGCATGTGTTCCCTGCTGAAAGCATCGGCGATTTCGCTGGTGATCCTCGCACTCCTGAGCGGCGCCCTTGTTCACATTCTGATCGCCCGCTTGCTGAAGCGCCTGTCCGACATTCGCGACGCAATGCACAACATTGCCAACGGCACTAACGATCTGTCCCAGCGCCTGCCGGACAGCGGCGATGACGAAGTGGCGCAAATTGCGCAGGCGTTTAACGCCTTCAGCGATAAGCTCTCAGTGGTGATGGTCCAACTCCGTGATGCCAGCGCCTCGGTGAAAAACGCCGCGCAGGAGATTGCGGCAGGTAACCAGGATCTTTCAGGCCGTACCGAGCAGGCGGCGTCCAGCCTTCGCGAAACCGCCAGCGCCGTGGAGGAGATCACCGCCTCTGTGACGCAGTCGAATGAATCGGCAGCAGAAGCCAACGACCAGGCGAGCAAGGCCTCTGCGGCCGCAGCGCGCGGCGGTGAAGTGGTTTCTCAGGCCATCAGCACCATGCAGTCTATCGAAGTGGCGTCCGCTAAGATTGGTGATATCACCAGCGTGATTGACGGCATTGCCTTCCAGACCAACATTCTGGCGCTGAACGCCTCGGTTGAGGCGGCGCGTGCCGGTGAGCAGGGGCGCGGGTTTGCCGTGGTCGCGGGCGAGGTGCGTAACCTGGCGAGCCGCAGCGCTCAGGCGGCGAAAGAGATTAAATCGCTGATTGATTCCACCACCGACAGCGTGGCAACCGGCTCGCGTTACGTGCATCTGGCCGGGGAAAGCATGGATGAGATCCGCTCCAATATCGGCAGCGTCTCTGGCATCATGCGCGAAATTTCCATCGCTACCAGCGAGCAGATGAAAGGCATTCACGAAATCAACCACGCGGTGACCCATCTCGACAGAATGGTGCAGCAGAACGCCGAACTGGTGGTACAGTCCGCCGCAGCGGCCAGCGCGTTGCAGAGCCAGGCGGGCGACCTTGCTGAAACCGCCGGTCATTTCCGCATTTAATTTTCTCCCGGCGCGGGTTTACCGGGTAAAACCCGCGCCAGCTGAATTCTTTCAGGCATTTTGTCATTTTTGTTTAAACGTTATGCCATTTTTTGATCAAAATCATTATCCCATGCCCCCCACTTTGATGTTATGCAATGAGTAATTTGTGAACAATATCACGCTCGGGATGGGCAAAATCGACGGGGTAAATAAATGGCACTGGTGAAAACAAGTTTGAAACTGTTTGGCGGGGATACGGTGGTGGTGCGTTGCTCAGAGCGCTGTCGCATTCATCTCATGAGTTCAAAAGCGCAAAAGCAATCGCAGGCAGATATTTTGACGGTGCAGGATGACAAGGCGTGGCTGACCGTGCCGTATACCGGTACGTGGGATGTCCTGATCGACAGCCACAGCCAGTCGCTGGAGCATTCGGTCAGTTACGTAGCAGCGTAATTTAAACGCCCGGCGAGCCGGGCGTATTCTCAGGCAAAACCCGGTAGCAGCGTGCCGTTAAGCGGGTTCCCTTCCAGCAGCGCCTTCACCTTCACCACCAGCTCATTCAGACAATCGTCCTTCATGCCGAGGCGGGTCAGCTCCTGATCGAGAGAGAAGAGATACTGCGCGTTGGTGCCCAGCGGCCCGCTGGCGGCGGCAATTAACGGGGCAATTACCTGCGTGCGGGTGTCCGCTTCATACAGCGGGTGGCGCGGGTCCATAATAAACACCAGCGCGTTAACGGTGCGTCCGTCGTCAAGCTCCAGCTTGCACCAGCTCGGCATATAGCAGCCGGTGATCATCTCGCGCTTCCAGAGCAGTGTCAGCTCCTCTTCAAGCGTGGCATCCGGGAGACGATACGCCACGCCCGTGGTGCGTCCGCCCTCTTTCAGTGCAAGCATGCGTCCTGGCTGACACGCGCTGCCGCGTCCTGCCGTCAGGCGCAGGCAAAATGCGCGGTGCCAGCCGGGCAGCGTTCCCGTTGCCGATTCGACAAATTCCAGAGCCGGGTTCCACATCAGAGAACCGTAGCCAAAAATCCATACAGGGCCATCATCCGGGCGGCAGGCAAGCGTGGCAGCGAGCGACGCCGCACGTTGTTCAGCTGACCAGAGAAGCGATTCCTCAATAGCACCAAATGCCGTCTTACAATCTGCCTTCATTAAGAAATCACGCGTTAACACTTTACACCTCCGCCACTGCATGCTTCCTTGCGACATCTGTAATTCGCCTTCCCGGCATTCTGTGCTGGTCATTTTGCCAGCAGTTGAATTACGATAAGCAATTAGCGGACCAGTTGCAATACAACGGCAGTTCAACCGCCTGAAAAGTCAAAATGAAGGCAGCGAATAATTTCACGGCTATTTCTTTTTATGCCATTTATCATCGTCTCCTTTCTCGTAGTCATGTTTTACTGCGGCCCAGGCGACTTTATGCGCCGTCTCTTCCCGGCTGGCATCATCCCGGCGATCGTCCTTATCTTTGTATTGATCCCAGGCGCTGTTAAATGCCTCTTTGTAGATATCCTGGGCGTGTTCAGGCAGGACGTTTTTTACGTTATCGGGTAATTCGCGTTTCGTTTTATAGGGCATCGCTAACCTCTCTTTTGGTTAAAAAGATAAGTGTGGACGACGATGCGCAAGGCTGCCACCCGGCTATAAACAATGAACACAAACAAACAGCAACCGATTGTTATTTAACATTTATTTATTGAAAACAGCGCATTATACGCATCAAGCAAGAAAATCATGAAAAAGGGTAAAATTAAGTAAAAAATAAAGGGTAGTTAACAGATTTCTGTTAATTTAATGCCTTCAAAATCTATCTATAATTACAAGCACCTGCATTGATGGAGAAGCACATGACAGCAACACATGAGGCGGTAAAGACCCGCCACAAGGAGACGTCTCTCATTTTCCCGGTTCTGGCACTGGCTGTGCTGCTCTTCTGGGGAAGCAGTCAGTCACTGCCAGTGGTGGTTGGTATCAATATTCTTGCCCTGGTGGGCATTTTAACCAGCGCCTTTAGCGTCGTTCGCCATGCGGACGTATTAGCCCACCGTCTGGGCGAGCCTTACGGCTCGTTAATTCTCAGCCTTTCCGTTGTTATTCTCGAAGTCAGCCTGATTTCCGCGCTCATGGCAACCGGCGATGCCGCTCCGACGCTGATGCGCGATACGCTCTATTCCATCATTATGATTGTGACGGGCGGCCTGGTGGGCTTCTCTCTGCTGCTGGGCGGACGCAAATTTGCGACCCAGTATATGAACCTGTTTGGCATTAAACAGTATCTGATCGCCCTCTTCCCGCTGGCGATTATTGTGCTGGTCTTCCCGATGGCGCTGCCGGGCGCGAACTTTTCCACCGGACAGGCCCTGCTGGTCGCGCTGATTTCCGCAGCCATGTACGGCGTGTTCCTGCTCATTCAGACCAAAACGCACCAGAGCCTGTTTGTTTACGAACATGAAGATGACAGCGACGACGATGACCCGCACCACGGTAAGCCGTCGGCGCACAGCAGCGCGTGGCACACGGTTTGGCTGATCGTACATTTGATTGCGGTTATCGCGGTCACCAAGATGAACGCCAACCCGCTGGAGACGCTGTTAACCGAGATGAATGCCCCGGTGGCCTTTACCGGTTTCCTGGTGGCGCTGCTGATTCTCTCCCCTGAAGGGCTGGGCGCGCTGAAAGCGGTGTTGAACAATCAGGTGCAGCGCGCAATGAACCTGTTTTTCGGCTCCGTGCTGGCGACCATTTCCCTCACCGTACCGGTGGTGACGCTGATTGCCTTTATGACCGGGAATGAATTGCAGTTTGCACTGGGCGCGCCGGAGATGATTGTGATGGTGGCGTCGCTGCTGCTGTGCCAGATTTCGTTCTCTACCGGCCGCACCAACGTTCTCAACGGCGCGGCGCATATGGCGCTGTTTATTGCGTATTTGATGACGATCTTTGCGTGAGATTGATCCGGTGCGGCCTGATGCCCTCACCCCAACCCTCTCCCACAGGGAGAGGGAGAAAATATAAAAAAACCCGCCGAAGCGGGTTTTTTTATTAGTTGCTGGTATCCAGCTCGTCGAAGCTCTTCACCAGATCGTCGATCGCTTTGATCTGTTTCAGGAACGGCTCCAGCTTATCCAGCGGCAGCGCGGAAGGACCATCGCATTTCGCGTTAGCCGGATCCGGGTGCGCTTCAATGAACAGACCTGCCAGGCCGGTCGCCATACCAGCGCGCGCCAGCTCGGTCACCTGAGCACGACGGCCGCCCGATGCTGCACCAAACGGGTCGCGGCACTGCAGTGCGTGAGTCACGTCGAAAATCACCGGAGACTGGCCAGAGACGTTCTTCATTACGCTGAAGCCCAGCATGTCCACAACCAGGTTGTCGTAACCGAAGTTAGCGCCACGGTCGCACAGAATAATCTTGTCGTTACCACCTTCGATAAACTTATCAACGATGTTACCCATCTGACCTGGGCTCACGAACTGCGGTTTTTTCACGTTGATCACGGCACCGGTTTTCGCCATCGCGGCAACCAGGTCGGTTTGGCGAGCCAGGAACGCCGGAAGCTGGATCACGTCTACCACGTCTGCCACAGGCTGCGCCTGCCAGGACTCATGCACGTCGGTGATCACTTTCACGCCAAACGTCTGTTTCAGCTCCTGGAAAATTTTCATCCCCTCTTCCAGGCCCGGGCCACGGTAAGAGTTGATGGAGGAGCGGTTGGCTTTGTCAAAAGAGGCCTTAAACACGTACGGGATGCCCAGCTTCTGGGTCACGGTCACGTAGTGCTCGCAGATACGCATGGCGAGGTCGCGGGATTCCAGCACGTTCATACCGCCAAACAGCACGAACGGCAGGTCGTTTGCTACCTTGATATCACCAATGCTAACCACTTTTTGTTTCATAGGATCGCCTTATTCAGGTGTGAATCGGAATTAAGATTAATGCAGTGTAATTTGTTTGTGCGAGATCGCGTTGATCTGCGCGCGAATCATTTCGCTAATCGGATCTTCCGGGCACTGCTCAACGAAATAGCTCAGATCGTTCAGCGCCACGTGTTCACAATCGAGCTGGGCATAAATGAGCCCGCGGTCGCGAATTTCGTACGGATCTTCCGGATTAAACTGCAGCAGCACTTCACTGGCTCGCAGAGCCAGCTCCATCTGACGCTCTTCCATCAGCGCTGACTTCAGCGTATCCAGCAGCTTGCGGATGACTTCGGCGTTGTCGGCTTCGTCGAGATCTTCATTAAAGAGCTCGGCCACCGGGCTGATGTTGCCCTTCAGCCAGACGTCCAGCGTATGCTCATCCAGCGTGTCGCCGTTAAACGGATTAATGAGCCACATCTCACCGTCCAGCCACTCCGCACGCAGGATCATCTGCGTCGGGAAAATGACCGGCACCAGTGGAATATCCAGACGGTGCGCAACCCACAGCAAAATAGAGCCCAGCGCAACGGCGCTGCCCTGACGATTTTTTAAAACCTGGTCCAGCCATAATGCGTCAGACAGGCGATACACGCCACGCGTGTCGCAGAAACCCCATTCGCCGTAGAAAAGTTCCAGAAGCTTCTCTAATTGCCAGTCCTGCGGGCGCGCCTGATTAATCTCTTCACGCGCCAGGCTGACCAGATTCTCCAGCTCATCGTAGACGTACTGCGACGTAAAATCGTCGCGTATCATCTCCGAAATCAGGATCATGCCATCGCAAAGCGGCACTTTATTAAATTCGAAATCGGCTAAGGACTTCATGACTTACCCCAGTAACGGTATTCTAGTGGTGGCGAGTTTAATGATGATGTACAGCACCACCAGACCCAGCAGAAAGGCGATAAACCCGGTCTGCTGGCTGCGCGGACGACGACGCCCAAGCGCGATAAAACCCAAAACGATATAGATGATAACGCCAAACAGCTTTTCAGTCAGCCATGCGCCTTTATCAGTAAAAGGCAGATAGCCCGTCTTCCACATTAGCCCGGCCCCTGTCAGAAACAGCACCGTATCAATGCAGTGTGGTGCAATGCGCACCCAGCGTGCCTCAATCAACGGATTGTTGCTGTAGCGCCACCAGTAGCGGACGATGAAAAATCCTATGGTCAGCGCCACGGAAATCAGGTGAGCCGTTATCAGCACGCTAAACAGGCTCATCGCCACTGCCCCAGCGTCAGGCGCTCATTACCGCCGTAGTCGCGGCAGGTTTCCACGGCGGTATATCCCGCTTGCGTAAACAGCGCCCGAACGGCTTCGCCCTGTGTCCAGCCATGTTCCACCAGCAGCCAGCCGCCGGAAAGCAAATGTTGTCGTGACGTTGTCACAATGTGATCGAGATCGGCTAACCCTTCCCTGGCAGCGACCAGCGCCGTTAAGGGCTCGAAGCGAACATCACCCTGGGCGAGGTGCGGGTCTCGTTCGTCGATGTAGGGGGGATTACTGACGATCATCGCAAATGAACGGTTCTCCAGCGCGGTAAACCAGCTGCTTTGCAGCACGGTAACGTTGCGCGAACCAAGACGCTCAACGTTACGCTGCGCCAGCGCCACCGCGTCGGGCATCACATCCACTGCCGTCACATCGCAGTCTGGCCGCTCGCTGGCAAGCGCCAGCGCGATAGCCCCTGTCCCCGTTCCGAGATCGAGAATGCTGCAGGATGTAGCGGGTAAACGCGCCAGCGCCTGCTCTACCAGACACTCGGTGTCCGGACGCGGGATCAGCGTCGCCGCCGAGACGTAAAGCGGTAGCGACCAGAACTCGCGCTCACCGACAAGGTGCGCCACCGGCTCGCCCGTTTTACGGCGGGCAAGCAGCGCGGCGAGCCGAGCTTCCTGCTCAGCGGTCAGCTCAGTTTCGCCGAATGCCAGCAGGTACGTGCGGGCTTTACCCGTCACATGTTCAAGCAAAATTTCGGCATCGCGCTTCGGGCTTTCGCTTTCGGAAAGCTCACCGGCCGCCTCACGTAACCAGCGCTGAAAATCCATTATTCCTGCTCAGACAGCGCCGCCAGCTGGTCGGCCTGGTATTCCTGCACGATAGGCTCAATCAGCATATCCAGCTTCCCTTCCATCACCTCGTCCAGACGGTACAGCGTCAGGTTGATGCGGTGGTCGGTCACGCGGCCCTGCGGGAAGTTGTAGGTACGGTTACGATCGCTGCGATCGCCGCTGCCCAGCAGGTTACGACGGGTAGAGGCTTCCGCCTGCTGACGCTTCGCCATCTCCGCCGCGTGGATGCGCGCACCCAGCACGGAAAGCGCTTTGGCTTTATTTTTGTGCTGAGAACGTTCGTCCTGACACTCCACCACAATGCCGGTTGGCAGGTGGGTAATACGGATGGCGGAGTCGGTGGTGTTAACGTGCTGACCGCCCGCCCCGGAGGAACGGAAGGTATCGATGCGCAGATCCGCCGGGTTGATGTCCGGCAGTTCCGCTTCCGGCAGCTCCGGCATCACCGCCACCGTACACGCGGAGGTGTGAATGCGTCCCTGAGATTCTGTCGCGGGCACGCGCTGCACGCGGTGACCGCCGGATTCAAACTTGAGACGGCCATACACGCCGTCGCCGCTGATCTTGGCGATAACCTCTTTATAGCCACCGTGTTCGCCTTCGTTGGCGCTCATGATCTCCACGCGCCAGCGACGCGATTCGGCGTAGCGGCTGTACATGCGGAACAGATCCCCTGCAAAGAGCGCCGCTTCGTCACCACCGGTGCCGGCACGTACTTCTACAAACGCGTTACGTTCATCGTCCGGATCTTTCGGCAGGAGCAGCACCTGCAGCTGCTGCTCCATCTCTTCGGAACGCGCTTTTGCATCCTGTAACTCTTCCTGCGCCATCTCGCGCATCTCAGGATCGTCGAGCATCATCTGCGCGGTTTCAATATCTTCCTGAACCTGTCGCCAGTCGGTAAAGCATTTTGACACATCACTCAACTGCGCATATTCACGCGACAGCGCGCGAAAACGTTCCTGGTCCGCAATGGTCCCGGCATCGCCGAGCAGCGCCTGTACTTCTTCATGGCGCTCGTGCAGAGCTTCCAGTTTAGCGACGATAGAAGGCTTCATAGGCGTAAGTGCACCTTGTCTTAGAAAATGGGTATAGGGCGCTATTCCAGCCCGAGGCTGTTGCGCAGAATAGTCAGGCGTTCATCATCCCCGTCACGGGCGGCCTGTTGAAGAGATTTGGTTGGCGCATGGATCAGGCGATTGGTCAATTTCCATGCCAGATCCTGCATAATAGCCTGCGCGTCGCCGCCCTGTTCCAGGGCCGCTAACGCTTTGGCAGTCAGGTCATCACGCACCTGCTCCGCCTGTCCGCGGTACTCGCGGATGGTCTCGCTGACGCTTTGCGCGCGCAGCCAGGCCATAAACTCGCTGGTTTCCTGCTCAACAATGGTTTCCGCCTGCACCGCCGCCGCTTTACGCTGGGCGAGGTTATGCGAAATAATACTTTGCAGGTCATCCACGCTGTAAAGGTAGGCGTTAGCCAGCTTGCCCACTTCCGGTTCAACATCGCGCGGAACGGCGATATCCACCAGCAGCATTGGCTGATTACGGCGGGATTTCAGCGCACGCTCCACCATCCCTTTACCGATAATCGGCAGCGGGCTGGCGGTAGAACTGATAATAATGTCCGCCTCTTTCAGGCGTTCATCGATGTCGCTCAGCGCAACCACCTCGGCCCCCACTTCGTCCGCCAGCACCTGCGCGCGTTCGCGGGTGCGGTTCGCGATAATCATCTTTTTCACTTTATGCTCGCGCAGATGGCGCGCCACAAGCTCGATGGTTTCGCCCGCGCCTACCAGCATCACGGTGACGGTCGACAGGGATTCAAAGATTTGACGTGCGAGGGTACAGGCCGCGAAAGCAACAGAAACCGCACTGGCACCAATGTCGGTTTCGGTTCGCACACGCTTTGCCACGGAGAAAGACTTCTGGAACATGCGTTCCAGCTCGCTGGCCTTGAGATGCCCTTTTTGCGAATCCGCAAACGCTTTTTTCACCTGACCCAGAATTTGCGGCTCGCCGAGCACCAGCGAATCCAGACCGCTGGCGACGCGCATAAGATGGCTGACGGCATCGTTATCCTGATGCCAGTACAGGCTGTTGCGCAGCTCTTCTTCGTTGAGGTTGTGGTAATCACATAGCCAGCGGATCAGCGCCTCGTGCAGGTTATCCTGCTCTTCCACGCTTAAATACAGCTCGGTACGGTTGCACGTCGAAAGCACCACGCCACCCTGCACCATCGGTTGTGCAAGCAGGCTGTCCAGCGCCAGGTCGAGCGTATCCGGCGAAAACGTTACGCGTTCTCGCAGCGAAACCGGGGCCGTTTTGTGGTTAATGCCGAGTGCTAATAGGGTCATGTTGAGCGGGAGTAGTACCAGCGTTAATAAGGTTAGCAGGACGCATCATACAGGATGCGCGAGATCAATAAAAGGGACTGCCTCCTTTCGGAGTAATAGGTTACACAACGCTTTGAGATAATTTGAACGTAGACGGTGGCACTGCGGGACGCTAGCATTAACAGTTATAACTGCAACGTATCTCAAGGATTTGTCATCATTATGACCCGACTGATTCGCCTGCTGCCTCTGGCGGCCCTGGTTCTGACCGCATGTACTGTTACTCAGCCTAAAGGTCCAGGCAAGAGCCCCGACTCACCGCAGTGGCGTCAGCACCAGCAGGACGTCCGTAATCTGAAACAGTACCAGACGCGCGGCGCGTTCGCCTATCTCTCTGACGAACAAAAGGTTTATGCGCGCTTCTTCTGGCAGCAAACGGGCCAGGACAACTATCGCCTGCTGCTACTGAACCCATTGGGCAGCACCGAGCTGGAGCTGAACGCTAAGCCAGGCGAAGCGCAGATCACCGATAACAAAGGTCAGCACTATACCGCGACCGATGCCGAAGAGATGATTGGCAAGCTGACCGGGATGCCAATTCCGCTGAACAGTCTGCGCCAGTGGATCCTCGGCCTGCCGGGCGAAGCGACCGACTATACGCTTGACGACCAGTACCGTCTGAGCCAGGTCAACTACACCCAGAACGGCAAAACCTGGAAAGTGGTGTACAGCGCCTATGACAGCAAGAGTAAACCGTCGCTGCCATCGAACATGGAGCTGACCCAGGGCAGCCAGCGCATCAAGCTGAAAATGGACAACTGGATCGTTAAATGATGACCCACTGGCCTTCCCCGGCAAAACTGAACCTGTTTTTATACATCACCGGCCAGCGTGCAGACGGATATCACACCCTGCAGACGCTGTTTCAGTTTATTGACTATGGCGACACGATCGCCATCGAACCGCGTCAGGACGGGCAGATTTGCCTGCTGACGCCGGTCGACGGCGTGGAGCATGAGGATAACCTGATCGTGCGCGCCGCGCGCCTGCTGATGAAAGCCGCGGCGGAATCGGGGCGTCTGCCCGCGGGAAGCGGTGCGGATATCCATATCGAGAAGCGCCTGCCGATGGGCGGCGGTCTTGGCGGCGGCTCTTCCAATGCGGCAACCGTACTGGTCGCACTGAACCATCTCTGGGGTTGCGGGCTTTCGACGGATGAACTGGCTGCTTTAGGCTTAACGCTGGGGGCGGATGTCCCGGTGTTTGTTCGCGGTCACGCGGCTTTTGCCGAAGGTGTTGGCGAAATTCTTTCCCCGGTTGAGCCGCCGGAAAAATGGTATCTGGTTGCCCACCCGGGCGTGAGCATTCCGACTCCGGTCATCTTTAAAGATCCTGACCTGAAAAGAGATACGCCGGTACGGTCAATAGAAACGTTATTAAATTGTGAATTCAGCAACGATTGCGAGGATATCGCAAGAAAACGTTTTCGCGAGGTTGATGCGGTGCTTTCCTGGCTGTTAGAATACGCGCCGTCGCGCCTGACTGGTACAGGGGCCTGTGTCTTTGCTGAATTTGACACCGAATCCGCCGCTCGTCAGGTGCTTGAGCAAGCGCCGGATTGGCTGCATGGTTTTGTAGCGCGCGGGATGAACACCTCCCCCCTACAGCAGGCCATTCTGGCGCAGACTGAGTTTCGGTGACAACGTCACCCTGTTCCAGACGTTGCATCGCGCTCTTTAATACACCGCCTGGATAGCCTTCGCCTGGCCCGCACAGTTTTCGGCGAACGCTATCCACCACTGGACGCATGCCTGAGGTTCTTCTCGTGCCTGATATGAAGCTTTTTGCTGGTAACGCCACCCCGGAACTAGCACAACGTATTGCCAACCGCCTGTACACTTCCCTCGGCGACGCCGCTGTAGGTCGCTTTAGCGACGGCGAAGTCAGCGTACAAATTAACGAAAATGTACGCGGTGGTGATATTTTCATCATCCAGTCCACCTGTGCTCCAACGAACGACAACCTGATGGAACTGGTTGTTATGGTCGACGCCCTGCGTCGCGCTTCCGCAGGCCGTATCACTGCTGTAATTCCTTACTTTGGTTATGCCCGCCAGGACCGTCGCGTCCGTTCCGCGCGTGTACCAATCACCGCTAAAGTTGTCGCGGACTTCCTGTCCAGCGTCGGCGTTGACCGCGTACTGACCGTTGACCTGCACGCAGAGCAGATCCAGGGCTTCTTCGACGTCCCGGTTGATAACGTATTCGGCAGCCCAATCCTGCTGGAAGACATGCTGCAGCTGAACCTGGACAACCCAATCGTGGTTTCTCCGGACATCGGCGGCGTGGTACGTGCCCGTGCTATCGCTAAGCTGCTGAACGATACCGACATGGCCATCATCGACAAGCGTCGTCCGCGCGCTAACGTTTCTCAGGTGATGCACATCATCGGTGACGTGGCTGGCCGCGACTGCGTGCTGGTTGACGACATGATCGATACCGGCGGCACACTGTGTAAAGCCGCTGAAGCGCTGAAAGAGCGTGGTGCCAAGCGCGTATTTGCTTACGCGACTCACCCGATCTTCTCCGGTAATGCGGTAAACAACCTGCGCAACTCCGTCATTGACGAAGTTGTGGTATGCGATACCATCCCTCTGAGCGACGAGATCAAGGCACTGCCAAACGTGCGTACCCTGACCCTGTCCGGGATGCTGGCCGAAGCGATTCGTCGTATCAGCAACGAAGAATCCATCTCAGCAATGTTCGAACACTAATCGAACACGGCCAAAAAACCCGCTGCGGCGGGTTTTTTTGTCTCTGGGTTTTATTTGTATGATTAATGCCTCCTTCACCTGCCATTCACATGACAGATGATGCGCATACGGATGATAGATAATTGTGAAAAACGTAGCCTCCTCACATGTTCTGCCCTTTCGCGCCCTCATCGACGCCTGCTGGAAAGAGAAGTACACCTCGTCACGTTTTGTGCGTGACCTGATAGCCGGGATCACCGTCGGCATTATTGCCATCCCGCTGGCGATGGCGCTGGCGATTGGTAGCGGCGTTGCGCCACAGTACGGTCTGTACACCTCGGCGGTTGCCGGGATTGTCATTGCTCTGACGGGGGGCTCGCGCTTCAGCGTCTCCGGCCCGACCGCCGCGTTTGTGGTGATCCTTTACCCCGTTTCGCAACAGTTTGGTCTGGCAGGCCTGCTGGTTGCCACCCTGATGTCCGGCCTCTTTTTAATTCTGTTCGGTCTGGCCCGTTTTGGACGCCTGATTGAATATATTCCCCTTTCCGTGACGCTGGGGTTCACTTCGGGGATTGGTATCACCATCGGAACCATGCAGATCAAGGATTTCCTCGGCCTGCAGATGGCTCATGTTCCGGAACACTATCTGCAAAAAGTGGGAGCGCTGTTTATGGCGCTGCCGACGGCCAACCTGGGCGACGCCGCCATTGGGATTGTGACGCTCGGGACGCTGATCGTCTGGCCTCGCCTCGGTATTCGCCTGCCGGGCCATTTGCCCGCGCTGCTGCTGGGCTGTGCGGTGATGGCGGTCGTCAATATGTTCGGCGGCCATGTCGCGACGATCGGCTCGCAGTTCCACTATGTTCTGGCGGACGGTTCACAGGGTAGCGGCATTCCGCAACTGTTGCCGCAGCTGGTACTGCCGTGGGATATGCCGGGCTCCACTTTTACACTGAGCTGGGATTCGCTGCGCGCCCTGCTGCCCGCTGCGTTCTCAATGGCGATGCTGGGGGCGATTGAATCCCTGCTCTGCGCCGTGGTGCTCGACGGCATGACCGGTACCAAGCACAAAGCCAACAGCGAACTGGTCGGTCAGGGCTTAGGCAACCTCATCGCACCGTTCTTTGGCGGTATTACCGCAACGGCTGCCATCGCCCGTTCTGCGGCCAACGTGCGCGCGGGGGCAACGTCACCCGTTTCGGCGGTCATGCACTCCCTGCTGGTGATTCTGGCGCTGCTGATCCTCGCCCCACTGCTCTCATGGCTGCCGCTTTCCGCCATGGCCGCCCTGCTGCTAATGGTGGCCTGGAACATGAGCGAGGCGCATAAGGTAGTGAACCTGCTGCGTCACGCGCCAAAAGACGACATCATCGTGATGCTGATCTGTATGTCGCTGACCGTGCTGTTCGATATGGTTATCGCCATCAGCGTCGGGATCGTGCTTGCGTCCCTGCTGTTTATGCGCCGCATCGCGCAGATGACGCGCCTCTCTCCGGTTAACGTTGAGGTGCCTGACGATGTGCTGGTTCTGCGCGTGATTGGCCCGCTGTTCTTCGCCGCGGCGGAAGGTCTGTTCAGCGAACTGGAGTCCCGCATCGCGGGCAAACGAATTGTGGTTCTGAAGTGGGATGCCGTTCCGGTGCTGGATGCCGGCGGTCTGGATGCCTTCCAGCGCTTCGTTGCACGTCTGCCGGAAGGCTGCGAGCTGCGGGTGAGCAACCTGGAATTCCAGCCCCTGCGCACCATGGCGCGCGCGGGCGTACAGCCAATCCCTGGCCGACTCTCCTTCTACCCTAACCGAGAAGCCGCGTTAGCGGATCTGTGAGTTACCCGATGCAGAGAAACGTCTCTGCATCATCACCCCGATCGCCTGCTGGAGCCATCCCAGCACGGCAGGCGTCATCCACGTGCCTTTCATCAGATGCGGCTCCTGCTGCATGGCTGTGCGAAACTTTTGCTGAGTCTCAGGGTTCGTCCCTGCGTACGACTGGAACAACGCCAGCCAGTTTTCCGCCAGCTTTTGCGCCTCCTCCGAGGCAGGATCGCGATTTTCCCGCTGCGCCTGATGCAGCTTTGCCACCAGCGGCGGCCACTCCATCATGCGATCGAAGTAGTGCGCTCGGGTAAAGGCCATCTCTTCGACAGTGAGATACTTCTCCCAGATGCTGAGCTTAGATTCCGCAAACGCGCGCGTGATGTAATCGGTCATCTCCGGCGTGATGCCGGTCTGCTCGCGCATTTGAGGCTCCACGCTGTGCATCTCGTTCAGGCGTGTGAGAAACTCCGGCTTGCCCGCCGTGTCCTGTTCCAGGCGTTCCATCCAGCGCGTTGCCAGATCCATCGCCCGCAAGTCAGTTACGGGTATATCCTGTTCCAGCAGCGCGTTTGCCTCTGCCACCAGCCCTGACCAGATAGCCGCCAGCGCATCCTTCTGCACCGCAAACGGCAGCTGCTGTAACTCTTCTTTGCTAAACCAGCGATCGTACATATTCATTAACTCCAGAGTCTGTAGCCAGGACTCCAGATCCGGCGTCGCATCGTCGGTAAGCCCGGTACGCAGCTCCACCAGCCGGTCGCGCAGCGTGTGTATGCTGCGCAGCTGTTTATCCAGCAGCGTAATTTGCGCATCGAGTAATTCGCTTAACGTCAGCGACTCCTTTTCCAGAAAACCCCTTATTTCAGCAAGTTCCAGCCCCGCTTTTGCCAGCGCCTGGATCATGTGCAGACGCTGGACATCCGCCAGGTTGTAAAGCCGGTAACCTGCCGCGCTTCTGGCAGAAGGCAGCAACAGCCCTGTTTGCTCGTAGTGATGCAATGTCCGCACGGTGATACCGGCTCGTTTCGCCAGCTCACCCACCTGAATCAACATAACTGCTCCTTTTTACTTTGCCAGTGCCACCACTCTGGAGCCTTACGTTACGTGAGGGTCAATATGCTATGCAAAAAAAAACGACTCCGGATGGAGTCGTTTCGATGTTCTTAATCAGGCACTAGCTGTGCTTATGCTGGTCGCGACGACAGCGTTTGTCGTAGTGGCGCACCCACCAGTATTTATCGCAGACTTCCTCATGTCCGCTCACGCGCGCCCCGGCGAGCCACAACACCGCACCGAGGAAGATGCTCAGTACCGCGCCATGCGCGAAGTATTGCGGGAGATCAAGCTGCGGCAGCTGGTTTAAAATGGAATAACCTACGCCGACTACCATCACGAAGAGCCCCAACCCCATCAGCACGTTACCGAGTAACGAAGCGTTTTTGCGTTTCATGTGTCACCTCCGGAACTTTGGGTTGTCAGGGGAAAAGCCCCTAATCCTTGTGTGTAAAGTATAGACAACGCCCCTTTTATGAGTTGCGTGAATGATCACAATTACAGATAACTCCCAGACAAAAATTTACAAATAACATTTTGAACAGCTTGAAATTCTAATTGTTCAGGTAAGTAATTATTTGTATTCCGCTGTGACGCTCGCAGAATTTTGTCAAGCGGCGCGCCAGACAGTAAACTACGCGCCAGATCTGGAACCCATTAGGAATTAAATCGTGACGATTAAACTGATTGTCGGCCTCGCCAACCCAGGCGCAGAATATGCGGCAACCCGCCACAACGCCGGGGCATGGTACGTCGATCTGCTGGCCGAGCGGTTACGTGCTCCCCTGCGAGAAGAACCCAAATTCTTCGGCTATACCTCACGTATCAACCTCGCTGGCGCGGATGTTCGCCTGCTGGTGCCCACCACCTTTATGAACCTGAGCGGCAAAGCGGTGGCGGCGATGGCAACGTTTTATCGCATCAATCCGGATGAAATTCTGGTGGCTCACGATGAGCTGGATCTTCCGCCCGGCGTGGCAAAATTCAAGCTGGGCGGCGGGCACGGCGGTCACAACGGTCTTAAAGATATCATCAGCAAGCTGGGCAATAACCCGAATTTCCACCGTTTGCGCGTGGGAATCGGCCATCCGGGCGATAAAAACAAAGTTGTCGGTTTCGTTCTCGGTAAGCCCGCGGTTTCTGAGCAGAAACTGATTGACGAAGCGGTAGACGAAGCGGCGCGCTGCACCGAAATCTGGCTGAAAGACGGCTTAACTAAAGCGACAAACCGCTTACACGCTTTCAAAGCGCAATAATCCGCCCGATACGGCTTTTTTACCGCGCGTCATGCGGGTTACGTGTATAATAGGCGTAGTTATTTACTTTTCATCAATCGGTTATCGTTAACGGATTGATTACCAAGATATTAAGGTGATTTAGAAATGGGATTCAAATGTGGTATCGTCGGTCTGCCAAACGTGGGCAAATCCACCCTGTTTAACGCGCTTACCAAAGCGGGTATCGAAGCGGCGAACTTCCCGTTCTGTACCATCGAACCGAACACCGGCGTAGTGCCAATGCCGGACCCGCGTCTGGACCAGCTTGCGGAAATCGTGAAGCCGCAGCGCATTCTGCCAACCACCATGGAGTTCGTGGACATCGCGGGCCTGGTAAAAGGCGCCTCCAAAGGCGAAGGTCTGGGTAACCAGTTCCTGACCAACATTCGTGAAACCGAAGCGATCGGCCACGTTGTGCGCTGCTTCGAGAACGACAACATCATCCACGTAAACAACAAAGTGGATCCGGCTGATGACATCGACGTCATCAACACCGAACTGGCGCTCTCTGACCTCGACACCTGCGAGCGCGCGATCCACCGCGTGCAGAAGAAAGCCAAAGGCGGCGACAAAGACGCGAAAGCTGAACTGGCTGCGCTGGAAAAATGTCTGCCACAGCTGGAAAACGCGGGCATGCTGCGCGCGCTGAAAAACCTGACTGAAGAAGACAAGGCAGCTATCAAATACCTCAGCTTCCTGACCCTGAAGCCAACCATGTACATCGCCAACGTTAACGAAGACGGTTTCGAGAACAACCCATACCTGGACAAAGTTCGTGAAATCGCAGCGGCTGAAGGTTCTGTGGTTGTAGCCGTGTGCGCTGCCGTTGAATCCGACATCGCCGAGCTGGACGACGCTGACCGTGAAGAGTTCATGGCCGAGCTGGGTCTGGAAGAGCCGGGCCTGAACCGCGTGATCCGCGCGGGCTACGAGCTGCTGAACCTGCAGACCTACTTCACCGCTGGCGTGAAAGAAGTGCGTGCGTGGACCATCCCTGTGGGTGCGACTGCACCTCAGGCGGCCGGTAAGATCCACACCGATTTTGAGAAAGGCTTTATTCGCGCGCAGACTATCGCGTTTGAAGACTTCATCACCTACAAGGGTGAGCAAGGCGCGAAAGAAGCAGGCAAGATGCGTGCGGAAGGGAAAGATTACATCGTTAAAGATGGCGATGTGATGAACTTCTTGTTTAACGTTTGATTGGTTTTGAATGAAAAAAACCACGCTCTGGCGTGGTTTTTTTTAAGTTAACGAACTTATCCCCTCTTGCGCAGATAGAACTCCAGATATTTTTTAGGTCTATCCTGAAACGCACGCTCTTTGCCGTAGTTATAAGCATCGTTAAAATATTTATACGCTTCCTCGAATTGATTCAACTCATAACAGACCATGCCGAGATCGATTAAGGGTGCAGTGTCTATATCCGATCCACGTGTCCGTAATGTCGTCTCTCCCCATTTCTTCGCCTCAGCGTAATCCGCGAGATCAAAATATGCGCTGTATATGCAGTCAGAGATCCAGTTGGCGAGCTCCCATTCGAGCTTTGGCTCAGGAAGCGTTTGCCAGGCTTTTTGGTATTGCTCTAAAGCCTCGGCGTATTTTTGGTTGCCGTGTAACTCGTTTCCTTGTTCAATTGTATTTGTTATAGATATTTGCATACTAAAGCCCTTATCCATTTAGATAAAAACACCCTTTCTTAAACAACAACCAAATATAATAAAATGCATTGCTAAATTTTGATTGCAGATTATAAAGTTATTACATTGCAATCAATCATCTTATAGCATATAGTTTTTAGTATTAATGCCTCTATAACATTCCAATCACCTCCGCCGAGGCCTGCCCCTATTCTTGGCATTTGTATTGAAAGGCGGTGCACCAAAGCAAAGTCAGATAATTTTTCAAGACAAACAGCCAAGGATGAATAACATACATATTGATTTTTGTCATTGATATTTTTCTTTATACCATCCTGCGCATACATATTAGCAATAAATATTTGTTCTTGCTCATCAATCTTGACAAAATCAACCACCCCTAATTCTGGAATGTTATTTTCTTTGAAGCTACTGAGATAGTGTTTCTTTGCAGCAGGATATTTATTTGAAAGGGACAGAACAAAACCTTTACCCCATTTCCCTTTATTATTCACAATATGAGCAATAACTGTGGATTTTTTCAAAGGTTCCACAGCATCTCCAGATAAGTAATTTATTCTCTTTTTTTCTTGCAATGAAGCCGTTGATCTTTCCCAGATTGTTTCAAATTCATCATTCGAAATTTCTTCGGCGTCACTTAAGTCAAGTTCGCTTTTCTTACCGTCATACAGCAGGAAACCAACTTTTTCATTTTTATCTAGCAAAGAGGAAGAAGCATAATAATCACCATCTATAATATTTATTTGTCGAGTGGCCACCTCTCCTATGAATTCATTGAGGATAATCCCTTCACCTGCAATAAAATCAACATTTCCTTTATAATATTTTTTCACCTCAACCACAACTCCTCCCACTTTTAACAATTCTTTTAGAGACATCGAGATCTTTTGTGTTTAAGATCAAAAATGTATTTTTCCGAGGTTCAATTACATCTAAGCCAGTAACATCTATTTCGACAAAATGGCTTATGCCTTTTAATTTCCTCGCGTCACCATATATATCAGCTGCTAATTGACCCAGAGACATTTTTCCAGTTCCTCCAACATCCTTGAGTGTTCGTCCGCCAATCATTTCAGGTCTGATATTAGTGAAGTATTGTCCATCCCCGAAGCGGGCGTGTATATCTCCTGATGAAGGTCTTATTACACCACTTTCCGTGATACCTTTCATCCCTTCTTCAGTCGTGTAGTGAATTAATGTTTTAGGCGTCAACCCCCACGGATCCACCCACCCCAGCGCATTCGGCGCATACTGGTAAAGGTTTATCCCCCCCGCCAGCCCTATCGGGTCCTGCTGCGTAAACCTTCCGCAGTCCGGGTCGTAATACCGGAACAGATTGTAGTGCAGCCCTGTCTCACGGTCCAGGTATTGCCCCTGCATGCGCAGGTTCTGAGAATATCCTGATACCTGCGTCTCGCTTTCCCGCAGCAGCTTGCCCCAGGCGCTGTTCACACCTTCCCAGCGCACCTGCCCTTCGATATCCGTCATCCGCTCCGGCGTGCCGTTCGGCTGGCAGTGGAACCAGAAGATCTCCGGGGCATCTACGCCGTCAATACGCGCCAGCGGGTCATAGCTGTTCTGATCGCTGTAGACGTAGGTGAGCGGCACATCCCCGTGCACCTCCTGCAGTAGCCGGAACCCTTCCCAGACAAACTGGGTGGTGACCGGCTTGCCGGTTGGCTGTCCGCCCAGTATCTGGCGTCGCGTTTTGCTGACGCGCCGACCGAGCGGATCGTAGCGGAAGCTGACCTGCGTCTGCGACCTGTTGCGATCCCGCGGCTGGCTGATGACCTCCGTCAGGCGGTGCTCACCGTCGTAGCGGTAGTGCCAGCGGGTCTGTCCGTTATCCTTCTCAACGGTGCGGCCGTGGATGTCATACCGCCAGCGAATGCCGTTCAGCTGCGTCAGGCGGTTGTGCGTGACCTTCTCAGCAGAACCTTCCAGCGGGTTACCGGCTGCATCCCAGCGCCACTGCTCCTGTCCGGGCAGCGTACCGTCCTGAACCAGCAGACGCCCGGCGCTGTCGTACTGCCAGCGGTACCAGCTGAACGGGTTATCGTCCCGCTCTTCCCGTACCAGGTTATTGCGGTAATCGTAATCCCAGCGGCGGGACCAGCGGCGCGGCGACGGGCGCTGGGCATTGCCGGTAAAGACGTCACGGCGATGCAGGCGACCAAGACGATCGTACTCGCTGCGGGTGGTCAGCAGCCCCTGGGTGCGGCTGGTCTCGCGGTGAAGCTCGTCGCGGGTAAAATCAGAGACCGACAGCTTATCGAGGGCGATGCTGAGCAGATGCCCGCTGCCGTAGTAGAACTGCTTCAGCTCGCGGCCATCGGGCAGCGTGACGGAGGTGCGGTTGCCCAGCGCGTCATACTCCCACGCCAGCTCTCCGTGCTCACCCGTTTCGCGCGTGACGCGACCAAGCGCGTCATACTCAAAGGCAAGCTCCTGCTCTGCCTCAGTGGTCCAGGCGTCGGCTGAAAGCGCCGGGTGCAGCCCAATCCGGCTTAACAGCCCGGACGGAGTGTAGTGGTAGCGGGTCTGGCCTTCCGGCGTGGTGCGGGCGACCAGCTGGCCGCTCGCGCTCCAGGCGAAGGCGTGGGTGATGGCCTCCGGATGACCGGCGGCGAACGTGCGCGCTATCGTGCGTCCGCAGGCGTCGTAGCGGTACTGTGAGGCCACGCCATCGAGCCCTATCTCTTCCAGCAGCAGCGAGTCCGCGCCCCAGCGGAACTGGTACGCTTCGCCGTTTTCGTTTTCCAGGGCAATCAGACGCCCGCGGCTGTCCCAGCGGCGGTGAACCTCTTCGCCCTGGGTATTGCGCGTGGCGATTAAGCGCCCGACCTCATCGTATCTGAACTCACTTTCTTTTCCGTCGGCGCCAGCATGCTTCACCGGCAGGCCACGTTCGTTCCATTTGAGCGATTCCGTCCAGCCTTCCGGGCGATCGAGCTGCACAGGACGCCCCGCGGCGTCGTAGCGGTAACGCGTCTCTTCACCGTCGGCGCTAATCTCTGCCACCAGCCAGCCCAGCGGGTGATAGCGATAGCGGGTAATACGCCCCGAACAGTCCGTCGCCCGCACAATCTGTCCGGCCTCGTTGTACTCCTGGTAGCGGCTGTTTCCGGCGGCATCGACCTCCTCAACAACCTGCCCAAACTCGTCCCGGCGCAGCAGCGTCGTCTGCCCCATCGGGTCCACCACGCGCTTCAGACCGTGGTGTTCGTCGTACCAGAAGCGGGTGGCGCTGCCGTCGGCTTCGATAATGGCCGAGGGAAGCGCGCGGTGTTCCAGCCAGGCGGTGGTGCGGACATTGCCGTCGGCGTCGATTTCCTGAACCCGGTTGCCCATTTCGTCGTAGACGAAGGTGACGGCATTGCCGAGCGGATCGATGCGACGCGTCAGAAGCTCGTTGTCATCCCACTCGTAGCGCCAGTTTTCACCGCGCTCGTCAACATAGCGGATAATCAGATTTTGCGCGTTCCAGTAGTGGCGGCGCGTCTGACCGTCATAGTGCTCGACGGTCGTCAGCCCGGCGGCTAAATCGTAGCTAAAGCGGCAGCCGTCGCCGGTACTGGTGCGGTTTTCCACCACGCGCCAGTGGTCGAACTGTTTCCAGCGGTATTCGCTCTCCAGACCGCCCGGCATGCGGTGCCAGACCATCAGCCCGTGCTCGTTATAGCGGTATTCACGCGTCACCACGCCGGAGGCATCCGTCGCGCTCGCAAGCTGGCCGCGCGCGTCGTAGCCCCACTGCATCAGCGGCCATGTCTGGTTGCCGTCGAAATGGCTGGCAGCGGTAACGCGCTGCGGGAAACGTGCATCCTCATAGCGCAGGGTGACGTCGATTGCCCGCGGCTCGTCGTGCAGACCGACCAGCCTGCCGTGCTCGTCCCACTCCGTCAGCAGCGCGTTGCCGTATTCATCGCTGAGGGAGGCCAGACGCAGGATGGATGGATTCGCCCGGGTCGGTTTATACAGACGCCACACCGCGCCGTCGTCGTCTGCAATTGCCACGTCGCCGCTCTCATTGCGGCGGATAATAATGCCTTCGCTGATGCTGTAAAATGCGCGGTCGACAGGCGGCAGCTCGAAGCTCAGCTCGCGCCCGGTTTCGTCAAACCAGGTGGCATTGTTTTCTTCCAGCGTCAGATAGCTGTCAAAGGTGGTTGCCCAGCCCAGACCGAACAGTCCTTCGCGGGTTGTCAGGCTGTTGTAGCTGCGCTGCCAGCGAAGCGGGAAGCGCCCCGGCAGCGAGAAATCGAGTTCGTCGTCGTCATTCAGCACCTTCACGCCGGTGGCGGCGTGAACCGGGTGCGAGGAGCCAAAAACGGCATTCACCGCCATATCGGCCAGCATCCCGCCGCCCGCCGCCGCCAGCGCACAGGGCATGTTTTTGAGAATTTTGCCCGGACGCCCGCGCAGCAGGGAAAGCGCAATCATCCCCAGCGCCAGGCCCGGCGTTTTACCGCTTTTGATATCGCGGACCGTGAGCGTCTCCCCGCCGATGATCACGTTCGGGGAGACGTCGTCGGAAACGGTACCTTCACAGGTGGTGCGATCTTTCGCGCGAACCGCGGGCTGCCCGTTGATAAAGACGCTTTTAGAACCTTCCGCCAGATACTGCGGCCCGGAGTGCTTTTCGCACGCCACCTTGTCTTCTTCCAGCGGTGAGGTTCCCGCGGCGGCAGAGGCCACGCTCGGCTGCCACATTTCGCTGCCAAACTGTCCGGCGGCGGAAAGCAGCATGCCCGCGTAATCGGCAAAGCTGCCCGGCGACTGCGGCTCAGGGGACGGCGTATCGGCGGGCGTCAGCGTGCCTGCCGCGCGCGCGGCAGGGATTGCGTTGGTCAGAACGTTATTCGAACCGGTAGTGATTTTGCCCGCAGGCGACGGCGGGAAAAGCGCGTTGCCTAACCCTTCCGCGGCGTTGCTGATATCGTCGGTGATCCCCGCCACGTTCGCCAGCACGCCACCGATAATTCCGCTTAACAGACAGCTGGATCCAATCGCCGCCACGCCTGCAGCTGCTGCCCCCGCCCCCAGCAATGGCGCCGCTACGGTTGCTGCTGCGCCTACCGCCGCACCGATCACCGCATAGGCGGCACCTTCCGCCACAATGCTGGTGATGTCAGCAAAAATGCTGGAGTGAATAATCTCGTCGCCCTTACGAGCCGCGTTGTTATCGCTCATGCCTTACACATTCCGGTTGTCGTTTAGCGTCAGACTCTGCTTAAGCGCGCTCCAGCGCACCTCGTCCTCTTCGGTGAATGCTCTGAGTGCCGAGAGGGTAAAAATCATCAATACCGGTTTGCCCGGCGTCTGCACGACCAGCTGTTTTTGCCACAGGCGCTGCCCGTTACGGTCAAACGTCGTCTCAACTTCCAGCCCGTTAATTTTTCCGTCAGGCCCGGCCTTTACGTTCCGGAATTCACTCTGGGCAATTTCGCCCATCTGAGGACGCAGCACATCCCACTGGCGGTGAAACTCTTGTTCGTAGTCGCTGCCGTCCGGGATAACGCCGCGGCTGACCACCACGGACAGCCCGCTTTCGTCATCGCGAATAATGTTCATGCTGTTATCCTGCCAGGCAGCAGGAAATAGGGAAAACGAACCTTCCTGGAGGGTGTATTTCATAAGTGAACTCGGGATGATTAATATGATGAGAAACAAAAGAGGCCAATCCATGCTGGCCCTTTGGCTGGCTTTTTTGTTATTTAAGCCACTGGCCTGACTGTTCGACTAAAACATGGCTGCCTTTACTGACAACCAATTTCACGGGTGCATACGTCACGGTATAAGCGATCTCGCCATTCTTGTACGTTGAGCCGATTATTTTACCTGCGGAGTCGCGCAACGTTTTTCCCATTAAGGAGATCGTACTGTTATCGCTTTTGCGCACGCCGAGATAAACCATCTGGTCACATTCGCTCTCGAAATGGCCGCACTTGTTTATAAGAGAAATAACGAACTTTTCGGTGTCTAGTTTTCTGGATTCAGCGTGTTGAACCGAAGCGGCTTTACGTAACGTATATCGCAGCGGAGCATAGTAATTTCCTTTTTGAGGAGGAGTAACTAAACGCCATTCCATTTCACGCCCCTTTATTTCCAGAACAGCCCGTCCACCTACGCCGCCAAACGATGAGTTGAACTCAACGCTGGCACGATTGCCTGCGATCGTACCGCTAAGATTACGCTCATCATCTTCCGGGCAATCAATGCGGTTTCCTTTCTGGGAAATATAGCAATAAGAACCGGTGATACGGTTGTCTGATTCAGCTAACCGCAGGGTTAACGTCGAGTCGTTCTCGGATTCGCCAACCCAGTCCCCGTCAAACGCGAGTTTTGATTGGCCGAACGTTGCAAAATGCATCGTATTGAATCTGACGGCCCATTGCTGAATATCGGCATGAATAACCGGGCTATTCTCTGAAGACTGGTAATGAATAACGTCCGACGTCGGAACCACCCAGGCTGAAAAGATTTTGCCGTCAGGATTGATGACCATCGCGGATGCATTCTCCTGATAGAGATCTTTTAGCCAGCCTTCAACAAACAATCCGCCGCCTGTGGTGGTATGCGGTTCACCGAAGACATCAAAGTTATCAATAAAGGTCTGGTAATGATTTCCCAGCGTTTTCCTGAGATTGTCTGTCACTTCGCTGTCGTTAACAATGTGACTGACCGTGTCGAGCTTGTTGTATTGGGATAATTCAAGCGCTATTGACGTTTCAACGCCCCCTGTCAATAAAGCGGTGAACAATACAACTGCCATATATTTCTTGGTCATAAATTACTCTGAAGAGCCATTTTTGTAATTCATGGTTATTTTCAAAACGTTGCCGTCTTTCATCTCAAACGAGAGCGCTTTTTTACCCAACTCGTAGGTAATCCACTGTTCCCCCGAATCATTGTCTACCTGACCGGTACCGTATGCGCTATTCAGTTCCTCTCTCGTTGAACCCACATGGACACCACGCGGCGTTGCGAAGTCTTCGGCAGTCAGCGTAATTTGAGACACGATATAATCATCAACGCTTCTTTCCGCTTTATCCCACCAGAGATTGGAACTGAATATAGCTAACCCAGCCCTTTGATGCTGGAAGAATTTATAATTAGTTCCGTCAAAAGTAACCTCACCGGTAAAACGGCCTTCCATCGGTACGTCAATTTTACGGGCAATATCATGAGTCCATCTGTCGCCCAGGGCGATGGACTGGTCTTTGACCTTCACGGAAAAATCCTGTTTTGTCAGAACGAGCGGCATAGCTTCTGCCAAAACCACATTGCTACTCAGACAACTAAACATCATGGAAAAACAAAGAAATATGGGCGTGTATTTTTTCACGTTAATCGTCACTGACTTGATGTAAATTACGCTTATCGCGGATGCTGCAAACCGGCAGCGAAATACCCGTACCGGCAGGAAAACACAACACCTATTAACGATCGTAACGTGACATAACGACTCGATTTAGGCATTCCTGGTTCATTACAGGAAAACTAAATGCCCATGCCAGCCCACGCTCATCAGTGGCGGTTCGATATCCCACAGATTGCCCTGCGGTATTTCCGCGAGGAATATTAGATACCTTAACATCTGGGAAATGCACTTTGACCTGGTCGAGCGTAATGCAAGGCTGTTCGATTACAAACGAGACAAGTGAAACGCTATTATCTCCGTTCCCCCATAAACGAACATCTACATCGCTGATGCGTGTTCCATCAGATAATGTGAATGGAACTGACGTATAACGGTCTTTAGCTTCTGGATTTTTTGGGACCAGTGGTTGATGGAAAAGTTTACTGACATCCTCGGCCTGTTTTCCCCAGACTGTTTTGAGTTCTTTAACAATATGCCATAAAGAATCTTGGTTCATGTTTGTTTGTCCTGCGTAAGAAAAAGTTGAAAATAGTGGGAGCAAAAAGAGGATGGTATTTTTTGTCATTCTACTTACCATAGAAACCCCCGTAATAATCGCTGTAATTGAGATCGGTACCAGAAGCTATTTCGCCTTTACCGTAGACTTTACCTATAGCTTTTGCAGCGTCAACCCGCGACAGCTCTCCACTTACCATTTTATCATAGGCTGCATTGTAAGCTTTGAGATTTTCCGGGCTTCCTGCTATATCAATATCAATACCGCCATTTCCCAAAATTTCACGCTGTATTTTGATATTATTCAAGGTTGCACCGCCTTCATCCATAAGCTGGCTGTTAACGAAGTTTTCTTTACTAGAATAGTCCGCTGCAACAGGATATGTTGCATGCCCTGCTTCATGAGCCAGTGTTTGTACTGTATTGGCTGTGTCTTCCATGTGTTCGGGATCCATAACGATCAGTTTATTATCCGAATCAGTATAACTTCCCCCACCAGTCGCTCCTGGTTGAATCGCCCATCCCTTGTCTTTCAAATCTTTTAACTGAGTTTGAAGGGTAGGCGACTTATTGATTTCTTTTACAACATCGTCATTGAAAGGCATAACATCTGAGCTATTCGGATTATTTTTGTAAACATAATTCCCTTTCAAAGGCGGGGCTGTTGTTGACGCCGAAGCTGGAGCAGGTTTCGATTGGCCTGCTGCTGGAGCCGCAGCGGGGGCAGGACGACTAGCGCTCTCTTGCGGCGAAAACTTCGCCTGCACCGCCGCATCAATATCTCCTTTATGCCCCGACCCTGGAGCCGTTGTGCCCGGCTTTGTGCCAGAGGTATTCAGATGCAGCTTACCGCCAGTGGTGATATGTCCATCCCCTTCCACAAAGAAATTAAACTCTTTGCCGATCAGGTTAATCTTGCCGTTAGCGTTCAGCTCAATCGCGCTTTCACCTGAGACCAGCCGCAGCTTCGTCCCGGAAGCAATGACATACTGCTCCACCGCCGCATCCAGTTTGCCTTTCCCCGTCAGGATCTCGGTTCCGCCTTTCACCGCCTGAGTTTGGTTCGCTTCCACGCGATGCAGTTCGTTTTTCTTCACATAATGGCTGCGCGCTCCGCCGACGCTGTGCGTTTCATCATTTTTAACGCTGGTGTCCATGTTGCGTTCGGCCTGGATCCACACCTGCTCCGCGCCCGCCTTGTCCTCAAAGCGCAGGGCGTTGGCGTTATCCACGGAGCCCCCCTTAGAACGGCTCATAAAGCCCATCTGCGTCGCCGCGGCCGGAAGCGCCCACGGCGGCATGCTCGCGTCGTTGTACACGCGCCCGGTTATAATCGGACGGTCCGGGTCACCGTTGATAAAGTCCACCACCACCTCATCGCCGACGCGCGGGATCTGCACCCCGCCGTAGCCCTGGCCCGCCCACGCGCTCGACACGCGCACCCAGCAGGAGCTGGTGTCATCCCCCTTCGCCAGCCGGTCCCAGTGGAATTTCACCTTCACCCGGCCATATTTGTCCGTCCAGATACTCTCGCCCTTCGGCCCCACCACTTTTGCAGTCTGCGGGCCGTAGGTGCGCGGCCACGCCGTGCTCTGCGCCGGACGGTACACCACCGCTGACGGGATGACCGTGAAATCAGTGCGGTGAATGGTCTCCCCCTCGCCGCTCGCGTAGCGGTTCTCTTCGAAGTGGTAGCCCGCCGCCGTCACCAGATATTCGCCGTTGTCGCTGAAGAACGGCGCGTTGGTTAACGTGAAGGTGTGCCCCGGCGCTATTCCCGCCGCCGTGGCGGTGGCCTGAATCTGCTGGTGCTCAACCTGCCAGCGCTCCTGACGGATACGGGCATAGAACTCCCCGTGACCTTTGTCCACAAAGCGTCCCGGCCAGTCGTACACGTCGATGCTCCCCGGCTTCGGCGACGCCGGGTTCTGCTGGGCCTGGAACAGCCACGCGTTCGGCTTGCGGAAGTCATAGTCGTCGAGGCTGTAAATCCCCGGCGTCACGCTGTCCTCCAGCGCCCACTGGCTGATGCCCTCTTCGTCCGTACTGCCGCCGGACGGCGTCTGGTGGTAGGGAATGACCTCATAGCCGCTGAACGGCTGATGCTGCGTGGCGGCGTCGGTGAGCACCAGGGTGTGTTTGCCCGCCTCGTGGCTGAAGTGATACGCAATCCCCTCCAGCTCCATCAGGCGGCTGATGAAGTCCAGGCTCGACTCCTGATACTGCACGCAGTAGTCCCACACCCGGTAGCTGCCGGTGAGTTTATCCTCAACGTTAACCTGATGCTCGCCCAGCAGGGTTTTCACAATCTGCGGCACCGTCTGCCCCTGGAAAATACGCAGGTTGCGGTCGCGCTTCATCGGCCACAGGTCCGGCTCAACCGTCAGCTGGTACACCGCATAGCGCGTGCCCGTCAGCTCAACGGCACTGACCGCCACGCGGGTAATCTTGCCGTTAATGTACCGGGAGGTCAGCAGGTTCTGCGTCGGGATGGTCACCGTGACCGGCTGGCCAAGCAGCTTACTGCGGTCAATGCGCGCGTCCGTGCCGAGCACGGTCAGCGTCAGCGCGAACGACTCGGACATCGCCTCGCGGCCCGTCAGTTTCCAGAACAGAAGCCCCTCCACCGGGAGCTGAACGGTAATTCGGTTGAGCATAATCTTTATTCCATCTGGCTTATGCGATTCAGAAAAGAGGTTCACATCTGTGACTGAGCGTAATTCTACGGATTCACCAGCCAGGTACCCGGCTTGGTGATTTCCAGCGTCTGGCTGCGCGTTCTCCCGTTGCCCTGCAGTTCAATCTTCGTCTCACCGGCTGGCAGCTTGAGCGAGGCATAGCCGTTGGTTGCCGGACGCAGCGCTTTTGGCTCGCCGTTCACTTTCAGGGTTTCGCCGTCGAGAATGCGGATATAGACCAGCGCAACAGGGCTCTCGACAGGCGGTGGCGTCTGTTGCGCCGTCGCCTGCTCGCTCGCCTTCGCCGCTTGTGGCTTCACGTCCGGCGTGTTCGCAGCGGTTTCAGTCGGACGCGTCTCTGACGGGGTCTGTGCAGCCTGCTCAGGCGTATCATTGCCGCCGCTGAACAGCATCGCGCCGGCGACAACGCCAACCAGCACGCCCGCGGCAACCATGCCCGGGATCTTGTAGCGACGCCAGTCGAGTACCGAAGCCGGTTTCTCTTCCTCAACCGGAACAAGCATGGTGCCGGTCTTTTTAGCGGTCAGCACGTCGTTGATCCCGGCGACAGGCATCTCAATCAGCGCGGCGAATTCGTCGATAGACTGCGGACGGTCCTCCATGTGCAGCGCCAGCGCGCGGTCGATGGCCTGCAGCAGCGGGATGGAGTAGCCCTGCGGCATGATTTCCACCAGCGGTTTGCAGGTGTCCTGAATGGAGCGCACCACGCTGACCGGCGGCGGAGAGCCCACAATCAGGGTACGCAGCACCGCGCCGAGGGCGTAAATATCCGTCCACGGGCCCTGCTCGCTCTCGTTGTCGTCGGTGTACTGCTCAATCGGCGCAAAGCCCGGGCGCAGCATGGTTTCCGTTTCGTCGGAGAGGTTACCGATGGTACGGCGCGCGGAGCCGAAATCGAGCAGTACCGGCAGGCCGTTATCCTGAATCTGAATGTTATCCAGCGAGATATCGCGGTGCAGGTAGCCTTCGTCGTGGATGGTCTTGATCGCGCCGAACAGCATCGGCAGCGTGCGGCGGATCCAGGCTTCGTTGATCAGCTCCGGTTTTTCTTCGCGCAGGCGCGAAAGCGTAGTGCCACTGTAAAACAGCGTCCCCATGTAGGCCGTGTCGTTTTGCACCCAGAAACGCAGGACGTGCAGCAGGTTCGGGTGGTTAAAACGCGCCAGCAGACGCGCTTCCTGAATGAAGCTGTTCAGGCCCGCGGAAAACGCTTTGCTAAAACGCTCGCTGCGCAGCACGAGGGTCATGTCGTCGCCGCGCACGGCAAGGGAGGAAGGCATAAATTCTTTGATAGCGATAGTGCGTTCGAGCTGGTGATCCCACGCGCGATAGACAATGCCAAAACCGCCGCCGCCGATCACCTCTTTGATTTCAAACTCGTTGAAGCGGTACCCGACCGGGAGCGCGTTTGGGACAGTCCGATTGTTATCATTATCCGTCATCTTTTACAGTTCTCTTGATGATTATTACGCGGCAAACTGACAGTGAAACTCGCCCTGCTTGCAGGTGACGTGCAGACGTCGGTACTGCTCGTCGCTGCGGCTGGCGGTAAGTAAGATCTGGCTCATCTGAGGCAGCAGGGTGTTGGTCAGAATAGCGTCCACCATGCGGCCGCCGGACTCCACCTCGGTGCAGCGCTGAACAATCTGTTCCACCACGCTGTCGTCAAACTCAGAAATGATGCTGTGATTCTCTTCCAGACGACGCTGAATGCGCTTAAGCTGCAGGCGAACTATCAGCCCGAGCATCTCGTCGCTGAGCGGGTAGTACGGGACGACCAGCAGACGGCCCAGCAGCGCTGGCGGGAATACCTCCAGCAGCGGCTGGCGCAGCGCGCCGCTTAAGGCCTCCGGCTCCGGCATCAGATCCGGATCGGCGCACATGGCGCTTATCAGCTCGGTGCCGACGTTGGAGGTCAGAATAATAATAGTGTTACGGAAATCAATGTGACGCCCCTCGCCGTCCTCCATCCAGCCTTTGTCGAAGACCTGGAAGAAGATCTCATGTACGTCCGGGTGCGCTTTTTCAATTTCGTCCAGCAGCACCACGCTGTACGGGCGGCGGCGCACGGCCTCAGTTAACACGCCGCCTTCACCATACCCTACGTACCCCGGAGGCGCACCTTTTAAGGTGGAAACGGTGTGCGCTTCCTGGAACTCGCTCATGTTGATGGTGATAACGTTCTGCTCGCCGCCGTACAGGGATTCCGCGAGCGCCAGCGCGGTTTCGGTTTTCCCGACGCCGGACGGGCCGCAGAGCATAAAGACGCCCACCGGTTTGTTGGGGTCGTCGAGCTTCGCCCGGGAGGTTTTCACGCGACGGGCAATCAGGTCCAGCCCGTGACGCTGGCCGATGACGCGCTGGTTGAGCGTGTCGGCAAGGTTCAGCACCGCGTCGATCTCGTTTTTCACCATCCGGCCCAGCGGGATCCCGGTCCAGTCAGAGACGACCGCGGCGACCACGTTTTCATCTACCGCCGCAAACAGCAGTGGCTCGTCACCCTGTAAGGCGTTCAGCGCCTGCTGCTGCTCCGCCAGCTGACCGCGCAGCTCGGCGGTATCGTCATCCCCTGCCGCAAACAGCGCGGCGCGCAGGCGGATGATCTCCTGCACCAGGCTGCGCTCTTCTTCCCAGCGCCGGGACAGGGCTTCGCGTTTTGTTTCATACGCGTCGCGTTCGGCGCGTAATGTCGCTACGCGCTCTGCGTCACCGGCTCCGACGCGGGCTTCGCGTTCAGCAATTTCAATTTCCACGTCCAGCGCGGCAAGATGGCGCAGGCAGTCTTCCAGCTGCGCCGGCGGCGCGCTCTGGCTGACGGCCACGCGGGCGCAGGCGGTGTCGAGCAGCGCAACGGCTTTGTCCGGCAGCTGACGCGCCGGGATGTAGCGATGCGAAAGCTTCACCGCCGCGCTGACCGCTTCGTCGAGTAGCAGGACCTGGTGGTGCGTCTCCAGCGGCGACACGGTGCTGCGCAGCATCAGAATGGCTTTTGCTTCGTCCGGCTCGTGAACCTGTACGGTCTGGAAACGACGTGTCAGCGCCGGGTCTTTCTCAATATACTTTTTATATTCTGCCCAGGTGGTGGCCCCGATGGTGCGCAGCTGGCCGCGCGCCAGCGCGGGCTTCAGCAGGTTTGCCGCATCGCCGGTCCCCTGCTGGCCGCCTGCGCCAATCAGAGTGTGGATTTCATCGATAAACAGAATAATCGGCGTGGCGCTGGACTGGACTTCATTAATGAGCGCCTGCAGCCGGGCTTCAAACTCGCCTTTCATACCTGCGCCAGCCTGCAGCATGCCGATATCCAGCAGCCACAGCTGGATGTTTTGCAGCGGCTCCGGCACGTCGCCGTCGGCGATACGCAGCGCCAGCCCTTCCACCACCGCCGTTTTCCCGACTCCGGCTTCCCCGGTCAGCAGCGGGTTGTTCTGACGGCGACGCATGAGGATATCGACCATCAGGCGGATCTCCTCGTCGCGCCCGACAACCGGGTCAATCTTCCCGTCGCGGGCGCGGGCGGTCAGGTCCTGGCCGTACTGAGCCAGCGTCCCCTGCGCCGCCGGTACCGCACCCGCTGGCGCGTCGACGGCGGCAGCGGCCTGCTGCGTCTCTTTGCTGTTGGCGCAAATTGCATCGAACTGCTCAATCAGCACCTCGACGTTAAGACGGGTGAACTGCGCCGAGATGCTTTTCAGCACGTTAGCCAGATTCCAGGTTTTGAGAATGCCGATCAGCAAATGGCCACCGCGAATGCGGCTGACGCCAAACTTCAGCGAGCCGAAAACCCAGGCGCGCTCCACGGCGCTGTCGATATGTTCGGAGAGATCGGAAACGGAACTCGCCCCGCGCGGCAGCGCATCCAGCGCGGCCACGATATCGCGCGTCAGCTGCTGTTCATCAAGGCCAAAGTGGCGGATGACCTGCTGCAGATCGCCATCCTGCTGCTGCATCAGCTGATGCAGCCAGTGCACCAGCTCAACGTAGGGGTTGCCGCGCAGCTTGCAGAAGGCAGTCGCGCTTTCCAGAGAGGTAAATAACAGCGTATCCAGTTTGCCGAAAAGCACGGCACGGCTAATTTCTGACATGTTCGGTTCCGTTGATAACAATGCGTTAGAAAAATTTATCGCTCTGCGCGATACACCAGATCGCCACGCGGGACAGGCTGCGGCTGAAGGCCCAGCCAGGTGTTGTAGCCTAAACGCCCGGTGCCGCCGAGCGTGGCGCCCTGCACCGCGTCTTCACGCAGGATCACCCGTGTTTCCCATTCAAATTCAATTCCAACGTACTGGCGCACCCAGTCGCGCAGCTCGGTGACCCACGCTTCGCCCGGCAGAAAGCGGTTGTACTCCTCCGCGCCCAGCGGGCCAATTTCGATGCGAAACTTATGCTGCACGTCGCGGACGGCGACGCCGAGAAAAGCGGATTCCCCCATGCGCGGCATGCGGCGTCCTGCTCCCAGCTGCGCCTGCTCGCGCGTGGAGAGGGGCATCCACTGCGGCACGTTGCTCACCAGCTTAACCGGCGCTTTAAAATAGCGGCGCAGGATCTTCTCCAGCCCCTCCGGATCCCGCCCGTGGCGGGTCAGGTGCCCGGCGTGGGTAAAGCGGGCATGGGCGCTCAGGCTGCCTTTGTTCATCTGGCCCGGCTGCCCCATGCCAATCAGCGACGACAGGTAGCCTTCAAAGCGCCTGTTGTCGGCGCGATCGAGGGAAACGGCGGGCTGCGCGTCCGCCCAGGCGCGGTAGAACAGCAGCGCCAGACGATGATGGAACAGATCGGCAAACGCGCTGAGGCTGGTGTCCTGGTGATGATGAATCCGCTCGCGGGCGTACTCGGTCATGTGTACCGGCAGCGGGCCGTTCGGGCCAAACAGACCGAAGCTGAGGATAGACACCTCGTGCAGCCCGCCTTCCTCACGCTGTCGTACCTCGGCCAGCGTCGACGGCGCAAAGCTCATCGACGGCTGCTGGCCAATGCGCAGCGGCTCAAATTTCGGCAGCGGCGCGCGCCCCAGCGGGTAGCGCTCGCCGCCCTGGGCATCGATGCGCCTTAACAGCTGAAACAGATCGTAGCGCCAGGGCGTCTCACGGACCCCGTGCCAGAACGCATCCGGCAGCTTCGTCAGGCGATGCACACGCAGCGGTGCGGTGGTGGCGTCACTCATACCAGCGCCCTTTTACCCATGCGCGGCGCCCAGTAGCCAATCTCGCCGCGCTGCTGGCTCTTCAGGGTGAACTCGGTGAAGCTGTTGATGGAGACCAGCCGGGCAAAGAGGCGCTCCAGTACGCTGCCGAAAAGCCAGGGGCTGGCACCGGAAAACGCCCGTTCGTCTACGGTCAGGGTGATGCCAATTCCTCGGGCGAAAACGACCGGGCCGGGCTCGGGCACGCGGCGGTGAACCGGCTCCAGTACGCAGTGGCGAACCCCCTCCACCTGCCGCGCAACCGGCGTTTCGGCCAGGTTGGCGTACAGCCCTAACAGCTGGCGCAGCGCCGCCGCGCCTTCTTCATTCTCGCTGTCCATCAGGCTGAGGTAGTTCATTTGCAGTTGGCTGATGAGCCGCCAGGTGCTGAACCCTTCCGCCAGCGCCGGACGCGGCGGCGTCGGGCCTTTGCGCAGGGTCAGGGATTTCACCGGCATGGAGTCGGCCATAATGAACTGCCCAAGCTCCTGCTGCAGCATCAGCGGCAGGTCGCGGCTGGTGCAGAGCACCTCGGCAGAGATATAGCGCAGGTTTTCCTGCCACGGCGCATGCTGCTCATCCACCAGCGAGACAAACACCTCCGAGCCGATATAACCGGTACGGGTGCCGTAGCGCAGGGCGTGCTCAGAGAGCACGCGCTGTTCCCGGCGCAGGGAAAAATAGGCCCCGTAGTTGCCCGCGTCGCCGCTCCAGGTGCTCCAGAAGGGACGAAACGTCTGGTCGTCGCGCTGGCCATCGGCGCTGCCGAAGATTTTTTTGACCGCGTAAATTTCATAGTCCAGCGGACGGATGTTATCCACCACCAGATGGTATTCATGCTGGCCATCGTTCAGCTTCTGCCGGGCCGCCACTTTCGGGAACAGGTTGATGACCGGCGTACAGTGCAGCGCCAGATGGCTGGCATCGACCACGCGCTCCAGCTGTTCATCCGACTTATCGAGCAGAATGAAAATGTCGAAGGCTTTTTCGTTTTCGCAACGCTGGATAAGCGTACTCAGACCGCTCAGGCTGATAAAGCGGAAACGGGCCGGAAATGCAAAATACTCCTGCAGCAGACGGTAGCCGTCAAAGTTGCGCAGATCGTCCGGGAGCAGCGCCTGGTCCGGGGCAAAGCCCTCCTGACGCAGCGCATCCGTTGCCAGCAGCTGTCGCTGCGGCTGCGGGCTGACCGTCTGGCAGACGATCCCGGCGTGGTGCTCCATGACCAGCTCCAGCAGCTTCAGCGCCTCAATGTCCGGGCCGCTGAGGAAAAACTCCAGCCGATCAAAATTCAGGTGCCCAAGGTTTTGCGGGCCATCGCAGGCAATGCGGATCCGCAAGGCGCTGTTGATCCCCTGCTGGCCTAAGCCGAGCTGCGCCAGCGGCAGGTCAGCGGGCACGCCGCCGAGCTCCACTTTATCGATTTTCAGCGGCAGCAGATTGACCTCGTGCGCCGTGGTGTAGCTGCAGGTTACGCCGGTTTTTTTCAGCGCCAGGCTGTCCATCATGGTGCCGCGCGGCACAATAAAGCCGTTGCTCAGATCGCCGCGGCTGCTGTCGGGTTCAATTTCCGCAATCGCCATCGAGGGCGTGGGCGCGAGGTAGTTTGGCGCGATCATCTCCAGAAGACGCTGGGAGAAGCGCGGGAACTCCGCGTCCATTTTCATCTGCACGCGGGAGGTCAGAAACGCGAAACCTTCCATCAGGCGTTCGGTGTACGGGTCCGCCACTTCGATGCCGCGCATGCCCAGCCGTCCGGCAACTTTCGGGTAGCGTTCGGCAAATTCGGCCCCCATTTCGCGCAGGTAGGCCAGTTCACGGTTGTAATATTCGAGCAGTTTACTTTCCATGATTACCCCGCATCTTTCAGTTCAAAATGGCCGTTTTCCAGATCGACATCGGTGCGAAACAGAAACTCCAGCGGGTACGGCACACACCATAAGCGCCCTTTGATCTCGATGGAGAGCACGTTGTGCAGATCCAGCGAGGAGGTATCCGACACGCAGCGGACCTGCAGCCCCTGCGGCAAAATGCGCGGTTCGAAATTGATGATGGCCTCGGTGAGCTTGCGCTGAATGTCGTGCCATTCGATATCCGACATTCTCTTCCCGGCGAGCGGCGCGACGCCGAAGTTGACCACCGAGCGGCTCACGTGCGGCAAGGCGCTCAAATCCCCGGACGCATCATGGTTGATGGTGTTAAACAGCCACTGCAGATCGCGCAGTACGTTACGACGCAGCGCAGCGTGGGTGATCAGGTTGCTGTTCGCCGGCTCGCGCTTTTTTTCCGGGTCGTTATCGGTGAGGCGATCGAGCAGCGAGGGCTGCATTTTGTCGCGCGCCCCCACCTTCTCCTGCCTGCTGCGGGCTTGCCAGCCGCTGCGCAGCAGATCGCCTTCGCCAGCGGGATTACTCATCGGCTCCATCCGTCGCAAACGTCACGAGGCTTAAGGAGAGCAGCGGGCTTTCGCTTTGCTCGCTGAGCCAGGCTTTCTGGCCCGTACCTTCGTAAAGGGTGCCGTCCTCGTCGAGCGGCTGCCATTCGGTGGTGCGGCCCAGTTTGACTGCATCAGTGGCATCGGCAGCAAACGGGTAGCGCGCCGGGATCTGACACACCTGCTCCGTACCGTCGGTCAGGCGCACCAGCGCGTGACGCCAGACCAGATCGGTGACGCTGGCCGGTGCCTGGAAGCGAACCTCGGCGATAGCGTTAAACGGCAGCCAGAAATAGCGGCCGTTCACAATGGTTTCGCACACCGGTCCGAGACGGGCATCGCCGTCCATCAGCCAGTCAAACGCCTGAGCTTCATCGTTTTCGTGGATGATGTGACCCGGGGTGGCCTGCGCCTGGTCAAGCGCTTCAAGGCGCAGCGACCGGGCACGCTCGCCCTCCTCGCTCAGCGCCGCGGCCAGCGTAGTCAGCCAGGGCCACTGGGTTTCAGGCATAGCCGGACGCGCCTGCCCCGCCATCACCTGCGCGCGCTGCAGCTCGCCCTGAATGGATTGCTCCAGCAGCGTGACGGTTGGCTTCGCCTGTGGCTTTAGCGCCAGCCAGCTTTTCAGTTGGGTCAGGGCACGGGTCCAGTTGCCGCTGAGGGTTAAAAACTGCACGAACGCGGCGCGGAGGTCGGCATCTGCCGGACGGGCTTTGATCTCCGCTTCAAGGCGCGCCAGCGCGTCGTTGAGCGTTTCACCCGCCAGGTGTTGATAGAGCGTATTCATAGCCATTCCTTAATTCGCCGCGCGCCATGCGCCCACTGCCGGATCGCGCAGCTGAGGGCGCAGGGTATCAATCAGAACGATATTCAAATGAGTGCCGGGTGCGACCCAGGCGCTCCAGGTCTTTTTCACCGCCGCAATACGCGCCTGCAGTTTTGCATCGTCGCTGGCGGTCTCGCGGGAAATTTCTACCGCTACGGTGCCGTTGCTCTTCCAGCTGTTCAGGGTGTTATCGTAAGGCAGGATCATCCAGCTCTGATCGCTGTTTGGGGTGCTGAATACCATGCGCTCTTTGTTGACGGAGGTGATCAGCGCGTTTTCCGGGTCGGCGCTTTGATTCAGCCCCATCACCGGGAAGCCGTGGATATAGGTCACCGCCATCTCTTTCTGTCCGCCGTTGCGGGACTGGGAGATAACGGTGTGACCGCTCAGCCAGCTGCCGTTACCGCAGCGGGTGGTGTCAGAATCCGGAATAAAGAGCGCCGGAGCAGACGCGCCGCCTTCCCAGAAGGTGCGCAGGTGGCAGCCATCCTGAAGGGTAAATTCCTGCCACGGCGTGCGGTCAGCGGCGACGGTTTGCGATGCGACATTCTGATCCGGTGGCAGTAATGCGCCGCTGGCGGTAGTCGTGTCGAGGGCTGGCGCAGCCTGCTGCTGTTTCACCACCAGCGCCCACTCCTGCGCTTTGGCTGCCGTGCCCTGCGCCAGCGTCATTCCCGCCGGATCGTTAAGCGTCCAGCTGAGCTTATTCACTTTGCTGCACTGGTGTTCCAGCAGCGAGCCAAGACGCGGCACAAAGTTTTCCAGCACGGAGACATCTTTCTTGCCGTTCGCCACAATGCGCAGCGCCACTTCTGGCTTACACCAGCTTTGCGGCGTGTTGTCTTTGATGTTGTCGATCCAGATATCCAGCTTCTGTGCAGGAGACTGCACGATACGGAAATTCTCAGCCTGCGCGGTGGAGGTGACCGCCAGAAGTGCCAAACCCGATAGCCAAAGTTTCATATCGTTCCTTGTGTGTCTAATCAGTTCCGCAGGGAAGAAATTGTGCTGCGTCAGAGAGGGTGTGCAGCAAAGTGGTGTCCTGAGGGTTGCCCATCCATACCGCCAGGGCAGTATAGTTATCCTGGGCATTCCCCTCCTGTTCGCCATTCTTTTGAATGATTTGGTTCATTAAGGTCAGCCACTCCTGCGGCGTATTGACCATGTGCAGCGACTGCTTCATTTGCTCTTCGCTGACGCCGTGCCAGAACCCGTCGGTGCAGAGTAAAAAGGCATCGCCGTCTTCAACCTGCACCACGTCGCTGTAGCTCGCTTCCGGTCCGCCGTTTTCAATTCCCAGCGCCAGATACAGCAGGTTGCTGTTGAGATCGTCCGTCTGATGCCCCGCATCCTTCATCTGCTGCACCAGGCTGTGGTCGGTGGTCACGTGCCACAGCCATCCCCGGCGAAACAGGTACAGGCGGCTGTCGCCGGCATGCGCCCAGTACGCCAGCCCGTAGTCCCGGTCTATGAACAGGCTGACCAGCGTCGTGCCCATCCGGCGATAGTCCTGAACGGCCTGCTGTTCGCTCAGAATGGTGCGGTTCGCCGTCTGCACGTAGTCGCGAATATGCTGCGCGTTGAGGTGTTTGTCGCCATCGAAGCGGGAGATAATGCTGTTGCGGGCCAGTTCCGCGGCGACTTCACCACCGGGCAGCCCCGCAATGCCGTCACAGACGACAAAGCAGGCCGAGCGTTCCCCTATGGTTTCTCCCGTCTGATCCTGGTTGCTGGCGCGCGTCCCCTGGCGGGAGAGAGAAGCGGTTGCGATATTCATTTGTCTTCCGATCCGCTCTGTGAGTCTTTGTACTGATTCACCTCCATGTCATACGCATGAAGGAAGGCTTCGCCGAACAGAGTGTGGAAGTCATCCTCAATCTCGCCCGCCGTCTCGCCATAGCTGCGAACAAAATAGTCCCACAGGGCGGCTTTGCGGCTCCCCGGCAGCGCCAGACGAGAGGTCATGCCGTTCTGCTTCGCCTGCTCCTCCAGCTGTTCCGGGTTAAAGGACTGCAGCATCGCGGCGATGATGGCGCGGATACCGGAGATCATCCCCAGCTGGTGCGCCTGAAGGTCGATTAGCGCGTCGCGCACCGATTTGGTCGGCGGCATAAAGCCCGGCATCGGCGTGCCGAACATCTGGATCAAGACGGTTTTGCCGGTCGGCAGCAGCTTGAACGGGTTGTTGGCATCGTCCAGCACCATGGTCATATCGGCTTTTACGCCGCGTTTGAGTATGGAGCGAGACGAGAGCAGCGCCACGGTGCCCTGCGAGAACATGCCGAGGATCTGCCCCAGCTGACGCATATTTTCCCGGTCAAACTGCGGAACCGGCTGCATTTCGCTGAGGCCCATGCCTTCCAGCAGCGCCTCCAGCAGTTCGCCCTGCAGCACCTCTCCCTTCTCGCCGTTATTCGCGGTGGCGGTTGATGAAGCGGCGTTATTGACCGGGTCGATGCGCAGACGCCCCTTCGGCGCCTGAGCGCTGCTGCGCGCAACGGCCTGCGGCGTAGGCATGGTGAAGCCTGCGTAATCAGGCCGCGCGGGCTCTTCTTCACGCGGAGCTTCCTGTGGCTCGGGGGCAAACAACGGCGAACCGGCAAGCACGTCCTCTTCCTGCTCCGGTTCAGGTACTGGCGCGGGCTTTTCGTCAATAATGTCATCCGGATGGGTTAACGGCGCGCCGCCCATCAGGCCGAGCGGGTCATCATTGCGCGCGGCTGGGGCACTGGCCGAGCCACCGAACAGCGCTAACGGGTCGAGCTCGTCCGCCGCGTCTTCTTTAGGTGCGGGCTGCCCCTCAACCGGCGGCACCAGCGTGGAAGGCGTCACGTCGTCAAAAATGCTCTCTTTTTTGAACAGCGCTTCGTCGCTGAACAGCGTGTCCGGGTCGACGTTCTTACGCTCAAGCGTTGGATCGCTGTCGTTGAACATCGCCAGCGGATCTTCGGCATTACGCTCCGGCGCTGCGGGCTGGGAGAACGGATCGTGCGATGCCGCAGGCTGCGGTTTTGCGCGGTTGCTGGAGATGCTGTCGGAGATGGAGAACTCCTGCATCAGGCTGTCCCAGATTTCCGACGGCACGGCGGTCGGTTCAGCCTTGCCGCGTGGCGCAGGGCTCGCGGCCTTAGGTTGCGCTGCGGGCGCAGCGGGTGCAGCTGTTGGACGCGCCTGCTGCTGCATGCTGGCCGCCATACGGCTCACCGGCTGCGTATCGTGGATCAGTTCGGTGACTTCGATACGGTAGTCATCAATACCGAGGATGTCGCCATCCTGAAGTTCAACCTGACGTCCCCGCTCCAGCGGAATATCATTTAATACCACGCGGGTAACGCTGCCACGGTTGGTGACGCGGCATTCGCCCTGAGCGTCAACGTGGACAATGGCCTGCAGACGCGAGATGGTGCGGTCATTGTCAGGCAATACCAGATTGTTATCCGTACCGCGCCCAATGGTGCCGCCCGGGGCGTAAAAATCACAGCTGCTCTGCGGCGGCTGATGACCGGGTTTCGTAGAAATAATCGTGAATCGCATGGCGTATTCCTGCTGGTATGATTAGCGCTCAAACGCTGCCGCTCTCGGGGATGAGAACGGCGGCGTTTGGGGTCAACCCAAAAAGCATTATTTAAATCTTCAATGTAAAATTATATTTCATTAACGCTTGCTAGTATTAAAAGTAGTACAAACAAAGCCGTAGCAACTTTAACCTTTCTTTTATATGAATTAATCCAGGATAATTCGAAGTTAGATAAAACAATATTGCAAGATTGAGGTTCAAGCCAGCGTGATTCCGTCAGTTTTATACGTTCACCCCGCAGAAGCCTTGATAAAATTGTGGTGCGAAAACCAAACCCCCAAAACCCAAGATTTTTCCAGGTCTGATAATCCTCTTCCTTGAGCAAGTTTATCTGAATTAGCAACTCATAGATTTTATCAACTTGACCGGAATGTTTCTGGTAATCAACATAGAACGTTAGCACAAGGATTATAAATATTGCAAAAACACAGATAATAAAAGCAGAATATATATTATCAGCAATCACGCTATTCACCGCTAAAGATTAAATTATTCATTTGTTCTCCTACAAATCCTCCAACCTTTGTGCCCCCCGCGGCCCCCACTGCGCCGACGACCAGACCACAAACGAGGGTGCCTGTCCCCGCTGTTGGTACGCCTAATGCAAGACAAACAGGAGCAGCAAGTGAGGAGCCTAACGCTGCACCAGCAACACCGCCCCCAAATTTGCTATATTCACTCACTGCAACCTTGCCACATTCATGTTCTCTACCTAGAGTGCATGCGTAATAGACTTCGTTAGTCGTATTCGCAAAAGAAAAACCTAATGCAACCCATCCACCTGCTTTCATATAAACTGCAATTCTGGACGCCCGGTCGATATATGTTGAGTACCCAGGAATCGCACCAATACCAACCGTACTCCATTCATGAACAATTGATTTTGTAGAAAGTCCCAATGCTCTTTTAAGATCCGCATAATCTCTAAATTTGAGCTGTTTTTTCGTAAGTTTGTTTAATAGTGGTTTGAGTTGTGCAAGAAGAGCATTACGTTCTGCATAAAACTGCTGCCCAATAAGAGCACCTTGTGTTCGATACTGATTTTGATACGTCTTTTCGATTTTAATCAAAATACTTTCAATTTGTTTAAAGTAAGACACCCCCGCACTGCTTGCATTCCCTACTAAGGTATCACCCCATGCAGTGATGGCGGCAATATTATCAAAATTATTCTTTAAAAATTCAGCGGTAGAGCCATCAATAGTTGCAAGCGCGTTGTTTACTTTCTGTTTAGCAATAGCTAACCCATTAATCTGATGTGATTGATTATCATTATGTGGATCCGCAACAATTAATATCTGTCCAGGTTTGACCCAAGCTGTATCTTTGTTCAACTGCATGAAATACTCGGATTTTTCATTGCGTGAACTACCAAACAGTTGTCTTGCCTGAAAATCCAGCGTACCCGGTTGCTGTACTACACAGTAGCCCGGAGCAACCTTTGATTGATTTGCCATGAAAGAACTCCCTGTATCTCAACTAAAACGCATAATTAAACGGTGAAATGCTATTTTTGGGCTTTCAGCGGACGAATCGCGTCGCTATTGACGATTAAGCTGCACTTCAATACCTGATAATGACCCGACTGAGTACCGCCCACGTTCTCTTTCAGTAAAGTTGCAATCACCTTGTCAGCTTTTTCAAAATTTTCAGCAGGCAGATCGCTTGCTTCCAGCCATGCGGCCGCGCTGGCCTCTGCATCATCTTTCAGACTTTTACTGTCCGCGATCTTACTGATGCACCGATTTTGCACCCAGTTTTCAAAAATTTGTTGCTGAGAAAAAGCGCTGATGGCAGGCAGCGTTTGGGCATAAACAACAGAGGCATTTAATGCCAATACGAACAGCAGTAAACGTTTCATTTCAGGCTCCAGAATGTGGCGTTGGTAGGAATAAATGAACCATTACCCGGCGAACCAAGGAAATGACAGTCATCAGAACAAATATTACCATTCCAGAGTGTTACATGACCGGTTGCGTCGCTCCAGCCATGCCCGGTAAAGATGATAATGCCTTGCTTGCCTGCAAATTGCGCTGGCGTTGGGGAAGAGACCGACATATCTGCATTGCCCAGTACCGTGGGTAGAAATGCAATCATATCTTTAACGCGGAACATATAGCGCTTTTTGTCGTTTCCGGTCACTGTCGCATATTTACTGTTAGAAGGAATTGGAATGCCACAGTAATTTAAAACGTAACTCATACGAATTGGGCAGGCATTTTTAAAGATACCGGCGTCGATATTATGCTGAACTTTTCCACCCAATAATTTGCCAACCTGTTCTACGTTTACGTTCACTTCTCTGAAACGGTTCCAGGCGGCACCAAAAGCAGGACGCATATGAGACATCAAGTTCTCCCTGGTAAGATGCTCAGGATGGTGCTGCCGTTCTCGGGGCGGGAACGGCAGCGTTGGAGGGGCAATACATTCTATTCAGTCTGCGTAAGCCTAAACTGGCCTGCAGAATCTTCTATTAAGATGAAGCGGGCCGCATAACGAACAGAATCGCTTTTACCCGACACTCTCAGGGCAACATCATATTCTCCGGCTTGCCACGCAACACCATTCCACTGGTGACACTGTTGGGTCGTTAACGTCACCTCAGGGCTAAACGTAGAGGGCGGCGATATCGTTTTCCATTCATTTCCGGCGCGTTTCATAACGGTGGGCGAATGGCTGGTAACAGGCATTTCTAACCCAGAGTTAGCGGGAATAGCAAAGCAGGGTTCATTGTTTTTAAGCGTAACCTCAAGCGATCGATATTGTGCAGGATGAGACACACAAGCGCTTGCCATTAACGTGACCGCCAAAACACCGTAGAGCTGTTTCATAACCATACCCGCCGATCCTTAGGATTTTTGAAATACAGAGATAACACCTGCTGATATTTATCCTTGAGATCCGGCCCGATAATCCCTTCAAACCCGGCAATGTTTCGAAAATCACCCAGACCGTAATTTATCAAATAATAAAAATCTGAAATGATGGAGGCCTGCTGCTCCATGCCAAAGTCCGAGAGCTTTTTATCCGGGGGCAAAGAGTAATTATAACTGGCAGCCCAACTGAATGCGCCTCGGGTTCGGACATTCATTCCAACCTGATGCTGTAGCACATGCACCATCTCGTGAATAAACCAGTGTTTATATCGTGGAACTTCTATAGAGAAATCATCCCGATAATGCGGCTCACGAAAATACAACTCACCATTGGGTGTCATCGCGACATCTGTGGACTGCATATTAAATGGCAAATAGCTTTTATTATGGACTTTAACTACTGAATATTTTATTGCGTCACCAAAAACCGAGCGAGCCAATGCTATTTCGCCAATGGTGAGAGGACGGGCGCCTCCTTCCTGCAAACTTGCCATGCTATCTTCCTTGCCGGTAGATGATGACCGGGGAAAACTCCCCGGTCACATACGCAATTATGCTTCTTTGTTTTCTTTGATGTTCCAGCCAGCGCTGCTTTCAGCACCTTTACCACCAGACGTGGTCTGCTCCCAGTACTGCTGTTTCACTTTCGCAGCCTGGAATGCGTAGGTCACACCCACGGTGTCGCCGTTGTCAGCCCCGGTGTACTGAACAGAGGTTACCAGTACATCTTCCAGCGTAATACGGGAGTATTCCACCTGCTGGCCGCCCGCTTTACAGACGGACAGTTCAACTTTCGTCAGGTGTTTACCGCTAGCGCAGTGTTTCAGGATAGCGGTGGTGGATTTGTCGATCAGTGCGTTAACGTGCAGGTCGTTAAAGTTAACTTTACCGGCACCGCCGCCACCGCCAACGCTCATATTACCTGGCTGGGAAGCGCCCCAGGAGAAGGAGGTAATATCAGTCCAGCCGGTGTGGTTAGAATCTTTAGATTCGCCCGTAACACCCTCGACCTTCAGAAACATATCAATAGCCATAATATCTACTCTTCGTGGATGAACAATATTGCTTTCGAAAAAGCACTTATATGGCAAACAGGAAAGCATGGGGCTGAATAAAACCGTCCATATTTTACCTCTGCCTCATATCAAACGACCCGTGTCATTTGACAGTCTTACATTCCCCCGAAATAACGGAATGAATGTGAAGTCTTTATTACCGTGCGTTATTGTGGAACCAGTTAAGGACAGCATTAACAATTTAGCCGTCTTTCTTGCCGGGTGGCGCTTTGCTTACCCGGCCTACATTGCGCAACGATATCAATAAATTGCACGCTTCATTGTAGGCCCGTGCAAGCGTAGCGCCGCCGGGCGAAACTCACAAAACGCACGTTGTCAGCAGGCTGACGCTCTTACGCGTCTTTCGTCTTCAGCGACGGCAGTTTAGAAACCAGACGCAGAGAAACGGTCAGACCTTCCAGCTGGTAGTGCGGACGCAGGAAGAACTTCGCGGCGTAATAGCCCGGGTTGTCTTCGATCTCCTGCACCTGCACTTCCGCCGCCGCCAGCGGTTTACGGGACTTGGTCTCCTGAGAGGAGTTAGCCGGGTCGCCGTCGACGTAGTTCATCACCCAGTCGTTCAGCCAGCGCTCCATCTCTTCGCGCTCGCGGAAGGAGCCAATTTTGTCGCGCACGATGCACTTCAGGTAGTGGGCAAAGCGGCAGCAGGCGAACAGATACGGCAGACGAGAGGCCAGACGCGCGTTGGCGGTGGCATCCGGATCGTGGTACTCCGCCGGTTTTTGCAGAGACTGCGCGCCGATGAAGGCCGCGAAGTCGGAGTTTTTGCGGTGCACCAGCGGCATAAAGCCGTTTTTCGCCAGTTCCGCTTCACGACGGTCGCTGATGGCGATCTCGGTCGGGCACTTCATGTCCACGCCGCCGTCATCGCTCGGGAAGGTGTGGCACGGCAGGTTTTCCACCGCCCCGCCGGACTCCACGCCGCGAATCGAGGTGCACCAGCCGTACTCTTTGAAGGAGCGGTTGATGTTGGCCGCCATCGCGTAAGCGGCGTTCGCCCACGAGTAGCTGTTGTGGTTCGCGCCGTCGGTCTGCTCTTCAAAATCAAAGCTGTCCACCGGGTTGGTACGAATGCCGTACGGCAGGCGCGACAGGAAGCGCGGCATCACCAGCCCCAGATAGCGGGCGTCTTCAGATTCACGCAGTGAACGCCAGGCGGCGTATTCGGTGTTCTGGAAGATTTTGGTCAGGTCGCGCGGGTTAGCCAGCTCCTGCCAGGACTCCATCTGCATCACGCCCGGTGCGGTACCGGTGATAAACGGACAGTGGGCCGCAGAGCCGATACGCGCCATTTCGCCCAACAGCTCAACGTCCTGCGGGCTGTGGTCGAAGTAATAGTCGCCGACGATGCAGCCAAACGGCTCGCCGCCGAACTGACCGTACTCCTGCTCGTAGATTTTCTTGAAGATCGGGCTCTGGTCCCAGCCCACGCCCTTGAAGCGCTTCAGGGTGCGGCCCAGCTCCTGTTTGGAGATGCTCATAAAGCGGATCTTCAGCATCTCGTCAGTTTCAGTGTTGTTCACCAGGTAGCTCAGACCGCGCCAGGCGCTCTCCAGCTTCTGAAACTCTTCGTGGTGAATAATCTGGTTTACCTGCTGCGACAGCTGCTCATCGATACCGGCGATCAGGTTCTGAATGGTGCGGTAGGTGTCGTTGGAGAAGGTCACGGTATTTTCCAGCGCCTGCTGCGCCAGGGTTTTGACCGCGCTCTCCACGGCGGAACGCGCCTGGTCGGTTTTCGGGCGGAACTCTTTGTTCAGCAACGCACTGAACTCATCCTGGCTGAACGCCTGACCCGCCTGCTGCTCATGTTGTTGAGTCTGGTTGCTCATCGATTATTCCTCGCTACCTTTCGCGCTTTCGTCATTTTTCGGCAACTGGCTCAGGGATTTGAGCAGCGTCGGATCCTGCAGAATTTTTGCGATCAGCTCTTCCGCACCGTTTTTGCCGTCCATATAGGTCAGCAGGTTGGAGAGCTGTGTACGGGCTTCCAGCAGCTTGTTGAGCGGCTCAACCTTGCGGGCTACCGCATCCGGCAGGAAGTCGTCCATGCTGTCGAAGGTCAGATCCACGTTGAGCTTACCTTCGCCGGTCAGGGTGTTATCCACCTGGAACGCCACGCGCGGCTTCAGCGCCTTCATGCGTTCGTCAAAGTTGTCGATGTCGATTTCAAGGAATTTACGCTCGTCGACGGCCGGCAGGTTTTCCACCGGTTTGCCGACCAGATCGGCCATAACGCCCATCACGAACGGCAGCTGAATCTTACGCTCTGCACCGTAGATCTCTACGTCGTACTCGATCTGCACGCGGGGGGCACGGTTACGTGCGATGAATTTCTGCCCACTGTTACTCATTGCCATGATGTTCTCCATCAAAGATGCGCGGTGAAGGTGAAACGGCAGGCTCCATGCCTGTCGTCATAATGCCTGGACGCGTTATTCGCGGCGTCCAAAGATGTTTTCCAGTTGGTTAACGCCGTCTGGCGCCAGGTCGCGAATAATGTCCATAAAGTTAAGTTCTGACAGCCGCTGCACCCGTTCAATCATCAGCGGTGCGGGGTGGCTCGGTTCGTACTGCGCAAAATACTGCTTCGCTTTTTCCAGCATCAGCTGCGCGTCGGCGCGGCTGGTGACCTGCACGCTGCGCCAGTCGGTGACCGGCTGAACGGGCTGCGCTGCCGAAGGCTGCGGCTCGGCGTGCTGTTCAGCCTGCGCCTCACGGTTCGGCAGCAGCTTGCTGATATCGGTCACCTGACAGGCGCTGGCGACCAGCCCCACGGTTTTCAGCAGCTGTTCCATTTCCGGTACGCCGCTTTCTCCGAGATGCCCGATGAGCAGCTCGCGGATAGCCAGCAGTCGTTCGTTAATGACGATAACCGCTGCGGTCCCCGGCTGGTCGCCGCGGGCCAGTTCGTCAATCAGTCTTGGACGTCCACCCGGATAGTCCGGGCACTCGGTTTTACTGCCGTCCAGCAGCGCCTGGGCGTCACGCAGCGAAATTTCATCGCCGTTTGAACGCAGCAGCGAGGCGTTACGTACCGCGACGGTGAGCTCGGATTTATCGCTCAGCCCTGCCAGAGCGTTAATGCGATAGAACGGGTCGGTCTCTCCATACTCTTCCAGCAGCGGATAGAGCGGCTCCCAGTAGCGTGCAATCGCTTCCTGCACCAGCAACAGCCCGTCCGCGTAGCCCGCAAGGCCGCGACGGCGTGTCCAGGCGTGGGTTAACGCCAGCATCACGCGAAGATCTTTAGTACGGCTCAGCAGGCTGGTAGCGAATTTTTCTACCGTGTTCCAGTCCGCTGGCTCTGCCGGGATGATGGTGTCGCCAAACTGCTGTTCCGCTTTCCCAAGGCTTGCCTGGTTCATCGCCTGGAAGTCAGCGTCGTACTCCAGATTGTCGCCACAGGGCTTGTCGGAGCTTACTGGCGCGAGAAATTCTTCGATGTTCATACGTTCCCTGCTTATTCAAACATGGGCGGATAAAGGCCGTGACGTCCCGGACGGGCGCCCCCTGCCGGGTCGAACAGCAGGGTGAAAAGCTGCCCGGTGAAGTTGCCGCTATGAACGTGGGTGTACAGCGGGTAACCGTCGCAGCGGTTGGTCCACCAGTAGCTGGTCTGACGCAGCGGGTCAAAACACTCTGCCGCCTGCGGCCAGCCCAGCGTGTTCTGGCCGTCCTCGTCGTAGCCAATCACGTCGAGGATGTCGGAACGCTTCTGCGGCTCGACGGGCTGCGGCGCCGGAATGGACATCAGCATCTCATCCAGCTGCGAGGCGGAAAAACTGTTGCGCACCGCGTGCAGGCCCAGACGTCCAATCTGCTGATACCAGCTTTCCGCCTGGCTGAGCAGGCTGGTCGACCACTCTGACGGGGCAAAGCTGAGCTGAATGCAAACCGGGTAGTGTCGGCCAACGCTGTCGCGGCCGGGCAGCAGGCAACCCATCTGGATCATCTGGCTGCCCAGCATCGGCGGGACGACGAAATTCCAGACCGGTGCTTTGGTGAACTGGCGTTCGCCGCTGCGCTGCTCTTCCTGCTGCCAGGCCAGCAGGCCAACCTGAAACCAGTGCGACCACTGGCGCTGTAAAGTGTCAGGAAAGCGACGCTGCAAAAAATCTCCGGCGCTGGGTAATTTGCCATACCAGCTGTAGCGGTTCATCGCAGGGGTATTCGTCATACGGCTGTCCTTGCGGTTATGGGCATGAGAAACGGGGAAGCTGGAACGGGTTGCGAATGCTGTTTGGCGCGAACTCCAGCGTGACCTGATGACCGTCGACGTTGAAGGTGGCCTGACGGCTCAGGCTTCCCGCGCCCGGGCTGGTGCGCGCTTTATCGAAAAAGCGATTGAGCGCCCAGGCACCGTTGGTGACCAGCGTCGCGGTGCTGCCGTTAGCCAGACCCAGCTGCATACGGACCTGGTTGGTGCCACCCGGCCCCGGCCAGTTCATGATCTGCACGGCCTGCGGACCGTGGCTGTAGCGCAGCAGCTGGCCGTCAACGTCCAGCGTCAGGTTCAGAATGGTGTTATCCATCCTCACGGTGCGTACCGTTACCTTGAAAGACGGCGTGGTCGCGCCGTTAGCAAAGAAGGCGTCGCGAATCGACTGGGCCTGCTGGAACGGTCTCAGCAAACCTTCGCTGCCCGGCAGGGTTTTACCGTCGATGCCCGGCATAAAGCGCCAGTTTGCCTGGGTGGTATCCACTTTGCTGGTCAGGTTGTCGCGAAAGAAGGTGTCCATCAGCCCGGTGCCCGGCGCAAACATGCGGGCGAGATCGTCCGGAGTGACCTCGGTGCTGGCGCTGCGCACCAGCGGGTAGCGACCGGCGATCGCCTGACGGCAGAATCCGCCCACTTCGACGTTAATCCGCTTACGCACGTTTTCCAGGTCACGGCGCTGGGTATCGCTGCTGGCCCCCACCGCCATGTTGCTAAACATGGTTTGCAGTCCGCCTGGCAGTCGACCGGCGCTGGCCTGCAGACGGCTGATCGCCTCGCCGCCCGGTGCCGGCATACCGCTGTTGGCGGCGTCCTGCACGGCGGTCAGGTAGCGATAAAGCTCATCCACCTGCTTAAGAAAATCATCAAAGACGATGGTCTTGCCGCCCTTCTCCAGCGGCTGGGCCAGCTCAATCATCGGCGCGAAGTGGTCCGTTACCAGCTGCTCAGGTGCCTGAGTAATCGCGGCCGCCTGCGTCGGGGCATTGTCATTATTACTGAACAGCGCTTCCAGCGTGCGGGTGGCGCGGTTGCTCTGCGCCTGCGCTTTACCGGCATCTTCCGGTGCCGGGGTATCGCGGGAGAGCGTCAGCACCTGGCTCAGGTTCTGCACCAGGCGGCGCAGGGGAGAGTTTGCGCCAGAGAGCAGGCGCGCGGTGTTGATGCGCTGGGAAAGATCGGCGCTGTTGTTTAGCTGGATGTCGGCGAGAAAGCGATCCCAGTTCGCAATAAAGTCGCGCATGTAGAGCTGGCGCACGGCGTTATCGATCTGCTGTTTATCTTCCTGCGCGGTCGCGGCGCCCAGCACCCAGGCATCGTCTTCATGCAGGGCGGTCGTCACGCTGTCAATCTGCCCGTTAAAGCTTTTCCAGTAACCGTCCGGCGTATAAAGACCCGGAACGCCTTCGCTCACCGGCTTACCGCTTTTGCGGGAAAACACCAGCTCGCTCTGCGGCCCGCCCAGGTCGGAAAGGGAGACCGGCTTGAGGTTGTCGTCATGTTCCAGCAGGCGCTTCAGGCGACCGTAGACGCGGGTTGAAAGCGGCTGCTGGTTGATCAGGGCTCTTTCGCGCGCCACCAGGGATTCGTCCTGCGCGTACGGCGAGGCCTGAATTTTCGGCTCCAGCAGCTGGGTGAGATGCCATTCGAGCTGCTGCAGCTGCGCCTTCGTGACGTTTTGCGGCAGGTTGCGCTGTAGGTTGAGCATTACCCAGGAGTGCAGGAATTTGCCGTCGTAGTGCTTCGGCTGATAAAGCATCTGATAGGCTTTCAGCGCCTCGTAGCTGTACTCAACGTCGCTGCCGTTATCGTTGCGCAGCCAGGTGGTGATGTGCATAGCAACGGCAGGCAACAGCAGCTGATCCAGCGCCTTCTGGTACAGGGACTGGGAAGCATCGCTGACGTCATCCCCACGGTAAAGCCCCATGCGGCGGGAGACTGGCGGATCGTTGACATCAAACGCGTCGCTTTTCGGCAGGTCCACCAGGCCATTCAGCAGAGGCAGCAGATCGAACAGGTCACGCTGCGGCTGGTTTTGCAGCGCTTTGCTCTGCTGGTCCAGCAGCGGCACCTTCGCGTCCACCTCTTCCAGATAGGACTTGTTCTTGGCATAGCTGGTCAGCCACAGCCCGCCGAGGATCGCCAGCAGGGCCAGCAGCGCCGCGTAGCCGGACCAGATCACCGCCCGGTTGCGCAGTTCCCACCAGCGGTTTTCCCCGGCAATCCCGGCTTCCTGGAAAATAACGTTTTGCAGCAGATTCTTGATGAAGAAACTCTGGCCTTTCGCGCCCGGGATTGGAGCCTCTTTGCTGACCGAATCCCAGTTATCGCTCTCTGCCCCTTCTGGCAGGGAGAGCGCGCGGTTCAGTTCGCCCATCACGCGGTCGAACGGCATACCTTCCTGCGTCCCGCTGGCGAAGTAGATCCCGCGCGGCGAAAATTCGGTTTCAAAGTTGGAGCGGGCGAAGACCGTGCTCAGGTAGTCCGCCAGCAGCGGACGCAGCGCGGCGAACTCCTGCGGGAAGAGGTACGCTTCGGCGCGGGTTTTCGCGTCATGCTCTTTCAGCATGGTTTCCGGCAGCCCGGCATCGAGGCGCTGCTGTAACAGAGAAAACTCCTGCTGGAAGTTGCCCATCAGGTCGTAATCGGCGTGTTTGGTCTGCTCCCATGGCAGCGTGAAGCCCCAGATCTGGTCGCGCTGCGCTTTGTCATAGTCGGCAAACCAGGCGCGGAAACCTTTGAGCAGGTCGGCCTTGGTCACCATCACATACACCGGGAAGCGGATACCCAGCTGTTCATGCAGCTCGGACAGACGCTGGCGCAGGTTCACCGCCTGCTGGCGGGACGCTTCGGCAGACTGGGTCAGCAGGTCCGAAATACTGATCGTGACGATGACGCCGTTGATCGGCTGGCGGCGACGGTACTTGCGCAGTAACCCCATGAACTGCAGCCACTCACCGGCGTCCTGCACCTGCTCGCTCTCCTGGGTGGTGTAGCGACCCGCGGTGTCCAGCAGCACGGCCTCGTTGGTGAACCACCAGTCGCAGTTGCGCGTCCCGCCGATGCCCCGCAGCGCGGTCTTACCGAAACGGTCGGCCAGCGGGAACTGCAGCCCGGAGTTCACCAGCGCCGTGGTTTTACCGGAGCCCGGCGCGCCGATAATGACGTACCACGGCAGCTGATAGAGATATTGCGTGCTGAAGCGCTGGGTCCACTGGGCGCCCTGGCCCGCTTTGCTGAAGTGCGCTTTTTTAAGCATCTGCGCGGCTTCATCAAAACGGCTGGCGAGGATCTGCTCCTCGCTGTTCAGGCGCTGCTTCGGATCCGCCGCCTCCGGGCTGGTGGTGTTCTCGTTGAGCTTGTCCATCAGCTTGCGGTTCAGCCAGGCGTTATAAAGACGCGGCAGAATATGGCCCTGCGCCCACAGCAGGTAGACCACGGCGATACTGATGATGCGGTTCTGTTCGGATTCGAGCGGTCGGGTGTCCACGATGGACAACAGCGGACCAATCATCCAGATCACCGCCGCCAGCGCCGTTACGCCGAGGAAGCTCCACAGAATGCGGTTGGTCAGAATGGAAAGAAGTGTAGTCAGCATCCTTAGTTTCCTTGCGGCAATCCGTTCAGCTCGGCCTGGGTGTTTTCAGGCGACACCAGCAGAGTAATTTCCACACGGCGGTTACGGGCGCGGTTTTCCGGCGTCGTGTTCGGCGCCACTGGGTTAATCTCGCCCCGCCCTTCCGCCTTCACGCGGCCTGGCTGAGAGAGGCTTCCCTGCAGCATTTTCTGTACGGAGCGCGCGCGTTCCAGTGACAGCTCGTAGTTCGAGGCAAAGCGCGCGCTGCGGATCGGCACGTTGTCGCTGTAACCCACCACCAGAATTTTGCCGCTGACGTTGTTCATCGCCTGCGCAATGCGGTTGATGACCGGTTCATAGCGGTCGCGCACGACGGTCGAGGCGGAGGCAAACAGCCCGTCGCCCTTCAGGATAACGACGCTGCGATCCGCTTCGTCTTTCACCGCCACCAGGCCCGCCTCGATTTCAGGCTTCAGGAAGCCGCGCAGGTTCAGCACAGCGGGTAGCTGGCGGGCCGGTTGCTGAATAGTGGTTTCCGGCAGCTGAGACTGATAAATCTTCGCCAGCACCGGGTTGGTGTTATCGCCAAGACGCCAGTTAAGCACGATATAAAACAGACAGGCGATAAACCCGGCCAGCGCCACGCAGGCCCACAGGGGAACCATCGGACGCCAGAGCTTGCGCAGCACCGGACGATCTTCCGGATGGGGAGAAAGCGGCGGCGGGTAGCTGCCGCGCACGCCGCGGATCATCTGCCACAGCCGCTGCTTGATGGTTTCAAGCTGGGTGCGGCCATTGTCCAGCACCCGGTAACGCCCCTCGAAGCCGAGCAGCAGGCAGTAGTTGATCATCTCCAGCAGCAGAATATGTTCGCGCGGGTTCTGCGACAGGCGCGCCAGCAGCTGGAAGAACTTCTCGCCGCCCCAGGTTTCGTTATGGAACGTCACCAGCAGGCCATTGCTGGACCAGACGCCGCTGCTGCCCCAGGGAGTAAGCGCGGCGGCCTCGTCCAGCGCCGTACACAGGCAGTAGCGTGCCCCGACGATCACTTCGTAGGGCAGCCCCGCCTGCTGACAGCGGACTTCGAAACGGCGGATCTCATCGATCAGGCGCTGGCGTAACGCCACCTGATCGTCATGGGATACCGAATGACGGATCTGCGGAATCGCATTGAGCAGCGGGTTGGCGGCCGCCACCAGCGGGTTGTTGCTACTGGCTCCGGTAAACGCGGCATCACTGCCGGTGTCCTGTCGTTCCTGCATATTAAGCGCTCGCTTTATTATTCTGTCGGGCTACGGATGGCCCAAAACTCCATATCCAGCCCCGGGAATTCACCCGCAAGGTGCAGGGCGAATGCGCCGGACTTATCCATCTCGTGCCACAGCTCGCTGCCCTTCTCCAGTTCAAAGTAGCTGTAGCCGGCATGCCACGGGATCTGCGGCGGCGCGACCGGCATGGCGCGCAGCATAATGCCCGGCAGCTGCAGCTGGACCAGATCGCGAATTTTCGAGACCGGCGCGATTTTCATCTGTGCCGGGAAATGGGTCTGCAGGTGTTCACCAGGCACGTTGGCTTTTACCGCCAGCACGAAGCCGAACTCGCGCACCATGCTGGTTTCAGGAACGGTGGCGATGTTCAGGCCATGCGAGCGCTCGTTAAGCGGCAGCTGAATGGCGTGGTCTTCCATCACCAGCGACAGCCCCTGACGGAGCATCAGCATCAGCTTGCTGAAGCAGTTCGCCAGATCGTCATGATCGTAAATCGGCAGTACGCTCTCGGTGGTGCGCTGCGACGTCCAGGTCGCGAGCTCGGTGGCAAACGGCAGCCAGCTGCGCCAGAGGGTTTCCGGGTGCAGCAGCGGCAGCGTTTTTAAATGTGAAACCTCGCCAAGATGACGGTTCACCAGCGAAAGCAGCGTAAACTCAATCAGTTCGGAGGTGTTAAAGCGGCCAGGCTGGCGCAGGCGGCCACCAATCTGCTGGCTGCGCTGCACCAGCAGGCCGTGCAGATCGTTGATCATGCTGTAAATCTGCGGGCTGTTATTGGCGTTCAGCATCGGCGGGATGTAGCTGTTATCCAGCCGCACGTGGTTGTCGTTGCGTTTTTCCGTCACAAATGCCACGCCGATGGCGGTCCATTCTGCCGTGAGGTCTTTTTCCAGCATCAGCGTCAGGCGCAGACGGCCAAACTGGACGGTGGCATCCCCCACCGACATGGCGTTATCGTCTTCCACCTCCTGCTCAAACGCGACGAAGCGCGCCAGCGAGGCAGGTTCTTCGCTGAAAATCACCTCTTCCCGCTCGCCACGACGAACCGGCAGCGCGAGCACCACCTTTTCGTTGGTGAGATTGTCAGGAATTTTAAGCGGCGCAGGACCGTTGCGTCCGTTGCGGACCTGGAAAAAGGTGCCGTCCGGCAGTAACCCGCTGCAGTAGCTCAGGGCGATGCAGCCCTGGCGCAGCATCGCTTCGTCCAGTTCAACATCGAGAAAGCCCCAGAGATACGAACGCTGCAGCGCACCCCACTCACGAACATGGTTGAGCAGATAACTTTCAGTCCGCTGAAAATGGTGTGGTCGCAGGAACATGCCTTCGGTCCAGACGACCTTTTCTGCTTTGGTCATGATGATGTGTTTCCTGTTGTGAAGCGCGTTACTGGCTGATGACCCGAATGCCGTTTACGTCGAGAAAGACGTTGGCCTGGAGTTCATCCGCGGACCATTTCCAGAACTGGTAGAGATGATTTTCGCCCGGCACAGGCAGAGGAAGTGAAACGCGCCATTTTTTTCCATCCAGCTTCTGATATTCCGCCATCACGCCGATATAGCGCGCCTCGGGATCGCTCTGACCGCTGAGGGTTTTCGAGAGCTGTCCCGGCATCAGGAAGAAAACATCGCTGTTCAGCAGATTCGCGCCAAGCGTGGCTGACGCGTTGTTCTGCAGGGAATAGAAGTCGCTGGACATGAAATCCGCATCGGATTTCAACAGCAGCACCCGGACTTTAAGCGGCGCAGAATCATTGATTTGTGGATGAGCCTGAAACTGCAGATTGTAGCGGGAAGGGTCGCTGTGTGAAGACGACGTACAACCACTGACAAGGGCGAAAATCACCGCATAAAAGCCTAACCACAGCTTATGAAAATTTTTATTATTCATAAAAATACGCTCAGGAAAGCCGTTTAGTTCAGGATCCAGGTACCGTTAGCGCTGTCTTTGCAGGCTTTGCTGTTGCCATCCACATCGACACAGGTCGCTTTTTTACGCGCCTTAGGACGAATGGCCTGTTTACGAACGGTAGCTTCGTACTGGTCGGCTTTGATAACGGCACGCATCGGAACGTAGCCAATCAGCTGGTCGTTCCCCTCATCGGCGAGCGCCATCCAGTAGTGTTCTACCTGCCCCAGCACCACGTAGGTTTTGCCGGTTTCCAGCGTACGGATAACCTTTCCGCCAAAATCAGGACGGCTCATCAGGGAGGCCGGGTACATAGCACGGTAAGGCTCGTTGAGCTGAGTGAATTCCGTTGGCGGCACCACGGCGTGACGGTGAGTCAGAGTGACGCCGTTGACCTGGCTGGTCACGATCGTATCGTCGGTCACCGCGGGTTTCTGTGGCGCTTTACAGCCCGCCACCGCCATTACAAACAGAAGTGAAAACAGTACGCGCATTTTCATATGCTTTTCCGTAGCGATATTTTGATGATGGAGATAAAGGGGATGAAGTTTGACTTAGGTGCTATCGTTAAAATAGTCAGGATAATTTCGAGGCGTTACTAACTTAAAGACATAGCTACCGCACGAGCCCTTCAGAATAAGGCCCAGCGTCTTCCTGACATATTTTGACAAACGGTAAACAAGTTTACATGAGCTTTGCTCCAATTCAATATTTACCGCCTCGTAAGTGGTGGTAATTGAAGCAGTCGAAACATTATAGGATTTATCTGATAAAAAAACCCGACATGGCCTGGATCGCTTTATTCCTCCAGCTTACAACCTTATAACCCACTGTTACTAAAGCAGAAAATTCAAAAAAGAACTGATTTCATTAACGCAATAATGCTATTATCGCCACTACCATAATTAGTAGAATTGTGGTTTTAGTGATGTCAGAAGAATATATGAAGATGAATTATTTGTTGCACTAACAAGGTATCTTTAATATTTCCCGGATTACCCGATCACAGCATCGCTATTTTACTGATGACGCGCACCTTTAATTTCACGGCTCAAAATAACTTATATCTCATGTTGTGATAATTACTCTGAAAGTCACGATACATTTCCATCAATCATTAAGCCTGAGTAAACATTCCCGTCACTATTTTGTTTCCTGAAGCCCATATATCGCCTGTCAGCCGCGATATTTTCACTTTTGGAACGACCGTTACTTTCATTCGAAATTTCACCTGCGCTAAATATTTTCTCACTTGACGCTATCTATCCTGCCTACCGGGTGATAGATACAATTTATTATTAAAATGATAAAAATTCGTTATAATTTCTTTAAATAGTTACGCACAAACCCTTTTAACTCATTGTTATAAAATATGATTACAGGCAGGAGCCGTAACTCAACTGCATGGATATCCACCCCTGCCAGTCATTGTTTTGGCTTATTGCCCAGCCGTTGCGCGATCAAACCCGTCAGGAGTATGTATGAACACGAAAAGACGCTCAGTTCCCGGTATCCGACACTATGAGGGTCCTGCCGGCGGCTGGGGCGCATTAAAAGCGACGGCCATTGCGGTGCGTACCCAAATGGACACCCTGGACGCCCCAGCGACGCTGCTCCGTACTAACCAGCCGGACGGTTTTGACTGCCCCGGCTGCGCGTGGCCCGATAAAGAACACAAATCCACATTCCAGTTCTGCGAGAACGGCGCGAAAGCGGTGACCTGGGAAGCGACCAGCAAACGCGTGACCCCCACGTTTCTGGCGGAAAACAGCGTCTCTTCACTATTGGCTAAATCGGATTTTGAGCTGGAAGGTTACGGTCGCCTGACGCATCCCCTGCGCTACGACCGGGCCAGCGATACCTTCCGCCCTGTCGACTGGGAAGAGGCATTTCAGCGTATCGGCGAGATTTTACGCGGGCTCGAACCGGACCAGGTCGAGTTCTATACCTCCGGGCGCGCCTCCAACGAAGCAGCGTATCTGTTCCAGCTCTTCGCCCGAGAGTACGGCACCAATAACTTCCCCGACTGCTCGAATATGTGTCACGAGGCCACCAGCGTCGGCTTGCCGCGCTCCATCGGTATTGGGAAAGGCACCGTCTCGCTGGACGATTTCGACAAGACCGAGCTGGTCATCTCCATTGGCCATAACCCCGGCACCAACCATCCGCGAATGATGGGTACCCTTCACGAGCTGGCCCGGCGCAACGTGCCGATTATTATCTTCAATCCGCTGCGCGAGCGCGCCCTGGAGCGTTTCGCCGACCCGCAAAGCGTGATTGAAATGGCAACCTATGGCTCAACGGACATCGCCTCGACCTATTTCCAGGTGAAGGCAGGTGGCGATGCCGCCGCGCTGAAGGGCATTGCTAAACACCTTCTGGAGATGGAGGCCGAACGCGGTGGCGTGCTCGACCACGCGTTTATAGCTGAACATACTCAGGGCATTGAAGATTTTGCCGCCGATATCGCGCAAACCCGCTGGGACGACATCGAGCGCGAGTCGGGGCTCAGCCAGGCGGCGCTCCTGAAAGTCGCAGAGGCCTATGCCAAATCAAATGCCACCATCATTACTTACGGAATGGGGATCACCCAGCATAACAAAGGCACGGCGAACGTCCGCCTGATTGCTGACCTGCTGCTGCTGCGCGGGAACATCGGCAAGCCCGGTGCGGGGATCTGCCCCCTGCGCGGTCACTCTAACGTTCAGGGGAACCGGACCGTCGGGATCAGCGAGAAACCTGCCCCGGCCTTCCTGAACCGTCTGAAACAAGTGTTTGGTTTTGAGCCGCCCTCTCACCACGGACACGATGCTGTGCAGGCCACGCAGGCGATGATCGACGGTCGTGCGAAAGCGCTCATCTGCCTCGGCGGTAATTTTGCGGTTGCGATGCCCGATCACGAACGGGGCTTCCCGGCGATGGGTAACCTGGATTTGAGCGTGCACGTCGGGACTAAGCTGAACCGCACGCATCTGCTGGTGGGCAAAGAGACCTATATATTCCCGTGCCTTGGCCGCACCGAACTGGATATGCAGGCCACCGGCCGTCAGTCCATTACCGTCGAAGATTCCATGTCGATGGTGCATGCTTCCTCCGGCAAGCTGAAACCCGCCTCGCCGTTGCTTCGTTCGGAACCCGCCATCGTCGCTGGCCTCGCGAAGGCTACCCTGCCGGAAACACGCGTGGACTGGCTGACGCTGGTCGAGGATTACGACCGCATCCGCGATCTGATCGAGCAGACCATTCCGGGCTTTGAGAACTACAATGCGCGGATCCGGGTTCCGGGAGGCTTCCGCATGCCGTTGCCACCAACAAAGCGTATCTGGCCGACAGCGACGGGCAAAGCGATGTTCTCGGTATTTGATGGCGTACACGAAAACGCCAGCGGTGAGGGCGAGCATGTGCTGCGCCTGATCACGCTGCGTAGCCATGACCAGTACAACACCACCATTTATGCCCTCGATGATCGCTACCGTGGCGTCTTTGGCCGCCGGGACGTGCTGTTTATGAATGAAGAGGATATGGCACAGTCAGGGCTGGAACACGGTGACCGCGTGGATATCGAAACCGCCCTCCCCGGCAGCGTTCAGCGCCTGGAGGATATTACGGTGGTGGCGTACAGCATCGCGCCGGGCACCGTCGGCGCCTATTACCCGGAGGCGAACGTGCTGGTGCCGCTCGATTATCTCGATAAGGACAGCGGGACGCCGTCGTATAAATCGGTTCCGGTTCGCATTACCCTGCGCTCGAAAGAGATCCGCATGCTGTAAGGCTGTTCGCGCGGAGGAACCTGATGGATATAAAACAGTTAAAATATTTACTCGCGCTCGATGAGACCCGGCACTTTGGGAAAGCGGCCTCGCGGTGCAACATCACCCAGCCGACCCTCTCCATGCGCATCCGCAGCCTGGAAGAGGAGCTGGGACTGGTGCTGATTGTGCGCGGACAGCGTTTTGAAGGGTTTACGCCGGAGGGAGAGCGCATCCTCGCGTGGGCGCGCGCCCTTCTGGCCGCGCACGACGGATTGCAGGCGGAAGCCGCGCTGTGTAAAGGCCAGGTGGTGGGTGAGCTACGTCTGGGGATGGTCCCGCTGGCGAGCGTGGATCCGATGATCTTCATTCGTCAGCTGACGCAAAAATACCCTGAACTTACTTACAGCCTCTATTCGATGTCTTCGGCGCAGATTGCCGACGGGGTCAGCCGCAACCAGCTGGAACTGGGGATTTGCTATCTCAACAGCATCGACACCAGCCTGTTTGACATTATCCGGCTGCCAGAAACGAAAATGGGCCTGCTGCACGACGTCCGTCATTTCCAGCTTACCCCGGAGACGCTGACCTGGCACGACCTGACGGATTTTCCGCTGGGTTTTCTGACCAAAGGGATGCACTACCGGGCGCATATGGAGGCCAGCTTTAAATCTGCCGGCATCGAACCGACGGCCGTTTTTGAGAGCGACTCCACGTTCCAGATCATCCAGGCCGTACAGAGCGGCGTATGCTGCGCCGTGATGCCGCTGAACAACGGGCTGGAAGCCCTGAACAGCAATTTCAGGATTGTCCCCATCGCCGACGCGAACATTGAGGCCCCCATTGGCCTGATTATGCGCAGACAAAAACCGCTCTCCTCGCTGGCGCTGCGCTGCTTTACCGACGCGCAGGCAATCTATCACGCGAGCAACGAGGCGTAGGCCTGCCGCATCACCACGCTGAAACCGCTAATGAGCACCGCGTCGCACACCTCCCTGTATTCGGGCGAACTTACCAGCACGCAGAGCGCATCGCGAATGGCGTTAAGCGTTTCAGGCGAGGTGTTATGCGAGGTGATCAGCGGCAGCCCCGGCGTCAGCGGTGTGCGGTCAATGACCGCCAGCCCCGCAAGCCGTTCCGGCTCATGACGCTGCAGCAGTGCCCAGGTGACGCAGTCGATGGCCGCGATATCCCCAGCCCCACGCTTCACATCAATCAACGACTGACGGTGACTGCCGCTGAAGGACGTTTGCGAGAAAAATGGCCCGTCACTCGCCAGGCGAGCCACTTTTTTTCGCAGCGCGTTGAAGCCGGACTGGGAGTCCGCAGAATTACAGACCGCCCGACGTCCGCGAAAATCCGCCAGCGTGAGGTGCCGATCCGCCTCGCGCGCTACCAGAAAACTGCGGTACTGGCTCCCCTCGCAGCCCGCGGCGGTGTAGTGAAAACAGCCCACCACCTGTACCTCCGGGAGCTGCGTCACCAGCGGGTAGCCGCAGGTCTGGCTGAGAATAAGCGCAGGCTGCTGCCAGTGGGTCAGCAGGTCCGACTCCGGCCAGCCGGGAGCACCCTCGACGGACACGCCGCGCACGGCCAGCAGATGCTGCACCGCCAGCCAGAGCGCGCGGGTATCGGCGCGATCCACGGCGTACATGGGAAACGCCAGCAGGTTACTCATGCCTCTCCTCCTGTTGTTTTCCGGGATGGACGGTGACCTCCACTGGCTGGGTCCAGAACTGGCGTAGCCATTCACCGTAGCCTCGGACCACAAAGCCGTGGTTACGCTGCCGGTACGCCTCACGGTTTTGCCGGTAGATCGTCGGCAACCCGTACCAGGGAACGCCCGGCAGATCGTGATGGACTGAATGATAGTTGAGATTCAAAACAGCACCCGCCAGAATAGCCCGGCCTCGTTAATGACCGAGCGCGCGAGCGGATCGTCCGCCGCGCGATGTTCGTAAAACGAACGAACCTTGGTCAGCGCCAGCGCCGGATAGCTTACCGCCAGCACGAACCAGACGGGTGAAAAACCGACGTGCGTCATCCAGACGAAGAGCGCCACCAGCAGCAAAACGTGGACCAGCCACATTGCGATTGCCCGCTGGTGAAAATCACGAAACGCCGCCGCGGCACTGCCCAGCGTCTGAAAGATATCCAGCAGCGGCGCCAGCGCAATCCGACCGACAAAGGTATTTCGGGCGCGGATCGCGCGTTTCTGCCAGGGTGTAAAGCGCGCCCAGCTTTCATCGGTAAAATAGTACGACTCCGGGTCATCCGCCGGAAAGGTCAGGCTATCGTGACGATGATGGGCCAGATGCGAATCCCGGTACAGGCCGTACGGATACCAGACCGCCAGCGGGAGCGTGCCAAACAGCTGGTTGAGCCAGGCAAACCGCGTCGGGTGTCCGTGGATAAGCTCATGCTGCAGGGACATATACCAGGCGGTAAACCAGATCAGCAGCAGCGTGGCGGGCAGCAGGCCAAGCGTTTGCCAGAACCTCAGCGTGGCAAACCAGCCTGCATAAATAGTGACGATCAACAGCCACGTGGGCAGTTCGCTTCGCCACAGAAATCCCGACGCAAGACGGTGGATTTGTTCGCGTTGTTGCGGATGTAAATAGAGGGAGCTTCGTTTACCCATTCCTTCAGACGCCGTTTCGCCAGAGACAATGCCCTGACGATCGGGGATTACGTCTGAAATCACAAAGAACTTAAATCGCTTTGCTTTACCGGAATCGCGCTGCTTGACTTATTCTGCAATAAATGTACTTTTCAGGACATGAAGAAGATCCTGATTATTGTTCCCGACGGCGGCATGCTGTTTGAAGCCGCCGGTATCGCCGACATTCTGATGCAGGCCAACCGGCTGCATGCGGAAGGCCTTACCCAGCCCCGCTACCGGATTATCATCGCCACTACGCAGCCGCACCAGGTGATCCACGGCCAGTCCGGCCTGAATCTGCTGGCGGACTATCGCCTGCCGGAGCTGGATCCGCGTGAACCGCTGGACACCATTATCATCACCGGGCGCGGGATGAACGAGCAGGAGAGCACGGCGGTGGTGGACTGGCTGCACCTCGCTGCGCCGCATGCCCGACGGGTCGCCTCTATTTGCGGCGGCGCGATGCTGCTGGCCCAGACCGGCCTGCTGGACGGTCGCCGCGCGACCACCCACTGGCGGCTGCTGGAGACGATGCAAGCCCAGTACCCGGCTATCAAAGTCGAAGGCGGCCCGCTGTATATTCAGGATGGCCCCATCTGGACCTCTGGCGGCGTGAGTTCCGGGTTCGATCTGACGCTGGCGCTGGTGGAGGATGACTATGGCTTTACCCTCGCCCGCGACGTCGCGCAGGATATGGTGATGTACCTGCGCCGCCCCGGCGGGCAGCTGCAGTTCAGCCGCTACAGCCTGCAGCAGGCTGGATCATCAGGGCCGATCGGCGATCTGCAAACCTGGATCCTGCAGAACCTTACCGCCGACCTGTGCGTGGAAAATCTGGCGGAAAAAGTGGCGATGAGCCCGCGCAATTTTACCCGGGTATTTACCCGCGAGGCGGGGGTCTCTCCTGCCCGCTACGTCACCGAAGCGCGTCTGTCCGCTGCCCGCCAACTGCTTGAGCAAACGCATGATCCCCTTGAGCGCATTGCCGCGCAAAGCGGGTTTGGCACCAGTATTAATCTGCGCCGCGTGTTTGAGAAACAGCTCCACCTCACGCCGGGCGAATACCGCCAGCGCTTCCACTGCCGCAAGATGGCGTAATCTGATTCTTTTTTGTCGTTTACGCCAATCAGCCCGACGTCTACAGTGACTCCAGACAACAGAGATAAGGAGTGCACCATGGTTAAGGTCGGTATTAACGGTTTCGGCCGTATCGGACGTAATTTCCTGCGCGCGGCGCTGGGTAACCCGGATCTGCAGATTGTGGCCATTAACGATCTGACGGACAGTAAAACCCTCGCCCACCTGCTGAAACATGATTCCCTTCTGGGCAAGCTGCCTGCACCCGTTGAAGCCGCCGACGGCGCGCTGCAGGTGGATGGTCAGCGAATTACGGTGTTTAGCGAGCGCGATCCGGCAAATATCCCGTGGCGCGATGTCGGCGTTGACGTGGTGATTGAGGCCACCGGCTTCTTTACCGATCGGGAAAAAGCGGCGGTGCATATCACACGCGGTGGCGCTAAGCGCGTCATCATCTCCGCCCCCGGAAAGAATGACGATCTGACGGTCGTGATGGGCGTGAACCACGACAGCTATGACCCGGCTCAGCATTTTGTGGTGAGTAACGGAAGTTGCACCACTAACGGGCTGGCACCGGCGGCTCAGGTGCTGCATCAGCAGTTTGGCATTGAACATGGGCTGATGAACACAACACACGCCTACACCAACAGCCAGGCGCTGCACGACCAGCCGGAGAAAGATCTGCGCGGCGCACGTGCGGCGGCGCTGTCGATAGTGCCTTACTCCAGCGGCGCGGCGAAAGCGCTGGGCAAAGTGATCCCCTCCCTGGACGGCAAGCTGACCGGGTACTCCCTGCGCGTGCCGGTGCCGGTAGTGTCGATTGTGGATTTAACGGTAACCCTGAGCCGTAACGTGACAGCTGAAAAGGTGAATGAGGCGTTTCGTAATGCGGCAGCCGCTGGACCACTGAAAGGGATCCTGGGATACAGCGATGAACCGCTGGTCTCCAGCGACTATCAGGGCGACCCGCGCTCCTCAATTATCGACGGGCTTTCCACGCTGGTGATTGGCGGGAAGATGGTGAAGATCCTGGCGTGGTATGACAACGAATGGGGCTTCTCAAATCGCCTGGTGGATTTGGCGGTGCTGATGGATAAGAAAGGGCTGTAAGTCTGATGCCGGGTGGCGCAAGCGCTCACCCGGCATACATTACTCCGCTTTAACCTTCACGCCCATCAACACAATCACCATCGCCGTCACCAGCAGGAAACCGCTGCCGGCAAACACGCCGCTGGCACCGTTGAGGTCAAACACCGCCCCGCCAACTGCCGCACCGGCGCTTATCGCCAGCTGGATTGAGGCCACCAGCAGCCCCCCTGCACTTTCGGCTTCATCCGGAACGGTGGTGGCAAGCCAGGTTGACCAGCCCACCGGCACCAGACCAAACGCAAAGCCCCACAGCGCCACCAGGAAACCATCCAGCATCGCCAGATGACCAAACGCCACCATCGTTAGCGCCAGTATGCCCATGACGAACGGCACCAGCGCCAATGTCAGGCGAAGATTGCGTGCCAGCAGATGCCCGGCAACGGAGGTGCCGACAAAGTTCGCCAGCCCGAAGCCCAGCAGGATCAGTGAAATGGTCTCAACGCTCGCCTGCCCCACCGTTTCCAGGAACGGGCGCAGATAGGTGAAGAAAGCGAAATGGCCGCTGAAGATCAGAATGGTCGCCAGCATGCCGCCAATCATGCCCGGACGGCGCAGCACGCGGAACAGCGTGCTCAGGCTGCCGCTGCTCTCCGGCTTCATGGACGGCAGCACCCAAAGCTGCCACAGTACCGCCAGCATGCTCGGCAAAATGCAGAGAACAAAGACGTTACGCCAGCCGATCAGGCTGCCCAGATAGCTCCCCAGCGGTGCGGCCACCACGGTAGCAATAGAGACGCTGGAAAAAATGATCGCCAGCGCTTTGGGGACTTTGTCCGCCGGCACCAGCCTCATCGTTGTCGCCGTCGACATCGCCCAGAATCCACCGATGGCAACCCCTAACAGTAAACGCCCCATCAGTAGCACGTGCAGGGTAGGCGCAAAGGCCACCAGCAGGCTGGAGATGATTTGCAGTACGGAGAAAAACATCAGTACCCAGCGACGGTCGATATTTTTGGTCGCCGGGGCAATCAGCAGCCCGGTGACCAGCGCCACCAGCGCGGTAGCGGTGACGGCCTGCCCGGCCATGCCTTCCGTGACGCCCAGGCTGGCGGCCATCGGCGTCAACAGGCTGGCTGGCAGGAACTCTGCCGTTATCAAACCAAACACGCCCAGCCCCAGTGAATAGACGGCTCGCCAGGCGGGCCTGGCAGGCGCGACGGCCTCTCTCGCCACGACACATGAATTCATCGGTTGTTCTCCCGTTATTAAAATGTGACAACTGTCGCAAAAGCATAGAGGGTTCACCGTGGACGATCTATGACATATAATCTCCACTTATTGATTATTCGTCCGGAGTTGTGCCATGACCGTTCAGTCCCCCGATTTGATCAGCGAGCTCTTACGCGGCATGCGCCTGTCGGGCGTGAAATACCGACGGATTGAAGCCAGCGCGCCGTTTGGCGTGGCGTTTCACCAGGCACCCGGTAAGGCCCAGTTCCATTTCGTGAGCCACGGTAGCGCCCTGTTGCGAATGGAGAGCGGTGCGACCTTCGAACTGAGCGGCGGCGACGCGCTGTTTATTCCCGGCGGGAACGCCCACGCCCTGCTCTCTGACGCGCAGGCAGCCATTACTCCGGTGAACGCTTTTCCGAGCGAGCCTATCTGCAGCTCGGTGTGCGCCATAACCTGCGAGCCCTGCCCGGAGAGCGACAACACCATTATCTTTAGCGGGTGTATGGATTTCGAGCTCGGCGGGATGCAGCCGCTGATCAAAGCAATGCCGGAGGTGATGATGGTCAGCCGATTGATGTCCACCTGGCCGGAAATCCATCCGTTACTGGCGGCAATGGAGCGAGAATCCGTGGCGCGTCAGGCCGGGTTCGCCGGGATCCTTGCGCGGCTGGCTGACGTGGTGGCGGCATTAATTGTGCGCGGCTGGGTTGAGGGCGGCTGCGGTAAAGCCACCGGCTGGGTACAGGTGTTACGCGACCCGCGCCTGAGCCGGGCCATCTACGCAATGCACCAGCAGCCAGGCCTGAACTGGAGCGTGGCGGATCTGGCAAAAGAAGCGGGCACCTCCCGCTCCGTGTTTGCTGAACGGTTTCTGGCCGCGACGGGAACCACCCCGGCAAAATACCTCAGCGAACTGAGAATGCGACTTGCCATCCAGTATATTCGCCATGAAAACCAGCCGATTGAAACGGTCGCACTTAGGCTGGGTTATGGATCGCTGGCGGCGTTCAGCCGGGCCTTTCAGCGCATCATTGGCCATGCGCCGGGCACGCTGCGGGAAGCCAGCCAGACCCCGGAAGAGGTCTGACCGGCTAGCCGACATCAGAAATAGTATTTAAAGCGCACGCGGCCACCGTAGCGGTCGTCGTTTTTCTTATCACCCTCTTTCGGGGAAGCGTTGACCCAGGACGCATACGCGCCGAGATAGACGTTGAAATTTTTCATCTTCATGACGTTCGGGATCAGGTACGACGTATGGATGGTGTGAATGTCGTACTCGCCCGGGTCGGTGATCCAGCAGTCATTTTCACACTCGGCGTCAAACGTTGAGGTATTAAACTCGTCGATTTCGTTATGGGCGTAGATATAGCCCAGCTCAAAATTACGCCAGAGGGCATTGATGCCTGAGGTAAAGTCGGTTTCGCCCGTCGCGTCGAGGTAAGCCGTGTTGAGGTTCATGACCACGCCGTTCTCCGGATCGGTTTTGAGCCCGTCCCAGGTCATGGTAAACCCGTAGCCGGTCCGGTCTGACTGATCGACCCAGCGCCCTGCATCGTCACGATAGCCGTAAGCGTTGTTCACCAGGTTGCTTTCCATGGCGACCGCGGTGGAAAACGGTCCGTTCTGCCATGAGATAACCGGGCGTACGTAGGCGACATTTTTATCGTTCTCAAGTTCTGCGCCGTGATAGCGCTGGTCGACGTACAAATCGCTGCCGTCTTTGAACAGGGTATTCAGCTCAAAATACCAGTTATCCAGCGTCTTGCTCATCAGGAAGTTGCCACCGCTGTCGGTTCGCCCGCGCCCCTCTTTCAGCATATAGATATAGCCGTAGCCGTCGCTGTAGAGATCATCCGCGGTATTTCCTGAATATTCCACAAAGGTATCCTGATTGAGCGGGAACATATCGTAAGCCTCAAAGCGTCCGACCTTAATTTCCCAGTCGTTCTCGGAACCGAAGAAGAATACCGCATCATCGAGATACATTTTTCCGACGAGATCGCCGAGGGGCTGCACGGAGAAACCGGCAAAATTGCCGTTATCCATTTTACGATAACCGTCGAAGCCTAATAAAATACGCCCGTTAATATCCCAGCGTTCTTTATCTCCTGGTGCCCAGTCACTATTAGCGCTTTGCTTAACGGATGTCAGGCTGCCTGTTTTACTGGCGGCACCCATATTAAATTCAACGTCGCCATAAAATTTAATATCACCATATCCTGAAAGCGTCAGTTTTGGCGGCGCCGTCTTGCTCACCGGCTCTTCCGACTGTACAACCACGGCGGGTGCAGTCTGCGCGGCGGCCGCCTGCTGCTGTTTAAGCGCCTGAATTTGCGCTTCCAGTTGCGCCAGTTTTTCTTCCACGCTTGTCGAGGGCTGGGCAGCTAAAAGCGCACCGGAATAGAGCGCGCTCATCAGAATTACCGTTTTCTTTAATTTCATAGAATCCATCCTGATTATAAAAGTGAATACCCAAATATTGAGCCTCGCCATTTCGACCAAATACCCCTGGAGGTGCTATTATGTTTTTTGATAAGTTAATTATGAATTTTAACTTGTGTGATCGGCACTGAGAAAACATCACAAATTAAACGAAAGAAAGACCACTCACTTCACACTCTTATTCCATTAACCACATCTATATTTTAACGTGAGATATATATCATTATTTAAAGGCATGAATGATTTAATTCCATTTGCACAACTTATTCCTTCCAGCCGTACGGTACGGGCGGAGCGGTAAATTGTCTGGTTCTGCGAAAAATGGGATATTCAACACGCGAAGCGGGCAATATTCGTCTAAGGTTTTCAGGTGATTGATAACAGCGGTCACGCTGCTCAGGAATACAGGAGACGAACCGATGATAAGACCTCGTACTTTACGCCCTGCTCTTTTGCACCTCGCGCTCGGAGGCGCGCTACTCGGTGTGGCAACGATAGGTTATGCTGACGAACAGCCAGCCTACCAGAAAAATTCCCCCGATATTCTGCTTGGCCCTTTGTTTAATGATGTGCAGAGCGCCAAACTGTTTCCCGATCAAAAAACCTTTGCCGATGCCGTTCCAAAGAGCGATCCGCTGATGATTCTGGCGGATTACCGGATGCAGCACACCCAGACCAGCTTTGACCTGCGCCACTTTGTGGAGATGAACTTCACGCTGCCGACTGAAGGTGAAAAATATGTGCCGCCTGCGGGACAAAGTTTACGTGAACACATCGACGATCTCTGGCCTGTGCTGACGCGCACCACGGACAAAGCCAGCAACAAGTGGGATTCTCTCCTGCCGTTACCGAAGCCATACGTGGTGCCCGGCGGGCGCTTCCGCGAGGTGTATTACTGGGACAGCTATTTCACCATGCTGGGCTTAGCCGAAAGCGGCCACTGGGATAAAATCAGCGATATGGTGGATAACTTCGCCTGGGAGATTGATACCTTCGGCCATATTCCCAACGGCAACCGCAGCTACTACCTGAGCCGCTCCCAGCCGCCGTTCTTCTCCCTGATGGTGGAACTGCTGGCGACGCATGACAAAGACGCGCTGAAAAAATACCGTCCACAAATGGAAAAAGAGTACACCTACTGGATGGAGGGCGTAGAAAGCCTTCAGCCTGGGCAGGCTAACCAGCGCGTGGTGAAGCTGGATGACGGTTCGGTGCTTAACCGCTACTGGGACGATCGCGATACCCCGCGCCCGGAGTCCTGGCTTGATGATATCACCACGGCGAAGAGCAACCCTAACCGCCCTGCAACGGAGATTTACCGCGATCTGCGCTCCGCAGCGGCTTCGGGCTGGGACTTTAGCTCCCGCTGGATGGACGATCCGCAAAAGCTCGGCACGATCCGCACCACCAGTATTGTGCCCGTCGATCTAAACGCCCTGATGTTTAAAATGGAAAAACTGCTCGCGCGAGCAGGCCAGGAGGCGGGCGACAGCGCGGCGGCGAGTAAATACGAGGCATTAGCAACCGCGCGTCAGAAAGCCATTGAGCGCCACCTGTGGAACGATAAAGAGGGCTGGTACGCCGATTACGATCTCAAGAGTAAGAAGGTGCGCAACCAGCTCACGGCCGCCGCTCTCTTCCCGCTCTACGTGAAGGCAGCAGCGCAGGATCGCGCCGATAAAGTGGCCGCGGCCACCTCCGCGCGCCTGTTGAAGCCGGGCGGGATCACCACCACCACCATCAACAGCGGCCAGCAGTGGGATGCGCCAAACGGCTGGGCGCCGCTGCAGTGGGTGGCAACGGAAGGCTTGCAGAACTATGGACAGGATAAGGTTGCGATGAACGTAACCTGGCGCTTCCTGAAGAACGTTCAGCATACTTACGATCGCGAGAAGAAGCTGGTGGAGAAGTATGATGTTTCATCCACCGGTACCGGCGGTGGCGGTGGCGAATATCCGCTGCAGGATGGTTTCGGCTGGAGCAACGGCGTGACGCTGAAGATGCTGGATCTGGTTTGTCCTAAAGAGAAACCGTGCGACAGCGTGCCGGAAAATCAGCCTGCGGCGAATGATGAGGCTGCGCCGGAGAAAGCTGCGGCGCAGTAAAGGGTATTGCCGGGTGGCGGCTACGCCTTACCCGGCCTACCTTCTGAACTCACAGGGATTTACTCAGAAGCTGTAACTCGCCCCTAGCTGATACGTCCTGTCACGCCCAATCCAGCAGTTGGTTGCGTCGTAGCAGGTCAGCGTCTCTTTATTGGTGATGTTCTGCGCGCTGGCTTTAAGCGTCAGCCCCGCCAGCGAAGGCAGAATTTCACCCATCCGGTACGAGGCCGCCAGATCGTACTGTGTAGTGCCCCCCAGTTTGCCCGCATCGTTAGCCGGTGAAATCTCCATCGGCCCGGTATAGCGCGCCCCGGCGCCCAGCATCAGCCCCTTTAACGGCGTACTTTCGAAGGTGTAGTCTCCCCAGAGATTGAACGCATTCTCCGGCACCTGGGTTGGACGCTTGCCCTGGTACTTATCATCTTCGGTATTGATTGCGTGGGTGTAAGCATAGTTGGCAATCAGCGTCAGGTTGTCCGTCGGACGGCTGATGGCGGAGAGCTCTGCCCCTTTGGATTCCACTTCACCGGTCTGACGATAGTTCAGGAAACCCGGGTCGGAAGTGACAACGTTTTTCTGCCGGATGTTAAACACCGAGGCGGTAAACGTCGTGGCGTACTCGGCCAGCAGATATTTTACCCCGCCTTCTACCTGCTTGCTGGTGGTCGGCTTGACGTCTTTCGCCGTGAGCGTCCCCTGCGGCGACACCGGTGCAAAACCTTCTGAATAGCTGATAAACGGCGAAATACCGTTTTCGAAGGCATAAAGCGCCCCCAGGCGTTTGGTCACGCGATCCTGCGATACCCAGGCCTTATCGCCGTTTTGCAGGTAATCAGTGGTGACGGAGCGGTAATCGTCGTAGCGCAGGCTGCCCAGCAGATTTAAGCCGCCGAATTCCACCTGATCCTGCAGGTAGTAACCGTTCTGCTGGTAGCTGAGACGGTTTTTCTGGGCCGTGTAGAGCCCCAGCGCGCTTTCGTGGATTTGCGAATAGTCAGGATTACGCATATCCATGCCCGGCGTGGTCGACGCGTAACGGTAGTGGAAATGGGAATTCAGCCTCTGATAGTCAAACCCGGCCAGCAGATGGTGTTTCCAGTCGCCCAGCGCAACGGTTTTGGTCACCTGGTTGTCGATGTTGAAGCTCTTAAGATCTTCATCGGTGGTATAGGCAAAGCGGTTAAGTTGATATACCTCGCTTCCCGTTCCCGTCGCGTAGACGCTGTTCTGGTGGGTATCGACGTCGAAATAGCGCGCTTTCTGATTAAAGCCCCAGCCGCTGTCGAACTCATGTTCGAAGCTGTAGCCCAGCATCCACTGGCGCTGCTTAAACCCGCTCCATTCATCTCCGGCGTAATCCCGGCGATCGGCATATTTCGAGCGCAGATAAGCGAGCGGCAGCGGGTTAGACGGCGTCAGGCTCGGGGAGTTTTGCGCCAGCGCATCCAGGGTGAGGCGGGTTTTGCTGTCGGGTTGCCAGGTGACGGACGGGGCGACCAGATAATTTTCATAGCGGCTGGTGTGCGGCTGATCGTCATTCTCCGTCGCCTTACCCAGCAGACGGTAATTCCAGTCGCTGTCGGCAATCTGTCCGGTCGAGTCAAGGTAGCCCTCTTTCAGATTACGGTTTCCGGTGTTAACGCCAAATTCAGTTCGGGCTTCCCGCTGCGGCTTTTTACTTTGAATATTTACCAGCCCGCCCGGGGAGCCGCCGCCGTAAAGCACCGATGACGGCCCCTTCAGGATATCGACGCTCTCTATCAGCAGCGGATCGATGCGCGCTTTCGTATTGCCGGTGACGTTATAGGGCAGTTGCAGCCCGTTATAGAACTCCTGGTCGACGGTAAAGCCACGAATTTTGTATTCGCTCATATAGGAGGTGTTACCCCGCACCTCGGTTGAGACGCCTGGGGCATAGCGCAGGATTTCATTCACGGAATTCGCGTGACGCTTTTCAATTTCCGGCGCAGAGAGCGTGTTGATGACCTGCGGCGTTTTACTTTCGGCAACGGCCGATTTCGTTGCGCTGTTCGTCCAGGCCGGCAGCGCGCTGCCCTGCTCTGAGCCCGTGACGACGATGGTGGATTCTTCGGCGAAAGCCTGGGCCTGCAGTGCCAGCGTGACGGCACCCGCCAGGGCGCATAACCTAAAACGTGAGGAGTTCATAATGTCGTCTTGTTGTTAGATGCAATTAGGAACGACAATTATTATCATTTCGATTAACAAATCAATATTCAGGCAAAAAAAACGGCCCTCCGCAGAGAGCCGTTCTGTGATTTTATGCTCGTCGTAGTAATCTGAATATGCCCAGCACAACAATGGCACCCACGACAGCGACCAGGAAACTGTGCATGTCGAAACCACTGATGTCACCTCCGAAGCCAAACATTGTCGCCAGCCAGCCGCCTACAACCGCACCAACGACACCGAGAACACAGGTCAAAATAAAGCCGCCGCCATCATTTCCCGGCATGATCAGTTTTGCGATCGCGCCAGCAATAAGGCCAAAAATAATCCAGGCGATGATACCCATAGCAATGCCCTCTTACAGATTAAACGCATGTGCAGAAAACCTTCTGCGCAGGTAACTTAAGTATAGGTCATCACCGGAAAACCAATTTCGTCTCACCGACTTATCTTGCGTGCGACCGTTAAAAAAACTCACCGGTTTGTATTAAGTTTGAAAGTGGATTGCCGATAACGCTAAGACAGTCTGTCATCAATCAAGGAGCCATCCGGCGTGAGTCATTACAGTGAGCAGTTCCTCAAGCAAAATCCGCTGGCTGTATTAGGGGTATTACGCGACCTGCAAAAAGGCGAAGTGCCGCTGCGCATCAGCTGGTCGAATAATCAGTTCATCAGCAAGATCCTTGACGTCTCGCAGGAGCGACTGGTTATCGATCTGGGTAGCCAGGAGTATGAAAACCGCGCGGCGCTGAAAGCAGAGAATATCGCCGTCATGGCCGAAACCCAGGGGGCCAAAGTGGAGTTTGTCCTGCAGCGGCTTGAGCTGAGCGAGTACCAGGGCCTTCCTGCTTTTGTTACCCCCCTTCCTGGCAACCTCTGGTTTGTTCAGCGTCGTGAATACTTCCGCATCAGCGCCCCGCTTCACCCTGCCTATTTCTGTAAAGCCAAAATGCCGGACAAAAAAGAGATCCGCTTCCGTCTTTTTGACCTGTCGCTGGGCGGAATGGGCGCGCTGATGGATACCCCGAAGCCGGACGGACTGGTCGAAGGCATGCGGTTTACGCAAATAGAACTGGATATGGCTGGCTGGGGGCGCTTTTATTTCGATGCACAGCTGATTGCCATCAGCGAGCGCACGGTGGTCGACAGTAAGAACGAAACGATTACCACGCCGCGTCTGAGCTTCCGTTTTCTGAACGTCGGACCGGGCGCTGAGCGCGAGCTGCAGCATATTATCTACTCGCTGGAGCGTGAAGCACGGGAACGTGCGAACAAGGTTCTGTGAGAGAAGTCGGGCAGCGTGAGCGCCGCCCGTTTGCGGCATTACATGGCATCCATCGCTTTCTGTACTTTCCAGATATAACGAGGCGCCTGTGGTGCCGGATGATTTTTCGCCACGTGCTCGACGAACTCATCTTTGTCCATGTCGTTGATCTCTTCTATCGCCTCTTTACGGTCAGAGGAGAAGGTTCTGAGCAACGCCCCGGCGCCGTTCACGTACGAGACCACCAGCGCATATTGCATCACTTCCGGATCCTCAATTCCCTTCAGCACGCCGTGTTCCAGAATGCTCAGATAAGCGGTCCCCATTGAAATGTTGCGTTCCGGGTTCTTCAGCTCGCTGGTCGACGGCTGACCGTTCCAGCCCATATAGCGGTAGACCTCTCTCCCCGCCGTTGACGCTTTCAGCTGCATCAGCCCCACCGCGTTGGATTTGCTGACAAGCGTGGGATTACCGCCGGATTCCACCGCAATAATGGCGGTGATCAGACGCGGACTGACGCCCCAGGCCTTTCCGGCTTTTTCGCTGATCGGCATCCACTGCATGGCCCGTTTCACCGGCACTTCCGGATTCCAGGGCGGGTTTTGATAATCATGTTTTGAACTACAGCCAGCCAGCAAAACAATCAAAAAAGCAAACCATCTCAATTTCACGTCATCTATCCTTATAGCCGGTCATCGCGGTGCGCCGCCCTTGAAGCAGGCAGCGTATACGCGGCATGATATAGACAATTAGTTTCTCATTCAGCAAGGAATTGCCATGTCTCAGATTCATCTCATCGCGCCGTCGGGCTACTGCATTAATCAGGAGGCGGCACAGCGGGGCGTTCAGCGTCTGCTGGAATCCGGCCATCAGGTAGAAAATCAGGCCATTATTTCCCGCCGCGAGCAGCGCTTTGCCGGCACGGAAGCGCAGAGACTGAATGATATCAATAGTCTGGTGAACCTGAAGGGTCAAGACCGGATAGTCCTTGCGGTGCGCGGCGGCTACGGGGCAAGCCGCCTGCTGGAGAGCATTGACTGGCAAGGGCTGGCGCAGCGCCAGCAGCAGGATCCGCTGTTGATATGCGGCCACAGCGATTTCACCGCCATCCAGCTTGGTCTGCTGGCGCTGCATAACGTCATCACGTTTAGCGGCCCGATGCTCGCCGGTAACTTCGGCGCGCCGGAGCTGGACGCGTTCACCATGGACCATTTCTGGCGCGCGCTGCGCAATCCTGTCTACAGCGTGGAATGGCAGGGGAATGGGCCGCACTGGGAGTGTGAGGGCCAGCTGTGGGGCGGCAACCTGGCGATGCTGGTCTCGCTGATCGGCACGCCGTGGATGCCGCAAATCGAGGACGGCATTCTGGTGCTGGAAGACATCAACGAACATCCGTTCCGCGTCGAGCGCATGTTATTGCAGCTTTATCACGCCGGTATTCTTGAGCGCCAGTCCGCGATTGTGCTGGGCAGCTTTAGCGGCTCAGCCCCGAACGACTATGACGCGGGATACACCCTGGAAACGATGGTCGATTTCATCCGATCGCGGCTCGATATTCCGGTTATCACCGGTCTGGATTTCGGTCATGAACAGCAGACCGCGACCCTTGCGCTGGGCGCGCAGGCGACGCTTACGCACGATGCGTCAGGCAGTCGGTTAACGATCGGCGGTCATCCGGTCATAAAAGCATAAAAAACCCCCTTAATAAAACGCTGTTACCATTGTTAATATGTTAGGGTTTTAGTAACAGCGTTAACATTGAGGTGGGAGTAAGAAAACATTGGATGCCGGAGCAATAATCAGCCTTTTCATTTTGGGTTCTGTGCTGGTCACCAGCAGTATTTTATTAAGTTCATTTTCATCGCGTCTCGGCATACCCATTCTTGTGATTTTCCTTGCCATCGGCATGCTGGCTGGTATTGATGGCATCGGCGGTATCCCATTCGATAACTATCCCTTCGCCTACATGGTGAGTAACCTCGCACTGGCGGTGATCCTGCTCGACGGCGGGATGCGCACCCAGGCAAGCTCCTTCCGCGTGGCCTTAGGGCCAGCGCTGTCGCTGGCGACCGTCGGCGTTCTGATCACCTCCGGCCTGACCGGGATGATGGCCGCGTGGCTTTTCCATCTCGACCTGATGGAAGGTCTGCTGATTGGCGCAATCGTTGGCTCTACCGATGCGGCGGCGGTTTTCTCCCTGCTTGGCGGTAAAGGGCTTAACGAACGCGTCGGCTCAACGCTGGAGATTGAATCCGGCAGTAACGATCCGATGGCGGTGTTCCTGACCATCACGCTGATAGAGATGATCCAGCAGCACGAGACGGGCCTGAGCTGGATGTTTGCGATACATATTCTGCAGCAGTTCGGGCTGGGGATTGTCATCGGCCTGGCGGGGGGCTACCTGCTACAGCAGATGATCAACCGCATCTCGCTGCCCGCTGGGCTTTACCCTCTGCTGGCCCTGAGCGGCGGCATTCTCATCTTTGCGGTTACCACCGCGCTGGACGGCAGCGGCATTCTCGCCGTCTACCTCTGCGGATTCCTGATGGGCAACCGCCCGATTCGCAACCGCCATGCCATTTTGCAGAACTTCGACGGTCTGGCGTGGCTGGCGCAAATTGGCATGTTCCTGGTGCTGGGCCTGCTGGTGACGCCATCTGACCTGCTGCCGATCGCCGTTCCGGCGCTGCTGTTGTCGGCGTGGATGATCTTCTTCGCCCGGCCACTGTCGGTGTTTGCGGGCCTGCTGCCGTTTCGCGGCTTTAACCTGCGCGAGCGCGTCTTTATCAGTTGGGTCGGCCTGCGCGGCGCGGTGCCGATTATCCTTGCGGTGTTCCCGATGATGGCCGGTCTGGACAACGCGCGGCTGTTCTTTAACGTGGCGTTCTTCGTGGTGCTGATTTCCCTGCTGTTCCAGGGCACGTCGCTCGGTTGGGCGGCGAAAAAGGCCAAAGTGGTGGTGCCGCCCGTGGGCTGGCCGGTCTCCCGCGTGGGGCTGGATATTCACCCGGAAAACCCGTGGGAGCAGTTCGTCTATCAGCTGAGCGCCGACAAATGGTGCGTGGGGGCCTCGCTGCGCGATTTGCACATGCCGACTGAAACGCGCATTGCCGCCCTGTTCCGCGACAACGTTCTGCTGCACCCTACCGGCAGCACCCGCCTGCGTGAAGGGGATATTCTCTGCGTCATTGGCCGCGAGCGCGACCTGCCCGCGCTGGGCAAGCTGTTCAGCCAGTCGCCTCCGGTGGCGCTGGATCAGCGTTTCTTCGGCGATTTTATTCTGGAAGCCAGCGCCAAATTTGCGGATGTGGCGCTGATTTACGGGCTGGATGAAGGTGCTGAAGACGGTGATAACCCGCAAACGCTGGGCGAAATCATCCAGCAGCGGCTTGGCGCTGCCCCGGTCGTCGGTGACCAGGTGGAGTTTGCCGGGATGATCTGGACCGTTGCCGAAAAAGAAGATAACGCGGTGCGGAAGGTCGGTTTGAGGCCGATGGAAGAGGACGCGGAGTAGCGGTTTTTTTGCCGGGTGGCGTTAACGCTTACCCGGCACACAAACAAGTTACACCGTCACTACCGGCACTCTCGGTGCCAGGGCGCACATCAGTTCATACCCTACCGTTCCCGCCGCAGCCGCCACATCATCAATTTTGATTTCGTTGCCCCACAGCTCGACCGGTGAACCAATCCCTGCCTGCGGGCATGGCGTCAGGTCAACGGCCAGCATATCCATTGAGACGGTCCCTACCGTGCCCGTGCGCACTCCATCCACCCAGACCGGCGTACCGGTCGGCGCGATGCGCGGGTAGCCGTCCGCATAACCGCCCGCCACGATGCCAATCCGCTGCTCGCCCTTCGCCCGGAAGCGGCTGCCGTAGCCCACCGTGTCGCCCGACTTCAGCGTCTGCACGCCGATGATCTCGCTGCGCAGGGTCATCACCGGCTTCAGGCCGCTATTAGCGATATCCTGCCACTGACCTGAGGGAGATGCGCCGTACAGAACGATCCCCGGACGTACCCAGTTATAGTGGGCTTCAGGATGCCAAAGCGTGGCCGCCGAGTTTGACAGCGAGCGCGGACAATCCAGCCCTTCTGCCGCCTGCTCAATGCGCACCATGGCATCGGCGATGCCGTCGGGTTTTTCCGCGTCGGCAAAATGCGCCATCAGCGTCATTTCACCCACGTTTTTCATGCCGCGCAGCTGCTGCCAGACGGTATGCACGCGCTCAGGCTGGAAACCCAGACGGTTCATGCCGCTGTTCACCTTGAGATAGATATCCAGCGGCGCATGGAGCTTCGCATCCTGAATCGCCTTAATCTGCCAGTTGCTGTGCACGCTGGTGGTCAGACGGTACTTGTCCAGCAGCGGCAGATCGTCCGCGTGGAAGAAGCCTTCCAGGAGCAGGATTGGCCCCTTCCAGCCGCGCTCGCGCAGCAGAATAGCCTCTTCCAGATTGAGCAACGCAAAACCGTCGGTCGCGCCGAGCGCGCTCCAGATGCGGTCGATACCGTGGCCGTAGGCATTCGCTTTTACCACCGACCACACGCGCGAACCAGGAGCTGCCCGGCGAACAATTTGCAGGTTTTCCTTCAGAGCCTGCAGATCCAGCTGAGCCAGAACAGGACGGGACATGACAACTCCTTAGTTATGTGCGCCGTGCAGGTGCTGTGGACGCGACGGGGTAAACCCCGATTGATACCGCGCTGCACTTAAATCGTCAAATGGAATCGCCGGGGTGCGCCCGGAAATCAGGTCGCTCAGCAGCTGTCCGGAGCCGCAGGCCATCGTCCAGCCGAGCGTGCCGTGTCCGGTATTGGTCCACAGATTTTTGAACGGCGTGCGCCCGACAATCGGCGTGCCGTCCGGCGTCATGGGACGCAGGCCGGTCCAGAACGTCGCCTGTTCCACAAAACCGCCGCGCGGGAACAGGTCCCCCACCACCATCTCCAGGGTTTCACGACGCGGCTGCAGCAGCTCGGTGTTGAAGCCGACGATCTCCGCCATGCCGCCCACGCGGATGCGGTTATCAAAGCGGGTAATCGCGATTTTGTAGGTTTCGTCGAGAATGGTTGATACCGGCGCGCCGCTCTCCTCTTTCACCGGAATGGTCAGCGAGTAGCCCTTCAGCGGGTAAACCGGGATGTCGAGGATGCCTTTCAGCATGGCGGTGGAGTAGGAACCAAACGCCATCACGTAGGCATCGGCTTTGATCACTTCGTCGCCGCACTTCACGCCGTAAATTTTTTCGCCTTCCGACAGCAGCTTATCGACGGAAGTGTTAAAGCGGAATTTCACCCCTGCCTGCTCGCACATGTGCGCCAGACGCTGGGTAAAGAGCTGGCAGTCGCCGGTTTCGTCATTCGGCAGACGTAAACCACCGGTCAGCTTGTGCGCTACTTCCGCCAGCGCGGGTTCAACCTGGCCCAGCTGGCTGGCTTCCAGCAGCTGATACGGTACCCCGGCATCTTCCAGCACGGCGATATCGCGGGTGGCGTTTTCATACTGTTGCTCGGTGCGGAACAGTTGCAGCGTGCCGCCCTGACGGCCTTCGTACTCGATCCCCGTCGATGCGCGCAGGGCTTTGAGGCAGTCACGGCTGTATTCCGCCAGGCGCACCATGCGGCCTTTGTTTTCCATGTAGTGGCGAGTGTCGCAGTTGCGCAGCATCTGCCACATCCACTTCAGCTGGAACTGCGTGCCGTCAAGGCTGATGGCCAGCGGCGCGTGGCGCTGGAACATCCATTTGATCGCCTTCAGCGGCACGCCGGGTGCCGCCCATGGGGCCGCATAGCCTGGAGAGATTTGCCCGGCGTTCGCCGCACTGGTTTCCAGAGCCGGGCCGGATTCACGATCGATAACGGTAACCTCATGTCCCGCCTGACTTAAATACCAGGCGCTGGTTACGCCAACGACACCACTTCCCAGTATGACAACACGCATAGCCACTCCATTATGAGCAAAAGAACAATCATCTAATTACAGATTGATAACCTAGTTGAAAATATTATTCAACATACGACTTTTTTATGGTGACTTACCTCACACATCCCCCAGCATCAGGGGATAGCGCTAATTTGGCATCTCCTGCTGAGCTTTATTTTTAACCAGCATAAAATGCTGCGACCACCGCTTTTTTTGCCGTATCAAAAACGGGAAATCGCAAAGAAAAAATTTCTGCGCCAGCACGCTTTTTAACACGTTGATCTATGCTTGAAAGGAGGCTCTCCAGACAGAGAGAGCACCCACAACGAGGGCGCGCTAATGGCTACTATTGATTCCCTGAACAAGGACAACACACGTCTGAGCGATGGACCCGACTGGACCTTCGAGCTGCTGGATGTCTACCTCGCCGAAATCGACCGGGTGGCAAAGCTGTATCGCCTGGATACTTATCCCCATCAAATTGAGGTGATTACCTCTGAACAGATGATGGACGCCTACTCCAGCGTCGGGATGCCGATTAACTATCCGCACTGGTCGTTTGGTAAAAAATTCATTGAAACGGAGCGGTTGTATAAGCACGGCCAGCAGGGGCTGGCGTATGAGATCGTCATTAACTCAAACCCGTGTATCGCCTATCTGATGGAAGAGAACACTATTACCATGCAGGCGCTGGTGATGGCGCACGCCTGCTACGGCCATAACTCGTTTTTCAAGAATAACTACCTGTTCCGCAGCTGGACGGACGCCAGCTCCATCGTTGATTACCTGATCTTCGCCCGTAAATACATCACCGACTGCGAAGAGCGCTACGGCGTGGATGAAGTGGAGAAGCTGCTGGACTCCTGCCACGCGCTGATGAACTACGGCGTGGACCGCTACAAACGTCCGCAGAAAATCTCGTTGCAGGAGGAGAAAGCCCGGCAGAAAAGCCGCGAGGAGTATCTGCAGAGCCAGGTGAACATGCTGTGGCGTACCCTGCCGAAGCGTGAGGAGGAAAAAACGATCGCCGAAGCGCGTCGCTATCCGTCCGAGCCGCAGGAAAACCTGCTCTATTTCATGGAGAAAAACGCCCCGCTGCTGGAGCCGTGGCAGCGTGAGATCCTGCGCATCGTGCGCAAGGTGAGCCAGTATTTTTATCCGCAGAAACAGACCCAGGTGATGAACGAGGGCTGGGCGACATTCTGGCACTACACCATTCTTAACCACCTGTACGACGAGGGGAAAGTCACCGAGCGGTTTATGATGGAGTTCCTCCACAGCCATACCAACGTGGTGTTCCAGCCGCCCTACAACAGCCCGTGGTACAGCGGGATTAACCCGTATGCGCTGGGCTTTGCCATGTTCCAGGACATCAAGCGTATCTGCCAGTCGCCAACGGAAGAGGACAAGTACTGGTTCCCGGATATCGCCGGCTCCGACTGGCTGGAAACCCTGCATTTCGCGATGCGCGACTTTAAGGATGAGAGCTTTATCAGCCAGTTTATGTCGCCGAAGATCATGCGTGACTTCCGCTTCTTCACCGTGCTGGACGACGACCGCAACAACTATCTGGAGATCTCCGCGATCCATAACGAGGAAGGATACCGTGAGATCCGCTCTCGCCTCTCTTCCCAGTACAACCTGAGCAATCTGGAACCCAATATTCAGGTGTGGAACGTGGACCTGCGCGGCGACCGCTCTCTGACGCTGCGCTATATACCGCACAACCGCGCGCCGCTGGATAAAGGGCGTAAAGAAGTGCTGAAACACGTGCATCGCCTGTGGGGTTTCGATGTGCAGCTGGAGCAGCAGAATGAGGACGGCAGCGTGGAGCTGCTGGAGCGGTGCCCGGCGCGGTTGAATACGCTGTAGTTCAGCTTTTTTTGCCCGGTGGCGCTACGCTTACCGGGCCTACAAAACCTGTAGGTCGGGTAAGGCGTAGCCGCCACCCGACGAAAAAAAACCTCTCGTATGAGAGGTTTTTTCTTTAGCGGCTCTGAATCGCTAAATCACCCGGCAGCGTTTTCTGCATGCGGTGCCAGATTTCGCCGGAGTCGTGACCGTAGCGGCGCACCGTCTCATAAACCTGATCGTGCAGGCCTTCGCTGCAGAGCTTGCTCAGCTTATGGTAGAAGCCCAGCGCCAGGCTACGGGCCTCAGGGTTGGCGAAGTAGTGACGACCAATGCGAGTATAAAGCCCTTTCATCCCGTTGAGGATAAGACCGTAAATCGGGTTGCCGGAGGCAAACGCCAGGCCGCGAAACACGTTGTAGTCAAGGGTGGCAAACGCATCAGCGTGATCTTCCACTTCGTTTGCGCTGGCCAGCACCGCAAGCGCGTCTTCAGGATGCTGACGGAAAGCGGTACGAATGAAGATTGTGGCAATGTTGGTACGCACGGAGAGCAGATTGTCGATCAGCTGCGGCACGCTTTCGTGGTCGAGGCGCGCCAGCGTTTCAAGAATGTTCAGCCCCGAAGTTTCCCAGAAGTTGTTAACTTTTGTTGGCTTGCCGTGCTGGATCGTCAACCAGCCATCACGCGCCAGTCGCTGAAGCACTTCACGCAGCGTGGTGCGAGTGACGCCAATCAGTTCAGAGAGTTCGCGTTCAGCCGGAAGAATGGACCCCGCAGGGAAACGATTATTCCAGATGCTTTCAATGATGTACTCTTCCGCGAAACCCGCCGGGCTCTGCGCCTTAATGACCATAGTGAGATTTCCATTACACAGCTTTTGCAAATTGCACTCATCATACCAGAGGCGTGCAGCGGCAGGTAGCGCGGCAAAGAGAGAAAAGAGGGATCGCCGTTTCATTTTTATGAAATTTATAATGCGGCCTTATCCGCCTCCGGGCCGCGATTTTTGCGTATACTGATGTTTTGTTTTACTTGACGGGAAGGACGTCTGTTGTGGAAATTTCGTTTGGGCGCGCGCTATGGCGCAATTTTTTAGGTCAGTCTCCTGACTGGTATAAGCTGATACTGCTGGTTTTCCTGGTCGTTAATCCCATCATTTTTAGTGTGAATCCCTTTGTCGCCGGCTGGCTGCTGGTGGCGGAGTTTATCTTCACCCTGGCCATGGCGCTGAAGTGTTATCCCCTGTTGCCTGGCGGCTTGCTGGCGTTTGAAGCCGTGGTGATTGGCATGACCAGCGCTGAGCATGTTAAACACGAGCTGGCCTCTAATCTTGAGGTGCTTCTGCTGCTGATGTTTATGGTGGCCGGTATCTACTTTATGAAACAGCTGCTGCTGTTTATTTTCACTCGCCTGCTGCTGAGCATTCCGTCAAAAACGGTTCTCTCACTGGCGTTTTGTCTCGCGGCGGCATTTCTGTCGGCCTTCCTGGATGCGCTGACCGTTGTCGCGGTAGTGATCAGCGTCGCCGTCGGGTTTTACGGCATTTATCACCGTGTGGCGTCCTCGCGCCCAAGTGAAGATCTGCAGGACGACAGCCACGTCGAGGCCCATAACCGTGACGTGCTGGAACAATTCCGCGCGTTTCTGCGCAGCCTGATGATGCATGCAGGCGTCGGTACGGCGCTGGGCGGCGTGATGACCATGGTGGGCGAGCCGCAAAACCTGATCATCGCCAAAGCGGCTGACTGGCAGTTCGGCGAGTTTTTCCTGCGCATGGCCCCCGTCAGCGTGCCCGTGTTTGTCTGCGGGCTAGCAACCTGCATTCTGGTCGAGAAATTCCGCGTTTTCGGCTACGGCGCCCAGCTGCCTGAGCCCGTCCGCAAGGAGCTGCATAAGTTTGACGAGCAGAGCCGCAAACAACGTACGCGTCAGGAGACGCTGCGTCTGATTGCGCAGGGGATCATCGGCATCTGGCTTATCGCCGCGCTGGCTTTCCACCTTGCCGAAGTCGGGTTGATTGGCCTCTCCGTTATTATTCTCGCCACCACCTTTAGCGGCGTGACGGACGAGCATGCTATCGGCAAAGCCTTCACCGAAGCCCTGCCGTTTACCGCGCTGCTGGCGGTGTTTTTCGCCGTAGTCGCGGTAATTATCGATCAGCACCTGTTTGCGCCGATTATTACGTTTGTACTCCAGGCAGCTCCGGACGCACAGCTTTCGCTGTTTTACCTGTTTAACGGTTTGCTCTCCTCCATTTCCGATAACGTTTTTGTCGGCACGGTGTATATCAACGAAGCGAAATCAGCCATGCAAGAAGGCGTTATCAGCGCCGGGCAGTTTGAACTGCTGGCGGTGGCGATCAACACCGGTACCAACCTGCCATCGGTGGCGACACCTAACGGTCAGGCCGCGTTCCTGTTCCTGCTGACCTCCGCCCTGGCGCCACTCATACGTCTTTCGTATGGAAGGATGGTCTGGATGGCTCTGCCGTATACGCTGGTCCTTACGATTGTGGGATTGCTTTGCGTCAAAATTACCCTCATTCCCTGTACGCAATGGCTCATGCAAGCGGGTATACTTGCGGCGCATTAAAATTCGTTTACACTGCGCTTTCTAAGCATGTTCCAGGGAAATGATTATGTTGAGATTTTTAAACCAGTGCTCACGCGGTCGCGGAGCGTGGTTGTTGATGGCCCTGACCGCCTTTGCGCTGGAAATGGTTGCGCTGTGGTTCCAGCACGTGATGGGACTCAAGCCCTGCGTGCTCTGTATCTACGAGCGCTGCGCATTGTTCGGCGTGATGGGTGCTGGTTTGGTAGGTGCGATTGCCCCGAAATCACCGCTGCGCTACGTCGGGATTGCTATCTGGCTGTACAGCGCCTGGAAAGGGATTGAGCTTTCCTGGCAGCACACCATGATGCAGCTACATCCGTCACCGTTCATGACCTGTGATTTCGCCGCCCGCTTCCCGAGCTGGCTGCCGCTGGATAAGTGGCTGCCGCAGGTGTTTGTCGCATCCGGTGACTGCTCCGTTCGTCAGTGGGAATTCCTGACGCTGGAGATGCCGCAGTGGCTGGTGGGCATTTTTGTGGCCTACTTCGTCGTGGCGCTGCTGGTCCTGATTGCTCAGCCGTTTAAGCCGAAGAAGCGCGATTTGTTCGGAAGGTAAATAGCAAAACGGCAACCTCGGTTGCCGTATTTAGTGTTTGCGCCCTCTCCCGTGGGAGAGGGTTGAGGAGAGGGCATCAGGCCGCACAAATACAAAAAAACCCGCCTCGGCGGGTTTTTTATTATCATCGATTAGGGTGATTCATGATGTGGTCTTCCCAGTCCCGCACTTCGGACTCTTTCACCGCAATGTGACGCACAGAAATGCGCTCACCGTGCATCGCTGCCTTTGAGCCCGTCAGCAGCGGATGCCAGTTCGGCAGATCTTTTCCTTCCGCCAGCAGGCGATACGCGCAGGTGTGCGGCAGCCATTCAAAGGTCGGCAGATTATCACGGGTTAATTTAATGCAGTCCGGCTCAAATTCAAACCGGCGCTCATAGTTGCGGCACTGGCAGGTTTTGATGTTCAGCTGCTTGCAGGCGACGTTGGTGAAATAGATTTCGTCCGTATCTTCATCCATCAGCTTGTGCAGGCAGCACTGGCCGCAGCCATCACACAAGGATTCCCATTCCGCGTCGGTCATGTCGTCGAGAGTTTTGCTTTGCCAGAAAGGGATGTCGTTCATCAGGATGTCCACACGTCAAAAGAAAGCGCACCTTATAACGAGTCTGGCACGTTGTTGCAAGTTTTGCCGCCCTCTTCAGGCGGCAAGATGGGGTTACAGCACGCGGGTTTTTAGCGACAGGCCGTTAAAACCGACCTCCAGTTCATCGCCGCTGGCGAGCGGGCCCACGCCTTCCGGCGTGCCGGTGAGGATCACATCGCCCGGTTTCAGGGTGAAGAAACGGCTCATGTAGGCGATCAGCGGGACAATTTTGTGGATCATATCAGCGGTAGTCCCCTGCTGGCGCATCTCGCCGTTAACCTTCAGGCTGAGCGGCGTGTTCTGCGGATCGTGAGTAAATTCACCTACCGGAACAAAGCCAGAAATCGGGCACGCGTTATCAAAGCCTTTGGCTTTTTCCCACGGCTGCCCCGCTTTCTTCATTTTGCCCTGCACGTCACGCAGAGTCAGATCCAGCGCCACACCGTAACCGGCAATCGCTTTCTCGACATGCTCTTCGGAGGCCTGACGGAGCGTTGCGCCGATCAGCACGGCAAGCTCCACTTCGTGATGCACCGACCCCAGCCCCTGCGGAAGCGCCAGCGGCTGGCGGATATCGCAAAGCGCCGTCTCGGGCTTAATAAACAGGACCGGTTCTTCTGGCGTTGCGCTACCCATCTCCTGAATATGTTTCGCATAGTTGCTGCCCACGCAGACCACTTTGCTGACGGGATAATCCAGTAATGCGCCTTGCCAGTTATGATGTTGATACATGCTCGACCCCTAATCGGTTGATGTGTTATGCCCGAAAACAGCTGAGACTATTTTTTCCCGGTCGCCTCAAGATGCTGTTTTAATAAATTCTCAGGCGGCGGTGGAAGCTGTAAATAATAGCCCTGCTCGGCTAACGCCGTTTTCACTTTTTCCAGATCGGCGTTCACCAGTTTCTTACGGCCATCCAGCGGCAGCAGCATTGCCAGCTGCGGTCGGCCAAAGTTCTTCATTAATTCTTCCGGCACGCGTGAAAAATCGTCTTTCTTTTCGACATAAAGATAGGTCTGGTCACGGCTTGTACTTCTGTAGATCACACAAAACATGTTTTTACTCTGAATTAATGGGTGGTTGCTTGCCTCAATATACTCCTGACTATAACATGCCTGATACTCTTCGGAATATCGCAGCGAATGGTTGCGGTTAATAGCAAATTGAGTAAGGCCAGGATGTCAAACACGCCCATCGAGCTTAAAGGCAGTAGCTTCACCTTATCAGTGGTACATTTGCATGATGCAAAACCCGAGGTTATTCGTCAGGCGTTAGAAGACAAAATCGCCCAGGCTCCCGCCTTTCTGAAACACGCCCCTGTTGTCATCAACGTCAGCGGTCTCGAGGCACCGGTTAACTGGAAACTTCTCCAGCAGGCGGTCTCCTCCACCGGGCTGCGTATCGTCGGCATCAGCGGCTGCAAAGATACCGGGCTAAAAGCAGAAATCGACCGTGCGGGGCTGCCGCTGCTTAATGAAGGCAAAGAAAAAGCCCCACGTGCAGTATCCGCTGCCGTGCCAACGCCCCCTCCTGCGGTGCAAAACGTTACCGCTATCACAAAAACGCGAATGATTGATGTACCGGTTCGTTCCGGTCAGCGCATTTATGCACCAAACTGTGATCTGATTGTTACAAGCCACGTCAGCGCTGGCGCAGAGCTTATTGCAGATGGCAATATTCACGTTTACGGTATGATGCGTGGACGTGCGCTTGCGGGCGCAAGTGGCGATCGGGACGCGCAAATATTTTGTACTCACCTGACGGCGGAGCTGGTGTCCATCGCAGGTGAATATTGGCTGAGCGACAAGATCCCAGCTGAATTTTATGGCAAAGCGGCTCGCCTGCTTCTGGCAGACGACGCGTTGACCGTTCAACCGTTGAATTGATCCCTTTTTAACAAGGAATTTCTATGGCACGCATTATTGTTGTTACTTCGGGTAAAGGAGGCGTTGGCAAGACCACCTCCAGCGCGGCCATCGCTACTGGTTTGGCCCAGAAGGGAAAGAAAACCGTCGTTATCGACTTCGATATCGGTCTGCGTAACCTCGACCTCATCATGGGATGTGAGCGTCGCGTCGTGTATGACTTCGTAAACGTCATTCAGGGCGATGCCACGCTGAACCAGGCGCTGATTAAAGACAAGCGCACCGAGAACCTCTTCATTCTTCCGGCTTCGCAGACGCGTGACAAAGACGCCCTGACCCGTGAAGGCGTGGAAAAGGTGCTCGACGAGCTAAAAAAAATGGAGTTCGACTTCATCGTCTGCGACTCCCCTGCCGGCATCGAGACCGGTGCCCTGATGGCGCTCTACTTTGCTGATGAAGCGATCATCACCACCAACCCGGAAGTCTCCTCCGTGCGTGACTCCGACCGTATTCTCGGTATTCTGGCCTCGAAATCCCGCCGTGCGGAAAATGGCCAGGATCCGATCAAAGAGCACCTGCTGCTGACCCGCTATAACCCGGGTCGCGTAAACAAAGGTGACATGCTGAGCATGGAAGACGTGCTGGAGATCCTGCGCATTAAACTGGTTGGCGTTATCCCGGAAGACCAGTCCGTGTTACGCGCCTCTAACCAGGGCGAGCCCGTGATCCTTGATACAACGGCAGATGCAGGTAAAGCTTACGCCGATACCGTTGACCGTCTGCTGGGAGAAGAACGTCCTTTCCGCTTCATTGAAGAAGAGAAGAAAGGTTTCCTCAAACGCCTGTTCGGAGGATAAGTTATGGCATTACTGGACTTTTTTCTCTCGCGGAAAAAAAGCACCGCCAACATCGCAAAAGAACGCCTGCAAATCATCGTTGCGGAGCGTCGTCGTAGCGACGCCGAGCCTCACTACCTGCCGCAGCTGCGCAAGGACATTCTCGAGGTGATCTGTAAGTACGTGCAGATTGACCCGGAGATGGTCACCGTACAGCTGGAACAAAAAGACGGGGATATTTCGATTCTGGAGCTGAACGTAACGCTTCCGGAAGCGGAAGAGTCGCGTTAATTCGGTTGTGGTTTTGTAGGCCGGGCAAGCGTCGCGCCGCCCGGCAATTTCCCCGGTGGCGCTTCGCTTACCGGGGCTACGCTGCTTTAGCGTGGATATGACGCCAACAACGTATTCAGGCGATCGGCCATCAATACCCCGCGCCAGCCCGCCATCAGCTCCGGCACGCCATTCTGCGGTTTCAACTTCCAGTGCCAGTTCAGCAGCTGGTTAATTTGTCTGCGTGACGCCAGCAGTTCAGCGCTCAGCTTGCTTTCCGTTGCGACATCCCCTACCAGTGCTTTGATATCCTTAAACGCTTTGCGGTAGCCCGGCATATCCATCAGATTCAGCAGCGGCTCAGGCAGGGCATCCTCCGGCAGCGCCTGCGCTTTAGCGACCAGCGCCAGCAGGGTTTTACCGTGGAAACGGATCTCGCTGCCGGAAAGCCCGATGCTGTCCAGTTCGCCCAGGCTACCCGGCATATAGCGCGCGACCGCCCAGAGATGCTCTTCACGCACCACAAAGTTAACGGCCAGATCGCGCTCGCGCGCTTTGCGCAGGCGCCAGTCCGCCAGCAACTGCAGGCAGGCCAGCTGACGCGTGCGAAGCTGCCAGGCGTTGGTGATATCACGCCAGGCGTCTTTCGGGTCGACCACTTCCTGACGACGCTGCTGCGTCATGCGACACTCGTCCAGCGCGGCAGACAGCCAGCCGGAGGCTTCCGCCTCTTTCATCAGCTGTCCGGCAATCGGCAGCAGGTAAAACACATCTGCCGCCGCGTATTCCAGTTGACGCTCGGTAAGCGGGCGCGCCAGCCAGTCGGTACGGGATTCGCTTTTGTCCAGCGTCAGGCCCGTATACTCCTCCACCATAGCGGCAAAGCCCCACGACAGCGGACGGCCGCTGAATGCCGCGAGGATCTGCGTATCAATCAGCGGCTGTGGCATGATGCCAAAGGTATTCAGAAAGACTTCCAGATCTTCACTGCCCGCGTGCAGGTATTTCGTTACCGCAGTATCGAGCAACAGGTCACGCATCGGCGTCCAGTCGGTAATGCCGAGCGGGTCGATCAGCGAGACGTGCTTACCGTCGTACATCTGAATCAAACCCAGCTGCGGATAGTACGTCCGGGTACGGACAAACTCGGTATCCAGGGCAATGGCGGGAAAGTCGCGCGCCACTTCGCACAGCGAAGCCAGCTCGTCGTTGGTGGTGATCATCTGGTAATTCAAATCGGATTCTCTTTTGTTTGCGCCCATAAAAAACGCCGGCTTAACCGGCGTCTGGGCGATTAACGTGAAGCTCAGGCCTTATTGTCTACTTTGGCACGGGCTTCGTCACGTAATTCTCGTCGTAATATCTTCCCGACGTTGGATTTCGGCAGCTCATCGCGGAATTCAACCAGCTTCGGCACTTTATAGCCCGTCAGCTGACGGCGACAAAACGTTATCAGCGCATCCTCAGTGAGAGAAGGATCTTTCTTGACCACAAATATCTTCACCGCTTCACCGCTGCTGCCGGAAGGAACCCCCACCGCCGCCACTTCGAGTACGCCACTGTGCTGCATCACCACGTCTTCGATTTCGTTCGGATAGACGTTGAAGCCGGACACCAGGATCATATCTTTTTTGCGATCGACGATGCGCAGGAAGCCTTCGTCATCCATCACCGCAATATCACCGGTGTGCAGCCAGCCATCTTTAATGATTTCGTCAGTCGCGTCTGGACGCTGCCAGTAACCCAGCATCACCTGCGGCCCTCTGACGCACAGCTCGCCCGGCTCGCCGTGAGGCACTTCGTTATCCTCATCATCCACCAGTTTTGCTTCCGTCGACGGGACCGGCAGACCGATGCTGCCGCTGTGGTAGTCGATGTCATGCGGGTTGACGCTGACCAACGGGGCACATTCCGTCAGGCCATAGCCTTCCAGCAGATATTGTCCGGTAAGCTTCACCCAGCGCTCGGCCACCGCCTGCTGGACCGGCATGCCGCCGCCCGCGGAGAGGTGCAGCGTGGAGAAATCCAGCTGCTGGAACTCTTTGTTATTGAGCAGGGCGTTAAACAGGGTATTCACCCCGGTCATGGCGGTGAACGGGTATTTTGCCAGCTCTTTCACCAGCCCCGGAATATCTCGCGGGTTGGTGATCAATACGTTTTGCCCACCCAGCTCGATAAACAGCAGGCAGTTCATGGTCAGCGCGAAAATGTGATACAGCGGCAGCGCGGTGATCACCAGCTCTTTACCCGGATGCAGCAGCGGGCCGTAGGTCGCATTGACCTGTTCGAGGTTCGCCAGCATGTTGCGGTGGGTCAGCATCGCCCCTTTCGCCACGCCGGTGGTGCCGCCCGTGTATTGCAGGAAGGCCAGGTCTTCGGAGACCACTTCCGGTTTGACGTACTGCATGCGATAGCCCGCATGCAGCGCGCGTCGGAAGGAGATGGCATCCGGCAGATGGTATTTAGGTACCAGACGTTTGACGTATTTAACGACAAAGTTAACCAGCGTCCCTTTGGCGGTGGAAAGCTGATCGCCCATCCGCGTCAGGATGACGTGCTTCACCTGGGTCTTATCGACCACCTTTTCCAGAGTGTGGGCAAAGTTGGAAACAATGACAATTGCCACCGCGCCACTGTCGTTCAGCTGGTGCTCCAGCTCGCGCGGCGTATACAGCGGGTTGACGTTAACGACAATCATTCCGGCACGCAGGATGCCGAACAGCGCCACCGGGTATTGCAGCAGGTTCGGCATCATCAACGCGACGCGGTCCCCTTTTTGCAGCCCCAGCCCTTCCTGAAGATAAGCAGCAAACGCCCGGCTACGTTCCTCAAGCTTACGGAACGTCATCACCTCGCCCATGTTCACAAACGCGGGCTGATCAGCGTAACGCCGTACCGAGTGTTCAAATAATTCCACCAGGGATTGATAACGGTCAGGATTGATCTCCGCAGGCACATCTGCGGGATAACGGTTAAGCCAAACCTTTTGCAATGCATCACCTCTGAAATGAGTGTTCGTCGTCATCACAGCCCCGATAATAAACAGTTTGTTAACATTATATTAACTCAGCGTACCAGTTTATTAATTGTTCAGATTGCAGGTTGCGAAGCGCGTCACTCTTTTTTTTCGTTTTATCCGTAAAAAAACAGAGACAGCGGCTGAGCCGCTGTCTCTTTCCTAATAATAACAGTAAGTTACTCAGTTACGATCGTTTGAACCTGCGCAGGACCCGGATTATACCAGCCCCATCCCGGATAACCGTAACGATAAGGATGTGGACCCCACATCCACGGATCGATTGGCTGAGGCGGCATCACCACCTGCTGGGCGATACGCCAGCGCTTATAGCCGTTCACCTGCATGGTCATAAATTTGTACGGCGTGTTGCCGATTTTGCCCTGCACCGAACCGGTGATCGGCCCGACAACGGTGACCAACTGACCGCGGAAATCTACCGGGTCGAGGAAGCCATTCACGTCGGCATAGATACGCCCGCGAGAGGCTTCACCGAGTACGGGGCGCGCGCCGCTGTCGAGCGGAACGGTGGCAATTTCCAGACGGGTTTTCCCCTGCTGGTTCTGCACGTCGATCACTTTCCCACCGAAGCGCGCTTCCTGGCCGACGTAAAGCTCAGGCGCATTCATGACCCGAACCAGATCCTGCTGTGGCGTCGGGCTGCTGCCCTTAATCGCATCAGGTACGGTTACGCAACCGCTCAGTGCTATGGCAACCGCGCCTGCCATAAAAAGACGTACTACTTTAGTTTGAACCGCCATGATGCGACTCCTTTTTCTCAGTTCCTGTTACTGAGATTCACTCTCGGCCCGGAAGTTTCTTCCATGCGACGGTGTTTCGCAAATAAACCGGCTCCGCCTGTTCAACGGCAACGGTTTTTCCTGCTGCAAGCAGCTGACGGGCAATCGGGAGCATATCTTCCGCCGCAGGCAGGAGCATGTTGCCGTCCACCAGCGTCACGCCGGTGCCGCTCGCCATCTCCGGCCACGCCGCCCAGCCCGTGCCGACCGTCGCCCACTCGCCGGACAGCTGCTTCAGGCGTTCAGTAACGGCTTCAGGCTTAAGCACCGCTTCCGTCTCTTCACCCTGCCAGACGCCGTTTTCGTCACGGGTATATTCCGCCCAGTAGACTTCCCCCATGCGGGCATCAATAGCGGCCAGCACGCGGATCGCGCCCGTCATGCGCCAGGCTCCCTGCGCCATCGTGGCAAGTGTAGAGACGCCGATCATCGGCAGGTCAGCGCCCAGCGCCAGCCCCTGCGCAATGCCAATCCCAATACGTACGCCCGTAAAGCTGCCAGGGCCGCGGCCAAAGGCCAGCGCGTCGAGGTCGGTCAGGACGGTGTTGCCCTCGGTTAAAATGGCTTTCACCAGGGGCAGAATACGCTGGGTGTGTTCCCGTGGACACTCTTCGAAATGAGCAGAAACAGCACCGTCGTTTAACAGAGCGACAGAGCAAGCCTCTGTCGCGGTATCAATAGCCAGAATTCGCATCAGTCGTCGCGCTCTCGCAAGGGTCAGTCACAAAATGGCGCGCATCTTAGCACACTCCGGGGCAAATTACTCCGCCGTTGGGTTCGCCAGGAAACGCACCGCGCGTTTAATGTCCCGCGTACGCGGGGCCGGCGGCAGGCTGGCGAGGAAGGTTGCGCCGTAAGGACGCATGACCAGCCGGTTATCGCAGATCACCAGCACGCCGCGATCGGTGACGTCACGGATCAGGCGCCCTACCCCTTGCTTAAGGGTAATCACCGCGTCCGGCAGCTGAACCTCGTCAAACGGATCGCCTCCGCGCAGACGACAGTCCTCCATCCGCGCCTTGAGCAGCGGGTCATCCGGGGAGGTAAACGGCAGCTTGTCGATGATGACCAGCGAGAGCGTATCGCCACGCACGTCCACCCCTTCCCAGAAGCTGCTGGTCGCCACCAGCAGGGCATTACCGGCGCTGACAAACTGCTGGAGCAGTTGCCCTTTGCTGGTTTCCCCCTGCAACAGCACCGGCAGGGTCATGGTGGCGCGGAACTGCTCGGCGAGGTCGCGCATCATGGCGTGTGAGGTGCAGAGCATAAAACAGCGGCCGTTGTTGGCCTCAATCATCGGCTTGAGCATCGCGGCGAGATGCCGTGCCGCGCCCGGCTGATTCGGCAGCGGCAGATTACGCGGCACGCAGAGCAGCGCCTGCTTTTCGTAATCAAACGGGCTCGGCAGGAGGAGTGATTCCGCCTGTTCAATGCCGAGGCGCTCGGTAAAGTGGTGCAGATCGTCATTCACCGACAGGGTTGCCGAGGTGAAAATCCAGCTCCCGGGCTTCTGCGCCATGACTTCTTTGAATTTATCGGCCACCGTCAGCGGCGTGAGCGCCAGAGTGAAGTGGCGCGAGGTACATTCATACCAGTAGCTGTATCCCGGCTGATTGATCTCTTTTAGGCGTTTCAGCCGCCCGCGATAGAGCGTCGCGCGCTCGAAGGCGGCATCCAGCAGGGCAGAACGTCCGAGGGACAGCTTCGCCACGTCGTAACAGAGCTCAAGCGCATCATCGAGCAGCAGCAGCGCGCGCTGGATATTTTTATCCGCCAGCAGTTCGCGCAGGTTGCCGCGATAGCCCGGCTCGCCAAGCTGCAGGCGGAAATCCTGCGCGCTTTGCGCCAGGCGGTCAGCGCACTTCTGCAGCTGCTGGGTATCTTTGAGTTCGGTACGGTAGGCAATGGTGAAATCTTTCGCCAGATCCTGAAGCTGGCGGCTTGAAAGCGACTGGCCGAAATACTGGCTGGCGATATCCGGGAGCTGATGGGCTTCATCGAAGATCATCACCTCCGCTTCGGGGATCAGCTCGCCGAAACCGCTGTCCTTAACCACCATATCCGCGAGGAACAGATGGTGGTTCACTACCACCACGTCTGCATCCATCGCCGTTTTTCGCGCTTTCACCACAAAGCAGTCTTTATACAGCGGGCAGTCGCTGCCGAGGCAGTTGTCGTTGGTGCTGGTCACCAGTGGCCAGGCCGGGGAGTCTTCCGGCACGCTCGCGCAGGTGCTGATATCCCCCTCTTCCGTCTGGTTGGCCCAGGCGCGAAGAATAATGACGTCGCTCAGGGTTTGTACCGGCAGGTCGCCACCCGCCAGCGCCTGCTGTTCGAGTCGCTCCAGGCAAAGGTAGTTAGAACGCCCTTTCAGCAGCGCCAGGCGACCTTTGTATTTCAACGCTTTCGCCACCGTCGGCAAGTCCCGGCTGTAGAGCTGGTCCTGAAGCGCCTTTGACCCCGTGGAGATAATAACCTTCTTTTTCGCCCTCAGTGCGGGCGCAAGGTAAGCGTAGGTTTTCCCCGTTCCGGTTCCGGCCTCCACCACCAGCGGTTGCGCCTTTTCGATAGCGTGCGCGACGGCGTGCGCCATCTGACGCTGGGGTTCGCGCGGTTTAAAACCGGGAATAGCCTGTGCTAACTGACCTTCAGGGGAAAAATCGTCTGCCACGGTGTTCTCTCACTGTATTTTTGCACAGGGATTATGTCAGCCCATCCTCTCCTGTGCCACCCCAAATAGTGACGACGGCGGAACAATATGGCAGTCTTGCCGCCTGACGACGAAATATAACGAGGATACGTTTATGACAATTGTGCGCATTGATGCCGAAGCCCGCTGGTCTGATGTGGTGATCCATAACCAGACGCTGTACTACACCGGTGTACCGTCAAATCTGGACGCGGATGCGTTCGAACAGACGGCGAATACCCTGGCGCAGATTGATGCCGTGCTGGAAAAACAGGGCAGCGATAAATCCCGCATTCTGGATGCGACCATTTTCCTGGCAAATAAAGACGATTTCGCGGCGATGAATAAAGCCTGGGATGCGTGGGTGGTGGCGGGTCACGCGCCTGTACGCTGCACCGTACAGGCCACGCTGATGAAACCGGAGTATAAGGTAGAGATCAAGATTATCGCGGCGGTTTAAGCCCGTTACTCTTCATCTTCATCCTCAAAACGCGCCACGATCCGCTCGCCGGTATGGGTGGCGCGCAGCTCCTCCGCCACCTGGGAAATCGCCTGTCCGCTGCTCATCCCCTGGGACATCAGCTCCTGGATACGTTCAACGGCTTTCTGCTGTTGGTCATGGCTGAGAGAAGGTAAACCTGCAAACATCGTCAACTCCTGCTAAATTATTCGCGCTAATTATTTCACGCTGCCCGGTAGTATGCCATACATGAACATGCGCTTCCCCACTGTTATTACCTTACCCTGGCGGGCTGACGCCGCTGAGTTCTGGTTTGCTCGTCTGAGCCATCTTCCCTTTGCGATGCTGCTGCACTCCGGCCATGCGGATCACCCCTACAGCCGCTTCGATATTCTGGTAGCCGATCCGCTGAAGACGCTGACCACCGATGACCTTGCGTTATCGGACGATCCGCTGATGCAGCTACAGCAGGAAATCAACGCGCTGGGCTTATCCGCAACCCCAACCCCGGACCTGCCCTTCCAGGGCGGTGCGCTGGGCCTGTTTGGCTACGATTTGGGTCGCCGTTTCGAAACGCTCCCCGAGCATGCGCAGGCGGATATTTCCCTGCCGGATATGGCGGTGGGGCTGTATGACTGGGCGTTGATTGTGGACCACCAGAAAAAAAAGGTCTCCCTGCTGAGCCATCAAGACGTGCAGGCGCGTCTGGCCTGGCTTGAGGCGCAGCAGCCTGCCTCAACTGAGACGTTTGCCCTGACCTCCGGCTGGCGCTCAAATATGAGTGCGATGGAATACGCGGAAAAATTCGCGCGCGTTCAGGCCTATCTGCAAAGCGGTGACTGCTATCAGGTCAACCTTGCCCAGCGTTTCCAGGCAGAATATCAGGGAGACGAGTGGCAGGCCTTTACCCGCCTGAATGCCAGCAATAAGGCGCCGTTCAGCGCGTTCGTACGTCTGGAACAGGGGGCCGTCCTCAGCCTGTCGCCGGAGCGTTTTATCCATCTGGCGGAAGGTACGATTCAGACCCGCCCGATTAAAGGCACACTACCGCGCCTTGCCGATCCGGACGCCGACCGCCAGCAGGCGGAGAAACTCGCCGCCTCACCGAAAGATCGCGCCGAAAACCTGATGATCGTCGACCTGATGCGTAACGATATTGGCCGCGTCGCCGAACCAGGCAGCGTGCGCGTGCCGGAACTGTTCGTCGTCGAACCGTTCCCGGCGGTACATCACCTTGTCAGCACCATCACCGCGCGCCTGCCCGCCTCACGCACCGCCTGCGATCTGCTGCGCGCCGCCTTCCCGGGCGGCTCCATCACCGGCGCGCCAAAAATTCGCGCTATGGAAATCATCGACGAACTGGAACCGCACCGCCGCAGTGCCTGGTGCGGCAGCATCGGCTATATCAGCCTGTGCGGTACCATGGATACCAGCATCACCATTCGCACGCTGACGGCCTGCGACGGCAACCTTTACTGTTCTGCGGGCGGCGGCATTGTGGCGGACAGCCAGGTCGAGGCGGAATACCAGGAAACCTTTGATAAGGTGAACCGCATCCTGAAACAACTGGAGAACTAACGGTGGAGAAAGAGAACCTGACGCTGGATGATTTTCTGTCGCGCTTTCAGCTGCTGCGGCCGCAGGTCAACCGCGCCACGCTGAATCAGCGTCAGGCGGCGGTGCTGATCCCGGTGGTGCGCCGGGAACAGCCGGGCCTGCTGCTTACGCAGCGCTCGCCGCATATGCGAAAACACGCCGGTCAGGTTGCTTTTCCCGGAGGCGCGGTGGACAGCACCGATGCGTCGCTGATTGCCGCCGCGCTGCGGGAAGCGCAGGAAGAGGTGGCGATCCCCCCTGACGCGGTGGAAGTCATCGGCGTGCTGCCGCCCGTCGACAGCGTGACCGGTTTTCAGGTCACGCCTGTGGTCGGTATTATTCCCCCCGGCCTGCAGTATCACGCCAGCGTCGATGAAGTCTCAGCGGTGTTTGAGATGCCGCTCGAAGAGGCGCTCCGGCTAAGCCGCTATCATCCGCTGGATATCCATCGCCGGGGGCATGACCATCGGGTCTGGTTGTCCTGGTATCAGCATTATTTTGTCTGGGGCATGACGGCGGGCATCATTCGTGAACTGGCGCTGCAAATCGGCCTGAAGCCTTGACTATACTTTACATTCCACCCTTTTCTGGCAGGTTTGCGATCCGTGTCGCGCTATTAGCAAAACCCATCGTTAACCATTAGTTTAATTCATGTGAATAGTTAAGCCGAGGTCAGTGTTCCCTCTTACACTATGCGCAGTTATTACATCGTTACTGGAACCCCGGTAACCCTGTCAGGAGTGTGAAAGTGATTAGTATATTCGACATGTTCAAAGTGGGGATTGGTCCATCTTCTTCCCACACTGTAGGGCCGATGAAGGCCGGTAAACAGTTCGTCGATGATCTGGTCGAAAAAGGATTACTGGAAAGCGTTACCCGTGTTGCCGTGGACGTCTACGGCTCGCTGTCATTAACGGGTAAAGGCCACCACACCGATATCGCCATTATTATGGGTCTGGCAGGCAACATGCCGGACACTGTTGATATTGATGCCATTCCGGCATTTATCCGCGACGTGGAAACGCGCGGACGCCTGCTGCTGGCTAACGGTCAGCAGGAAGTGGATTTCCCGCAGGATGACGGGATGCGTTTTCGTAGCGACAACCTGCCGCTGCATGAAAACGGCATGACCATTCACGCCTGGAGCGGTGAAAAAGAGATCTACAGCAAAACCTACTACTCCATCGGTGGTGGCTTCATCGTTGATGAAGAGCATTTTGGTAAAGAGAGCGCGGGCGATGTGAATGTGCCCTATCCGTTCAAATCGGCTACCGAAATGCTGGGCTACTGCAAAGAGACCGGCCTGTCGCTGTCCGGCATGGTGATGCAGAACGAACTGGCGCTGCACAGCAAAAAAGAGATCGAAGACTATTTTGCCAACGTGTGGCAAACCATGCGCGCCTGTATTGACCGTGGGATGAACACCGAAGGCGTTCTGCCGGGGCCGCTGCGCGTACCGCGTCGTGCCTCTGCCCTGCGCCGTATGCTGGTGACCACCGATAAGTTCTCCAACGACCCGATGAACGTGGTTGACTGGGTCAACATGTTTGCCCTTGCGGTTAACGAAGAGAACGCTGCGGGGGGTCGCGTTGTGACGGCGCCAACTAACGGTGCCTGCGGCATCGTTCCGGCGGTGCTGGCCTACTACGATCACTTTATTGAGCCTGTGACGCCGGACATCTACATCCGTTATTTCCTCGCGGCTGGTGCCATCGGTGCGCTGTACAAGATGAACGCGTCCATCTCCGGTGCGGAAGTGGGCTGTCAGGGTGAAGTGGGCGTGGCCTGCTCCATGGCTGCGGCCGGCCTGGCGGAACTGCTGGGCGCAAGCCCTGAGCAGGTCTGTGTGGCGGCGGAAATCGGTATGGAGCATAACCTCGGTCTGACCTGCGACCCGGTTGCCGGTCAGGTGCAGGTGCCGTGCATTGAGCGTAACGCTATTGCGTCCGTTAAAGCGATCAACGCCTCACGCATGGCGATGCGCCGTACCAGCGAACCTCGCGTGTCGCTGGATAAGGTTATCGAAACCATGTATGAGACCGGCAAAGACATGAACGCGAAGTACCGTGAGACCTCGCGCGGCGGTCTGGCCATTAAGGTGCAGTGCGACTAATCCTCTCATTCGCCCATCTGCAACGGATGGGCGAATTTCCCTCTTCTTTCTCGTCTCCTTCTGCTTTCCCCACTACACTTTCACTGTTGCGTCCGGCTTTTGGGGCTGGTGGCTTAGCAGGCGACCGTTCATGCAAACTGCACAAACGATCATTAAAAACTATCGCCGTAAACGCGTTATCGTCTGTGTGACGATTGCGCTCCTCACGCTCATCCTGACGTTAGGCGCTCGCTTTGTTTCGCAGCGCAATGTCAACCAGCAGCGCGTTCTCGACTTCACCAGCCATGCCGTTCGCTCTCTCGATAACCTGCTGCTCTCTTTAGAAAAAAACCGCAACGCGTTGCAGCAGCTGGTGGGGCAGCCCTGCTCCCGGGCGCATTTGTCCCTGCGAAAGCAGGCCGCCGTTTTGCAGACGGTACGCTCTGTTGCTCTGGTTAAAGACGGTGTCCTGTATTGTTCCAGTATTTTTGGCAGCCGTAATGTTCCCATTCATGATCTCCTTCAGGAATTACCTGCCAGCACGCCGAAGCTGATTTTATCGACCGATCGGTGGCTGGTGAAGGGCGGCCCAATTCTGGTCCAGTGGAACCCGGTCTCCCCGAGCGGCACAGATGGCGTGATCGAAATCGTTAATATTGATTTGATTACCAGAATGATACTGGAGCCCGAGCGTCCGCTTATCCATGACGTGGCGCTGTCCGTGGGCGATCGCTTTCTGCGCTACGGTCAACGCGTCACCGACAGCCTGGCTTTTGCTGAAGATGGCTCGCTCGTCCGGCAGTCATCAACCCGCCATCCCTTCTCCATCACAGTTAGCGGGCCTGGTCCCGGCGAAGTAGCCTTAAAGAGCCTGCCGGCACAGCTGCCGCTGGGACTGATGCTGAGCCTGCTGCTGGGCTATCTCGCCTGGCTGGCCACAGCGAACCGCATGAGCTTCACCTGGGAAATCGATATGGGTATTGCGGAAAGGGAATTTGAGCTTTTCTGTCAGCCGCTGGTGAATGCCCGAACTCAGACGTGCATCGGGGTCGAAATTCTGCTGCGCTGGAATAACCCGCGCCAGGGGTGGATCTCCCCGGACGTGTTTATCCCTCTGGCCGAAGAACATAACCTGATTGTTCCCCTCACCCGGTATGTCATCGCCGAAACGGTACGCCAGATAGGCTATTTCCCCTCCAGCGCCGGTTTTCACATCGGCATTAATATTGCCGCCAGCCATTTCCGGCGCGCGGTCTTATTACAGGACCTCAACCGCTACTGGTTTAGCGCAAACCCGCGCCAGCAGCTGGTGATTGAATTAACGGAACGGGACGCGCTGCTGGATGTGGACTACCGCATCGTGCGCGAGCTGCATCGCAAAGGGGTGAAGCTCGCCATTGACGATTTTGGCACCGGGAACAGCTCGCTCTCCTGGCTTGAAAAGCTGCATCCGGATGTACTGAAAATCGATCGGTCATTTACCACCGCAATTGGTACCGACGCCGTGAACTCAACGGTGACGGATATCATTATTGCTTTGGGTCAGCGCCTGAATATCGAACTGGTGGCGGAAGGGGTCGAGACGGATGAACAGGCGCGGTATTTACGTCGTCACGGCGTGCCGGTTCTGCAGGGATATTTCTATGCGCGACCAATGCCGCTGCGGGATTTTCCACAATGGTTGGCGGAGAGTACTCCCCCGCCAGCGCGTCATAACGGGCACATCGTGCCCTTAATGCCGCTGCGTTAAGCGGACTTATTCATCTTCGTCGTGGAAAGACTGTTCTTTAACAATGCGGACCAGATCAACGCGGTAGTCGTTAGCTTCAACGATGGTGATGTGCAGCGGTGGTAGCTCGATCACATCCCCCACGCGCGGGATCTGACCGTTAACGGCGATAACCAGACCCGCTACGGTCGCGATGTCTTCTTCGTCGTTAATCACATTTTCCAGCCCCAGCGTATGCGAGAGCGCGTGCAGGTCGGTCGCACCTTTAACCAGCCAGCCTTCGCCGTCGGCCACAATCTCAGGCGTTTCATCCTCGTCCGGGAATTCACCGGCAATCGCTTCCAGCACGTCCAGCGGCGTCACCAGACCCTGTACCACACCAAACTCGTTGGTGACGATAACAAAGCTCCCGCGCGCGCGGCGCAGCACGCCCAGCAGGTTGATCGGATCTAACGTTTCCGGCACCACAATCGCCGGTGACGCGGCGGCGATAGCCTCGACGTTGACGCCCTCTTCCAGGGCCACCAGCATCTCTTTCGCCCGCACGACGCCGATGATTTCATCCAGCTCACCGCGGCATACCGGGAACAGGCTGTGCGGTGAAGAGAGCAACTGCTGACGAATTTCGTCAACGCTCAGGTTCGCATCGACCCAGCTGATTTCCCCGCGCGGCGTCATGATCCCACGCAGCGAACGGGAGGCCAGGGAGAGCACGCCGTTAATCATGTAGCGCTCTTCTTCCACAAACGCCCCTTCCGGGACCGGCACCGGGTTACGGTTTTCGGAATCAGACTGGACGTTCACCTGGCGACGACCGCCCATCAGGCGCAGAATGGCATCTGCGGTACGGGCGCGCAGCGGCAGATTTGACTGCTGCTTAATAAAGTTACGACGCGCAATCTGGTTGAACAGCTCGATAATGATCGAGAAGCCAATCGCAGCGTACAGGTAGCCTTTCGGAATATGGAAGCCGAAACCTTCCGCCACCAGGCTCAGGCCAATCATCAGCAGGAAGCTCAGGCAGAGCACAACCACCGTCGGATGCTGGTTGACGAAGCGCGTCAGCGGTTTTGAGGCCAGCAGCATTACCGCCATCGCAATCACGACAGCCGCCATCATCACCGGCAGGTGGTTCACCATACCGACCGCGGTAATCACCGCATCCAGCGAGAAGACCGCATCCAGCACCACGATCTGCAGCACTACCACCCAGAAGCTGGCATAGCCCTTACCGTGACCATCATCATGCTGCCGGTTCTCCAGCCGTTCATGTAGCTCTGTTGTCGCTTTGAACAGCAGGAATATCCCCCCGATCAGCATGATCAAATCACGGCCGGAGAAGGTGTAGTCCATGACGGAGAAGAGCGGTTTGGTCAGCGTGACCATCCAGGAAATCACAGACAGCAAGCCCAGTCGCATGATCAACGCCAGCGACAGACCAATCAGACGTGCTTTATCACGCTGTTTTGGCGGCAGCTTATCCGCAAGGATGGCAATAAACACCAGGTTATCAATGCCGAGAACGATCTCCAGCACCACCAGCGTAAGCAATCCCACCCAGATTGACGGGTCCATTAAGAATTCCATGACAAGCTCCTGCTAAAGGAATGACAAAACGGTGCCCCACTCAACGTGGGCAAATAAGAGGCATACAGAGTCGATACGTGGCGTGGTTCGCCGGTGAAGAAGGCGCGGAATGGCCTGTTAGATGACTGACGTCGGTGACGGTCCATATAGTGGGCTGTAGCCCTATACTCCTGAACAAGTAAACGGAGGCTAAACATATCAGAGACAATAGCTTTTACGCAAAGATTTACGTTCTTTTGCAAAAACGCAATAAGACTAAATTTGTGTTGAGAATTTTCTCGATCGGGAAAGCTAAATTACGGATCTTCATCACATAAATTATTTTTTCACTGTCTAAAATAATTCGCGGAAGTCTTAGATTTTTGAACTCTAACCCTTATCTGAATCGATTCGGTTCGCCAATACGATTCTCAGTACGTCTGCCCGGCAGGCGTATTAATGATAATAAAAGGAGGTAGCAAGTGACCATTGCTATTGTCATAGGCACACATGGTTGGGCTGCTGAGCAGCTACTCAAAACGGCAGAGATGCTGTTGGGCGAGCAGGAAAACGTCGGCTGGATCGATTTCGTTCCCGGTGAAAACGCCGAGACGCTGATTGAGAAGTACAACGCTCAACTCGCGAAGCTGGATACCAGCAAAGGCGTGCTGTTTCTCGTTGATACATGGGGCGGCAGCCCGTTCAATGCTGCCAGCCGTATTGTCGTCGATAAAGAGCATTATGAAGTCGTCGCCGGGGTTAACATCCCTATGCTGGTGGAAACCTTCATGGCACGCGACGATAACCCGAGCTTCGATGAGCTGGTAGCACTGGCTGTTGAAACCGGTCGCGAGGGTGTGAAAGCACTGAAAGCGCAGCCGGTTGAGAAGCCAGCGCCTGTTGCAGCAGCGCCAAAAGCGGCGGCACCGGCGAAACCAATGGGGCCGAACGATTACATGGTAATCGGCCTGGCGCGTATTGATGACCGTCTGATCCACGGACAGGTTGCGACGCGCTGGACCAAAGAGACCAACGTACAACGTATCATCGTGGTCAGTGACGAAGTCGCCGCCGACACTGTCCGTAAAACCCTTCTGACTCAGGTTGCACCACCGGGCGTAACCGCGCACGTCGTGGATGTCGCCAAGATGATCCGCGTTTACAACAACCCGAAATATGCGGGTGAACGCGTGATGCTCCTGTTTACTAACCCAACAGACGTCGAGCGTATTGTTGAAGGCGGCGTGAAAATCACCTCGGTTAACATCGGTGGGATGGCTTTCCGTCAGGGCAAAACGCAGGTCAACAACGCGATTTCAGTCGATGCGAAAGATATCGAAGCATTCAACAAGCTGAATGCCCGCGGTATTGAACTGGAAGCCCGTAAGGTTTCCACAGACCAGAAACTGAAAATGATGGATTTGATCGGTAAAGTTGGGAAATAAGCCCGCGCCGGTTTTTCACATAAAGCTTATGTCATAGGAGAAGTACAATGGAGATTACCACTCTTCAGATTGTGCTGGTGTTCATCGTCGCGTGTATTGCGGGTATGGAATCCGTACTTGATGAATTTCAGTTCCACCGCCCTCTGGTGGCCTGTACGTTGATTGGTGCCGTTCTGGGCGATATGAAAACCGGTATCATCATCGGGGGTACCCTGGAGATGATCGCCCTGGGCTGGATGAACATCGGTGCAGCCGTTGCGCCAGATGCCGCACTGGCCTCAATCATTTCGACCGTTCTGGTTATTGCCGGTCACCAGAGTATTGGTGCAGGTATTGCCCTTGCCATTCCTCTGGCCGCAGCTGGTCAGGTGCTGACCATTATCGTGCGTACCATCACCGTGGCCTTCCAGCACGCAGCGGATAAAGCGGCCGAGAACGGCAATCTCACGGCGCTCTCCTGGATCCACGTGTCGTCCCTGTTCCTGCAGGCGATGCGTATCGCGATCCCGGCAGTAATCGTGGCGATTTCTGTCGGTACCAGCGAAGTTCAGGGCATGCTGAACGCGATCCCTGAGGTCGTGACCAGCGGTCTGAACATCGCGGGCGGTATGATCGTCGTCGTAGGTTACGCAATGGTCATCAACATGATGCGTGCGGGCTACCTGATGCCGTTCTTCTACCTCGGCTTCGTCACTGCAGCCTTCACCAACTTCAACCTGGTTGCTCTGGGCGTGATTGGTGCGGTAATGGCGATTCTTTACATCCAGCTCAGCCCGAAATACAACCGCGTTGCGGGTGCCCCAGCGCAGGCTGCTGGTAACAACGATCTCGATAACGAACTGGACTAACAGGTGAGCGAAATGGTTGATATGACAAAAACTACCACCGAGAAAAAACTCACTCCGGGTGATATTCGTGGCGTGTTCATCCGTTCTAACCTGTTTCAGGGTTCATGGAACTTCGAACGTATGCAGGCGCTGGGCTTCTGCTTCTCTATGGTGCCGGCGATAAAACGTCTCTATCCGGAGAACAACGAAGCACGTCGTCAGGCGATTAAGCGTCACCTGGAATTCTTCAACACCCATCCTTACGTCGCGGCGCCGGTTCTGGGCGTGACGCTGGCGATGGAAGAGCAGCGTGCGAACGGCGCAGAGATTGACGATGGTGCTATCAACGGTATCAAAGTCGGTCTGATGGGTCCGCTGGCCGGTGTGGGCGACCCTATCTTCTGGGGTACGGTTCGTCCGGTCTTCGCGGCGCTGGGTGCCGGGATCGCGATGAGCGGCAGCCTGCTCGGTCCACTGCTGTTCTTCATCCTCTTCAACGCGGTGCGTCTGCTGACCCGTTACTACGGCGTGGCCTACGGCTACCGTAAAGGCGTGGACATCGTTAAGGATATGGGCGGCGGCTTCCTGCAGAAACTGACCGAGGGGGCGTCAATTCTCGGCCTGTTTGTGATGGGGGCACTGGTTAACAAGTGGACGCATGTGAACATCCCGCTGGTGGTGTCGACCATCACCGGTCAGGATGGTCAGACCCGCGTCACCACCGTGCAGACGATTCTGGACCAGCTGATGCCGGGCCTGGTCCCGCTGCTGTTGACCTTCGCCTGTATGTGGCTGCTGCGTAAAAAAGTGAACCCGCTTTGGATCATCGTTGGCTTCTTCGTCATCGGTATCGCGGGCTACGCTGTCGGTTTGCTGGGCCTGTAAGACATTGCGTTATCGACCGGGGGCTTTGCCCCCGGTTTTTTTATCTGGAGGATGAATGACTGTTACGGACATCGTACTGGTGCTGTTTATTGTTGCCCTGCTGGCTTACGCTATCTATGACGAGTTCATTATGCCTCGCCGCCACGGCGAGACGCTGCTGACCCTTCCCCTCTTACGCCGTGGACGCATTGATGCGTTTATCTTCGCCGGTCTGGTGGTCATCCTGATTTACAATAACGTGACCAGCCACGGTGCACTATTAACCACATGGTTATTATGTGCGCTGGCATTAATGGCGGTTTACCTGTTCTGGATCCGCTCGCCAAAACTCATTTTTAAAAAACACGGATTTTTCTTCGCCAATGTCTGGACAGAATATAACCGCATTAAAGAGATGAATTTATCCGAAGACGGCGTGTTAGTGATGCAATTAGAACAGCGCCGACTGCTCATTCGGGTCAAGAATATTGATGACCTCGAAAAGATCTACAATTTACTCCTTAAAACTCAATAAGTTATAATTATAGCAAGGCTATAAATGGCGATATTTCATTGCGCACATTATAGCCCTTGCTATAACTCTCTTTCTTATCAACTTATATTAATTAACGATATTTTCACGCATAAATCTAAATGAAAATCGTTATCAGAAAGGCGGTTAAATTAAGCCTTTTTCGATGTTGTTTTATATTCTCAAAATATGTTAAGGTTGCGCCCGTCGTTGGGGAGTAGCCGATTTCCTGCACGCAGGAAATGTACGTGTCAACATACTCGTTGAAAAACGTGGCGCGTACGGATCGCTTTCAGCACGCTTACCGTGCAAAAAGGATCAGGCGAGACCATAGATACATCAACTGCTGTTTACTGGGGGCAGTGATGTGTCATATGGATATCCCCGGTCTGGACGCTCTTATGAACATCTCCGCTACGATCCTCCTCGCTTTTGGCATGTCCATGGATGCATTTGCCGCCTCTATTGGCAAAGGCGCCACACTCCACAAACCTAAATTCTCAGAAGCGCTGCGCACCGGTCTGATCTTTGGTGCCATCGAAACGCTGACGCCGCTCATCGGCTGGGGTTTAGGCATGCTTGCCAGCCAGTTCGTACTCGAGTGGAACCACTGGATTGCGTTCGTCCTGTTGGTGTTTCTCGGTGGCCGAATGGTCATTGAAGGTTTTCGTGGTAACAGCGATGAAGATGAAGAGCCGCTGCATCGCCACGGTTTCTGGCTGCTGGTCACCACGGCCATTGCCACCAGCCTGGACGCGATGGCCGTCGGGGTGGGTCTGGCGTTTCTGCAGGTGAACATTATCGCCACCGCGCTGGCCATTGGCTGCGCAACACTGATTATGTCAACGCTGGGCATGATGGTCGGGCGGTTTATCGGCCCGCTGCTGGGTAAACGCGCCGAGATCTTAGGCGGTATTGTGCTGATCGGCATTGGTGCCCAGATCCTCTGGGCACACTTCGCGCCTTAAGCGTCGCGCTGCCAGACGTGGATACTGAAATCGGTCTGGCAGCTAAACGTCGTCCGCGCCGCTAACGTTTCCCATACTTCTGACTTTGCCCGCCACGCGAACGGCGTCATCTGCAGCAGGGCTACCGCTTCTTCCCCGTTCAGATTCATTTCATACGCCACCGACCGCGCCTGCTTCAGGGTAAAACCTGCCAGCTGTTCAGAATGTGGAGCATGCAGACGCACATCGTCGTAAATAAGCCCTTTCAGCTCCATCAGGTGACGCGGTCCCGGCGTGACGGTTATCACCCAGCCTTCGGGCTTCACCACGCGCGCCAGCTCTTCTGCTTTACACGGCGCGTAGATGCGGATAACGGCGTCCATACTGGCATCCTCAAACGGCAGCCGGTGGCTGGATGCCACGCAGAACGTCACGTCAGCATAACGTTTAGCTGCCGCGCGAATCGCCACTTTTGACACATCGAGGCCAAAAGTTCCGGCCCCCTTCTGGCGCATCACCTCCGCAAACCGCGCGGTGTAGTACCCTTCCCCGCAGCCAATATCAAGCATCGCGGACGCCGGGTCAGATACCCGCTCATCAAGCATCTGCGCGACCGTCTCCCGCAGCGGCAGATAGTGCCCGGCATCGAGAAACGCACGGCGCGCCTGCATCATCTCTGCGCTGTCGCCCGGATCGCGGGAGCGCTTGTGCTGCACCGGCAGAAGATTCACGTAGCCTTCTTTCGCCATATCAAACTGATGTCCCTGCGGACAGGCATAACTTTTATCTGAGCGCGTCAGGGGCGCGTGGCAAAGGGGACAGCTGAAGGACATGGCAACTCCGGGACATAAACCAAAGGGCGAAGTGTACCGCTATTCGCCCCGCTATAAAACGACTCGATCACCGCATGACGATAAGGTGGTCAGAACCGGCCGGAAGGCCATCGGGTTTGATATTCTCCAGGCGCAGCACGTTACCCATGATTTCGCTGAAGACCGGCGCTGAAACCGCACCACCGTAGTAGGCCCCGTTTTGAGGATCGTTGATCACCACCACCAGGGCGAAACGCGGATCGCTGGCGGGCGCAACGCCCGCGGTGTAGGCGACGTATTTATCGACATATTTGCCGCTATCATCAATTTTCTTCGCCGTCCCGGTCTTCACCGCCACGCGATAGTCGCGCACGGCGGCCTTAACGCCGCCTCCACCGGGTAGCGCGACGCTCTCCATCATGTGCTCCACTTCATGCGCGATCTCCTCCGGCATAACGCGGTGCCCGATAACGGGCGGATCGATGCGGGTGATCGAGAGGGGGCGCTCAAGCCCGAAGCCGCCAATCGTCGCGTAAACGTGGGCCAGCTGGAGCGGCGTGACCATCAGGCCGTAACCAAAGGCAAAGGTTGCGCGGTCAAGCTGGCTCCAGTATTTACGCTGTGGCAACAACCCTGCGCTCTCGCCCGTCAAGCCCAGCCCCGTATTTGTGCCAAACCCGAAGTTTCGATAGGTATCAATCAGATGCTGGACAGGCATCGCCAGCGAGAGCCGGGAGACACCGGTGTCGCTCGATTTTTGCAGGATCCCGGTCATGGTCAGTTCAGGATAATAACCCACGTCGCGGATATGATGCCCGTCAAGTGTATACGGGTGGGTATCAATGACGCTGTCCGGCTGTACCAGCCCCTGCTGCAGAGCCGTCATCAGCACCAGCGGTTTGACGGTCGAACCGGGCTCGAACGTATCGCTGATCGCCCGGTTGCGAAAATCGTTTATCGTCGCGCCTTCCCGGTTATTGGGGTTGAAATCCGGGTAGCTCGCCATGGCGAGAATTTCCCCGGTGGGGATATTAATCAGCACCGAAGCCCCTGACTCGGCCTTGTTCCAGGCCACGGCGTTATCGAGCGCATCCTCGGTAATGGTTTGCAGACGCTCGTCAATACTCAACTGGATGTTATGCGCGGGCGTAGGCGCCACTTCCGTCAGGTTTTCAACCACGCGCCCGTAGCGATCCTCCCTGACCTGTCGGACACCCGCTTTGCCCGTCAGCTGAGTATTGAAGCTTTTCTCCACCCCTTCGATACCCTGCCCGTCAATATTGGTGAAGCCAATCAGGTTCGCCGCCACGTGGCCTGCCGGGTAAAAACGGCGGGATTCATCGCGCAAATTAATGCCGGGTAAATTGAGCTTATCAATCCACTTTGCCTGCGCAGGATCGACCTGACGCGCCAGGTAGATGAAGCGGCCCTGGGGGTTAGCGTTAATCCGTGATGAAAGGGTGCTCAACGAGAGATGCAGCGCGCTCGCCAGCGCCTGCCAGCGTTCATCAAACCCAACGCCCCCTTTTGCCAGCACCGTTTTTGGATCGGCCCATACGGCTCTGACGGGTACGCTGACCGCCAGCGGTCGGCCTTCACGATCCATAATCATTCCGCGCGGCGCATCAATCGCCAGCTGGCGGAGGGAGCGCATATCCTCCTGCTTCACCAGATTGTCAGGTTTGATGATTTGTAGCCAGGCAACACGGCCAAGCAAAAAGGCCAGACTGCAGAAAATAGCGAAACAGAGCAGCGCAAAACGCGCCGGCGTAAAATTGCCAGCGGTCATTATCAATTTCTTCTTCACCTGAACCCCAGGACTGTTAAACAACGCCCTGATTTAACGGGAAAAGATGCGCTGAGGGAGGCGAAACTGTGCTACTAACCTCGCAGCTTTGCAACAAGTTGCTAACAAGACGGGAGACAGTAATATTTTGAAAGATACGGAATAAAAAAGCCCCGCATTGCGCGAGGCTTTATGTCTGAGAGTGAAGTGCTATGCGCTTCAGTCAGCAGCGATTCGATCAGATAGCAGTTACGTTAACTGCAGCTGGGCCTTTCTGGCCGTCCTGAATTTCGAACTCAACGTTCTGGCCTTCAGCCAGAGTTTTGAAGCCGTTACCCTGGATTGCAGAGAAGTGTACGAACACGTCTTTGCTGCCATCAGCAGGAGTAATGAAACCAAAACCTTTAGACTCGTTGAACCACTTAACTTGACCTTTAATCTTTGCCATTTTGCAAAATTCCTTAGAGTGTTTTCTTAGCCCGCAGGCATTAACTGAGATAAAACTGAGACATTACTGCATGAGGCACTAATATAAGGTTCGGCAGAGAAGCGGTATTCAACGACAACGTGTTTACTCAGGACTTCTTTACTGAAAATGCCACACATAAACAGAACTGTACCTCGTTTGACCCAAAACGTGTTATCACACACTATGTTTAATATGGCAAGCCATTTTTAAACATGTCTCGATCCGCCGCACAAATTCGAACACTGTCTGTAAGGATTTGCACAATTATGCGCTCAACATACAGACGGCTTTACTCCCTTACACAGACTCAACGCTGCTTGCGCAAGCGCTGTAATCTAAGACTTTTTTAACATAGCTCAATCATTACAATGCGTCCAGCAGACGGGAAAAGAAATCTTAAGCATTGATTGAGTTAGAACAAATTGTGAAAACTTATGCTTAAATCATTGTAACGGAACTGTATTGTTTCAGAACGAATTCGGCGTTATTAGCATCGCCCGACTGTATTAAAATGCAGCGCTGAATAAACAGCGTTATGCACTAAAATAATGAAATTTTTATGACTCTGCATCAAAATAAGGCAAGCAAAACGTTTCGATAAAAATAAAACAAGCCCTTGCACGTTTACATACAAAATATATGCAACAATTACTCGCTTCGTTTATACGGGTAAATATTCGCCTGTTTTCAGTATACTGAAACTATTATTAACTGCTGCTACAGTATTCAGCGCGGCATAGGGCGTCTTTCCAGATGCGATTGAGAAGGCAGCTGATGGGCATCATCAGGAGATGACGAAAAACCTTTGAGGGTGATGGTTCAGGGAGGGGTCGTGCCGGGAAGGTTTCCACATCACAGCCACCTCCCCTCCAGTGACAATACGATTAGCGCTCAGCCACCAGGCGGATAAAATCGTCTTGATCGTTGTTATCTTCCGCGACAGTTTCTTTTGGCGCTTCTTTCTCTTCCGGCTCGTTCGCTTCGCACAGACGACGCAGCAGCGCATTCTGCCGCTTTTGCTGCTCAAGCAGCGCTTCCAGCAGTTCGATCTGCTCGTTCGTACGTGAACTGGCGCGGTTTACGAAAAACCAAATGACCAGACCCACAAGCAGAACAACTAAAGAGATCATCAGGGATGCCACATTTAGCAGCCCTGAATTCAGTAACTCACCCATTTCACCACCTCAATAAAAACGTCTATTTTACCACTGGCGCGAAGGAAGGAAATCATCTGAAGAAAAAATGCGTGTTACCACGGAATAAACTTATTGATTGCGCAAACGCCGCTAAAAAACTGTACATCCTGATCGCACATCACGTTGATAGTCTGCGTCCATAACACCACACACGCTATCAGCACGATAATCAGAATCACCCAGCGTATTTTTTTCACTCCACACTCCGTCTACATACCTGATGCAATCAGGTTATCACGGTTATCTTAAACAAGGACTAACTGTACCGCCATCGCGCCCTTTTCAGAATCCTGCACTTGTTTCATTACGTAAACCGTTTACGCTAGCGTTATGATAACAATGATAAAGAGGTGATGATGCGCGTAATTATTCGAACAATTATTGTACTGGTGATTCTCTGGATTGGGCTGCTGTTAACGGGCTACGGCGTGCTTGTGGGAAGCACCGAAAACGCCGCAGGGTTAGGCATTCAGTGTAAGTATTTAACCGCACAAGGCGTCAGCACGGCGCAGTATCTCCATTCGGATAGCGGGATCATTGGGTTGACCAACTGTCCGGTACTGCGTAAGACCTCCGTGGTGATTGATAATGGTTAATCTACAGGGGTAACGTCTGACAAAAAACGCCGCAATGAATGCGGCGTTTATTATGCTTCCCGGGATTAAAACGGATAGTCGTGATAACCCATCTGCTCAGAAATCTTACGCGCGGCAGTATGCAGGATAGCCACATATTCGTGCAGGCGCTCTTCCGAGAAACGCAGGGTTGGGAAAGAGATGCTCAAACCCGCGATCACCACGCCAAAGCGGTCAAAGACAGGGACGCCGATGCAGCGCAGCCCTTCTTCCTGCTCCTCGTTATCTTCGCCATACCCTTGTTCACGCACCTTGTCGAGCACCGTTAACAACTCATCGGTGTCGGTAATAGTGCGTTCAGTGCTGCGTTTATACTCCACGCCATCGAGGATCTGTTTCACCTCTTCACGATCGCGCCACGCCAGCAGAACCTTACCAATAGCCGTGCTGTAAAGCGGGTTGCGACGACCGATGCGTGAATACATGCGCAGGTTATACATGGAGTCAATTTTATGGATGTAAACAATGCTGTCCTCATCCAGTGCACCCAGGTGGATGGTCTCTTTGGTCAGGCGGGAGATCTCACGCATCTGGATATCCGCGCTACGGATCAGATCAACGTTTTGCAGTGCCCGGGCACCCAGTTCGAACAGTTTCAGCGTCAGAGAGTATTTTTCAGATTCGCCTTCCTGTGCAACATAGCCCAGCGACTTCATGGTTTGCAAAAAGCGATAAACGGTGCTTTTCGACATCATCACGCGCTGCGACAACTCTGTGATACCAATTTCACGCTCTTCTCCGAGCGCCTGTAAGATGCCAAACACCTTCAGCACGGAAGAAACAGAATCTGGCTGTTTATCCAAATCCGCAATTGCCATTTACCACCTCATAGAGAGTGTTTTATAAAAATCAGAACCGGTTTTTATTATAAATTCCCGTCATGTTACCTGCAATCAATCCGCGTTTACTTCGTTACAAATCTGCGACATAAAACGGCGTTAACGGTGCTAAAATAGTTACCCTGAGAATAATTTCACTTCGAGCTATTTATCCCTGATGGAAAAGTCCCTCTCCGATGGCCTGCCTTTACCCCAGCGGTATGGCGCAATTGCCACCATTATTATTGGTATCTCCATGGCCGTCCTTGATGGCGCCATTGCAAACGTTGCCCTTCCCACCATCGCCAGCGACCTGCATGCTTCACCCGCCAGTTCGATATGGATAGTTAACGCCTATCAGATTGCGATTGTGGTTTCCCTGCTCTCCTTCTCTTTTCTGGGCGATATGTTTGGCTACCGTCGGGTCTATCAGTGTGGCCTGGTGGTGTTTACCTTCACATCGCTGCTGTGCGCCCTTTCTGACTCTCTGCATACGCTGACGCTGGCGCGCATCGCGCAAGGTTTTGGCGGCGCGGCGCTAATGAGCGTCAACACGGCGTTAATCCGCTTAATCTACCCGCACCGCCATCTCGGGCGCGGCATGGGGATAAACTCGTTTATTGTCGCCGTCTCTTCGGCCGCCGGGCCAACGATTGCAGCGGCGATTCTTTCTGTCGCCTCGTGGCAGTGGCTGTTCGCCATAAACGTGCCGCTGGGTATCGTGGCCATCTTCTTTGCCCTGCGGTTTCTCCCCGCTAACGGCCCGAAAAGCACGATGCCGCGTTTTGACGTGGCAAGCGCAGTGATGAATGCGCTCACCTTTGGCCTGCTGATTACCGCCCTCAGCGGTTTTGCTCAGGGTCAGTCTCTGATGCTAACCGTCGCGGAGCTTGTTGCTCTACTGGTGACGGGCTTCTTCTTTGTTCGTCGCCAGCTTGCTCTGCCGGTTCCTTTACTGCCGGTCGATCTGTTGCGTATTCCTCTCTTTTCGCTCTCCATCTGCACGTCTATCTGCTCATTCTGCGCCCAGATGCTGGCCCTGGTTTCTCTGCCCTTCTTCCTGCAAAGCGTGATAGGACGTTCCGAAGTGGAGACAGGGCTGCTGTTAACCCCCTGGCCGCTGGCGACGATGGTGATGGCCCCGCTGGCAGGTTATTTAATTGAACGCGTTCATGCCGGTTTGTTGGGTGCGGTGGGGCTGGCAGTGATGGCAACAGGCCTTTTCGCGCTGGCTTTGCTTCCGTCATCACCAACCGATCTGGACATCATCTGGCGGATGATCCTGTGCGGAGCCGGGTTTGGTCTGTTTCAGTCGCCCAACAACCACACCATTATTACCTCTGCACCGCGTCACCGCAGCGGCGGGGCTAGCGGCATGCTGGGAACCGCGCGTCTGCTGGGGCAAAGCACCGGCGCGGCGCTGGTTGCCCTGATGTTTAACCTTGCCGGGCAAAACGGTAACCACGTTGCGCTTCTCACCGCAGGTGCGCTTGCCACCCTTGCAGCCGTTGTCAGCGGGCTGCGCGCGACTCAACCCGGCGTTCAGGCATAAAAAAAGCCGGGCGGAGACTTCTCCTGCCCGGCTTATTACTGCGCTTCGCGTTACTTCAGGTATTCCCCACTGCGCAGCGCTTCAATACGCTCATCCAGCGGCGGGTGAGACATAAACAGCTCGCTCAGCGACTTTGATTTGCCGTTGATGCAGAAGGCCATCATGCTGTTCGCTTCCTGCGGCTCGTAGCTGGTTTTCAGACGCTGCAGGGCTGCAATCATCTTCTCACGACCCACCAGCTTCGCAGAGCCGGCATCCGCGTGGAACTCACGGTGACGAGAGAACCACATGGTAATGATGCTTGCCAGAATACCGAATACCAGTTCCAGCACCATGGATACGGCGAAGTAGATCAGTGGGTTACCGTTGCTCTCTTCTCCTTCGTCACGGTTGCCGCCCATAAAGCCAGCCGCAATCTGCGCCAGGATACGGGAGATAAAGATAACGAAGGTATTCACCACGCCCTGAATCAGGGTCATAGTCACCATGTCACCGTTGGCGATATGGCTGATTTCGTGGGCGATAACCGCTTCGGCTTCGTCACGGCTCATGTTCTGCAACAATCCAGTGCTGACGGCAACCAGCGACGCATCACGACGGGCACCCGTAGCAAATGCGTTAATATCCGGGGCATGATAAATAGCCACCTGCGGCATGGCGATCCCGGCCTGACGGGATTGCTGAGCCACCGTATTCATTAGCCACTGTTCCATATCATTACGTGGCTGTTCGATAACTTCCCCACCTACTGATTTCAGGGCCATCCACTTTGACATCAGCAGGGAAATGAATGAGCCACCAAAACCAAACAGCAGCGCCATAATCAACAGACCCTGAACGCTGCTCGACTGAATTCCCGTCAGGCTTAGCACCAGCCCGAAAACCACCATTACCGCCAGGTTGGTGAGCAGGAAGAGCGCGATTCGCATCATAATTTTCTTTTAACCTCAGTTTAACAAAACGCACTATGCGATTACCCACATCGTATGGGTATTGCGGCTATTTTCAAGCATCCGGTAGCCGTAAGTCACCAGAAAGACACAACTTTACACAATTGGAAATCAGCCTGACGGAAGGATGAAAAACAAAAAGAAACAGGCACAATTTCTTGTGCCTGTTGGGAGATTATTTTGCCGGAGCGGGCTGTACGGCAGGCTTGTCTTTTTCCAGATTCGCCAGGTCGAGCGCGATATGCACCGTCTCGTCCAGGTATGGATCCGGCTCCTGGTAATCTTTTGGCAGATCGTCCAGTTTCTTGAGCAGAGGCTTACCTTCACGCTTAAAGCGATCGTTGATACGCGCCAGACGCGTTGCATCATCTTCGTTGTTCTCTTTTTCACGCTGAGCGTAATTAAGAGAAACGATATTCCGCTTATCTTTCAGGGCATTGAAACGCGCAATGTCCTTCATGATGTACTGGAATTCCGGATCTTTCGCGATGCGGTCATTATGCGCCTTCAGCAGTTCAGGGCCAAACTGCGTCATATCACCCGCTTTCACGTAGGTCGCGGCATTGATGCTGTCCCACGGCAGTGCGTTATCTTCAAACTTCTCGCCGGTTTCGGTCTCTTCCGTGCCTGTCGGCATCATGATATCCGGCGTTACGCCCTTACGCTGCGTACTGCCACCGTTAACACGGTAGAACTTCTGAATGGTGTACTGAACGGAGCCCAGCGCAGGCCATTCCGGACGCAGCATCTGATCGTAAATACGGTTCAGCGAGCGATACTGCTGAACGGTACCTTTACCGAAGGTGGGTTCACCCACGATCAGCGCACGGCCATAGTCCTGCATTGCAGCGGCAAAAATTTCAGATGCGGACGCACTGAAGCGGTCGACCAGGACCACCAGCGGGCCTTTGTAATAGACCACACCGTCGTTGTCAGCATCTTCACGAACTTTACCGTTGTTATCACGAACCTGAACCACCGGACCAGACGGGATAAACAGGCCAGAGAGCGACACCGCTTCCGTCAGCGCACCGCCACCGTTCGTGCGAAGGTCGATGATGACGCTGCTCACGTTCTGCTTCTCAAGTTTCTGTAGCTGAACTTTCACATCGTCAGTCAGCCCCACGTAGAAGCCAGGGATATCCAGGACCCCCACCTTCTCTTTACCCACGGTTTTCACCGACATTTTCACCGCGCGGTCTTCCAGACGGATACGCTCACGGGTCAGGGTAACGATACGGGTTTTCGTGCCTTTACCGGCAGGCAGAATTTCGAGACGAACTTTACTGCCTTTTGGCCCTTTGATCAGAGCAACCACATCGTCCAGACGCCAGCCAATGACATCCACCATGTTCTGGCCGGTTTGTCCTACACCCACAATGCGATCGCCTACGCTAATCGCTTTGCTTTTGGATGCCGGGCCGCCTGCGACCATGGAGTTGATCACCGTGTAATCATCGTCCATCTGCAGCACCGCGCCGATACCTTCCAGAGACAGGCTCATTTCGGTATTGAACTGTTCGGTGTTACGAGGAGAGAGGTAGTTGGTGTGCGGATCGATTTCGTGCGCAAAGGCAGTCATCGCCAGCGAGAAGACATCTTCACTGTTGGTCTGCGCCAGACGACGAATGGCAAATTTGTAGCGACGCGTTAGCGTATCGCGGTTCTCTTTTTCATCTTTGCCGGTCAGCTTGAGGCTAAGCTCGTCGTACTTAACCTTTCCGTCCCACAGCGCATTCAGCTCGGCTTCATTTTTCGGCCAGGGCGCTTTGCTGCGATCGAGGTTAAAGGTGTCATTGCCGGTGAAGTCCATTGGACGTTCCAGCACTTTCAACGCGTACTGATAGCGTTCAAAACGACGTTTTTGCGACAGGTTATAGAGATCGTAGAACAGGTCCAGCTTGCCTGACCGCAGCTCATCACCCACCTCGGATTTGCGCTTAGCGAACTGCTCGACATCGCTGGCGAGCAAAACGTTATGGCTGTAATCCAGCAAGTTCAGATAGCGGTCAAAGATTTTGGCCGAAAAGGCCTGATCGAGATCGAACTGACGATAATGCGAGCGGGTAAAACGTGAGGTCACGCGCTCGCTCACCGTCGCATGCTGCGTCTCTTCCTTGAGTACCGGAATTTGATCAACACGCGTGATATCGTCCACTGCGAAAGCGTGACCTGTTATGGCAAACAGACCCGCCAGCGCGGTGAGCTTAAAAAAAGTGTTCATGCCAGGCTTGGCCTCCGTTTCAGAACAACAAGTGTTCTGCGCGTACAATCATTGACATACCAGAAGTCAGCTGTACACGAACGCCATCTTTGGTGATTTCCAGTACGGTGGCGTCCATAGCATTGTTGCCTGCTTTTACCTTCAGCGCCTGACCCACGCTCAGAGCGTTGATGTCAGAAACCGGAGTATGACGCGGCTCTTCACGAGGCGCGCGCGGGGCTTTTGCTGCTGGTTTGTCTGCACGCGGTTTGCGATCGTTATTGTCGTGACGACGCGGCGCAGGACGTGGTTTACGTTCGCGACGAGGCGCTTCTTCCTGGCCGTTTGCCGCGGCGGCTTCGCGTTTTTTCGCCTGCTGTTCTGCACGTTGTGCCTGAACGCGTGCTTTGGCTTCTTCCAGCTGCTTGCGTGCGTGCTCAACGTGCTGCTCGTCCAGCTCACCGCAAGGGTTGCCGTCGAGATCCACACGGGTCGCGCCCGGTTTGATACCGTACAGGTAACGCCAGCTCGAAGTATAAAGACGTAAGGCGGAACGCAGCTGAGTTTTGCTGAGGTTCATTTCCCCTTCAACACGCGCCACCAGATCCTGAAAAATACCGACTTTCAGGGGACGAGCTTCACCTTCCGCGCTGAAGCACTGCGGGAAACGCTCGGCCAGAAATGCGATAACTTCTTTACTGCTATTCAACTTAGGTTGATTTTCCATGAAATTTCCTGATTACAACGGACGTTGCCAACAAGCGCAGGCATGAACAGGCGTCATTATAATGACGCTATCAGTAAATGCTACGTTATCCGTTGATTATCCTGCGACGCTCGCAAAGAATTTTTGATAATCGGTTGCAGCGAGGACGTTTTCAAGGTTCGCCACCAGCTCGCGCAGCCCCTGCTCGTCCTCGGTTGTAAAGCGGCTGAAGACCGTACTGTCGATATCCAGAACGCCAATAATCTGATTTTTTACCACCAGCGGCAGAACGATTTCAGAATTGCTGGCGGCATCACAGGCGATATGCCCGTCAAACGCATGCACATCTTCCACGCGCTGAACCTGATTCTCCGCCACCGCAGTGCCGCACACGCCGCGCCCTACCGGAATACGCACGCAGGCCAGTTTGCCCTGGAACGGCCCCAGCACCAGCGTATCACCTTCCAGAAGGTAGAAGCCGGCCCAGTTCACGTCAGCGAGACGTTCAAACAGCAATGCGCTAGTATTTGCCAGAGTGGCTAAGAAGCTGGTTTCACCCGCCATCAATGCCTTAAAATCGCGGTTCAGATCCGCGTAGAATTCTGTTTTGTTCATTATTCAATCACTTAGTTGTCTTACAAATTTACCGCATAGCCTATTAAAATAAGCAATAAATGCGCTCATGCTCAAGATGAATCCGTTCATGAGTTAATATAACGTTCAACAATACTTATTTGTGCGCAGCTAATGGCCTTAAAAACAACCAAAATCACGCCGACAAAAAAGATAACTGTCCGCACGGTAAGCGAGGCTTTGCCTCGTGCACATTATCAGCGTTGCCCCCAGTGCGATACGCTTTTTATGTTGCCGAAGATGAAATCGCACCAAAGCGCCTTTTGTCCCCGCTGCGATGCAAAAATTCGCGATGGCCGCGACTGGTCGTTAACCCGTCTTGCCGCCATGGCTGTTACCATGCTGCTGCTGATGCCCTTCGCCTGGACCGAACCGCTGCTCAAACTCTATCTGCTGGGCGTGCGCATTGATGCCAACGTCCTGCAGGGGATCTGGCAGATGACGCGCCAGGGCGATCCCCTCACCGCCGCCATGGTGCTGTTCTGCGTTGTCGGCGCGCCCCTGGTGTTGGTTGCGGCGATCGCCTACCTGTGGTTTGGTAACATTCTGGGGATGAACCTGCGCCCGGTCCTGCTGATGCTGGATAAACTCAAAGAGTGGGTCATGCTGGATATTTATCTGGTGGGCGTTGGCGTGGCGTCAATAAAAGTGCAGGACTATGCGTTTCTCCAGCCCGGCGTGGGGCTTTTTGCCTTTATCTGTCTGGTGCTACTCAGCATCCTGACCCTGATCCATCTCAACGTTGAGCAGCTCTGGGAGCGTTTTTACCCTCAGCGCCCGGCTACCCGCCCGGATGAGAATCTCCGCGTCTGTCTGGGATGCCACTACACCGGCCTGCCGGACGCGCGCGGTCGCTGCCCGCGCTGCCACATCCCGTTGAGGCTTCGACGCAACAATAGCCTGCAAAAATGCTGGGCGGCGCTGATTGCCTCACTGGTGTTTCTGATCCCAGCCAATACCTTACCGATCTCCATCATTTACGTGAACGGTGGTCGTCAGGAAGATACTATTCTCTCCGGGATTATCTCCCTTGCACACAGCAACGTTGGGGTGGCGGCCATCGTCTTTATCGCCAGTATCCTGGTTCCCTTTACCAAAGTGGTGGTGATGTTTACCCTGCTGGTCAGCATCCACTTTAAGTGTGAAGAAGGTTTACGGACCCGTATTCTGCTTCTGCGATTCGTCACCTGGATTGGCCGCTGGTCAATGCTGGATCTGTTTGTGATTTCGCTGATGATGTCGCTGATTAATCGCGACCAGCTACTTGCTTTTACTATGGGACCCGCAGCTTTTTATTTCGGCTCTGCGGTGATATTGACTATTCTTGCTGTGGAATGGCTGGATAGCCGCTTACTTTGGGATGCACATGAGTCAGGAAACCCCCGCTTCGCCGACTGAAGCGAGAATTAAAACAAAACGCCGCATTTCGCCATTCTGGTTGCTGCCCGTCATCGCCCTGATGATTGCAGGCTGGCTTATCTGGACGAGCTATGAAGATCGCGGGAGTACCGTCACCATTGACTTCCAGACCGCCGACGGCATTGTCGCCGGGCGAACGCCCGTTCGCTTCCAGGGGGTCGAAGTAGGTACGGTTCAGGACATCTCCCTTGGTAAAGGGCTGAACAAGATTCAGGTGCGTGTCAGCATAAAATCTGACATGCAGGATGCCCTGCGCAGCGAAACACAGTTCTGGCTGGTGACGCCAAAAGCCTCTCTGGCCGGCGTGTCCGGGCTGGATGCGCTGGTTGGCGGTAACTACATCGGTATGATGCCGGGCAAAGGTGAACCGCAGGATCACTTCGTCGCGCTGGATACGCAGCCGAAATATCGCCTGAATAACGGGGATCTGATGATCCACCTCCAGGCACCGGATTTGGGCTCGCTAAACAGCGGCTCGCTGGTCTACTTCCGTAAAATTCCCGTCGGCCGCGTGTATGATTACGCGATCAACCCGAACAAACAGGGCGTGACCATCGACGTGCTGATTGAACGTCGGTTCACCAATCTGGTGAAAAAAGGCAGCCGCTTCTGGAATGTCTCCGGCGTGGATGCCGACCTCAGCCTGAGCGGCGCGAAGGTGAAGCTGGAGAGCCTGGCCGCGCTGGTAAACGGTGCCATTGCCTTTGACTCCCCGGAAAATTCAAGCCCTGCCACGGCCGATGACACGTTTGGCCTGTATCCCGATCTGGCCCACAGCCAGCGTGGCGTGATCGTTAAGCTTGTTCTGCCTGATGCCAAAGGGCTGAAAGCGGGGTCAACGCCGCTGATGTACCAGGGGCTACAGGTCGGCCAGCTCACCAAAATGACGCTCAATCCGGGCGGTTCGGTCACCGGCGAAATGACGGTTGATCCAAGCGTTGTCGATCTCCTTCGCGAGAAAACGCGCATTGAGATGCGCAGTCCGAAGCTCTCTCTGAACGATGCCAGCCTCAGCACGTTGCTGACCGGAAATACTTTCGAGCTGATCCCCGGTGAGGGTCAGCCAAGCAATAGCTTCGTGATTGCCCCGGCAGACAAAGCGCTGCTGCAGAAACCGGGCGTGGTGACGGTTACACTCAAAGCGCCTGAAAGTTATGGCATTGAGGCCGGCCAGCCGCTGATTCTCCATGGCGTGCAGGTGGGCCAGGTGCTGGAGCGCACGCTCTCAGAAAATGGCGTGAGCTTCTCGGTTGCTATCGATCCGCAATACAGCAATCTCGTCCATGGTGACAGTAAGTTCGTGGTGAACAGCCGCGTCGATGTGAAGGTTGGCCTGGACGGCGTAGAGTTCCTCGGTGCCAGCGCCAGCGAATGGGTCAACGGCGGCATCCGCATTTTGCCCGGCGACAAGGGCCCCGTACGCGACAGCTATCCGCTGTACGCCAACCTGGATAAAGCCATTGAAAACAGCCTGAGCGATCTGCCGACCACCACCCTCACCTTAAGCGCCGAGACGCTGCCGGACGTACAGGCGGGATCCGTGGTGCTCTACCGCAAGTTTGAAGTTGGGGAGGTGATCACCGTTCGCCCGCGTGCCGACGCATTTGATATCGAACTGCATATCAAGCCGGAGTACCGAAAGCTGCTGACGCCAAACAGCGTCTTCTGGGCTGAAGGCGGCGCGAAGGTGCAGCTTAACGGCAACGGGTTGACGGTGCAGGCCTCCCCGCTCTCACGCGCGCTGCGCGGGGCGATCAGCTTCGATAACCTCAGCGGCGCGGGCGCGAACCTGCGCAAAGGCGATAAGCGAATTCTCTTCCCGTCCGAAACCGCCGCGCGTGCCGTGGGTGGGCAGATTACCCTGCATGCATTCGATGCTGGCAAGCTGGCGGAAGGCATGCCAATTCGCTACCTGGGTATTGATATCGGGCAGATCCAGAAGCTGACGCTGATCACCTCGCGTAACGAGGTGCAGGCCACAGCGGTGCTCTACCCGGAATACGTTCAGACCTTCGCCCGCTCGGGTTCCCGCTTCTCGGTGGTGACCCCGCAGATTTCGGCCGCAGGCGTTGAGCATCTCGACACCATTCTGCAGCCGTACATCAACGTCGAGCCCGGCCAGGGCAAAGCCCGTCGTGATTTCGAGCTGCAGGAAGCCACCATCACCGACTCGCGCTACCTCGGGGGCTTAAGCATTGTGGTGGAAGTGCCGGAAGCCGGCTCGCTTGGCATCGGTACGCCGGTACTGTTCCGCGGCATTGAGGTGGGTACGGTAACGGGTCTGACGCTCGGCACGCTTTCCGACCGCGTAATGGTGGCGTTACGCATCAGCGAACGTTACCAGCACCTGGTGCGTAATAACTCGGTGTTCTGGCTGGCATCCGGCTATTCGCTGGACTTTGGCCTGACGGGTGGCGTGGTGAAAACCGGCACCTTCAACCAGTTCATTCGCGGCGGTATCGCGTTTGCCACGCCGCCGGGAACGCCGCTGGCGCCAAAAGCGCAGCCGGGTAAACACTTCCTGCTGCTGGAAAGCGAACCGAAAGAGTGGCGCGAATGGGGAACGGCCCTGCCGCGTTAATCTGACAGGCTCTGGTGTCAACGCACCGGAGCCTTTATGTTACACTGCGCACCTGAACTTTTCCCTGTGGTGTGCCCGTGGCTCAAAACTCCGTATTTCTTCCTGAACAATTCCTGGCGCAGATGCGCGAGGCGCTTCCTTCTCACCTGTCGTTCGACGATTTTATCGCCGCCTGCCAGCGACCGTTACGCCGGAGTATCCGCGTCAACACGCTAAAAATCAACGTGGAGGATTTTTTGGCCCTGGTCTCTCCGTACGGCTGGCAGCTGACGCCGGTTCCGTGGTGTGAAGAGGGTTTCTGGATCGAGCGCGATGACGAAGACGCCGTGCCGCTGGGAAGTACGGCAGAACATCTGAGCGGCCTGTTTTATATTCAGGAAGCGAGTTCCATGCTGCCGGTTGCCGCCCTGTTCGCCGACGGCAACGCGCCCGAACGCGTGATGGATGTCGCCGCCGCGCCCGGCTCGAAAACCACGCAGATTGCCGCCCGGATGGGTAACCGCGGGGCGATCCTCGCCAACGAATTTTCCGCCAGCCGCGTGAAGGTGCTGCATGCCAATATCAGCCGCTGCGGTATTCACAATGTCGCTCTTACGCACTTCGACGGTCGCGTCTTTGGCGCCGCCCTGCCGGAAATGTTCGATGCCATCCTGCTGGACGCCCCCTGCTCCGGCGAAGGGGTGGTGCGTAAAGATCCCGATGCGTTAAAGAACTGGTCCGTGGAGAGCAATCTTGAGATCGCCGCCACGCAGCGCGAGCTGATCGACAGCGCGTTCCACGCCCTGCGCCCCGGCGGCACGCTGGTGTATTCAACGTGTACCCTCAACCGGGACGAAAACGAAGACGTCTGCCTGTGGCTGAAAGCGCAATACCCGGATGCCGTCGAGTTCCTGCCGCTCAACGATCTGTTTTCCTCGGCACAGGAGGCGGTCACGCCAGAAGGTTTCCTGCACGTATTCCCGCAAATTTACGACTGCGAAGGGTTCTTCGTGGCGCGCCTGCATAAAACGCAGGCAGTTGCTCCCCTGCCCGCCCCTAAATTTAAGGTGGGTAATTTCCCGTTTGCCCCCCTAAAAGGCCGCGATGCCGCACAGCTTGAAGCCGCAGCCAGCAAGGTTGGGCTGGAGTGGGATGAGAGCCTGCGCCCGTGGACGCGTGACAAAGAGATTTGGCTTTTCCCGGCAAATATTGAACCGCTGATTGGCAAAGTGCGCTTTTCCCGCATCGGGATCCGCCTGGCGGAGGTGCATAATAAGGGCTATCGCTGGCAGCATGAGGCGGTCATTGCGCTTGCCGGGCATGAGAATACGTTCGCCCTGACGCACCAGGAAGCCGAAGAGTGGTACCGTGGCCGCGATATTTATCCTGACAGCTCGCCTTCCGCCGATGAAGTGGTGGTGACCTATCAGGGATTCCCGCTGGGACTGGCTAAAAAAGTGGGCTCAAGGCTCAAAAACAGCTACCCGCGTGAACTGGTCCGCGATGGTCGGCTGTTTACCGGTAACGATCGCACCACCTGAAAAAGCGCATTTTTTTACTGGCGATTTCGCTCTCCTTGTCTACGATCAAAAATGGATGACCTTACTGGTCATACCAGATTTTGACAACCGACCCGGAGAGCACTATGACGAAAACCAGCGTGCGTATTGGCGCTTTTGAGATCGACGACGCAGAGCTGCGCGGCGAGGCACAAGGCGATCGAACGTTAAGTATTCCCTGCAAATCCGACCCGGATTTGTGCATGCAGCTTGATGCATGGGATGCGGACACCAGCGTCCCGGCAATACTTGATGGCGAACACTCTGTTCTTTACCGTGAGCATTACGACAGTAAAACCGATGCCTGGGTCTTGCGCCTTGCCTGACCTAAAGAGAACCCGCCCGAAGGCGGGTTATTTATTACTGCAGCTGTGCCAGCGTAAAGTACCCGTCAAAAACCGCCCCCGTATCAATATAGTGCAGGTTAGAAAAATCATACCGTCTGTCGACGGGCGTATGCCCGAACCAGAAGTGATCCGCCCCGCTAATTCCCTGCCCTTTGCCCACCATAAACCCCATCAGGCGGTCGCGATCCCATAGCACTCGCCGGGCGCTTACCGGTTTTTCCCAGTGGTATTCTTCCGCCGGGTAATCAGCGTGTGCAATAACGTTCAGCCCGTTCTCGCAGGTAATTTCGATAATATGCGGTAACGCGCGACAGGCGTTAAGTAACACGCGCGCCTGCTGCTGTTCCTCATGCCCGAGACGCGAAAACCACATTCCACCATTCATCGTCCAGAGGGCAAAATCATTATTATCCAGACTGTCGATAGCCATTTGCTCATGGTTACCCCGCACGGCACGAAACCATTTCTCATTGATAAGCTGCAACGATTTTACGCTGTCCGGACCGCGATCGATCAGATCGCCAACGGAAATAAGTAAATCCTCATAAGGATTGAAATGACGGCGTTTCAGCTCCTCCATGAGTCTCTGGTAACAGCCATGTATGTCGCTGACAACCCAGACGTGACGCCACTCTCCACCTTCTATTCGCTGATACATAAGGCCTCCCTTTAACAGTATAGTCGTCGTCAAAAGCGCAAGAAGACCGGCGAAGTTCTCACAAAGTAAAACAAACGGTAAACCAAAGAGAAATAAAGATCCGCGCGCTATTAATCCCTTTTTACTGGCTCCTTAGAATATGGGGAAATAAAAACGAGAGGTCTTCACGTGTCTAATACACAGCTACATAACGATGTTTTCTATCCGCATCGCACGAATATTATTTCCGAGCTGGTGAACGGCAAACGCGTCCCGGGGCCAATCTGGCGCAAACGCGATTACCGACTGAAGTTCCTTTTACGTTCCCTGCTATTCTGGTCTTCCACCCACCGCATGCTGGAAGCTCTTTCTGGTCGCGACGATTTCGATAAACTGCTTGCCTCGCAAATTACGTTGCCCAGCAAGACCCACCGGCAATATCTGATGCGCGGACTGACGGCAAACGATCGCGCTGACGCTATCGTTAACCATTACTACTGGATTGACAGCCTGAAAGAAAGCGGTCTCGCCCAGGCGATGACCAGCGCACAGGAACAACCCATTGTTCAGTTCCATGCAAAAGACGGTGTAACGTACACAGTCAATGCCTCCTCTGCAGGCAAAGCCGAGCGTGAGGGTGAAAGCACGCTGTGGCTGCGCGACAATGAGGATACGCTGCTGGCCAGCCTGACCTTCAGCGTTGCCCGCAGCCATGGTCAGCAGGTGCTGGTCATTGGCGGACTTCAGGGGCCACGTCGCTGCGTAACACGGGACGCAATTAAACAGGCGACCCGCGCCTGCCACGGTTTGTTCCCCAAGCGCGTGTTGATGGAAGTCGTTTTCCAGCTGGCCGCCCGGTCCTCTGTCCGGGCCATTTTTGCCGTCAGCGATGAGGGACACGTTTTCCGCGCGCTCCGCTATCGCCTCAGCAAAGGCCGCCATTTCCACGCCAGCTATGACGAATTCTGGGATTCTCTGGGCGGAAAAAAACTCTCCACCTTCTGCTGGCAGCTGCCGCTGCAGATGGAGCGTAAATCACTGGAAGAGATAGCCAGTAAAAAACGCGCAGAATATCGTCGTCGCTTTGAACTGCTTGATGAAATTGAGGCGTCCGTTAAATCCCGCTTTTAAAAACAGCTCTGACTTTTGCTGCCTACTCACAAAAATTTAACAAAACAGGCAAAAAGGGCTGGACTTCCGCATGCTGTGTTGTGTTATGTTTTACGAAGTCGCACAGGACGTATGCGCTGTATAGAGAAGATAACGGAGTTAAGTTATTCACTTTTATGCAGATAAAAAGAGACCGAATACGATTCCTGTATTCGGTCCAGGGAAATGGCTCTTGGGAGAGAGCCGTGCGCTAAAAGTTGGCATTAATGCAGGCTAAGTCGCCTTGCCTTTTAAGAATAGATGACGACGCCAGGTTTTCCAGTCCACAGCAAAAGTGGCCTGAAAAAAAGCGTCAGAGCATCATTAAAAGTAAAAAACCGCAGTGCTTTCGCGAGCATCTGCGGTTTTTTATTGGAAACCTGAACGTTAGCAGAGCTTGTCAGCGCGCTCGATAAACGGTGCCAGACTCATCTTCTGCCCAGGTTTGGCCGGGTCATCAATCTGAATCACGCTGATTGGCTGGCCGCTGCTCTTGCCGCTGGCGACCTGCTGCTCAGCGGTATCGTTTAGCGGGTACTGCACCAGCGTACTCGGGTTGATCGCATACAGCGCATGGCCCGGACGGCAGGTGAGCATCACCTCTTCACGATTGAACGCCCATTTGTCTTTGCCCACTTCAAAACGGCTGACGGTGATCACCTGCGGAGCCGCCAGAACGCTTCCCGCGCAGGTCAGCAATAAAAGAGAGAGTACTGTTTTTTTCATTTGATAGTTAACCTTGTCAGAAGGGTTCCCAGGTCGCGAACAGACTAACCGTTGCCAGAACCAGCGCGCCCAGCACCACTTCTGCCTGTGTCATCCTGATAAAAAACTGTTGCGCCCGACCGGAACCCGGACGAAACCGTGGCACCAGAAAATACCGATTTGCCAGCGCAATTGCCACCATCAACGCCACCAGCGCACATTTGAACAATAAAAACTGCACGTAGCCAGCCTGCCAGGGGATCCTGACCCCCAGTATCATGAGCGCATTAACAATACCGGTGAGCAGCACGCCCGCGACGGCATAATGCCCCACGCGCGAGAAACGCATCATGGTGTAAATAGCGGCGTTCTGCCAGCGTCCTTTCGCAAGGCGCATGCAGAACAGGAGCGGCAGCAATCCCCCCACCCAGGTTGCGGCGCACAGCAGGTGAACAGCATGATTGAGACGCTGCATCGCCCCCATCGGACCGTCGCTCATCGCCGCGTGACCTACCCCCGCCAGCAGGATAAGCTGGCCCATCGCGAGCAGCAGCAGCCGCGACCCTTTCAGCGGCGCGAGCCACGCGGCGGCAACGGTGATAACGGCGAGGATAATTTGCCACAGCCAGACGCCGCCAAACCGCGTGCCCAGCACGCTTTGCCAGACCTGCGGGTTAACCACATCGCCCCAGCCGTTGCCCATTAACCCGCCCTGAAGCATAAACATCAGAAGCGCAGCTGCCAGGCTAATGAGAGACGCCGCTCTCTGCTGTGACTGGAAACGGCGTGCCATCAGGCGGTGCAGCCCGGAGGGCGCAAACCAGACGCTGTAAAGCGCATTGCCAAAAACGAGCATCAGCGCCGCAAAATGGATGAAGCGCAACCCCACATATAACAGTGCCAGCATGCTATTTCACGCTAAAGTGATAGCTGCCCCTGGTTTTGTGGCCATCCACGGAAACCACATGCCAGTCCACCCGGTAAGTGCCAGGCACCAGCGTCTGTTCCAGCGGAACGGTCAGCTGCGCCTTGTTCTTTTCATCGCGCGAAGCGGTACCCGTTTTGATAACCTGCTTTTGTGCGTCCGTCACTACGACCCCGCTAAATCCAGGTTCAATACCTTCGGAGAAATTCAGCGTCAGTACCTGCGGAGCCGCCACCTGACTGTCTGCTACCGGGCTCTGCTGTTTAAGATGCGCATGCGCCAGTACTGAGGGTGAGGTTACCGTTGAGGCCAGAAAAATCAGTGCGCATACCGCGCGGGAAGCGGATAAACCCATCGCAATCATTCCTTTTTGTTATGTCTGTATGCTAAAGAATAACGCTGTATAATAAACGAGTCGAGGAACATCCCGCCTCCGCTTGTCATCGTCGCGCAATCGCGGTAACGTTGCCGCCGCATAATAAGGAGAAGGTAATGAAGATCAATCTGGCCGCCCTTCCTCAGGACGAGATGGATAAAGTGAATGTCGATCTCGCTGCCGCTGGCGTCGCTTTCAAAGAGCGTTATAACATGCCCATCGTGGCTGAAGTTGTGGAACGTGAACAACCCGTCCATCTGCGCGACTGGTTTCGCGAAAGGTTAATTGCCCACCGTCTCGCCTCGGTCAACCTCTCCCGCTTGCCGTACGAGCCAAAAGTTAAATAAGCTTAACGAGCCGTTACACTTCCTTACGTGGAATCTGGCAGGATAATAAAACCCTGATTAAATTAGGTGTATTCTTAAATCCCTGCGACTCAGTGTATAAGGAAGTCACGATGTCACATTGGAATATTGCGGCAGCCCAGTACGGCGGGCAGCACCCCAGCGTTGAGGACCATGTTGCGCACCATCTCCACTTCATTGCCGAAGCAGCGCAGCAGGCGTGCGATTTACTGGTCTTTCCTGAACTCTCACTAACCGGCACGGGCACGACGGCATTGCCGCCTCCGCCCGATGACGCGCTGCTCCTGCCATTACTAAAGGCGGCGCATTTTTACCGCATTACCCTTATTGCAGGCCTGCCCGTTGAACGAAACGGCCAGCGCCAGAAAGGCCTTGCGCTGTTTACCCCCTCTCGTAACTGCATTTTGCGCTACCCTCAGGGGAGCGGCGCCAGCCTGGTGCCCGGGGAGAAACAGCTCACGATCGTGGATGCGCAAAGCGATTCCCCGAATCTTGATCCGCAGGCGGCGCTGTTCACCAGCTGTCAGTCGGTAAGGGATTATCGCTGGCGGCAGTCCATCAGCACTCTGCAGCGCTTTGCTCACAGGTATGCCATCGCGGTGTTAATGGCGAATGCCAGCGCGGGCAGCGCGTTATGGGACGAAAAGGGCCAGCTGATCGTTCGGGCGGATAAAGGTGAGCTTCTTTTAACGGGCACGCGCAACAGACAGGGTTGGCAAGGCGATATCATTCCTTTAGGCTAAGCGTTTTAAGCTCAGGAGATTTTAATGCTGCGCGTCATTGATACCGAAACTTGCGATCTTCAGGGCGGAATTGTGGAAGTGGCCTCGGTCGACGTGGTTGACGGTAAAATCGTCAACCCGATGAGCCATCTGGTGCGCCCCGATCGCCCGATTAGCCCACAGGCCATGGCTATCCATCGCATCACAGAATCAATGGTGGCGGATAAACCCTGGATAGAAGACGTTATCCCGCACTACTATGGCAGCCCATGGTACGTTGCACACAACGCCAGCTTTGACCGTCGGGTACTTCCTGAAATGCCCGGGGAGTGGATTTGCACCATGAAGCTGGCGCGCCGCCTCTGGCCTGGGATCAAATACAGCAACATGGCGCTGTATAAATCCCGCAAGCTCAGCGTCAGGACGCCGGAAGGTCTGCACCATCACCGCGCCCTGTATGACTGCTATATCACCGCCGCGCTGCTCATAGACATTATGAATACCTCCGGCTGGACGCCTGATGATATGGCAACGATCACCGGGCGCCCTGCGCTGCTGACGACGTTCACCTTCGGCAAATACCGCGGGAAAGCGGTATCGGATATCGCGGATAAAGATCCGGGCTATCTGCGCTGGCTGTATAATAACCTCGACAAGATGAGCCCGGAGCTGCGCTTGACCCTGAAACATTACCTGGGCGAAGCTTAACGCTCAGTACGGCCTGGCAATGTGTCCTGCGCCAGGCCGATCAAAAAGGCATACTCCAGCGCCACCCCTTCGTAGGATTTGAATCGCCCCGATTTCCCCCCGTGTCCGGAGTCCATATCGGTACAGAGCAGCAACAGGTTATCATCGGTCTTTAGTTCTCGCAGTTTTGCCACCCACTTAGCCGGTTCCCAGTATTGCACCTGTGAATCGTGCAATCCGGTGGTGACCAGCATGTGCGGGTACGCTTTCGCTTCCACGTTGTCATACGGGCTGTACTCTTTCATATAGCGATAATAGGTTTCGTCCTGCGGGTTACCCCACTCTTCGAACTCCCCGGTCGTCAGCGGAATGGACTCATCGAGCATGGTGGTAACCACATCAACAAACGGAACCTGCGCAACAATGCCCTTAAAGCGATCCGGGCGCTGGTTGATGACGGCCCCCATCAGCATTCCGCCCGCGCTGCCGCCCATGCCAAAGCAGAGCTGCGGATCGCCATAGCCTTGTTCAATCAGCGCATCGCAGACGTCGAGATAGTCGTTGAAGGTATTTTTCTTTTTCAGGAATTTACCGTCTTCATACCAGTGCTGCCCCAGCTCGCCGCCGCCGCGAATATGGGCAATGGCGAAAACAAAGCCGCGGTCGAGCAGGCTTAATCTGCTGCTGCTGAAGTCGGCATCCATGCTGGAGCCATAGGAGCCGTAGCCGTAGACCAGGATCGGATTTTTCCCCTTCTGGAAATGTGCCTTGTGATAAACGAGTGAAACCGGCACCTCCACGCCATCGCGCGCGGTGACCCACAGGTGCTCGCTGCGGTAATTGTCGGAATCAAAGCCCTTCACTTCGGTTTGCTTAAGCACCTGGCGCTGCCCGGTGTCCATATCCAGCTCGAAGAGCGTATCCGGCGTGGTCATCGACGAGTAACCGTAGCGCAGCCGGGACGATTCAGGTTCAGGATTGAAGCCGATCCACGTGACGTAGGCCGGATCGTCGAATGCTATCCCTATCACCTCGCGCGTTTTACGGTTGATTTGCCGGATACTGGTCAGCCCCCGCTGGCGCTCCTCCACCACCAGCCAGTCGGTAAACAGCGTGAACCCTTCCAGCATTACCTGATCCCGCGCGGGAATGAGCACCTCCCACTTGCGCTCGTCGCGCACTTTGGTTTTGTAGAGGCCGAAGTTTTTGCCCTCGCGATTCGAGCGCAGATAAAAGCTGTGCTGGAAGTGATCCAGACTGTACTCGTGATCTTTGCGACGCGGCAGGAAGCAGAGCGGCTGGGCATCAGGCAGTTCGGCATCCAGCAGCAAGACTTCAGAGGTGGTGGCGCTGGCCAGAAAGATAATCACATAGTGACGCGAGGAAGTTTTATGCAGGCTGACATAAAACGTTTCATCCTTCTCTTCATAAACCAGCTCGTCATCGGCAGAGTCCGTGCCTACGGTATGGCGCCACACCTGATAAGGCAGCAGCGTGGAGGCGTGCTTTTTAACGTAGTAGACCGTCTCAGAATCGTTCGCCCAGACGAAATCCGGGGAGACGTTTTCCAGCATTTCCGGATACCAGTTGCCGGTTTCCAGATTGCGAAAACGCAGGCCGTACTGGCGACGGGAGAGATAATCCTCCGCCAGCGCCATAATGATATTGTCCGGAGAGATGGACATACCGCCCAGGGTATAAAACTCGCTGTGAGCTGCACGCTGGTTAGCATCCAGCAGAATGTCCCATTCATCCCACTCGGCGCTTAATACCGACTGTCGTTGATAAATCGGGTACTCATTGCCGGGCTCGTAAATATGGCGATAGCGATAGCCGTTTTTGGTCCAGGGCGCGGAGATGTCGCGTTGTGGAATACGCTGCACCATTTCATTCAGCAGCTGGTCCTGAAGCGCCTGCTGGCTGGCCATGACCCTGCGGCCATAGTCATTTTCCTCGTGCAGGTAGTCGAGCACCTCTGGCCGGGAACGTGAATCGTCCCGCAGCCAGTAATAGTTGTCTATACGCGTATCGCCATGCGTGGTGATCGCATAAGGAGTACGTCGGGCTTTCGGTGGCATGTCATCATTCTTTTGAGTTTTACACCCTATAAGGTTGGCAAAACCCACGCATGATGCAAGCGAAACATGACCATGAGGGCGCGAGTTAGCCCTGTAGCGCCTGTTTTTGCTCCCGGATATCTTTTTCTATCCCCTCGCGCACATCCTGAGGGATCTTCAGCGCGTCGCCGAGGGCGTTGAGATAGCTGCGCTCCATAAAGTGATCGATATCTATGGCGGCACAGCTAAGGAAATAGAGCTCCAGCGCCTCTTCCTCATTTTTCACGCTCAGTGCCAGACGCTGCGGATCGAGCGGCTGCTCAATGGCCTGCGCCACCAGCGTTCTGCCCTGCTCTTCAACACCCGCCTCGCGCAGCTGCTGTTCGATAGCCGCTCTTTCATTATCATCAATGTGCCCGTCGCTTTTCGCGGCAAACACCAGCGCCAGGATGAGCCGCTCCGTGCGCAGGTCCAGCGGCGAAGTCTCCTCCCCAAAGTGGGGTTCATCGCGGTGCGCTGCCCGCACCTTGTCCTTATATTTGTTCCACAGCACGGTGCCGGCGATAGCGCCGCCCCCGGCCAGCAGCGCGCCGGTACCGTACTTCGCCAGAAGCTTGCGTGAGGATTTATTGGCAACCAGCAGCCCTGCCAGCCCACCGAGCGCCCCCGGCACCAGCAGCTTGCTCAGCCCCTGGTCGCCGGAACCTGACGTTTTCTGCCCTAACATGGATTGCAGTTGATTTAACAAGCCTGACATGGTTTCCCTCACTTAACGGTTAACATGTTACCCAGCGTAAGCGAGCAGGCGTCAGGAAATGTCCATCAAGCCTAAAGAAGCGCAAATTTCTTATCCACCCATTTGCCCTGCGCAAGACAGACGCAAACGTTTTCGTTTATACTGCGCGCATCTTTTTCAGGGGGAATGTTATGACTCGTTTAGGAACCGCGCTGCGCCCTGCGGCGACGCGCGTGATGCTGTTGGGATCGGGCGAGCTGGGTAAAGAAGTTGCCATTGAGTGCCAGCGTTTAGGTGTGGAAGTGATTGCCGTAGACCGCTACGCCGACGCGCCCGCCATGCACGTTGCCCATCGTTCTTATGTGATTAACATGCTGGACGGTGATGCCCTGCGTACGCTCATTGCACAGGAGAAACCGGATTTTGTTGTGCCGGAAATTGAAGCTATCGCAACCGATACGCTGATCGCCCTTGAGCAGGAAGGCCAGCGCGTGGTGCCCTGTGCCAAAGCGGCAAAACTGACCATGAACCGTGAAGGCATTCGCCGCCTGGCAGCAGAAGAGCTGGGACTGCCCACCTCAGGCTACCGTTTTGCGGGCGATAAAGCCGCATTCCTGCAGGCCGTTGAAGAGATTGGCTACCCGTGCATCATTAAGCCGGTGATGAGCTCTTCCGGAAAAGGGCAAAGCTTTATCCGCGACAGCAGCACGCTGGACAGCGCATGGGATTATGCGCAACAGGGTGGCCGTGCCGGGGCCGGTCGCGTCATTGTCGAAGGCGTGGTGAAGTTTGATTTCGAAATCACTCTGCTCACCGTCAGCGCCGTGGACGGCGTCCATTTCTGCGACCCGATCGGTCACCGTCAGGAAGATGGCGATTACCGCGAATCCTGGCAGCCGCAGCAGATGAGCGCCCTGGCGCTGGAGCGTGCCCGGGAGATCGCCCGTAAAACCGTTCTGGCCCTGGGCGGTTACGGCCTGTTCGGCGTGGAGCTGTTCGTCTGCGGTGACGAGGTGATTTTCAGCGAAGTCTCCCCGCGCCCGCATGACACCGGCATGGTCACGCTGATTTCGCAGGATCTCTCCGAGTTCGCCCTGCACGTGCGCGCCTTCCTTGGGCTGCCGGTTGGCGGCATCCGTCAGTACGGCCCGGCGGCGTCTGCGGTGATCCTGCCGCAGCTGACCAGCCAGAATGTGACGTTTGATAACGTCGAAGGTGCGGTTGGCGCAGGCCTGCAGGTCCGTCTGTTCGGCAAGCCGGAGATCGATGGCACCCGTCGTCTGGGCGTGGCGTTAGCCACCGGGGATAGCGTTGACGAAGCCGTGGCAAGAGCAAAAGCGGCGGCTGCGAACGTTAAGGTAGCAGGATAAAAAAAACGGGCCGAAAGGCCCGTTTTTCATGCTGAGAATGAGTTACTGCTTCGCGCCTTCAACCGCTTCGCGAGCCAGTTTCGTGATGCGATCCCAGTCGCCCGCTTCCAGCGCATCCGCCGGAACCAGCCATGAACCGCCGATGCACAGCACGCTTTTCAGCGCCAGGTAGTCACGGTAGTTGGCCGGAGAGATACCGCCCGTCGGGCAGAAGCGTACCTGAGAGAATGGACCCGCAATTGCCTGCAGCGCTTTGGTGCCGCCGTTCGCTTCAGCCGGGAAGAATTTGAACTCTTTCAGACCGTAGTCCATGCCCAGCATCAGCTCAGAAACGGTGCTGATACCCGGGATGAGAGGAATAGTGCCTTCGGTTGCTGCTTTCAGCAGCGGTTCGGTCAGGCCCGGGCTGATAGCGAACTGTGCGCCCGCTTCGGTCACGTCCGCCAGCTGCTGCGCGTTGAGAACGGTACCTGCACCGATGATAGCGTCCGGCACTTCTTTAGCGATGGCGCGAATGGCATCCATTGCGCAGGCGGTACGCAGGGTCACTTCCAGAACGCGAACGCCGCCCGCAACCAGCGCTTTCGCCATTGGCACAGCGTGCTCCAGCTTGTTTACCACGATAACCGGCACGACAGGGCCAGTGGTCAGGATTGCTTCTGCACTTGTTTTCCAGTTTTTCATCAGAGTTCTCTCTCGCCAGATCGTTAAAATCAAGTCGTCTTAAAACGTAATACAGGTTGCGCCCTGCTCCGCACCGGAGAGTTTCTCACGCAGCGCGCTGAACATTTCGCGTCCGGTCCCCACGCGCGATGCGCTCAGGTCAGGAATATGGGGCTGACGTGCCGCCAGCTCGGCGTCATCCACCAGCAGGGTTAACTCACCTGTCTGGCCGTTCACGCGGATCATGTCACCGTCGCGCACTTTTGCCAGCAAACCGCCGTCGTAGGCTTCCGGCGTGACGTGGATGGCAGAAGGCACTTTACCGGATGCCCCGGAGAGGCGTCCATCGGTCACTAACGCAATTTTGAAACGGCGGTCCAATAATACACCAAGTGGTGGCATAAGTTTATGTAATTCTGGCATGCCGTTCGCTTTTGGCCCCTGATGACGCACCACCACCACACAGTCTTTATCAAGCAGACCGGCGTCAAAGGCGGGCAACACGTCATGCTGGCTTTCAAACACCACCGCCGGAGCCTCAATAACCTGGTTCTCTTCCGGTACGGCAGAGGTCTTCATCACCGCACGACCAAGGTTGCCGCTCAGTACTTTGGTGCCGCCGTGAGGAGAGAACGGTTTGTCGAAGGTGGCAATTACCTGCGCATCAAGAGACGCGCTTGCCCCGTCGCGCCAGTCCAGCTCGCCGTTGTTCAGCCACGGCTCCAGGGTGTAGCGCTTAAGGCCAAAGCCCGCTACGGTGTTGACATCCTCATGCAGCAGACCGCCTTTCAGCAGCTCGCGCATCAGCACCGGCACGCCGCCCGCGGCCTGGAAGTGGTTGATATCAGCCGGGCCGTTCGGGTACAGGCGCGCCATCAGCGGCACCACGGAGGAGATATCGGAGAAATCATCCCAGTTGATCAGGATGCCCGCCGCACGCGCCATCGCCACCAGGTGCATGGTGTGGTTGGTTGAACCGCCGGTCGCCAGCAGCGCAACGATACCGTTGACGATGACTTTTTCATCGACCATTTTGCCCATCGGCATCCATTCGTTGCCGTTTCCGGTCAGACGCGTCACCTGACGAGCCGCCGCTTCGGTCAGCGCCTGGCGCAGCGGCGCATCCGGCTGGATGAAGGATGAGCCCGGAAGCTGCATCCCCATAAACTCCACCACCATCTGGTTGGTGTTGGCCGTACCGTAGAACGTACAGGTTCCTGGCGCATGGTAGGACGCGGCTTCGGCTTCCAGCAGCGCCTGACGATCGGCTTTGCCTTCCGCATACAACTGGCGAATACGCACTTTTTCTTTGTTCGGCAGACCGCTGGCCATCGGGCCGGATGGCACGAAGATCGCAGGCAGGTGACCAAACGACAGCGCCGCCATCACCAGGCCCGGAACAATCTTGTCGCACACGCCGAGATACAGCGCGCCATCAAACATGTTGTGTGACAGCCCCACCGCCGCAGACATCGCAATCACTTCCCGGCTCAGCAACGAGAGCTCCATACCGTCCTGCCCCTGCGTCACGCCGTCGCACATGGCCGGGACGCCGCCCGCCACCTGCCCCACGGCATTCACGCTGTGCAGCGCTTGGCGAATGATGTTGGGATAAACCTCATACGGCTGGTGTGCGGAAAGCATATCGTTATAGGAGGTAATGATAGCGATATTGTTACGCAACATGCTTTTCAGCGAGGCTTTATCATCGGGCTGGCAAGCAGCGAAGCCGTGCGCCAGGTTCCCGCAGGCCAGCTGAGATCGGTGGACGGTGTTGCTCTTCGCCTGTTCAATGCGGGCGAGGTAGGCCGAACGGGTCTCTTTCGAGCGCTCGATAATGCGTTGTGTTACGCGTAACAATACAGGATTCATAAAAGCTCCTTTAATTTATCTGTCCGGGCTCGGGAGTTTACAAAGTCGCTGGCGGTTGTTAACAACGCTGAAACGCTTGCTGTCCGGAGCTCAGGGGCAAAATCACTTCCGGCAGTGTAATAAAAAAAGCCCCGCGGGTGAATCCACGCGGAGCTTAAAAGTATAAAAATTGTGCCACTAGCTGTGTTAGATCATGTTACCGGTAAAATAACACCTTCGGGCTAGAGGATTATCTTACTCAAACTCGTTCCAGGAGCGGCCATCACGGGTGATCATCGCCACGGAGGCGACAGGCCCCCAGGTGCCCGCCTGATACGGTTTTGGCGCATCCTGATCGGCAGCCCAGGCTTCGGTGATGGAGTCGACCCATTTCCACGCCTCTTCCACTTCATCGCGACGCACAAACAGCGCCTGGATACCGCGCATGGTTTCCAGCAGCAGACGCTCGTAGGCATCGGCCAGGTGCGTCTGGTTGAAGGTTTCGGAGTAGCTCAGATCCAGCTTGGTGGTCTGCAGGTTGTGCTTGTGATCCAGGCCCGGCACTTTGTTCAGGATCTGGATATCCACCCCTTCGTCCGGCTGCAGACGAATGGTCAGTTTGTTCTGCGGCAGCTCCTGCCAGGACTCTTTAAACAGGTTCAGCTCAGGGTTTTTGAAGTAAACGACAACTTCAGAGCATTTGGCTGGCAGACGTTTACCGGTACGCAGGTAGAAAGGCACACCCGCCCAACGCCAGTCGTCGATATCCACGCGGATTGCCACAAAGGTCTCGGTGTTGCTGGACTTGTTCGCGCCCTCTTCTTCCAGGTAGCCCGGCACTTTTTTGCCTTGCGCAAACCCGGCGGTGTACTGACCGCGAACGGTCTTCTCGCGCACGTTGGAGCGGTCAATGCGGCGCAACGACTTCAGCACTTTCACTTTGGCGTCGCGGATGCTGTCAGCCGTCAGGTCAGACGGTGGAGACATGGCAATCATGCACAGAATTTGCAGCAGGTGGTTCTGAATCATGTCGCGCATCTGGCCGGCCTGGTCAAAGTAACCCCAGCGACCTTCAATCCCCACCTCTTCCGCCACGGTAATTTCCACGTGGTCGATAGTACGGTTGTCCCAGTTATTCACAAACAGGGAGTTAGCGAAACGCAGCGCCAGCAGGTTCAGTACCGTTTCTTTACCCAGATAGTGGTCAATACGGTAGACCTGGCACTCTTCAAAGAACTCGCCCACCTGGTCGTTGATTTCACGCGAGGTTGCCAGCGACGTACCCAGCGGCTTCTCCATCACCACGCGCGCCGGTTTGGCGTTCAGTTTGGCTTCGCCCAAACCTTTGCAGATGGCGCCGAAGGTGCTTGGCGGCATAGCGAAATAGTTGATGGTGACACGATTTTTCTGATCCAGCATGGCACCCAGGCGGGAAAATGCGCTGACGTCATTGACGTCCAGGTTGCAGAAATCGAGACGACCGCTCAGGGTATCCCACAAACTTTCATCAATTTTTTCCTTCATGAAAGTTTCGAGCGCCTCGCGGACGACTTTGGTATAAGCGTCCTTGTCCCAGTCGGCGCGACCAACACCCAGGATACGGGTATCCGGATGAATTTGGCCCGCTTTCTCCAGTTGATACAGGGAAGGCAGCAATTTCCGGCGTGCAAGATCGCCTTTCGCGCCGAAAATGACCAGGTCACATGCCTGGGCTGTTTGCGTTACCGCCATGTCATTCTCCTCAGTTGGATCACCTGGTACTTCTGCCAGGTATCGTTGTAATTTTATTACAATGCACTGTACTGCTTTTACGTCATTCCCGAAACCATTAGCGCTTATCGTCTCGTGCGATACGGCGAATTTTCGCGCTTTAGCCAATTACGGCGGAGTAATGACGCAACAGCCGTCGATAATTTGCGCAACAGGGTCATAGCAAAACCCGACATCGATCAAGTAATGAAAAAAAACAACAACATTATCTTGTCGACTGTTACCCTTTATGGAAGCCACAGGGGTAATATCGGCTAAATCGAATCAAGATTTCATCTATAAATGAAATCGTTTCCACCCCCATGAGCGCCCTGTTAACAATGAACATGCTTGAAAAAATCCAGTTTCAACTGGAACACCTTAGCAAATCCGAGCGAAAAGTGGCTGAAGTCATTCTGGCCTCTCCCGCTCAGGCGATTCATTCAAGCATCGCCGCTCTGGCTCAGGAAGCGGGCGTCAGTGAACCGACGGTCAACCGCTTCTGCCGCAGCCTGGAAACGCGCGGCTTTCCCGATTTTAAACTGCATCTGGCACAAAGTCTGGCAAACGGCACCCCTTATGTTAATCGCAATGTGGATGAAGACGACAGCGTAGATGCCTATACGGCAAAAATATTTGAGTCGGCCATGGCCACGCTTGACCACGTTCGCCAGTCTCTGGATATGAGTTCCGTGAATCGCGCGGTGGATTTGCTCACCCAGGCCAAGCGCATTGCCTTCTTCGGTCTTGGCTCGTCAGCCGCCGTGGCGCACGACGCCATGAACAAATTCTTCCGCTTTAACGTGCCGGTTATTTATTCAGATGACATTGTGCTGCAACGCATGAGCTGTATGAATTGCAGTGAAGATGACGTCGTGGTACTGATTTCGCACACTGGCCGCACGAAAAGTCAGGTTGAGCTGGCGCAACTGGCCCGTGAAAACGATGCCATGGTGATCGCCCTCACCACCGCCGGCACGCCGCTGGCGCGAGAGGCGACCCTCGCCATTACGCTGGACGTACCTGAGGATACCGACATGTATATGCCAATGGTGTCCCGTCTGGCGCAGCTCACGGTAATCGACGTGCTGGCGACCGGCTTTACCTTACGCCGGGGCGCAAAATTCCGAGATAACTTGAAGCGAGTCAAGGAAGCGCTGAAGGAATCGCGTTTTGATAAAGAATTGCTTATAAAGAGCGATGTTCCCTGAAAGTAGATAACGAAGACGTAACCCATAATTAGATGTAACGATTTCCGGCATTCGGCCCCCTCTTTGCTGCCTTGCAGCAGATGAAGGCCGATTCAATGTTCACGCAACACCAAAGTTGTTTCAGTCAACGGAGTATTACATGTCCAGAAGGCTTCGCAGAACCAAGATCGTCACCACCTTAGGCCCGGCCACCGATCGCGATAATAACCTCGAAAAGATTATCGCCGCTGGCGCCAACGTGGTACGTATGAACTTCTCACACGGTACGCCAGAAGACCATAAATTACGTGCCGATAAAGTGCGTGAGATCGCAGCAAAACTGGGCCGCCACGTTGCCATTCTTGGTGACCTGCAGGGTCCTAAAATTCGCGTATCGACCTTTAAAGAGGGGAAAGTTTTCCTCAATATCGGCGACAAATTCCTGCTGGATGCCAACCTGGGCAAAGGTGAAGGCGATAAAGAGAAAGTCGGGATCGACTATAAAGGCCTGCCGGCTGACGTGGTGCCTGGCGATATCCTGCTGCTCGACGACGGCCGCGTACAGCTGAAGGTGCTGGAAGTTCAGGGCATGAAAGTGTTCACCGAAGTCACCGTCGGCGGCCCGCTCTCCAACAATAAAGGCATCAACAAACTGGGCGGCGGCCTCTCTGCGGAAGCGCTGACCGATAAAGACAAAGCGGACATCGTAACGGCTGCGCTGATCGGCGTCGACTACCTTGCCGTCTCTTTCCCGCGCTGCGGCGAAGATCTGAACTATGCGCGCCGTCTGGCACGTGACGCAGGCTGCGATGCCAAAATCGTTGCCAAAGTTGAACGTGCGGAAGCCGTGTGCGATCAGGATGCGATGGACGACGTGATTCTGGCGTCTGACGTGGTAATGGTTGCGCGCGGTGACCTGGGCGTGGAAATCGGCGATCCTGAGCTGGTCGGTATCCAGAAAGCGCTGATCCGTCGCGCGCGTCAGCTGAACCGCGCGGTGATCACCGCCACCCAGATGATGGAATCCATGATCACCAACCCAATGCCAACCCGTGCGGAAGTGATGGACGTCGCGAACGCCGTGCTGGACGGTACCGATGCGGTGATGCTGTCTGCAGAAACCGCGGCGGGCCAGTATCCGGCAGAAACCGTGGCCGCGATGGCGCGCGTCTGTCTGGGCGCTGAGAAGATCCCAAGCATCAACGTCTCTAAACACCGTCTGGACGTGCAGTTCGACAATGTGGAAGAAGCGATTGCGATGTCTGCCATGTACGCTGCTAACCACCTGAAAGGCGTTACGGCGATCATTACCATGACCGAATCCGGCCGTACCGCGCTGATGACTTCCCGTATCAGCTCTGGCCTGCCAATCTTCGCTATGTCCCGTCACGAGCGCACGTTGAACCTGACGGCGCTGTATCGCGGTGTTACCCCGGTACACTTCGACAGCACCAATGACGGCGTAGCCGCGGCGCACGATGCCGTAAACCTGCTGCGCGACAAAGGTTACCTGGTATCCGGTGATATCGTCATTGTGACCCAGGGTGATGTAATGAGCACCATCGGCTCAACCAATACCACCCGCGTAATGACCGTAGAGTAAGATCCGATCCCCTCTCCCCGATGGGGAGAGGGACAGGGTTAGGGGTTGTTTTTTTATTTCCTCGGGTAAAGTTCTTTGCGTTTGTAGGGCTCGGTTTCGCCTGGCTTACGCGTTTTCAGCAGCTTCAGTATCCACGTGTACTGTTCAGTATGCGGCCCCACCAGCAGTTCCACCTCTTCATTCATGCGACGCGCAATGGTGCGATCGTCTGCGGTCAGCAGGTCATCCATAGGCGGACGCACTTCAATACTCAGGCGATGCGTTTTACCGTCATAAATCGGGAAAAGTGGGATCACGCGTGCGCGGCAGACCTTCATCAGGCGACCAATCGCGGGAAGCGTGGCTTTGTAGGTCGCAAAGAAGTCGACAAACTCGCTGTGCTCGGGCCCATGGTCCTGATCCGGCAGATAGTAGCCCCAGTACCCCTGACGTACGGACTGAATAAACGGCTTTATACCATCGTTACGCGCGTGCAGGCGACCGCCAAAACGACGACGTACCGTATTCCAGACAAAATCATAGATTTTATTGCCCTGGTTATGGAACATCGCCGCCATTTTCTGCCCCTGCGATGCCATCAGCATCGCCGGGATATCCACGCCCCAGCCGTGCGGCACGAGGAAAATGACTTTCTCGTCATTGCGGCGCATCTCATCAATGATTTCCAGCCCTTTCCAGTCAACGCGGTCGATGATTTTTTCCGGCCCTTTCAGCGCCAGCTCCGCCATCATCGCCATCGCCTGTGGGGCAGTGGTATACATCGCGTCGATGATCGCCTCACGCTCGGCATCGCTTTTTTCAGGAAAACAATAATAGAGATTGATCTGCGCACGACGACGCGCGCTTTTACCTAACCGCCCGGCCAGACGGCCTATTTTGCCCAGGACGGGATCGCGCAGCGCGGCAGGCAGCATGGCGATCCCTGCGAAGGTATAAACGCCCAGCCAGGCGCCCCAGTTGCGCGGATGTCGGAAGGATTTTTCAAACTCAGGAATGTATTCAATATTATTTTTTTTTGTTTCCATGCTGGTTCCAGGGTCTGGTGACGCAAAAATTTATTCAATAGTGTAGCGAGGCAGCCGTCCACGCACAAAAGAAAAAGCCGGCGCATACTGACACCGGCTTTTTTCACAAAACAGAAGGCTTAGTTTAAGCTCAGCTGCGGTATCACCTCTTTCGCCTGCGCCAGGTAATCAGAACGATCTTTACCTGTCAGGCCTTCGGTGCGCGGCAGTTTCGCCGTCAGCGGGTTCACGGCTTGCTGGTTGATCCACACTTCATAGTGCAGGTGTGGTCCAGTAGAACGTCCGGTATTGCCGGAGAGCGCGATACGGTCGCCGCGTTTCACTTTCTGCCCCGGTTTGACCAGCAGCTTACGCAGGTGCATATAGCGGGTGGTGTAGGTGCGACCGTGACGGATAGCAACGTAATAACCCGCTGCGCCGCTGCGTTTTGCCATCACCACTTCGCCATCGCCAACCGACAGCACCGGCGTGCCCTGCGGCATCGCGAAGTCAACGCCACGGTGAGGCGCAACTCGCCCGGTAACCGGGTTCAGACGACGCGGATTGAAGTTAGAGGAAACGCGGAACTGTTTAGCCGTCGGGAAACGCAGGAAGCCTTTCGCAAGGCCTGTACCGCTGCGGTCATAGAACTTGCCGTCTTCAGCGCGAATGGCGTAGTAGTCTTTGCCCTCAGATCGCAGACGTACGCCCAGCAGTTGGCTCTGCTCGCGCTTGCCGTCCAGCATTTCGCGGGACATCAGCACGGAAAATTCGTCGCCTTTCTTCAGCTTACGGAAGTCCATCTGCCACTGCATGGCTTTGATTACCGCGCTGATTTCACCGCTGGTCAGGCCCGCATCACGGGCGCTGGAAACAAAGCTTCCACCCACGGTGCCTTTCAACACGCTGTTAACCCAGTCGCCTTTCTGCATTTCACTGGTCATTTTGAAACCGTTTGCAGTGCGGTCGTAGGTGCGGGTTTCGCGACGTGACATTTCCCAGGTCAAACGCTGGAGATCGCCATCCGCCGTTAATGTCCAGGAGAGCTGCTGCCCTATTTTCAGGTTACGCAGGTCTTTATCCGCCGCCGCCAGCTGGCTGATGTTACCCATGTCGATACCGTACTGGTTCAGCACGCTGCTCAGCGTGTCACCGGTAGAGACAACGTATTCGTGGATCCCTGCTTCGTTCTCGGTTTTATCGTCCAGCTCATCCTGCGGGATAGCTTCGTCTTCCTGGGCTGACTGGTCGATTGGCTCACTGGCTTCAGGTAGCAAAGAACGGATCTCGCTCTTTTCAAGCTCAATGGTTTTAATGATAGGGGCAGAACTCGGGTGGTACACATAGGGCCGCCAGACGGCGACCGCTAAGGTGAGAACTGTAAGCGACCCCAGCATAACGCGGTGGGGTCGAGGCAGATTGTTAAATGCCAGGGCGACAGAGCGGGCTATCTGTTGCACGTATTCACTTCCTCGTTAATCTCCTTTCAGGCAGCTCGCATACTGGTTCGCCAGTTGGCTGAGGAACTGCGAATAGCTCGCTTTGCTCAACTGGATATTCGTACCTAGCGGGTCAAGGGTTCCCATGCGCACGGATGTTCCCCTGGCCACGGCTTCTACGACCGCTGGCCTGAACTGTGGCTCAGCAAAAACGCATGTCGCTTTCTGCTCAACCAACTGTGTTCTGATTTCATGTAAACGCTGCGCACCAGGTTGAATTTCAGGGTTGACGGTAAAATACCCAAGCGGGGTCAGACCGTAGTGTTTTTCGTAATAGCCGTAGGCGTCATGAAAAACGAAATACCCTTTTCCTTTCAACGGTGCGAGCTCATTACCTACCTGCTTATCGGTTGCGGCTAATTGTGCCTCAAAATCCTTCAGGTTGGCGTCTAGTTTGGCTCGACTTTGCGGCATAAGTTCCACTAATTTGTCATGGATTGCAACCGCTGAAAGCCGCGCTATCTCTGGGGATAGCCAGAGATGCATGTTGTACTCGCCGTGATGGTGATCTCCATCACCTTTTTCACCCTCTGCAGCGTGATGGTCATGTTCGTCACCGTCATCATCCGCCCCTTTCATCAGCAGCGGTTTCACGCCGGGAAGCCCGGCAATCGCGACCTGTTTTTCACCGGCAATCTGTTTGGCCGACTTCTGCATGAAGGCTTCCATCTCCGGACCAATCCAGACAACTAAGTCTGCGTTTTGTAAGCGTTTTACATCAGACGGGCGCAGGGAGTAGTCATGCTCTGAAGCCCCGTCCGGGAGCAGAACCTGGGTTTCTGTTACCCCGTCGGCAATCGCCGACGCGATGAATCCAAGCGGTTTAAGCGAAGCGACAACAGCAGCGTTAACATCTTGTGCGGTTGTTCCCCAAAGGGCGGTGGATAATGCTGCGAAAAGAAGCGTATTTTTATGTAACATAATGCGACTGATCATCGTAGTGAATGCGTGGAATGTGATATTATAACATTCGTTGACTTCTTCAAGCTTAAATTGACATGACGACTCTGGTTTCTCTCGACAATATTTCGGTCTCCTTTGGCCAGCGCCGCGTCCTTTCTGACGTGTCGCTGGATTTGAAGCCCGGCAAAATTTTAACGCTGCTCGGCCCAAATGGCGCAGGTAAATCCACTCTGGTACGCGTGGTGCTGGGTCTGGTCACACCGGACGAAGGTGTGATTACGCGCGAGGAAAAATTGCGGATCGGCTATGTGCCGCAAAAATTACATCTGGACGCCACCCTGCCGCTGACGGTAAGTCGTTTTCTGCGCCTGCGTCCCGGCACACGAAAAGCCGATATTCTCCCGGCACTGAAGCGCGTGCAGGCGGGTCATCTTATCGACGCGCCGTTGCAGAAACTGTCCGGCGGTGAGACGCAGCGCGTTTTGCTGGCCCGTGCGCTATTGAGCAGCCCGCAACTGCTGGTGCTGGATGAACCCACCCAGGGCGTTGACGTCAATGGTCAGGTCGCGCTTTATGATTTGATCGACCAGCTGCGCCGCGAACTGAACTGCGCCGTGCTGATGGTCTCCCATGACCTGCATCTGGTGATGGCGAAAACTGACGAAGTGCTGTGCCTTAACCATCACATTTGCTGTTCCGGTACGCCTGAAGTGGTCTCAATGCACCCGGAATTTATCTCCATGTTTGGCCCTCGTGGCGCTGAACAGTTGGGCATCTACCGTCATCATCATAATCACCGCCATGATTTGCAGGGACGAATCGTTCTGCGTCGGGGAAATGGACACTCATGATTGAACTTTTACTGCCCGGCTGGCTGGCCGGGATTATGCTTGCCTGCGCCGCGGGCCCGCTCGGCTCGTTTGTGGTGTGGCGCAGAATGTCTTACTTCGGTGATACCCTGGCGCATGCGTCGCTGCTGGGCGTGGCTTTTGGTCTGCTGCTGGACGTAAATCCCTTTTATGCGGTGATTGTGGTCACGCTGCTGCTGGCGGCCGGTCTGGTCTGGCTGGAGAAGCGCCCTCACCTCGCGATTGATACGCTGCTTGGCATCATGGCGCACAGCGCCCTGTCGCTGGGTCTGGTGGTGGTCAGCCTGATGTCAAATATCCGCGTGGATCTGATGGCCTACCTGTTCGGCGATCTGCTGGCCGTCACGCCTGAAGATCTCATCGCTATCGCTACTGGCGTGGTGGTGGTGCTGGGCATTTTACTGTGGCAATGGCGGAATTTACTGGCGATGACCGTCAGCCCGGATCTGGCCTTTGTCGACGGCGTGAAGCTGCAGCGCGTCAAGCTGCTGCTGATGCTGGTGACGGCGTTAACGATTGGTGTCGCAATGAAGTTTGTCGGCGCGCTGATTATTACATCTCTGCTGATTATCCCTGCGGCCACGGCACGTCGCTTTGCCCGTACGCCGGAGCAGATGGCGGGTATTGCCGTAATTATCGGGATGATTGCCGTAACGGGCGGGTTAACCTTCTCGGCGTTTTATGACACGCCAGCGGGGCCGTCGGTGGTGCTAAGTGCGGCGGTGCTGTTTATTTTTAGTATGATGAAGAAGACCGCACAGTAGCGGGTATGTCCCCGGTGGCGCTTCGTTTACCGGGGCTACAAAAACGTTCCGTAGGCCGGGTAAGGCGTAGCCGCCACCCGGCATTATTTACGGCATTGCTGGCGGTGTTATTCCGAAATGATTCCACGCCCGCACCGTCGCCATTCGACCACGCGGCGTGCGCTGCAGGAAGCCCTGCTGGATCAGATACGGCTCCAGCACGTCCTCAATGGTTTCGCGTTCCTCGCCGATCGCCGCCGCCAGGTTATCCAGCCCGACCGGGCCACCAAAGAACTTATCCAGCACCGCCAGCAGCAGCTTGCGGTCCATATAGTCAAAGCCCTCGGCATCGACATTCAGCATATCCAGCGCCTGCGCGGCAATCTCTGCCGAAATAGTGCCATCGTGCTTCACTTCAGCGAAGTCACGCACGCGACGCAGCAGGCGGTTGGCAATACGCGGCGTTCCGCGCGAACGCTTCGCCACTTCAAATGCACCCTCTTCGCTCATGTCCAGCCCCATGTAGCGTGCGCTGCGGCCCACGATATGCTGGAGGTCAGGCACCTGATAAAACTCCAGACGCTGAACGATACCGAAGCGATCGCGCAGTGGAGAGGTTAACGATCCGGCACGCGTCGTGGCGCCAATCAGGGTAAACGGCGGCAGATCGATTTTGATGGAGCGCGCGGCCGGGCCTTCGCCGATCATGATATCCAGCTGGTAATCTTCCATCGCCGGATAGAGCACCTCTTCCACTATGGGCGACAGGCGGTGGATTTCGTCGATAAACAGCACGTCATGCGGTTCGAGGTTGGTCAGCATCGCAGCAAGGTCGCCCGCCTTCTCCAGCACCGGGCCCGAAGTGGTACGCAGGTTGACGCCCATTTCATTGGCGACGATATTAGCCAGCGTGGTTTTACCTAACCCCGGCGGGCCAAAAATCAGCAGGTGATCGAGCGCATCGCCGCGCAGCTTTGCCGCCTGGATGAAAATCTCCATCTGGGAACGAACCTGCGGCTGGCCGATATACTCATCAAGCAGCTTCGGGCGGATCGCACGATCCACCACGTCCTCTGCCTGAAGGGTGCCTGCCGATACCAGGCGATCTGCTTCAATCATCCTTTACCTCACAATGCAGCGCGCAGCGCTTCACGAATCAGGGTTTCACTGCTGGCGTCCGGTTTGGCAATTTTACTCACCATTCGGCTGGCCTCCTGAGGTTTATAGCCCAGCGCCACCAGCGCGGCAACCGCTTCCTGCTCGGCATCATCATCGGTCGCAGGGGCGCCTGGCGAGGTCAGTACCAAATCAGCAGCCGGGGTGAACAGATCGCCATGCAGACCTTTAAAGCGGTCTTTCATTTCGACGATCAAACGTTCTGCGGTTTTTTTACCGATGCCCGGAAGCTTAACCAGCGCAGCGGGATCTTCGCGCTCAACGGCATTCACAAACTGCGGAGCGGACATGCCGGACAGAATCGCCAGCGCCAGCTTCGGCCCCACACCGTTGGTTTTAATCAGCTCGCGGAAAAGGGTGCGTTCCTGCTTGTTGTTAAAACCGTACAGCAGCTGAGCATCTTCACGCACCACAAACTGAGTAAAGACAATCGCCTCTTTTCCCGCGTCCGGCAGCTCGTAGAAGCAGGTCATCGGCATATGGACTTCATAGCCCACGCCACCCACTTCCAGCAGCACTAACGGGGGTTGTTTTTCAATGATGATGCCTCTGAGTCTGCCTATCACGTGACGCTCCTGCGTTCTGGAAGAAATTAACTGCCGACATAATAAAAAAAGGCTGGATAAACATCCAGCCTGATTTCTGATTATCGTAACCTGCCTCGCGCCAGATTGAGCCGCGACTCGCTCATTTGCATCGCGTTCTGGCTGACGTGGCAGTGGGTAATCGCAATCGCCAGCGCATCGGCGGCGTCGGCCTGCGGGTTCGCGGGAAGCTTCAGCAGGGTGCGCACCATGTGCTGCACCTGGCTTTTCTCCGCGCTACCAATGCCCACCACCGTCTGTTTAACCTGACGTGCCGCGTATTCGAATACCGGCAGATCCTGGTTCACAGCGGCAACAATCGCCACGCCGCGCGCCTGACCGAGCTTCAGCGCCGAGTCCGCGTTCTTCGCCATAAAGACCTGCTCGATAGCGAAATAGTCCGGCTGGAACTGAGTGATAATCTCCGACACGCCCGCATAAATCAGCTTCAGGCGCGACGGCAGATCGTCAACTTTGGTGCGAATGCATCCACTGCCGAGGTAGGTTAGCTGGCGCCCAACCTGACGGATAACGCCATAGCCGGTGACGCGTGAGCCGGGGTCAATCCCGAGGATAATCGACATCACGCGTCTCCCGTAAACGGTTTACAGGCTCTCATCAGAGAGTCGCTGCAACCTCATCAGAGATTTCACCGTTGTGATACACTTCCTGCACGTCGTCGCAGTCTTCGAGCATGTCGATCAGACGCAGCAGTTTTGGTGCCGTTTCTGCATCCATGTCCGCTTTGGTGGACGGGATCATGGAGACTTCAGCGTTATCCGCTTTCAGGCCCGCCGCTTCCAGCGCATCGCGCACGGCACCCATCTCTTCCCAGGCGGTATAAACGTCGATAGCGCCGTCGTCGAAGGTCACTACGTCTTCCGCACCGGCTTCCAGCGCCGCTTCCATGATCGCATCTTCGTCGCCTTTCTCGAAGGAGATGACGCCTTTTTTGTTGAACAGGTAGGCTACGGAACCGTCAGTACCCAGGTTGCCACCGGTTTTGGTGAACGCGTGGCGCACTTCTGCAACGGTACGGTTACGGTTGTCAGACAGACACTCAACCATCACCGCAGTACCGCCAGGGCCGTAACCTTCATAAATGATGGTTTCCATGTTAGCGTCTTCGTCACCGCCCACGCCACGTGCGATCGCACGGTTCAGGGTGTCACGCGTCATGTTGTTAGACAGGGCTTTATCCACCGCCGCGCGCAGACGCGGGTTAGAAGCCGGATCGCCGCCGCCCAGACGCGCCGCTGTCACCAGCTCGCGAATGATTTTGGTAAAGATTTTACCGCGCTTGGCATCCTGTGCCGCTTTGCGGTGTTTGGTGTTGGCCCACTTACTATGACCTGCCATAAAAAGTTCTCCAAAAATCGCGCCTTTTCAGGCCGCGTTAATTACAAATTCTTCAATCGCCTGCCGGTTGCTCCACGACTTGGTCAGCGCGGCGGCATCCGCCGCGTTCACCCAGCGGTAGGTCAGGTGTTCAGTGAACACGATCTCCCGTTCGTGGGGGAGCGCGAGACAGAACCAGTATTCCGTATTGCGCTCAATACCCGGCGCATAGCGATGACGTAAATGGCTAAAAATTTCGAACTCCACCGTGCGCTGACAGTCCTTCAGGGTCAGTTGCTCGCGGGCAACGTCAATGGTGACCTCTTCCTTTACTTCACGCGCGGCGGCCTGCGGCGCAGTCTCCCCCTCTTCCAGGCTGCCGGTAACCGACTGCCAGAAATCAGGGTCATCGCGCCGCTGCAACATCAGCACCCGCTTCGTGTCTTCTGCATAAATGACCACCAGAACCGAAACGGGAAGCTTGTATGCCATATCAGTTTTTCTCTTCCTTTTTCACTACTTCAATGCCCAGCTCGGCCAGAGAGGCCGGGTTGGCAAAGCTTGGCGCTTCGGTCATCAGACACGCTGCGGCAGTGGTTTTCGGGAAGGCAATCACATCACGAATATTATCGGTACCGGTCAGCAGCATGGTCAGACGGTCAAGGCCGAAGGCCAGACCCGCATGCGGAGGCGTACCGTATTTCAGGGCGTCCAGCAGGAAGCCGAACTTCTCGCGCTGCTCCTGCTCGTTAATGCCGAGAATGCCAAACACGGTCTGCTGCATTTCGCCGCTGTGAATACGCACGGAACCGCCGCCCACTTCGTAGCCGTTGATGACCATATCGTAGGCGTTTGCCACAGCATCTTCCGGCGCGGCTTTCAGCTCTGCCGCCGTCATGTCTTTTGGCGAGGTGAACGGGTGGTGCATCGCGGTCAGGCCGCCTTCACCGTCGTCTTCAAACATTGGGAAGTCGATAACCCACAGCGGCGCCCATTTGCTCTCGTCGGTCAGGTTCAGGTCTTTGCCGAGCTTCAGACGCAGCGCGCCCATTGCATCCGCAACGACTTTCTTGTTGTCTGCACCGAAGAAAATCATGTCGCCGTCCTGCGCGCCGGTGCGCTCAAGGATCGCTTCCACGATCTCGGCGTTCAGGAATTTCGCCACCGGACTGGTGATCCCTTCCAGCCCTTTCGCACGCTCGGTCACTTTAATATAGGCCAGACCTTTCGCGCCGTAGATCTTAATAAAGTTGCCGTAATCGTCAATTTGCTTACGGCTCAGGGCAGCACCGCCCGGAACACGCAGCGCCGCGACGCGACCTTTCGGATCGTTAGCCGGGCCGGCGAATACCGCAAACTCAACGCCTTTCACCAGGTCTGCTACGTCCACCAGCTCCATCGGGTTACGCAGGTCCGGTTTGTCGGAGCCGTAACGGCGCTCGGCTTCGGCGAAGGTCATGATTGGGAAATCGCCCAGCTCAACGCCTTTAATGTCGTTCCACAGGCCGCGCACCAGCGCTTCCATCACTTCACGCACCTGTTCGGCGGTCATGAAGGAGGTTTCCACGTCGATCTGGGTAAATTCAGGCTGGCGGTCAGCGCGCAGGTCTTCGTCGCGGAAGCATTTTACGATCTGATAGTAGCGATCGAAGCCGGACATCATCAGCAGCTGTTTGAACAGCTGTGGAGACTGCGGCAGCGCGTAGAACTTGCCTTTATGAACGCGGGACGGGACCAGGTAGTCGCGTGCGCCTTCCGGCGTGGCTTTGGTCAGCATCGGGGTTTCGATATCGAGGAAACCGTGGTCATCCATAAAGCGACGCACCAGGCTGGTGATTTTCGCACGGGTTTTCAGGCGCTGGGCCATTTCCGGACGACGCAGATCCAGGTAGCGGTATTTCAGACGCGCTTCTTCAGTGTTGACGTGGTTGGAGTCCAGCGGCAGCGCTTCAGCACGGTTGATGATCACCAGATCGGAGGCCAGCACTTCGATAGCCCCCGTCGCCATGTCGGCGTTAACGTTTTTCTCGTCACGCGCGCGCACGGTGCCGGTGACCTGAATGCAGAACTCATTACGCAGCTCAGAGGCCAGCTTCAGCGCTTCTGCGCGATCCGGGTCGAAGAACACCTGAACGATACCTTCACGGTCGCGCATATCGATGAAGATAAGGCTACCAAGATCACGACGACGGTTGACCCAACCACACAGGGTGACCTGCTGTCCGACGTGGGACTGACGCAGCTGCCCGCAATATTCTGTACGCATGAGATATCCCTTAATTAGCCGCAGGCTAAATGTCGCCTGGTATGCAGGCTACTATGTCGCAGCTTTCTGTATGTCACAACTGGATGAAAAAAGGCGGCTATTATACTGGAAATTCCGCCGGACGATAAGAGCGAACCACCGCCAGACGGTCGTTTGCTGCACTCTTATTGCGCATTCTCACAAAAATTAACAAAATTATCCGACCGATAACAGGCCATCACGTCGTAAGGTGTTACGGAAGTGATTAATTTACCTGGAGTGACGATGTTAACACTTGATGCCCGCAAAACCGCGCTTGTGGTGATTGATTTACAGGAAGGGATCCTGCCCTTCGCCGGTGGCCCACACGCTGCGGATGATGTTGTCAGCCGCGCCGCTCGCCTGGCCGAGAAGTGCCGCGCCAGCGGTGCCACTGTGGTCATGGTGCGCGTCGGCTGGTCCGCTGATTTCGCCGAAGCGTTAAAACAGCCGGTTGACGCCCAGGCTCCCGCGCATGCTCTGCCGGAAAACTGGTGGACGTACCCGGTATCGCTCGGCAAGCGTGACGGCGACATCGAAGTGACCAAACGCCAGTGGGGCGCGTTCTACGGGACCGACCTTGAACTGCAGCTTCGCCGCCGCGGTATCGACACCCTTATTCTGTGCGGCATTTCCACCAACATCGGCGTGGAATCCACCGCCCGTAACGCCTGGGAGCTGGGCTTTAACCTGGTGATTGCGGAAGATGCGTGCAGCGCAGCCTCTGCGGATCAGCACCAGGGCAGCATGACCCACATCTTCCCGCGCATCGGACGCGTGCGCAGCACGGATGAGATTTTAAGCGCGCTATGATGTACGTGGGCCTGCCCCAGTGGTCGCACCCAAAATGGGTGCGCCTGGGCATTACCAGCCTTGAAGAGTATGCCCGACACTTCAATTGCGTCGAGGGTAACACCACGCTGTATGCGCTGCCCAAAGCCGAGATTGTCGAGCGCTGGCGGGAGCAAACAACGGACGATTTCCGTTTCTGCTTTAAATTCCCGGCGACCATTTCCCACCAGGCCGCGCTGCGCAACTGCGGTGACTTAACCGAAGAGTTTTTTACGCGCATGTCGCCGCTGGCGAACCGCATTGGTCAGTACTGGCTCCAGCTTCCCGCCACGTTTGGTCCGCGCGATCTGCCCGCACTGTGGCAGTTCCTCGATGCCCTGCCCCGCGATTTCACCTACGGCGTGGAAGTCCGACACCAGGACTTCTTCGCGAAGGGCGAAGCCGAAAAAGCGCTCAACCGCGGCCTGATCGATCGTTGCGTTAACCGTGTGATCCTCGACAGCCGTCCGGTACACAGCGCGGTACCCCATAACGAAGCCATCGTTGATGCGCAGCGTAAAAAACCGAAAGTGCCTGTCCACGCCATTGTGACCGCACAAAACCCGATGGTCAGATTCATCGGCAGCGATAACATGCAGCAAAATCAGGCGATGTTCGCCGTCTGGCTGCAAACATTAGCGAAGTGGGAACACGCCACCACGCCGTACCTCTTTTTGCATACGCCGGATATTGCGCAGGCGCCCGAACTGGTCGATGCTCTCTGGCAAGCCTTGCAGGCCGCGGTTCCGTCCGTGGGGAGCGCCCCTTCCATCCCACAACAATCTTCTCTTTTCTGATATCACCCCCTATCATAGTGAAGTGCCATCTGCCAAAAACAGGGAGTTAGTATGGTCAGCGCGCTGTATGCGGTGTTAGGTGCATTACTGCTGATTAAATTTTCATTTGATGTTGTGCGCCTCAGGATGCAGTACCGCGTCTCTTACGGCGACGGCGGTTTCTCCGAACTGCAAAGCGCTATCCGCATTCACGGTAATGCGGTTGAGTACATTCCCGTGGCCCTCATCCTGCTGCTGTTTATGGAGATGAATGGCGCGGAAACCTGGATGGTGCATATTTGCGGGCTACTGCTGATTGCTGGCAGGTTAATGCACTATTACGGCTTTCACCATCGCTTATTCCGCTGGCGTCGTTCCGGCATGAGCGCGACCTGGTGTGCGCTTTTGCTGATGGTGCTGGCTAACCTGTGGTATATGCCGTGGGAGTTGGTTTTCTCCCTCCATTAGCGCACAATACGCCACTTTATTTTTCCCGGATTTTTACGTTATGTCAGATCGCGACACGCTTTTTTCCGCGCCTATCGCCAGCCTGGGCGACTGGACCTTCGATGAACGGGTAGCCGAAGTCTTCCCGGATATGATCCAGCGCTCTGTTCCCGGTTATTCCAATATTATCTCCATGATCGGCATGCTGGCTGAGCGCTTCGTTCAACCCGGCACGCAGGTCTATGACCTGGGCTGCTCGCTCGGCGCGGCAACGCTGTCGGTTCGTCGTAACATTCACCACGAAGGCTGCCGGATCGTTGCCGTCGATAACTCCCCGGCCATGGTTGAACGCTGCCGTCGCCATATTGACGCGTATAAAGCGCCCGTTCCGGTGGACGTGGTGGAAGGTGATATCCGCGAGATCGAGATCAAAAACGCCTCGATGGTGGTGCTGAATTTCACCCTGCAGTTCCTGGTGCCTGAAGATCGCCAGCTGCTGCTGGACAAAATTTACCAGGGGCTGAATCCCGGCGGCGCGCTGGTGCTTTCTGAGAAATTCAGCTTTGAGGATGCCAAAGTAGGCGAACTGCTGTTCAACATGCACCACGATTTCAAACGGGCGAACGGCTACAGCGAGCTGGAGATCAGCCAGAAGCGCAGCATGCTCGAAAACGTGATGCTGACGGATTCCGTAGAAACCCACAAAGCGCGCCTGCGCAAAGCCGGATTTGAGCACAGCGAGCTGTGGTTCCAGTGCTTTAACTTTGGCTCTCTGGTGGCGCTGAAAGCGGGAGAATCCGCATGATCGAATTCAGTAATTTCTATCAGCTGATTGCCAAAAACCATCTTTCTCACTGGCTGGAAACCCTGCCAGCGCAGATTGCCGCCTGGCAGCGCGATCAGCAGCATGGGCTGTTAAAACAGTGGTCCAATGCCGTGGAGTATCTGCCGGAGCTGACGCCGCATCGTCTGGATTTACTGCACAGCGTGACGGCGGAAAGCGCAGAGCCGCTCCCTGCCGGGCAGATCAACCGCATCGAAACGCTGATGCGTAACCTGATGCCGTGGCGCAAAGGGCCGTTCTCGCTGTATGGCGTGAACATCAATACCGAATGGCGCTCAGACTGGAAGTGGGATCGCGTACTGCCGCACCTTTCCGACCTGACCGGGCGTACCATTCTGGACGTAGGCTGCGGCAGCGGTTACCACATGTGGCGCATGATTGGCGCGGGAGCCCATCTGGCGGTCGGCATCGACCCGATGCAGCTGTTCCTGTGCCAGTTTGAGGCGGTGCGTAAACTGCTCGGCAACGACCAGCGCGCGCACCTGCTGCCGCTGGGCATTGAGCAGCTCCCTGCCCTGAAAGCTTTTGATACCGTATTTTCCATGGGCGTGCTGTATCACCGTCGTTCCCCGCTTGAACACCTGTGGCAGCTGAAAGATCAGCTGGTCAGCGGCGGCGAACTGGTGCTGGAAACGCTGGTGATTGAAGGCGATGAGCATGCGGTTCTGGTGCCGGGCGATCGTTACGCGCAGATGCGCAACGTTTACTTCATCCCGTCCGCACTGGCGCTGAAAAACTGGCTGGAGAAATGCGGCTTTGTGGATGTGCGCATTGCCGATGTCTGCGTGACGTCTGTCGAAGAGCAGCGCCGCACCGACTGGATGATCACCGAATCGCTGGAGCAGTTCCTCGACCCGACCGACCACAGTAAAACCGTTGAAGGCTATCCTGCACCGATGCGTGCGGTGTTGATTGCGACCAAGCCGTAGCCTTTTAGCCGGGTGGCGGCTACGCCTTACCCGGCCTACGTGTTGCACGTTTTCTCCAAAATAGTTCAAGTTGCAGCAAGGCGGCAACGCAGCGAATCCCCGGGAGCTTACATCAGTAAGTGACCGGGGTGAGCGAGGCGGCCAACGCGGCTGCGGCTTGAAATATGAAGGAGAAAAAAAGGCCCCTGTGTAATTGGCAGGGGCCTGGTACAAGCAAGCATCATATTGGGCGACATGATGCGCGGTAAAAATCGGTACGTTGCTACACGTGATGACGCTCAATCAGCGACTTCATTTCCGCAACCGACTCTCCCTCTACGCCGTAGCGTGAATACTCATCCGCTTCGGCATCCGTCGACATTGACAGCCCTGTATTGCGATAACGCATGGGTGAAGGTATCCATTTACCCGCAGAGCTGTGAAGCTCTTCCACCCCGGCGTTTAAAAACCGTTCCAGATTGCTGGCACGGACTCCCGCACCCGCCATTATTATTGGAACACCGGAATGTGCTTTTAGTTCCGTAATTAATTGCAGACCTTTTTCAGCCGACGACTGCTGTCCCGACGTCAACACGCGCGCCACACCAAGTTCGGCAAGGGTATCAAACGCTTGCCGAGGATCTTTGCACATATCAAAGGCGCGGTGAAACGTGACGGCCATCCCTTTTGCGGCGTCCATGACCTGCCGCATGCGCGGCATATCGACATGTCCGTCCTCATCAAGCAGACCGGTCACCAGCCCGGGGAACCCCAGGTCGCGAACAAGGGCAATATCTTCAAGCATGGCACTGAACTCGCCCGCCGTGTAACAAAAATCGCCGCCGCGAGGACGAATGATTGGATGTACCGGAATGGTGACCGCCTGGCGGGCCAACTTCAACACGCCGTATGAGGGCGTTAACCCCCCTTCTTTCGGGGCGGCGCACAGCTCAATGCGGTCGGCTCCCTTCTGTTGCGCCGTTACGGCACATTCCACGCTGTAACAACAAATCTCCAGCAGCGCCATCTGCTTCTCCTTAAAATCAGCTTAACGCGCCATCATGGCACGCCTCTCGGTTCGGGTCTCAGCGACGAGTCACAACTCTCAGGCTTCGCTGGCAACAATCTGTTCAATGGTCCACGGATGAAATTTCACCGTAACCTGTCCATCAGTGACGGCCAGCGTCGGGTTAGGCAGACGCTCGCGCTTGCCTTTGGGGGAACTCGTCTTCACAAAAATTCCCGGCTGGCTTAACCCGTCGTCTGACAGCAGGGTCAGGGCGCGCGCGTTCAACGTCTCCGGCTCACCCGGCAGGACGATTTCGATATGCTCCCAGCCTTCGTGCGGATAGCGTTTCTCACCCGGCCACGGCAGTTCAACCACGGTGAACTGCCAGTGCGCCACGCTTACCGGTTCATGCAGTTTGAACAGGCAAATGGGGCGTCCATTGATGATGTTCTCAGAGAGCAGCTCGCCGCACTGCTCAAACCCGCGACGCCAGCGCTCGGCGGTGGCATTCTGGTGACAGCGCAAAGAGATGTGATCGGCCTCAAGCGGCGCGATATCCAGACCAAGACGGGTGGCAAGTTCTGTGAACGCCTGGGTGAAGCGCGGTAAATCTGCGGAAATATCATGCAGTTCGTCAATGGATTGCCAGTTCGCCATAAGTCAGTCTCTTTTCATGTCGCAAAGCCGCTAATTTACTCTGTTGCCCTGTTTTGACCAACCGCATAATCCAGCTTTTTATGACTGCATGATTATGCACGCTTTCTTAGCCTGGATTCTGAGCAATCTTCAGGCCCCGCGATGCTGACGCAAGAGGGCATTTGCAGTATACTCCCGCCCTAAATTCTATAACTGGCGCGGGTGGCTGTGAGCCCGCATCAAAAACGTAAGGTATCCAGGTGAATATTCAGGCTCTTCTCTCCGAAAAAGTCAGTCAGGCACTGATTGCCGCAGGCGCGCCTGCGGATTGCGAACCGCAGGTTCGTCAGTCAGCAAAAGTACAGTTTGGCGACTATCAGGCTAATGGCGTGATGGCAGTGGCTAAAAAACTGGGCATGCCGCCGCGACAGCTCGCTGAGCAGGTACTGACGCATCTGGATCTCACCGGCATTGCCAGCAAAACTGAAATCGCCGGTCCGGGCTTCATCAACATCTTCCTCGAGCCTGCGTTCCTGGCAAGCCACGTTGACGCGGCGCTGAAGTCAGACCGCCTGGGCGTGTCCCAGCCGGAAGCGCAGACCGTGGTGATCGACTACTCTGCCCCGAACGTGGCGAAAGAGATGCACGTTGGTCACCTGCGCTCCACCATCATCGGTGACGCCGCGGTGCGCACCCTTGAGTTCCTCGGTCACAAGGTGATCCGCGCGAACCACGTAGGCGACTGGGGTACCCAGTTCGGCATGCTGATTGCTTACCTTGAAAAACAGCAGCAGGAAAACGCGGGCGAGATGGCGCTCGCGGACCTGGAAGGGTTCTACCGCGAAGCCAAAAAACACTACGACGAAGACGAAGCCTTTGCCGAGCGCGCGCGCAGCTACGTGGTGAAGCTGCAGGGCGGCGATCAATACTTCCTTGAGATGTGGCGCAAGCTGGTTGATATCACCATGTCCCAGAATCAGCTTACCTACAACCGTCTGAACGTGACCCTGACCCGCGACGACGTGATGGGTGAAAGCCTCTACAACCCGATGCTGCCCGGCATTGTGGCGGACCTGAAAGCTAAACACCTGGCGGTGGAGAGCGAAGGCGCAACGGTGGTGTTCCTTGATGAGTACAAAAACAAGGAAGGCGAACCGATGGGCGTGATTATCCAGAAAAAGGATGGCGGCTACCTCTACACCACTACCGATATCGCCTGCGCGAAATACCGTTACGAAACCCTGCACGCCGACCGCGTGCTGTACTACATCGACTCCCGTCAGCACCAGCACCTGATGCAGGCGTGGACTATCGTGCGTAAAGCCGGTTACGTGCCGGACTGCGTGCCGCTGGAACACCACATGTTCGGCATGATGCTGGGTAAAGACGGCAAGCCGTTCAAAACCCGTGCGGGCGGTACCGTGAAGCTGTCCGATCTGCTGGACGAAGCACTGGAACGCGCGCGTCGCCTGGTGGCCGAGAAGAACCCGGATATGCCAGCAGACGAACTGGAAAAACTGGCCAACGCCGTGGGCATCGGCGCGGTTAAATACGCGGATCTTTCCAAGAACCGTACCACCGACTATATCTTCGACTGGGACAACATGCTGGCGTTCGAAGGCAACACCGCGCCGTACATGCAGTACGCCTATACCCGCGTGCTCTCCGTGTTCCGTAAAGCAAACATTGATGAAAGCGTGCTGGCGAATGCGGCAGTGACCATTACGGAAGATCGCGAAGCGCAGCTGGCGGCGCGTCTGCTGCAGTTCGAAGAGACGCTGACGGTTGTCGCGCGTGACGGTACGCCGCACGTAATGTGTGCATACCTGTACGATCTGGCGGGTCTGTTCTCCGGCTTCTACGAGCACTGCCCTATCCTGTCGGCAGAAAACGAATCGGTGCGCAACAGCCGCCTGAAGCTGGCACAGCTGACGGCGAAGACCCTGAAGCTGGGTCTGGATACCCTGGGTATCGAAACCGTAGAACGTATGTAATACAAAAAACCCGGCAAGCGCCGGGTTTTTTATTATCAGAAGTATTTTCGCAAATACTCTGTCAGACAGAGAATCGCCATCGCCTGTCCGTACGGCATTGAGGTCAGCGGGATCTGGCGATAAAACTCAAGATCGCTACCCATTCCCGTGCCGAACGAGGTTTGCAGTGACTCCCCTTCCGGCGAGATATTTTTCACGATGCCGCGAATCGCTTTTTCAGCAACGTCAGCATATTCAGGCTCAACATAGCGCTTGCGCACCGCTTTCAGGATCCCGTAGGCAAACCCGGCCGTAGCGGATGCCTCCAGGTACGAGTTCGGATCGTCCAGCAGCGTATGCCACAGGCCGCTTTCGTCCTGACATTTTGCCAGCGCGGCAACCTGCGCATTCAGCACCTGCACCAGATAACGGCGCACGGCGTTGTTTTCAGGCAGATCAACCAGTTCGAGGAAGTCGGGGATCACGATGGTGAGCCAGCTGTTGCCGCGCGCCCAGCGGGCACGGGCAAAGTTATGGTTACCGTCGTAGCTCCAGCCGTGGAACCACAGCCCGGTCTCCCGGTCCATCAGGTTCTGCACGTGTGCAGCAGGAACTGATACACCGCCTCTTCAACATACTCCGGTTTGTTCAGCAGCTTGCCGATTTTCGCCAGTGGTAGCACCGTCATCATCAGCGTGTCGTCCCACATCTGCTGATGATTCTCTTCCGCCAGTGTGATGTGCTGCATACCGCCGTGTTCGGTGCGCGGCATCTCATTCATCGCCCATTCCGCCCAGCTTTCCAGCCAAGGCAGCCAGGCCGGGTTTTTGGTCTCTTCGTAGCGACAGGCCAGCGTCAGGAACGGCGACATGGTATTGACGTTTTTGGTGGTGGCGCCTTCCGCAAAGCGGTCGGCAAACCAGCTGTCGATAATGTTACGCATTCCTTCGTCGCCGGTCTGGCAATAGTACTGCCAGATGCCATACAAACCGACGCCGTGCGTCCACTCCCATCCGGCCCAGCCTTTGGTGTCGATCACGCGCCCGTCGTCCAGCCGCAGCAAAAATTCGCCCGTTTTGTCGTGGATATTGACCAGGTTGTGCGTCACTTTTTGAATCAGCGATTTCAGCTCGTCCCGGGCGATAAAGCGCTCTGGCTGACGCAATAACGGGCTATGTTTGACAGGCCAAACTTTCATCATCTTAACCTCTGTTGTATGTCGAATTCAGTACCGCGCAATCTTTGAGCGAAGGTGCAGCAGGCTTATTGCGATTCAGATAACCGATGTTGTTATTGCCCCACAGTGATTCATAAGGCATACCGGCCAGCATCTCGACGGTGGCGCGGGCGTGTGGCGTCGCTGACTCAGGCATCGGATGTCCACACTCACGCATTTTCGCGGTCTCCTCGCGCAGCGTGCTGTGGGTCTGCAAATTAAGCCTGAAGCGCAGGGAAACGAGGAAGCCGCAGAACAGCACCAGGATGGTGCCCACGCTCAGGATCATCAAAATGGTATGGCTCACTTCCGCAGGCTGCACTTTCTGACCGCTGACAAAGCCGGACATTTGCATCACGATGCCCACCAGCATCACCGCACCGGCCTGAGACGCCTTACGGGTCAGGGTCATGATGCCCGCGAAGATCCCTTCCCTGCGCTGGCCAGTGATCACTTCATCCACGTCTGCAATGTAGGTGTAGGTATTCCATGGCACGTAGTTAATACCGCCGCGGCCGAGACCGGCAATGGCAGACACCAGCAGCAGCAGGGAATAGATATCGCTCAGTCCCGCATAATAAAGTACGGCGTAGGAAATAGAGGCCAGGCCAAAGAGCACCACCACCATGCGGTAGGAGGGCGCAGGTCCGAAGCGAATGCACAGCGGTATCATCCCGAACACGGCGAGAAACTGGAAGATTGCCATTGTGCCCAACAGGTTAGATGCCACTGATGCTTCCTGCATCAGCACAAACACCACATAGTAGGTGAATACCGCGTTAAACACATCCTGTGCGATGTAGCCGCCGAGGTACATGCCGAGATGCTGGCGGAAAATCTTGATACGCAGCGTAGAGCTTAACTCCACAAACAGACGGTTCATGCTCTGGCCCAGCGTGAGTTTCTTCTTCTCTTCTTCGGCACGTAATGCGGCTTCGGACCACGCCTCACGCGGGCGCTCCCAGGTAAAGAACCAGACAAAGGTCAGCATCAGGGCGCACAGCACGGAGAAGACCAGGCTTGCGTAAAAGAATGAGACGGCGTTGTCTTTACCGAAGTGGGTAAGCAGGACCCCCGGCAGGAAAGAGGCCAGAATCGCTGACATCTGCGCCATAGAAATACGCGCCCCGGAGAACTTGGTTTTCTGTTTAAAGTCGTCGGTCATTTCCGGCACCAGCGTCTCATAAGGCACCAGAATCATGGTGTAGACAATATCAAACACCAGATAGGTCAGCAGGTAGTACCAGAAATTCATGTCCCCCACCCACATCAACGAGTAGCTGAACACGCACGGAATACCCAGCAGGATAAAGAACTTACGGCGACCAAAGCGCTTTCCAGGCCAGGTCGTACCGAAGTTATCCGTCAAAAAGCCCATTAACGGGCTGACAACAGCATCCAGAACCCTCGCAGCGGCAAAGATGAAAGTTGCTTCAATCGGTGTGAGCCCACAGAAGGTGGTATAAAAATACAAAAGCCAGGCCGCCGTCAGGGCGGTCGTACCCGCCCCGAGAAAATCGCCTGCCCCGTAAGCAAGATAATTTGCCAGTCCAATTTTACGTGTTTTCATTGCCGTCAACCCTAATCAAATTTGGGAGACTCCCTGCAAGTAAGGCTCATCGGGGAGTTTTTACACGGCTACAGTAAATGCAACGACATCCTGATACCTTTCTGTTTCTGCCATCACGAGCAGGGTGAATGGCAAAAATGCAAAGAGTCGCGTCACGCGTGTCACTAATTTATAAAACAGCGTTTCTGTTGCATCAAAAGGCGAGGTCAATTTTGCGAGACAGCCATCAGAATTGACTGATGGCTGGTGAAAAAGGCAGGCAGCTAGCGGTAGTTGACGATGACAGAATTACTCTGCACCTTCAGCGCCGGGATCAAACGTCCTCCGCCCGGCACTTCCCAGATAAAACGCAACGGCTCTATGGCAGGAACACCGTTGAACGCCTGCGTTGTGCCATTTTCGCCGTCGATTTCCGTGCAGCGGCTCTGTGAGCAGAGGCGCACCCGCAGACCGGCTGGCGTTGGGCCAATCAGCTTGTAGTTCCACACCACGAGCCCCATCTGACCGGAAACCCCTTCAGAAGGCGACAGCGGATTAGAAGACATGGCGACACCCCGGTTGCTGAGGGTCACGCCCATGCTGCTTGCCTGCCAGCTCCCTTCCCCGGCCGCCTGAGCCGCCAGCGGGAAGAGCACAATCCATAGCCATTTACCCATTATTTTCCTCCAATCGTCGCGGTCATGCGGATATGACGGTTATCCGACAGCTCCAGATTCGACAGCACAACCAGCTGATTCAGGCTTCGGCGCAGGAAGCGCGACAGCAGCGGACGCAGCGCGTGGTTAACCAGCAGCACCGGCGGCGCGCCCAGCATCTCCTGACGCGCCAGCGCCTCCTGGGTCTGTTCCAGCAGGCGATCCGCCAGGCCAGGCTCGAGGCCGCCGCCGCCCTGCAGCGCCTGCAGCAGCAGACGCTCAAGGGGCGTATCGAGGCCAATAACCTGGACTTCGCCGGTTCCCGGGAACCACTGCTGGGTGATTGCCCGTCCCAGCGCCACGCGCACTACCGCCGTGAGCTCGTGCGGATCGCTCTGCAGCGGCGCGTGCTCGGCAAGGGTTTCCAGAATGGTACGCATATCGCGGATCGGCACCTTTTCCTCGAGCAGGTTTTGCAGCACCTTGTGCAACGTGGTTAACGTCAGCACGCCGGGCACCAGGTCTTCCGTCAGCTTCGGCATCTCCTGCGTCACGCGGTCGAGAAGCTGCTGCGCTTCCTGACGGCCAAACAGCTCTGCCGAGAATTGCCCAATCAGGTGATTAAGGTGGGTCGCCACCACGGTACTGGCTTCGACAACCGTATACCCCTGAATTTGCGCCTGCTCTTTCAGCGCACTTTCAATCCAGATGGCCGCCAGGCCAAAAGCAGGATCGACGGTCTGTTCGCCCGGCAGCGTGCCTGCTGCGGTGCCAGGGTTAATCGCCAGCCAGCGGCCCGGGTAAGCATCGCCGCTGCCAATTTCAACACCCTTCATCAGAATGCGGTAGCGCGCAGGCGGCAGATCCATATTGTCGCGGATGTGAACCACTGGCGGCAGGAAGCCCATGTCCTGGGCGAATTTTTTACGGATACTGCGGATACGGCCAAGCAGCTCGCCATCCTGCTGGAAATCCACCATTGGGATCAGGCGATACCCCACCTCCATTCCCAGGGAATCTTCCAGTTGAACGTCGTTCCACGTCGCCTCTACGGCCTGGTTGTTCTCCGGCATTTTCACCGGAACCGGATCCGCAGCCGGTTTGGCCTCACGGCCACGCATCCACCAGGCCAGGCCCAGCAACCCTGCCGTGAACAGCAGGAACACGAGGTTTGGCATCCCCGGCACCAGGCCGAGCAGGCCCAGAACAGCAGCCGCCAGCAGCATCACGCGCGGGTTACTGAAGAGCTGGCCAACCATCTGCTCGCCAACGTCCTGATCGGTACTCACGCGGGTCACAATTACACCCGCTGCAGTGGAGATCACCAGCGCCGGGATCTGCGCGACCAGACCGTCACCAATGGTCAGCAGCGTATAGCTTTCCGCCGCGTGGCCCATGTCCATACCGTGCTGCAGCACACCTACCAGCAGGCCGCCGACCACGTTAATCACCATGATCAGAATGCCCGCGATGGCATCACCGCGCACAAACTTACTCGCACCGTCCATGGAGCCGTAGAAGTCCGCTTCCTGGGTCACTTCCGCGCGGCGCTTCTTCGCCTCATCTTCGGCAATCAGCCCGGCGTTCAGGTCGGCGTCGATCGCCATCTGCTTGCCCGGCATCCCGTCCAGCACAAAACGCGCGCCCACTTCCGCGATACGCCCCGCACCTTTGGTGATAACCATAAAGTTGATGATAACGAGGATAACGAACACCACGATCCCGATAGCGAAGTTCCCGCCCACCAGGAAATGGCCGAAGGCCTCGACCACCTTACCCGCCGCTGCCGCACCGGTGTGGCCTTCCATCAGGATGATACGCGTGGAAGCCACGTTTAGCGCCAGTCGCAGCAAAGTGGTAAACAGCAGAATGGTCGGGAACGCGGCGAACTCCAGCGTGCGCTGGGTGAACATCGCCACCAGCAGCACCATAATGGACAGTGCAATATTGAAGGTGAAAAGCAGATCGAGGATGAACGCCGGGAGCGGCAGTACCATCATCGACAGAATCAACAGGATGAGGATCGGCCCGGCAAGGATCTGCCATTGAGTCGATTTCAGGTTGCCGGGCAGGCGCAACATTGCCACCAGATTAGCCATCAGTGTCCTTCTCGTTCATAAAATCCAGCGCGGCAGGCACCGGAAGGTTCTCAGGTTTGACGGGCCGTTGACCGCCGGCCAGACGCCAGCGCTTCAATTGCCATACCCAGGCCAGCACTTCCGCTACCGCGGCGTAGAGCTGTCCAGGGATTTGTTGTCCGATATCCGCGTGGCGGTAGAGGGCTCGCGCCAGCGGCGGGGCTTCCAGGATCGGCACGCGGTTTTCGGTGCCAATTTCCCGGATTCGCAGCGCAATCAGCCCTGCCCCTTTCGCCACCACTTTCGGCGCGCTCATTTTGTTTTCGTCGTAGCGCAGCGCCACGGAATAGTGTGTCGGGTTGGTAACGATGACGTCCGCCTTCGGCACATCTTCCATCATGCGACGACGGGCGGCGGCACGCTGCATCTGGCGGATGCGCCCCTTCACGTGCGGGTCACCTTCCATCTGCTTATATTCGTCGCGGATGTCCTGACGTGACATCCGCAGTTTCTTGAAGTGGGAATAGAGCTGGAAGATCACGTCAAAACCCACCATCGGGATAATGCTGAGCACCACCAGCAGCGCGCAGAGCCCGACCAGGTTCAGCGCATTGCTCATCGCGGTAAGGGGCGACTCGCTGATAAGGCGCATCATTTCTGGCCAGTGATACCAGAGGAAAAACCCTGCGGAACTGCCCATCAGCACCGATTTGAGAATGGCCTTGAGCAGCTCGGCCCCGGTTTGCGCAGAGAACATTTTTGCAATGCCCGGCAGCGGGTTCAGTTTCGAAAATTTGGGTTGCAGCGATTTCCCGCTAAAGACCAGGCCGCCCAGCATCACCGGAGAGACCAGCGCCACCAGCACCACGCCGGTAATCAGGGGCAGCAGCGCAACCATGGCCCCTTTTATCAGCTGAATAATCTGGCTGAGGATAAGATTAGGGTCGTTGACCATGCTGTGGTCAAAACGTAAGCCGGTGGAGAGCATCCCCGCCAGTTTGCGGGCGAGCGACTCCCCACCCCACCAGATAATGCACACCCCTACGATAAGGATCAGCAGGGAGGTCAATTCTCGGGATCGGGGTATCTGCCCTTCCTCACGCGCTTTTTCAAGTCGGTGGGGTGTGGGGGCTTCCGTTTTGTCGTCGTTCTCTTCTGCCACAGTGCATGCTCAGCCCATTACGTCACGGGTATCATGCCAGCGCAGCGGAAATCCAATGGCGGGAAAAGCCCGTTTATTCGGGCTCTTTTCGGTGATTTTGTCGTAAACCGCCTCAGGCGGCGTAAACCCCCTGAGGCGAAATGGACAATCAGAAGCCAAGGCTGTCCAGCAGGTCGTCCACCTGGTCCTGGCTTGCCACCACGCCCGCCTTGCTGGCGTCGAGCTGTGGACCATTGAGCAGACTTTCGTTCTCGCGTTTTGGACGGGCAGCCGGTTCCGGGATGTTCTCCAGCAGAACCATCAGCAGCTGGCGCTCTATCTCCTGGATAACATCCATCATGCGTTTGATCACCTGACCGGTCAGGTCCTGGAAATCCTGCGCCATCATGATGTCCAGCAGCTGGGCGTTGGTGAAGCTGGTGTGGCCCGGCACATCCCCCAGGTACTGACGGGTATCCGTAACCAGTTCGCGGGCATCCGCCAGCTCGATAGGGTTCTCAAACCACTCATCCCAGCGTTTGCTCAGCGCTTTCGCCCCCTTTTCCATCGCATCCTGGTGCGGCTGTGACGCTTCAACGCTGTTCAGCGCGCGTTCAGCCGCCTGAGCGGTCATCTGCACAACGTAGTCCAGACGGTCACGCGCGTCAGGAATGGCTTCCGCCGCTTCGGCAATGGCCTGATCCAGCCCCAGCTCGCGCAGGCTGTCACGCAGCATGCGCGTCAGGCTGCCGATGCGGACGATGATATCGCTCGGCGAGTGTTCTTCAACGGGTTTCATAGCAGGTTGCAACATTTCCATCACCTCACATGCCGAGTTTCTCGAAGATCTTGCCGAGCTTCTCTTCCAGGGTTGCCGCGGTGAATGGCTTCACCACGTAGCCGCTTGCGCCTGCCTGTGCAGCAGCAATGATGTTCTCTTTTTTCGCTTCTGCCGTGACCATGAGCACCGGCATAGAGGCCATACCCGCGTCTGCACGAATGGTTTTCAGCAGCTCCAGACCGTCCATGTTTGGCATGTTCCAGTCGGAGATCACAAAACCAAACCCGCCAGCCTGCAGTTTGTTCAACGCATCAACGCCGTCTTCTGCTTCTTCAACGTTGTTGAAGCCCAGCTCTTTCAGCAGGTTGCGCACAATGCGACGCATGGTGGAAAAGTCATCCACAACCAAAAACTTAAGCTCTTTATCCGCCATAAAATAATACTCCTGAGTCAAATACGTATTGCCTGTCCGGCACTGATTTTCGCCAGCATCTGCTGGCTTACCTGGCTAAGATCGACCACTTCGCTCACGCCACCCATATTGATGGCCTCGCGCGGCATGCCGAACACCACACAACTTGCTTCATTCTGCGCAATCGTCCAGGCGCCAGCCTGGTGCATTGCAAGCATTCCGGCGGCCCCGTCGTTGCCCATCCCCGTCAGGATCACCCCAACGGCGTTGCGCCCCGCATGTTTCGCCACCGAATGAAACAGCACATCCACCGACGGACGGTGCCGGTTAACCGGCGGTCCGTCATGAATTTTGATTTGATAGTTAGCGCCGCTGCGCGCCAGCTCCATATGCTTGTCCCCCGGCGCGATATACGCATGTCCCGGGAGAACACGCTCGCCGTCTTCCGCCTCTTTCACGCTGATCTGGCACAGCTTATTCAGGCGTTCGGCGAAGGAACGGGTAAAGCCAGGCGGCATATGTTGAGTGATCAGAATACCCGGACTTGAAAGCGGCAATGGCTGGAGTACATGACGAATTGCCTCTGTTCCTCCGGTTGACGCTCCAATGACCAGCAGTTTTTCCGAGCTGAGTAACGGTCCGGCCTTCAGGGTTGCCGGCGCGGCCATCGGTTTGTGGGCCGCGAGCTTCGCGCGCGATGCGGTACGGATTTTCTCCGCGATCATCTCGCTGTAGGCCAGCATCCCCTCGCGAATGCCGAGCTGCGGTTTGGTGACAAAATCCACCGCCCCCAGCTCCAGCGCGCGCAGGGTGATCTCCGATCCTTTCCCGGTCAGGGAGGAGACCATCACCACCGGCATGGGCCGCAGCCGCATCAATTTCTCCAGGAAATCTATGCCATCCATGCGCGGCATTTCGACATCCAGCGTTAGCACGTCGGGGTTATATTTTTTAATTAAATCCCGCGCTACCAGCGGATCTGGCGCTGTGGCCACCATCTCCATGTCGCTGTGGCTATTGATGATTTCAGTCATGATCTGACGCATCAGCGCTGAATCATCGACAGACAATACCCTGATTTTACTCATGCTTTTTCCTTACTCAGCGCATATACCGTTTGCCCACGCAGGCTAAACTCACGCGCGAGGTTGCTGAAGTTTTCCGAGTGCCCGGCAAACAGTAAACCGTCAGGCTTGAGCAACGGAACAAACCGACGCAGAATGTCCTGTTGCGTCGTTTTATCAAAATAAATCATGACGTTACGGCAAAAAATGGCGTCGAAAGGCCCCGGCACGTTGTACTGCTTATCCAGCAGGTTAACGGGCGCGAATTCGACGCAGTTCGCCAGCTCCTGGCGTACGCGTACCAGGCCTTCATGCGGGCCCGTCCCGCGCATGAAGTAACGCTGCAGCTGCTGCGGCGACAGCGTTTTCAGCTCGTCCTGGCGATACACGCCGTTACGCGCCTTCTCCAGCACCTCGGTGTCAATATCGCTGGCGTAGACTTTCCAGCGTCCCGGCACCATGCCCAGCGTATCGGCAAGGGTGATCGCCAGCGAGTACGGCTCTTCACCCGTCGAGGCGGCCGCACTCCAGACGCGATACTCCCCGGAACGACGGCGCGCATGATCTGCCAGTACCGGAAAGTGGTGAGCTTCACGGAAAAAGGCCGTCAGGTTGGTGGTTAACGAGTTAATAAAAGCCTGCCACTCTGCGCTGTTCTGGTTCGCTTCAAGCATGCTCAGATAGCGACCAAAATCATCCAGCCCCAGCGTACGCAAGCGCCGCACCAGTCGGTTGTAGACCATGTCGCGCTTATGATCCGCAAGCACGATCCCCGCACGCTGGTAGATTAACTGACATATCCGACGAAAATGCGCGTCGGACAGCGCGAGGCGCTGTGTCATCTGCAACAATAATGACGTTTGCCCAGGGGGCATTGGTGATGTCATAGCGCCTTCTTAATTACATTCAGGATACAACTGGCACGGCCTGCGACCGTCCGACTTCTGTTACTGCTTCAACGTGCTCTTTCACATTAAATACCGCGACCAGCCCGGTGAGACGATCCGCCTGGCTGGCCAGCTGATCGGTTGCCGCTGCCGCTTCCTCAACTAACGAGGCGTTCTGTTGCGTCACCTGATCCATCTGGCTGACGGCCTGAGCAACCTGCTCTATCCCCCGACGCTGTTCGTCCGACGCCGAGGCAATTTCGCCCATGATGTCGTTCACCCGCGTGACGGAGGTAACGATTTCGTGCATGGTATGCGCCGCCGTATCCACCAGGGCAGACCCCTGCTGAACGCGCGAGACCGACTCTTCGATCAGCACCTTAATCTCTTTCGCCGCGTTGGCGCTGCGGCTCGCCAGGTTACGCACTTCCCCCGCCACCACCGCAAATCCGCGCCCTTGCTCACCGGCGCGCGCCGCTTCAACGGCGGCATTCAGCGCCAGAATGTTGGTCTGGAACGCGATACCGTCAATCACGCTGATGATGTCACCAATCTTCTGCGAGCTGGCGGCGATCTCCTGCATGGTGCTGGCGACATGGGACGCCTGGTCGCCGCCTTTCTTCGCCGTCATCGCCGCCTGTTTTGACAGGTCAGACGCCTGACGCGCGTTATCGGCATTCTGGCTTACCGTCGCGGTCAGCTGTTCCATGCTGGCCGCCGTCTGCGCCAGCGAGGCCGCCTGCTGCTCAGTGCGGGATGAGAGATCGTTGTTACCCGCCGCAATCTCTGAGATCCCGGTGTGCATGGCATAGCTGCCCTGCCGCACGTCGCTCACCGTTTCGCGCAGCGACCCCTGCATCGCCTTCAGGCTGGCAAAGATCGCCGAAATTTCATTCTTGCCATACACGGCAACCGGACGCGCCAGATCGCCTTTTGCGATACTGTCGAAGTGGCTGCTGATGATGGCCAGCGGCTGCACGATCATTCTGCGCGCCCAAAGCAGCGCCCCGCCGGTCAGTAACCCCGCCAGAATCACGACGACGGCAAAGATTACGCCCGACATGTGATAGCTGGTACGGCTCGCTTCACCGGCGCGCAGAACCGACTGGTTAATGTCCTGCTGCCACGCGTCAAAGCTGCCGTCAAACGCCGCCTGAGACGCCTGGACCGGAGCGGTCATGAAGTCCGAAAGCTGGTTGTTCTCAAGCCAGGTCGCCTGGTGGTCCAGGTCGCCATACCACTGCTCAAAATTCTTCTTCATGGCGGCCTTCAGCGCTTTCTCTTTCTCGCTGTCGGCAGCCTGCGCCGTGAAGGCTTTAAACTGCGCGTCGGCCTGTTTCAGGCTCGCGCGGGCGGTTGCCATCAGCGCCTTAATGTCATCCGGCGGATAACTCAGCGCGGTTAAGGTTCCCGCCTTGTTCAGCGCCGTGCTTGCCTGTAACAGCACGGCACGCGTTTGTGCCAGTGCGGAGCGCTGTTGATTACTCGCCTCAACGTCCTGCAAATTCTGATAGCCATCGCGAAACGCCCAAAAAGACAACCCGTTACTGCCAACCTGCAACACACCGCAAAGGATCAGAATCAAAAACAGTGTGGTCGAGATACGAATACGATTTAACATCCACGCTCCCATCAAGCGGCAAGCAGCCGCGGTTTAATTGTCAGTCAAAATGTTTCCCAGTTTTCATCTTGTCCGGTCGTCGCGGTGCGGGTACGGTTTGCAGCCGGTTCAGCGGCTGGCGCGCGATACGTCGCCTGCGGGGTGACCGTGTTTCCAGCGAGTGAAGCGAGACGAAACGCCGAGACGGCCATCTTCAGACGGCTCGCCTGGTCTTCCAGCGCAGCGGCCGCCGCAGCGGACTCCTGCACCAGCGCGGCGTTTTGTTGTGTCACGCGGTCCATTTCCGATACCGCCAGGGCAACCTGGTCGATACCACGACTCTGCTCATCAGACGCAGAGGCGATTTCACCCATGATGTCCGTCACGCGGGTAACGGCATTCACGATGTCATTCATGGTTTCCCCGGCGCTTTCCACCAGCACGGAGCCGGTATCCACGCGGGAGACGGAATCTTCAATCAGGGATTTGATCTCTTTTGCCGCATTGGCGCTGCGGCTGGCCAGGTTGCGCACTTCCCCGGCCACCACGGCAAACCCGCGCCCCTGCTCTCCGGCACGCGCGGCTTCCACGGCGGCGTTGAGCGCGAGGATGTTGGTCTGGAAGGCAATGCCGTCGATGACGCTGATAATGTCAGCGATTTTCTTCGAGCTGTCGGCGATTTCATGCATGGTTTTCACCACGCCATCCACCACGCGACCGCCGCGCTGCGCGGTCTCGGAGGCGCTTTCCGCCAGCTGCGAGGCCTGACGGGCGTTATCGGCGTTCTGCTTCACGGTTGCGGTGAGCTGCTCCATGCTGGCGGCCGTCTCCTCCAGCGCAGAGGCCTGCTGCTCGGTACGGGAGGAGAGATCGTTATTCCCCATCGCGATTTCGCTGGTGCCGGTATAGATAGCCTCGGATCCGTTACGCACGTTGGCAACGGTCTCGATTAACGAGCGCTGCATGTGGTCAACGCTGTTGGCCAGCTCGGTGATCTCATTACGCCCGGTAGCGGTCAGCGTTTTGGTCAGATCGCCAGAGGCAATCTCGCGGATATGCGCAATCACGCGGCCAAGCGGGTTGAGAAGGATATGGCGAATGCCGTACCAGACCGCCACCAGCACAATGACCAGCGCCAGAGCCAGCACGGCCATCTGCCATTTCGCAAAACGGTAGTCATTCTGGCTTTCCGTAAAGGCCGAGTGGTACAGATCGCCGCTGGCCTTCGCGTATTCCCCCAGCGCCGCGCCGAGTGCGTTTTGCATCCCCTGCGTCGGCTGTGCGAAGTAGGCGTCCATGTTGCCGCTCTCCAGGAACTGGATCAGCTCCGTCAGCCCGGCATAGTAGGCGTTGTATTTTTCGTCAATGTTCTGGCTCACCTGCGCCATCGCGGGCTGCGGAGTGATTTTTTTAAAGGCATCGTAGTGTTTTGCCGCATCAGCCAGGGTGCCGCGCGCATTTTTCAGCAGATCGGTTTTCGCGCTGCTCTGCTGATTGTTCGGATCCATCATCATGCGCGCGGATGAACGGCTCAGGTTGATACGCGTTTGCAACATCAGATCCCACGTTGACGTGAGCTCACTCTGCTGCAAGCGGAGATCGTTCGAGGCCGCGAAGCTGTCCTGATTCTGTTTTAACGACGAGAAAAAAAGCCCGCCGGAGATAAGCTGAAGTAGTGCGAAAATGACCAGCACCATCATGAGCATTGTGACAACGCGGATACGGTTCAACATACAACACCTTCTCATAGATTTATTAACGGTGTTATCGGCACAGGCCACAGGAACTTTACATTTGCGAAAGGGAAAAGCGCGGGGTTAAAACGCGACGTCAACGATCAGCGTATCGGTGTAGGTGCCGGCGGGCGGCGTGGCCTGACTGGTCAGGACTTTGGCGGTGTAATTGTAGGTCCGCAGTAAACCGTCAGAGCTGACCTGCGAGGAGGTCGCGCTGGTCCAGCGCTCGGCGCCGCTGCCGCCCCAGCGGTTGGTTGTGGCTTCTTTATAGATGTCATAACTCAGGGTGTTACTGCCGCTTACCATCCGGCGGACATTATTGAGAGCATTGGCACCGTTATTAATGCCGATGGTGTAGGTGCTGCCTTTGGTGCAGGTGACGGCAATAGCCTGGGAAACAGTGGGGAAACTTTGCACCAGCGGCGCGCTGGTAAAGTTCACGTCCGGCGTGGTCATGGCGCTGCAGTCATTGGTGACGTTCATGTTAAGCAGAATGCTGGTCGTTGCAGTGCCCGACTGGGGAGATGTACACAGGCTTCCAAGACCGACGGCGCAGACGTTGTAGTTGATGCTGAAAGTCAGCAGCACCTGGTAGGGACCGGCAGATACGTTTTGTCCGGGGACGGTGCGAAAATAGAGCGGTATGTTGTACCGCTTTGACCCGAGCAACCCCAGCAGTGTGTTCCCGCTCCAGGTATACGCTTTGCTTATCTGCACCTCGCTGCTGCTCGCGCACCCGGATAATCCGCACAGCCGGGTGGGGATCACGTCCGTGATGGCCGCGTTATCCGTACGCTTCATGGTGGCGCGGCTGTTGCCCGAAACCGATGCCGAGGTGTAGTTCAGCGTCACCGAGTCGCTGGTCAGGATGTTGAGCACGGCATCACACGCCACCACCAGCGTGCCGGTGGTTTCCACCTCCCCGGTTCCGCTGAGCGCGAACGACGTGACGCTGCCAAACGACGCATTAACCGTACTAACGGTACACGCCGCCCAGCCACCGCCGGAGAACAGCAGCAGCATCAACAGCAGCAGGCGCGTCATGGTCCCTCCCGACAAACCAGCGGACCGTAGGTTTGCAGCTTATGTTCCGGATTGGCCCCCACCGTCAGGGTCGCCGTGCAGCGCTTCCCGCCAGGGGTAATCACCTCAAGCGGGTTCACATCGCTGAGGTTTTCCAGCCAGGCGATGCCGTCATACCCCACCACCGCATTGCTGCGCGACGCGCGTCGAACCTGGCTTCCCACCGGGATCGCCTGGCCCTGCGCATCGTGCAGAATGACGCTTGCCACCCGCTCCTGCTCCATCGGGAAGTCCACCAGATAGCCGCTGTGACGGCGAATGGCGATCCGCCGCTCGGTCTCTTTCAGCCGGGTATCCGCCGGCAGATTCAGCGTGTCGATCCGGTAGCTCGCCGGATAATAGGCCGATACCCCGCTGACCAGCAGGTAGCCGTTGTTATTCGTTTTGCCGACGGGCTGGTTCTCGTAGCTGACAGGCACGTCCGGGTGCCCGTCGGTGCTGATCACCACAAACGCATCGTTGATTTTGTTCGCCGCAAACAGCTCGCCGTCCATCAGCACAACGGCGCCCATCGCTTCGCCCCACCAGGTCATGGACTCTCTTTCACCATAGCCGCCGCCCTGCAGTTCAATGTTGTTATTGCGCCAGCCCAGGGTTCCCTGTTGATAATCACGCGAGCGCGACTGGTTGGCCCAGGCCATGTTCCAGCTAAACCCGCCGTCAGAAGGCATAGAGTGGTTGTAGTTAATGCGCTGCGTGCTGCCTGCATCTGGGGTGTTTTCAACGGTGACGGCAACGCTGTCCCGTACCCCCAACGGAACCTGCAGCGACAGCGCAACCGTCCAGTCCCCACGCTGCTGGTCCCGGCTGCCGGCCAGGTAAATGCTGCTCGCCCCCCACAGATTGCGGCTCCAGGAGAGATTGAGCAGCTCCGTTTTTTGGCTGTCAAAACTCTCCACGCCAATCCAGGCCGCGCCGATATTGCCGTACTGTCCCAGATTGAAGGTCAGAGAATACTGGTCCGTATTGCGGCTAAAGCTGGCGATAGGCCGGTTATTTTCGTCATACACCGTCGGCTGATCGTAGAGCGCCAGGTTGCCGAAGCCGCGATCGCGACGGGTGTGCTGGGTGGCGATGCTAAATTCGCTGGTGCTGTACTGATAACCCCAGTTAATTTGCCCGCCGTCGTCTCCGCGCATGCGGCTTTGTGAGTAAGCGGTATTCACCACGCCAAACCGCCCGAGTTTTATCACCGTCCCCGCCCCGCCCAGCGCCAGTTCTTCTGCTCCTTCGGCGTGGCCCTCCAGCGTCAGCCAGTCGGTTAGCCCGTAGCGATACGAACCGCTGCCTGCCGCAGGACCATAGTCAAAATTTCTGATGCCGTAATTCCGCCGCAGGCTGCCAAACGTCACGGCGCCGTCGCTCAGCCCCTGCTTAAGCAAATCGCTGGTGACGTAAAACGGCAGCGTGGTACTCACCTGACGCCCCAGCGCATCGGTGGTGACCAGTACCGCATCCCCCGCCCCGTTGATATAAGGCAAATTGGTCAGGGTGAAGGGGCCCGGCTGGAGCTGGGTGGAGCCGGAGCGATAGCCGTTGATGAAGAGATCCACCGAGGTAGGCACCGCCGCCTCTCCCGAGAACTCCGGCAGCGGCCATGTCACCAGGTCCGGGCGCAGGGAGAAATCGCGTCCGTAGCTAATGCCGCCCATCCGCACGCTGGAGCTCCAGCTCAGGGCATCGCTGATCACGTCACCGGCGCTCCAGGTGGTCGCATCATCTTCATTGGTGATCAGCAGCGTGGTGTCATAGCGGACATAGCCTTCCTGCTGGCCGTCGTTGCCGGTGAAATTTTTTCGGGCATAGCCGGTGGAGGAGAACGAGCCGTTCTCATTGAAGTAGCGGAACTCGTGCCAGAGCGACGCCTGACCGCCAATATGTTCCGCATGGTTGGTATAGAAATCATAATTGAGCAGCGCCCCGCGCCCGTAATGCGGTTTGGACTGCGCCGCTTGCGCGCCAAAAGGGGTCACGCGGGCGGTGACCCAGTCGCGGGGAACGGTCAGCAGGAGGCGCTGCGCGGCGCTGTCGTACTCCACCCGTACCTGACTAAGCGTGGTGAGATCCACCTCTCCGGCGGGCACATGCTCCGGGGGAAGCCCCGCGCGCAGCAAATCGGCGCTGGAGATAAAGAAAGCGCCTTGACGCTGCGTCACGGGCACCACCAGGCCGGTGTCGTAGTGGTTAAGCACGAGGGCAAGCTGAAACACTGCCTCATCGTTTAACGCCTGCGCCTGCGGAGGCGGTGGCAAACTGTCGTCACCGGGATCGGCCCAGGTCGTGGCGCTGACGCAAAGCAGTATCATTATTGCCGGCTTCAGTTGACGGGGGGCGACTGCCATTGTTCGTCCCTGGCATTAATCTGCGCGCTCATCCTGTCTGGCTGACGTACGCCAGCGGGTATCGGCCAGCTGCGCGTGCTGCCCGGAAGGACGTAACCCAGCAACCCTTCCGCGACGGTGCGTTTCTGTCCCCCCTGCTCCAGTGACACCTGGCTCAGTCTGACATGGACATCCCCCCGATTCCGGACTTCAAGTGCAGGCTGTCCCTCCGCTTGCGTCACCCGCCAGCTCAGGTTTTGGGTCTCCACCAGCGCGTGGTGCGCCCCCTCTTTTATTGTCGGGATCCCCTGCCCGTAGACAAACAGCGGGATGGAGTAACGCATCTGTAATTTGAGGCCTATGGAAGGTTCGGCCTTCGCGTCAGGCTGGGGAATTTCGTCCACGATGATGCGGTAGGCTTGCTCGACGCCCGCAGGCACCGCGCCCTGTTTAATCAAACGAATCAGCTGCTTATTGCCCTTCTGGATGGTGACAATCGGCGGGCTGGCGACCACATCCTGCTGCGCGCTATAGCGTTCATAACCGCCCTCCTGCTTCCAGCGCACAATGCGCACCTGCATGGTCGTCGCGCTGTTTCCCTGATTCTGGATCCATAGCTCCGTGGCTCTGGCGTCGGCGTCAAGCCACGGATCGATGGGCCAGAGCAGGATGGTCGCTGCCGCCTGCGCCTGTCCGGATGCTGCAATGCCTGCCAGAACACCCGCCAGACACAGACGCCTGATAAATGGCTTCATCGCCTCTCTCCCTTTATTACCATGACAAGGTCACGGTGAGCTGATCGGAATACGTTCCTGCCGGGCTAAATCCGGTCAGTAGCGCCACGCCAAAAAGCGGCAGCGCGATGTTATTGCTGTTGGTATAGGTCACCGGTATCGCCTGGTTGACACCAATTTCGCTGTTCGCCGCCAGCGAACTGCTGCTGTAGAGCCGATAGGGGACCATTTCCGTCCCGTTTGCGCGTTTCATTCGGCGAACGGATGAATAATTCTGACCGCCATTAATACTCATGCTCAGCGCCACGCCGGGCGTGCAGGCGATGGACAAAGCTCCGTTCGGCACAAAGCTGGTGCTCACCGGCGCGCTTTCTACGCCGTTATGAGTGCCAAAATCCAGCGTACCGAGAAGCCCCCCGCTGCCGGTAGCGACCGCGCAGCCCGGTACAATGATCGCGCTGACCTTAAACGACTGCGAGGTCACCGCGTTTGCCGGGGAAACCATCAATAGCCCGAGCACCAGCGCGGCAAAAGGCTGCACGGATCCCTCTGCGCAGTTGCGCAGACATATAAAAGATGCCCTCATGGCAGTGCTGGTCTAATAGGTCACGCTGACGTTAATCGTGTCGGTGTAAGTGCCCGGAACCACCGTCACGCTGTTACCGCCGCCGGTAATGCGTCCGTACAGGGTATAGCTGTCCACCCCGCCCGCCGTGGAAGTTATCGGCAGCGCAGCGTTATTCGCAATCACGGTATTAAACCCGCTATCGCTGTACAGGCTGTACGCCACGCCCTGCGCTGCGTTGGCCGTATTCACCAGATAGCGCTCTGGCGTACCGGGCGAGCCGACAACGGAGCCGGGCGCGGTGGAGTGGGTATTCCCGGTGATCGCCACCGTATAGCTGGCGGTCGTACATTGAATGGTGAAGGTGTTTCCGCCGCTGGCACCGCTCAGCTGCGTCGTAAGAGTGGAAAAGGTAGCCGGATGGGTACCGAAATCGAGCGTACCGAAGTTAATGCCGCTTTGCGCTGGCGATCCATTAATCAGGCAGCCGTTTGTCAGCGTCAGCGTGGCACCAATGGTGCCGTTGCTGGTGACCGCCAGCGCCTGATGGGCCGTTGTCGCAGTCAGCAACGCGCCTGCGCAGATCAAAAGAAGTTTTCTTTTCATTTACCACCCTCCAGAAGACGTCTCCGTTCCCTTGCGACATTTTATTTTTAACGTTCAAGATGTTAGCCCCGCTTAACGTTCCTCAGAGGGGGGTTACTGAGAATTTAGTTTACGGATATCGCTTCGACCACCCGCGACGCGCAGAGACAAACCAATGTCTTATTGACAGTTTTTTTGTTTAAAAATCAGAAAGTTAAAAAAGAAGAAAGAAAAAAACCACTGCGAAAACTGAGGATATATCCGCTAAAGTGTGATAAGCATCACAATATATCGTCACGCCAATAACAACAAAACTAATAAAAATTAAAAAGGAGTTGTATCCCCCTACGCTTTGCGTCAATTTATGTGCCGAATATTTTCCCGCGCAGTAATAAAAAATTTATATGTATCGGCGCGGGCTACATCTGAAGCGCATAGAGGGTCTTTTTTCGTGGCAAGTGCAAACAAACTCACACTCTTCATCGTGATATTCATGCTGGCGGGTATTCTTTCAGGGGCGGCAATTCACGAGTACGCATCTGCGGATGCCATCAAAGCCTGGTCGGATAATATTACCCTTCTGACCGATATTTTCCTCCGTCTGATCAAAATGGTCATTGCGCCGCTGGTCTTCAGCACGCTGACCGTAGGCATTATGAAGCTGGGTGAAACCTCTACCATTGGTCGTGTGGGCGGCAAAGCGATGGTGTGGTTTATCAGCTCATCCGTGCTTTCTATTCTGGTTGGTCTGTTTATCGTCACGCTGGAGCATCCCGGAAGCGGCCTGAACCTGACTATTCCAACCGAGGCGGTGGATACCGGTCTGGCCGTGGGCGGGATGACGCTGAAAGCGTTCCTGTCTCACACCATTCCAACCAGCATCGCAGGGGCGATGTCGAACAATGAGATCCTGCAGATTGTGGTGTTCTCAATGTTCTTCGGCATCGGCGGCGCATCGCTGGGGCAGAAATTCAACGCGCCGCTGGTTGCCGCGCTGGATGTGGTTTCGCATATCATGCTGAAGGTAACGGGTTACGTGATGTACGTTGCGCCGCTGGCCATCTTCGCGGCGATCTCCTCCGTCATTGCCACGCAGGGTCTGGGCATCCTGCTGAACTACGCCTCCTTTATTGGCGGCTACTATGTTGCCATCCTGCTCACCTGCATGGTGCTGCTGGCCGTAGGCTACATGGTATTGAAAAAAGAGGTGTTTCGCCTGGTCAGCATGCTGAAAGATCCGGTACTGGTTGCGTTCACCACCAGCAGTTCTGAAGCGGCCTACCCTAAAACGCTGGAACAGCTGGAGCGCTTTGGCTGCTCGCGCAATATTGCCTCTTTCGTTCTGCCGATTGGCTACTCCTTCAACCTGGTGGGGTCGATGGTGTACTGCTCTTTCGCCTCGATGTTTATCGCTCAGGCGTACAACATTCACCTGAGCTTCTCTGAGGTAACGGTGCTGATGTTGACCCTGATGCTGGCGTCGAAAGGGATTGCGGGCGTGCCGCGTTCTTCGCTGGTGGTGCTGGCCGCGACGATCCCGAGCTTTAACATTCCAGTGGCGGGCATTCTGCTGCTGATGGGGATTGACCACTTCCTGGATATGGGCCGTTCCGCAATTAACGTGCTGGGGAACGGGATAGCGACGGCGATGCTCTCGCAGAACGAAGGCGCTCGCGAAGCGGAAGCTGAGCTGGTAGAGCAGGAAGCGTAGGGCATGAAAAAGCCGGGTGGCGGCTTCGCCTTACCCGGCCTACAAATGGCTCGAACACGTAGGCCGGGTAAGCGTCAGCGCCACCCGGCTTTGTTTTACGCTACATGACTCGCCGCGATATCCAGCAGCGCCATCTCGTCGCTGTTCAGCAACTTCTCGATATTCACCAGAATCAGCATACGCTCGCCGAGCGCCCCCAGACCGGTCAGGTATTCCGTCGACAGCGTGACCGCAAACTCCGGCGCAGGGCGAATCTGATCGGAGGTCAGGGAGAGGACGTCAGATACGCCATCCACCACGATACCCACCACGCGCTGCCCCAGGTTCAGGACGATCACCACGGTGTTGTCGTTATAGTCAACGTCGCCCTGGCTGAACTTCACGCGCAGATCCACGATTGGCACAATGACGCCGCGCAGGTTGGTGACGCCTTTAATAAACGCAGGCGTGTTTGCGATGCGGGTAACCTGGTCGTAACCACGAATTTCCTGCACTTTCAGGATATCGATGCCGTACTCCTCATCGCCCAAAGTGAATACCAGGAACTCCTGCCCTGATGGCTCGCCCGCCAGTTTCGTTACATTACTCATACCGGTCATGTTATTACCTTCTACTTAATCAGGCGGCTGTGTACGCCACACGTTGTTCACGATTTAATCCCTGAAGCGCCGACACATCGACGATCAGCGCCACGCTACCATCCCCGAGAATGGTGGCAGCGGAAATACCCGGCACCTTGCGGTAGTTGCTTTCGAGGTTCTTCACCACCACCTGGTGCTGACCAATCAGCTGATCGACCAGCAGCGCGTAGCGACGGCCCGCACTTTGCAGGATCACCACAATCCCCTGCGTGGCCTCGGTTTTCGCCCCGTCCACTTCAAACACTTTCCACAGCTCGACCAGCGGCAGGTACTCGCCGCGCACTTCCAGCACGCGCTCGCCGCCCGCCAGAGGATGCAGATCTTCTTCACGCGGCTGGAGGGATTCCATCACCGCGTTCAGCGGCAGAATAAAGACTTCGTCCGCGACTTTGACTGACATGCCGTCGAGGATTGCCAGCGTCAGCGGCAGCAGGATGCGGATAGTGGTGCCGGAACCCTGTTTAGACTGGATCTCAACGTGGCCGCCCATCTCCTGGATGTTACGTTTCACCACGTCCATGCCGACGCCGCGCCCGGAAACGTCCGTCACCTGCTCGGCGGTCGAGAAGCCCGGCGCGAAGATCAGCATGCCCACTTCTTCGTCGGTCATGTTTTCATTGACCGCCATCCCCTGCGAAATGGCTTTTGCCAGGATGCGCTCGCGATTAAGACCGGCGCCGTCATCGGTCACTTCAATGCAGATATTCCCGCCCTGATGTTCCGCTGAGAGGATCAGGTTCCCGACCGGGGATTTTCCGGCGGCAATGCGGTTTTCCGGCAGTTCGATACCGTGGTCGAGGCTGTTACGCACCAGGTGCGTTAACGGGTCGATGATGCGCTCGATCAGGCTCTTATCCAGCTCCGTTGAGCTGCCCATCAGGGTCAGTTCAATCTGCTTATTCAGCTTGCTGGCAAGGTCGCGCACCAGACGCGGGAAGCGGCTGAAGACATATTCCATCGGCATCATACGGATGGACATGACCGATTCCTGCAGATCCCGGGCGTTACGCTGCAGCTGACCCATGCTGGTAATCAGATCGCCGTGCGTGACCGGGTCCAGTTCGTTAGAGCGCTGCGCCAGCATGGACTGGGTGATCACCAGTTCGCCAACCAGGTTAATCAGCTGGTCAACCTTCTCAACGGCAACGCGAATGCTGGTGGACTCGCTGGAGCGCGCGGCTGGTTTTTCCGCGCGGCCAGGCGCCGCGGGCTCTTTTGGCACCGCCTTCAGCGCCGGAGCCGCAACAGCTGGTGCCGCAGCCTGCGCGACGACGGCCACCTCTTCTTGCGCAGCTGGCGCTTCTGCCGGGGCGGTTTCCGTTTCGAAGGCAATCTGGTCGGCTTCAATCACAAAGCACAGCACCGCCACGATGTCGTCCTGATCGATTCCGTCATCCAGGGTCGCCGCGAGGCTGTCCTTACCTTTCACCACGTTAGTTAATTTCGCCAGGTTACCCAGCTCTTCTTCCAGCAGGTTAACTTCATTCTCTTTCAGGCGTGACAGCACAACGCGCAGTTTGCCTGCTTGTGCAGCGGCTGGCGCGGCCTCTTCGGCAGCGGATGCATCGACAACGCTCAGCTTCGCCGCAGGGACAACGGCTGCAGCGACTTCACCTTTCGCTTCCAGGGCGAGCTGGCGCAGCGCATTACAGATGTATTCAAAGCTGGCGGCATCAGGCTCTGCCGAGCTTTTATAGGCGTCGAGCTGTTCCTGCATAATATCTTTGGTTTCCAAAAACAGGTTGATAATGTCGGTATTGAGCTGCATCTCACCGCGTCGTGCTTCATCAAGCAGGTTTTCCATTAAGTGGGTGGTTTCCTGCAGGATGGTAAATCCAAACGTTCCGGCTCCGCCTTTAATGGAATGCGCCGCGCGGAAGATGGCATTGAGCTGCTCGGAGTCCGGTGCTTCGGGCACCAGATCGAGCAAATGTTGCTCCATATCCGCCAACAGTTCGTCGGCTTCATCAAAGAATGTCTGGTAAAAATCGCTAATATCCATGCTCACGCTATCACCTCGGATTGGCTGGTGGCGATGTTGGAACGGCAGCCGCAGGGACGGCCCCAGGCTGTTTTAAATCGTCCAGTGACTCATTCTGACTTTCGGCGTTTTCATGCAGGATGGCCTGCTCCGCCTGCTGGTTCAGCACTAAAAGACTGATACGACGGTTGATGGCGTCATCCGGCCCGCGGTCGGAGACGCGCATGGTTGCTGCCATGCCGACCACGCGCAGTACCTTGCCATCATCAAGCCCACCGGCCACCAGCTCGCGACGCGAGGCGTTGGCACGATCGGCAGAAAGCTCCCAGTTGCTGTATCCCTTCTCTCCACTGGCGTACGGGAAATCATCCGTGTGGCCCGAAAGGCTGATTCGGTTAGGAATGCCGTTCAGCACCGGGGCAATGGCGCGTAAAATATCGCGCATGTACGGTTCAACTTCCGCACTCCCGGTCTTAAACATCGGGCGGTTCTGGCTATCAATAATCTGAATACGCAGCCCTTCCTGAACCAGATCGATTTTCAGGTGCGGACGCAGCGCGCGCAGTTTGGGATCGGCTTCAATCAGCTGATCAAGATCGCCACGCAGTTTTTTCAGACGCGCCTGCTCCATCTTGCGTTTCAGCTCGTCGATGTTCGGCTCTTTTTTCACCTCACCCTTCTGCTGGGTGTAATCATCGCCGCCGCCAGGGATCGGGCTTTCGCTGTTAGAGATACGCGGCCCACCGGTCACTGCCGTCGCCAGCGGGGTACGGAAATATTCGGCAATCTGGATAAGCTCTTTCGGGCTGGAGATGGAGATCAACCACATCACCAGAAAGAACGCCATCATTGCGGTCATAAAGTCGGCGTACGCGATTTTCCAGGAGCCGTGAGAACCGTGTCCGCCGCCCTTGTGCTTGCGTTTTTTTACGATGACGATCGGATGGGACTGATTTTTCATGCGTCCTCAGTTGTCGTCTGTTGGTTTGGGTTTTTCACCGCGCGCACGTGTTCTTCAAGCTCGATAAACGACGGACGCTCGCTGGAGTAAAGCGTTTTACGGCCAAACTCAACCGCGATCGGTGGCGCATAACCGTTGAGGTTCGAGAGCAGCGTGATCTTCACGCACTGCATCATTTTGGTGGTTTCCGCGCTCTTCTGGCGCAGGACACTTGCCAGCGGAGAGATAAAACCGTACGCCAGCAAAATACCGAGGAAAGTACCGACCATCGCGTGGGCAATCAGTGCGCCCAGTTCAGCCGCCGGGCGGTCCGCCGAGGCCAGGGCATGTACTACCCCCATGACCGCCGCCACGATTCCGAACGCCGGAAGCGAGTCACCCACCAGCGCCAGGCTGTTGGCCGGCACTTCAGATTCGCTTTCGTGGGTTTCGATCTCTTCGTCCATCAGCGCTTCTATTTCGAAGGTATTCATATTGCCGCTGATGATGAGACGCAGGTAATCGACGATGAAATCCAGCATCATGGCGTCCGCCAGAATACGTGGATAGCTGGCAAAAATTTCGCTCTCTTTCGGGTTTTCGATATCCCGTTCAAGCGAGAACATCCCCTGTTGACGCGACTTCGCCATCAGGCGATAGAGGAGCGCCAGCAGATCCATATACATGCTTTTGGTGTATTTCGAGCGACGGAACAGCAATGGAATTGCTTTCAGCGTGCCCTTGATCGATTTACCGTTGTTACCAACGATAAAAGCCCCTACCCCTGCGCCGCCGATGATAATAAGTTCAGCCGGTTGATAGAGTGCTCCAAGGTGCCCGCCGGTCATCATGTAACCGCCGAAAACTGTACCGAGAACTACCAGGTAACCTAATAAGATAAGCACGACATCATCCTTCCGCTAGTGACTATGGCAAGGACGTTCAGTTCGCAGCGTTTACCGTTTGCGGGGTAAAAAAAAGCAGCGGTAATGGCTTACCGCTGCTGGAATCTTGCCCACACGTTCGGGTTAAACAGCTTGTTCGATCTGTTCATCCAGCAGTTGTGGAATAATATCGGCAGCATCCCGGGAAAGTTTACGTCTTTTTACTGCGCGGGATGGAGGCTGACATAAACTACAGGCGAAGCTGCCTGCAGGCTGATGAGCATGGGTAATAAAATTGCCGTCGCAGCAGTTGCAGCGCGACAGTTCAAGCATTCCGCTTTCGACAAAACGCACCAGCGTCCATGCACGAGTCAGCGCCAGCAGTGGCCCCTCTTCCTGCTGTGGACATTGTTCAAGGTAAAGTTTGTAGGCTTTGATCACGGCGTCAACGCCGCTGCATAAACCAGTTTTGAGGAGATACTGCCAGGCATTACAGAACATGGAAGCATGAATATTCTGCTCCCATGTCATAAACCAGTCCGTCGAGAACGGCAGCATGCCTTTCGGCGGGGGACTACCACGTAACTCTTTGTACAGCTTGATAAGACGACCACGACTCAGCTGAGTCTCGCTTTCCAGCATTTGTAAACGAGCACCCAGCGTAATCAGCTCCATGGCCAACTGTATGTCACGCGCTTCCTGAACAATGCTTTTCTCGCTCATTGCTAGGCCCTTTTCTTACGGGCTGCGTCATCAGGCTGGCTGATTTCGTGAAGCAAACGAGTGGAGAGCAGAATACCGGTATGGATCTGCTGCAGATCGTCAACGCGGGATTCCTGCGTCAGACGCGTGATCGTCTGCGGATTATCAAAACGGAACTGGCACACCAGTTGATTCGTTTCCGCCAGTTTTACCATCTGCGGGAGGGTTAACCCACCCAGCATGGTTGCCATTTCTTCGTTAATACCCAGACGAAACATCGCGGACGCCTTGTCCTGACTAATTAAACGCTGCGCGAGCAGTAAATACGACAAATTGATGTCATAGATATGTTTTAGCAACTCGGATGTATGCATTGTTCCCATCCCGAATAACCAACTATTATTTTTATGCGGAAAGACCGCACCCCGTGATGTCGCCGGGAAATCACCCGGTATAAAAAAGAAAAGGCTAAATGCATAGTTGAATCTAGGTTTGTATTCATCAAAACGTGACGGAGATGAAACGTGGTTACATCTCTTACATGTTTTATCATTTCTTACAAATAACTAAGATTTTTCCTAATTCGACGCAAACTCTACTCGTCAGATTTGACACATACAATGCAGCCACCCTCAAATTTAAAAAAAATGTGATCCACGTCACACAATTTAAGGTGAATGTTACCCATAAATCCATCAGTATGACTTCTAATTTGCTCGTTTTTTAAGCAATCAGCACTGTTTTGTATTCTTAATCGACGAATACTCATGCAGAAGCTTGAGAAAAAGTGGCACGCAACGTGCTTTTATCTGTCCGTGCGATATCAGCAATCGTTTACATCGCGCATGCGTCAGAGACACATTTTGATTACTTCGACAAAACATAGAGTTATGCATTTCCGGCAAAAAAATCGTTTCAATACGTGACCATTCGAAATGCGTTTATAACTTGTTAAAATGATTTAATGGCGAAAGCGTAGATTTGTGTGACTTACGTTAAGTTGTTAATTTTTTTCATTTAGGCGCATTTATCAGTTATTCTTCTTATAAGAATAATTAATGAATAATTATGATAAGCTTCACACTAATGTCGTATTCAAGTCTTGCGAAACCAGGAAATTCGCGGTAATGGTGATAAAACGCTGTTTGTCAGACATCTAAGGAGTGCGCCATGAGTTACTCCCATCTTCTTGTTTCTGTTGCTGTTTCCCCCGAAAGTCACCAGCTTGTCGCCCGGGCCGTATCCATCGCCCGACCGCATAATGCGCGCATCAGCCTCATCACCCTCGCGGCTGAGCCCGAGATGTACAATCAGCTGGCGGCCCCGATGCTGGAAGATATTCGTGAGGTTTTGCAGGAAGAAACGCAGCAGTTTCTGCGAGAGCTTGTCGAAAAAGCAGAGTACCCCATTCATGAAACCGTTATTGCGACGGGGGAACTCAATGCGCATATTCTTGATATGTGCCGCAAACAGAATATTGATTTAGTGATTTGCGGAAACCATAACCACAGCTTTATTTCGCGGGCTACCTGCGCGGCAAAATCTATTATCGCCTCGAGCCAGGTGGATGTGTTGCTGGTGCCTCTTGGGGGGAGCTAACCCCCCAGAGGAAAATCAGGCGAGTTTAGGGAAGGTCGCGATCTTTTTTTGCAGATCGCCTTCATGGCTTTGCGGAGTTATATCACGGAGATCCTGAATAAACTGCGCCTGCCAGTGATTAATATCGTTTTTACGGATCGTCTCCATCATTTCGGCATGGCGAGAAATACGCTCCGTCAGCGGCATGGTCAGGGCGCGGTTGAGGGCGTTTGCCACATCATCCCGATCGTAAGGGTTAACGAGAAGTGCTGAAGTTAGTTCGTTCGCGGCCCCGGCAAACTGAGAAAGCACCAGCACACCCGGATCGGCCGGGTCCTGCGCCGCCACATACTCTTTTGCCACCAGGTTCATCCCGTCACGCAGCGGCGTAACCAGCCCCACGTCCGCATAGCGGAAGACCTTCATCAGGATTTTACGGTCAAAATGCTGATTCAGGTAAAAGAGCGGCGTCCACCCCAGCTGACCGTAGCGTCCGTTGATGCGCCCCGCTTCTGTCTCAAGCTGATGACGAATATCCTGATACGCCTGTACCTCCCCGCGTGACGTTGGGGCGATCTGGGTATAGCGGATTTTACCGTGGTGCTGAGGGTATTTATCCAGCAACGTTTCATACGCCAGGAAGCGTTCCGGCAGCCCTTTGGAATAATCCAGACGCTCTACCGAGAAGATATTTTTTACGTGCTTGAGTTCATTCTTAAGCTGGGCCAGCTTCGGCGGCAGCGGACCGGAGGCCTGTTCCGCAATTTCGTCGGGTTCAATACCAATCGGGTAGACCTCGGTGTGGAAGGTTTTCCCCCACGCCGTATGGGTTTTGCCACCCCTGGTCGCCATGCGCGCTTTACCTGACACGGAGTCAAGGAACGCGAGGCGGTCATTTTCGGTCTGGAAGCCCAGCAGGTCGTAATCACACAGCGCTTCCAGCAGTTCTTCATGCGGCGGCAGCGCGGTGAAAATTTCCGGCGTCGGGAACGGAATGTGCAGGAAGAAGCCAATCCGGTTGTTGACACCTCTTTTACGCAGCTCTCTGGCGAAGGGAAGCAGATGATAATCGTGGATCCATAAAATATCGTCTTCCTCGATTAAAGGCAGCAGTTTATCCGCCAGCAGCGCATTCACCCGCGAGTAGCCCTCGAAGGATTCCCGCTGGAATTTTACCAGGTCGAGACGATAGTGAAACGCAGGCCACAGCACCGCGTTGGAGAACTGCGAGTAATACTCGTCATAGTCTTTCTCCTTTAGCGCAAAGGATGCCCACGTAATGTTCCCCCGCGTGACCTTTTTAAGCGGTTTCTCTTCTTCATTGATTTCACCACTCCAGCCAAACCACAGCCCGCCAGCAGCTTTTAAGGCACCTAATACCCCTACCGCCAGGCCACCTGCACTGGCTTTTTTATCATCAGGCGGTGCGATTCGGTTAGAGACGACGACTAAGCGACCCATAATGGTTTCCCCCTTTGTTTTGCGCTATTTGTTGTTGTTGCTGGTTAGCGATATCAGAAATCCACTGCCAGACGCTGGCGACATTCGCCAGACGCCATTCAGCGACAGTGTCACCAGGCCCCACCTTGACGGCGATCCCTCCGGCTTGTTTTACCACGCGAAACCCGGCCTCGTCGGTCAGGTCATCGCCAAAAAATACCGGTGTACGTCCCTTAAATGGCGGTTCCGCCATAAACGCCGCAATAGCGGCACCTTTATTAATGCCCTCAGGTTTTATCTCGACGACGCATTTCCCTGGCTGCAGCGCGAGCTGCGGGTGTGCATCGGCCACGCTGCGGGCAATCGCAAAGATTGCCGCTTCGTGATGCGGAGCCTGCCGATAGTGCAAGGCGAACGCCATGCCCTTCGCTTCCAGTTCCGTGCCCGGAAGCGACGCCAGCGCCGAGGAGAGTTCAGCGTGTAACGCCTGAATTAAAGTATCGGGGAGTGATACAACATGCAGTTGATCATGGATATCGCGGCGCTCCGCTCCGTGTACACCGGCCAGCGGAAAGTGGTAAGGACTGGCGAGCACATCCAGCTCGGCCATTGAGCGCCCTGAAATCAATGCCAATGCGCCCTCGTTCAGTCTGGAGAGCTGCTGCAAATTCTCTAGCACCGTATCCGGTACGACCACGTCGTCAGGATGCGGCTGGATCCCGGCGAGCGTCCCGTCGAGGTCAAAAAAGAAAGCATATTTTCCGGGCAGTACAGGCGGTGCGGTTAACAAGTCAGCCACCCTAATCCTCCTTACGGTTTACGAGAGGTAAACGCCTTTACCTCTTTCATAGCCATGTAAGTATAGACAGTGTGATGGGCCTCGCCATTTGACAACCGCCCCGCCAGCAAAACTGGCGAGGCGGTTCAGGGGTCAACTATGGTTATTAGTTGAGCAATAAAAAGTCAGCGCTGGGGTTACACGGTACGCTTCGCTTTTTGCTTGTAACGGTCGAAGATCACGGCTGCGAGCAGGATCAGACCACGCACGACGTACTGAGAGAACGGCGAAATATTCAGCAGGTTCATGGCGTTCTCAACGGTGCCCAAAATCAGGATACCGGCCACCACATATGAGATTTTTCCGATGCCGCCCTTGAGGGAAACGCCCCCTAAAACGCACGCCGAGATGACGATCAGCTCATAACCGATGGAGGTCATTGGCTGGCCGCTAGTCATACGCGACGCCAGAATAATCCCCGCCGCGGCGGAGACCAGCCCGGAGAGCACGAAGATAATAATCTTGGTGCGCACAACCGGCACCCCTGCAAGACGGGCCGCTTCTTCATTACCGCCGATCGCCAGCGTGTTACGGCCGAAAGTGGTGCGGTTCAGCAGGAAGCCGAACAGGATCAGGCAGGCCACGGTGAGCCAGATAGGCGCAGGCAGGCCCAGCCAGTTGGCGTAGCCCAGCGTAAAGAAGCGCTCGTCTTCAATCCCCACCGCTTTACCGTCGGAGATGATATAGGCCAGGCCACGGACTATCTGCATCGTCGCAAGCGTGGTAATCAGGGCGTTAATCTTCAGGCGCGCGATAACAAAACCGTTCACCAGACCGCTGATGACGCCGAGCAACAGACCGGCAAAAACGCCAATCCACAGGCTTTCCGTCATGTTGATCACCACCGCTGTGGTGACGCCCGCACAGGCGATAACCGAGGCCACCGACAGGTCGAAATCACCGGAGGCCAGGCAGAAGAGCATGCCGCAGGCCACCATGCCGGACATGGAAATCGCCAGCCCCAGCCCTTTCATATTAATGAAGGTGGCAAAATTAGGAACGAAGATCGCACAGGCGATGAAGAGTGCGGCAAAGACCACCAGCATGCCGTACTGATCCCAGATGCGTCCAAAACTAAAAGCCGACTTCGGCGCTCCGGATGTAGTAACAGAGGACATCATTAACTCCTTACTCAGGCGACAGCCTGGCTGACTTTAGGCATGGCGAGGTTCAACGCCTGTTGTTCATTCGCCTGTTCATGAAGTAATTCACCGGCGATTTCGCCTTCGCGCATCACCACAATGCGGTCGGCAACGCCAAGCACCTCAGGCAGATCGCTGGAGGCGAAAAGCACCGCCACGCCGCGTTTTGCCAGTTCATAGATCACGTTGTAAATCTCGTGCTTTGCGCCCACATCGATTCCGCGCGTCGGCTCGTCCAGCAAAATGACCTTCATATCCTCCGACAGCCAGCGGCCTAAAATGGCCTTCTGCTGGTTACCGCCTGACAGATTCATGATCAGCTGTTCCGGTCCCGGCGTTTTGATATTCAGCGAGCGAATATGGTGGTCGGCGTTGCTCGACTCCCAGCCGTCGTTTATCAGGCAACCCGCGCGGATAAACTTACGGCGGGCGGAAATGTTGATGTTGTCGCGCACCGAATGCACCGGAATGATCCCCTCCGCTTTGCGGTCTTCCGGGCAGAGCATCATCCCGGCCCTGATCGCGTGGGCAGGTTTCTGGATATCGACCTGCTCGCCGTCAATGGAGACCTGCCCTGCGGTAATGCGCGTACCGCCGAACAGCCCTTTCATCAGCTCGCTGCGCCCCGCCCCTACCAGGCCAAACAGTCCGACGATCTCACCGCTGCGTACGGATAACGAAACCGGCGTTCGCACGCCCGGCGCTTTGACGTTGTCCAGACGCAGACGCTCAGGGCCGTACTCGCGCGGTTTCCAGTGATAAATATCGCCCAGGTCGCGCCCGACCATCGCCTGAACAAGCTGGTCATGGTTAACCTGCTGCATATCGGTGAAGGTGCGCACATAGCGCCCATCTTTAAAGACGGTGATGGCATCGCTCAGGGCAAATATCTCCTCCATGCGGTGCGAGACATACAAAATGGTGCGGCCTTCCTGCCGCAACTCGCGGATCACGCGGAACAGGTTTTCGATTTCACGCGCGGAGAGCGAGCTGGTCGGTTCATCGAAGGCAATAACCCTGGCGTTACGCGCCAGCGCCTTGGCAATTTCAACCATCTGCCACTGGCCGATGGAGAGGTATTTCAGCGGCGTCTGCGGATCGACGTCCAGACCAAGATGCTTAAGCTGCAGCCCCGCTTCATAATTAAGTAGCGAACGATTTACCACGCCGCTTTTATGCGGAAGCTGGCCTAAATAGATATTTTCCGCCACCGTCATCTCAGGAATAAGGTGTAACTCCTGATAGATAATCGCCACCCCGGCATTGAGCGCCGCCGTGGTATCGGCAAAGGCCACCTCTTCGCCGCGCAGGGCCAGCGTGCCGGTCGTCGGCGCATAGTTGCCGCTGAGGATTTTCAACAACGTGGACTTTCCGGCACCGTTTTCCCCCATCAGGGCATGAACCTGGCCGGCATAGCAGTCGAAGCTGATATCGGTCAGCGCGTTAACACCGGGGAACGTTTTACCGATGCCGCGAAAAGAGAGATACGGATTAGACTGTTGCATAACGACTCCGTGATTCCTGTAGTGTGTACGTCTGGCCCCTTACGCGAGTAAGGGGCACAATCACAGCGTATTACTTACCGCCCAGTCCTTTTTTCGCCAGTTCCTCTTTGAAGTTGTCGCGGGTGATCAGCACCACGTCGGTGACTTCAGTAAATTTCGGCGGTTCAGCCCCTTTGGTTACCCAGTTGTAGAGCATTTCACTGGATTTGTAGCCGTGAACGTCCGGGCTTGGCAGCAGAGAGCCGTAGAAACCGGTAGCCTGCGCTTTGGACAGTTCGCTCACCGCATCCACGCCGTTGATGCCGATACCGATAACGTCAGGTGCCTTGAAGCCCTGGCCTTCCGTCGCGCGCACGCCGCCCAGCACGGTATTGTCGTTCATGCCGACCACCAGCCAGTGTTTCACTTCCGGGTGCTGGACCAGCATGGAGTTCGCGGCGTCAAAAGCACCGGGGATGTCGTTAGATTTGGTTGGGACTTTGTAGATCTGTTTTTCCGGGAAGCCAGCGGCTTTCAGCGCGTCCATTGAACCGGTCGTACGACGACGTGCGGTGTCCAGCTCATCAGCCGTAATGGCCATAACGGCAGTCTCTTTGACATCCCAGCCGCGTTTTTGCATCTCTTTATAGAGTTCCTGGCCCTGGCGTTCACCGATTTTGGTCGCCGCCATCATGACCAGCGGGACGCTGTCCATTGGTTTGCCTTTGGCGTTAACGAACTGATCGTCAACCGCAATGACCTTCATGTCGTAACCACGGGCTTTCGCCGCAATGGCCGATCCCAGTTTCGGGTCCGGAGTACAGATAACGAAACCTTTCGCGCCGCTGGCCGCCAGGCTGTCGATGGCGTTCAGGGTTTTTTCACCGTCCGGCACGGCGATTTTAATCACCTCAAAACCTAAATCTTTTCCGGCTTTATCAGCGAATTTCCACTCAGTCTGGAACCAGGGTTCTTCCGGCTGTTTTACCAAAAAACCGAGTTTTAAATTCTCAGCGATAGCGGATTGTGACATAACGGCAGCCAGACCGATGGCCGCCAGCGCTTTAGTAAATTTGTGCATGGTAAACTCCAGCTTTAACATTCTTTTCTGTAGGGAAGATTTGCGTGCTTCTTATTTAATCGGACTTAAAACAAGGCATTAGCGCTTACCTCGTCATAAGCGTTATTGCTGGTGATAGTTTTAGCGGGAAATTAATCATCCATAAGAGAGCCCCATCACACCGCAGAATTACAGTAATTGCGTACATAAATTCAGCGAAAAATGACATAAAAATGGCAGGAATTGTCAGACAAATGAAAGGGCGGTGAGCAGAATTATCCATAAGATTAGCTAAGAAATCCCTGATGCTGTCGGCTGGTCAGGCTGGGGCTCGCGGTTCAGGGGAGCTGCGTGCGTTTCGTCAAGAAACCAACATAATGATGAATATACGGTATTCCGTAAAAATTGATTTAGCGCAAATTTAATAACGCATCATATATTTGAAATAAATAATCTGTATTTACCTTTTTCACAGAGCTTTATTTCGGCTTAATATTCACGAAAGTAAAACAAAACAAAAAGAAGACAAATAACTGTTTATTTTCATCAAGTTAAATAAGTTTCAATCCGTGGCAATCTATTTGTATTTTTGTACTATATTAAACTTTGTAATGTATGGTAAACACAGCCCAATTAAGAGTTTTCTTAGTCCTAAGACAAAGGTATGCTTATTTATATCGAACACAGGAAGTGAATTTTCGATCGACTCAGTAACTGAAGAATCTGCATTTATGTATTTCTTCGCATTTGCCTGGCTGTCAGGTTAAGCAGCGGACATTACGTCCCACAGTCTATAAGGATATGAGTATGGCTACCCAAACGATGATGCAAAAACTTAACGCGCAGATGAACCTTGAGTTCTACGCCTCGAACCTGCACCTTCACTTAAGTGCCTGGTGTTCCGAAAAAAGCCTTACGGGCTCTGCTACGTTCTTTCGTTCGCAGGCACAAAGCAACGTTACCCATATGATGCGCGTCTTTAACTTCCTCAAAGCCGCGGGGGCGAACCCGGTTGTCAAAGCCCTTGATGGGATCAATGAAAATTACTCTTCTCTGGAAGAACTGTTCCAGAAAACGCTGAAAGAACATGAACAGCGCTGTACGACGCTCAACAAGCTGGCCGATGAAGCCAAAGCGCAGCATGACATCACCACCCTCAAATTTTTACGCGATATGGACAAAGAACAGCAGCAGGACGGCATGCTGCTGAAAACGCTGGCGGATGAGATCCACAATGCGCGCCAGGCCGGTTTACGCCCGGAGCAAGCCGACCGCCACCTGCTCGACCTTGTGACGGTGCAGCACCACTAAGCGTTTTAACCTGCCCTTGCCCTGGTTCAGGGGGGCAGGTTCCTTCTTATCTCCCCAACCCACTGCTTTTGCTGAAATTTAACAAATCAGATCTCGCTCTCAATGATTAACCTTGCAAAATGTAATGATTTATTTAATTACATAATCATTGACGAGGGAGCAGCATGATCACCATTGAGTTTATTGTCATTCTCCTCTGTCTGCTGACGGGTACACGTTTCGGCGGCATGGGGCTTGGGTTAATCAGCGGTATTGGCCTTTTTATTTTGTGTTTTGTCTTTGGGCTCCAGCCCGGCAAGCCTCCGGTTGACGTCATGTTGACCATTCTCGCGGTGATTGGTTGTGCCGCCACCCTGCAGACCGCGGGTGGCCTCAACGTCATGATGCAATTTGCTGAACGCCTGCTGCGCAGACACCCGCAGCACATCACGCTTCTCGCCCCTTTTACCACCTGGATGCTGACCTTTCTGTGCGGCACGGGGCATGTGGTTTACACCATGTTCCCCATCATTGCGGATATCGCCCTGAAAAAAGGGATCCGCCCGGAGCGCCCAATGGCGGTGGCCTCGGTGGCATCGCAGATGGCGATCACCGCATCGCCGGTTTCCGTCGCCGTCGTGTCGCTGGTCTCCATCCTGGCCGCGCAGCATGGGATTGGGCACGCGTGGGGGATCCTGGAAATCCTTGCCGTATCGGTGCCCGCTTCGCTTTTCGGCGTCGCGATTGCGGCCCTGTGGAGTTTACGCCGCGGAAAAGATTTGGCTGACGATAAGGAATTTCAGGAAAAACTGAAAGATCCTAAACAGCGCGAGTTTATCTATGGCGGCACGGAGACGTTAATGAACCAGCGTTTTCCGAAGCAGGCCTACTGGTCGACATGGATTTTCTTTGCCGGGATTGCGGTGGTGGTCCTGCTCGGGGCGTTCCCGGAACTGCGCCCTGCCTTCGAGCTGAAAGGTAAAATGACGGCGCTGTCGATGAACCTCGTTATTCAGATGATGATGCTCATTGCCGGTGCCGTGATGCTAATGGCCTGTAAGGTCAATGCTGCTTCGATTTCTAACGGCGCGGTATTCAAGGCGGGTATGGTGGCCATCTTCTCAGTGTTCGGGGTGGCGTGGATGAGCGATACCTTTTTCCAGGCGCATCTCGATGAGTTAAAACTGGCGCTGGAAGGGGTGGTGAAAAGCCATCCGTGGACGTATGCCATTGTGCTTTTCCTGGTGTCGAAGCTGGTGAACAGCCAGGCGGCGGCCCTGACAGCCGTGGCGCCGATGGGCCTGATGCTGGGTATCGATCCGAAAATGCTGATCGCCTTCTTCCCGGCATCCTACGGCTATTTTGTTCTGCCGACCTACCCGAGTGATTTAGCCTGCATCGGCTTTGACCGTTCGGGAACGACCCGCATCGGCAAATTCATTATTAACCACAGCTTTATTCTGCCGGGGCTAATTGGCGTGAGCTGCGCCTGCGCGGCGAGCTATCTGCTGGTCCAGACCTTTTTTTAACGTTTTCAACGGGCGACATCTGCTGTCGCCCGTTCGCCATTTTTAATGAGATTCGCCCTGCGGCGTAAAGCGCAGTTCAATAAGTGCGATGGCTTTCTGGATCGCGCGAAGCGTAACCGGGTCGGCAGCCGCGGGATGGCTGGCAAAATCGATGTTTTTCAGCTGAGTAGACATCTTCTCGCGCACTTCAACCGGTGCGATAACGTCCAGGACATCCAGAATTTGCTTAATAACCAGCTGGCAGGCGACAACGTCAGAGACCAGCTCCTGATCGGCGCTCAGGTTTTGTGACATGGGGCTTTCTCCTTATTCAAAGGCCGCCATAGTATCAAAACGCAGCCCCTGACATCTTCCCTTCCTCGCCTGCAGAGATAAAAAAACCTGCCGAAGCAGGTTTTTTTATCAGAACATGGCGCCCGGCGGCACGTCTTTGAAGGTGCGACAGTAATTGGCCCACATGCTTTTCAGGATTTTGCGCAGTTTCATTGTGATGCTCCATTAACTTGTTATACAACTTTATTGTCAATGTGCCTATAATATGACCATCGTCACAAAAATCAATATTTTTGTGACTCACATCACAATTTAATCTGCGCAATACGCATTAACCTACCATACCGCGAACAAAATCCTCGATCGCCTTATCCTGGCAATTTTCAAAGAAGCACTGCTGGAAACGTTGTCCGGAAACAGCGGTCTTCACCAGCTCAGGATCGATAGCGCGCAGCGTGTCCAGATAGTTTTCTTTCACCACGGCCGCTTTCACCTGGTTCAGAATCCCCGCGTTACGCACCTGGGGCTCTTTACGCTCTGGCGGGTAGCCTTCCCCCTTCCGGCCAGTGAAGGCCTTTTCAAAGATAAAGCGCACGTTCAGCTCCGCTCCCCAGCCAAAACCTTTGGCAAAAGGCAGCGAAAGCGCATTGCCGTTGTTGATCTGCGCGAAGAGAAACGCGTCGGCGGGATCGATGCAGTAGCCGCAAATGACGCCGGGGTGAATATTCAACGACATCATCGCGCCCTGCCCGGTGCCGCATCCGGTAACCACGAAATCTACCGCTTTCGCATTCAGCAGAATGCTTGCCATAATGCCCAGGTGGATGTAGGTCAGGTGATGATCGTTTTCGTCGCTCATACCCACGTTGTAAACCGGGAAGCCTTTCTCATCGGCTACCGTTTTCAGCTCTTTTAATATCACTGGGTTTTTAGCCGCCTGGCTGTTTTCCATCATCAGTGCAATTTTCATCTTGTCTCTCCAGAATGCGCTGCGGGCGCTCCCGCCATGGATACCTGTTCCCGTTCATTCTGGCATCAAACAAACAGACTTTCAAAGTTAATGAAATGGAGTTTTAAAAATTAAATGCGCGCTCACAATTTTTTGACGAGAAAGATCCACGCCGTCCGTTGCAAAGAGTGAGGGTAGATTGTCCGGCTATTCCTGGCATTGCAGCGGGCATCTGCGGGTACGATAACGTATTTCCATCCACCCAGAGCGAACCATGAAAACAGCCATCGTAGCCGGTACAGTCCTGCTGCTCGCGGGATGCAGCGTTAACCGCCAGGCGGAAATCAGCAGCCTCGACGCGCCGAACGGCATTGTCCGCCTCGACTACGGCCAGGCAGTGCTGCAAAACGCCTGGTCCGACGAATATGTTAATAACGGTACCGCAGTAAAAGCCTGTCAGAACATGGGCTATGCCACCGCTTCTGCCTACGGGCAGCCGGTCAAAACCTGTACCCTGACAAGCGGCTCTTTGTGCCTGAACGAGAGCGTAACTATCCAGTATAAATGCATGGGGTATGCCGTTAACCCTAAGGCAAATAACCCCTGGTATTAATCAAAGCCGCCAGCGATTGCTGGCGCTTTATTTAATTAAGAACAAAAACAATTCTCATTAATAGAAATAAAATATCGCCAATGCGTTTTATTCCCATTCGTATTTTGAACTGAGAAATATTTAATTTTACGTTTTGCAAATAATTAAATAACAAATTATAGTGTCGCTCATTGTGAACCAGAAATAATAACCCGGAGCGTCACCATGCTGAAAACTGAAATGATCGACAAGCTCAATGCGCAAATGAACCTTGAGCTCTATTCATCCCTTCTCTACCAGCAGATGAGCGCCTGGTGCAGCTACCATAGCTTTGAAGGTGCGGCCGCGTTTCTGCGTCGTCACGCTCAGGAAGAGATGAACCACATGCAGCGCCTGTTCGATTATCTGACCGATACGGGCAGCCTGCCGCGCATCGAGAACGTGGCATCACCTTTTGCCGAGTATAATTCTCTTGATGAACTGTTCCGCGCTACCTACGAGCACGAACAGCTGATCACCCAGAAAATTAACGAACTGGTTCATGCGGCAATGATCGGCCAGGATTATCCAACCTTTAATTTCCTGCAGTGGTACGTCGCGGAACAGCACGAAGAAGAGAAGCTGTTTAAATCCGTGCTGGATAAATTATCACTGGTGGGTAAATCCGGTGAAGGTCTTTACTTTATTGATAAAGAACTGTCGACTCTCGATACGCAGAATTAATATCAACGCGGTGCCGGAAACCGGCACCGCGTTTATTTACTTTCCCCCACATCAAAACACGCCTTTTATTCCCCGTACGCCTTGTTTACGTCACGCCTGAGTGTCGCCCCACTTAGTGTTGGCGGCAGCGCAACACGTAAAGCTTTTATTACACCCCTTGTAACGGTGGTTTGACGAATTACCGCTTTTGCCTTACTCTGCGCCGCAGATTTTGTTGCGGTTATGCGTCGTTGTAGAGGAAAGCGTGAAAAACAGAACCCTGGGAAGTATATTTATCGTCGCCGGAACGACGATTGGCGCAGGAATGCTGGCAATGCCTCTGGCTGCCGCAGGCGTGGGATTTGGGATGACCCTGCTGCTGCTTGGCACGCTCTGGGCATTAATGTGCTACACCGCACTGCTGCTGCTTGAGGTTTACCAGCATGTGCCCGCCGATACCGGTCTGGGTTCGCTTGCGGCGCGCTACCTGGGACGCTACGGCCAGTGGATCACCGGCTTTAGCATGATGTTCCTGATGTACGCTCTCACTGCTGCGTATATCAGCGGTGCCGGGGAGCTTATCGCCTCCAGCGTCAACGACTGGTTTGGTTCTGACATTACCCCTGCGACGGGGGCTATCTTCTTTGCGCTCATCGGCGGCGGTGTGGTCTGTGTGGGAACCTCGCTGGTCGATCTCTTTAACCGCTTTCTGTTCAGCGCCAAAATTTTGTTTCTGGTTATCATGCTGGCGCTGCTGGCGCCGCACGTGCACAAGGTGAACCTGCTGACGCTGCCGCTGGAACAAGGTCTGGCGCTTTCCGCCATCCCGGTCATTTTCACCTCGTTTGGTTTTCACGGCAGCGTACCGAGCATCGTCAGCTATATGAACGGCGATATCCGCAAGCTGCGTCGTGTGTTTGTTATCGGCAGCGCCATTCCGCTGATCGCCTATATTTTCTGGCAACTGGTAACGCTGGGCAGCATTGACGCTTCAACCTTCGTCGGGCTGATGGCGCAGCACGCTGGCCTGAACGGTTTCCTGCTATCTCTGCGCGAGGTGGTCACTTCGCCGCACGTGGAGCTGGCGGTTCACCTGTTTGCCGACCTGGCGCTGGCAACCTCGTTCCTGGGCGTGGCGCTCGGCCTGTTTGATTACCTGGCCGATCTGTTCCAGCGTCGCAATACCGCCGCCGGACGGTTACAGACCGGGGCCATCACCTTCGTGCCGCCGCTGGCCTTTGCGCTGTTTTACCCTCGTGGGTTTGTGATGGCGCTGGGCTACGCGGGGGTGGCGCTCTCTGTCCTGGCCCTGTTGCTCCCTTCCCTGCTGGCATGGAAGAGTCGCCAGCAGCATCCTCAGCAAGGATACCGCGTGGCAGGCGGGAAACCGCTGCTGTGCGTGGTGTTTGGCTGTGGGGTGGTGATTATTCTGGTGCAGGTGTTGATTGCAGCCGGGATGCTGCCTGAGGTGGGTTAAATATTAAAGGGGCTAGCATTAGCCCCTTTTTTATCAGTGCAGGCAGCAGCTCTTGAACTTCTTCCCGCTGCCGCAAGGACACGGATCGTTACGCCCCACCTTCGTGCCGTTCACGACAGGCTTCTTCGCTTCCGGCTGCTGCGGGTTCTCCACCCAGTAGTTATATAAACGCAGGGCCGCAGGCTGGATGCGCTCGATGCTGGCGATATACTCTTCTTCGGACAGTTCATCCAGCTTCTCGCTGTTCTCTTCCGTTCCGTGCAGGGCAATCGCGTCGAGATCGGCCTTCAGGGTTTCCGGCAGGGCCGACCAGTCCGTCAGCGCCACGCCGCGCATGTAGCCATAGCACCACTCTTCCACCACGGTGTAACTCTCACCGTCAACATCGTTATAGCCGAACATCGGCTCAAACTGATCCGGATATTCGCTCAGGCGCTCGGCAATGTCGTTCATATGCTTAAAGCAGAGATCGATAAAACGGTTCATCTCACGATCGTTTTTCCAGCGCGGGATGTACTTCTCCCCGCCCCACACCGCCACCAGCCAGGCATCTGGCTCAACGACAACAGGGCCGGAAAGCACTGCGGTAAGCATGCCGTCCAGTTCGGACACGTCAATCACGGATGCATCGTCATGGCCGTAAGACATTAACGTCTCTTCCAGCCACGCCATTTCGCTTTCATTTAATGGACCTTCCGTCATCGCTGACACTCCTGATAAAAAAAGGAAAGGATCCTACCACACATCGCACGTCTGCCCTGGCTGAAGTTTAGGTCTTTATTGCTGCAAAAGTGTGCAAATCGTGACCCTTGCACAACTTATGGGCTTTATTGTTAACGATGTGTGATCTCCGCTGTAATTTCTTCTCCTGCCGCCGGGCGTGATAACGCGGCGCTCTATACTCAAACATGTCATAACCCCCTCAAGGGGTTAACCATTCTGGCAACATTTTTGCTTGCTGTTCTTAGCGCTACGCTGCGCATGGAAACCTCGCCGTATCACGCAGGATGCCGTTTGTTTAGTGCATTTTGTTCTTGCTCGTGTTTTTGGATTGGCTGCGCCCTGGGCGTTCAGGTTTACGCCGTGGTGCAAAAACCTCTTTGCTAAGGAACATAATAATGTCGCTGAAATTTATCAAAACGCCTGTTTCTCTTGTACTGGCCGGTTGTCTGGTGACGGCATTTTCGGCCCGGGCCGATATCGTAATTGGTGTCGCCGGACCGTTCACGGGCCCCAATGCCACCTACGGCGATCAGTACTGGCATGGCGCAACGCAGGCCGCCGAAGATATTAACGCTGCAGGCGGTATTAACGGTGAGAAGATCAAACTGGTTCAGGGAGATGATGCGTGTGAGCCTAAGCAGGCGGTGGCCGTCGCCAACCGCTTAGTCGACCAGGATAAGGTCAACGCCGTGGTCGGCCATTTCTGCTCCTCTTCCACGATGCCCGCCTCCGAGGTGTATAGCGACGCAGGTATTATTGCGATTACCCCCGGCTCTACTAACCCGCTGATCACCGAACGCGGCATGAGCGACATGTTCCGCATGTGCGGCCGCGACGACCAGCAGGGTCAGGTCGCCAGCGACTTCATCATCGACAAGCTGAAAGCCAAACGCGTGGTCATCATTCACGATAAAGACACCTATGGACAAGGGCTGGCAGACGCCACCAAAGCGGCGCTGGCGAAACGCGGGGTCAAGGATGTGATGTATGAAGGCTTATCCCGCGGTGAAAAAGACTTTAACGCGCTGGTCACCAAGATCGGCGCGCAAAAACCGGATGTCGTGTTCTTCGGCGGCTGTCACCCGGAAGCCGGGCCGCTGGTTCGCCAGATGCGTGAACAGGGCGTGCAGGCGAAATTCTTCTCCGGCGACTGTATTGTCAACGAAGAGATGGTGACGGCAGCGGGCGGCCCACAGTACACCAACGGCATTTACATGACCTTCGGTAAAGATCCGCGCCTGATCCCGGACGGTAAGGCGGTTATCGAGAAATTCCGCGCCGGTAAATTCGAGCCGGAAGGATATACCCTCTACTCCTATGCTTCCGTACAGGCGATTGCCGCTGCTTTCAAGGCCACCGGCGGCAAGGACTCCGCTAAAGCCAGCGAGTGGCTGAAAGCCAATTCCGTCGACACGGTGATGGGCAAAAAAGCCTGGGACAGCAAGGGCGACCTGAAAGTCTCTGACTACGTGGTTTACCAGTGGGACGACAAAGGAAAATATAAGGAAGTGCAGTAACGGGACGGAGTCACGCTCAACGTCGGCGGGCTTGCCCGTCGGCGCGTAATAAACATCAGGCTGCGCGGCTCGCGCAGCCTATAAAACGAGCGCGCTAAGATGAGTACATTCTTCCTGCAACAGTTAATTAATGGCTTAACGCTGGGCTCCGTTTACGGCCTGATCGCCATCGGCTACACCATGGTGTACGGCATTATCGGGATGATCAACTTCGCCCACGGCGAAGTGTATATGATTTCCGCCTATCTCTGCGCCATCGGCCTGGCGCTGCTCTCGTTCTTCGGCCTCGAGTCCTTCCCCCTGCTGATCCTGGGTACGCTGGTGTTCACCATCGCGGTAACCGGGGTGTACGGCTGGACTATCGAGCGTATCGCCTACAAGCCGCTGCGTAACTCCACACGTCTGGCGCCGCTAATCTCCGCCATCGGGATGTCGCTTATCCTGCAAAACTACGCCCAGCTGAGCCAGGGCCCGCGCCAGCAAGGGGTGCCGACCATGCTCGACGGCGTGATTCGCCTGCATCTGGGCGACGGATTCGTGCAGATAACCTACACCAAAGTGTTTATTCTGCTCGCCTCGTTTGTCGGCATGCTGGTGCTTACGTGGATAATCAACCATACCCGGCTGGGCCGGATGTGCCGCGCGGTACAGCAGGATCGTAAGATGGCCTCGATTCTGGGCATTAACACCGACCGGATTATTTCGCTGGTCTTTGTCATCGGCGCGGCGATGGCCGGTCTGGCTGGCGTGCTCATCACCATGAATTACGGCACCTTTGATTTCTACGTCGGCTTTGTGATCGGCATTAAAGCCTTTACGGCTGCGGTCCTCGGCGGCATCGGTTCCCTCCCCGGCGCCATGCTCGGTGGCCTAATCCTTGGTGTCGCGGAAGCCCAGTTCTCAGGCATGGTGAACTCGGACTATAAAGACGTCTTCTCGTTCGGCCTGCTGGTCATGATCCTTATTTTCCGGCCTCAGGGGCTGCTCGGGCGTCCGGTTGTGGCCAAAGTGTGAGGGAGAGAATGATGACATCGCACTTTTTTTCGCTTAAGCGCTGCATTCTGGACGCCATTTTCTCCGGGCTGATTGCGCTGATTATCTTCGGCCCCATTGCTGGCGTGGTGCTGGACGGGTACAGCTTTAACTTCGCCGGACAGCGGCTGGCCTGGATAGTCGGCATTGTGATGCTGGGGCGTTTTCTGTTGAGCGCCTTTTTGGGTACGGCAGCGGGGACCCGTTTCCAGGCACGCTTCGAGGCTGAGAGCGCAGGCGTGTATGTCCGGCCACCGGAATACAAAAGCCGCATGCGCTGGATTCTTCCTCTGGTGATTGCGCTTGCGGTTTGCTTCCCGTTTGTCGCCACCAAATATGTGCTGACCGTCGCCATTCTCGGGCTAATCTACGTGCTTCTCGGCCTGGGTCTGAATATCGTCGTGGGGCTGGCCGGTCTGCTGGATCTGGGGTACGTCGCGTTCTATGCGATTGGCGCGTACGGTCTGGCGCTGGGGTACCAGTATCTCGGTTTAGGCTTCTGGAGCATGCTGCCGCTGGCGGCAATCATGGCCGCCGCCGCCGGTGCCCTGCTCGGTTTCCCGGTACTGCGCATGCACGGCGACTATCTGGCGATCGTCACCCTCGGGTTCGGAGAGATCATTCGCCTGATCCTGAACAACTGGCTGACCTTCACCGGGGGACCAAACGGCGTGTCGGCCCCTCCCCCCACCTTTTTCGGCCTGGAATTTGGACGACGCGCGAAAGAAGGCGGCGTGCCCTTTCACGAGTTTTTCCACCTGACCTACAACCCGAACATGAAGTTTATCTTTATCTATACCGTGCTGTTTCTGGTGGTGATGCTGGTGCTCTACATCAAGCATCGCCTGACGCGGATGCCGATTGGCCGGGCGTGGGAAGCCCTGCGAGAAGATGAAATTGCCTGCCGCTCAATGGGATTAAATCATGTGCTGGTCAAGCTCTCCGCCTTTACGCTGGGTGCGTCCACCGCAGGGATTGCCGGGGTATTCTTCGCAACCTATCAGGGATTCGTGAACCCGACCTCCTTTACCTTCTTTGAATCGGCGCTGATCCTCGCCATCGTGGTGCTGGGCGGTATGGGCTCTACGCTTGGTGTGGTGCTGGCCGCCTTTGTGCTTACGGTTACGCCGGAACTGCTGCGCAGTTTTGCCGAGTACCGCGTCCTGCTGTTTGGCATGCTGATGGTGGTGATGATGATCTGGCGTCCACGCGGTTTGATCCGCATTAATCGCAGCGGATTTGCCGTGCGTAAGGGCGTGGCGCCATGAACGAAACGATATTGCGCGTTGAACATCTGATGATGCACTTCGGCGGGATCAAGGCGCTAAACGACGTTAATCTGGACGTGCAGCGCGGCTCTATAACCGCCCTTATCGGGCCAAACGGGGCGGGCAAAACAACCGTGTTCAACTGCCTGACCGGTTTCTATAAGGCCTCGGGCGGCAACATTTTATTTGCTACCCGCAATAAGACCACCAACGTTATTCAGGTCCTTGGACAAAAATTCCAGCCGGGCGACTGGATTAACCCCGCGCAGCTCGGGCAGCGTCTGTTCTACAAAATGTTTGGCGGAACGCACCTGGTCAACCGCGCCGGGCTGGCGCGCACGTTTCAAAATATCCGTCTTTTTCGCGAGATGTCGGTCGTGGAAAATCTGCTGGTCGCGCAGCATATGCGCGTTAACCGCAATCTGCTTGCCGGGATTTTGAATACACCGGCATACCGGCGTGCGGAAAGCGACGCCCTGGACAGAGCCTTTTACTGGCTGGAGGTGGTGGATCTGGTGGAGTGCGCCAATCGCCTGGCGGGAGAGATGTCGTACGGCCAGCAGCGACGTCTGGAGATCGCGCGAGCAATGTGTACCGGGCCGGAGATGATCTGCCTGGATGAACCCGCCGCCGGGCTTAACCCGGTTGAAACGCACAAGCTGAGCAGCATTATTCGCTTTCTGCGGGATCGTCATGACATCACGGTATTACTGATTGAGCATGATATGGGGATGGTGATGGAGATTTCGGACGACATTATCGTGCTCGACCACGGGGATGTCATTGCCAGGGGAACGCCCGCGCAGATCCAGCATGATGAAAAGGTGATTGCTGCCTACCTGGGCACGGACGAAAGCGAGGTGACCCTATGAGCGAACCGCTGCTGGCCTTTCGCGAGGTGGATGTGTTCTACGGCGTCATCCAGGCGCTGAAGCAGGTCTCTCTTGAGGTTAATAAAGGTGAGACCGTGGCGCTGATTGGCGCAAACGGCGCGGGCAAATCGACGCTGCTGATGTCTATCTTTGGACAGCCGCGCATCCGCAGCGGGCAGATCCTTTTCAGTGGTGAAGACATCAGTCACAAATCTACCCACTACGTCGCGTCCGGCGGCATTGCGCAGGCGCCGGAAGGCAGACGAATCTTCCCGGATATGACCGTTGAAGAGAACCTGCTGATGGGGACCATCCCGATCGGCAACCAGTTTGCGGCTGAGGATATGCAAACCATGTTTGACCTTTTCCCTCGCCTCAAGGAGCGGCGCAAACAGCGCGCAATGACCATGTCCGGCGGGGAACAGCAGATGCTGGCAATCGCCCGGGCGCTGATGAGCCGTCCGAAGCTGCTGTTGCTGGATGAACCGAGCCTGGGCTTAGCCCCGATAGTGGTGAAGCAGATCTTCCAGACGCTGCGCGAACTGGCCCGCAACGGCATGACCATCTTTCTGGTAGAGCAGAATGCGCACCACGCGCTGAAGCTTTCCGACCGCGGATATGTGATGGTTAACGGGCAGATCCGGTTGAGCGGCAGCGGTGAGGAGCTGCTGGGGAATCAGGAGGTGAGGAAGGCGTATTTGGGCGGGGTGTGATCCGTAAATTTCATGCACAAAAAAACCACCCGTAGGTGGTTTCACGACACTGCTTATTGCTTTGATTATTCTTTGTTTCCCATGGTAGCCGGAGTGGGACTTGAACCCACACAGCGCGAACGCCGAGGGATTTTAAATCCCTTGTGTCTACCGATTCCACCATCCGGCCAGGGAAGAAAGTGGAGGCGCGTTCCGGAGTCGAACCGGACTAGACGGATTTGCAATCCGCTACATAACCGCTTTGCTAACGCGCCGTAAAACTTTTCAAGCTGACACCCGCTATTGCGCATGTCTTTAATCTGGAGCGGGAAACGAGACTCGAACTCGCGACCCCGACCTTGGCAAGGTCGTGCTCTACCAACTGAGCTATTCCCGCATGTCATCAAGTTAACTGCTAACTACTTGATTTCATTATCGTCCGGCTTGCTGTGCCGCCGTTCGATGCGTTGCATTCTACTGATATGACGTGATGAGTCAACGTTATTTTTTGCTTGTCTGGATCGTTTGCTGAAAATTACGGCGAAACGATCACTGATCAAGCAAATCCCCGCGCGCAGCGTTCAAATATTGCAGCATTGACCACAACGTCAGCACTGCCGCCACCCACAGGAGACCAATCCCTGCCCACTCGACCCAGGCGTTCGGGCGCCAGAGCATCCAGACCAGCGAAGCCATCTGGGCAGTTGTTTTCACTTTACCGATCCAGGACACCGCAACGCTGCTGCGTTTTCCCAGCTCCGCCATCCATTCACGCAGCGCAGAGATGATAATCTCGCGGCCGATCATGGTTGCCGCGGGCAGCGTTACCCACCAGGTATGATAGTGCTCAGCCACCAGCACCATCGCAATCGCCACCATCACTTTATCCGCAACCGGATCGAGAAACGCACCGAAACGGGTGCTCTGGTTCCAGCGGCGCGCCAGGTAACCATCAAACCAGTCCGTTACCGCAGCAATAAGGAAGATCAGTGCGCAGGCAAAGGGTGCCCAGACGACCGGCAGGTAAAACGCCAGCACAAAGAACGGAATGAGCACAACACGAAAGAGAGTGAGCAACGTAGGGATATTATATTGCATAGTGACGGTAACTATTTGTTGTCAGTAAAATTTAGCTCTATGTTGCTACAGAGCCCTCAATGTTTCAACGAGTAGTAGATCTTTTCTGCCAGCCCTTGCGAAATACCCGGCACTTTTGCAATTTCCTCCATACTGGCGTTGAGTAATCCTTGCAATCCGCCCATATACTTCAGCAGCATCTGGCGGCGTTTCGGTCCCACGCCCTCAATGGTCTCAAGCGTACTCGTGTTTTTGACCTTCGCCCGCTTTTTGCGGTGGCCGCTGATGGCATGGTCATGCGACTCATCGCGAATATGCTGGATGACATGCAGCGCCGGGGAATCCGGCGGCAGGCTAAAGCCCTCGCCTTCTGGCTCAAAGAAAAGCGTTTCCAGACCGGCCTTACGATCCGCCCCTTTCGCCACGCCTAACAGCAGCGGATGGTTTTTGTCCCACTCAACGTCGAGCGACTCAAAGACCGCTTTTGCCTGACCCAGCTGCCCTTTCCCGCCGTCGATAAGAATGACGTCCGGGATCTTGCTCTCTTCAATCGCTTTACCGTAGCGACGGCGCAGCACCTGATTCATGGCGGCATAGTCGTCACCCGGCGTGATGCCGGTGATATTGTAGCGGCGATATTCGGCGCGCAGCGGGCCGTTGGCGTCAAACACCACGCAGGACGCCACCGTCTGTTCCCCCATCGTATGGCTGATATCGAAACATTCCATACGTTTGACTTCCGGCAACTTCAGGAGCGTCGCCAGGGCGGTTAAACGCTGGCTGACCGTCGATTGCTGGGACAGTTTCGTGGTGAGCGCCGTCGCCGCGTTGGTCCGCGCCAGCTTCAGATAGCGTGCCCGGTCGCCGCGCGGTTTGGTTTGAACATTAACCCGACGTCCTGCCAGTTCGGAAAGCGAATCGGCCAGCAGGGTTTTGTCGTCAAGGCTAAAATCGAGCAGGATCTCAGAGGGCAGCGTTCGCATCTGGCTTCCCTGCAGATAAAACTGGCCGACAAAGGTTTCCACCACTTCTCCCAGCTCAGTGCCGCCAGGCACTTTCGGGAAATAGCTGCGGCTGCCGAGCACTTTGCCCTGGCGAATAAACAGCACATGCACGCAGGCCATTCCGGCGTCGAAGGCGACACCGATAACGTCGAGATCGTCACCGGTATTCGAGACAAACTGTTTCTCAGTGACTCTGCGCACCGCCTGAATTTGGTCGCGGATGCGCGCAGCCTCTTCAAACTCAAGGGCGGCACTGGCTTTTTCCATCCGTTCGATCAGCTGGGTTAAGACCTGATCGTCTTTGCCAGCTAAGAACAGGCGTACATACTCCACCTGCTGCGCATACTCGTCTTCACTGACCAGCCCCGCGACGCAAGGCCCCAGGCAGCGACCAATCTGGTACTGTAAACACGGGCGCGAGCGGTTGCGGTAGACGCTGTTTTCACACTGGCGGATCGGGAAGATTTTTTGCAGCAGCGCCAGCGTTTCACGCACGGCATAGCCGTTAGGGAACGGCCCGAAATATTCACCCTTTGCATGTTTAGCACCGCGGTGCATCGCCAGGCGCGGATGGGTGTCGCCACTTAGAAAGATAAAAGGATAGGATTTGTCGTCCCGCAGCAGCACGTTGTAGCGTGGCTGATAGAGCTTTATATAGTTGTGCTCAAGCAGCAGCGCTTCCGTCTCGGTATGCGTGACGGTGACATCAATATTCTGAATGAGTGCGACCAGCGCTTCGGTCTTACGGGAGGCAAGGTTGCTGCGAAAATAGCTGGAAAGGCGTTTTTTAAGATCTTTTGCCTTCCCCACATAGATAACCGTACCGCCAGCGTCATACATCCGATAGACGCCTGGCTGGCTGGTTACGGTTTTCAGAAATGCTTTTGAATCGAATACATCACTCACTGACTTAACAACGTCTCCGCGTTACACAAACCATGTCGGATGGCCAGATGAGTCAGTTCAACATCACCATGAATGTTCAGTTTACTGAACATTCGATAACGATAGCTGTTCACCGTTTTCGGGCTAAGATTCAGCTGTTCGGAAATCTCATTCACCTTCTGACCCTTGGTGATCATCAGCATAATCTGCAATTCACGCTCAGACAAACTGGAAAACGGCGATTCCGTTTTCTCGGGTTCGATCTGGCTCAGCGCCATCTGCTGGGCAATGTCAGAGGCGATATAACGCTGTCCGGCAAACACGGAACGGATAGCATTGACGACCTCCTGCGGGGCGGCGCCTTTGCTAAGGTAACCGGCTGCGCCCGCCTGCATCACCTTCGCGGGCAGCGGGTTTTCCGTGTGTACGGTCAGCATGATGACTTTCGTATCAACAAAGGTACGCGCGATTTTGCGTGTTGCCTCAAGACCACCGATGCCGGGCATGTTCATATCCATTAACACCACATCGGCCGAGTTCGTGCGGCACCATTTTACGGCATCTTCCCCACAGCACGCCTCACCGGCAACTTTAATACCTTTAATATCTTCAAGAATGCGTCGTATCCCTGCGCGCACCAGTTCGTGGTCATCAACAAGAAGGACGTTGATCAAAGGAAATGTCTCCAGAATAGGGATAACGCTACTGAGTGATAATTTGGTTTATATTAACGGTTTTCCTCACAAGATTAAAACGTTAAAAAACCGGCTATTCGATTTCGCTCTCGTTTTTGGAAATTAGCCTGTACAGTCCGTGGAAAGCGGGCCCGTACAAGCAGGGCTTTTGCTGCTATTTTTAAGCATCTGTATTCAAAAAGTTACAAAAAGCTTTCAGGCAATCCGCGCTAAAAAACAGTTCTCAAATTTTTGTAACAATAATTAACGGCAAGCGAACCGGGCTTAAACAATTAATAGTCATGGCTCGCCACAGTTTAGCGACAGGCTGTGTTTACGCAAATAAACAGCGGCGGAAAAGTACGAAAAACAACCACTGCATTTTTTGCTGCAGCTTGTGGTATACTCCGCCGCCTTGACTTTCGTCGTCGCGCTTTAGCGCCGTTTAATAATGAGGAAAATAAATGAGCACACCTGATTTTGCCACTGCGGAGAATAACCAGGAACTGGCACAGGAAGTAAACTGCCTTAAAGCGCTGCTAACGCTGATGCTGCAGGCGATGGGCCAGGCTGACGCTGGTCGTGTGATCATTAAAATGGAAAAACAAATCGCGCAGATGGAAGACCAGGCGGAATCGGCCGTATTTGCTAATACCGTCAAGCAAATCAAACAAGCCTACCGCCAGTAACAAAAAACGGCTGGATGCAGTGCATTCAGCCGTTCGTTCGTCTGTCACGCAGAACGTATTGTCTAATCAGATCATCCCCGTTGCCGCTGCGTAACAGGCAATCTGCGTCTTGTTCGGCGCATTAAATTTCTTCTGCATATTCTTCTGATGGAAGTTAACCGTATTCTCTGAAATGGAGAGAATGATGGCTATTTCCGCCGACGTCTTCCCTTCCGCGGTCCATTTCAGAATTTCACGCTCACGTTTGCTGAATTTCATTTCTGGCGGCATGACCATCTCATCTTCGAAACGCAACAGAGAGAGTAATGCCATTTGCACCAGCATCTGCAGCCTCAGTTCTATTTCTTCGCTGGAAAACGGTCCTTCCTGCGCGCTAGTACGGGAAACCGACAGGAAGCCAAGCGCATGATTAGGCAGCATCAGGCATTGCGTTATTCCCGTGCGTAAACCGTGGTCCTGTGCGCTGCTCCATAAATCCTGCGCATCGGCGAATAATGCGTCCGTCCAGGGCAAATGACCCTGAATGAAATTCTCCGGCTTTAACACGGGATCGATGGCGAAATAGTTCTCTGATTGATATTGCGCCTGCCACTGTTGCGGATAAGTGGTATGCACAGAAATTTTAGGTCGCGTAAACGGCACAGGATGGCGCACACAAAGTGCGTAATAATCGAATTCCAGCGCCTGAGTTTGTCGCTGAAGTTCCTGATATACCTCGTCGGCACAGGTCAATTCCTGAAACCGGAGGGAGCAATCCCGTCGCCAGGTGAAAAAGTCTGAATCCTTCATACTTACTAAAAGAAGCCTCTGAAAAGATAATCATTATTATGGTGAATATAACCTAACACATAAAACTTATTTCTAACTACAAAATATCGGCAATAGCACAATTAACTGCGCTATTGATAAGCTTTAAACGAGCCGGGTGGAATAAAAAAACACGCTTACGGGCGTAGAACGAGAATAATTTGCTCCAGAAGAACTTTCTGGAGCAAATGAGTGCAAAAATGCTACTGCATAAGGAATTTTTCAAGGAACTGGCGGGTTCGCGGCTGCTGAGGATTGGCAAACAGGCTTTTCGCCGGTCCTTGCTCCACAATCCGCCCCTGATCCATAAAGATGGCTCTGTCCGCCACGTCGCGCGCAAAGCTCATCTCATGGGTGACGATGACCATGGTGCGTTTTTCCTGCGCCAGCTGGCGGATGGTATTCAGCACCTCACCCACCAGCTCGGGATCGAGCGCGGAGGTCGGTTCATCAAACAGGATCACGTCAGGGCGCATCGCCAGCGCGCGTGCGATGGCCACGCGCTGCTGCTGCCCGCCCGACAGACGGCGCGGGTAGCTGGTCTCTTTCCCTGCCAGCCCAACTTTGGCGAGCAGTTCACGGGCGCGTGCCGTCGCCTCCTCTTTCGGCTCACCTTTTACGATGACCGGCCCTTCAATAATATTTTCCAGCACCGTGCGGTGCGGGAAAAGATTGAAGCTCTGAAACACAAAGCCAACATGCTGACGCAGACGGCGAATCAACCCTTTCTGCTGGCTGATGGATTTACCGGTATCAATGGTTATTTCTCCAACCCGAATGGTGCCCCCTTCCGGCTGTTCAAGCAGGTTAATACTGCGCAGCAGCGTGGTTTTTCCCGAACCGCTCGGCCCGATAATCGCCACCACTTCGCCCTGCTCGACTTCAAGATCGATCCCGTGCAGCACCGTTTGACCGTGGAATTTTTTCACCAGGTTTTTGACGTCGATAGCACTCATTTTGGATCACGCTCCTGGCGGTTAAGCTGGTTTTCAAAGTAGTTTTGCAGGGCAGACAACACCGTCGCCATCACCCAGTAGATCAGCGAGGCGGCCAGATACATGGTGAAGACTTCCAGGGTGCGGGAGGTAATAAGCTGCGCCTGACGGAACAGCTCCGGCACCTGAATGGTCGCCGCCAGGGAGGTATCTTTCACCAGGCTGATGAAGCTGTTGCTCAGCGGCGGAAGCGCCACGCGTGCCGCCTGCGGCAGAATGGCGCGACGCAGCGTCTGCCACGGCGTCATCCCGATACTGGCCGCCGCTTCCCACTGCCCTTTATCGATTGACGAGATCGCCGCTCGCAGGGTTTCGGACGTGTATGCCGCCGTATTAAGCGACAGGCCAATCATCGCTGCCGGGATGGGATCGAGCTCGATGCCGAACTGCGGCAAACCGTAGTAGATCATAAAGAGCTGAGCGATAAGCGGCGTGCCGCGAAACACGGAGATATAAAAGCGCGCCAGCCAGCGTACCGGCAGGATGGACGACATGCGCATCAGGGCCAGCACAAAGCCCAGCACCAGCCCGAAGAACATCCCGCCGATACTGAGCTGTAATGTAAACACCGCACCTTTCAGCAGGAACGGCAGGGAATCAATAACCAGTTGAATACTTTCTTGCATTATTATTTTTCGACCTGATTTTTAGACATGAGGATGATAAGCAAACAGCGCGGGCGCCCCGCCGGTGTGCACAAATAAAATCGGCCCTTCATCCTTAAAGCGTTTCTGCGCAATGCCATCGATAAGCCCGGCCATCGCTTTGCCCGTATAAACCGGATCAAGCAGTATACCCTCGAGGCGTGCCAGCAGCTTAACCGCTTCCATTCCCTCTTCGTTAGGCGTGCCGTAACCCGGTGCAAAATAGTCATCCCAGAGCAGGATATCGGCCTTTGCCGTCAGCTCCAGCTGTTCTGCGACCGCCTGCTGTAACGTGACCACTTTCGGTTTCTGATCCGCAACGCTGCGGGACACCGTCACGCCAATCAGCTCGACGTCCGGGAGCAGCTGCTCCAGCCCTACCGCCAGCCCGGCATGGGTGCCTGCGCTTCCGGAGGCAACCACCACGGACGAGAGGCTCACCGCCCCTTCACACTGCTGGGCGATTTCCAGCGCACTTTCCACATAGCCCAGCGCGCCCAGCGCATTCGAGCCGCCGACGGGAATGACATACGGACGAAAGCCCTGCGCTTCCAGGCGCGTGGCCAGATCGTCAAGCTGTGCGTTTGGGTCAGTCAACGCATCGACCATTTCAACCTGCACATTGAACAGATCCAGCAGCAGACGGTTACCGTTGGTCAGATAATTTTCTGCCTTCGTACCAATCGGGTTTTCCAGCAGGGCCACGCAGTGAAGGCCAAGCTTTGCCGCCACGGCCGCCGTCTGACGAACGTGGTTAGACTGAATTGCCCCGGCAGTAATAAGCGTATCCGCGCCTTCGCGCAGCGCGTCAGCCGCCAGAAACTCCAGCTTGCGCAGCTTATTGCCCCCCATCGCCATCGGCGTCACGTCATCGCGCTTAATAAAAATATCGCGTCCTAAATAATCAGAAAATCGCGGCAGATACTCCAGAGGCGTCGGCGCGCCGATAAACTCCAGACGGGGAAAGCGCGTTAAATTCTGTAGTGACATGGGTTCTCCGGTAACTCAGACAAAATGTGATATTTTTCATTATGCACGCAGACGCGTAAGAAATAAAAAAGGCGCTTTTAAAAGCGCCTTTTTTTCACGTCAGAGACTTATTTGGTGACGTCAGCCCCGAACCACTTCTCGGACAGCGCCTTCAGGCTTCCGTCTTTTTGCATATCGGCAATGGCGGCATCAATGGCTTTCACCAGATCCTCGTTACCTTTACGAACGGCCACGCCGGATTCCTGACGAGAGAAGGCATCACCCGCTACCGCCAGGGTATTGTTGGTTTTCTTGACCAGATCCAGTGCAGCCAGGCGGTCAACCAGAATGGCGTCGATACGGCCCACGCGCAGATCCTGATATTTCGTCGGGTCATCATCATAGGTGCGGATATCCACGCCCTGAACGTTCTGACGCAGCCACTCTTCGTAGTTGGTTCCCAGACCGACACCGACTTTTTTGCCTTTCAGATCGGCAGCGGATTTGATGGAGCCTTCGTTACCTTTCTTCACCAGCGCCTGGATACCGGACACGGTATACGGCGTGGAGAAGTCATATTTCTTCTTACGCTCGTCAGAAATGGTTACCTGGTTAATCACCACGTCAATGCGTTTGGAGTCCAGCGACGCCAGCATACCGTCCCATTTGGTCGGCTTCAGGGACGCTTTGACGCCGAGGTGTTTCGCCAGTTCTTCTGCAAATTCCACTTCAAAACCGGTCAGCTTGCCGTCATCACCCTGGAAGCTGAACGGAGGATAGGTTCCTTCCAGCCCGACCAGCAACGTACCGCGCTCTTTTACTTTATTCAGCAGGTTTTCAGCAGCGAACGTTTTCACGCTCATGCCCGCAACCAGCGCGACGGCCATAACTCCCATCAGCGCCTGACGACCCAGAAGTGCTAATTTCATAAATACCCCGATATAGTGGAATTTTTACGTAGTGTAGAGAAATCGCCTGCAACGTCAAAGGCGACTGCGCTACATCTTATTCTTTTTTAATATATATCAGAAGTTGTTCCGGCGAGCGCTTTCTGCTTCACGGCACCCGGCATTTGTACCTTATATTGCGCGTACTTGCGCAGCGCAATTCGGTAGTTGTTGGTGCTGGTTGCAGGCAGCCACGGCTCCAGATTCTCATCCAGATAGCCGGTTTTCAGCAGATCGCGAGAGATGTTGTTAACGGTCAGATGCTGCCCAAGGCGGCGCAGGCGAACGACATATTCGCGCACGGTGCCATGGCTCATTTCCGTTTGTTCAAACAGGAATTGTTTGAAGCCGATGATGTCGAAGAAGTCGCTTTGCTCTTTGCAGTGGAGATCGCCACAGAAACGGCAAAGCGCCACCCACTCTTTTTGCTCTTCGAGCCACGCGGTTTCATCCATCAACGTGTCGAGACGAGAGATCGCGATTTTATTCACGATCTCGCCGCGGCGAACCAGCGTGATACGATCGAGTAATTTATTACAGTGGGCGCAATGCGTCTGGCTGTGTTTAAAGTCTTTCAGGTAGCGGCTTAAAGGCCGTCTTTTAGATTGCTGCACCGTCATGATAACTCCTGGTTGTCAATACGTTGTGCGGCATTTTTCAGGTGAATCAATCACCTATAACTTACCCAGCTTGGTTCGTAAGCGTTTAATGGCCTGGCTGTGCAGCTGGCTCACCCGCGACTCTCCCACCTCCAGAACAGCGCCGATCTCTTTGAGGTTAAGCTCTTCCTGGTAATAAAGGGTCAATACCAGCTGCTCGCGTTCAGGCAGAGCCTCAATCGCTTCCATTACGCGCTGGCGTAAATTCCCTTCCATTAAATGGTGTAACGGGTTTTCCTGCTGGTGTTCATCCGTCACCAGCTCGATGCTATCGCCATGCTCTTCGCGCCACTCATCATAAGAGAAGAGTTGGCTATTATTGGTATCGAGCAACATCTGACGATACTCTTCAACAGCAATGCCAAGACGTTCCGCCACTTCTGTTTCCGTTGCGTTGCGTCCCAGTTCCTGTTCCAGCTGCCCCATCGCATGCGCCACTTCGCGCGCGTTGCGGCGAACGCTGCGCGGCACCCAGTCCCGGCTGCGCAGCTCGTCCAGCATCGCACCACGAATACGCTGAACTGCGTAAGTCGTAAATGCCGTTCCTTGCAGAGCGTCGTATCGGTCAACTGCATTCAATAACCCGATACCGCCCGCCTGTAGCAGATCGTCAAGTTCCACGCTCGCCGGCAAGCGCACCTGGAGGCGCAATGCTTCGTGACGCACCAGCGGGACATAACGCTGCCACAGCGAGTGTTTATCCATTACACCTTCAGCGGTATAGAGTGAATTCACGATAAACAGCCCTGCGTTAGTTGAGTTATCGGCATGATTATCCGATTCTGCAGGGCGTTCAATTGGATGAAAAAGGGGGATAAAGTGAGGTTATTCTGAGGTTGCCCACAGCTGGGGCAACTTTCCTGGCTAAATTAACAGTTGCAACAATGAAAGATCGTCGCCCAGTTTGACGCTATCTATATGTTGATGAAAGAGCTTTCCGGCTTCCTGATTATGCTGGCTCAGGGAGTGGAAACTGTAAATAACGTCAATAATATTGTCTTGTTCAATTTTCCCCGCGACGATGGCCTGCCCGGCAAGCAGCGATTTGAGGAAATAGAACTCCGCAACGATTAAATAAAGATTATTCAACATGCTGCGGCCATTGTTCTGCGGGAAGCCCTGCTGCCAGAGCTTGTATTTAAAAAAGTTTTTAAACAGGTGATCGTTTTCCGCCAGGTAACTGCCCGCCACATCGCGCCAGACGGACTCGATATTTTCCATCACTTTTTCTGCCGGAAGGGTGTCATCGACAGAGTTAAACTGTTTATAAAGCTGATCAAAATAACGGTTTAATACGGCGCCACCGCGGGCCGTCGCTTTCTTCGTAAAGTAGCTTTGGATGAGCGAGATTAATGCGAATTTCAGGCTGTAGTTCTGATTAAACCCGCCTAACTCCGTCTTGATTTTGCCGCTCACCAGCTCGTTCACCAGCGAAAAATATACCGTTTCGAGCGTGCTGATATTCTCTTCCAGTTTTTCGAGCTTTTCAGCCACCATCAGGAATTTCACCACGGCATAGACTTGTTCTTCAACGCTCACCGCCTCAACGCTGAATAGGTTCTGGCAGAAGAGATTGATGACCTTAATCTTCAAATCCATCGCTGGCGCATTATTCACGTCCTGCTGAACGCTGACGAATTCCATCATCGCCATCGACTCTCGATCGTTCAGCAGCAGACGGGTCACTTCCGGACACGAGAGGTTGAGGGATTTTTCGATTTCGGTTTTATAGACCCGGTTTGTCCGGGGAAATGACGAACAGGTCGGGCTTAAGGCCTGAGCGCCCATCGCGCCATGAATTGAGCAGAGCTTATCGGTATCCATAAACGGGCAGTTTTTACTCTCCGTATGGAAAATCACCTCACCCCAGTGGCCGTACTGTTTTTTGGTAACTTTAATTCCCGTCTTCGCCGTCTGGCGAATTGCCGCGTTTTTACTGTTGAGATAGCGGTTGACGGAGGATTTATCGAACGCGATGGTCCAGCCCTGACAACAATGTTAACGGCATTCCCCACCGACACAGGAAAAATCTGCGACCAGTTTAGGCTGGGTAATAACGATCTGTTTCACGGGCGGATCCTCAAAATTCAGAGACAAAAAAACCCCGCCGAAGCGGGGCTTGATGCGTAAAATTAACGCAGCAGAGACAGAACGGTCTGTGGAACCTGGTTTGCCTGAGCCAGAACAGAAGTACCAGCCTGCTGCAGGATCTGCGCGCGGGACATGTTGGAAACTTCAGTTGCGTAGTCAGCGTCCTGGATACGGGACTGAGCAGCAGACAGGTTGTTAGAGGTGTTGTTCAGGTTGTTAATTGCTGAAGTGAAGCGGTTCTGCACAGCACCCAGACCGGAACGTGCTTTATCAACTTTAGCGATCGCATCGTCGATAGTTTTCAGCTCACCACCAGCCAGCGCTGAGAGATCGATACCTTTCACGCCCAATTCGGTAGTATCGGCTTTGGCACCCTTCAGGTCCAGATCGATGGTGTCGCCGTCGTTCACGCCAACCTGAATTTTAACCACACCAGCAGTACCTGCAGTACCGTCCAGCAGTTTGATGCCGTTGAAGTCAGTTTTGCCCGCAACACGGTCGATTTCATCCAGACGAGCTTTAACTTCGTCCTGCAGAGAGGCCAGGTCAGTCGAGCTATTAGTACCGTTTGTTGCCTGAACAGCCAGTTCACGAATGCGCTGCAAGTTGCTGTTGATTTCGTTCAGGGAACCTTCAGCAGTCTGCGCCATGGAGATACCGTCGTTGGCGTTACGCGCTGCCTGGTTCATGCCTTTGATCTGGGAGGTCATGCGGTTTGCAATCGCCTGGCCAGCGGCATCGTCTTTCGCGCTGTTGATACGCAGACCTGAAGACAGACGCTCAATAGCAGTGCCCAGAGAAGACTGAGATTTGTTCAGGTTGTTCTGAGTAGTCAGGGACAACAGGTTAGTATTGATAACTGCCATAATTTTCTTTCCTTCAAAAATTGGGTTTTAGGTCCGGTGCCTAACACTCACAGCGTCTCTCACCGTCAACAAGGTTATCGACGGGTCCTGAAAAGACTTTAGAATCAATTTTGAAAAAATTATAACCTCATGATTAATAATATTTTTATTTTTAAAAAATCAATTAAGGTTCATCATAACGTTATTATTTACGGCTTTTTATTACGCAGGATACGACAAAAAAGGCACACACTTACCCGTGTTATTGACGCACTAAAAATTATCCCAAAGTGCAATCGTTTCATTTACCGCGCCAGGACATGCCTATTTTTTGGATTATTTTTTTCTCACCATCGTAAACTTTTACTATTCGAGGCCGATAAGAGTCCTGAACTACTTTCGTATTTAAGGAAAATATGCATGGCTACTATCAGTAACCTCGGGATAGGTTCTGCAGGACTCGGGGAATTATATAATCAGTTGGATGCAGCAGAACGATCCAAGCTGACGACGATTACTACCCAGCAATCAACGTATAACGCACAGTTAAGCGCGTACGGCAAGCTGCAGAGTGCCATGACCTCGCTGCAGACTGCGACCGCTGCGCTGGGTAAAGCGACCACATGGAACTCAACCGCCGTAAGCAGCACCAACACGGCCTTTACGGCAACCACGACCGCAGACGCATCCGTCGGCTCTTATGTGGTTAACGTCAACCAGGTGGCAAAAGCACAGGCGCTCACGACGGGCTCCTATACCACCAACACGGAGCTGCTGGGCGATACGACCGGCACGACGCGTAAAATTACGATTACCCAGCCGGGGACTAAAACGCCTTTAGAGGTGAACCTGGCCGATGGCGATACGTCGCTTGCCGGGATCGCCAGCGCGATCAATAAAGCGAACGGCAACGTCACCGCCAGCGTAATCAAGGCGAAAGACGGCGATTACCGCCTGATGCTCTCCTCGAAAACCACCGGTACGGATGGCGAGATGACCATCAGCGTCACCGGGGACGACAAGCTGCAAAGCGCCATCGGCTACGACTCAACCGCCAAAACCGGCGCGCTGACGGTGAATACCGCGGCACAGAACGCGATTGTCGTCGTGAACGACATCAAGATTGAGCGTCAATCGAACACCATCTCCGATGCGCTGCCGGGGATGACCTTCACCGTGAAGGCAGAAAGTAAAGCGGATGAAATGCTGGAAGTGACGCGCGCCACGGATGCGAACCAGAAAGCCGTAACGGATTGGGTAACCGCATATAACTCGCTGCAGTCCACCATTAACAGCCTGACCAAATATGTGCCGGTCGACGCGGGTGCAGGCGGCCAGTCAACGAGCAACGGCGCGCTGGTCGGTGATGCAAACGTGCGCGGGATCCAGTCTCAGCTACGCGGTCTGCTGACCGAAGTCCAGGCCGGCTCCGTTCAGATCATGGCTCAGCTGGGGATTACCCAGGATCCAGTCAAAGGCGCAGACGGTACGGTCGGTAACCTCAAAGTGGATACCGATAAGCTGAAAAAAGCGCTGACCGACAACCCGACTGCCGTGCAGCAGTACTTTATCGGCGACGGAAAGAAAACCGGTCTGGCGACCCAGATGAACAACACGCTGACCACCATGCTCAGCACCAGTACCGGCAGCGCGGGTGTGATCCAGAATGCGAAAGACGGTATCAACAAAACGCTGAAAACCCTGGGCGAACGTTACGATTCTATGGAAGCCTCTATTGATGCCACCATGGCGCGTTACAAAGCGCAGTTCACCAGTCTGGACGTATTAGTCACCAAAATGACCAGTACGGCCAACTACCTGACCCAACAGTTCTCACAGAAATAGTCGTAGCCTTCAGGAGTGGATATGTATAAGACCTCTGGTGTTCAATCCTATCAGCAGATAGGAGTCGAAAGCGCAGTTATGAATGCCAGTCCACACCAGCTGATTGTCATGTTGTTCGACGGGGCGCATAGCGCCCTCGTCCGCGCGCGTTTGTTCATGGAAGCCGGACAAATTCGTGAAAAAGGCGAAGCGTTAACGAAAGCCATTAACATCATCGACAACGGTTTAAAAGCAGGACTGAACATGGAGGTTGAGAGCGAGCTGTCCAGTAATCTTGCCTCCTTGTACGAATATATGGTTCGACGTTTATTACTGGCAAACGTCAGTAATGATGTAGACGCAATTGTTGAAGTCGAGGGTTTATTAAACAACATTGCGGATGCGTGGAAGCAAATCGGCCCCAATGCGTCCTCTATTTCAGGATAATTTTGATGAATAATCCCAGCGCAGCGCTTAGCCACTGGCAGGCGTTACATGCTCAGAGCATTGCTATGCTAAATCTCGCACATTCTGGTCAATGGGATGCGCTTATCGAGCAGGAAATGCATTACGTTCAACTGGTGGAAAGGATCTCGCAAACGCCCATCATGTCATGTCCTCCGGCTCAGGTTGATCAAGCGCGTGCGCTGCTGGAAATGATCCTCGACAATGAGAATACGTTAAAGGCGCTGCTGAAAGTGCGGATGGACGAACTGCGTAATCTCATCGACCAGACCGGCAAACAGCAATCCATCACCTCTACCTATGGAAAGCTGTCAGGGAATATTCTTTATCCAGAAAGTGTTACCCGCGACACACAATTATGATTTCTTCATCCATACTCCAGAAGTCTGCCAAATGGCTTCTGGAGCACGGACGATGAAAAACCCCACCCTGTTACAATGCTTTCACTGGTATTACCCCGCTGGCGGTGAATTGTGGCGAGAAGTCGCGGCGTTAGCCCCCAATCTCAATGAAATCGGCATCAACATGATCTGGCTGCCGCCCGCGTATAAAGGGGCTTCCGGCGGGTATTCGGTTGGCTATGACTCTTACGATCTGTTCGATCTCGGCGAGTTTGATCAGAAAGGCAGCATCGCCACAAAATATGGTGACAAAGCGCAGCTGCTGGAGGCCATCGACGCCCTCAAAAGCAACGACATTGCCGTACTGCTGGACGTGGTGGTCAACCATAAAATGGGGGCAGATGAGAAAGAGTCTGTCCGCGTACAGCGCGTAAATGAACAGGACCGCACGCAAATCGCTGATGAGATCGTTGAGTGTGAAGCATGGACACGCTACACTTTCCCTGCCCGCGCCGGGCAATATTCGCAGTTTATCTGGGATTACAAATGCTTCAGCGGTATCGATCATATTGAAAACCCCGATGAAGACGGCATTTTTAAAATCGTCAACGACTACACCGGCGAAGGCTGGAACGACCAGGTCGATGACGAGATGGGTAACTTCGATTATCTGATGGGCGAAAACATCGACTTTCGCAACCATGCCGTCACCGAGGAGATAAAATACTGGGCCCGCTGGGTCATGGAACAGACGGGCTGCGACGGTTTTCGTCTGGACGCCGTCAAGCATATTCCCGCCTGGTTTTACAAAGAGTGGATAGAGCACGTTCAGGAGGTCGCCGACCAGCCGTTGTTTATCGTGGCGGAATACTGGTCTCACGAGGTGGACAAACTGCAGGCCTATATTGACCAGGTCGAGGGCAAAACCATGCTGTTTGATGCCCCGCTGCAGATGAAATTCCACGAGGCGTCGCGCCAGGGGCGGGATTACGACATGAGCCAGATCTTCACCGGTACGCTGGTGGAGGCCGACCCGTTCCATGCGGTCACCCTCGTCGCGAACCACGACACCCAACCTTTGCAGGCGCTCGAAGCGCCGGTCGAAGCCTGGTTCAAGCCGCTGGCCTACGCGCTGATCCTGCTGCGGGAAAATGGCGTGCCGAGCGTCTTTTATCCGGATCTCTTCGGTGCCAGCTATGACGATACGGGAGGCGACGGCGAAACCTACCACATTGATATGCCGGTGATTGAGCAGCTACACGAGCTGATCCTCGCCCGCCAGCGTTTTGCCCACGGCGTACAGACGCTATTTTTCGATCATCCAAACTGCATCGCTTTCAGCCGCAGCGGCACCGAGGACGATCCCGGCTGCGTGGTGGTCATGTCGAACGGCGACGACGGAGAGAAGGTGATTTGCCTGGGGGAAAACTACGGCAACAAAACGTGGCGTGATTTCCTTGGCAATCGCGAAGAAACGGTCACCACCGCGGCGGATGGCGAAGGCACCTTTACCTGTAAAGGGGGAAGCCTGAGCGTGTGGGTGATTGAGGATGCGTTGTAGTAATGGAAAAGGTGCGGCCTGGTCCCCTCACCCCGCCCCTCTCCCTTTGGGAGAGGGTGCAAACACCAAAAACGGCAACGAGGTTGCCGTTTTGCGTTTACCATCAGTCCCGTAGGCCGGGTAAGCGTCAGCGCCACCCGGCAAAAAACGGCTACGGTAGTTTACTCTCCAGCGGATTTTTGCTCAGGTAATCAGCACATTCCACCGTTGGGCGGTCAACCTTTTGCAGCTCCATCCCGTCATACTCAAGCGTTGCACCGTCGCGATCCAGCGGATAGATATCCAACTTACGCGTGACGTTGTAATAGCTGTCTGAACGCAGCATGATCTTACCCGGCACGGCAATCACGCGCTGCCACTGGCGGCAGTCCAGCGTATCGCCCTCTTCCGTCACCACCAGCGTGGCAATCGCTTCGGGACTCACCAGGCTGCTCTGCGGTCCTTTCGACTGCCAGTATCCCGCCAGGTTCGCCGGGACAGGATGCTTGATCACGTCCTGATAGTTATCGACCTGAACGCACCCGGTCAGTGCCAGCAGCGCGCCAGCAATTGCTATTTTTTTCATCATCTTTCCTGCATTCGAAGAAAAAAATATTGTGGCATTAAAGCGCTGTGGCTGCCAGCGAAGATCGAGGGGGCTTAAACATAAGAAAGACAGGCTTACTGAAATCTGACAGAACCCCGTTTAAACGCGGTTCTGTATGACAGCATGTTGAAAATTAATACAGACTCGATATAAACGCGCTTACAGGTTCTGGTAACAGATCCTGTGGGTGATCGCCACCGAAGGTAGCCCACTTGCTTTTGCCATTGATAATTGTTGATGCAACACGACTATTGGATTCACTATTATATACAGTGATTTTCACTTCAATCTTGTCTGGAATGCCGGACCACTCAGTTGCACGATCTTCCCAGTGCAATATCTGTGGGACCACATAATAACCGCGGCTAATTGTATGGCGGCTTTTGAGACAGGCAAGATCATCACAGTCGGCAAAAACTGTCACATTATCTGAATGTCGCAAAAATGCAGCTTTTGCAGCGTCTGCCGTAGCTTTGCCAGACCCCGAATAAGTGTGTGTTTCATATACACCGTCAGTTGGCTGAGAGATCACAACTGGGGAATCTTTTAACAGGGGCTCCGTACGCTCCTGAATATTATTTGTGCTGTATTTAGCGGAACAACCTGCCAGTAAAATTGCAGAACAAAACAGAAACAAACTTTTCACTTTTCTATCCCTGTAAAATAAAGGAGTTACATTTTATCAGGCCAGTCCAGGTGAAACATATGTTTGCATCATGAAGACGTGACAAAACTGGTGAAATGCGTCGAAGGGGTACAGTTCTGGAAGGCGAAATTGAACATACGAGACGCCTATCCAGAACGAAATGTAATTAGCTTTGCCCCGCCCATGTCCCATAACATGTTTGGGAGCAACTATTAACTATAAATTTCATCAAGTTAGATTGCTTAAACCTGCATCCCCATCACTTCCTGGTACGCCGACACCAACTTGTTACGCACCTGGATCCCCATCTGCAGGGAAACCGAGGCTTTTTGCAAATCGGCCATCACATCGTTCAGCGCCACGCCCGGCTCGCCGAGGGTGAACTTCTCCGCCTGCGTGCGCGCAGCGGTCTGGGTATTGCTGATACGGTCAAGAGCGGCGTGCAGTTGCCCTGCAAAGCTGATGCTCGGCTGTTGGTCTGCCACATTCTGATTACGGGCCGTCATCGCCGTTGCCTGCAACTGACTGATTACCCCTTCAATGCCCTGTATAGCCATGACTCTCCCCTGGATGGTTTTTTACGCGGTCAAGACTAACAGCTTGTCAATAAGATAATGGCGGTAAATAGCGTTAAAAAACCAGGTTATTTGACGCATAGAAAATCCGGAATCGTCAAATAATGGCAGGGCCATCAATATGGAACTTTTGTCGTGTTTGCCGACCCGGGAGTCAGTTTTGTTTCTCTACACGAATAACGTAAACCACCAGGATTTAAGAGGTGCGCAATGAGTGCAACAGCATCGACAGCGCCACAAAATAAATCACTCGAGTGGATGAACCGCCTTCGCGCGAATCCTAAAATCCCGTTGATCGTGGCAGGCGCTGCCGCAATTGCGATCCTTGTAGCGATGGTTTTATGGGCGAAAAGCCCTGATTACCGCACGCTCTACAGCAACCTTTCCGATCAGGATGGCGGCGCCATCGTCACCCAGCTTACCCAGATGAACATCCCCTATCGCTTTGCCGATAACGGCGGTGCGCTTGAGGTACCGGCAGATAAGGTGCACGAGCTGCGTCTGCGTCTGGCACAGCAGGGGCTGCCAAAGGGCGGCGCGGTCGGTTTTGAACTGCTGGACCAGGAAAAGTTCGGTATCAGCCAGTTCAGCGAGCAGGTGAACTACCAGCGCGCGCTGGAAGGTGAGCTGGCCCGCACCATTGAAACGTTAGGCCCGGTGAAGAGTGCCCGCGTGCACCTGGCGATGCCTAAACCTTCTTTATTTGTTCGTGAACAGAAATCCCCTTCGGCTTCCGTTACCGTAAACCTCGAACCCGGCCGCGCGCTGGACGAAGGGCAAATCAGCGCGGTAACGCATCTCGTCTCCAGCGCCGTCGCAGGGCTGCCGCCGGGTAACGTCACGCTGGTGGACCAAAGCGGACACCTGCTGACCCAGTCCAATACAGCCGGTCGTGATCTGAACGACGCGCAGCTGAAATACGCCGCCGACGTTGAAAACCGTCTCCAGCGCCGCATCGAAGCGATCCTCGGCCCGGTGGTGGGGAACAGTAACGTGCACGCGCAGGTAACCGCGCAGATTGACTTCTCTAATAAAGAGCAAACCGAAGAGCAATACAGCCCGAACGGCGATGCGGCTCAGGCGGTGATGCGTTCGCGCCAGATCAATTCGAACGAGCAGGTCGGCGGCGCATACCCTGGCGGCGTGCCGGGCGCGCTCTCTAACCAGCCTGCTCCGGCTAACGCGGCACCGATTTCTACGCCACCGGCCAATCAGCAGAACGGTCAGCAAAATAATCAGCAGACCACTTCAACGACTAATAACGCCGGTCCGCGCACCAGCAGCCGTAACGAAACCACGAACTACGAAGTGGACCGGACCATTCGCCACACTAAGCTGAACGTGGGTGATATTCAGCGTCTCTCCGTTGCGGTAGTGGTGAACTACAAAACCCTGCCGGATGGCAAACCGTTGCCGTTGACTGCCGAGCAGATGAAGCAGATTGAAAACCTGACCCGCGAAGCGATGGGCTACTCCGAGAAGCGCGGCGATACCCTCAACGTGGTCAACTCACCGTTCAACTCGGTTGAAGAGACCGGCGGTGAACTGCCGTTCTGGCAACAGCAGGCATTTATCGACCAGCTGATGTCCGCCGGACGCTGGCTGCTGGTGCTGATTGTCGCGTGGCTGCTGTGGCGTAAGGGCGTTCGTCCGCAGCTCCAGCGTCGTGCTGAAGCCGAAAAAGCGGCTCGCGAACAGATGAGCGCACGTCAGGAAGTGGAAGAAGCGGTTGAAGTACGCCTCAGTAAAGATGAACAGATGCAGCAGCGCCGCGCGAACCAGCGCATGGGTGCCGAGGTGATGAGCCAGCGCATTCGCGAAATGTCAGATAACGATCCGCGCGTCGTGGCGCTGGTCATCCGCCAGTGGATGGGTAACGAACATGAGTAATACGCTTACGGGCACCGATAAAAGCGTCATCCTGCTGATGACCATTGGCGAAGACCGCGCGGCAGAGGTGTTCAAGCACCTCTCCCAGCGCGAAGTGCAAATTCTCAGCGCAGCCATGGCCAACGTGCGTCAGATCTCCAACAAGCAACTGACCGACGTGCTGTCGGAATTTGAGCAGGAAGCCGAACAGTTTGCAGCGCTTAACGTCAACGCCAACGACTACCTGCGTTCCGTGCTGGTTAAAGCGCTGGGCGAAGAGCGTGCCGCCAGCCTGCTGGAAGATATTCTGGAAACGCGCGATACCGCCAGCGGGATCGAAACGCTCAACTTTATGGAGCCGCAGAGTGCCGCCGACCTTATTCGCGACGAGCACCCGCAAATTATCGCCACCATCCTGGTTCACCTCAAACGTGGACAGGCGGCGGATATTCTGGCCCTGTTCGAAGAGCGCCTGCGTCACGACGTGATGCTGCGTATTGCGACCTTCGGCGGCGTCCAGCCGGCTGCGCTGGCGGAGCTGACCGAAGTGCTGAACAACCTGCTCGACGGCCAGAACCTCAAGCGCAGCAAAATGGGCGGCGTGAGAACGGCGGCGGAAATCATCAACCTGATGAAAACGCAGCAGGAAGAGGCGGTCATTACGGCGGTTCGCGAATTCGACGGCGAACTGGCGCAGAAAATTATCGACGAGATGTTCCTGTTCGAAAACCTGGTCGAAGTGGACGATCGCAGCATCCAGCGCCTGCTCCAGGAAGTGGACTCCGAGTCGCTGCTTATCGCCCTCAAAGGTGCCGAGCAGCCGCTGCGCGAGAAGTTCCTGCGCAATATGTCTCAGCGTGCGGCAGATATCCTGCGCGACGACCTTGCCAACCGCGGCCCGGTGCGTCTGTCTCAGGTGGAAAACGAACAGAAAGCCATCCTGCTTATTGTTCGTCGTCTGGCGGAAACCGGCGAGATGGTAATTGGCAGCGGAGACGACACCTATGTCTGATGAGCTGTCGTGGAAGCGCTGGACGCCGGACGATCTGGCCCCTCCCCTTGCCGAATTCACGCCCGCGGTGGTCTCGCCCGCAGAGCCCGATGCGGACGTCGAACAGCCCGAGCTGAGCGAAGAGGAGCAGCAGGCACAAATGCTGGCTCAGCTGCAAATGCAGGCGCACGAGCAGGGCTATAACGCTGGTCTGAATGAAGGCCGCCAGAAGGGGCACGATCTCGGATACCAGGAAGGCCTGGCGAAAGGGTTAGAGCACGGCATCGATCAGGCGCGCCAGCAGCAGGCGCCGATCCATGCCCGCATGCAGCAACTGGTCAGCGAATTTCAACACACGCTGGACGCGCTGGACAGCGTGATTGCCTCGCGTCTGATGCAGATGGCGCTGGAGGCGGCGCGTCAGGTTATCGGCCAGACGCCGGTGGTGGATAACACCGCGCTGATCAAACAAATTCAGGGGCTACTTCAGCAGGAGCCGCTGTTCAGCGGCAAACCGCAGCTGCGCGTCCACCCGGACGATCTGCAGCGCGTGGAAGAGAGCCTGGGCGCAACGCTTAGCCTGCATGGCTGGCGTCTGCGCGGCGACCCGTCCTTGCACCACGGCGGCTGCAAAGTCTCTGCCGACGAAGGCGACCTGGATGCCAGCGTCGCCACACGCTGGCAGGAACTGTGTCGCCTGGCGGCACCGGGAGTCGTCTGATGACCGCACGCCTCACCCGCTGGCTCACCACGCTCGACAACTTTGAGACGAAGATGGCGCAACTGCCATCTGTTCGTCGTTATGGGCGACTGACGCGCGCCACCGGTCTGGTGCTGGAGGCGACCGGCCTGCAGCTTCCGCTGGGCGCGACCTGCGTCATTGAGCGTCAGGATGGTCTGGAAACACGTGAAGTTGAAAGCGAAGTGGTCGGGTTTAACGGCCAGCGCCTGTTCCTGATGCCGCTTGAAGAGGTGGAAGGCATTCTACCCGGCGCGCGCGTCTACGCGAAAAACATCAGCGGCGACGGGCTGCAAAGCGGGAAACAGCTGCCGCTTGGCCCTGCCCTGCTCGGCCGCGTGCTGGACGGCAGCGGGAAACCGCTGGATGGTCTGCCCGCGCCGGACACCACCGAAACCGGCGCGCTGATTACCCAGCCGTTCAACCCCCTGCAGCGTACCCCTATCGAACATGTACTGGATACCGGCGTGCGTCCGATCAACGCCCTGCTCACCGTGGGGCGCGGGCAGCGTATGGGCCTGTTCGCCGGTTCTGGCGTGGGGAAATCCGTCCTGCTCGGCATGATGGCGCGCTATACCCAGGCGGACGTGATCGTTGTGGGCCTGATCGGCGAGCGTGGTCGCGAAGTAAAAGACTTTATCGAAAATATTCTGGGTGCGGAAGGCCGCGCCCGCTCGGTGGTTATCGCCGCCCCGGCGGACGTGTCGCCACTGCTGCGTATGCAGGGTGCCGCCTACGCCACCCGTATCGCCGAAGATTTTCGTGACCGCGGCAAGCACGTACTGCTGATCATGGATTCCCTGACCCGTTACGCGATGGCGCAGCGTGAAATCGCGCTGGCCATCGGCGAGCCGCCGGCCACCAAAGGCTATCCGCCTTCGGTATTCGCTAAACTCCCTGCGCTGGTAGAGCGTGCGGGGAACGGCATCAGCGGCGGTGGCTCCATCACCGCGTTCTATACGGTGCTGACCGAGGGCGATGACCAGCAGGATCCGATTGCCGACTCCGCGCGCGCGATCCTTGACGGCCATATCGTGCTGTCGCGTCGTTTGGCCGAGGCCGGACACTACCCGGCGATTGATATTGAAGCGTCCATCAGCCGTGCGATGACGGCATTGATTACCGAGAAGCACTACGCCCGCGTGCGTAACTTCAAACAACTGCTTTCCAGCTTCCAGCGCAACCGCGATCTGGTCAGCGTGGGGGCGTACGCCAAAGGCAGCGACCCGATGCTCGATAAGGCGATTAGCCTGTGGCCGCAGCTGGAGGCGTTTTTACAACAGGGCATTTTTGAGCGTGCCGACTGGGAAGATTCAATCCAGGCACTGGAGCTGATTTTCCCGCAGGTGTAACACAGGTGGAGGGCGAAGGTCATGGCGCAAAACAGCGCGTTATCAACGCTGAAAGATCTGGCTGAAAAAGAAGTTGATGATGCCGCATTGCAGCTTGGCGCAATGCGACGCGGGTGCCAGCAGGCTGAAGAGCAGTTGAAGATGTTAATCGACTATCAGCATGAATATCGCACCAACCTCAATACCGATATGACACAGGGCATTGGCAGCCAGCGCTGGATTAACTATCAGCAGTTTATCCAGACTCTGGAGAAGGCGATAGAACAGCACCGCCAGCAGCTAAACCAGTGGACCCAGAAAGTCGATACCGCGCTGAATTTCTGGCGCGAGAAAAAACAGCGGCTGCAGGCCTGGCAAACCTTACAGGACCGGCAGATTGCAGCCTCGACCCTGGCGGAAAACCGCCTGGATCAGAAGAAAATGGATGAGTTTGCCCAGCGCGCATCAATGAGGAAACCGGAATGATCACACTGCAACAACTGCTGATGAGCGACAGCGACCTGTCAGGCGGGATGCAATCAGGGAAAGGCACCGACGGTGCACAGGACTTTCTCTCCCTGCTGGCGGGCGCCCTGACGGACGCAACGGGCAAGGGCACCGATGCGCCGCTCACCCTGGCGGACCTGAAAGCCGCCGGCAGCAAGCTGTCGAAAGTCGCACAGGAAGCCAAAGGCGATACCGCCCTGCAGGCCAAAATTGCCGATCTGCTCTCGCGCCAAACCGCGTTGAATGGCGATGAAACGTCGCCCGTCACGTCGATTGATACCCTGGTTACCGGGCTGGTTCCGCTGTCTAAGGGTGATGCGCTGAAGACGCTCAATGCGGCCAACGGTAAAGATGACGGTAAAGCAGATCTGAGTGAAGAAGAGCTGGCAGGGTTAAGCGCGCTGATGGCGATGCTGCCGCACCAGCAAACTGCCGCCTCTCGTGCGGCAGGCAGCGATGGCGTTTCCGCCACCCAGGCGCTGAGTTCAGCAACGCTTTCACAAAACGGAGCGGGACAACCGTCCCTGAACGCGCCTGCGGGAAGCCATGATAAAGCGCAGCTTTCTGCATCCTATCAAAGCCAGGCGAAGAGCAACGGCCCGGATCTCGCCGCCAACGCGCCTGCCGCACCTGTCGTGGCCGCAGCCGCAGAGAAGCAGGAACTCGCCAGTTCTTCCTCCTCGTCATCGCCGACGGCTACCCTGGCGCCGATTATGTCCAGCCATGCGACAAGCCAGCCTGCCGCCACCGTTGCCACCGCCCCGGTGCTAAGCCAGCCTCTGGGTTCCCACGAATGGCAGCAGTCCCTGAGCCAGCACATCACCCTGTTCACGAAGCAGGGCCAGCAGACGGCGGAGCTGCGCCTGCACCCGGAAGATCTGGGCCAGGTACAAATCTCGCTCAAGCTGGACGATAACCAGGCTCAGCTGCAGATGGTCTCAGCGCACAGCCACGTGCGTGCGGCGCTGGAAGCCGCGCTGCCGGTCCTGCGCACCTCGCTGGCGGAGAACGGCATTCAGCTTTCTCAGAGCAGCGTCAGCAGCGAGAGCTTTGCCGGACAACAGCAGTCGTCATCCCAGCAGCATCATGCTTCACGCTCGGGCCAGCACGGCGGTTTTAATGAAGAGAGCGATGAACTCCTGCCAACCCCTGCCGCCCTGCAATCCGCGGCGCGCGGTAACAGTGCCGTAGACATCTTCGCCTAAACGCCAGAGGTAGCGTGATTATCCCCGTCTTTTCCACGCTTTGACGGCGGCAGGACACGGGATAATCACCTTATTAAGCTGTACCGAAACAGGAAGCTCGTATCAGATGACAGACTCCGCTATCACCAAAAAAAGTAAGCGTTCCATCTGGATCCCGCTGCTGGTGTTGATCACGCTCGCCGCCTGCGCTACCGCGGGCTATAGTTACTGGCGTATGCAGCAGGAACCATCAACCGCTGCGGCCAAAGCCGAACCTGCACCGCCGCCGGCGCCGGTCTTTTTCCCTCTGGACACCTTCACCGTTAACCTCGGTGATGCGGATCGCGTGCTGTATGTCGGTATTACGCTGCGCCTGAAGGACGAAGCGACCCGCGCGCGCCTGAACGATTATCTTCCGGAAGTGCGCAGCCGTCTTCTGCTGCTGTTCTCTCGTCAGGACGCTTCGGCGCTGGCTACCGACGTGGGCAAGCAAAAGCTGGTCGACGCCATCAAACAGACGCTGGCAACTCCGCTGGTAAACGGTCAACCTAAGCAGGAAGTCACTGACGTTCTGTACACAGCCTTCATTCTGCGGTAACGACATGGGCGACAGTATTCTTTCTCAGGCAGAAATCGACGCGCTGCTTAACGGCGACAGCGATAAGAGTGACGATCCGCAACCGGGTCTCACCGGCGACGATAATATTCGTCCTTACGATCCCAATACCCAGCGTCGCGTGGTGCGTGAACGTCTGCAGGCGCTGGAGATCATCAACGAACGTTTTGCACGTCAGTTCCGTATGGGGCTGTTTAACCTGCTGCGTCGTAGCCCGGATATCACGGTCGGTGCGATCCGCATCCAGCCGTATCATGAGTTTGCCCGCAACCTGCCGGTGCCAACCAACCTTAACCTGATTCATCTGAAGCCGCTGCGCGGCACCGGCCTGGTGGTGTTCTCGCCGAGCCTGGTGTTCATTGCGGTGGATAACCTGTTCGGCGGCGACGGGCGTTTCCCGACCAAAGTGGAAGGTCGTGAATTTACCCACACCGAACAGCGCGTCATTAACCGCATGCTGAAGCTGGCGCTGGAATCCTACAGCGACGCGTGGAAAGCGATTAACCCGCTGGAAGTGGAGTACGTCCGTTCTGAGATGCAGGTGAAATTTACCAATATCACCACCTCCCCGAACGATATCGTCGTCAACACCCCGTTCCACGTGGAGATCGGTAACCTGACCGGTGAGTTCAACATCTGCCTGCCGTTCAGCATGATTGAACCGCTGCGCGAGCTGCTGGTTAACCCGCCGCTGGAGAACTCACGTAACGAAGATCAGAACTGGCGTGAAAACCTGGTGCGCCAGGTGCAGCACTCGCAGCTGGAGCTGGTGGCGAACTTTGCCGACATCTCGATGCGGTTATCCCAGATCCTGAAATTACAACCCGGCGACGTTTTGCCGATAGACAAACCCGACCGCATTATTGCCCACGTGGATGGTGTCCCGGTACTTACAAGCCAGTACGGCACGATTAACGGTCAGTATGCGTTACGCGTTGAGCACTTGATCAACCCGATTTTGAATTCGCTGAATGAGGAACAGCCCAAATGAGTGACATGAACAATCCGTCCGATGAAAACAGCGGAGCACTGGACGATCTGTGGGCTGACGCGTTAAACGAGCAAAAAACGACTCCGACGAAAAGCGCGGCGGACGCGGTATTCCAGCAGTTAGGCGGCGGCGACGTCAGCGGCACGCTGCAGGACATCGACCTGATTATGGACATCCCGGTTAAGCTGACCGTTGAACTGGGACGCACCCGGATGACCATTAAAGAGCTGCTGCGTCTGACGCAGGGTTCTGTTGTGGCCCTTGACGGCCTGGCCGGTGAGCCGCTGGATATTCTGATCAACGGCTATCTGATTGCTCAGGGTGAGGTAGTGGTGGTTGCCGATAAATACGGCGTGCGCATCACCGACATCATCACCCCGTCTGAACGCATGCGTCGTCTGAGCCGTTAAGCATGAAAACCCAGGCAACAATATCACAACCGTCTGCCGTTCCCGGCTCCCCGCTGCTCCAGGTGAGCGGGGCGTTGTTCGGTATTATTGCCTTTATTCTTATCGCTGCCTGGCTGGCAAAGCGTTTCGGTGTGGCGGGTAAAATCGCCAGCACCCGCGGCCTGAAGGTCAGCGCCAGCACCACGCTGGGGCCACGTGAACGCGTGGTCATCGTCGATGTAGAAGATGCACGTCTGGTTCTGGGCGTGACCGCCTCCACTATCAACGTATTACATAAACTGCCGCCCGCCCCCGTCACGGTGGACGAGCGCGCACAAGCCCCTGCGGATTTTCAGTCCGTCATGAAGAGTTTGCTTAAGCGTTCCGGGAGATCCTGATGCGCCGTTTGTTATCCCTGACGCTTGCCGGCGTTGGCCTGTTTGCTCCTGCGGTTTATGCGCAGCTGCCCGGTCTGGTCTCCACTCCTCTCGCAGGAGGCGGACAAAGCTGGTCGCTCCCGGTTCAGACGCTGGTCTTCATCACCTCGCTGACCTTTATTCCGGCCATCCTGCTGATGATGACCAGCTTCACTCGCATCATCATTGTTTTTGGTCTGCTGCGAAACGCGCTGGGCACACCGTCCGCGCCGCCGAACCAGGTGCTTCTGGGCCTGGCGCTGTTTTTGACCTTTTTCATCATGTCGCCGGTCATTGATAAGATTTATACCGACGCCTACCAGCCGTTCAGCGAAGATAAAATCTCGATGCAGGAGGCGCTGGAAAAAGGTGCGCAGCCGCTGCGGGAATTTATGCTGCGCCAGACGCGCGAAGCGGATCTGGCACTTTTCGCCCGGCTCGCCAACACCGGCGAGCTGCAGGGACCAGAAGCGGTGCCAATGCGTATTCTGCTCCCCGCCTATGTTACCAGCGAGCTGAAAACCGCGTTTCAGATTGGCTTTACCATCTTTATTCCGTTCCTGATTATCGACCTGGTGATCGCCAGCGTCCTGATGGCGCTCGGGATGATGATGGTGCCGCCCGCCACCATTGCCCTGCCCTTTAAGATCATGCTCTTTGTGCTGGTCGATGGCTGGCAGCTGCTGGTCAGCTCGCTGGCGCAGAGTTTTTACAGTTAAGGAACGGCAATGACACCCGAATCGGTCATGATGATGGGCACGGAAGCGATGAAAATTGCCATTGCCGTTGCCGCACCGCTGCTGCTTGTTGCGCTGGTCACCGGCCTGATTATCAGTATTTTGCAGGCCGCTACGCAGATTAACGAAATGACGCTGTCGTTCATTCCGAAAATCATCGCCGTGTTCGTGGCGATTATCGTGGCCGGACCGTGGATGCTGAACCTGCTGCTGGACTATATGCGCAACCTGTTTACCAATCTGCCGTACATTATCGGCTGACCTGACGATGCTGCACTTCACCAGCGACCAGTGGGTTCAGTGGCTCGGCGTCTATTTCTGGCCGATGTTGCGCATCCTGGCGCTGATCTCCACCGCCCCCATTCTCAGCGAGAAATCGATCCCCAAGCGTGTCAAAGTGGGGCTGGGCATTATCATCACCATTATCGTCGCCCCTTCTCTGCCTCGCGTGGATATTCCGATCTTCTCGGCGACTGCGGTGTGGGTGGCATTGCAGCAGGTACTGATCGGCATTGCCGTGGGCTTTACCATGCAGCTCGCCTTCGCTGCCGTGCGTACGGCCGGGGAGCTGATTGGCCTGCAGATGGGGCTATCGTTCGCCACGTTTGTCGATCCCGGCAGCCATCTCAACATGCCGGTGCTGGCGCGCATCATCGATCTGCTCGCCATGCTGCTGTTTCTGTCGCTTAACGGTCATCTGTGGCTCATCTCCATGCTGGTGGACACCTTCCATACGCTGCCGATTGGTGAGAACCCGGTCAACAGCAATGCCTTCCTCGCGCTGACCCGCGCGGCGGGGCTGATCTTCCTGAACGGCCTGATGCTGGCTCTGCCGATCATCACGCTGCTGCTCACCGTCAACCTGGCATTAGGTTTACTGAACAGAATGGCGCCGCAGCTCTCCGTGTTTGTGATTGGTTTTCCGCTGACATTGACGGTCGGAATTTTATTAATGTCATTACTGATGCCCCTTATCGCCCCCTTCTGTGAACATTTATTCGGCGAGATATTCAATCTGTTAGCGGATATTGTCAGCGAGTTACCCCGTAAATAATAGCCCTCACGGTTGACATTGTCTTTCTGAGGATATTCCTAAAATAAAACGTGAAAAACATCTTCCAGGATATATCTGACGCGGTTTAAATGTTTCTAACCACCTCACAATACTTAATATTTACTTTACTTTAAGAAGATTCCTGGCAAATTATACGTAACTTTACGGGATAGTGAGTCCGCCTGAAAGTCTTTGTCATGCTCACAGGTTTATTATTTTTTTCCATCCCGTATGGCTGTTTTGAGCTCTCAGGCAGATGGTGAATTATCGTTACGCATTGAGTGAGGGTATGCCATGTCAACGATCATTATGGATTTATGCAGCTACACCCGGCTAGGGTTAACCGGGTACCTGGCAAGCAGAGGGGTAAGAAAGAGAGACATCAACGATGCACACACCGTTGAAGAACTCGCAGCCGCTTGTGACGAACTAAAACCAGGCGTGGTGTTTATTAATGAGGACTGTTTCATTCACGATCCAGCCAACAGTCAGCACATTAAGCAAATCATTAATCAGCATCCAAAAACCCTGTTTATTGTTTTTATGGCGATCGCGAATATCCATTTCGATGAGTATTTGTTGGTCCGTAAAAATTTATTGATCAGTTCTAAGTCGATTAAACCTGAGTCACTGGATGACATCCTGGGTGATTATTTGAATAAAGAAGTTAAAAATGTAGGAGCGGTTAACTTACCCACCCTTTCATTAAGCAGGACTGAATCAAGTATGCTGCGAATGTGGATGGCGGGACAAGGAACTATTCAGATCTCTGACCAGATGAATATTAAAGCGAAAACCGTTTCGTCACACAAAGGAAATATTAAAAGGAAAATTAAAACGCATAATAAGCAAGTGATCTATCACGTGGTACGTCTGACCGATAATGTGACGAACGGGATTTTCGTCAACATGCGTTAGTGGCTTAACCCCTCTGCCCCCTACCTTTGATCTCTGGCCTGGCCAGAGATTTTTGCTTCTCACTGCGTTGTCGGGCATGCGCAACGCCACCCGACGCCGTGCTACTCCGCTTTCTCGACGAAAATACCGTCCGGATGCCCCAGTTCGTTAAAAAACCAGATGCCGAGCGGGTAATCCTCCAGTGATACCAGGTACATTGTGCCTTCGCTAAACTCTTCAATTGCCAGTACCACACCCGGGCGGCGCGGCCCGCCGTCCGTTTTAACGGTTACCCGATCGTTGACCTTCATACATTCCTCCTCTGGTTTTGAGCCAGTGTAGAACAAAACGCAAAAACACACATCGCCGCGCGGCGTGAATGGCGTTTTTATGCACAGGCTATACTTAGCCTTGAACACGTTTGTAGGTTGAATGAGGAACCCCGTAATGAAGACCGATAAAGAGTACAGCGACACCATCAAACGCGAGGTCGAGGTGGATGTCGATGCCCTGCTGGCCGCCATCAATGAGATCAGTGAGTCAGAAGTCCGCCGGTCGGACGATAATTCAGACCACGTCATTGTCAACGGAAGGGACTATCACACCTATCGCGAACTGGCGGAGGCCTTCGAGCTCGATATTCATGACTTTAGCGTGTCTGAAGCAAATCGTTAGCACGAAAAAAATCCCGGTCATGGGGATGGCCGGGATCAAAACTTGCTTATGCAAGAAGCACTTGAAAATTCGTTACACCAGGAAATCTGATGTACAAGCAACACTATCCCCAACGATTTTGCATGACAAGCATATATTCTCATGGTGAATATAATATTTTTAACATAATCATTTTGGTTATGAGCAATAACACACGCCGAATGCGGGTTTGGCTGGATCGGTTCTCTGAAACGCGGTTTCACCCGTAGTGATTTTTTAAGAATATTCTTAGTCTGACACACCTTCGTTTTGGGAGTCATTATGCTTTCACTCCAGGGTTCCCTGCTGATTTTTTCCGATCTGGATGGTTCGTTGCTGGATATTCATACCTATGACTGGCAGCCAGCAATGCCGTGGCTGGACAAACTGCAGGATAACCAGGTGCCGGTTATTCTTTGCAGCAGCAAGAGCGCGGCGGAGATGCTGGATATCCAGCAGGATCTCGGTCTGGAAGGGTTACCGTTTATCGCTGAGAATGGCGCGGTTATTCAGCCGGACGTGCGCTGGGAGAGGGAACAACGCCATATCAGAGGCATGACGCACGAGCAGATTCGTCCGCGTATCGAGCACCTCCGCCTGCAGGAGGGATTCAAATTTACCACCTTTGACGACGTGGACGAACGCATCATCAGCGAATGGACGGGACTGACGCGCTACCGTGCGGCGCTTGCACGCAAGCATGAGGCTTCCGTCACGCTCATCTGGCGCGATACCGATGAAGCAATGGCCCGATTTGAAGAGGCACTGGCGCAAAGTGGCCTGAAATGCCTGCAGGGTGCCCGCTTCTGGCATATTCTCGATGCCCGCTGCGGCAAGGACGTGGCGGTTAACTGGCTGACTGAACAATACCGTGAGCGGGAGAATATCGAACCGACCACCCTGGGACTCGGCGACGGCCCGAACGATGCGCCGCTGCTGGACAGCGTGGACTTTGCGGTGGTGATCAAAGGGCTAAACCGCCAGGGCATCACATTACGTGACGATAACCCCGACCGGGTCTATCACACCCAACGGCCCGGACCGGTCGGCTGGCAGGAGGGTCTGGATCACTTTTTGTCCTGATCGTTCCAGACAACCCGGTTACGCCCGCCCTGCTTCGCTTTGTACAACCGGGCGTCCGCAACAGACTGCTGCTGTTCAAAATCGTAGTTTTCTTTTTCCTGCGCGCTGCTAACGCCGAGTGACGCGCTGATGCGCAGGGTCGTGCTCTTCTTCACCAGTATTTCCTTACTGTTGATTCGGCATCGAATACTGTCCGCAATCACTCTTGCCTCCTCAAGACCGATTCCCGGCAGGACGACGCAAAACTCTTCGCCCCCCACGCGACCGGCCACGTCGTTTTTACGCAACGCGCTGGCAATCAGCCCTGCCGTGTGGGAAAGCACCTTATCACCGGCCTGATGGCCGTACTGGTCATTGACGCTTTTAAAATGGTCGAGATCCAACTGAATGACCGAGAACGGCAGCGACTGCTGATGGCACTTCTCCGCCAGAATTTTCGCGCGTTCAAACAGCGCGCCGCGATTATTCAGGCGGGTTAGCGGGTCGTGCCAGGCCTGCCACTGGAGCGAATGCTGCAGCGTATACATATTGCTGACCATCCGGCGGATCACCAGCCATGAAATGAGCAGCATCGCGGTAAAGAGCGCCCACAGCAACGCCAGTACGATACTGATGCTGCCGAAGTCGCCTTGTACTCCTTCCTGCAGAGTATGGACCCGCAAAACCAGGCCATCAAAGTGATCGAGCCGCTGCCAGCTGATGAACCGGCTGCCGAGGCGGATGCCGCCGCCGGTATCGTTCTCGATCGCCTGCGCAATCTGCGCGATTTCGCGTTCATCGAAATGGTTCACCTGGTTATCTGTCTTTTCAGAGGTGGCAATCATATTAAGCCGGGAGTCGTACAGCTGATACTCGCCCTCCGTCCGGTCGTCCGTCGCCTCTGCCAGCAGGCGTTGCATCGTATTCAGCGAAAAGTCCATCGCCACCACGCCATACCAGTAGCGATTGAAATAGATAGGAACGCTGGCGGTGATTATCCGCTCGTCACCGGTCCAGGATGACGGCGTGGAGATAAACCAGCGCACCGCGCGGGCGCGATTGTTACGTTCTGACTGCTGGGTAAACCAGGACTGCGTGACCTGGTGATAATAGCGGGGAATAATATCACTCGCCTCTGTCAGCTCGTCCGTTGAAAGATAAAACCCGGCGCGTGAAACGTAGATAACCCGCGATTCGCTATGCCTGTTCGACGCCGCCAGCCTGAGCAGATAGCCCACCTCAAGCGCGGCCGAAATTTCATTGCTGATGTGCTCAGGATCCCGGTTCAGAAGCGAGGTTTTTTCGACAAACGCGTCCGAGACACCGTTAATGGGAAGGGTTCGTTTTTTATCAACGAAAAGCTGCCAGGTAGGGCGCATGCGGACTGCGTTAAAGTGCGACACCGCATCGTGCATAACATCAAACGCCAGCGGCGTCTGTAGCGCATCGCGCATGCTCTGGCGAAATAACAGCATCTTATCCACACTGTACTGCAGCTGCCTGTCCAGCGAGCTGGCCACGGTTTCCAGGTGGTTGCGCTGGCTGGAGATATACGCCTCTTCGAGGACAACCACTTCACGCCAGGTCAGGAGGGTGGAAAACACCAGAACAACGATAAAACAGAGGTTAACAATCAAACCCGGATTGCTACGCTTATGCAGCCATTGCAGAAAAGATCGTCTTACAACAAAGGTACCGCGCTGCACACACACTCCCTGATTACTGCCTTACACCCGGTATTTCAGGTAAAAACGCCCGGCAAAGCCGGGCGTTATGTGATTAAGCCTGATCGTGCTTGCGCTGGCCGTCACCCGGCTGAAGCTCATCTTCACGAAAGGCTTCCCGCTTAATGCTATAACCGTCATGCCACCGACATTCCACCATTCCGCTGGAATACCCGGTGACAATCATCCGCGGGCCGCCCTTCTTAGGCTTAACTTCATCACTGACCAAAAAGACCATACCTGCCTCCTGTATCAGGGTGAAACTGTTTCAATTTAGACGAGGAATGGTCTTTTTGCACCCTGAGACGGGTAACAATTAGTGCGCTGTGCCGCGCATTTTTTCGATCAGTTTCACCGCCGCCACCACGATAGCGCCAACGATAAAGCCCAGCACCAGATTAAGCAGCGTGGGCAGAATGGCTGCCACCACGCTCCCCTGCGCCGAGGCGAAATGTTCGATGGCATGATGAAGCGGAGCAATGCCGTGGACCACAATGCCGCCGCCCACGAGGAACATCGCCAGGGTACCCACCACGGACAAGCTCTTCATCAGCCACGGTGCCAGCGTCAGTAAGCCTTTGCCGATGCCTTTAGCCACCGCGCTGGATTTCTCCTCCAGCCAGTAGCCGATATCATCCAGCTTCACGATCAGCCCGACCAGGCCGTAAACGCCCACCGTGACCAGAATGGCGATCCCGGAGAGGATCAGCACCTGATTCAAAAGCGGCGCATCGGAGACAATGCCCAGCGTAATGGCGACAATTTCAGCCGACAGAATAAAGTCGGTGCGAATGGCGCCTTTGATTTTATCGCGCTCGACAACTTTCGGATCCTGCGCGGCCAGCGCTTCAAGGCGCTGCTGGCGCATCTCCGGCGTGTCCTTCTGCTTGCGCGAGCTCAAAGAGTGCAGCACCTTCTCAACGCCTTCGAAGCATAAAAATGCCCCGCCAATCATCAGCAGCGGCGTGATGGCCCAGGGAATAAATGCGCTGATCAGCAGCGCCAGCGGCACCAGGATCACCTTATTCAGGAACGAGCCTTTCGCCACGCCCCACACCACGGGCAGTTCACGGTTAGCCCTGACCCCACTCACCTGCTGCGCGTTAAGCGAGAGATCGTCCCCCAGCACGCCTGCGGTTTTCTTCGCCGCCAGTTTCCCCATCATGGAAATATCGTCCAGTAAGGTGGCAATATCATCCAGCAATGTTAATAAGCTACTTCCTGCCAAAATCGTGATCCTTCTTTTTTTGGTAATTAAGTGAATAGTATGGAGCAAAAGCGCAAACGCGGAAACAGGCACCTCGCGTCAACAAAAATTTCACATCACCGACACAACTAAAGGGCTCGCCAGCGCGATAGTTTTCGCGTTTACTATCAGCGACCTTTTTATTTCGTCGTGAGGGATTATGCGTTTCCGGCAATTGCTACCGCTTATTGGGGCACTTTTTTCGCTGTATATCATCTGGGGTTCAACCTACTTTGTCATTCGCATCGGCGTGGAAAGCTGGCCGCCGCTGCTGATGGCGGGCATTCGTTTCCTCTCGGCGGGCGTGTTGCTGCTGGCCTTCCTGCTGCTGCGCGGGCATAAGCTTCCTCCACTTCGCCCGATGCTGAATGCCGCCCTGATCGGCCTGCTGCTGCTGGCGGTGGGGAATGGCTTTGTGACCATTGCCGAGCACCAGAACGTACCGTCTGGGATCGCCGCCGTGGTCGTTGCTACCGTACCGCTGTTTACCCTCTGCTTCAGCCGTCTTTTCGGCATCCGCACCCGCAAGCTGGAGTGGCTGGGGATTGGCATCGGCCTTGCCGGCATTATTCTCCTCAACAGCGGCGGTAACCTGAGCGGGAATCCGTGGGGCGCTGTGATTATCCTTATCGGCTCGATGAGCTGGGCGTTTGGCTCCGTATACGGGTCACGCATCGAACTGCCGAGCGGCATGATGGCGGGGGCAATAGAGATGCTCGCTGCGGGAATAGTGCTGCTGCTGGCCTCCGCACTGACGGGAGAAAAGCTGGCTACCCTGCCGCCGCTGTCGGGCTTCCTGGCGGTAGGCTACCTGGCGTTGTTTGGCTCAATCATCGCCATTAACGCCTACATGTTCCTGATCCGCAACGTTTCTCCGGCGGTCGCCACCAGCTACGCCTACGTTAACCCGGTCGTGGCCGTGCTGCTCGGCACCGGGCTTGGCGGTGAAACGCTCTCTCCGGTTGAGTGGTTAGCTTTGGGGGTGATTGTTTTTGCCGTCGTACTGGTGACCTTAGGCAAATATTTGCTGCCGGCAAAACCTGTTGTTACGCCTTGCGAGGTGGAGAAACCGTAAACGGGTGAATTCCATGGGTGTCGATCTGCGCGGTTTCACCGCCGCCGCAGATCCACTCTTCCAGCCGTTCGCTCAGATCGGCATCGTTCAGCTTTAACCGCCCTCTCAGCGCGCACTCCCAGACGATCAACACTCGCCAGCCCTGCGCGACAAGCGTGGCGAGATCCCGCGCGTCGCGCTCAACGTTCTTGCCAATCTTCCCCAGCCAGAAATCGGTGCGCGTCGCCGGGACTTTAAACAGGTAGCAGTCGTGATGATGCCAGAAACAGCCGTGGGTGAAGATAATGCACTGATACGCGTCGATGACGAAATCCGGGCGGCCCGCAAGCGCGGGATCCTGCACGCGAAAGTCAAAGCCCGCCTGCGTCAGAAGCCCGGCCAGACGCTTTTCAATGGCGGTATCACGCGTGCCGATGGCACGCATGTTTTTGCTGCGCGTGGCCTTATCGTGAACGTCCGTCATTGACGGCCTCACTCTGGCGTAGCGCCACCGCCTGTTTGATGCGCGGAGCCAGCAGTTTTGCCACCGCCGCAAACGCGGGCACCACCACCGAGTTACCAAACTGACGATAGGCCTGGGTGTCCGAAACCGGAATGCGGAAGCGGTAGCCCTGCGGCGTTTCAAAGCCCATCAGACGGGCGCACTCGCGCGGCGTCAGGCGTCGCGGACGGTGACGCTGATTGTGCGGATCGTCGAAATTCTTCTCGCCCAGCGCTTTATCCCAGCCTCTGTCGATCAGGATCTCTGCCCCGTCCTTATAGTAGCGAGCGGACAACGTACGGGCCACGCTGTGCGGATCGTTTGGGTTCACCATGCCAAACCCGAAGCCGTTGCCTTTCGCCTGATGCTTTTTGGCATAGCGATAGAGGTATTTCCACAGGATTGGGGTAAGAATAAATTTCGCGTCGACCACCGGCTCCAGCAGGTCGGCAATCGTGGGACGGCGCTCGGGGTATAAGGAGGGAATATCCCGCAGGGTGAAATCCCCCTTCAGATTGAGATCGCGGCGGAAACCGACCAGCACAATACGCTCGCGATGCTGAGGCAGGAAATGTTTCCCGTCGATAATTTTCGGGTCATCCGCACCCATAGCCTCTGAATCGGCTACGTCATAGCCCAGCTCGTCCAGCGTTTGCATGATAATGCGGAAGGTTTTTCCACCGTCGTGGCTCTTTAAATTTTTGACGTTTTCCAGCACAAAAATCGCCGGACGGCGGGCGTCAATGATACGGGCGACGTCAAAAAACAGCGTTCCCTGCGTATCGCAGGCGAAACCGTGGGCGCGTCCAAGGGCATTCTTTTTGGAGACGCCGGCCAGCGAGAAAGGCTGGCACGGGAAGCCGGCCAGCAGCACGTCATGCGCCGGAATCGTCTGGCGAATGTGCTCCGCGGCTTGTTCATCCGTGACGCCGCTTTTATGGCTCAGGGTAACGTCGCGGATATCGGCGTTGAAATGATGTTCATGCGGATCGCAGTACCAGTTCGCTTTATAGGTGCGTACCGCATGTTTGTTCCACTCGCTGGTAAAAACGCACTGACCGCCGATGGCTTCAAAACCGTGGCGGATCCCCCCGATGCCGGCAAACAGATCGATAAAGCGGAAGGCATAGTCCGGGTGAGCGGCAGACGGACGCGGAAGCAGGTTTTGCAGATAGCGAAACTCGCCTTCGCTCAGGCGACGCCCTGCCCGCTCGCTGGTCAGCAGTCGCTTAAGGATGGCCGGGCTCCAGTGGCTCTCGCCGTGCGCCGCCAGCTGGTTTGCCAGCGTCTTAGCATCATAAATGTCCAGCAGCTGGCGCAGCAATGCCTGCACCGTTGCCGTTGACTTCTCAGCCTGCTCAGGCGCGGGCTCTGTCACTGATCGATTTTCCTGCATTCTTTTAACCGGGCTATAAAGACTGGAAACAGATTACCACAGTTCACTTGTGCAAACTGCGACGGAAGCGGTGTTGAATCTGGCTATCCAGCCCGATGCAGTCGCCCTGTAATTCGGCACTGAGTTTCGCCATAAACTGAATCAGGAAATCGGCGTTGTGCTGCGCGAGCTCGCGCCCGACGTCCGTTTGCATTGTATCAGGCAAGCGCAGCAGCTTAGTCTGAAAATGGTCGAGAGCGAACGCCCTGTCGTCAAGCGGGCGTGCATCGGCAAACGGATCGTCCGCGTCAAACAGCGGCACCCCCAGCGCGCCTGAGACGGCAAACACGCGCGCCAGGCCGATCGCCCCCAGAGCTTCCAGGCGGTCTGCATCCTGCACTATTTTGGCTTCCATACTCTGCGGCGTAATTCCGGCGCTAAAGCTGTGCGCCTCAATAGCATGTTCTACGGCGGCATAGCTTTCTGACGGGAAATCGGGGAAATCGCGGTACAGAATGTCGCGCGTTCTGCGCGCCGCCAGGCGGGATGACTGCCCGCGTTCAGGATGGTTTTTCGGCAGGCTGACGATGTCATGAAAGTAGCAGGCGGTGAGGATCGTTAGCGGGTCGACCTGATGATGAACCATCATTTTCTGCGCCGTCATCCAGACGCGGCGGAAATGTGACACATCGTGCGCAGTGTCGTCGGTCGTGTGATGTTCTTTTAGCCAGGATTCAAAGCGCTGCTGCCACTGTGTGATATCCATCATATTTTCCTGTGATGAAAATGGAGGGGAATTATAACATAGCCAAATTAAATAAATTTAAAAATAGAAATTCGAAATACTTAATAATAATTACCCACAATGCATTCAAACAATTAATTCACATGAAAAATAAAGAGAGCAATAGAAATATTTTGCAATATTTTTACTGATTTAATTACATTTATTTTTGAACCAAAATAACAATCCGTAGAATAGTATCAATCGCGTAATTACGGAGGGTGATTACATATATTCATATTAATTATCTTTAAAGGGAATATATAATGAAAAGAAAAGTTCTGGCAATTCTGGTACCCGCGTTCTTAATGGCTGGCGCAGCACATGCGGCTGAAATGTACAACAAAAATGGCAACAAAGTTGACCTGTACGGCAAAGTAGACGCGCGTCATACCTTCTCTGACAACCCAGGCGACGACGGCGATGAAACCTATGTCCAGATTGGTTTCAAAGGCGAAACGCAGATCACTAACGAGCTGACCGGTTATGGTCAGTGGGAATATAAAACCTACGCTAACGATACCGAAGGCGCCGGTGATAAATCCTTTAACCGTCTGGCATACGCTGGCCTGAAATATGGCGAATACGGTTCATTCGACTACGGCCGTAATTACGGCGTCGTATATGACGTAGAAGCCTGGACCGATATGCTGCCTGTATTTGGCGGTGACTCTTACACCTGGACCGATAACTTTATGAACGGTCGTGCTAACGGTCTGGCAACCTACCGCAATGCCGATTTCTTCGGTCTGGTTGAAGGTCTGAACTTCGCGCTGCAGTATCAGGGTGCGAACGAGGGCCAGTATGCTCAGGAAGACCAGGAAGGCACTAAAAACGGTCATGATGACGTACGCTTCCAGAACGGCGACGGCTATGGCATGTCTACTTCCTATGACTTCTCCGGCGACCTGTCCGGCCTGAGCCTGGGTGCGGCATACTCTTCTTCTGACCGTACCAATGCACAAGAAGCTGCGGGCGTAAATAACGCGCGCTTTGCCAGCGGTAAAACCGCAGAAGCATGGACTCTTGGCGCGAAATATGATGCCAATAACATCTATCTGGCAATGATGTACGCTGAAACCCGCAACATGACTCCATATGGTGATTATGGAATCGCGGATCAGACCCAGAACTTTGAAGCAGTAGCACAGTACCAGTTCGACTTCGGCCTGCGTCCATCCCTGGCATGGGTTTACTCCAAGGGTAAAGACATGACTTACCCAGGCAACGCCAGCAATCCTCAGGGTCAGTCTGGTGACATGGACCTGGTTAACTACATCGACCTGGGTATGACCTACAGCTTTAACAAGAACTTCTCTACCTATGTTGACTACAAAATCAACATGCTGGACAACGATGAACGCTTCTATGAAGCAAACGGTATCTCTACCGATGACATCGTTGGCGTGGGTATGACCTACCAGTTCTAATCGCCATAAATACTAAAGCCCGCATTTGCGGGCTTTTTTCATTTCAAGGCTGAGTTTACGGCGCTTCCTGCAACGCCACGCGAATAAACCCGTTATTCTGCGCCAGCAGCTCATGGGCTTTCCACGCATCCAGGCCCGTCAGCACCATCAATACCGCCGTTTTACAGTTATGGTTACAGCTCTGCAGCGCGACTTTTGCCTGCGCCCGGGTGCATCCCCCCGCCTCCATCACGATGGCGATCTGCCGTTCGGCCCATTTAGTACTGCTTGCCTCAAGATCCACGCGCAGGTTGCTGTAAACGCGTCCGGTGCGAACGGCCAGCCCGGTGGTAATCATTGAGAGGATCATCTTCTGCGCAATCCCCGCTTTGGTATTGATATAGCCAGCAACCACATCAGCCCCCAGTTCCGGGGCAATCACCAGGCTTGCCAACTGTGCCGCTTCACTTTGCGCATCGCTGGTAATGACGGCCACCGGCGCCCCCAGCGACCAGGCATGCCGCATCGCTCCCCAGACCCACGGCGTTTTTCCGCTGACGGTCACCGCCAGCATCATATCGTGTTCAGCAAATTTGATGGCCTGCAGATCAGCGACCCCGCGCTCGTAACTCCCTTCCCCCTCTCCTGCCGTCACGGCAATCACCGGCGTTTTACCCGGCGCATAGTCATCCGCAGCCTGTTGGGCGACGCAGCCTGACGGGCCTGCGCCGACAATCACCAGACGGCCGCCGCGGTTAAGCGTCGCGGCGGCGTTATCCACCACGCGGGCGATCGTTGTTAAACAGGGGGTGATGGCATCAGAAATGCGGGCATCTTCCTGGTGAATAACCTTCAGCATGTCCAGCGTGGACAATCTATCAATGTTCATCGTGCTGGCGTGCCGTCTTTCCTTGACCGAACCGGTATGCGTAATGCTCATAAACAGCCTCCTTATTATGAGTACCCACACACTATAAAGTGTTTTATATGGATGACCTGCGAGTGGGGTCACGAAAAGAAGAGCACATCGACGCTTTTACATGGCTTTAAGAAAAGCCCATCATCAGCGATAATCACCCCCTTTCTTAATCATCGCGGAGTGTTGATGAGCGATTTGCAGCCTTTCCCTCTGACGCGCAAGCGCCCCATGAAACTGAATACGCTGGTCACGTTGATGGTATGCGCGATTATCGCCTCTGTGCTGCTGGTGGTCTTTGCGCTCTACTCCGTGCAAATAACCCGCGCGACCCGCGATGATGTAAAAGATACCGCTCTGGGCATCGCCCGCACGCTGGCCGACAGCCCGGAGATCCAGCGCGGTCTGATGCAGTCCCCGCAGGCAGACATCATTCAGCCCATCGCCAAAGCCGTCACCCAGCGTAACGATCTGCTGCTCACCGTGGTGACCGACATGCGGGGCATTCGTTATTCGCACCCGAACGAAGCGCTCATCGGTCTGCATTTTATTGGCAACGATCTGGAGCCCGCGCTGGAAGGCAAAGAGAATGTCTCGGTTAACCGCGGTGCCCTCGCCGAAGCGCTTCGGGTTTTCACGCCCGTCTATGACAGCCAGCACGATCAGATCGGGGTCGTCGTCGTCGGTATCTCCCTGAAAAAAGTGGAAGACCAGATAGCCCGCGGGCGGCTTAACGCCGTCTGGACCATTTTATTCAGTATTTTTATGAGTTCGATGGCGATTTGGGGGCTGGTGCGGGTACTGAAACGCATCCTTTTCGGGCTTGAACCTTACGAAATTTCCGCCCTGTTCGAGCAGCGCCAGGCGATGCTGCAGTCGCTTCGCGAAGGGGTGCTGGCCGTAGATATTCACGGCCGCGTGACGATGATTAACCACACCGCCAGAGAAATTTTGCTTCTGCCCTCCGGCAAACAGACGGAAAACGCCAGCGCGCCCCTGCTGGCCAGCCTGCGGGAAATTTCAAAGACGGGCATAGCGCGCCAGGATCAGGAGATCAGCTGTAACGGTCGGCTGCTGCTGTGCAACATGGTGCCCGTCAAAAGCCAGGAGCGTGTCATCGGCGCGATAGCCACCTTCCGCGATAAAACGGAAATCAGCCAGCTGATGCAGCGTATTGATGGCATGGTCAGCTACGTCGACGCCCTGCGCAGCCACACGCACGAGTTTATGAACAAACTGCACGTCATCCTCGGCCTGCTGCACATGAAGCGCTACGACAAGCTGGAGGAGTACATTATCCAGACGGCGCACAATTACCAGACGGACATTGGCACGATACAGAGCAAGGTAAAATCCCCGGTCATCGCCGGGTTCCTGCTGGGCAAAATCAACCGGGCGAAAGAGGTGGGCGTCAACCTGACGCTGGCCGACGAGTGTCAGATACCGGATACCGCCAGTGAAGAGCAGGTTGCGGTGCTGATCACCGCGCTGGGTAACTTAATCGAAAACGCGCTCGACGCGATGGAAGGACAGCAGGAAGGCGAGATTGGCCTGCTGCTGCATTATCAGAATGGCTGGCTCAGCTGTGAAGTCAGCGATGACGGCCCCGGCATTGATCCCACTCAGCTGGAGGCTATTTTTACTAAGGGGTTCTCAACAAAAGGTGAAAACCGCGGCGTTGGGCTGTTCCTTGCTCGCCAGCAGATCCAGAACCTGGGCGGCGATATCACCGTCGAGTCGGAGCCTGGCGTATTTACCCAATTTTTTGTTCATATCCCCTGGGATAGCGAGAGGAATATCGCGTGATAAATGTATTAATTGTCGATGATGACGCCATGGTGGCCGACCTCAACCGTCTGTACGTCAACCGTGTTGAAGGCTTCAGCTGCTGCGGCGTCGCCTCCACGTTCAGCCAGGCCAGGGCCATTATCAATAACCCCAGCCAGCCTGTCGATCTGGTGCTGCTGGACGTCTATATGCAGCAGGATAACGGGCTTGATCTGCTGCCCGATATTCGCGCGTCAGGTCGCCCGATTGATGTGATTATGATCTCCTCGGCCGCCGATGCCGCCACGATCCAGACCTCCATCCATTATGGCGTGGTGGATTATCTGATAAAGCCGTTCCAGTTCCCGCGCTTTGAAGAGGCGCTGAACGGCTGGAAGGCAAAGCACAGCCTGATGGGCTCGCACCAATATTACGAGCAGGCGGACGTCGACCGGCTGATCCACGGCGGCGCGCCGGAACTGGCGGACAGTAAAAAATTGCCGAAAGGGTTAACGCCGCAAACGCTGCGCACGATTTGCCAGTGGATTGACGCTCACCCGGAGACGGAGTTTTCTACCGATGACCTGGCAAACGCAGTCAATATCTCCCGCGTCTCCTGCCGCAAATACCTGATTTGGCTCGCGCAAATCAATATTCTGTTCACCAGCATTCACTACGGCGCTACCGGGCGTCCGGTGTATCGCTACCGCCTGCAGCCGGAGCAAATCGGATTGCTCAAACAGTACTGTCAGTAACGCGATAGCCGTTATCCAGAAGGGTAAAACGGAAGTGGTGCGCTGAAGAGAACACCACTTCTTTTGTTTTGGTCACAAAGATAGCTTCAATATCGGGGCGCGCGCGCAGGGCTGCACAGCCCTTTTCTACCCCCATGCCGTACATCAGGGTGGTCCAGATATCGCCGTCGATGGAGTCTTTTGAAATGATGGTGACGCTCTCCAGCTCGTTGTCCAGCGGATACCCGGTACGCGGGTCGAGAATATGGTGATAGCGCCTGCCGTTCTGCTCGAAGTAGCGCTCGTAGGTGCCCGAGGTCACCACGGAGAGGTTCTCCACCGTCATCGCGCCGATCAGCGCATCACCGGCGAACGGTTTTTTCAGCCCCACGCTCCAGCCGCCCTCTGGCGAACCTAACGTCTGGATGTTTCCGCCGAGGTTGATCAGCCCCAGCTCAGCGCCCTCTTTACGCAGGTAATCCCGCACCCTGTCGGCGATATAGCCTTTGGCGATGGCCCCCAGATCGATCTCCATCCCCGCTTTGGTCAGAAACACGCTGCTCTGCGCCTCATCAAGGATGACATCCTCGGGCCGGGTTATCGCCAACAGGGACGCAATGTCATCAGCAGGCGGAACGCTGTCTCCGCGAAAGCCAATCTTCCAGCGCTTCACCAGCGGGCCGATCGCCAGGTTAAAGGCGCTGTCTTTAAGCAGGCTTGCCGCTTTCGCACAGCGGATCAGTTCAAACACCGGACGACTGACGGCAACCGGATGCAGTCCCGCCGCATGGTTGATGTCCATTACCTGGGAATGCGCCCGGTTAACGGTGAGGAGATCTTCGTACTGTTTGATCAGGCGAAACACGCGGGACGCGAGGGCTTCATCGTGGGAGAAGAGCTTCAGGAGAATGGGCGAGCCCATCAGAACGGCGGAGTAGCTGTAAACACGATGGCTATCAGGCATAGCATGAGTCCTCAGATGTAGCCCCGGCAGGCACCGCGCCGCCGGGGAAACAGGAGCCTTACGTTCTTTTGGAGCGCATCGCCGCCTGATGTCCGGCAAGGGTACCAAAAATAATGATATCTGCCACCGCGTTACCGCCGATACGGTTGCCGCCGTGGATCCCGCCGACCACTTCACCCGCCGCGAATGCCCCCGGCAGCACGTTGTGGTTGCTGTCCAGCACGCAGGTTTCGGTGTTGATGGTCACGCCGCCCATGGTGTGGTGCACGCCCGGCGCAATCTGAATGGCGTAGAACGGCCCTTCGTTGATGGGCGCACGCAGCGCGGTGGTGCGACCAAAATCATCGTCGTGCTGTTTTTCAACAAAGCCGTTGTAGCGCTCCAGCGTTGCCAGGAACTGGTGATAATCCATACCCAGCGCTTCCGCCAGGGCTTTCGGCGAGCTGGCGCTGGTCACGAAGCCTTTTGCGATGTACTCATCTGCGGCTTTGTTTTTAGCACGAACATGCTCGTCAAAGACGATGTACGCGTATTTTTCCGGTAGCGCGATGATTGACGCCGAGACTTTATCGCGGGTCGACATTTCGTTGTAGAAGCGGTTGCCCTGCTGATTGACCAGAATCGCCCCGCCTCCGCGGATGGATTCGGAAATCAGGTACGAGGTTTTCTGCTCGACGGTTGGGTGGATCTGAATTTCGCCCATATCCACGGTGCCCGCCCCGATGCGCTCCAGCAGCGCGATACCGCCGCCGGTCGCCCCTTTGTGGTTAGTCGTGACGAATCCTGCCAGATCCGGGCGGTATTTCACCACCATCTGGCTGTTGGCGCTGAAGCCGCCGGTTGCCACGATCACGCTTTTGGCTGCCACAGTAACGGTTTCGTTCTCTTCGGTAGTCAGACGCACGCCGGTCACTTCACCGTTTTCGAAGATAATGTCGCTGACGGAGGTATCCAGCATCACCTCGATGTTGCGCTTGTTGACGTTACGCACCAGGCCGCTGATCAGATACCCCCCCACCGCAGAACCGTCTTTCGGACGGTGCGTACGGTCAATGCTCATCCCGCCGGTGGTGGTGATGTCGTTCAGCATAATGCCGCGCGTTGCCAGCCACTCAATTGCTTCCGGCGCATTCTCGACAAAGCGACGCAGCAGTTCCGGGTTGTTCTTGTTGCCGCCGCCTTTCAGGCTTTCCTGATAGAACAGCTCTTTGCTGTCCTGAATGCCCTTCACGCGCTGGAAGCGGGTTTCTGCGGCGTTCATACCGGCAGAGGCTTTAATCGTATTCCCGCCAATGGTTGGCATTTTCTCGACGATCAGCACGCTCGCACCTTCGTCGTGGGCCTGAATCGCCGCCGCCAGACCGGCGCCGCCGCTGCCGACCACCACTACGTCCACGCTTTTGGTCTCGTTCGGATCAGCGCCCTCTTCCGCCGCCAGCGCCTTGCTGGATTTCAGCATCGCTTTCGAGACGGCTTTCTTCACCGCTTCACTCTGGCTGGTTGCGCCGGTGATGGCATCCACGTGCGGGGTATTGGCATCCAGAATACGGGAGCGGATCTCTTCGAAGCTGGTGACAAACTCGACGTTTTCGCTCGGGCCGGAGGCCAGCTCAATGTCGGCAATGCGGTCGGTTTCGAGGCTGACGTTAATCACCAGTTCGTTCACGTCGTCCTGCACTTTCTCAATGAAGGTGCCGGGTTTGAATTTGGATTCGCCCATGCTCATGTCGCGGATCATCGCTTCCACCAGCGAGAAGCGCCACAGCGGCTCAGGGATGCTCAGTTCTTCGCGTTTGGTGCTGTCCATAAACAGCTCCAGGTTTTCACCGGCCTCAATGCGGTCTGTCCAGTCCGGGTAGGCAATAGTGGCGCGGCCAACGGCAATCAGGTCGTAACCGTGTTCCAGCGCTTCATTCACGTCTGAAGCATTTACCACGCCGCCCACGCCCATCACCGGAACCTGTGCCAGCGTTTCAGAACGCATCGCGCAGTATTTTTCGATAAGCGGCGTCGGATCCTGGGTGTCGACAATGGACGGACGCAGGGTGGCGCCCACGGAGAAGTGCAGATAGTCCACGCCGCGCGCCGCCAGTTTCTCCAGCAGGTACATGGTGTCGTCAAAACGAATGCCGGGGACTTCCATCTCTTCAGGTGAGAATCGATAGCCAATGATGAAGGCATCATCGGCGTACTGGCGCACCATTTTGTGGGTAATGTCCAGCACCGCCAGCGGGAACTTCGCGCGGTTATCGCGGCTGCCGCCCCACTCATCGTCGCGCTGGTTTGAATTTGGGGAGTAGAACTGCTGAATAAGATAGGTGTTTGCCCCGTGGATTTCTACGCCGTCGAAACCGGCCTGAATCGCGCGGCGCACGGCTTCGCCAAACTTGCCGATCATGCCTTCCACTTCTTCCGTGGTCAGGGCGACCGGCGTCGCGGCACCGTCACGCGGCGCGGCAATGGCGCTTGGGCCAACAGGCGTGCGGCCACCGATCAGTTTCGGGTCAACCATGCGGCCGCCGTGGTAGATCTGCAGCAGGGCTTTAGAGCCTTTAGATTTAATGGCCTCAGCGATTTTCGCCAGCCCGGCAATTTTCTCGTCGTTATCAATCCCGATTGCGCCCGGGAAGGCGAGACCGAGATCGTCGACAAAGCAGCACTCCACGATGATGGTACCAATGCTGCCGGAACGGGCCCGATAGTACTCCACCAGCTCGCTGGTAACGGTGCCGTCATAGTAGCCGGTACAGGTGGTCATCGGGGCCATTAACAAACGGTTTTTCAGTTCGGTGCCATTCGGTAATGTGAAGGGGCTAAGAATGCGTTCGTTAGTGCTCATAATAGAAACTCCAAACTTTTAAAAATTGAGAATTCGTTATCGGATTGATTTTTTATTTCGTCGTTTTTTGCCGATGTCATGATATTAATATAATGATTTTTTTAGTTTCTAAAGCTATTACGTTAGTTAAAAAACTATTTAATCCCTGCGATAACACGAATAATACATTGGTGTTAGCGATTGTCATTCAGGCATTCACAATATTTTAAAATTCGTTAAATAAAGAATGGTAAAACCATTTCACCAAAAATCAAAAACATCGAAATAAATCAACCAGATAACTTGAACTTAAAATTTAGACTGTTACAAAAATGATAAAATAAACCCGAAAAAAAGATAATAACCACATACGCCAGAGTGGTTATTAATAAAAGCATAAAAATAACACTGCAATTCTGTTTTTTTGATCTCGATCAATAGTTATGGCATTCAAAAGCGCAATATAAAAACATCATCATTTTTTAATTTAACGCAGACAAAAAAGCGTTAAATCGCTATTACTGAAAATACAAAAACGCACCTTTAATAACTAAAAAAAGAAAAGAAACTTAAGAAAGCAATTTTGACTTTTCAGTGCGACCGAATTTTTGACAACTTAAGACGTGAAACTATGAATACAAAAACTGCTGTAACGCCCCCGGTGGCGAACCAGGCATCAAATGGAAAAGCAAAACGACTGCTGATGATGGCATTGCCCGTCATCGTCGCCGTACTGCTGCTGTTTGTTCCCGTTCCTGAAGGCTTGCCGCCTTACGCATGGCATTACTTCGCCATCTTTGTCGGCGTGATCGTCGGGTTGATCTTCGAACCGCTGCCGGGCGCGGTGATTGGCCTGACAGGCGTCGTCGCCATTGCCCTGTGCAGCCAGTGGGTGTTGTTCAGCCCCGATCAGCTGGCTGACCCGAAATTCAAGCTGGCGGGCGCCTCCTTTAAGTGGGCGGTGAGCGGGTTTGGTAACTCCACCGTCTGGCTGATTTTCGGCGCCTTTATGTTCGCCGCAGGCTACGATAAAACCCGCTTCGGCCGCCGCCTGGCGCTGATTCTGGTGAAATATCTGGGTCGTCGCAGCCTGACGCTCGGCTACGCCATTACGTTTGCGGACCTGCTGCTGGCGCCGTTCACCCCGTCCAACACTGCGCGAAGCGGCGGGACCATCTACCCGATCATCGCTAACCTGCCGCCGCTGTACGGCTCAAAACCCAACGACCCAAGCGCGCGCAAAATCGGTTCGTATCTGATGTGGGTGGCAATCACCGCGGCCTGTATCACCAGTTCAATGTTCCTCTCCGCCCTTGCACCGAACCTGCTGGCACTGGCGCTGGTGAAAAGCACGGTCGGGATTGATATCTCCTGGGGCACCTGGTTCCTCGCCTTCCTGCCGTTGGGTATCCTGCTGATCCTGACCATGCCGCTGCTGGCCTACTGGTTCTACCCGCCAGAAGTGAAAGTGAACAATGAAGTGCCGCTGTGGGCGACCCGTGAGCTGGAAAAACTGGGCAAGCTGTCCCGCAATGAAATCCTGCTGCTGGTGTTCGTGTGCTGTGCGCTGCTGATGTGGATCTTCGCTGCCGCGTGGATCGAGCCTGCGATGGCAGCCCTGCTTATCGTCGGCCTGATGCTGTGGACCGGCGTGCTGGAGTGGAACGATATCACCGGTAACAAAGCCGCATGGAACACCTTCGTCTGGTTCGCCACCCTGGTGGCGCTGGCGGATGGCCTCTCTTCCACCGGCTTTATCAGCTGGCTGGGTAAAGAAGGCGGTCTGTTAATGAGCGGTATCTCGCCGGGCGTGGCGACAATCGTCCTGCTGCTGGCGTTCTACCTGCTGCACTATCTGTTTGCCAGCACCACCGCGCACACTACCGCGCTGCTGCCCGCGATGCTGACCATCGCCTCCACCATTCCGGGCATGAATATGGAAGTGTTCGTTCTGCTGATGGTGACCTCGCTGGGCGTGATGGGGATCATCACCCCGTACGGTACTGGCCCAAGCCCGATTTACTACGGTAGCGGCTACCTGCCAACCAAAGACTACTGGCGCCTCGGCACCATCTTCGGCGCCATCTTCCTGGCGGCCCTGCTGCTGATTGGCTATCCGTGGATGTCCATGATGTTCTGATTCCTGACCGCCGGACTTCTCCTCCGGCGGTTTTATTTTTATGGAGCAAGCTATGTCAAACAAACCGTTTTTTTATCAAAACCCCTTCCCTCTCGCGCACGATGACACCGAATACTATCTGCTGACCAAAGAGCACGTTTCCGTTGCCGAATTCGACGGTCAGGAAGTCCTGAAAGTCGAGCCGGAAGCCCTGACCCTGCTGGCGCAGCAGGCCTTCCACGATGCTGCGTTTATGCTGCGCCCTTCCCACCAGAAGCAGGTCGCCGCCATTCTTAACGACCCGGAAGCCAGCCAGAACGATAAGTACGTTGCCCTGCAGTTCCTGCGCAACTCCGAAATCGCGGCCAAAGGCGTGCTGCCAACCTGTCAGGATACCGGCACGGCAATCATTATGGGTAAGAAAGGCCAGCGCGTCTGGACCGGCGGCGGTGACGAAGCGGCGCTGAGCCAGGGCGTATATAACACCTATATTGAAGACAACCTGCGCTACTCGCAGAATGCGGCGCTGGATATGTATAAAGAGGTGAATACCGGCACCAACCTGCCCGCGCAGATTGACCTCTACAGCGTCGACGGCGACGAGTATAAATTCCTGTGCATGGCGAAAGGCGGCGGCTCTGCCAACAAAACCTACCTCTATCAGGAAACCAAAGCGCTGATCGCTCCGGCGAAGCTGAAAAATTACCTGGTTGAGAAGATGCGCACCCTGGGCACTGCGGCCTGCCCGCCATACCACATTGCGTTTGTGATTGGCGGTACCTCAGCGGAAAGCACACTGAAAACCGTCAAGCTCGCTTCCACCCGCTACTACGACGCGCTGCCAACCGAAGGCAACGAGTACGGCCAGGCGTTCCGCGACGTCCGGCTCGAACAGGAACTGCTCCAGGAAGCCCAGAACCTCGGCCTCGGCGCGCAGTTTGGCGGTAAATACTTCGCCCACGATATCCGCGTGATCCGCCTGCCGCGCCACGGCGCCTCCTGTCCGATCGGCATGGGCGTCTCCTGCTCAGCAGACCGCAACATCAAAGCGAAGATCAACCGGGACGGGATCTGGATTGAGAAGCTGGAACACAACCCGGGCCAGTATATTCCTGAATCACTGCGCCAGCAGGGTGAAGGCGATGTGGTAAGCATCAACCTGAACATGCCGATGAACGAGATCCTGGCGCAGCTTTCCGCGCACCCGGTCTCTACCCGTCTCTCCCTGAACGGTACCATCATCGTGGCGCGCGATATCGCCCACGCGAAGCTGAAAGAGCTGCTCGACAACGGTGAAGAACTGCCGCAGTACGTCAAAGATCATCCGATTTACTACGCGGGCCCGGCCAAAACGCCGGAAGGTTACGCGTCTGGCTCACTCGGCCCGACCACGGCGGGACGTATGGACTCGTATGTCGACCTGCTGCAATCCCACGGTGCGAGCATGATCATGCTGGCAAAAGGCAACCGCAGCCAGCAGGTCACCGACGCCTGCCATAAGCACGGCGGCTTCTACCTCGGCAGCATTGGCGGCCCGGCGGCGGTGCTGGCGCAAAACAGCATTAAGAGCCTGGAGTGCGTGGCGTATCCGGAGCTGGGTATGGAAGCCATCTGGAAAATCGAAGTGGAGAATTTCCCGGCGTTTATCCTGGTGGATGACAAGGGCAATGATTTCTTCCAGCAGATCCAGAACAAACAGTGCCAGGGCTGTTCACAGCGCTGAGATTTTCCATAACGCCAGCAGCAGCGACAGCGAATCGTTGATTAACTCGCGCTGACGCTGCCCTGTATGGAGAATAGTTTTTCTATTCTCCATACACGCCATACAAACGCTTTTTCTTCATTTTAGCCAGCCCGCTACATTTATGGTGGCTGACGCGTTTTGGCGTGATGCGATATCTGTCAGCTAAAGCACCTTTCACGCATCAGAAATCGACGCGCAGACCCACATTCCCCACTAACGGCGACTCCGCATGCTCGCTCTTTGCGTAGCCCGCCTCCATCCAGACCCGTGTTGACGGGGTCAGCATCACGCTGACGCCACCGGAAAGCTTACCGCCGGTTCCGGTGAAATCGTTGGTAAAATCAACCGTCTCGTTGATTCGCGTACCGCCGTTTTTCACCAGCGCCTGGCTCAGGGCTGCCGTTGCGTAAGGCGCGACTTTCACATCCCCCGCGTCCAGACGGGTACTAAACCGCATACCAGCTTCCGCCTGAAGGGAACGTCCGTCCCCCGTTTCAGCGGTCATGCCATTGTTCAGACTGACGCTCTCGGACGGCGTTAACCAGCCGTTCAGGCCCGCAAACGGTGTCAGCCGCGTGGTATCATTTACGGCAATATGACGACCGGCTTCCACGCCCAGACCGTAGCCCCAGCTGTTCCAGTCTGCCCGAGCGGTTCCACCGTCACTCATCCTGGCGCTCAGTTTATTGCTAAAACGGGTAATTTGCGCCGAACCGCGGGTATACCAGCCGTTATCTGACGTCAGGGAGGCGTACAGACCGCCGCCGTAGCCGGTCACCCGGCTTTGGCCGCCGCGCGCATGTTTCACCTGACCGGTTGACTGGCTCAGATACCCCCCGGTGCTCAGACTGCCTGCGTCGAGCTCAGTGACCTTATCGCCGCCCAGCATCAGGCCATTCTGTTCAAGCCGATAGGCGGAGTCCCACGCGCCGTCCACATCGCTGCGGCTGTGCAGCGCCGTGCCCCACATACCGGATTGCGGCGCCAGAGTTGTGTCGTCAAGGCGCGAACGCAGGACGTTCAGTTCTTCCTCATGCATAAACTGCGGCGCGGAGGCCATAGCGAGCATCGCGTCGGTGGAGGCAGAGGTTGAGCCCGCCTGAACCAGCTCCCAGTTATTGCCGTTACGCACCAGCTGCTGCTGCCAGGCTCCTACGTCAAGGCGACCACCATTCAGGGCAAATTCAGCATCACCGCCGCCGGTGCGCACCAGCGCGAGCGCCTCGCGGTTCGCCGCTTCACGCCCCGTCGCCGCCAGGTGCAGGGTGTACTTCCCGTTCGCGGTGCCGGAAATATCCAGCAGATCGCTTTTACCGTTCAGCAGGTCGGCGTTCATCATGACGTTACCGTTGCCGGACAACGTGCCGAGCGTCAGCGTGCGGTACTCCTCGCCCTCAGCCGGTGCGAATTTTACTGTTCCTCCCGCCATGGTGAGTGCTTTGATATCGGAGCTGGCGGTCATTTCAAAGAGCGAGGTATCGTCCAGCACCAAGCGATTAACGTTGACCATTTTGCCCGAAAGCGTACTGCCCTCAGTAAGGCTCACGTCCACATTTCCGGTTCCCTGCGCCAGGATATCACCCGCTGCGTAGCTGCCCTCCAGCAAAAGGGCAACCGCTCCAGACCCTCTGTTCTCTAACAGCACACCTGTAGCCGAACCTGCGCGGCTCCCCGCACTCAGGTTGATGTCTTTCTTAAAACCGCCTGTGATATCGAATGTGGCGCCTTCTGTGGACCATATGCTGCTATTGATAAGAGCCAGGGAGGAATTTTGTATTCCAGAAAACTTCACTCCCTCCGCTTTACCCACTATTACACTGCCATTAAAAGTCGCTTTCCCACCACCAATGAAATGTCCATTTCCCCTATAACCACCGGTATTGTCAAAATGGCCATTGGTGACAATAAGCTCACCTTCGGCAGTAGAAAACTCATAAGCATGTACATTTATTGCCCTGATCATTCCGGCGCTTTGTGTTGCTATAAGACCATTGACTACGCTATTTTTAATATCAACCTCACCCCCTGAGGTATACAAAGCGCCGTTAACAATACTATTATTAATGATTCCAGACGTGTTTTCATTAAAAAAAACTTGCCCATTAGCGATGGAATTATCATCCATCTTCAGTGAACCATCCCATACATTAATATACTTCGTCGTTGCACCAACGACCGTCAGCTCAGCACCTTTCAGGACGGCATAGGCTTCATCGGCAGGAGAGCGACCATCAATTATTGTGTCTTTAGTAATGTCAGTAATTGCGTAGACGCTACTGCTTGAACCAAGCGTGGCGATGAGAATGGCGTTTCTTAAAAAAGAATATTTGAATAACGATTTCATTTAATGCCTTATAATAAGTTGAATAATGAGATTTTTTCTTCTCAAAACTTATATCGGTAGAAAGGCAATTCACATAAATTTAAGGTCGCCCCCGGCGACCTTTTATATTCAGAAATAAAACGTAAACTGCGCGACACCGCCTATAGTCCGGGTTCGCCCGGCCATGGCCGTTAGATCAAACTGCATTGACTCCCCGGCGGAGAGCCCTACCCCACCCGTTACAATACGGTGGTCGTTACCTCGCATATCCACGCGATACCCCGCCCGTAGCTGCATCCAGTCGGTGGCTCGAATTTCACCACCAAACGCCGCATACTGGTTTTTATCCGCGTACTGGAAATCACTCACCGGGGTCAGATCGATATCGGTGCTCAGGGTCACGCGTTCAGTCTTCCACGCTGCCCCTGCCGTAACCTGAGGACGAATGACAAACGCTGGCTGGTAGCCGTTTATTTCCCGCGTTTTTACTTTATTTTCGAACAGGTTTTGTGCGGAGAGCGCCACCATCCACTCTGGCGTTAACGCGGCAAAAAAACCGGCATCAATATTGGCGCTCATGGTCTGGTGCTGCCAGTTTCCGTCACGTAGATCGGAAGTGTCATAATTATTGATAGCGACGTTATAATTCCAGGTTTCAATGCGCTGGATCTTCGGCGTGATCCCCACCCCGATCTGGGTGTCGCCAATCGAAAATGGATGAGCGACGGAAACACCGTATTCCGTCACCAGTGCCGCCATGCCTTCCGCGCGGGACGTCAGTTTATCAAGATCGTCTTTGCCCGGAATGATGGTGCCATTCGCTACACCTTCCAGATATTCCAGATCAGACTGGCTGACCAACGCGCGCGCATGGCTTTTTGCCCAGCTGTTGACGGAAAGCGCAATCGGAAGGGAATCATCCGGCACCGCCAGCACCATACCCAAACCCAGGTTCGCGTTTGCCTTTTCGCCCGCAAGCCCGGAAACGAGGTCCGCCAGCTTGCCCGCCGCCTCCGCCTCGTTACCGCTGCCAAGAGCGTTTTCCAGATTATCCCAGGCCGTGGTGACATCATCGAACCCGTCAATCAGGTTTGCAGAATCACTGGCCTGTGCGCCAATCGACGGCGCAATCAGGCTTGCACGGTCTTCAGCACGAGAGGTGGCGAGCAGGGCCGGGTTGGTTAAAGGGGCCGCACCAAAGTGCGCTGACGCCACGCCAACCCCCCCCATCGCGGTGCTACGGGCATCGAACCCATTTGTCGATGCGAAGGCATAAGGCGTCAACGTAATAGCCCCTGCAGTAAAGAGGTACTGTGTGAGTAATTTATATTTCATAATTTTCGGATAGAATATTGTTGCCAGTGAGAAAGGCTGGAGTAATAACCTGTTTGCTATGGTAGCAATAAGTTCATTATTTCAATTTTGAAATAATGCATCACTAATGCGAGCTCATTGCCGGAATGAAATATTGCCTTCGCACGCTGTCCTGCCAGAATAGGTTTTGCGTTGCATGGAATATTTATCCCCCCTGTTATGGAGAAGAGTCATGCGTTATCTCGCTATTGTGTTCACCTCATTTTTCATGTGCGGCTCTTCACTGGCTGCCTCTGTCACCGCCACCAGCATTCCCGATCTTGCCGATGCCATCAACCAGCGCTTTGAGGTGATGAAAGATGTGGCGGGATACAAACTGGCGAACGGCCTGCCGGTGGAAGATCTGCCCCGGGAAGAAAAAGTGCTCAGGCAAACCCAGCATTTTGCCGACGCGGCAAAATTAGATCCGCTCAGCGTTGAAGGTTTCATTCATGCCCAAATGATGGTCAGCAAGGCTATTCAGTATCGTTACCTGGATCGCTGGCGCATCAAACCTGAGAATAACTGGCAGCCAAAATCCTTGCAGACGGTAAGAGAGCAAATCCTTAAACTTGATAACCGCATTCTCGACCTTATTAGTCAGCAATTGCTGGTGGGTGGCGGCTTTAGCCATCCGCAGACCGAAGCGCTGCGCCAGGAGCTTGACGGCAAGCAGATTTCCGAATGGGAAAAAACAGTGTTAATTGATTATCTTGTGCGAATTAAGCGCCAGTAATAAGGCTACCCTGTAGCCTTATTACTGATACTGTTACCAGCGGATAGCCGTTTATTTCGTTAATTCAGCTTCCGCTGCAAGCAGGTCGGCTCGGGCCTCTTCAAGCTTAGCGCGTTTTTTGGCAATCTTATCCGCACGCCCGGACGCGTTTGCTTCCTGAAGCTCCTGTTCCCGCTCGCTCACCTTTTGCTGTTTTTTAAGAATATCAGCCTCACGCTCTTTTTTAAGCGAGGCATCCGTACAGGTTGCGACAACTTCTGCATAGGCTTTTTTTAAGCCATCAAGGCGATAACTGTTTTCGTGCGTTTCCGCCTGGCGAATTTGCTGTTCGATGTTATACCGTTTTGCCGCACACCCCGTTAATGCGTCATCAGCCAGTGCTGAAAAAGGAATGCTCATCGTCACAATAACGGCCAGAAATGTTCGCTTATTCATTTTTTAATTCTCCACGTATTTAACTTAACTGCTTCAACGTTATTTCGGCGGAGCTAGCATTTTCTGAAATTTTTATTCTGTCACACGGAGGAATTACTGATAAATGACAAAATAGTGTATGTTAATAGTGAAACCTGTTATTAAAAGAAGAGACCTGCACCCATGAAAAAATCGACGCTGCTGACGTTACCGCTCATTGTGATAACCGCCCTGCTGGCAGGCTGCAATACTGACGCGCAAACATCCGCTCCAACGGATCGCACCCCATTAAAAACACAAACCGTGCCTTTGCCGTATCACGTGACGCTCTCAGGCTCGGGTGACGATCGTATGCAGTGTGAAAACTGCGGAAATAGCGGCAAAAAGTTATTCATCAACGGTGGCGAGAAACTCAGCCAATACAACATGATGGTCGACAGCCCGTACTTTGTTTTCCTGTGCAGCAATTCCGCCGACGACTGCCGTAAAGGCAAGTGGATCGCGGTGAATAAGAATCTTGCCGAACCGCAGGTCAGGGCGATTTCTCTTGCCGGCAAGGCGGATGTCAGCGATCTCCGTCCGGCTAACGATGCCAGCAAGACATGGCTGAACGTCACCTATGCGAACGGCGACCAGCATGTCTTTGAATTCGATAACAATAAATAGCCCAGGACAGCAGATTTATCACCCGATCTTCTCTATGGGAGTTTTGTCACTGAAACAAAACGGCATAAGTGCTTGAATAGCGGTCGCGAGAGGGGCCTTATACCTGCGGCAAAAATTCCCTCTGCTCCGTTTTGTTGTTGCCTTCATGCCGGGTTCTTTGGCATGTTAACAGCACATCACCTTCCCATTTTTGTTCAAGTGACGAGTTTGCGAGCAAAGCGATGATTAAGTGGCCCTGGAAAACGAATGAGGCTGGCCGGGATATGGCGCTGCCGTGGGATGACGCGCTGGCGATCCCTGTTCTGGCGAATCTTAAGCCGGATGAGCAATCGAAACTGGTTCAGATGGCGGATCGCTTTTTGCAGCAAAAACGCCTGGTGCCGCTGCAAGGGTTCGAGCTGGATCCGCTGAAAAACGCCCGTATCGCCCTGCTTTTCTGCCTGCCGGTGCTGGCGCTCGGTATTGAATGGCTGGACGGTTTCCACGAAGTGCTGATCTACCCCGCGCCGTTCATTGTCGATGACGAGTGGGAGGACGATATCGGTCTGGTGCACAACCAGCGGGTGGTGCAGTCCGGGCAAAGCTGGCAGCAGGGGCCGATTATCCTCAACTGGCTCGACATTCAGGATTCGTTCGACGCCTCAGGCTTTAATCTGATTATTCATGAGGTGGCGCATAAGCTTGATACCCGCAACGGCGATCGCGCCAGCGGCGTGCCGCTGATCCCGCTTCGTGAAGTGGCAGGATGGGAGCACGACCTGCATGCCGCAATGGATAACATCCAGGATGAGATAGATCTGGTGGGCGAAAGCGCCGCCAGCATTGATGCCTATGCGGCAACCGACCCTGCCGAGTGCTTTGCGGTGCTGTCAGAGTACTTCTTCAGCGCACCCGAGCTTTTCGCCCCCCGCTTCCCGGCGCTGTGGCAGCGCTTCTGCCAGTTTTATCAGCAGGATCCGCTCCAGCGCCTGCGGCAAAATGAGGGCACAGGTGGCCCTGCATCCCGCCACGTGCATTAATGCTTTTCAGCAGGGGTACGCTCAATAAACCGTACCCCGACGCTTAGCGCTAAAAATAGTACTGCCATTCCCCAGGCGGCCATCGTTAAATACTGCTCGCCAAAAAAACGCGTTACAGCGGGCACCAGCAGTGCGCTGACGCCGTAGCCCAGCGTGTGGCTGGTCGCGATAGCACCCGCGCCTTTCCCCGTCGTCAGGCGATCGTTCAGCAGCAGCTGATAGCCCGGCGTTGCCATTGACGCGCCGAGTGACGTGATAGCAATCCCCACGTAGAACAGCGCCAGTTCGGCGACACACATCAATCCAAGCCCTGTCACCATCAGTACCGCCGCGATGCAAAGCAACGTCAGCGGGCTGAAATGCTGCGGGCGGACGACAAGAAACTGCGCCGCGAGCGTCGCCAGCGCGGCCAGGCTCAGCAGCAGCGCCACATGGTGGCTGATATCCCGGGCGTTGCCCTCCAGCAGAGGGCTAAGGTGCGGTGCCAGGCCAAGCTGCATCAGGCTCACCAGCGCCGCCAGCAGCAGCGCCAGCAGCAGAAACGGCAGCATCGAGACCTGTAAACGGGTGGACTGATGCGCCACCGGCGGCAGCGGCGGATCGGCCACCTCACGCAGTACCAGCAGCAGAGCAATAAGAGGCGCAATCGCCATCAGCCAGAGCGGTGCCACCGGATTCACGCTGAGCATCAGTGCCGCCAGCGGCGGGCCCAGCAGACGACCACAGCTGAGGCCGGAGCTGATGGTGGCCAGTGCCGCCATGCGTTTCTCCAGCCCCGCACGCTGAATAGCCCACGTCTGCGCGGCAGGCACCATGCCCGATACCGTCAGGCCATACAGCAGTCGCGAGAGGATCAGCCCCGCCAGTCCCCAGGCGCCCGCCAGCATCCCGGCGGCCATCGCCCAGACCACCAGCGCCATGACGCCAAAGCTGGCGAGATACCCGCTGAGCGAGGCCACCATCACGACCTTACACCCTCTTCGCTCACTCTGACGTCCCCACCACGGGGAGGCGGGTAAAAAGAGCATGGATCCGAACATCAGCAGCCCGGCCCAGACCGAGAGCGACAGCCCGGTCAGGGTCACCAGCTGCGGAAGCATCACCAGCAGGCCATTTTGCCCGACGCCCAATAAACCCGCGCAGAGCGCCAGGGGCCAGTTAGCTTTCGGGGTGATGTTTTCCGTCAACGTTTCAGAATAAGCGCGCATGAGAATGTGAACATAGTGTCAATAAATGTGTGGAAATTATGAAGTTAATGAAAACAAATATTGCAAAAATAGTTGCCACTGTAAACAGAATGAATATCATAACGAGAATTATTATCAGTCATGGAATGAGGTACATCTATGCGTGCTCTGCCCCGCTCTGCCGGTACAGACGTTGCAGCCCAGTGTTTTTTAAACGCCCTGGTGCGCGAAACGAAGGACTGGCGCTATCTCCCCGCTTCCGCAGCGGATGAGCTGGCGCACATTCATATCCCGCTTTCTCCCTCCCAGGCCCTTCAGGTTCCGGTACGCTATTTCTCCCCAACCCAGCATCATCAATACTGTTTCCCGGCAACGCTTATCCAGAGCGATAGCGACAGCGGTGACGCCGTCACTTTCAATCAACTGGTTGATTTAATTCTTGAAAAACCCTCGGTAAAAGGCTCACTGGATGCCGATACGCTGGCGCGTTTTAAACAGCGCGCGCTGGAAAGCCACGCGCACACCTGGCAGGCGATCGATCTGCGCCACAGCTGGGCAAAACTGCGCGACAAGCCGCTGACGTTTGCCGACGCGGAACAGGCGCTGCTGGTGGGCCACGCGTTTCACCCTGCGCCAAAATCCCACGAGCCGTTCAACGAAACCGAAGCGCGTCGCTATCTGCCCGATTTCGCCTCCCGCTTCCCGCTACGCTGGTTTGCCGTTGAGAGCACACTCGTTGCCGGTGACAGCCTGAACGTCTCCCTGCGCGAGCGTCTGCTGCGCTTCGCCGCCCAGAGCGCGCCGGAGCTGCTCGGCCACTTCACCGACACCCGCTGGCTGCTGCCGATGCATCCGTGGCAGGCCGACTATCTGCTGGAGCAGGACTGGTGTCAGCGTCTGGCGGCAAACGGTTCATTACAGGACCTGGGCGAAGCGGGCGCGCAGTGGCTGCCCACCAGCTCGTCACGCTCGCTGTACAGCGAAACCAACAGCGACATGATTAAGTTCTCCCTCAGCGTGCGCCTGACCAACTCCGTGCGCACGCTGTCGGTGAAAGAGGTTAAGCGCGGCATGCGTCTGGCGCGGCTGGCGAAAACGGAACGCTGGCAGGATTTACAGGCACGCTACCCGACCATGCGCGTGATGCAGGAAGACGGCTGGGCGGGACTGCGTGATGAAAGTGGTGTCGTTCAGGAAGAGAGCCTGATGGCCCTGCGCGTTAACCTGCTTTTCGATACCCCTGAAACGCAAACCAACGTGCTGGTGAGCCTGACCCAGGCCGCGCCGGACGGCGGCGACAGCCTGCTGGCCGCAGCGGTGCGCCGTCTGAGCCAGCGTCTGGATTTACCGCTCGCCCAGGCCGCCCGCTGCTGGCTGGACGCCTACTGCGACCGCGTGTTGCTTCCGCTGTTCAGCGCCGAGGCGGACTACGGACTGGTGCTGCTGGCGCACCAGCAAAATATCCTCGTAGAGATGCAGCAGGATTTCCCCGTCGGGCTGATCTACCGCGACTGCCAGGGCAGCGCCTGGACCGAAGGGGCCGACGCGTGGCTGAAAGAGGCGGGCGAAACCGACGTGGAAAACCGCTTCGGTGAGAGCCAGCTGTTGCGCTACTTCCCTTATTACCTGCTGCTGAACTCCACCCTTGCTGTCACCGCCGCCCTCGCCGCCGCCGGTTTCGACAGCGAAGAGAGCCTGATGTCCCGCGTGCGTGACGCGCTGGCCGAACTGCGCACGACGGCGAAGCAGACCCGCTGCCTCGACTACGTGCTCGACAGCCCGACCTGGAACTGCAAAGGCAACTTCTTCTGCTACCTGCACGATCGTAACGAAAACACCATCGTCGATCCGGCGGTGATCTATTTCGATTTTAGCAACCCGTTTTACAAGGAGAAGGCGTGATGGCGAACGCGAATATCGTCCATTCCGGCTACGGCTTTCGCTGCACGGCCACGGAACAAAACCTGCCGCTGACGCTGGGTCTTGACGGCAGTGCGGTCCTTGAGCGTCTGACCGGGATCCCGGACGGCTGGCTGGTGGACGCCCTCGATCAGCTGTTTATTGCCGCGCCCGCGCTGTCCGGCATTACCCTGCCGTGGGCGGCCTGGCAGGATGAACCCCAGGCGCAGGCGCTGTTTCGCCAGGCCCACGGGGATTATCTGGCGCGTGAAACCTTCTGGCAGCTGCCGCTGTGGCTGAAAGGCGAACGCCCGCAGGCCAGCGGCGGGATGCAGTTTGATGAAAGCCGTCAGCTGTATTTCCCGCTGCGCCCTCGCCGCCCGCAGGGCGAGGTGTATCGCCGTTACGATCCGCAGATTAAGCGCACGCTGAGTTTCCGCGTGGCCGACGTGGCGCTGGACGGCGAGCGTTTCACTCAATGGATGAATAACCCGCGCGTGAACGCCTTCTGGGAGATGGCGGGCCCGCAGGCCGAGCAGGAAAACTACCTGCGCCGTCAGCTTGACTCGACCTACTGCTACCCGGTTATCGGCTGCTTCGACGACCAGCCGTTCGGCTATTTTGAACTCTACTGGGCGCCAGAAGACCGCATTGGCCGTCACTACCGCTGGCAGCCGTTTGACCGCGGGCTGCACATGCTGGTGGGTGAAGAAAACTGGCGCGGCGCGCAGTACATCCGCAGCTGGCTGCGCGGCCTGAGCCACTATCTCTATCTCGATGAACCGCGCACCGCGCGCATCGTAGCCGAGCCGCGCTTCGACAACCAGCGCCTGTTCCGCCATCTGTCGTCTGCCGGTTTTGACACGATGAAAGAGTTCGACTTCCCGCATAAGCGCTCGCGCCTCATCATGAGCCAGCGTCACCGCTTCTTCAGCGAGGTGGAACTGTGAACGCGCTCTGGCAGAAAGTGAACCGCGAGATGGTGGCGAAGATCCTCGCCGAGCTGGAATACGAACGCACCCTGCGCGCTGAGCAGGTGTCGGCGGACGGCTGGCGCATCGCCATGGGCAACGAGTCATGGCAGTTTCGCGCCACGCGCGGGATCTGGGGCTGGCTGCATATCGACCCGGACAGCCTGACCACCGCCAGCGGCGCCGCCGTGGAGGCTGAACGCGCGCTGCTGCAGCTGGCGACGGTGCTGGAGATGAGCGACGCGCAAACGGCAGAGCACATGGAAGATCTCTACGCCACGCTGCGCGGGGACATGCAGCTGCTGCAGGCGCGTGAAGCGCTGGACGCAGACGCGCTGATCCACCTCGACCCGGACGAATTACAGTGTCTGATGAGCGGTCACCCGAAGTTTATTTTCAACAAAGGACGCCGCGGCTGGGGTCTGGACGCGCTGCGCCAGTACGCACCGGAATACCGCGGGCGCTTCCGCCTGCACTGGGTCGCCGTCCAGCGTGAACATCTGGTCTGGAGCAGCGATGCCGATTGCGACATCCACACTCTGCTGTCCAGCACCATGGACGATGCCGAGCGCGCCCGGTTCGACGCCCACTGGCAGGCGCTGGGTCTCGACGACAGCTGGCTGCCCGTGCCACTGCACCCGTGGCAGTGGCAGCAGAAGATCGCCATTCATTTCCTGGCGCAGCTGGCGCGCGGTGAGATGGTTGAACTGGGCGAGTTTGGCGATGAGTATCTGGCGCAGCAGTCCCTGCGCACGCTCACCAACGCCAGCCGTCGCGCGCCGTATGACATCAAGCTACCGCTGACTATCTACAATACCTCCTGCTATCGCGGTATTCCGGGCAAGTACATCGCCGCCGGTCCTCTGGCCTCGCGCTGGCTGCAGCAGCAGTTCGCCGCCGACGCCACGCTTGCCCGCTCCGGCGCGCAGGTGTTGGGCGAACCCGCTGCCGGGTATCTGTCGCATCCGGGTTACGCGGCGCTGCCGAAAGCGCCCTACCGCTATCAGGAGATGCTGGGGGTGATCTGGCGCGAGAACCCATCCTGTTATTTAGAAGACGGTGAACAGGCGGTGCTGATGGCAGCGCTGATGGAAACCGATAACGCAGGTCGCCCGCTGATTGACGCGTGGATCAAACGCTCGGGGCTAAGCGCCGAAGCGTGGCTGGAAAAGCTGTTCGAGGCCACGGTGATCCCGTTCTACCACCTGCTCTGCCGCTACGGCGTGGCGCTTATCGCCCACGGCCAGAACGTGACGCTGGTGATGAAGGACTCTGTCCCGCAGCGCATCCTGCTGAAGGATTTCCAGGGCGATATGCGCCTGGTGGATGAGGATTTCCCGCAGGCACAGAGCCTGCCGGAGCAGGTAAAAGCGGTGACGGCGCGCCTGAGCGCGGATTACATCATCCACGACCTGCAAACCGGCAACTTTGTGACGGTGCTGCGCTTTATTTCGCGCCTGACCCTGCAAAGCGGCGTGAGCGAAAACCGCTTCTATCAGATCCTCGCCGGGGTGCTGCACCGCTATATGGCCGCGCACCCTGAGCTTGCAGATCGCTATGCGAAATTCGATCTGTTTAAGCCGCAGATTATTCGCGTGATCCTCAACCCGGTCAAACTGACCTTCTCCGAACACGACGGCGGTAGCCGCATGCTGCCGAACTACGTTACCGATCTTGATAACCCCCTTTTTCTGGCCTCCCGGGAGTCCGCGCAATGAAAACCTATGATTTCATCGGCATTGGTATTGGCCCGTTTAACCTCAGCATCGCCGCTCTGGCCGAGGGGCTGGACGGCTTTAGCTCACTGTTTCTTGAGCGTAAACCGCACTTCTCGTGGCACCCGGGGATGATGGTGCCGGACTGCCACATGCAGACCAGCTTCCTGAAGGATCTGGTCAGCGCCGTGGAGCCGACCAACCGCCACAGCTTTCTGAACTACCTGGTGCAGCGCAAAAAATTCTACCGTTTTCTGACCACCGAGCAGCGCACGGTTTCCCGCGAAGAGTTTGCGGACTACCTGTGCTGGGCGGCGGACAACCTCACCAACCTGGCCTTCAGCCAGCAGGTTCAGCAGGTGAGCTTTGACGAAAAAAGCGGCCTGTTTGAGATGGTGACCCAGCGCGATCGCTTCCAGGCGCGCCACGTCTGTGTGGGGATTGGCAAGCAGATCAACCTGCCTGACTGCGTCACCCTACAGGACGATACCTGCTTCCATGCCAGCGAGATGATGCTTCGCACGCCGGATCTCGCCGGCAAGCGCGTCACCGTTGTCGGCGGCGGCCAGAGCGGTGCCGACCTGTTTTTAAATATCTTCCGTGGTGAATGGGGCCAGCCGCTGAGCCTGAACTGGGTGTCGCGCCGCAATAACTACAACGCGCTGGATGAAGCCGCCTTTGCTAACGAGTATTTCACGCCGGAGTACGTGGACAGCTTCTCCACGCTCGGCGAAGAGGCCCGTCGTCAGATGCTGCACGAGCAGAAGATGACGTCCGACGGCATCACCACCGAGTCCCTGCTGGCGATTTACCGCGCCATGTACCACCGCTTTGAAGTACTGCGTGAAAAACCCTGGGCGCACCTGATGCCGTCCCGCTCGGTGACGGCCCTGACGCGTCAGGAAACCGGACATCGCCTGAGCATTCAGCATCACCTCGACGGCGGCCACGAGCAGCTGGAGAGCGACGTGGTGATTTTCGCCACCGGCTACCGCGCCGTGCAGCCCGCATTCCTCGCGCCGCTGTCTCACCGCCTGCATCTGGATGCGGACGAAGCGTTCTGCATTAACAACGATTTCACCCTCGAATGGGACGGCCCGCAGAGCAACCGCCTGTTTGCCGTGAATGCCGGGATGCACCGTCTCGGCATTGCCGAACCCCAGCTCAGTCTGATGGCCTGGCGCGCGGCGCGAATTCTGAATCGCGCGCACGATGACGAGCCATTTGAACTGGCCACCACCCCTGGCGTTATCCACTGGCGGAGCACCACCAGCCCGGAGAGCAGCCAGGTTTTTAAATCGTTAGCAAAAACCACTGAGTACTGACACACACAATCAGGATCAACATAACAATGAAACGTTCTCATCTTTGGGTTTTAAATCCTTGTTTGCTTGCAATGCTTTCTACCTCTGCGTGGGCGGAAGAACAAAAGGAAGAAAATATCGTGGTCTCCGCCAGCCGTGCGCACCGCAGCGTGGCCGAGATGGCGCAGACCACCTGGGTCATTGAACGGTCTGAGATCGAGCAGCAGGTCCAGGGCGGAAAAGAGATCAAAGAAGTGCTGGCGCAGCTGATTCCGGGCATGGATGTCAGCAGCCAGGGACGTACCAACTACGGCATGAACCTGCGTGGCCGCTCCATGATGGTGATGGTGGACGGCGTTCGTCTGAACTCGTCCCGCAGCGACAGCCGCCAGCTGGACTCTATCGATCCGTTCAACATTGACCGCATCGAAGTCATCTCCGGCGCCACGTCACTCTACGGCGGCGGCAGCACCGGCGGCCTGGTGAACATCGTCACCAAAAAGGGCCAGCCGGAAACCGAAGTTGAGTTCCAGACCGGGGCAAAAAGCGGGTTTAACAGCCATAACGATCACGATGAGAACGTCTCGGCTGCGGTCAGCGGCGGCAACGATAACGCCTCTGGCCGTCTGTCGGTCTCCTATCAGCGCTACGGCGGCTGGTATGACGGTAACGGCGATGAGGTGATCATTGATAACACCCAGACCGGCTTACAGTATTCCGACCGTATTGATGTGATGGGAACAGGCACCCTCAACATCGACGAACATCAGCAGCTGCAGCTCACTACGCAGTACTACAAGAGCGAATCCGACGGCAAGCATGGGCTGTATCTCGGGAAGAACTTCTCGGCGGTAACGGGGGATGCGACCGCGTACAACAAGGATAATCTCGATTCTGACCGCGTGCCGGGCACCGAGCGCCATCTGATTAACCTGCAGTACTCCAATACCGATTTCTGGGGCCAGGACCTGGTCGCGCAGATTTACTACCGTGACGAGAGCCTGACCTACTATCCGTTCCCGACCCTGACCAAAGGCGTGGTAAGCAGCATCGGCGCGTCCCAGCAGAAAACCGATTTCTACGGCGGCAAGCTGACGCTGAACAGCAAGCCGGTTGACGATTTGACGCTGACCTGGGGTGTCGATGCCGACCACGAAACGTTCGATGCTAACCAGCAGTTCTTCGACCTGAGCAAGGCAGCGGCAAGCGGCGGTATGGAGCTGGACAACGCCTACAACGTGGGTCGTTACCCGGGCTACAGCATCACCAACCTCGCCCCGTTCCTGCAGGCGAGCTACGACATTGACGCCATCACCCTGAGCGGCGGCGTGCGTTATCAGTACACCGAAAACAAGGTGGATGATTTTGTCGGTTACGCCCAGCAGCAGGCCATCGCCACCGGGAAAGCCACTTCCGCCGACGCGGTGCCGGGCGGGAAAACCGATTACAACAACTTCCTGTTTAACGCCGGGATCCTCGGTCGTCTGACCGAACAACAGCAGCTGTGGTTTAACTTCTCCCAGGGCTTTGAAATCCCTGACCTGGCGAAGTACTACGGCTCCGGCACCTACCAGCTCAGCAACGGCCACTATCGCCTGCTGAACAGCGTGAACGTCAACGACTCAACGCTGGACGGCATTAAAGTCAATGCTTACGAGCTGGGCTGGCGCTACACCGGTGACAACCTGCGCACGCAGGTCGCGGCGTATTACTCGCTCTCGGATAAAACCATCACCATCAACAAGACGGATATGACCATCAACCTGGAAGACGACAAGCGTCGTATCTACGGGATTGAAGGTCAGGTGGACTATTTCTTCACCGACAGCGACTGGAGCACCGGCGCGAACTTTAACGCCATTAAGTCTGAAACCCGTGAAAACGGGAAGTGGGAGAAGCTGACCGTCGACAGCGCCAGCCCGTCAAAAGCCAGCGCATGGGTCAACTGGGCGCCGGGCGACTGGACCCTGCGCGTACAGAGCACGCAGACCTTTGACGTGTCCGACTCTGACGGCAAGAAGATCGATGGCTATAACACGGTCGACTTCCTGGGTAGCTACGTCCTGCCGGTGGGGAAAGTCAGCTTCAGCGTGGAGAACCTGCTGGACAAAGACTACACCACCGCCTGGGGCCAGCGCGCGCCGGGGCTGTATAGCCCAACCTACGGTGCACCGGGTCTGTACACCTACAAAGGCCGCGGACGTACGTTTGGTCTGAACTACTCCGTACTGTTCTGATGCTGCGCGCCGCCTGCGGGCGGCGCATTTCGTTGTGTAATTTCAACGCAAATTTGCTATAAAATCAGCGATTTGCTGAAATTGTCGGCAAACGAACAAAAAGCGCGTTTTCACCCTTTGACAAGGCGTACCGAGGTCGTTACTATGCGCCTCGTTCAC
>NZ_QZCS01000006.1 GCF_003594915.1 Enterobacter chuandaensis
GCTGCCGAGGAATGACAAGCGGAAATATACATTTTTATTTCGACCGCTCACCTTTTCGCCAAAAAGGCTATTTCTGATGCTTTTTTATCTCTTTTGGCAGTTCTGCCAGACTATTAATCACCCAATCCGCTGCACTTTCTGCTTCTGGCGTTACGGGCTTACCGGTACGCACTAATATTTTGGTACCCACTCCCGCCGCTGCGGCCGCCTGCATATCTTCCAGCTTATCGCCCACCATATAAGAAGCTGCCATATCAATGTGCAAGAACTCCTGCGCAGAGTTAAACATACCCGGATGCGGTTTACGGCAGTCGCAGGTCTGACGATACTCTTCTACCGTTCCCTGCGGGTGGTGCGGGCAGTAGTAAATGCCATCAAGATCGACACCGCGATCGGCCAGCGACCAGTCCATCCACTCCGTCAGCGTCTCAAACTGCGCTTCGGTGAACTTACCACGCGCTATACCGGACTGGTTCGTTACGACCACCAGCGCATAGCCCATCTCTTTTAGCTGGCGCATTGCCTCTATAACGCCATCGATAAATTCAAACTCATCGATCTCATGCACATAACCGTGATCCACATTAATAGTGCCATCACGGTCGAGAAAAATTGCGGGTACTGATTTTGCCACCGGTTTGCTCCTGAAAAAGGCCTGTTGAGCTAGTATCTCATGAATCGCAGCGCAATAAAGTGCTCATCGTACAGAGTTGGATTGATTTAGACGTCTGGATGCCTTAACATCCGTTTTGTTTACGGTCATCACCCGTATCTGGCAGAAGAAAATGCCACGGCTAACTTACATACGATAAAAATAATCTAATGATTAAACTTTCCAATATCACCAAAGTGTTCCAGCAGGGGAACCGAACCATTCAGGCACTGAACAACGTCAGCCTGCATGTTCCTGCTGGTCAAATTTATGGCGTCATTGGCGCATCGGGTGCAGGTAAAAGTACGCTGATCCGTTGTGTTAACCTGCTTGAGCGCCCAACCCAGGGCAGCGTAGAAGTTGGCGGTCAGGAACTTACCGCCCTTTCAGAAAAAGAACTGACTAAAGCGCGCCGTCAGATTGGCATGATCTTCCAGCACTTTAACCTGCTGGCCTCCCGCACGGTGTTCGGCAACGTTGCCTTACCGCTGGAGCTGGATAACACGCCGAAAGAAGAAGTGAAGCGTCGCGTTACCGAGCTGCTTGACCTCGTGGGTCTGGGTGATAAGCATGATAGCTACCCGGCGAACCTGTCCGGTGGGCAGAAGCAGCGTGTCGCTATTGCCCGCGCGCTGGCAAGCAACCCAAAAGTACTCCTGTGCGACGAAGCCACCAGCGCATTAGATCCGGCCACCACGCGTTCGATTCTGGAACTGCTGAAAGACATTAACCGTCGCCTGGGCCTGACGATCCTCCTTATTACGCACGAGATGGACGTAGTGAAACGCATCTGCGACTGCGTGGCGGTCATCAGCAACGGCGAGCTGATCGAGCAGGACACGGTAAGTGAAGTATTCTCTCACCCGAAAACCCCGCTGGCACAGCAGTTCATCCAGTCCACGCTGCATCTGGATATTCCGGAAGATTACCTGGAACGTTTGAAAACTGAACATACGGCAGACAGCGTCCCGATGCTGCGTATGGAGTTTACCGGTCAGTCCGTAGATGCTCCTCTGCTTTCCGAAACCGCGCGTCGCTTTAACGTGAACAACAACATCATCAGCGCGCAGATGGATTACGCCGGTGGCGTGAAGTTCGGCATCATGCTGACGGAAATGCACGGCACACAAGAAGAAACCCAGGCGGCAATTGCCTGGCTGCAAGAACACCACGTAAAAGTAGAGGTACTGGGTTATGTCTGAGCCGATGATGTGGCTGCTGGTTCGCGGCGTTTGGGAAACGCTGGCAATGACCTTCGTATCGGGTTTCTTTGGTTTTGTGATTGGTCTTCCGGTTGGCGTGCTGCTGTACGTGACGCGTCCGGGTCAAATCATTGAGAACGCAAAGCTCTACCGTACGCTCTCCGCGCTGGTGAATATCTTCCGTTCTATCCCGTTTATTATTCTGCTGGTGTGGATGATTCCGTTTACCCGCGTAATCGTCGGAACATCTATCGGTCTGCAGGCGGCCATCGTTCCGCTGACCGTAGGCGCTGCGCCGTTTATCGCCCGTATGGTGGAAAACGCCCTGCTGGAGATCCCAACCGGATTGATTGAAGCTTCTCGTGCAATGGGCGCAACCCCTATGCAGATCGTGCGCAAAGTCCTGCTTCCTGAAGCGCTGCCAGGTCTGGTGAATGCGGCAACCATCACGCTCATCACGCTGGTCGGTTATTCCGCAATGGGTGGTGCAGTTGGCGCTGGCGGTTTAGGGCAGATTGGTTACCAGTACGGCTATATTGGATATAACGCTACCGTGATGAATACCGTTCTGGTATTGCTGGTTGTGCTGGTTTACTTAATCCAGTTCTCTGGCGATCGCATCGTCCGGGCTGTTACTCACAAATAACGTTACACACAACACAAACTCGACGAGTTAAGGATAAAACATGGCGTTTAAATTAAAGACCTTTGCTGCAGTTGGCGCGCTGATTGGCTCTCTGGCACTGGTGGGTTGCGGTCAGGACGAAAAAGATCCAAACCATATTAAAGTGGGCGTTATCGTAGGTGCAGAACAGCAGGTTGCTGAAGTTGCTCAGAAAGTGGCGAAAGAAAAATACGGTCTGGACGTTGAGCTGGTAACCTTCAATGATTACGTTCTGCCGAACGAAGCGCTGAGCAAAGGCGATATCGACGCTAACGCTTTCCAGCATAAGCCATATCTGGATCAGCAGATCAAAGATCGCGGCTATAAGCTGGTTGGCGTGGGTAACACCTTCGTTTACCCAATTGCCGGCTACTCCAAGAAAATTAAATCACTGGACGAACTGCAGCCGGGCTCTCAGGTAGCCGTGCCTAACGATCCAACCAACCTCGGACGTTCCCTGCTGCTGCTGCAGAAAGTGGGTCTGATCAAACTGAAAGACGGTGTTGGCCTGCTGCCGACCGTTCTGGATGTCACCGAGAACCCGAAAAATCTGAAAATTGTTGAACTGGAAGCACCGCAGCTGCCGCGTTCTCTGGACGATGCGCAGATTGCCCTGGCGGTGATCAACACCACCTACGCCAGCCAGATTGGCCTGACGCCAGCGAAAGACGGTATCTTCGTTGAAGATAAAGACTCCCCGTACGTTAACCTCATCGTGACTCGCGAAGATAACAAAGACGCGGAAAACGTGAAGAAGTTCGTTCAGGCCTATCAGTCAGACGAAGTTTACCAGGAAGCCAACAAAGTGTTTAACGGCGGCGCGGTTAAAGGCTGGTAATCTCACCTCAGTGTAATATCATCAGGACGGGCTTATGCCCGTCTTGTCATTTGTGCAGTCACCTGATTCAATATCTGACGTTTTGATTATCCATTGAGGAAATATTATGCGTGCTTTACCGATCTGTCTTTTAGCACTCATGCTGAGCGGCTGTTCTATGCTAAGCAGATCTCCTGTTGAACCCGTTCAAAGCACGGCAACCCCGCCAAAAACAGAGCCTGCAAAACCGAAAGTGACGCGCCCTGCGCCGGTTCGCATTATCACGAAAGCGGACGAACTCGTCGGCAAACCGTTCCGTGAACTGGGTGAAGTGAGCGGCGAATCCTGTCAGGCAACCAATCAGGACTCTCCTCCGAATATCCCGACCGCGCGCAAACGCATGCAGATTAACGCCGCAAAAATGAAAGCTAACGCGGTGCTGCTGCACAGTTGCGAAGTCACCAGCGGCACACCGGGCTGCTACCGTCAGGCGGTTTGCATCGGTTCTGCGCTGAACATTACGGCGAAATGAGTGCATTTCAGTTTGAGCAGATAGGGGTTATCCACTCTCCGTATAAAGAGAAGTTCGCCGTGCCCCGCCAGCCCGGTCTGGTCACCAGCGGCAGCGGCGAGCTTCATCTTATCGCGCCTTACAATCAGGCCGATGCGGTACGCGGGCTCGAGTCTTTCAGTCACTTATGGGTGGTATTTGTCTTTCACCAGACAATGGAAGGCGGCTGGCGCCCCACCGTACGTCCCCCGCGCCTGGGTGGAAATGCGAGAATGGGCGTGTTTGCGACTCGCTCAACCTTCCGGCCAAACCCGATCGGGATGTCGCTGGTTGAACTGAAAGGCATACGTTGCCAGAAAGAACAGGTCATACTCGAACTGGGCAGCCTGGATCTGGTCGACGGCACGCCGGTCATCGACATCAAACCCTATTTGCCCTTCGCTGAAGCCCTTCCGGACGCGCGCGCAAGCTACGCTCAGGACGCACCACGGGCGGACATGCCTGTTTCGTTTACGCCTGAGATCGCCTCGCAGCTCATTCAGCTGGAGAAACGCTATCCTCGCTTACGGAATTTCATCACCGAAGTGCTGGCACAGGACCCCCGTCCGGCCTACCGTAAAGAAGAAGAAGCAGGAAAAACGTACGCCGTCTGGCTGCTGGATTTTAATGTTCGCTGGCGCGTCACCGGGGAAGGTTTTGAAGTGTTTGCCCTTGAACCCAGGTAATTTTGTTCTCCTCTCTTTTGGCATCTTTGCCACACTGGTAAACTAAACCACTTTTTTTGTGTCAGGCTGGCGTTTCAGCCTGTTCCAATCGTCGAAATGGAACCGTAACAACATGCGTACTAGCCAATATCTGCTCTCCACTCTGAAGGAGACGCCTGCCGACGCCGAAGTGATCAGCCATCAGCTGATGCTGCGCGCCGGGATGATCCGCAAGCTGGCCTCCGGGTTATACACCTGGCTGCCGACCGGCGTGCGCGTCCTGAAAAAAGTCGAAAACATCGTGCGTGAAGAGATGAACAACGCCGGTGCTATCGAGGTGTCCATGCCTGTGGTTCAGCCCGCTGACCTGTGGCAGGAGAGTGGCCGTTGGGAGCAATATGGCCCAGAACTGCTGCGCTTCGTCGATCGCGGCGAGCGTCCGTTCGTTCTCGGTCCAACGCATGAAGAAGTCATTACCGACCTGATTCGCAATGAGCTGAGCTCTTACAAACAGCTGCCGCTGAACTTCTTCCAGATCCAGACCAAGTTCCGCGATGAAGTTCGCCCGCGTTTCGGCGTGATGCGCTCTCGTGAATTCCTGATGAAAGATGCCTACTCTTTCCATACGTCACAGGAATCCCTGCAAGAGACCTACGACAAAATGTACGAGGCATACAGCAAAATCTTCTCCCGCATGGGTCTGGATTTCCGCGCTGTGCAGGCTGATACCGGCTCCATCGGCGGTAGCGCGTCCCATGAATTCCAGGTACTGGCACAGAGCGGCGAAGACGATGTGATCTTCTCTGACTCATCAGACTACGCGGCGAATATCGAATTTGCAGAAGCGCTGGCACCAAAAGAACCACGCGGCGCGGCAACGCAAGAGATGACGCTGGTTGATACGCCAAACGCGAAAACCATTGCCGAGCTGGTTGAGCAGTTCAACCTGCCAGTGGAAAAAACCGTGAAAACGCTGCTGGTGAAATCCACCGAAGGTAGCGCTTACCCGCTGGTTGCCCTGCTGGTGCGTGGCGATCACGAGCTGAACGAAGTGAAAGCCGAGAAGCTGCCGCAGGTAGCCAGCCCGCTGACGTTCGCCACAGAAGCGGAAATCCGCGCCGTCGTGAATGCCGGCCCAGGCTCTCTTGGTCCGGTGAATATGCCGGTGCCTGTTGTTATTGACCGCACGGTTGCGGCAATGAGCGACTTCTCCGCGGGTGCTAACATCGACGGTAAACATTACTTCGGCATCAACTGGGATCGCGACGTGGCGACGCCAGAAGTGGCTGACATCCGTAACGTGGTTGCCGGCGATCCAAGCCCGGACGGCCAGGGTACCCTGATGATTAAGCGCGGTATCGAAGTCGGTCACATCTTCCAGCTGGGTGATAAATACTCTCGCGCGCTGAACGCCGCCGTTCAGGGTGAAGATGGCCGTAACCAGATCCTGACCATGGGCTGCTACGGTATCGGGGTGACGCGCGTGGTGGCTGCGGCCATCGAGCAGAACTACGACGAGCGCGGCATCGTCTGGCCGGACAACATCGCGCCGTTCCAGGTGGCTATTCTGCCAATGAACATGCACAAGTCTTACCGCGTGCAGGAGCTGGCCGAGAAACTGTACGCTGAGCTGCGCGCTCAGGGTATTGAAGTGCTGATGGATGACCGTAAAGAGCGTCCGGGCGTGATGTTTGCCGATATGGAACTGATCGGTATTCCGCACACCGTCGTCATCGGCGACCGTAACCTCGACAGCGATGAGATTGAATATAAATACCGTCGCAGCGGCGAAAAACAGATGATCAAGACTGGCGACATTCTTAATTACCTGGTAAAAGCCATCAAAGGTTAAAACAAAAAACCCCGCTCCGGCGGGGTTTTTTAATGGCTCAACGTCAGCTTATTTACTGTTACAGTCTTTACCCGCGACAAACTTCGCGTCTTTGTCTGCCACCAGCGTTTTCACCATCTCGCCACTATCCGGGTTTGGCTCCAGCGTAAAGTGACCATCAACCGTCAGCAATACCGGCTTGCTGTCATTGCCGCGTGCCACAGCGTAATCACGTTCAAGCTGCGCATTGTTAGCCACGCTGACCTTCCTGCCGGTGGCGCAGTCGGTAAATATCGCCGCATCCGCCATATAGAAGTACATCCCCCGCATTGCCATCGGCGTTGCAGGCAGGGCCGCTTTCACCGGGGCCAGCGTGTAGTTGAACTGGGATTGAATAGGGTTACCGTCGCGGTCGAGCATCTCCATGTTCTCGCCTTTAGGGCGGAACCAGGTTTTCTCACCGGTGGTATCCGTCAGGACCAGCTTCTCTGCCGTACGCGCCCATGTCCCGTAGGTGGCAAATGAAGAGGGTTCTTTCGCGCCCTGATAGCGCTGGTTCATCACCCAGGTACCGTCTTTTTGCAGGAACAGTGACGTTTCAATGCCTTCGCAGTCTGCGCAAGGCAATACGCCGCGCCAGCTCTGCTGCATTGGCTTTAATTCTTCGTTCTGCGCTGGCTGCATAATCTGCGTTTCAGAACGGTTGTTACACCCGAAAAGCGCAAACAGTGTACTGACTGCCAGCGCTGATAATAATGCTTTTTTCACAATACATTCCTTATGAAAAAGTGTGTCCCTTTCGTCACGCTACGGATGACGGACTTTGCCGCGCAGCGCCTTAACGGTGGATTTTTGCGCCTTCGATGACAAACGACGTTCTTTTGATGCTCGCGTCGGACGCGTTGCTCGCCGGCTTTTTTGCACTGCAGTTAATTCTTTTATGACCGCCACCAGCCTGGAAAGTGCCGCTTCCCGGTTTAACTCCTGGCTACGGTACTCCTGCGCTTTAATCACAATGACGCCATCGCTGGTGATCAGATGATGGCTGGCGGCAAGGAGGCTCTCTTTATAATACTCTGGCAGGCTTGATGCCCGAATGTCAAAACGCAAATGGATAGCCGTGGAGGCTTTATTAACGTGCTGCCCACCCGCCCCCTGAGCACGGATGGCGGTGATCTCCAGCTCGTTATCAGGAATGCTGACGTTTCGGGACAAAACAATCATGATGCGGGCTGCCAGGCCGCCAGATGGATTTCCAGATTATTCTGAGAATCAGAGAGCCAGATGGCACCGTCCTGAATCGTTGCCTGCAGCACCATCGTCCGGCTGGCGAACTCGCTTAGCTGAGCCAGCTGTTCATCATCCAGATACCAGACGGTGAGATTTTTAAACTGTACGCATTTATTCTTATTTTGCTGCCACCAGATCTCTGCCGCGCGCTGGTTATAGGCGAATAACGCCACTTCAGCGGACTGAGTACACGCCTTTTTAACCCTGCGCTCGTCCGGCAGGCCGAGCTCGATCCATAGATCGATCCCCAGATGGTCGTTGCGCAGCCAGGCTTCAGGCTCGTCTTCTGCGCTTAACCCACGGGTAAACTGCAGACGTTCGTCGGCATACTTAATCCACGCCAGCAGGCGCAGCATCATCCGCTCCTGGGTTTCAGAGGGGTGGCGTGCCAGCGTAAGCGACGCATCCAGAAACTGGTTGCGATCCAGATCGGCCACGTTGACCACTGCTTTATAAATTGTCGCTTTCAGCGCCATGAGAGAACTCCATTCGAATCAGCCGCACATTGTAGCGAAAACCGCGGCAAAAGGCTGTTACGGCGTAATAAATACCCCACTATCAAGGCGCTGATATTGCTTAAATGAGTATGGTATAGTCACCTTGCTAAACCGAGTTTATCTTCGTAGGCTTAATGATATCTCACAGTAAGTCAGTGCGCTGGCGGGAGGGGATGTGAATAATTATTGTGAGTTAATTCGCAAACGGTATGCGGAAATCGCCAGCGGAGATCTGGGGTATGTCCCGGACGCGTTGGGCTGTGTATTGAAAGTGCTTAATGAAGTGGCCTCTGATGAGAGCCTTTCAGAGTCGGTCAGGGAAAAAGCAGCGTATGCTGCGGCGAATTTACTGGTGAGCGATTATGTCGATGAATGATACTTATCAACCCATCAATTGTGATGACTATGACAACCTCGAACTCGCCTGCCAGCATCATTTAATACTGACGCTGGAGCTAAAAGATGGCGAAGTGTTGAAGGCGAAGGCCAGCGATCTGGTTTCACGTAAGAATGTGGAATACCTGATAGTTGAAGACGCCGGTGCGACGCGTGAGCTGCGTCTGGACAAAATAGCCAGCTTCAGCCACCCGCAAATCGGCACCGTCGTGGTGAGCGAATCCTGATGACACTAACGGGCAGCCTGGCTGCCCGTTACGCTTTCTGCCACGCAAAACGGACACCCTCTTCTGTCCATCCCTCTTCCGTGATGAAAACGCCTGCCGCAGCGATAAGCGTTTCACCGTAGAACAACAGTGGCGTGGTGTCGCGCAGCCACGGCGGCACGTTACACTCCTGCCAAATTTTCTTCAGCTTCCGTCCCCCGTTGCGCCCGACGATATGCAGCATGCCGCCAGCCTTAAAGCGCACGGTGACCGGTTCACCGGGCTTCGGCAGCCGCACATGACCAGACGGAATGAGAGAGACGCGCCCTGCCTCACAGGGCAAAATCAGCGGTGCGTCAGGAGAAAGCCAGTCGAGCACCACATCGGTCAGTGAGGGCGTGGATTTAATCCACCACAGTTCGCCTCTATAGCGTCTTACCTCAAACCCATGCAGGTATACGCAGGGGGAAGCGTCTGCCCGCGACTGCGCCACTTCGTCCCAGATACGGCTAAGCATCGCCCGCGACGGCATCGCAGCATGATGAGAGGCCAGCCAGCGTCGTAACAGCGCGGCACGACGTACCGGGCTCATCGCCTCCAGCGGCGCGATCGCCAGCGCCCCGTCTTCAGAAATCAGTTCAGCCAGCTCTTCACTGAGCAACTCATCAAGCAACGTTTCCTGTTCGGCACACAGCATGGCGCTTCTTGCCGTCGCATCGGCAAAATGCGGCCAGCGCTCGCTCAACAGCGGGAGGACGCGCAGACGCAGGAAGTTGCGGTCGTAGCTGTCATCCTGGTTGCTCTCATCTTCGATCCAGCTCAGCTGGTGTTCTCGCGCCCAGGCTTCCAGTGAGGCACGTGTCTCGCCAAGCAGCGGACGCAATAATTGCGTTCCGGCAAAATCAGAACACGCTGGCATGGCGGAAAGCCCCGCAGGCCCGCTGCCCCGCTTAAGGGCAAGCAAAAAGGTTTCGCACTGATCGTCCAGATGCTGCGCCGTGACCAGCGCTTCTCCAGTACGTAATGCTCCGGCAAACGCGGCATAGCGGGCTTTACGCGCCTGCGCCTCAATACCCAATCCTTCATCAGCAAGCGTGACGCGCTCAACGATGAGCGGGATCGCCCAGGCCGCACACAAGGCTGCACAGTGCGTTACCCACTCTTCTGCATGAGGGCTTAGTCCGTGGTGGATGTGTATCGCCCGAAGCTGGACGTCAGGGTCCCGATCGCGCCAGAGCTTAAGGCGATGCAGCAACACGGTGGAATCCAGGCCACCGCTAAACCCCACCAGCAGCTGGCGGTACGGTGAAACGGCTTGTGCGATAGCGGGTAAGGTCATAGGAAATTACACATAAAAAATGCCCGAACTGAGCGGGCATTATCACACAGGACAAACATTACTGCTGGTAAAGCTCCAGCGGCAGGCCGTCCGGGTCGTTGAAAAAGGTAAAACGCTTGTCAGTGAACGGGTCGATACGAATGGGTTCGCACGTCACGCCGTGAGTTTCCAGATGTTTTACTGCGCTGTCCAGGTCATCAACGCTGAAGGCAAGATGGCGCAGGCCGCAGGCTTCCGGGCGTGACGGGCGCGCAGGCGGAAAGGGAAAGGAGAACAGTTCAATTACATATTGTCCGTTTAACGCCAGGTCACCTTTCCAGGAGTCGCGCTCCTCGCGGTAGGCCTCGCTCAACAGCGTGAAGCCAAGGATATCGCAGTAGAAGGCCTTACTTTTCGCGTAATCAGTGGCAATGATCGCAATATGATGAACAGCTTTTAAACCCAGCATAGCTTCTCCTTTTTATGATGCCTGAAACGTTACAACCGAAAACCCGCACCTGGCAAGCGGTCATCTTTATTTTAGGACTCGCACCCAGTACACGCCGTTTTCATCTCGCTTCGCACCGTGGATATCCGTTTCGAAGCCGGGATAATGACGTCCTACCGAACAGAGCATCAGCAGGAAATCGAGCACCGCCCGGCTCTCCTCGGTGATCATCTCACCCGGCATCAGCAGCGGCACGCCTGGCGGATACGGCAGGATCATGTTGGCCGACACGCGTCCAACCAGATTTTCCAGCTCAACGGTTTCAACGTCACCTTTCACCTGCCGCTGCCAGGCCTTGTGCGGCGTCAGCTTCATTTCAGGCAGAACATCAAACGCCTGGAGCATCAGGCGTGGCAGATCGTGCTGGCGGATCAGCCTGTGGATCCCCTGCGCCAGCTCCTGAATACGCATGTTGCGATAGAAGTCAGGATCTTCCGCGTAGAGATCCGGAAGCATGTTCTTCACCCGCAGGTTCAGATCGTAGGCGCGCTTAAACTCCATCAGCCCGCGCAGCAGTCCCATTGCCCGGGTTTTATCGATTCCGATACTGAACAGGAACAGCAAATTATAAGGGCCGGTCTTCTCCACCACCACGCCGCGCTCGTCAAGGAACTTCGCTACCAGCGCGGCGGGGATCCCTTCGTCGCCCATCACGCCCTGCTCGTCCATGCCCGGCGTCAGGATCGTCACCTTAACCGGATCGAGGAACATGTGGTCCGCATCGGCATCCCGAAAACCGTGCCAGCTCTCCCCCGGCGCGACGGGCCAGCACTCCGCCTCGTCAATCTCTTCCGGCTGCCAGATATCAAAGAACCAGCCGTCCGCCTCATCTTTTAACCGCTGAACCTCTTTACGGAAATGCAGCGCGCGTTCCACCGAGCGGTTAATCAGGCGTTTACCCGGATTGCCGCGGAGCATCGCCGCCGCCGTCTCGATAGAGGCCACCAGCGGATAGCTCGGAGAGGTGGTGGTGTGCATCATAAAGGCTTCGTTGAAGGTATCCTCGTCGTACTCGCCTTTGATGTGAATAAGCGAGGCCTGCGAAAACGCGGCCAGCATTTTGTGCGTCGATTGCGTTTCGAAGAACACTTTGCCCGGCACGCGCTCGCCGCTCATCCCACTTTTTCCCGAATAAATCGGGTGGAAGTTGGTATAAGGCACCCACGCGGAATCAAAGTGGATCGATGGCACGTCCAGCGTCTGCTTGATCCAGTTGGTGTTGTAAAGCAGGCCATCATAGGTGGAGTTCGTGATCACCGCGTGAACAGGCCAGCTGGCTTCAGGGATCGCCGAGACCTTATTTTCAATGGCTTGATGCGTGAACTCCCGGCGCGGAATGCCGCCGAGGATACCGAGCGCGTTACGCGTGGGTGATAGCCAGATCGGGACGACGTCGCTCATCATCAGCAGGTGCGCCAGCGATTTATGACAGTTACGGTCGATCAGCAATGTGCTTCCGGCAGGCGCGGCGTACATGCCGACAATTTTATTTGAGGTCGAGGTGCCATTAGTCACCATATAGCTCTGCTCGGCACCAAAGGTACGGGCAATGTACTCTTCGGCCTCCAGATGCGGGCCGGTGTGGTCGAGCAGAGAACCCAGCTCAGTGACCGAAATCGAGACGTCTGCCTTTAGCGTGTTGCCGCCAAAGAAATCATAGAACAGGCAGCCCACCGGGCTTTTTTGATAGGCCGTCCCGGCCATATGCCCGGGCGTACAGAAGGTGTATTTTCCCTCTTTCACATAGGTGAACAGCGCGCGGGTGAAGGGCGGCGTGATGTTATCCAGATATTCGCGCGTGTACTGCTGGATCCGGGTCGCGATATCTTCCGCCACGCCAAGAGAGTACTCAAAGAACCACAGCGCCATACGCATATCATGGGCGCTGACGTCCATGGTCGAGTGGGTATTGATAAACGCGTACAGCGGCAGATATTCATTCAGCTTGTTGATGTCGCTGCACAGTTCGAGATCATACTCGTCCCAGTCGAAGATCACGCCGCAGATACGCGGGTTGTGCTCGATAAATTTCAGCAGGTCGGCACTGTTGTGCGGCCAGATCAGCTGATATCCGCGCGACTGCAGGGCTTGCTCCAGCTCCTTAATCGGCTCATCTTTATAAAAGACGCCGTGTGGCCCCATAATGGCAATGATATTCACGGGCTTCCTCCTTAAAAAACATTAGCTAAGCATAGCCAGGCTAAACCGCAGGTATAAAAAAAGCCGCAACAGTGTGCGGCTTTTCAGATAATTGTGAAGCTTACGCGTAACCGTAGGTCATCAGACGCTGGTAACGACGGTTGAGCAGGTCTTCTTTGCTCAGGACGTCCAGGTCCGCCAGGTCCGCCAGCAGCTGCGCCTTCAGGGACGCGGCCATCACTTCCGGCTTACGATGCGCGCCGCCCAGAGGTTCCGGGATAACGGTGTCGATCAGCTTCAGCTCTTTCAGACGCGGCGCAATGATGCCCATCGCTTCTGCAGCCAGCGGCGCTTTGTCGGCGCTTTTCCATAGAATGGACGCGCAACCTTCAGGCGAGATAACGGAATAGGTGCTGTACTGCAGCATATTCACTTTATCGCCCACGCCAATGGCCAGCGCACCGCCGGAACCACCTTCACCGATAACGGTACAGATGACCGGCACTTTCAGACGAGACATCTCACGCAGGTTGCGCGCGATGGCTTCAGACTGGCCGCGCTCTTCCGCGCCCACGCCTGGGTATGCACCCGGGGTGTCGATGAAGGTGATGATTGGCATGTTGAAACGCTCAGCCATCTCCATCAGACGCAGGGCTTTACGGTAGCCTTCTGGTGCTGGCATACCAAAGTTACGACGGATCTTCTCTTTGGTTTCACGGCCTTTCTGATGACCAATGATCATCACCGGGCGTCCGTCCAGACGCGCGATACCGCCGACGATAGCTTTGTCATCAGCGTATGCGCGATCGCCTGCCAGTTCGTCGAATTCATCAAACGCCAGGCGGACATAATCCAGGGTGTACGGACGCTGCGGATGACGCGCCAACTGGGCGATCTGCCATGCGCCGAGATCGGCAAAGATTTTGCGCGTCAGCTCTACGCTTTTTTCGCGCAGACGATGCACTTCTTCGTCGATGTTAATATCCAGTTTTTCATCCTGACGGCTTACCGCTGTCAGAGAATCGATTTTCGCTTCCAGCTCAGCAATCGGCTGTTCGAAATCAAGGAAATTCAGACTCATAGTATTCCTGTATTAGTCAAACTCCAGTTCCACCTGCTCCGAACCAATGAGGCCACGGAGATCGTTCAGTAAACGATCGCTCGGAGAGACACGCCACGTTGCACCAAAGCGCAACCGCGCACGTGCATCCGCCCTCTGATAGTAGAGATGTACTGGAATGGTCCCCGAGCGGTGGGGTTCCAGAGACTGACGGAGTCGGTTTAAAAGCTGGTCATCAATTTGCCTGTCCGTCAGCGAGATAGCAAGCCCGCGAGCATATTTTTCCCGGGCTTCGTCAATGTCCATCACTTCGCGGGCGGTCATTTTAAGCCCCCCGCTGAAGTCATCAAAGCTGACCTGTCCGCTGACGATAAGTATGCGGTCTTTTTCCAGCAATTGCTGGTATTTATCCAGCGCGTCGGTGAATAGCATCACCTCCAGACGCCCGGAACGGTCATCCAGCGTACAGATGCCGATACGATTGCCACGCTTGGTGACCATTACCCTTGCAGCAATCACGAGCCCCGCAGCCGTGGTGATTTTACCACGATCTGTCGGATGCATGTCTTTTAGCCTGTTGCCTCCGACATAGCGCTCAATTTCTTTGATGTACTGGTTGATCGGGTGACCCGTCAGGTACAAGCCTAACGTTTCCCGTTCGCCATCCAGTACAACCTGTTCTGGCCAGGGCTGACAGTTAGAGTAAGACTGCTCAATCTGCTCTGGCTCTTCCGCCAGTACGCCAAACATATCCGCCTGGCCAATGGCTTCCGCTTTCGCGTGCTGATCGGCCGCTTTCAGCGCATCGCCGAGCGAGTTCATCAGCGCGGCGCGGTGCGGCCCCAGCCTGTCGAACGCGCCAGACATGATCAGCTTTTCCAGCACGCGGCGGTTCAGTTTTTTGGTATCGGTACGGGCGCAGAGATCGAACAGCTCGCGGAAATACCCGCCGTTGTTACGCGCTTCGATGATCGCCTCGATCGGCCCCTCGCCCACGCCTTTGATCGCGCCGATCCCGTAGACGATCTCCCCGTCATCGTTGACGTGGAAATGGTAGAGCCCCGAGTTAATGTCCGGCGGCAGGATCTTCAGCCCCATACGCCAGCACTCGTCCACCAGACCTACCACCTTCTCGGTGTTGTCCATATCGGCGGTCATAACCGCCGCCATAAACTCAGCGGGATAGTGCGCTTTCAGCCACAGCGTTTGATACGAAACCAAAGCATAGGCAGCGGAGTGGGATTTGTTAAATCCGTACCCGGCGAATTTCTCCACCAGGTCGAAGATTTTCATCGCCAGCTCGCCGTCAACGCCGTTTTTCTTCGCCCCGTCTTCAAAAATAGAGCGCTGCTTGGCCATCTCTTCCGGCTTTTTCTTACCCATCGCACGACGCAGCATATCCGCGCCGCCAAGGGTATAGCCGGAAAGCACCTGGGCGATCTGCATAACCTGTTCCTGATACAGGATGATGCCGTAGGTCGGCTCCAGCACAGGCTTCAGGCTTTCGTGCTGCCACTGCACGTCCGGGTAGGAAATCTCTTCGCGCCCGTGCTTACGATCGATGAAGTTATCTACCATCCCTGACTGCAGCGGGCCCGGACGGAACAGGGCCACCAGTGCGATCATATCTTCGAAGCAGTCGGGCTGCAGACGTTTAATCAGATCTTTCATGCCACGGGATTCAAGCTGGAAGACAGCTGTTGTCTCCGAGCGCTGCAGCATGTCGAAACTTTTCTTGTCATCCAGCGGGATGGCCGCGATATCCAGCGGCGGCTCGCCGTTCTTCTCGCGGCGGGCGTTGATCATCTCCAGCGCCCAGTTGATGATAGTCAGCGTGCGCAGGCCGAGGAAGTCGAACTTCACCAGCCCGGCGTATTCCACGTCGTTTTTATCGAACTGGGTGACCGGATGCTGGCCCGCTTCGTCGCAGTACAGCGGCGCAAAGTCGGTAATTTTGGTTGGGGCGATAACGACGCCCCCCGCATGCTTACCGGCGTTACGCGTGACGCCTTCCAGCTTGCGCGCCATGTCGATCAGCGCTTTGACTTCTTCGTCAGCTTCGTAGATTTCCGGCAGCTGAGGTTCTGCTTCAAACGCTTTTGCCAGCGTCATGCCCGGATCGGGCGGCACCAGTTTAGAAATACGATCGACGAAACCGTACGGGTGGCCCAGCACGCGACCCACGTCGCGGATAACCGCTTTCGCCGCCATCGTGCCGAAGGTAATAATCTGTGATACCGCGTCACGACCGTACATATCGGCCACGTGCTCGATCACCTGGTCGCGTTTCTCCATACAGAAGTCGACGTCGAAGTCGGGCATGGAAACACGTTCCGGGTTAAGGAAACGTTCGAACAGCAGGTCGAATTCCAGCGGATCGAGGTCGGTAATTTTCAGCGCATACGCCACCAGGGAGCCCGCACCTGAGCCACGGCCCGGTCCGACCGGAACGCCGTTATCCTTCGACCACTGGATAAACTCCATTACGATCAGGAAGTAGCCCGGGAAGCCCATCTGGTTGATAACCTGGAGTTCAATATCCAGGCGCTCGTCATACTCAGGACGCTTCTCTTTGCGGACCGCTTCATCCGGGAAGAGGAATTCCAGGCGCTCTTCAAGACCCTCTTTCGACTTCATGACCAGGAAATCTTCCGTGGTCATGTCGCCGGTCGGGAACTGCGGCAGGAAGTATTCACCAAGGCGCACGGTCACGTTACAGCGCTTGGCGATCTCTACGCTGTTTTCCAGTGCTTCCGGGATGTCGGAGAAGAGCTCGCACATCTCCTCTTCGCTGCGCATATATTGCTGCGATGAGTAGTTACGCGGGCGTTTCGGATCGTCGAGGGTAAAGCCATCGTGGATCGCCACGCGAATTTCGTGAGCGTCAAAATCGCCCGACTCAAGGAAGCGCACGTCGTTGGTCGCCACCACGGGCAAGCCGCGCTCTTCTGCCAGCGCGACAGCAGCGTGCAGATAACTCTCTTCATCCTGGCGGCCGGTGCGAATCAGCTCCAGATAATAACGATTAGGGAAGTACTCTTCATAGAACGAGACGCACTGATCCACCAGCGCGCTGTTACCGCGCAGCAGCGATTTTCCGACATCGCCCATGCGACCACCGGAAATCAGCAGCAGCCCTTCGTTAAGCTCAGCCAGCCAGTCCCTGTCAATCCACGGGCCCAGCGCACCGTAACCGCGCTGATAGGCTTTTGAGATAAGCAGGGTAAGGTTTTGATAACCCGTGTTGTTCATGGCTAACACGGAGATTTGCGTCAGTTCATCGCCGATGAGGTCGCTCTGCACGTGAAAATCCGCACCGACGATAGGCTTCATCCCCGCGCCATGCGCCGTTCCGTAGAACTTCACCAGGCCACACAGGTTGGTAAAATCGGTGATCGCCAGTGCAGGCATACCAAGCGCGGCCGCCTTTTTTACCAGCGGCCCGGTCTTCGCCAGCCCATCGATCATGGAGTAGTCGCTATGCACCCGCAGGTGTACGAAACGTGGTTCAGCCATCTTCAGATTCCGCGTTACTTAATTGCTTGCGTATTGATTCAGGACACCAGTCCCAGCGCGCGTTTCACCGGACCAAAGCTGCGTCGGTGATGTTCAGTTGCGCCATGTTCAGCCAGCTTTTCCAGATGGAAAGCCGTTGGATACCCTTTATGCTGGGCGAAACCATACTGAGGGTAAGTGAGGTCCAGCGCGGCCATTTCGGCATCGCGTGTCACTTTGGCAATAATAGAAGCTGCACTGATCTCTGCGACCCGGCTATCACCTTTGACGACAGCCAGCGACGGCATCGGCAACGCCGGACAGCGGTTGCCGTCAATCAGAACATATTCCGGGGCAATTTTCAGGCCCGCTACCGCACGCTGCATCGCCAGCATCGTGGCATGCAAAATATTCAGTTCGTCTATTTCATGCGGTTCAGCGCGCCCCAGGCTCCAGGCCAGCGCCTTTTCCTGAATCTCACTGAACAGCGCCAGCCGGCGCTTTTCGGACAATTTTTTAGAGTCGTTCAGCCCGACGATCGGGCGAGCCGGATTGAGGATCACCGCAGCAGTCACCACGGCACCCACTAACGGGCCACGACCCACTTCATCCACCCCCGCCACAAGGCGAGTGTGAGGATAAACAAATTCCATCATTTTGCTAACTCCAGCACCGCATCGGCCGCTTGCTCATCAGCATTACAGCGGATCAGTTGATGCAGTTCGCGGAAGGTATCGTGCATCTGGTGGCTGGTTTTGCCGTTGGCGAGCAGCGGCAGCAGGGCATCCGCCAGCGCCTGCGGCTGGCACTCATCCTGCAAAAGCTCTTTAACCAGCTCTCGCCCGGCAAGCAGGTTTGGCAGGGAGACATAATCCGTTTTCACCAGGCGTTTTGCCAGCCAGAAGGTAAACGGCTTCATGCGATAACCGACCACCATTGGGCATTTCGCCAGCATACATTCCAGCGCCGCCGTGCCGGAGGCCAGCAGTGCGGCATCGCTCGCGTACATGGCTTCCCGCCCTTTCCCGTCGAGAAGACGGACGTGAAGATCCGGGGCAACATCGGCTTTGATGCGCTCGAACTGCTCGCGGCGTTTGGCATTCACCAGCGGCACAACCACTTCAAGATCGGGCCAGGTCTCGCGAAGAATCTGCGCGGTTTTCAGAAAATCAGCGCTCAGCATCTCAACTTCTGCGCCACGGCTGCCCGGCAACAGTGCCAGACAGTGCGCATCATGCGGGATGCCCAGCACGTCGCGTGCCGCGTTTTTATCCGGATCCAGAGGCATGGCATCGGCCATGGTGTGACCGATAAAACGGCACGGAACATTAAATTTGTCGTAAAACGCTTTTTCGAAAGGCAGGAAAGCCAGCACAAGGTTGGTGGACCGTCCGATTTTGAAAACGCGTTTCTGTCGCCACGCCCACACGGACGGACTGACATAGTGAATGGTTTTGATGCCCTGCTTTTTCAGATTCCCTTCGAGGGTAATGTTGAAATCAGGTGCGTCGATACCGACAAACACATCGGGTTTAAGCTCGGTAAAGCGGCGGGTGAGATCGGCACGAATATGCAGCAAACGGCGCAGGCGCCCCAGCACCTCGACAATGCCCATCACGGCCAGCTCTTCCATTTCATACCAGGCTTCACAGCCTTCGGCCTGCATCAGCGGGCCAGCAACGCCGACAAAGCGAGCATTGGGTACGCGCGCCTTAAGAGCCCGGATGAGACCTGCACCAAGAATATCGCCGGAGGTTTCTCCGGCGACCAGGGCTATCGTAAGCGGACGACTGTCGACCATTAACGAATCAGACCCCTTGTTGAACGGTCAAAGAATTCCATGAACGCGTTCACTTCAGGATGCTTATCCGCCAGCTCGGCAATTTCCGGCTTCGCCTCTTCCAGCGTTTTACCGCTACGGTACAGCAGCTTGTACGCGTTGCGGATAGCAGTAATCGCTTCGCGGCTAAAGCCACGACGCTTGAGGCCTTCGATGTTCACGCCAAACGGCGTGGCATGGTTGCCCTGCGCAATCACATACGGTGGGACGTCCTGCGCCACACCGGAGCATCCGCCGACCATCACATGTGCACCAATGATGCAGAACTGATGGACTGCGGTCATGCCGCCAATAATTGCGAAGTCATCAACCGATACGTGTCCTGCCAGCGTTGCGTTGTTGGCAAGAATACAGCGGTCACCCACGGTACAGTCGTGCGCGATATGCGCATTAACCATAAACAGGTTATCGCTGCCCACCTTCGTCAACCCACCACCCTGTACTGTTCCACGATGAATGGTGACGCTTTCGCGAATACGGTTACGATCGCCAATTTCCAGACGGGTCGACTCACCAGCATATTTCAGATCCTGGTTTACTTCACCGATGGAAGCGAACTGATAAATCTCGTTGTTGCAGCCAATGGTCGTATGACCATTCACGACAACGTGAGATTTCAGTACTGTACCCTCACCAATTTCGACATGGGGTCCAACAATACAGAACGGGCCAATGTGGACGTTAGCACCAATAATGGCACCGGTTTCCACAATAGCGGTAGGATGAATAAAGGCGGATTTATCAATCACGTATCAGGACTCCCGGCTACGAGCACACATCATCGTCGCTTCGCAAACAACTTTGCCGTCAACCAGCGCTACGCCTTTGAAGCGAGTCAGGCCACGACGCGTTTTTTCAAAAGTGACTTCCATGATCATCTGATCACCAGGCACGACAGGACGCTTAAAGCGCGCTTCATCAATACCTGCGAAGTAATACAGCTCACCTGGCTCCAGTTTACCAACGCTTTTAAACGCCAGAATACCGGTAGCCTGAGCCATCGCTTCCAGAATCAACACACCCGGGAAGATAGGTTTTCCCGGGAAGTGCCCCTGGAAGAACGGCTCGTTCACGGAAACATTTTTCACTGCGCGCAGAAAACGACCTTCTTCAAAATCCAGCACACGGTCTACCAGCAAAAACGGGTAGCGGTGCGGCAGAAGTTCTAAAATCTCTTCAATATGCAGAGTATGAGTGTCAGTAGTCAAAATACTCTTCCTGTCAAAATGTACTGATAACAATAATAACACGGCCTGCCGGTTTATTAGAAAGCCGACAGGCCGGGAAAGATAGCGTTAAACGGGTGACGTTTAGTCTTGTTGATCGATCTTACGCTCAAGAGACTTGAGTCGCTTGCTCATATCATCAATGTTCATCACCAGAGCTGCTGTTTTACGCCATACCTTGTTGGGTTGCAGCGGAATGCCGGAGGAATAGACGCCGGGTTCAGTGATAGGACGCATTACCATGCCCATGCCCGTCACCGTCACCTTGTCGCATATTTCCATGTGGCCATTAATCACGCTCGCGCCGCCAATCATGCAGTAACGACCAATTTTCAGGCTGCCCGCCATGATGACGCCCCCCGCAACCGCGGTATTGTCGCCAATCACAACGTTATGCGCAATCTGGCACTGGTTATCGATGATAACACCATTGCCAATGATCGTGTCGTCAAGTGCACCACGGTCAATGGTGGTACAGGCGCCGATCTCCACGCGATCGCCAATAATAACGCGACCAAGCTGCGGGATCTTAACCCAATTACCGCGATCGTTCGCGTAACCAAAGCCATCTGAACCAATCACGGTACTGGATTGGACGAGGCAATTTTCGCCGATTTCAACTTCATGATAAACGGACACATTGGCCCATAAACGGGTTCCAGCGCCGATTTTCGTATTTTTCCCAACGAAGCATCCCGGGCCAATCACGACGTTATCGCCCAGCTCAACGCCAGATTCGATAACCGCATTTGCGCCAACGGCCACGTTGTTACCCAGCTTGGCCGTCGGATCAATCGCTGCACTGGCAGCAATGTTCTGCGCCGGCTGCGGCGTGGTATCAAGAATTTGAGCCATACGTGCATACGTCAGGTAGGGATTTTTCACTACCAGCGCGCTTCCAGTGGCAAAGGGAAGATCGTCCTGCGTCAGAACAACTGCTGACGCCTGGCATTGAGCCAGTTGTTCACGGTACTTAGGGCTTACCATGAAGGTAATCGTGCCAGCTTTAGCAGATTGCATGGACGCAACAGCGGTGATGACGATATCGCCATCACCGTGTAATTCTGCATCCAACTGCTGAGCTAAATCAGCCAGTCGAATTGAAGGCATTACTTATTTAACCTGTTTCAGAACATCAGCGGTGATGTCTTTAACATCGCTGCTGTTGAAAGCAACGGCGTTCGCATCAACAACCAGATCGATGCTCTGATCGGCAGCAACTGCTTTAACAGCAGTCTGAATGCGAGTCACCAGCTTGCCACGCTCTTCGTTAGAACGACGCTGACGATCCTGCTCGAAAGCCTGTGCTTTCTGGGAGAAGGTCTGGCGCTGAGCCATAACGTCTTTTTCCAGTTTGCTGCGATCGCTTGCTTTCATGGTAGAACCATCACGCTGCAGACGCTGCATTTTAGACTGAAGATCGCCTTCCATACGCTGCAGTTCGCTCGCACGGCCTTTGAATTCGTTTTCCAGAGTCGCAGAAACACCGGTTTTCTGAGCGACTTGCTGGAACAAATTACCCATGTTGACGATTGCGATTTTGTCTGCTGCCTGAGCAGAAGTTGCCATCGCTAAACCGAGACCTGCAGCTAATAACCACTTTTTCACAATTAACTCCTTACCATCCCATTGGCACCAGAAGGTACCGTTCTTTGCGTGGCAAGGCGACCGTTTGACCGATCGCCGGTTGTCAGCGCTACACTGCCAACGCATTCCATTGCAGCGAATTATTACCAGGTTTTACCAATGTTAAACTGGAACTGCTCCGCTTTGTCTCCATCGTATTTCTTAAACGGCTGGGCGTAGGAGAAGACCAACGGCCCCAGCGGTGACATCCATTGTAATGCGATACCGGCTGACATGCGAATATTGCTCGGATCGCTGTAGTCCGGTACGCCAGCCAGACGCATCTGATCGGTGTTCTGCCAGTTCGTGTCCCACACCGTACCCGCATCCCAGAAGAAGGACGTACGTACGGAGTTCGCGTACTTGTCACTGATAAACGGCGTCGGCGTGATGAACTCGAGGCTCGCCACGGCCATAGCGTTACCGCCTACTGCATCATCAGAGCTACATACTTGTTTTGGATCACGGCTTGCGCAGTTATCTTCGTCATTGCCGCCGTAATAAACCGCTTTCGGACCAATGTTGTTGGACTGGAAGCCACGCACGGTGCTTGAACCACCCGCGTAGAAGTTCTCATAGAACGGCAACTCTTTACTGCCGATACCGTCACCATAACCCCAACGGGTACGACCCAGAACCACCCACTTGTGATCGTCATCAATCGGGAAGTAGGACGCGGTATCCAGCGTCACCTTGTAGAACTCGTTATCGGAACCAGGAATGGTTACTTTACCGTTCAGGTTGACGCGAGAACCTTCCGTTGGGAAGTAACCACGGTCAAGACGGTTGTAAGTCCAGCCGTAGTTGAAGGTGAAGTCATCCGCCGCAAAGCCGTTGTCATCGCTGGATGTGCTTGCAGACTGGCCGATAGAGTCCAGATAACGCCACATCGCCACCTGCGGTTGCATGTTGGACAGGTCGTTATGCACATAACCTAAGCCCGCACGCAGGGTGTTGTATTCGTTAACCGGGAAGCCAAGCGTTCCGTCCACACCGTAACTTTTGTTGGTGTAGGAAGACAGATCCGCGTCATCCGCTTTAAAGTCGTTATAGAAGATACGACCGCCCAGGCTCACACCGTCAACGGTGAAGTATGGGTTGGTAACGGAGAACTCAGAGTAGGTCTGGTAGTCGTTTTTGGTACCGTTAATACCAACAGAGTAACCCGTACCCAGCCAGTTATCCTGCTGGACGCCGACCTGGAAGCTAACGCCGCTTTCCGTGCCGTAGCCCACACCGAAGTTAAAGCTACCGGTGTTACGCTCTTTCACTTTATAAACGACATCAACCTGATCCGGACTGCCCGGGATACGCTGGGTTTCAGTGTCCACGGTTTCAAAATAGCCCAGACGGTTCAGACGCTCTTTACCCTGGTCAACGAGGTCGCTGCCCAGCCACGCACCTTCCATCTGACGCATTTCGCGACGCAGAACGGAATCTTTAGAGGTGTCGTTACCGACGAAGCGGATCTTACGTACGTAGAAACGGTTACCAGCATCAACGTTAACGTGCAACTTGACAGTTTTATCCGTGTCGTTGATTTCCGGCTGAGTCTGTACGCGCGGATAGGCATAACCATATCGGCCGAGCAGCTTCTTAATGCTGTCTTCCATCTTGGTGACTTTGGAGCCGCTATACAAATCGCCCGGCTGAATTTTGGTCAGCGATTCGATTTCAGCAGAATGCCCCGCCAGGTTACCACTCACTTCAACACCTGAAAGCTTGTACTGATCGCCTTCAGTAATGTTAACCGTGATATAGATCCCTTTCTTGTCCGGCGTCAGGCTCACCTGAGTCGAGTCAATGTTGAAACGGGCGTAACCGCGATCCAGATAGTAGCTGCGCAGGGTTTCAAGGTCGCCCGCCAGTTTCTGTTTCTGGTATTTACGATCGCCAACCACGTTCCACCACGGCACTTCATCGCGCAGCTGGAAGGTCGAGATCAGTTCGTCGGTGCTGAACGCGTGGTTACCCACGATGTTGATCTGCTGGATCTTCGCAGAAACACCTTCCTGGAAGACCAGCTTCAGATCAACACGGTTACGCGGGAGCGGAGTGACAACCGCTTTCACGCTGGCGCTGTATTTACCGACGCTGTAGTAGAAGTCTTCCAGACCTTTTTCAATGTCTGAAAGGGTTGTGCGGTCCAGAGACTCACCCACACGAACACCGGATGCTTCAAGGTTTTGCTTGAGCATGTCATCTTTCACCGACTTGTTGCCGGAGAAAGTGATACTGGCGATCGTTGGACGTTCTTTTACCTGTACCAGCAGCGTATCACCATCGCGCAGGACGCGGACATCCTCGAAGTTGCCGGTGGCAAACAGAGCACGGATGGTGTTACTGATATCATCATCATTAACCGTATCGCCGGGGCGCACAGGCATACTGAGGAGGGCCGCACCAACGGCGACACGCTGAAGGCCTTCGAAATGAATGTCTTTCACTACGAACCCGTCAGCACCGTATACGGTGGCGCTGCTAAACAGCAGCGACGCTATGAGCAACTTTTTCATCGCCATCGTTATTATGCGTTCTTCCTAACTAACTCTCTTACAACCGAGAGAAATCATTGAAAAGTGCAAGCCCCATTAACAGCACCAGCAAAATCGAGCCAATGCGATAACTAAAGTCTTGAACTCGCTCGGATACCGGCCCGCCTTTTAGCTTTTCAATCGCTAAAAACAGCAGATGACCCCCGTCTAAAACGGGAAGCGGGAACAGGTTGATTATCCCAAGGTTCACGCTAATAAGCGCGAGGAACATGAGATAGTAAATCACCCCGAACTCCGCTGACATCCCAGCCCCCTGAGCAATCGAAATTGGCCCACTGAGGTTGTTCAGTTTCACATCACCGGTTATCAATTTCCCCAACATGTTGACCGTCAGCTTCATCAGTTGCCATGTTTTATCCGTGGCTTCAAGAATGGCGCTGAACGGCCCATACTGGCGTATTGTCTTGTACTCATCTGGCAGCGGGATCACTTTTGGCACAACGCCTGCGAACCCTTCTGCCTTTTTGCCGACCGACTTCGTATCCGGGATCAGCGTCAGCGAAAGCGGACTGCCTTGCCTTTCAACTTCCAGCGCGAGGGACGTCCCCGGATTATCGCGCACCAGAGTAACAAAGGTCATCCACTCTGTTAATGGTTGACCATCGACTTTAACGATCCTGTCACCAGCTTGCAAACCCGCTTTGCTCGCCGCCGAATTTGCCTGTACTTCGGCTAATACCGGCTCAATCTGCGCGCCGCGGGGACGAATGCCCAGCGCAGCAACGGGATCCTCTTTGTCTGGCTCGAAACGCCAGTGGCGTAAATCCAGTACTTTGTCCTGACGCGCGTCTGATCCAAACGGCGATACGCTGATGGTGGTCTGCGGATCGCCTATTTTGGCTACCAGCTGCAGTCGCACGGCATCCCAATCAGGGGTTTCGATGCCATCAATCGCTTTAAGTTCCATCCCGGAGGTAATTTGCGCACTCGCCGCGATGGAGTCAGGGGCAATTTCCCCTACAACCGGACGCACGCCAGGGACGCCGATGATAAACACCAGCCAGTAAGCGAAAATCGCGAAGATGAAGTTGGCTACCGGTCCGGCAGCGATGATGGCGGCGCGTTGTCCAACGGTTTTGTTATTGAACGCGCTGTGTCGTAGCTCGGGGGCGACAGGCTCAACGCGTTCGTCGAGCATTTTGACGTAGCCGCCAAGCGGGATAAGGGCGATGACAAATTCCGTGCCGTGACGGTCGGTGCGCGTCCAGAGTGATTTGCCAAAACCAATGGAGAATCGCTCTACCCGCACACCACAACGGCGAGCAACCCAGAAATGGCCAAATTCATGCACGGTAATCAGTACACCCAGTGCAACAATGAACGCCGCCAGATTCCAGAGAATGCTCAGCATAAAACCTTCCGTTAAATCGTCCCGAATACCAGTAAAAGCAGGCAAGCAAATACTGGAACAGCCGCTGTCAGGCTGTCAATGCGATCCAGTATACCGCCATGCCCTGGAATAAGATGTCCGCTGTCCTTAATCCCTGCTTCACGCTTAAACATACTTTCGGTTAAATCACCGAGCACTGAGGCAAGTGCAGCAAAAATCGAGCACACCAGCAGTATTGACGGTGCCACTGCCAGATCTGCCCAGACGCCATAGCCCCAGGAGATGATCGCTGCCGTAAACAAGCCGCCGATGAAGCCTTGCCAGGTTTTTCCCGGAGACACTTTTGGCGCCAGTTTATGTTTGCCAAACAGTTTACCAAACATATACGCCCCGGAGTCAGCCCCCCAGACGAGAATCATCACATACAGCAGCCAGATCGCACCGCTGTAGTGGTTTTCATCATAGTGCCAGGCGCGCAGCGCGACCATTCCCCAGAAAAAGGGAACAATGGTGAGCAAACCAAAAATAAGTCGCAGCACTTTAGAATTACGCCAGATTGCGGCTGATCCTGGATAAAAAAGCACCAGCAACAGCGCAGCAACCCACCAGGCCAACGATACCCATAAGGAGCCGGCAACTAGCGGTTGACGAATATCATGGTGATATTCAGGCAACGTAAACAGCATTATGGCCAGGATTAAGCCACAAAGTACCGCAAGCCATACTCGCTGACTGCGCGAGGTAAAGCCGCTAAACTGTCCCCATTCCCACGCGGCGAGCATGCACACCACCAGCGTAACAATGGCGAATCCCACCGGGGGCAGTAAAAACAGCGCCGCAATGACAATGGGTATTAAAACAAAAGCGGAAATCAGGCGATACTTCAGCAAAAGCTACCCCCATCAGGCTTTGTCGCCACCTGGCTCGGTGCCGCCGAAACGACGCTCTCGATTGGCAAAGGCATGCAGCGCACCTTCAAAGTCTTGTTCATCAAAATCGGGCCAAAGAACATCCGTAAAGTAAAGTTCAGCATAGGCAATTTGCCATATCAAAAAGTTACTTATGCGATGTTCCCCCCCTGTCCTAATTACCAAATCCACAGGTGCCAGTTCATTCATGCAGATTTGCTTGCTCAGCGCCTCTTCATCAATCTGGTCGGGTCTCAACAGCCCTTCCTGAACCTGTTCGGCCAGATGCCGAACGCCCTGGATAATATCCCAGCGTCCACCGTAATTCGCCGCAACGTTGAGCGTCAGACCGGTATTATTTTCCGTCAGCGCTTCTGCTTTACGAATCCGTTCCTGCAAACGTGAGTTAAAACGACTGGTATCGCCAATGATGCGCAGGCGTACGTTGTGGCGGTGCAGGCTTTTTACTTCGCTGTCTAGCGCCCACACAAACAATTCCATCAACGCGGTTACTTCCTGCGGAGGTCGATTCCAGTTTTCACTGCTAAAAGCATAGAGCGTTAACGCATCAATGCCGTTATTGGCGGCAAAAGAGACGGCGCGGCGAACAGATTTCGCCCCTGCTTTATGCCCAAAGGCTCGTATTTTCCCTTGTCTTTTCGCCCAGCGCCCATTGCCATCCATAATAATTGCTACATGACGGCAGCCATGAGCTGGCAAGTTTTCGCTTATTGGTTGATTCGCAGACAACATAACGCGTTTTTTGTCCCTGAAAAGGATTTAACGGTACTCAGGAATACTTAAGCCTGTACATAAAAAAGCCGTGTCAAACCACGGCTTACCTGACCACATAAAGTCAAATTCCTGCGATCAGGTGGCGCAGACTATATCACTGAAGCCCAACGCTAACAAATAGCACGACCACTAGTGCTTGCTTTATCACCAGCTTGCGAGACGTGTCACCTGTTTACGCGCAATATCACGAGCAGCTGTATCCACCGCCAGCACCTCTTCCACGCTTTGTGGCTCGCGCAAATCCATCATGTCCAGTACCGATAAATTTAAGGTCGCAATATCGGTAAAACGGATCTGCTGATTCAGAAATGCGTCAACGGTAATTTCATTGGCTGCATTCAGTGCCGTGGTCGCCGCCTGTCCCTGGTCAAAGGCATTCATTGCAAGCTTCAGACAAGGATAACGATCGTAGTCTGGTTCACTGAACGTCAGAGAACTGAGCTTACAGAAATCAAGCGGCTTCACGCCGGATTTCACCCGGTTTGGCCATGCCATTGAATGGGCTATAGGCGTACGCATATCCGGCTCGCCCAGCTGTGCCAGCACGCTGCCATCTTGATAGCGTACCATCGAGTGAATCACCGACTGCGGGTGGATCAGTACTTCCATCTGTTTCGCCGACGCATTAAACAGCCAGCGAGCTTCAATGTATTCCAGACCTTTGTTCATCATGGTGGCAGAATCGACGGAGATTTTACGCCCCATTGACCAGTTCGGATGACGGCACGCCTGATCCGGCGTCATTGCGCGCAGTTCAGACAGTGGCGTTTCACGGAACGGGCCACCAGACCCGGTAAGCAGAATCGACACCACGCCATTCTGCTCCAGGTCAGCGTACCCCAGGTTCTGTTGAAAAGGTTGCGGTAAACTCTGAAAAATGGCGTTGTGCTCGCTGTCGACCGGTAAAAGTCGCGCCCCGCGCTGTTTTACCGCGTCCATAAACAGGCGGCCGCAGGTGACAAGAGACTCTTTATTAGCGAGCAAAACGTCTTTACCCGCATCGATCGCGGCAAGTGTCGGCAGCAGCCCGGCTGCCCCGACGATGGCCGCCATAACCTGATCAACCTCATCCAGCGCCGCCATCTCGCAGGCCGCCTGCTGGCCACTCAGCACCTCGGTTTGGCTGCCCTTCTCACGCAGCTGTGCTTTCAGCAGACGTGCGCTCTGTTCGTCATCCATCACCGCATAGCGGGGCATAAACTCCAGGCACTGCTCAGCCATACGCTGCACATTCTTACCGGCCACCAGCGCTGTCACGGTGTAAAGATCAGGATTATGGCGGACGACGTCGAGAGTACTGCAACCGATGGAGCCGGTTGAGCCGAGGAGTGTTAAATGCTTCATGAGATGCCCGAAAAAAGTTAGACCAGATAAAAGCAAAACGCCGCCAGCAAGACCCGAAGTCCCTCTGAACGGCGTTTATCAGTGTACGACAGAAATCAGAACTGCATCAGTTCCGCTTCTTTTTCTGCCAGCGCCGCATCAATTTTCTTGATGGCCGCGTCGGTCATTTTCTGAATGTCGTCCTGAGAACGACGATCGTCATCTTCGCTGATCTCTTTTTCTTTCAGCAGTGCTTTCACTTTATCGTTCGCATCACGACGTACGTTACGCACAGAAACACGACCCTGCTCAGCTTCACCGCGAACCACTTTGATCAGGTCTTTACGACGCTCTTCCGTCAGCGGAGGCAGTGGAACGCGAATGTCAGCGCCCGCAGAGCTTGGGTTCAGACCCAGGTCAGAGGCCATGATTGCTTTCTCAACGGCCGGGCTCATAGAGCGATCGAAGACGTTGATTTTCAGCGTACGGGTATCTTCAACCGTTACGCTCGCCAGCTGACGCAGAGGGGTTGGCGTACCGTAGTATTCTACGATGATGCCATCCAGCAGGCTTGGGGAAGCACGGCCAGTACGGATTTTGCTGATTTGGTTTTTGAACGCTTCTACGCATTTGTCCATGCGTACTTCAGCATCTTTTCTGATGTCGTTAATCACGTTACGAATCCTTGAAAACTTGTCTCAGGCAGACTATCCGCCAGCACAGCGCTACAGGTGTGCTAAGTATAGTCGCGTTTAATTCATGACAACGCCAAAGGCGCGTCCAGGTAAGATACCACTACAAAGTAAAGCGGAATCTTACCTGTATTTATCGTCGACGGAAATTATTCCGTGATCAAAGTGCCTTCTTTTTCGCCCATGACCACGCGACGCAGTGCGCCAGGCTTGTTCATGTTGAAGACACGGATCGGCAGTTTGTGGTCGCGAGCCAGCGTGAAGGCGGCAAGATCCATCACTTTCAGCTCTTTATCCAGCACTTCGCTGTAGCTCAGCTGATCGTACATGGTCGCTGAAGGATCTTTTGCCGGGTCGGCAGTAAACACGCCGTCTACTTTGGTCGCTTTCAGCACCACATCGGCTTCGATTTCGATACCGCGCAGGCAGGCAGCGGAATCGGTGGTAAAGAACGGGTTACCCGTACCGGCGGAGAGGATCACCACGCGGTTGTTGCGCAGCAGGCTGATGGCTTCTGCCCAGCTGTAATTATCGCATACGCCATTCAGGGGGATCGCGGACATCAGGCGGGCGTTCACATAAGCGCGATGCAGCGCGTCACGCATTGCCAGGCCATTCATCACGGTTGCCAGCATCCCCATGTGGTCGCCCACAACGCGGTTCATCCCCGCTTTCGCCAGACCAGCACCACGGAAAAGGTTGCCACCGCCAATGACCACGCCAACCTGGATACCCAGTTCGACCAGTTCTTTGATTTCCTGTGCCATGCGATCAAGGATGCTTGCGTCAATACCGAAGCCTTCCGATCCCTGCAGCGCTTCGCCACTCAGCTTAAGCAGAATGCGTTTGTACACGGGTTTTGCATTGGTAGCCATGTTTCTTTCCTGAGACTGTCAACGATTAAGATGGGGGTTAATTCTGGCGACATGATATGCCGCAAATCAGCACAGCGATACTGGAGCCTGTCTGATTTCCTGTGAAGGGTGACAAAAAGAAGCCGCCCTCAGGCGGCTCCTTTTCAATCATTAAGACTGCTTGGACATTGCAGCAACTTCTGCTGCGAAGTCAGTCTCAACTTTCTCGATGCCTTCGCCCACTTCGAAGCGGATGAAGCCAGTTACGTCAGCATTGTGCTCTTTCAGCAGCTGAGCAACAGACTTGCTTGGATCCATAACGAAAGGCTGGCCAGTCAGAGAAACTTCGCCGGTGAATTTCTTCATGCGGCCTTCAACCATTTTCTCTGCGATTTCTTTTGGCTTACCAGACTGCATCGCGATGTCCAGCTGTACCTGGTACTCTTTCTCTACTACTTCAGCAGACACGTCTTCTGGCTTAACGAATTCTGGTTTGCTTGCAGCGATGTGCATTGCCAGCTGTTTAACCAGCTCTTCGTCAGCGCCTTTAGCCGCAACCAGAACACCGATACGTGCGCCGTGCTGGTAAGAACCCAGCACTTCGCCTTCCAGGGAAGATACGCGACGGATGTTGATGTTCTCACCGATTTTAGCAACCAGCGCAACACGTTCTTCTTCGAACTGTGCTTTCAGAACTTCAACGTCAGTGATTTTGCCAGCAACAGCTGCGTCCAGTACTTTGTTCGCAAATGCCTGGAAACCGCCATCTTTAGCAACGAAGTCAGTCTGGCAGTTAACTTCCAGAATGATACCGTAGGTGCCGTCGATTTTAGTGATGATCACGCCGTCAGCAGCAACGTTGCCTGCTTTCTTAGCTGCTTTGATCGCACCGGATTTACGCATGTTTTCGATTGCCAGCTCGATGTCGCCGTTCGCTTCAGTCAGCGCTTTTTTGCAATCCATCATGCCTGCGCCAGTACGCTCGCGCAGCTCTTTTACCAGGGATGCGGTAATTTCAGCCATTCTTAAATCCTCGGGAGATGTGAACTGCCCGGCCGGAGGCCAAACAGTGTAAATTGAAAAAAGGGGCCGATAATGGGCCCCTATTCATACACGGTACTAATAAGGGGTAAAACCTTATTATTCAGCTTCTACGAAGCTTTCTTCCGCCTGAGAAGCCAGATCCTGGGAACGGCCTTCACGAACGGTAGCAGCTACAGCGCTCAGGTACAGGCTAACAGCACGGATTGCGTCGTCGTTACCCGGGATAACGAAGTCAACACCGTCCGGATCGGAGTTGGTATCAACGATAGCGAATACCGGGATACCCAGGTTGTTAGCTTCTTTGATAGCGATGTGCTCGTGGTCTGCATCGATTACGAACAGCGCGTCTGGCAGGCCGCCCATATCTTTGATACCGCCCAGGCTGTTTTCCAGCTTGTCCAGTTCACGAGTGCGCATCAGCGCTTCTTTCTTAGTCAGCTTGTCGAAAGTACCGTCCTGAGACTGGGTTTCCAGATCTTTCAGGCGCTTGATGGACTGACGAACAGTTTTCCAGTTGGTCAGCATGCCGCCCAACCAGCGATGGTTCACGAAGAACTGGTCGCAGCTGTTAGCAGCATCTTTCACAGCTTCGCTTGCAGCGCGCTTAGTACCAACGAACAGAATCTTACCTTTACGGGAAGAGATCTTGTTCAGCTCAGCCAGGGCTTCGTTGAACATTGGTACAGTTTTCTCAAGGTTGATGATGTGAACTTTGTTACGCGCGCCGAAGATGAAAGGCTTCATTTTCGGGTTCCAGTAACGGGTCTGGTGACCGAAGTGAACACCAGCCTTGAGCATGTCGCGCATGGAAACAGTTGCCATGTTTTAAAACCTCTATATTGAAAGTTGGGGTTATGCCTCCACGTATCCCATATTACCGACCCCGAAGGGCACCCCGGAATATGTGCCGATACGTGTGTGTTGTTACACAAAGTGAGATTTGTCGCTTCCGTCCAGCCTGTGTATCTGAGATGGATCGGAAGTCCGGCGCGCTTTATACCACAAAACACGACCAGAAACCAACAGTTGTTGGCGGAGTGTGCTGTTAATGATTCTCAATTTGGCACAGAGCGTGCCTGACTGATACCATTGACGACACTTAGACTAGTATTGTCGAAAAAATCGACACCGATGGACAGATTACATGGCTATCTCTATTAAGACACCTGAAGAAATTGAAAAGATGCGCGTCGCCGGTCGTCTGGCCGCGGAAGTGCTGGAAATGATCGAGCCGTTCGTGAAACCGGGCGTCAGCACCGGCGAACTGGATCGCATCTGTAACGACTATATCGTCAACGAGCAGCACGCGGTTTCCGCCTGTCTCGGCTACCACGGCTTCCCGAAATCCGTCTGCATTTCTATTAATGAAGTGGTTTGCCACGGTATTCCGGACGACGAAAAACTGCTGAAAGACGGCGACATCGTCAATATCGACGTGACCGTCATTAAAGACGAGTACCACGGTGACACCTCGAAGATGTTCATCGTTGGCAAACCAACGATTCTGGGCGAGCGTCTGTGCAAAGTGACGCAAGAGAGCCTGTACCTGGCGCTGAAAATGGTTAAGCCGGGTATTCGCCTGCGCACCATCGGTGCGGCAATCCAGAAGTTTGTGGAAGCGGAAGGTTTCTCCGTGGTGCGCGAATACTGCGGTCACGGCATTGGCCGCGTCTTCCATGAAGAACCACAGGTTCTGCACTATGATGCCGATGACGGCGGCGTAGTGCTACAAAAAGGCATGACCTTCACCATCGAACCGATGGTCAACGCCGGTGACTACCGCATCCGCACCATGAAAGACGGCTGGACGGTGAAAACCAAAGACAGAAGCTTGTCTGCCCAGTACGAGCATACTATTGTGGTAACGGACAACGGCTGCGAAATTATGACGTTGCGCAAGGATGACACCATCCCGGCGATACTGACGAACATTGAGTGATAAAAGAGCCGGCAAATGCCGGCTTTTTTAATGGCGATAGCTTTTTCTTATGGGTGGCGCACGATGAGTAATCTTTTACCCGAACAGTATGCTAACACAGCACTTCCCACCCTCCCTGACCAGCCCGATAACCCGGGCGTCTGGCCGCCGCACGAGCTGACCTGCGCGCATATCAAAGCCCATATGGATGTTTTCCACCGCTGGCTGGGCAGCGCGTTCGACGCGGGCGTCTCTGCCGAGCAGCTCATCGAAGCACGCACCGAATTTATCGACCAGCTCCTGCAGCGTCTGTGGATAGACTACGGTTTCGGGCAGGTGAGCGACGTCGCGCTGGTTGCAGTCGGGGGCTATGGCCGCGGTGAGCTGCATCCACTCTCCGATATCGACCTGCTGATCCTGAGCCGCAAAAAGCTGCCGGACGAACAGGCGCAGAAAATAGGCGAGCTGCTGACCCTGCTCTGGGACGTCAAGCTGGAAGTGGGCCACAGCGTGCGCACCCTGGAAGAGTGTCTGCTGGAAGGATTATCCGACCTGACCGTCGCCACCAACCTGATTGAAACCCGCCTGCTGATTGGCGACGTCGCGCTGTTCCTGGAGCTGCAAAAGCACATCTTCAGCGATGGCTTCTGGCCCTCAGAAAAATTCTTCGCCGCCAAGGTCGAGGAACAAAACCAGCGCCACCAGCGCTACCACGGCACCAGCTATAACCTCGAACCCGATATCAAAAGCAGCCCCGGCGGCCTGCGCGACATCCACACCTTACAGTGGGTCGCCCGCCGCCACTTTGGCGCCACCTCGATGGACGAGATGGTCGGCTTCGGCTTCCTGACCGAGGCCGAGCGTAACGAGCTGAACGAATGCCTGCACCTGCTGTGGCGCATCCGTTTTGCCCTGCATCTGGAAGTCACGCGCTACGATAACCGCCTGCTGTTTGACCGTCAGCTCAGCGTGGCGCAGCGTCTGAATTACCAGGGCGAAGGCAACGAGCCGGTTGAGCAGATGATGAAGGATTTCTTCCGCGTCACCCGCCGGGTTACCGAGCTGAACCAGATGCTCTTACAGCTGTTTGATGAAGCGATCCTTGCCCTGACGGCGGACGAAAAGCCGCGCCCGATTGATGACGAATTCCAGCTGCGCGGCACGCTGATCGATCTACGCGACGAAACGCTGTTCATCCGCGAGCCGGAAGCGATCCTGCGGATGTTCTACACCATGGTGCGCAACAGCACGATCACCGGGATCTACTCCACCACCCTGCGCCATTTGCGCCATGCACGCCGCCATCTGACGCAGCCTTTGTGTTACATCCCGGAAGCGCGCTCGTTGTTCCTGAGCATGCTTCGCCACCCGGGTGCCGTCAGCCGCGGGCTGCTGCCGATGCATCGCCACAGCGTACTGTGGGCCTATATGCCGCAGTGGTCACACATCGTCGGGCAGATGCAGTTCGATCTGTTCCACGCCTATACGGTGGATGAACACACCATCCGCGTGATGCTTAAGCTGGAAAGCTTTGCCAAAGAAGAGACACGTTCCCGCCACCCGCTGTGCGTAGAACTGTGGCCGCGCCTGACCCATCCGGAATTAATTCTGATTGCCGCCCTGTTCCATGACATCGCCAAGGGCCGCGGCGGCGACCACTCGGTGCTGGGCGCGCAGGACGTGCTGAAATTTGCCGAACTGCACGGTCTCAACTCACGTGAAACGCAGCTGGTCGCCTGGCTGGTGCGCCATCACCTGCTGATGTCGGTCACCGCCCAGCGTCGCGATATTCAGGATCCTGAGGTTATTAAGCAGTTCGCCGAAGAGGTGCAAACGGAAAACCGTCTGCGCTATCTGGTCTGCCTGACGGTGGCGGACATTTGCGCCACCAACGAAACGCTGTGGAACAGCTGGAAGCAGAGCCTGCTCCGCGAGCTGTACTTCGCCACCGAAAAACAGCTGCGACGCGGGATGCAAAATACCCCGGACATGCGCGAGCGCGTGCGTCATCACCAGCTGCAGGCGCTGGCGCTGCTGCGGATGGATAACATTGATGAAGAGGCGCTGCATCAGATCTGGGCCCGCTGTCGTGCCAACTATTTTGTCCGCCACAGCCCAAATCAGCTTGCCTGGCACACGCGGCACCTGCTAAAGCACGATCTGTCTCAGCCGATGATCCTGCTCAGCCCGCAGGCCACGCGCGGCGGAACGGAAATTTTCATCTGGAGCCCGGACAGGCCTTACCTGTTTGCTGCCGTCTGCGCCGAGCTGGACAGGCGTAACCTGAGCGTTCACGACGCGCAGATTTTTACCACCCGCGACGGCATGGCGATGGATACCTTTATTGTGCTGGAGCCGGACGGCAGCCCGCTGTCGTCGGACAGGCATGAAGGGATACGCTTCGGTCTGGAGCAGGCGATTACCCAGCGCAGCTGGCAGCCGCCGCAGCCGCGTCGCCAGCCGGCTAAATTACGCCACTTTACCGTCGATACCGAGGTCAATTTCCTGCCGACCCACACCGACCGTAAATCATTCCTGGAACTGATCGCGCTCGACCAGCCTGGGCTGCTTGCCCGGGTCGGCCAGGTTTTTGCCGATCTGGGAATTTCGCTTCATGGCGCCCGAATTACAACCATTGGCGAGCGAGTAGAAGATTTATTTATAATCGCCACCGCAGACCGGCGTGCCCTTAATAATGACCTGCAGCTTGAAGTGCAACAACGGTTGACAGCAGCCCTCAATCCAAACGATAAAGGGTGACGTGTTTTTTAGTGAAATGGAAAGAGTAAACAATGCAGCAGTTACAGAACGTTATTGAGTCCGCTTTTGAGCGTCGCGCCGAGATCACCCCGGCAAATGTGGATACCGTGACCCGTGAAGCGGTAAACCAGGTTATTTCCCTGCTGGATTCCGGCGCCCTGCGCGTGGCAGAAAAAATCGACGGTCAGTGGGTCACTCATCAATGGCTGAAGAAAGCCGTGCTGCTCTCTTTCCGTATCAACGATAACCAGGTTATCGACGGAGCAGAAAGCCGCTACTTCGATAAAGTACCAATGAAATTCGCGGATTACGATGAAGCGCGTTTTCAGAAAGAAGGCTTCCGCGTGGTACCACCAGCGGCGGTTCGTCAGGGCGCGTTCATCTCACGCAACACCGTACTGATGCCATCCTATGTAAACATCGGTGCATACGTTGACGAAGGTACCATGGTTGATACCTGGGCAACCGTCGGCTCCTGCGCGCAGATTGGTAAAAACGTTCACCTGTCCGGCGGTGTCGGCATCGGTGGCGTTCTGGAGCCACTGCAGGCTAACCCGACCATCATTGAAGACAACTGCTTCATCGGCGCACGTTCTGAAGTGGTGGAAGGCGTGATCGTGGAAGAAGGCTCCGTGATCTCTATGGGCGTTTACATCGGCCAGAGCACCCGTATTTACGACCGCGAAACCGGCGAAGTGCACTACGGTCGCGTTCCTGCGGGCTCCGTGGTCGTTTCCGGTAACCTGCCATCAAAAGACGGTAAATACAGCCTGTACTGTGCGGTGATCGTGAAGAAAGTAGATGCGAAAACCCGCGGTAAAGTGGGCATCAACGAACTGCTGCGCACTATCGACTAATCCCCGACGCGTTGATAAACCGGGACCCGCCTGTGCGTCCCGGTATAATCATCAAAGACGTCCGTTTCCGCTGTCGCGATCGCCATTCCCTTTTTTCGCAACCCTGCGATATCCGCCGCTATACGCTGGCTGCCCAGCCAGAACAGCCCGTCGAGAGCCGTCACAGCCAGACCCGACTCCAGCGCCAGCTTCAGTCGCTCACGCGGCGCTTTTACCTCTTTGGCAATCTGCCGGAAAGGCTCTGCCGTCAGCCCGGTGGGATCGATCCGTCGAATGCGGGTACTCATACGGTACTGAAAAGCCTCGGGAATCGCATTAAGATCGGCTTTCAGGCTGTACACGCAGCCAAAGCGCTTACCGTTAAAGATGACGTTCTTCTGGTTTAGCTGAAACTCATCGCGCAGCCCGGCGATAAGCTGCGGGGCGCGGGTCAGTACCAGTCGGAACGGCAGTTCGAAGCTGGTGACATAATCCACGTTCAGCAAGGCAATACGTAAACGCTCTTCCGCACCCGCCTTTAACTGGCGGCACTCTGCGGCAACTTCTGCCCACTGGTGCGTGAGCCTTGGGCTCTCCTCGGCGGCACCAAAGCTGTATTTTTCAATTTGATAATCAATGCGTCCTGACATGTCATTATCCCCGCGGGCTACGCTTTTGTGCGATAACTTTGCCTCATTTCCTCGCTTTTGAATACCCGTCTCGCTCGCCTTTTCCCGCGGCTATCGTGATACTGCGTTAGCGTTGTGAGGGGAGATTCATGTATTCCATGGATTTCCGCTTGACGTAGTGGTTAAAAACAACAATAAACGAGTGGGGGCAATGCACCTTCCCTGCCCGGTAATTTCAGTGAAATGTAATCAGGATCGACCCCGCTTTTTTTGTATATGAGGGTGGCAAAAAGGAATTTTTTCATTAATTATTCAAAGGTTATGTTGAGATAAGGGTACCGCTATGTACGATAATCTGAAAAGTCTGGGCATTACCAATCCTGATGAAATCGATCGTTACAGCCTTCGCCAGGAAGCCAACAACGACATTCTAAAAATCTATTTTCACAAGGATAAAGGAGAGTTTTTCGCCAAGAGCGTGAAGTTTAAATATCCACGCCAGCGTAAGACCGTCGTCGCTGACGGCGTAGGACAAGGGTACAAAGAGGTGCAGGAAATCAGCCCTAACCTGCGTTATGTGATCGATGAGCTCGATCAGATTTGCCAGCGCGATCGCACTGAAGTCGATCTCAAACGTAAGATCCTCGATGATTTGCGTCATCTTGAAAGCGTTGTCACCAACAAGATCAGCGAGATTGAAGCGGATCTTGAGAAATTAACGCGCAATAAATAAGTTAGGTGCGGCCTGATCCCCTCACCCCGACCCTCTCCCACAGGGAGAGGGTGAAAACCGCACACAGCATCATCTCTGCTCGTCCAGCTGCAGCGCCACGTACAGCAGCAGCCTGTCGTCAAAGTTTCCCAAATCCAGCCCCGTCAGCTCCGAAATTCGGTTTAGCCGGTACTCAAGCGTATTGCGGTGAATAAACAGCGCTTTTGAGGTCGCCAGCGGCTGCACGTTATGGCGGAACCACGCCTGCAGCGTCCGGCGCAGCAAGCCGTTGTTGTCCATCGCTTTCAGGCGCGCTAACGGACGCGCCAGCTCATTGGCCTGCCAGCCGCCACGCAGACTGTCGAGCAGCACCGGCAGCATCAGATCCTGGTAGAAATAACTGCGGCTCTCGGGCATCCGCTGCTTGCCCACCATCATGGTGGTGCGCGCAGTGCGCCAGGAGCGGGCGATGCTGCCCGGCCCGGTAAAGTAATTGCCCAGCGCAACGCGAAAACGCAGCTGACCATTCTCCTTCATCCGGGAGATCAGCAGCTCCACGCGGCGACGATGATCCTCCGCATCCCAGCGGCCAAACGCATTGAGCGCCGGTTTGAGCACCACCATTTCCGTAAGCGAGACGATCGCCACCAGGTTGTCGCGCTCCGGCGTCGCCAGCGCATTTTGCAGCTGCTGCAGCTCAGCCATCGCGCTGTCAACGCCAAGCTGGCCGCTGTCGACCTCAATCACCGCCACCACGCGCGGCTGGTTGAGATCGATCCCCAGACGCTGCGCCCATTCGCTGAGTGCAGGCGTATGCTCTTCCGCCTGTATCAGGTTCATTACCAGCTCTTCGCGTAAACGGCTGTCCTGGGCAAGCAGGTGCATCAGGCGCGACTGCTCCAGCATCATTTCCGCCGTCATACAGACCAGCTCGCCGTATTTCCGCAGGGATTCCGGTTCACCCGTCAGGCCGATAACGCCAACAATTTCCCCTTCCAGACGCAGCGGCAGGTTGATCCCCTGGCGTACGCCGTGCAGGTGTTTCGCTACCGCATCATCAATATCGACCACGCGCCCCTGAGAGAGCACCAGCAGCGCACCTTCGTGCAATTCACCAATACGCTCGCGATCGCCGCTGCCAATAATGCGCCCGCGGGCATCCATTACGTTGATATTGGTATCAATGATGCGCATAGTGCGCGCCACAATATCCTGCGCCATTTTGGTATCAAGATGCCAGCCAGCCATGTAACCCTCCTGTGAGCAGAGCTCAAGCATAGGGAAGTTCAGCAACGACTGCATTGTGCGAATGCACAAAGTGATAAGGGGAAGTATGGAGTTGCGGTAGGGGTCACAGAAACGAGAAAGCCCCTGCGTACAGGGGCTTAAGAGGATTACTGCATCAACAGGTAGATTGAGGTGTCACCACGCTGGATATTCAGTGCCAGCACGGACGGTTTGCTGTCGAGAATTTTGCGCAGTTCAGCGATGTTTTTCACCGGCTGTTGGTTAGCCCCCATGATCACATCACCTTTTTTCAGGCCGATACGGGCAGCCGGGCTGTTCGCCTTCACGTTGTTCACCACCACGCCTTTGTCCTGGCCCTTGTTGCTCATCTCAGCCCCTTCAATACCGCTGAAGATAGTGCTGGAATCCACCTGATTCTGGCTGCTCTGCTGCAGTTCCAGGCTCACGTTAACCGGTTTACCGTCACGCAGCAGGCCGAGGGTCACTTTGCTGCCAATCGGCATAGAACCCACTTCCGCGCGCAGGGCAGCAAAGCTGCTGATCGGCTTACCGTTCAGGGAGGTGATCACATCCCCCGCTTTAATGCCTGCTTTCGCCGCTGAGGAGTTCGGCATAACCTGGCTGACGAACGCACCGCGCTGCGCATCCACCTTCATTGCTTTTGCCAGCTCGGAGTTCAGCTCGGTCCCCATAATACCCAGCTCACCGCGTTTCACCTGGCCGTACTGCACCATCTGAGCAGTCAGGTTTTTCACCATGTTGCTCGGGATAGCAAAGCCGATACCGATGTTGCCGCCGTCCGGTGCCAGGATTGCGGTGTTGATACCGATCAGCTCGCCGTTCAGGTTCACCAGCGCACCGCCAGAGTTACCGCGGTTAATGGCCGCATCCGTCTGGATGAAGTTTTCATAGTTTTCCGCATTCAGGCCGCTACGGCCCAGCGCAGAGACGATACCGGAGGTCACGGTTTCGCCCAGACCGAACGGGTTACCGATAGCGACGGTGTAATCACCCACGCGCAGCGCATCGGAGTCGGCAATTTTAATCGCCGTCAGGTTTTTCGGATCCTGAATCTGGATCAGCGCGATGTCGGAGCGTGGGTCTTTACCCACCACTTTGGCGTCGAACTTACGGCCATCGCTCAGCTGAACCTTAATGCTGTTCGCGTTATCAACAACGTGGTTGTTGGTCACGACGTAGCCTTTCGCCGCATCAATAATCACCCCTGAACCAAGCGCCATGAATTTCTGCTGTTGGCCGCCGCCCTGGCTGTCATCCCCGGCACCACCGCCCTGACAGAACGGGGAACTCTGGAATGGCGAACCGTCCTGGCAGAACGGTGAATTATCACCAAAGAACTGCTGGAAGTTACGCGGCATACGCGGCGTATTGACGGTCGTGCTACCTTCAACGTTAATACTCACCACCGATGGCATCACTTTTTCGAGCATCGGTGCCAGGCTTGGCATCTGCTGCGCGGTTGCTGCCGACGACGCGGTCTCGGCTGCAGTAGCAGTCAGAGGAGACAGCGCTAAACCTAAACTCAGAGCCAGTGCACTCATTGCTAATGTGGTTTTTTTCATGTTTCTCAATCTCGATTTACAGGTAACGCAAAATTGCTGTGTAACTCAGATTCATTTTATACCGCTTAGTTCCGGCCATAAGTTTATGGAAAAGGTAAAAATTTATTGGTCGTCTTTACAAAACTCTGGAATTATTCCACGGCCATGAGCTTGCGGTATTCATCCCAGGCATACAAATCGGTCATGCCGCTGATATAGTCCTGGATTAGACGGCAGCGATAATAATATTCCATCACCGGCCACTGGAGTGATTGCCGATCCAGTTTGCCAATCGCTTCGACATACGCCAGCCGATGACGGGTAGAGAGTTTCTGGTAAAGCCGGGATTCGATAGGAATTCGCCGCACGCGCTCTTTTTCCACCAGCTCACTGAAGTCGTCCGTCGTCAGGTTGAGCAAGGGAGAATAAATCTCCAGTAACCCACTGATTACCCGGTATCCCTGCAGTTCCAGCTGTTCAACGTCAGGATGGCTGAACACATGCCGCATCGCCACATGCTTATAAAGTTCAAGAAGCTGGCTGAAGCTGCTGTCGTCTTCCAGCAGCGCATGATTGAATTCCCCGCTGAAGATCAGCGGCAAATTATCAATAAAGCGCGAGGCGGCATACGGCACCAGTTTATTTAATGTATTGACCCGCAAATACATAAAGAACTGATCTTCCGTACTGCGGCTTAACGTATTTGAGCGCGATTTTTCCCAGGCATTTTCGACAACCTGGGCAAACAGCGAGCCTTTTTCGTGGTGTCCCCATGCCGCATAAAGATGCTGATAAAGCTCCTCAACGCTGAATATTCTTTTCTCAACGGCATCTTCCAGGTCGGCCACGCAATAGGAAATATCGTCAGCGGCTTCCATAATCCACGTCAAAGGGAAGCGGCCGTTTGGCGTCAGGGAAAGTTCTTTACGCAGCCGTTCAATATAGGCCTCTTCAGAAAGGTAATAGCCCGGCTTTTTCATTAAATAACTGTGGGAGGCAGGCGTCTCCCCCATCCACCATGCGGGGCGGGTATATTTCAGAATGCAGCCGACCTGCGCCCAGGTCAGGTTCATGCGCATCAGGGAATGCACCAGCCGGATCCCCTGCGCGTTGCCCTCAAAGTGACAGAGATCCTGGCGCACTTTGCGGCGCAGATCGTTCAGCCCCTCTTCACCTTCGCGCAGGCGTAAATCGCGCACGATGCAGCGGTCATCACTGAGGGGCTGGCTTACCGCATCCGACGGATAAAGCCGCTGCTTAAACCAGTCATTGATAGCCGCCTCGCCGAAATGGCCAAAAGGCGGGTTGCCAATGTCGTGCATCAGGCAAGCCATCTCAACGATGCTCTCAAAAGGGCCCGTCAGCTCATCCAGGCCATAGGTTTCCAGTAAACGTTGCTCTTTAAGGCGGCTTAAAATCTCTTTGGCGATATAACGCCCGACCTGCTGGACTTCCATGGAGTGGGTTAAGCGTGTGCGCACCGCGGCGTTACGCTCCAGCGGGAACACCTGGGTCTTTTGCTGTAAACGCCGGATGGCGGGCGAGTTAATGATCCTGCCGCGATCGCTTTCGAAGATACGCAGGATCTCATGTTCGCTCTTTTCGCCCTGCGGCGAACGGAAACGACGGTGCCAGTTAATTTTGGTACGAAAATCGATTGGTGACATGTGCTCCCCCGCGTGAGAATGCGTTTCCCCTTAACCGCATGATAGACTATGCATCTTAACAAGGCACATCGCGAGTAAATCTATGAAAATCGGCATTATTGGTGCAATGGAAGAAGAAGTTACGCTGCTGCGTGACAAAATTGAGAACCGTCAGACCCTCTCTCTGGGTGGTTGTGAGATCTACACCGGCCAGCTGAACGGTGTTGACGTGGCTCTGCTAAAATCAGGCATCGGTAAAGTGGCTGCTGCGCTGGGTGCGACCCTGCTGCTTGAACGCTGCAAGCCGGACGTGATCGTTAATACCGGCTCTGCGGGCGGCCTGGCGCCGACGCTGAAAGTGGGCGATATCGTTGTCTCCGACGAAGCGCGCTACCACGACGCCGACGTCACCGCGTTCGGTTACGAGTACGGCCAGCTTCCCGGCTGCCCGGCAGGGTTCAAAGCTGACGATAAACTGATTGCCGCGGCTGAAACCTGCATTGCTGAGCTCAATCTCAACGCGGTACGCGGCCTGATTGTCAGCGGTGATGCGTTCATCAATGGTTCCGTCGGTCTGGCGAAAATCCGTCATAACTTCCCGCAGGCCGTCGCTGTTGAGATGGAAGCCACCGCAATTGCGCACGTTTGCCATAACTTCAGCGTACCGTTCGTGGTGGTGCGCGCCATCTCTGATGTGGCAGACCAGCAGTCTCACATCAGCTTTGATGAGTTCCTGGTCGTTGCGGCAAAACAGTCCACTGTGATGGTGGAACGCCTGGTGCAGAACCTGGCACGTGGCTAAACAGTCCCTCAGGGCGCTGGTCGCCCTGCTCCTCCTCGCACCGGCGTGGCTGTTCGCCGCGCCGCGTGTGATTACTCTCTCCCCCGCGAATACCGAATTGGCGTTTGCCGCCGGGATCACCCCCGTTGGCGTCAGCAGCTTTTCGGATTCCCCCCCGCAGGCGGCCGACATTGAGCAAGTAGCAACCTGGCAAGGGATGAATCTTGAGCGCATCGTGGCGCTTAAACCGGATCTCGTGCTGGCCTGGCGCGGCGGTAACGCCGAGCGGCAGGTCAACCAGCTTACCTCGCTTGGCATCAAGGTCATGTGGGTTGACGCCGTAAGCATTGAGCAGGTCGCTCAGGCGCTGCGCGCCCTGGCACCTTATAGCCCCACGCCGAAAAAGGCCGAGGCTGCGGCGAAGCAGATGCTCAGTGACTACGCCGCGCTGAAAGCCCGATACGATACCCCTGTTAAAAAGCGCATCTTCCTGCAGTTTGGCAGCCAGCCGCTATTCACCACCGGTAAAGGCTCCATTCAGAATCAGGTCCTGGAAGTGTGCGGCGGAGAAAATATCTTTGCTGCCAGTCGGGTGCCGTGGCCTCAGGTGAGCCGCGAGCAGGTTCTGGCGCGCCAGCCGCAGGCCATCGTCGTGGTCGGAAGTGCGAGCGAAATTCCTAAAATTGAACAATTCTGGCAAAGCCAGCTAAAAATTCCGGTGATCCCGCTCAACGGCGACTGGTTTGAACGCGCCAGCCCGCGTATTATCCTCGCCGCAAAACAGCTCTGTGCCGCCCTGGCAGAGGGTCATTAACATACGTTCGAGGATTTAACGATGCTCGTTTATTGGCTGGATATTCTTGGTACAGCCGTTTTTGCTATCTCCGGCGTCCTGCTCGCCGGAAAACTACGCATGGATCCGTTTGGCGTGCTGGTGTTGGGCGTGGTGACCGCCGTTGGCGGCGGGACAATTCGCGACATGGCGCTGGCAAATGGCCCGGTATTTTGGGTGAAAGATCCCACCGATCTGGTGGTGGCGATGGTGACCTGTCTGTTGACCATCGTGCTGGTTCGCCAGCCTCGCAGACTGCCAAAATGGATATTGCCAGTGCTGGATGCCGTCGGTCTCGCCGTGTTTGTCGGTATTGGCGTCAATAAGGCGTTTAATGCGGGTACCGGCCCGATGGTAGCGATCTGCATGGGCGTATTGACCGGCGTTGGCGGCGGGATCATTCGCGATATCCTGGCGCGTGAAGTGCCGATGATCCTGCGGACTGAAATCTATGCCACTGCCTGCATAATTGGCGGGATCGTTCACGCTACGGCGTACTACACCTTTGCGGTTCCGCTGGAAAATGCGGCCATGCTGGGTATGGTCGTGACGCTGGTGATACGTTTAGCGGCGATACGCTGGCACCTGAAGCTGCCGACGTTTGCGCTGGATGAGAATGGCAGGTAAATGCAAAACGGTAACCACCAGGTTACCGTTTTTAGCGTTTTGTCGGGATGAGGGCATCAGCCCACCCCCTCTTAAATACTGAACGACGAACCACACCCGCAGGTGCTTGTTGCGTTCGGGTTGGTCACCACAAAGCGCGAACCTTCCAGACCTTCGGTGTAATCCACCGAACCGCCCACCAGATATTGCAGGCTCATCGGGTCAACCACCAGCGCGACGCCCTGTTTCTCAATAGTCATATCGCCGTCGTTAACCTGATCGTCAAAGGTAAAACCGTACTGGAAGCCGCTGCAGCCGCCACCGGTAATATAGACACGCAGTTTCAGATCCGGATTGTCTTCGTCGGCAATCAGGGTTTTCACTTTGTTGGCTGCTGCTTCGGTAAACTCCAGCGGCAACGCTACGTCATCACTCATCTTATGCTCCCATGAATACTGCTATTGGGTAAAATTCACCCAATTCTTTTCGTCATTATCTAATACCCTGGTAATTCATTCAAGTATTCTGCGCGGCGGCCCGCTCCGCCTCTTGTTTTGCCAGGGTTCGCGCGAGGATAGTGGAGTATAGCGGTTTTCCACCCAGGAATTGGGCTAATAGTGTCGCCCCGAGACAGGTAATGATCATTGGCAAAATGAGCTGGTAATTGTCCGTCATCTCCAGCACCAGCACGATGCCGGTCAACGGCGCGCGCAGGGATGCGGCCAGCAGCGCCCCCATCCCGGCCACAGCGAAGGTGCCGGCGTCCAGATGGTAAGCGGGGAACCCCGCCTCAGCCGCCATACCAAACGCGGTACCGAGCAGCGTACCCAGCGCCAGCATTGGGGCAAAAATCCCGCCAGGCGCACCGGAGGAGAAGCACAGTACCGTCGTGATGACCCGGGAGATAAACATAAACAGCAGCAAACCCACGCTGAAGTTTCCGGCTGCGGCAATGGGGATCAGCCCGAAGCCACCGCCAGCAGCATTCGGCTCGATAAAGCCGAGCACACCGCACATCCCGCCCAGCAGACCGCCCATCAGCACCCATTTCGTGGTATTCCCGCCGTGAATACGCTGGAACATATCCTGAGCGCGCAGGATAAAGGTGTTAAACAGCGGCCCCACTACGCCAAAAATCATGCCGAGGATCAGATAAAGCCACAGGGTGTTGACCGGCGCGTTGGTCAGTTTACCCACTTCAATCACCGCTCCCTCGCCATTGAAGATGCGAAAAACGATGCTCGACATAATGACGCCAGTAAACACCGCTTTAATGGAGATCAGGTTGTAGCGGAACTGCGCGCGCATCTCTTCGATGATGAACAAAATACCGGCCAGCGGCGCGTTAAACGCCGCAGAAAGCCCCGCAGCTGCACCGGTGGCCAGCAGCGTATGGCGCGCTTCAGCGCTGCGCATCCGAAACAGATCGCCCACCATGCGGCCGACGTTTCCCCCGAGCTGTACCGTTGGCCCTTCCCTGCCGAGCACCATTCCCGCGCCAAGTGTCCCCATACCGCCAATGAATTTAACCGGGATCACCCGCCACCAGCGCACCGGACGCAGCTCCTCCAGCGCACCTTCGATTTCCGGGATGCCAGACCCGCCCGCCTCCGGGGCGAACTTACGCACCAGAAAATATCCCACCATGGCAAACAGCGCAGACAGGCCGAATGCTGCCACCCAGACCAGCCATTCGCGCTCGGCGAAACCGGCTACGGTCCCCACTCGCCAGTTGAGTACGGCATTAACTGCTTTTTCAAACGCCACGCCAACCAGGCCAGCAAGGGTACCCACCACCGCAGCGGCCAGCAGGATCGCCAGCGGCGTTTTATCGCGATTGAGCAGCCGCCGAATGCTGATTCGGTGCCGGGCGCGCGTAAACTGTTGTTCTTCAAAAGACGGAGAATCTGATTTCATGTCCTGTTCTTATTCGTCATACAAAAAGCCGCGAGGATTTTACCAGAGACCTTCCCTGCGTCGTCTGAAAAATACTTAACAAATCTTAAAGCATTACCCGGCTAAAAATTTCATAACCTTCTGCGGATCACTTAGAATAGTGGGCTTAATCATTTTATACGAACCAGGAACGATGCCATGAGCAAGTCTGAAAACCTCTACAGTGCAGCCCGCGAGCTTATTCCAGGTGGCGTGAACTCGCCAGTACGCGCCTTTACCGGCGTGGGCGGCACGCCGCTGTTTATCGAACGTGCTGACGGCGCGTATCTGTATGATGTCGATGGCAAAGCCTATATCGATTACGTCGGTTCCTGGGGGCCGATGGTACTGGGTCACAACCACCCGGCCATTCGTAACGCGGTCATCGAAGCCGCGCAGCGCGGCCTGAGCTTCGGCGCGCCAACCGAGATGGAAGTGAAAATGGCGGAGCTGGTTACCGAACTGGTGCCGACCATGGACATGGTGCGTATGGTGAACTCCGGTACCGAAGCCACCATGAGCGCCATCCGTCTGGCGCGCGGTTTTACCGGCCGCGACAAAATCATCAAGTTCGAAGGCTGCTACCACGGTCACGCAGACTGTCTGCTGGTGAAGGCCGGTTCCGGCGCGCTGACGCTCGGCCAACCAAACTCGCCGGGTGTACCGGCTGATTTCGCTAAACATACCCTGACCTGCACCTATAACGATCTGAGCACCGTTCGCGCGGCGTTCGAGCAGTATCCGCAGGAGATCGCCTGCATCATCGTTGAACCGGTTGCGGGCAATATGAACTGCATCCCACCGCAGCCAGACTTCCTGCCGGGCCTGCGCGCCCTGTGTGATGAGTTCGGCGCGCTGCTGATCATCGACGAAGTGATGACCGGCTTCCGCGTGGCGCTGGCGGGCGCTCAGTCTTATTATGAGGTTGAGCCAGACCTGACCTGCCTCGGCAAAATCATCGGCGGCGGCATGCCGGTCGGGGCATTCGGTGGTCGCAAGGACGTGATGGAAGCCCTGGCACCAACCGGCCCGGTTTACCAGGCGGGCACGCTCTCCGGCAACCCTATCGCCATGGCTGCGGGCTTCGCCTGTCTGACCGAAGTGGCGCAGCCGGGTATTCATGAAACCCTGACTGACCGCACCGCGCAGCTGGCAAACGGTCTGCTGGAAGCCGCAGAAGACGCGGGTATTCCGCTGGTGGTGAACCACGTGGGCGGCATGTTCGGGATTTTCTTCACCGATGCGAAAACCGTGACCTGCTATCAGGACGTGGTGAAGTGCGACGTTGAACGCTTCAAGCGCTTTTTCCACCTGATGCTGGAAGAAGGCGTGTACCTGGCGCCGTCGGCGTTCGAAGCGGGCTTTATGTCCGTGGCGCACAGCGAAGAAGATATCAATAACACCATCGACGCGGCGCGTAAGGTGTTTGCGAAGCTTTAAGATGTGCGGCCTGGTGCCCTCACCCCGGCCCTCTCCCACAGGGAGAGGGAGCAAACACTAAAACGGCAATCCAGGGATTGCCGTTTACTTTTATTACCTACTCTGCTTTCTCAACAGATAGATAAAGTACGGCGCACCAATAAAGGTCGACAGCAGACCCGCCGGGATCTGATACGGGAACAGCACCATCCTTCCACACCAGTCGGCAAACACCAGAATGACCCCGCCCGTCAGGGCCGACATCACAATGTGCGGCATCGTCCGGCGGAAACCCATCATTCTGGCGATATGCGGCGCCATCAACCCCACAAAACTCAGCGGACCGATGGTCATGGTGGCCGTTGCCGTCAGACACGCCGCCAGCAGCAGCAGCGCAACGCGCGTCGGCGTCAGCGCTAAGCCAACCGCACGCGCGGTTTCGCCTCCCAGCGGCAGAATGGTCATCCAGCGACGGCACAAAGGGACAATCGCCAGCAGTACCATCATCACTATCCCGGAATGCACAACCTGGCTAGCGGTGGCGTTGTAGGTTGAGCCGGAAATCCAGGTCAGGATCTTCGCCATGCGCGGATCGCCGCTCGCCTGCAGCATCATCAGCAGCATGGTGAAAGCGGTGCTGAGCGCCATACCGGCCAGCAGCATACGGTGCGGAGAAAATCCGCCGCGGCCAGAGGCAATCAGGATAATCAGCAGCGTCACCGCCGCGCCAATGCTCCCGGCAGGCATCAGCCAGCCAAACGCATTACCCGGCACCAGGAAGAGCATCAGCACCACGCCAAAGGCCGCGCCGGAGCTGATCCCCAGCACTTCCGGGCTCGCCATCGGGTTGCCGGTCAGACGCTGAATAATGCACCCCGCTACCGCCAGCATCACTCCGGCAATCAGCGCGGAGAGAATACGCGGCCAGCGCCACTGTAATAGCTCGTTGAGCAGATCACCCGTTGCCCAGTGCCAGCCTGCGGCATCACGTCCGAAGGAGAGTGCCACGAACGAGGCGATAAGCAACACCGCCAGACCGGCCAGGCTGAACCACAGCACCGACTGACGTTCGGCATAGACCTTATCGCCCGCGTCCATCGCCGGTGCGCTAATGCTGCGCAAACGCGGGAGCAACCACAGCAGCAGCGGCGCACCGATAAGCGCCGTTGCCGACCCGGTGGAGACTTCCATCCAGACGCGCGCCAGCCAGAGAATGACCTGATCGGAAAGCCAGAGGATCAGCGCCCCGATCAGCGGCGCCAGCAGCAGACGTGCCAGAAGGCGACGCGCCCCGAGCATTTTCGCCAGCAGCGGCGCAAAGAGGCCGATAAACCCGATAATGCCAACCGCGTTAACCAGCAGAGCGCTTAACACAATCGCCAGGGTGAGCGCCGCCAGACGAGCCAGCGACAGCGCCAGCCCCAGGTTGCGCGCCACGCCATCATCCAGCCCCATCAGCGTCAGAGGACGCAGGAGCAGCAGCGTCAGCACCACACCGCCCGCCAGCTGAGGCCACAGGCGCTGCACAATGCTCCAGTCGGTCTGGGTGAGCGTACCGGTACTCCACAGGAACATACTTTGCAGCTGATCGTGATGGAACAACACCAGCAGCTGGTTAATCGCGCCACAGTAGAGGCTGACGACCAGCCCGGCCAGAATAAGCGTTACCGGAGAAAGGCGTTTGCCCCAGGCCACGCCAAAGACCAGCGCCCCCACCACGCATGCTCCCGCGAGAGCCGCAAACTGCGAGGTTAACGCCCCGGGTAACGCCCACAGCGTGGTGATGGTAATGCCAAGCTGCGCACCGGTCGCGACGCCAAGCGTAGTCGGCTCCGCCAGCGGGTTACGTAATACCTGCTGGAACAACACACCTACCAGGCCTAAACCGGCCCCGACCAGCAGTGAAATCGCCAGACGCGGCAGCAGACTGTAGTGGAACAGCATCTGCTGAATATTATCGATGTCCGGCGAGGCCAGCGCGGCCCCCCACTGCGGGCGCGGTAACGCCGTCGAGAGATTGAGCCCGGTTAAGGCCAGCGCGACCAGAAAAAGCAGGGAGAGCAGCAGTACCGGGAAACGAGCAATACGCGTGTTCATGCTTTGCCTCCCAGCGCGTTATCCAGCACGCGGGCAAAATGCATGGCCGACAGCGTCGCGCCGTAGAACCATACGGCGGGTGCGCGCAGGAAGCGTTTCTCGCGCACAAACGGCATCGCCTGCCAGAGCGGTGTCGCCATCAGGGTTTGCATTTCACGCTCGTTGCCGTGGTCGAAGCACAGCACGTCGACATCGCGAAACGCCGCCAGACGATCGATACCCACGGCGGTGCTGCCCCAGAAGGTCATCTCCCCTTCCCAGGCGTTGCGAATGCCAAAGCTATCCAGCACTTCCTGAAACAGGCAGTTTTTACCGAAGACCAGCATGTGGCGGGCATCCAGCAGCGTCACCATCAGCAGCGGACGATCGCCCCGGTTGACAAAGCGCGGCTTCAGGGCGTCGATCAGGGCATCAAATTCGTCGAGGTGTTTTTTGGCCTCTGCCTCACGGTTGAGGAAATGCGCCATCTCGTTAATCGAGTTTTTTGCCATAGCCAGCGGTTTTTTACCGTCGCTGAACGAGAATCCGCGCCCTGGCGCAATGCGCGCCATGGTCTCTTCTGAGGGGCCATAGCCCGCAGACCAGAACAGGAATGACGGTTTCATCTGGGTCAATAGTTCAAGGTTTGGCTCCGTGCGCAGGCCAATGTCGATGACGGAATCAGGCAGCTTCGGCTCGTTCACCCAGAGGTTATAGTTAGGGATGTCGGCCACCCCATACGGCGTAACGCCCAGCGCCATCATCAGCTCGACCGGCAGCCATTCCAGCGCCACAATGCGGTGGGGATCGATAGCGGCAGCGCGTGCCGTCGTCATTTTAAACAGCAGCGGTGAGAGCGCCATTGCCGCCAGCAGGCGACGACGGCTAATAAAAGTGTTGTCCAGCATCAGTACACGAAGCTCACCGGTGCAGCCCCGGCAGGGTGAGGCAAGATCCCCATTGGAATACCGTAAATGTGTTCCAGCGTTTCGCTGCGCATCAGCTCAGGCGGTGTCCCCTGCGCAATCATTTCGCCACTGCGTAGCGCGACAAGATAATCGCAATAGCGCGCCGCCATGTTGATGTCGTGCAGGACCGCAATGACCGTCAGACCACGCTGCTGGCTTAAGCGATGCACCAGCGCCAGCACGTCCACCTGATGGGCGATATCCAGCGCAGAGGTGGGTTCATCCAGCAGCAGACAGCGGCTGTCCTGTGCCACCAGCATCGCAATCCACGCGCGCTGACGCTCACCGCCGGACAGGCTATCCACCAGACGGTGCGCCAGCGGCTTTAACCCTACCAGCGCAATCGCCTCCTCCACTTTCTCCCGGTCGGCGACGCCGAAGCGCCCAAGCGCCCCGTGCCAAGGATAACGGCCAATCGCCACCAGCTCACGCACCGTCATCCCTTCTGCCTGCGGCAGCTGCTGCGGCAGATAGGCCACTTTCCGCGCGAAAGCTTTACTGCTCCAGCTCTCCAGCGGCTGATCGTCCAGCAGAATGTCCCCTTCAGAAGGCGGCTGGTGACGTCCCAGCATCTTGAGCAGCGTGGATTTACCGGAGCCGTTGTGACCAATCAGGCCCGTCACTTTACCGGCCGGAAACGTCAGCGAGAGCGGATGCAGCAGGGTGCGTCCGGGTACGCGAAAGGAGAGATGGTTGAGCGTAAAGGTGGTGTCGGATTGCGTTTGATTATCCTGCATATCAGCCAACTTAAATAAAAAAGGGCACGGCGAACCGTGCCCGAAGAGAGATTAGAAGCGGAAGGTCGCGGTGGCAACAACCTGGCGTTCAGCACCCCAGAAGCAACCGTAGGTGTTAAAGCAGCTGGCAACGTACTCACGATCGAACAGGTTGTTCACGTGAAGCGCCACGTTAGAGCCTGCCATGCCCACGCGCGCCAGGTCGTATCTGACCAGGGCGTCTACTACCGTGTAGCTGCCCACCGTGAAGGAGTTAGCCGGATCGCCTTTGCTGGAGCCGGTGTAACGAACGCCGGTACCCAGCGTCAGGCCAGACAGCGCACCATCATACAGGGTGTAATCGCCCCACAGGGATGCCATGTGTTTTGGCACCTGCGCTGGCGTGTTGCCTTTGTAGTTAGTGTCCGTGGTGTATTCCGCATCGGTATAGGTATAAGAACCGACAACGTTCACGCTGGCAGACAGGGCCGCTTTGGCTTCCAGTTCGAAACCACGGGCACGGATCTCGCCGCCTTCAACGGAGAAGAAGGAACCCGCAGGGTCGGCCATCAGGTTGTTGGTTTTGGTCAGCTGGTACAGTGCACCGGTGACAACAATCGGACGATCGTTCGGCACATATTTCACGCCCGCCTCGTACTGCTTGCCTTTAGACGGTGCGAACAGTTTGCCCTGTGCATCGGTCTGCGAAGCCGGTTCAAACGATTCGCTGTAGCTGAAATACGGAGTTATACCGTTATCAAAGAGATAGTTAACGCCACCACGCCAGGTGAACTGGGTGTCATCACGTTTGGAGGTGGTATTTAACACGCGGTTATACGATTCCTGATCGGCCCAGTCATAACGACCGCCCAGCGTCACCAGGACTTTATCCCACTGCGCCTGATCCTGCACGTAGAGCCCCGTCTGTTTCTGACGGTTGAGGATCTGATAGGGGCCAGAGGTAGCAGGATCTTTTGAGCCGAAATCAAAGTCGCTGTTCACCGGGTTGTAGAGATCCAGCAGCGGAACAGAATCGTCGTAGCCGAACCAGGAGTTGATGTCGTTACGCATACGCATAAAGTCAACGCCAGTCAGCAGGATGTGGTCCACCTCACCGGTAGAGAATTTGCTCTGTAGCTGGGTATCAACGGTGAGGTTCTGCAGTTTTTCGTTATCGACAACGTATTTACGCGCCAGATAATGGCCTTTGTCTGCAGGGGCTAAAGCTGCGCACTGCTTGTTGCCGCTGTTCGCCGGATCGGTGCAAACGCCGTAACCGTATACGCTGTTTTGCGAGGTTTTGTTCTCGGCAAAACGCAGATTCTGACGCACGGTGAAGGTATCGTTGAATTCGTGGTCGAAGCTGTATCCCACCATTTTCTGGTTACGGGAATAGGTGTTGTTCTTCGCGCCTTCGTTGAAGTCAGTCGGCAGACGATCGCCGTTTGGCAGCGGATTGACCGTCCCCTCTTTTGGCAGCCAGCCGTAGTAGCCCGTTTCAGGCTCATTCTGGAAGTAAGAGAGGAACGTGAAGGTCGTTTTATCATCCGGACGCCAGGAGAACGACGGTGCGATGGCGTAACGCTGTTCGCCCTTCCCCTCCTGCTGGGAATTGTTCGAACGCGCAACGCCCGTCAGACGGTATGAGTAAACGCCGTCATCATCGATCGCATCGCTAAAGTCAAAGCCGGTCTGGAACAGGCTGTCCGTACCCGCTTTGAACTGGATCTCTTTCAACGGCTCGGTCGTTGGGCGCTTACTGACCATGTTCAGCAAACCGCCTGGGCTGCTTTTTCCGTACAGAACGGAAACCGGGCCACGCATTATTTCGGCGCGCTCCAGCATGTACGGGTCAATTACCGCGTCATTGTAGAAGTTCCCCTGCATTTTCATGCCGTCGAGGTAGTTGTTTTGCGTCTGACCATCGGCCGCAAAACCACGAATAACCAGATAATCATAGGTGTTGGACGCACCGCGCGTGCCTACCGCAACGCCCGGCGTGTAGCTCAGGGCTTCTTTCACCGAACGCGGCTGGTGCAGCGCCATCTCTTCGGCCGTCACCACAGAAATAGACTGCGGAACCTTCTGGATTGGCGTGTCTGTTTTCGTGCCGGTGGCGGACTGCCTCGCAGCGATAGTCGCAGCAGGCCCCCAGGCACTTTCCTGGGCAGCGGGCGCTGCGGTGACCGTAATGGTGTCTTCTTTTTTCGGGGTTTCGGCCGCGTGAGCATTAGCAGACATGCCGGCAACCGCTGTGGCTACGACGACCGCGACTTTACGCAGCGACGTGTTAATTGGCTGAGCAGTATTGAAAAGCGCCATGTTGTATCTCTGATGGAAAGGTTAATGATAACGTAAACGAGAATTATTATTATGAGCGCCAGAATAATATGCGAAACGCTGGTTGCATAGCAAGCAATAAGCGGCCCTACAAGATTTAAGGGTTTAAGAATTAACCAGATGAAAACAGGGGGTTAATGAGGTTAGTGAAATGATCGTTAAAGCCCGCCAGAGCGGGCAGGATGGATTAGCGGTAAAAGACCTCGAACGTCGCGACAGAATCGACTTTGCCGGCTTTAACCTCCCCCGTCTTGATGTAGCGGGCCCTGAGGGGGATTTCGACAGGAACCTTGTCCTGCGTGCTGGTTATCGCCGTGTAGTTCTGATCAAACTGCAGCACGGTATTATTCTGGTCGAGGATCTGAATACCGACGCCATCAGCGGCAGAGTCTCCGGAAGCGATGCGCAAAATAGTGCCGTTCATGACCCCCGTCGAGCCCGCGCTGGTGAACTGATAATCGACCTTTGTTCCCGCCGCACAGTCGGTGATTTCAATCTTAAAGCTGTCGTCAGTAAGAATATCCGAGTATTGCCCGGTAAAGTCCTGCGTATTGACCGTTTTCAGCGGCACATAGATGTTCCTGTCGACCAGATTACAGGTGTTGTTCGTAATGTGAACGCTGGTAGGGGAAAACCGCATTTCACCGATCACCGCGTTGCCCAGAATATCCATTGAGGTTAAACGCGAGGTATCGAGATACCCTTCCTGAATATCGCCCGTCACCACCAGCTGTGCGGCAGCACGAAATACAGATGTATTTTGCGAAGAGCCGTGGGTCGATCCCAGATAGTGCATCGGCCTGAGTATATTTTCCTCATTGTAATTGGGGAACTGCTCGTTCGACGAAGCCGCGCGAATGCCAATACCCGGCACGTTGGTTTGATAAACTCCCGACATGACATCTTCGCGCGCATCGCTATCAGACAGATAGAGGTATCCGCGCCGAATTTGCGCATCACCGCTGCACTCCACCGTTACTTCTTTACTCTCGACGCTACCATCATAAATCACGGTGCCGACGGGCGTATCGGGTTGAACAACAATCACCGGAGGAAGTTGAAACGTTACCACGGCATCCACGTCAGAACTGCCGTTAAAGGTACATTCTGCACGGGCTGTATGGAAAAAGGTCCCCGCCAGCACGAGCAGCAGTGGTGAAAGAAATGTTTTAACCGTACGGCGTAGTTTCATGAAATACCTCTGTTAATCACAGGTGACCGTTGCTTTGACGATCCCGGCAGTGCTCTGTGAAGGAATATCCAGCGTCCCCTGACACTGCCGATCACGCGCTTCCCCCCACTGCACGCTAAACGTGGTTTTGCCGGACAGCCCCGTCAGGTAAACCTCGCCGTCATCACCCACTATTGCCGTGGTGTTATCCAGCGCCACCACGGCGCCAAACGGCACGGGCTTACCCGCGTAAAGCAGCGTCACCAGCGCGCGTCGTCCCACACGCGCATCGAAGGTGGCGTGTAGCGCAGCGCCTTTCGTCGGCACGAGATCCATCGTTGCCGCGTCGATATCAATATCTTCCCGATCCTGGGTATTGACCGTAATGACGTTATGCCGGTAGGCGGTCAGGGAGGGAACAATCGCGTTACCAAAGCGGTCGGTAGAAATGCCGCGCCCGTTTTGTACTTTGACGTTATCGCCATCTTTAATGTGCACGATGGCAAATGCGTCGCGCACGGGTTGCCCCAGCGTCACGCCATGCTTGTGGGCAACGATTGACCCCTGAGCGCTGTAGTTCCACTGTCGATTATCGCCACCGTAGCTGTACCCCATCCCCACTTCACCGGAAGATCCACGATAACGGCCTGACAGGCTGCCGCCGTAGCCCGTATCCTGGTTGGCATAGGTCTGCTGGAGGTTATAGCTCAGCTTGTTGTCCTCGAGAGCGGTACCGCCGAGACCAACCTGATGCGAGACAAAACCGCCGCTGGCGGTATTGGCGCTGTAGGTTGCCCATGAATCCGGCAGCCACTTTGATAACGGAATGTTGACCGTTAACGCCATTTGCCGGTCCGTATCGGCATCTGGCGTGCGGGTCAGGTTGTAACTTATCGACCAGGTGATGTCGCGCCAGCTGGAGCTAAACCCCGCGCTGACGCTTCGCTCATGGCCGTCCATATCCCAGTAGTCTTGCTGATAGCCGTTGAGATAGGCCGAGCCCCAGTCAGAAACCCGCTGGGAAAGGTTGAGCTGCATGCGGCTACGGCGGTTATTAGTTCTGCGGTAGGTATAAATGCCGTCATCGATCTCGCTATCACGTTGATCGATAGCTTCCTGAAAGGTATAAAACCCCGATGTGGAGTAGCGATAGCTGGCAAGCGTGACGGTGGTATCCGTATCGGGAATATCTTTTGAATACTGCGCCCGCCAGGATAAACCGCTGGCATCGTCACGCCCGTCATCAAAGGCGGTACGCGCGGCCGTGAGATCAACAGAGGCAGAGCCGAAATGCCCCAGATCGGCACCGAGCCCCAGCAGCAGTGCGTGATACAGTGATGCACCCAGCGCGCCGGTATACGCCGTGACGCCGTAAGGCAGGCCATAGATAGCCGTGCCTTGCGCAAAGGTCGGTTCGTCTTCCCCTTCATTACCGCGATAGCGCCCTGCGGCCAGCGAATACTTAAAGCCGCCTTCCCGCTGTAGCACCGGCACCGATGCGCTGGCCTGTATAAAGCTGTGCTCGCTGCCATCCGCCTCTTCGACGGTGACTTCCAGATCCGCGCCGGAGGTCACCTGACTTAAGTCACGGATCTCAAAAGGCCCCGGCGAGACGTTAGTTTGATAGATAATGTAGCCATTTTGCTTGATGGTAACTTTGGCATCGCTATTGGCGATCCCACGCACCACAGGCGCAAAACCTTGCTGGCTTACGGGCAGCATAGAGGTATCCGTTTCCAGCTTCACACCGGTCATCTGGATGCTGTCAAAAAGCTCACCATTGGTATACGTCTGGCCCATCTCAAGCTGGCTTTTCAGTAATTTGATGTCACGTTGTAACGTGCTGGCGATGGCTTCCCAGCCGGAAGCGTCGCTCCACGTGCTGTTATTCCGCAGTCGCCACGCCCCCAGATTGAGGCCAGATTCCAGGCCAAGCCAGGTCGAAGCTGTTTTGCCCGCGCTATAGTGCTGTTGCGACCCGCTTAACTGATAGCTTGTCCAGGCAGCAGGTGCCCCGTCATCCCAGAATTTTGCCGGAATGGCGCCAGCGGCAGCGCGATCGCGATACGCCTGCGGGATAACCAGCTTCAGGGTCTGGTTGTCCTGATTGTATTCGTAACGGGCATTTTCGATGAAATGGGAGATATCGCGGACGTAAGCACCGTCATCCAGATCTTTTAAATCCGGGATCGTGTCGACTTTTACGCCGTAATCACGCAGATCGGCTTTCGTCAGCTCCGGCAGCAGGCGCTGTTTATCGTCAGACAGCACGTAGGAAACGCTACGTTTATCCAGAATGTCGCGATCCCACATAATGGTCGTGAGGTAGCTTCCTGCAAGTAACCCGTTATCCTTGATGAAGTTTTCGAGCGTGGAGGTATTTTCGAGAGGCGTATCCAGCTCAAGGATCCGCAGGTTGAATTCGTCATCGCCACTTGCAGGCGGGATCGCGGCGAGCAGCGCCAGCGCGATCCCGGACAGTACCTGTTTGCGAAGCAGAGATGACGACATAACATACCAACATGATTATTTAAAGAGCCTGCTTGCGTTGCGGGGTCTGCCCACCGAAATCATTGATTGCCGTCCAGGTCACCGCGCCCTTTGCTGATGCGGGTAACGCGAAACGCTGTTCGCTGAAGGGGGCAACCATCATAGAAATGGCACCAGGCGTGGTTTTGGTCTCTTTCACCGGCACGCTTTTCCCGCCAACGGCCAGTTCGCCAAACGAGACATAAAACGGTGTCGGGTTTTTTGCGATTAGCGTGTCACCCTGACGGTTGAACGTTATTTTTTCATAGGCACTCAGAGCATCGGTTTCTTTCAACTGAGCGGGGCGCCAGAAAAGTTTCAGACGCGTTTTCATTGCAAACTGCAGCGTGTTTTTCTCTTTCAGCTCAGGCGAGAGTGCCGATACGGATTTAACGTTCGCCAGAAACAGTGATTCGCGGTCCGCTGGCAGACTGTTTTTATCGCCGGTGAAAATAACGTGCAAAAGCGTTTGACGATTTTCCTGCAATTTGTAAACGGGTGGCGTAATAATGAAAGGCGCTTTTGCGTCATTGGGATAACTAACCCAGCTCTGCACCAGATAACGTGTATGAGGATCTTTATTTTTAAGTGCTATCTGAACTTCAGACTTATTCGATGGATAAATAATTCTCGTACCACCGAGCACAACGCTTGCCTGTACTGAACAGCAAGAAATAATTAAACAACCACATAACAATTTAAATAAAGTCTTCATACAACGTTCCAGAAGGCAGCCGTTCAGGCTGCCCGTAATTGCTTAGCGATAGACAACCTCGAATGTTGCAGAGGAGGAGTAATGACCCGCGGTTGGCGCGGTATCACCCACCTGAATCACTTTCGCGGTGTAGTTAAAGACAGAAGCCGTTGCCCCCGTCGCGTCGTTATTCACATCGGTACCTGAATCCGGTACTGAGCCATCGAAGACCACATCGCCTTTAGAGCCATTATCATTGCTGACGATGATGCCAACGTTGGTTGCATTGCCTGCGCCGGAGAGATCGTTTTTCAAACGTTTGTAGGCGGCGTCTGTCGTTGTACCGCTGAACTTGAGGTTCAGTTTTGCAACCAGTGGATCACATTTTTTCACTTCAATTTTAAACGCTTTGGAGGTACCCACCGTACCATCAGCGCCAAAGTCTGAAGGATAGGTATCCGCAAACGTAACGGTGGAGGCGTTCGTTCCTGAGCCATCAACGTTAATTTCGCAGGTATCGGCAACAATTTTCCCGGCGAAATTCACCGTACCGGAATCATTGGATGCAAATACAGGCAGAGACAGCGCAGCCATAATGCTTCCGGCTAATAATGTAGAAAAAATTTGTTTGTTCATGAAAAATATCCTTATATTTGACAATTGAGGCATCCATTCGCACTACAAATATTTTGAGTCGAAATGTTATCCAGCATGTTACACATGACTGACTAAATAGGAATATCCTTTGAGCCAGTGAATTTCTTGAGGCGATTACATCAGATTATTCTTCATTATGTCCAGAGAGGATAATGTCACGTAACACGCAGATGATTCCAACTGCATGTTTTAGATAAAAAAGTGCGAGCTTAAAAATTCTAAATTAGATGTTTAATTTTTTTAAAAATTGCAGAATGTAAAAGATAAAAAAAAGCCGCTTTATATTAAAGCGGCTTTTTTTTCAGGGAATTAATTAGTTCCCACCAAACATATCCTTGATCCAGCCAGCGACGCCATCGCTGTCTTTCTTCTCATTCTGCTGCTGCGGCTGTTGTTGCTGCGGCTGCTGCTGAGAGGATTGATCGAACGGGTTGCCCGTTGGCTGTTCAGGCTGGCTCTGCTGGCACAGCGAGTCCGGGTTGGTCGTCCAGACAGGCAGAGTACGCATCCCGCCGCCGCAGACAAAGTTACCGGAACCATCCACGCCCATATCCACGATATCTTCCGGCGCAACCAGATTCAGCGGCACAGGAGACTGATTCGCCAGATAGCGCTGGTAAATCGACATCGCCCCGCTCGCCCCGTACAGTTTGGTCGGCTGGTTGTTATCACGGCCTACCCAGGTGATCACCACTTCACGGCCATCAATACCGGCAAACCAGGTATCGACGTTGTTATTGGTGGTCCCGGTTTTACCCGCCAGGTGCAGACCCGGATACTTCGCCCCCAGCTGACGCCCGGTACCACGCTGCACAACCTGCTGCATCGTCCACAACGTCATATAAGCCGCCTGCGCAGGAACGGCACGTTCCGCCTGCGGGAAGCTTTGATACAGCACGGAGCCATCTTCGGCAATCACCGAACGCAGCGCCGAGAGCGGAGCGCGGTTACCGCCGCTGGCAATGGTCTGGAACGCCTGCGCCACTTCGATCGGCGTCAGGTTAAGCGCCCCAAGAATCATCGCCGGCACCGGATGCAGCTGATCTTTCGCAACGCCGAGTTTCTGCCAGGTGTCGACAATCGCTGGCAGACCCAGCGCCATACCGAGGTTAACCGTTGGTACGTTCATGGAGCGGGTCAACGCATCCACCAGCATCACCTGGCCGCTGAACTGTTTGTCATCGTTCTGAGGTGACCAGACCTGGCCGTTAGGCTGGCGCAGGGAGATTGGCGCATCGGCAATCCAGGTGTTCAGTCGATAGAGGTTCGGCTGGCTCAGCGCGGTGAGATAGGTCGCTGGTTTTGCCAGAGAACCAATCGAACGACGCGCCTGCATCGCACGGTTATAGCCCGCATACTGCGGCTCGGCGCCGCCGACCATCGCGCGCACTTCGCCGGTATTACGGTCAACCACCACCATCGCGGTTTCGAGATCGCTCAGCTTACGCTGCTTCTTCAGCGCCGGAATACCTTCCACAGCCGCTTTTTCTGCCGCATCCTGCGCCACGGAGTCAAAGGTGGTGAAGATCTTCACGCCGGAAAGATCTTTGACCTTATCACCGAGCTTGCTTTGCAGCTCCTGACGCACCATCTGCATAAACGCAGGCTGCGGAGAGATCACCCCACCGCGCGGCTGAACGCCCAGCGGACGCGCGCTCAGCATGTCGTACAGCTCCTGGTCGATGACCTGCTGCTGTTGCAGCAGACGCAGTACCAGGTTACGACGCTCCAGCGCCAGTTTCGGGTTACGCCACGGGTTATAAATGGACGCCCCTTTTACCATGCCCACCAGCAGCGCCTGCTGGTCAAGGCTCAGCTCTTCAACAGGACGGCCAAAGTAGTACAGGCTCGCCAGCGGGAAGCCGCGGATCTCGTTATCGCCGCTCTGACCGAGATACACCTCGTTCATGTACAGCTCAAGGATACGATCCTTGCTGTAGCGTGCATCCATCAGCACGGCCATGTACGCTTCGTTGGCTTTACGCCAGTATGAGCGCTCGCTGGAGAGGAACAGGTTCTTCACCAGCTGCTGGGTCAGCGTACTCGCTCCCTGTACTGTACGGCCCGCCGTCAGGTTGGCCAGCACCGCACGGCCAATGGAGTAGAGGCTGATACCGTCGTGCTCGTAGAAGTGACGGTCTTCGGTTGCCAGCAGCGTGTCCACCAGCAGGTCCGGGAAGCCGTTACGCGCCACGAACAGGCGCTGTTCGCCGTTTGCGGACGACAGCATGGTGATCAGGCGCGGATCGAGACGGAAGAAACCGAACTGGCGGTCGTTATCCATGTTCTCAATGGTTTCCAGGCGATCGCCGTCAAAGGTCAGACGCGCGCGCACCTGCCCCTCTTTGCTGTCCGGGAAGTCGAACGGACGGCGGATCATCTCAATGCTTTTCGCCTGCACGGTAAATTCGCCAGGTCGGGTCATTTTAGATACCTGACGATACTGGGTGGCCTCCAGCAGTTTTACCATCTCGTTCTTACTGATCGACATGTCAGGCTCAAGGTTCACCATGCGACCATACACTGCCGCAGGCAATTGCCAGACTTTACCGTCGATACGGCTGCGGATCTTCTGATCCAGATAGACGCCGTAAATCGCCATCAGCACAACAAAAACAATGAACAGCTTCAGCAGCAGCCAGAACCAGCCGCGCTTGCCCCGAGGCTTACGCCCTTTGCCTTTTCCTTTACGCGGCATCGGTTCTTCATCCTCATAATCGTCTTCATAGTCATCGTCATAGTCCTCATCTCTGAGGCGACGACGGCTCACCTTTTCTTTGGCCGGACGCGTTGGTTTTCCCTTACGCCCAATTGGCTCGCGGTCATTCCCCGCCATGCTTTTTCTCCGCAACGTTCAGGCGCAAAGGCCCGATTCTCATTTCTTCCACTGGCCTGTGAAAGAAGAAATCTCTCAAAATTAGTTTTCTCCCTCTCCCTGTGAGAGAGGGCCGGGGTGAGGGCATCAGGCCGCACTCTCCTCTTTCTCCTGACTCACGAATATTTCTTCGTGCGCCGCGTCGGTGCCGTATTCGCCGGATCGTCCGGCCAGACGTGTTTGGGGTAGCGCCCCTTCATCTCTTTCTGCACTTCACGGTAGCTCCCCGCCCAGAAAGCCCCCAGATCGCGGGTGATCTGCAACGGGCGGTGCGCCGGAGACAATAGTTCAAGCACCAGAGAAACGCGCCCTTCCGCAATAGACGGCGTGGTGGCCTCACCAAACATCTCCTGCATCCGCACTGCCAGCGCCGGAGGATTATCCTCATGATAACGAATGGCAATCCGGCTTCCGGTGGGCACAGTGTAATGCCCAGGAAGCTCACTATCCAGACGTTGACGTAATGACCAGTCCAGTAAATTCTGTAACGCGGTCTTAACATCAAGTGCTTTAAGGGCGCGCAGAGAGTGCACGCCGCGCATTTCCGGCAGCAGCCACTGCTCAAGCGTCGCGAGTAGCGTCTCATCATCCACTGCGGGCCAGCTATATTCCGGTAGCCACTTCGCGGCACAATGCAGGCGAATGCGATACTGTTCAGCCTCCGGCGTCCAGTTCAGGACGCCCAGCCCCTTTTCCCGGATGCCGTTGAGCATCGCCTGGTGCAACTCTTCTTCCGACGGCTTCGCCAGCGGCTTTGTGCCGAGCGTCAGTTTGCCAATCTGGCTGCGCCGAAACGCCTTCAGCGTGCCCTGCGCATCATCCCACTCCACGATGTCCGATTGCTGAAGCAGCTGCGGGCAGTCGCGCGTCAGAGCGTCTATGTCCACGGCAATCGCCTGCAAAATACGCGCATCCGGGGAGTGGCTCCCCTGCAATAAAAGCGGCGCGATCAGCCATTCATGTCGCGTCAGCGCATCGTCGCTGTCCAGCATCGCGCCCATGCCGTTTGCCAGCTGATAGCGTCCATCCAGCCCGCGACGGCGTGCAATCCTGTCCGGGAAGGCCAGCGCCAGCAGGGAGGTAATCTTATCGCTAGCAGGTGAACCGCCCCGGCAATTCAGGCGTTTGCACAGCTGCTGCGCCCGCTGCTGCCAGTTCCCCTGATTGCGCGAAAACGCCTGCCCCAGATCGCTGCTGCCACCGCGAGGCGGCTCCTCAAGAATAGCCGCCAGTTTTGCCGCCGTGGCAATTTCATCTTCGCCCTGCGCGGCCACCAGCATCGCCGCCAGCCGCGGATCGTTGCCCAGCGCCGCCATTTTCTGACCGCGCGCCGTCAGACGCTCGCCTTCCAGCGCGCCAAGCTGGCTCAGCAAGGTGCGCGCAGCAGCGAGGTTCACGGCAGGCGGAGGATTAAGCCAGGTGAGCTGTTCAGGACTCGGGCAGCCCCACTGCAGCAGATCCATCACCAGCCCTGAGAGATCGCTTTGTAAAATCTCAGGCGTGCTTTGCATAGCCGCACGTTCAGCCTGCTCCGCGCTGATTAGATGCAGGCAAATACCCGGCTCAAGACGCCCCGCACGGCCCGCGCGCTGCACCATCGATGCCTGACTAATGCGCTGGGTAAGCAGTTTAGTCAGCCCGGTGCGCGGGTCAAAGCTTGCCACCCTCTCCTGCGCGCTATCCACCACCAGGCGAATGCCTTCGATGGTTAAACTGGTTTCGGCGATATTGGTCGCCAGCACCACCTTGCGCTGCCCCACCGGGGCTGGAAGGATGGCTTTACGCTGATCCTGTAGCGACAACGCGCCGTAGAGCGGGCAAAGCAGCACATCGCCGCCTACGCGGGTAGAAAGCTGCTCCTGTACGCGCTGAATCTCCCCCACGCCGGGCAAAAACAGCAGCAGCGAGCCGGGCTCCTGGCGAAGCAATTCGGCGGTGGCGATGGCCACCGCTTCATCAAAGCGCTGATGAGCAGGAAGCGGCTGATAGCGCCGCTCAACAGGAAATGCCCGCCCTTCTGAGCTGATGACCGGCGCATCGGGTAATGCCTGTCGTAGCCGCTCGTTATCCAGCGTCGCCGACATAATCAGCAGCCGCAGATCGTCGCGCAGCCCCTGCTGAACGTCGAGCAACAGCGCGAGAGCCAGATCGGCCTGCAGGCTGCGCTCGTGGAATTCATCCAGGATCACCAGCCCGACGCCGGTCAGCTCCGGGTCGTTTTGCAGCATGCGGGTGAGAATGCCCTCGGTGACCACCTCAAGACGCGTGGACGGGCCGATGCAGGTTTCGGCGCGCATCCGGTAGCCCACCGTCTCGCCCGGTTTTTCGTTCAACAGTTCCGCCAGGCGTTGCGCTACGTTGCGCGCGGCCAGCCTGCGCGGCTCCAGCAGGATAATTTTCCCGCTGATATTCCCGTCTTTCAGAAGCTGAATCGTCAGCCAGGTGGATTTACCCGCCCCCGTGGGCGCGTTAAGCAGCACCTGTGGGGCATGTTGTAAGGCAGCGAGAAGCTCAGGAAGGACGACGGCGACCGGCAATGAGGACACTAACAGCTCCAGAGGGTTAACATTAGTCGGCGTACATTGTAGCATCGGCGCATATCATTACCGAGTCCCCCGTATGTCTGAGTCGAAACGGCTGTTTTTTGCCATTGAGTTGCCCACTCCAATACAGCGTCAAATTGTACGCTGGCGCGCTGAACACTTCCCGCCGGAAGCTGGCCGCCCTGTAGCGGCGGCAAACCTGCACCTGACGCTGGCCTTTTTGGGCGACGTCAGTGCCGAAAAACAGCGGGCGTTAGCCGCCATGGCCGGGCGAATTTCTCAGCCACCGTTTACGCTGCACCTTGACGATGCGGGTCAGTGGCTGCGTTCGCGCGTGGTCTGGATGGGGACGCGCCAGCCGCCGCGCGGCTTATTACAGCTGGCGAATATGCTGCGCGCGCAGGCAGCGCGCAGCGGCTGTTATCAGAGCCCACAGCCGTTTCATCCGCATATCACGTTGCTGCGCGATGCGGGTCAGGCCGTTGCCATTCCGCCGCCGGGTTTTCACTGGGCTATTCCGGTCAATGAATTCGCGCTTTACGAATCCGTCTTTGCACAGGGACGCACCCGTTACAAGCCGCTACAGCGCTGGACGCTGGGCGACACCACAAGGAATCCTGATGAAGTTTAGCCCTGCACTACAATCTGCCACGCTGATCCAACGCTACAAACGCTTCCTCGCGGACGTGGTGACGCCAGAAGGCGAAGCGCTTACTCTGCACTGCCCCAACACCGGCGCCATGACCGGCTGCGCCACGCCGGGTGACACGGTGTGGTATTCCACTTCAGAAAATACTAAACGTAAATATCCCCATACCTGGGAAATGACCGAGACGCAAAACGGGGCATTTATTTGTGTTAACACTCTGCGCGCAAATCAGCTGGTTAAGGAAGCACTGACTCATGGCACTATTCCCGAACTGGTGGGTTACGGTACGCATAAAAGCGAAGTGAAATATGGCGATGAAGGCAGCAGAATTGACTTCATGTTACAGGCGGAAGACCGCCCTGAGTGCTATATTGAAGTAAAATCAGTAACGTTAGCGGAACAGGAAAATGGCTTCTTTCCGGATGCGGTAACGCTACGCGGGCAGAAGCATCTGCGGGAGCTGATGAGTGTTGCGGCGGCGGGCAAACGCGCCGTATTGCTGTTTGCGGTATTGCACTCAGCGATTGTACGGTTTTCCCCTGCCCGCCATATCGATCCTAAATACGCACAACTGTTGAATGAGGCACAAAAGCAGGGGGTAGAGGTTTTAGCTTATAAAGCGGAACTTTCTGCCGATAATATGACTCTGAGATCCTCTCTTCCCATTGTCTTATAAGGGATTAGACGATTGATGAATAAGTGTTCTGGCCGCGTGCGCAAATACGCTTTTCCTCACAGGCTTGTCAAGTGTTACGTTTAGATAATTGCCATACGGAAAAGCATCTGCTATTTATAGCGACCTGATTTTTCCCCCAACACGGGGATCGATAGTGCGTGTTAAGGAGAAGCAACATGCAAGAAGGGCAAAACCGTAAAACATCGTCCCTGAGTATTCTCGCCATCGCTGGGGTGGAGCCGTATCAAGAGAAGCCGGGCGAAGAGTATATGAACGAAGCCCAGCTGTCGCACTTCAAGCGTATTCTTGAAGCATGGCGTAATCAACTCAGGGATGAAGTCGATCGCACCGTTACTCATATGCAGGATGAAGCTGCTAACTTCCCGGATCCGGTCGACCGTGCCGCTCAGGAAGAAGAGTTCAGCCTCGAACTGCGTAACCGTGACCGCGAACGCAAACTGATCAAAAAGATCGAGAAAACGCTGAAAAAAGTCGAAGACGAAGATTTTGGCTACTGCGAATCCTGCGGTGTTGAAATTGGTATTCGTCGCCTGGAAGCGCGTCCAACCGCCGATCTGTGCATCGACTGTAAAACGCTGGCCGAAATCCGCGAAAAACAGATGGCCGGTTAATACCAGCGCTGTTTACACACTCCAAAGGCGGGAGTCTCTCCCGCCTTGTTACTATTGATATGTCTGAATCACACTATATCGGGCGCTTCGCGCCATCTCCTTCCGGTGAATTGCACTTCGGCTCATTAATTGCCGCGCTCGGCAGCTACCTGCAGGCTCGCGCCAGCCAGGGCAAATGGCTCGTCCGCATCGAAGATATCGATCCTCCGCGTGAAGTTCCCGGTGCTGCAGACACCATTCTGCGTCAGCTGGAACATTACGGTCTTCACTGGGACGGCGACGTTCTGTGGCAGTCGCAGCGTCATGAGGCTTATCGGGAACGCCTGGCATGGCTCAGCGCTCAGGGGTTCTCCTATAACTGCACTTGCACCCGCGCGCGTATTCAGGGCGTGGGAGGGGTTTATGACGGTCACTGCCGCACGATGAATCTTCCCCCGGAAAATGCCGCCGTACGCTTGCTACAGCGTGCGCCCGTCACCCGCTTCCACGATCGGCTCTCCGGTGAGATTCAGGCGGATGAACGTCTGGCATGTGAAGATTTTATTATCCACCGTCGTGATGGTCTGTTTGCGTATAACCTGGCAGTGGTGGTCGACGATCATTTTCAGGGCGTCACGGAAATTGTGCGCGGGGCGGACCTGGTCGAACCGACCGTACGGCAAATCTCGCTTTATCATCAGTTTGGCTGGACGGCGCCGGATTACATTCATCTGCCGCTGGCGGTCAACGCGCAGGGCGTTAAGCTCTCCAAGCAAAACCACGCTCCGGCCCTGCCAGACGGCGATCCGCGTCCTGTTTTGATCGACGCGCTGCGATTTCTCAACCAGAATGTAACCAACGAATGGCAGGATCTGCGCATTGACGAACTGCTGAAAATAGCCATTGCCAACTGGACGCTCACGGCAGTGCCAAAAATCCAGCATTCTCAAATGCGTTGCGCTGAGCTATGATTAGCCGCTTTTTTCATAACAAAACACACTACGAGGTGTACCATTTTTACCCGAGTCGCTAATTTTTGCCGTAAAGTGCTAAGCCGCGAAGAGAGCATGGCGAACGATGCTATTGCACAGCCACACATGTCGGTTATTCCGCGTGAGCAGCACAATATTTCCCGCAAAGATATCAGTGAAAATGCCCTCAAGGTGCTCTATCGTCTGAATAAAGCGGGCTACGAGGCCTATCTCGTTGGCGGTGGGGTGCGTGATTTACTTCTGGGCAAAAAACCGAAAGATTTCGACGTGACGACCAGCGCCACGCCTGAGCAGGTGCGCAAATTATTCCGTAACTGCCGTCTCGTTGGCCGCCGTTTCCGTCTGGCTCACGTGATGTTTGGGCCGGAAATTATCGAAGTGGCAACCTTCCGCGGCCACCACGAAGCGGGCGCATCCGATCGCACCACGTCACAGCGCGGCCAGAACGGCATGCTGCTGCGCGACAATATCTTCGGCTCCATCGAAGAAGATGCCCAACGCCGCGACTTCACCATCAACAGCCTTTATTACAGCGTGGCGGATTTCACCGTGCGCGATTACGTCGGCGGCATGCAGGACCTGAAAGAGGGTCTGATCCGCCTGATCGGCACACCGGAAACGCGCTACCGCGAAGATCCGGTGCGTATGCTGCGCGCCGTGCGTTTTGCCGCCAAGCTGAACATGCGCATCAGCCCTGAAACCGCAGAGCCGATCCCGCGTCTGGCAACGCTGATCAACGACGTGCCGCCTGCCCGTCTGTTCGAAGAGGCGCTGAAACTTCTGCAGGCTGGCTACGGGTTTGAAACCTACACTCTGCTGCGCGAATACAACCTTTTCCAGCCGCTATTCCCGACCATTACCCGCTACTTCACCGAAAATGGTGATAGCCCAATGGAGCGCATGATTGCGCAGGTGCTGAAAAATACGGATACCCGCATCCATAACGACATGCGCGTGAACCCGGCGTTCCTGTTTGCGGCAATGTTCTGGTACCCGCTACTGGAAACGGCTCAAAGAATTACTCAGGAGAGCGGCCTCGCCTATTACGATGCCTTCGCGCTGGCCGCAAACGACGTGCTGGACGAAGGGTGCCGCACGCTCGCTATTCCGAAACGCATTACTACGCTGGTGCGCGATATCTGGCAGCTTCAGCTGCGCATGTCCCGTCGTCAGGGTAAACGCGCCTGGAAGCTGATGGAGCATCCAAAGTTCCGCGCCGCCTTTGACCTGCTGTCGCTGCGTGCGGAAATCGAACGTAACCAGGAGCTGCAGCGCCTGGCGCAGTGGTGGGCTGAATTCCAGGTTTCCGCCCCGCCGGAGCAGAAAGATATGCTGACCGGTCTGGATGAAGAGCCTGCACCGCGTCGCCGTCATCGTCGTCCGCGCAAACGCGCGCCGCGTCGTGAAGGGACAGCATGACCCTCGCGTATATCGCCATCGGCAGCAATTTAGCCTCTCCGCTGGAGCAGGTTAACGCTGCCGTACAGGCGCTGGGTGAGATCCCGCAAAGCCGTATTGTGGCGGTCTCCTCGCTGTACCGCACGCCGCCGCTCGGCCCCCAGGATCAGCCTGATTATCTGAACGCCGCCGTGGTGCTGGAAACTTCCCTCGATGCCGAAACGCTGCTGGACAACACCCAGCGCATCGAGCTGCAGCAGGGCCGCATTCGCAAAGCCGAACGCTGGGGACCGCGCACGCTTGACCTCGATATTATGCTGTTCGGCCATGAGGTGATTAATACGGAACGCCTCACCGTACCGCATTACGACATGAAAAACCGCGGCTTTATGCTCTGGCCGCTCTTTGAAGTGGCGCCCGATCTCACCTTCCCGGATGGCATCCCGCTCAGGGCCATTCTGGACAACCTCAACGCGGAAAAACCCGCTCGCTGGTGATCCTTTTCCTCCACCGATTAGCCGCTAAATAATTGTGGTTAATCGGTTGCCTAAAATCATTGTTCCCTCGAATGTTACTGTTAGAATGCGCAAAGATTCGCTTTTGGGCTATCAGGAAACAGTATGAAACCAACCACCATCTCCTTACTGCAAAAATGCAAACAGGAAAAAAAACGCTTCGCCACCATCACCGCGTATGACTACAGCTTCGCAAAACTGTTTGCCGAGGAGGGTATCAACGTCATGCTGGTCGGAGATTCGTTAGGGATGACGGTACAAGGACATGATTCCACCCTGCCGGTCACGGTTGAGGATATCGCTTACCATACCCGCGCCGTGCGCCGCGGCGCACCGAACTGCCTGCTGCTCTCCGACCTGCCGTTTATGGCCTATGCCACGCCAGAACAGGCATTTGAAAACGCGGCGGCGGTGATGCGCGCGGGCGCGAACATGGTCAAAATTGAAGGTGGTGCCTGGCTGGTGGAGACGGTGAAAAAGCTCACCGATCGCGCCGTACCGGTGTGCGGCCACCTGGGGCTGACGCCGCAATCCGTCAACATCTTTGGCGGGTATAAGGTGCAGGGCCGTGGCGATGCGGCGCAGACGCTGTTTGACGATGCCCTGGCGCTGGAAGCCGCAGGCGCACAGCTGCTGGTGCTGGAGTGCGTGCCGGTTGAGCTGGCGAAACGCATCACCGACGCGCTCTCCATTCCGGTGATTGGTATTGGCGCAGGCAACGTCACCGACGGTCAGATTCTGGTGATGCACGACGCCTTTGGTATTACCGGCGGGCATATCCCCAAATTTGCCAAAAATTTCCTCACTGAAGCGGGCGACATGCGCGCTGCGGTCAGGCAGTATATTGCCGACGTTGAATCCGGTGTTTACCCGGGTGAAGAACACAGTTTCCATTAAGGAGTCTCGTTGTGCTAATCATTGAAACCCTGCCGCTGCTCCGCCAGCATATTCGTCGCGCGCGTCAGGAAGGTAAACGTATCGCACTGGTCCCGACCATGGGCAACCTGCACGATGGCCATATGAAGCTGGTCGACGAAGCAAAAGCCCGCGCAGATATCGTGGTGGTCAGTATTTTCGTTAACCCAATGCAGTTTGACCGCGCCGACGATCTGGCTCGCTATCCGCGCACCCTGCAGGAAGATTGCGAGAAGCTCAAAAAACGCCATGCGGATATTGTCTTCTCTCCGGCGCCGTCGGACGTGTATCCGCAGGGTACGGAAGAGGCAACGTATGTTGACGTTCCGGGCATTTCCACCATGCTGGAAGGCGCAAGCCGCCCTGGCCACTTCCGCGGCGTTTCCACCATCGTCAGCAAGCTCTTCAATCTGGTGCAGCCGGACGTTGCCTGCTTTGGCGAGAAAGATTTCCAGCAGCTGGCGCTGATCCGCAAGATGGTTGCTGACATGGGTTACGATATCGAGATCGTCGGCGTACCGATTGTGCGTGCGAAGGACGGTCTGGCGCTCAGCTCCCGCAACGGCTACCTGACCGCTGACCAGCGCAAGATCGCGCCGGGCTTAAGCAAGGTCATGAACACCATGGCGGAACAGCTGCTGGCGAAAGAGCTAAACGCTGAAGAGATCGTCGCCCTTGCAGAGCAGGCGCTGAACGACAAAGGCTTCCGCGCTGACGATATTCAAATCCGCGATGCTGATACCCTGCTTGAACTGACAGAGACCAGCAAACGCGCGGTGATTCTGGTGGCGGCATGGCTCGGCCAGGCACGCCTGATTGACAATAAAGTCGTTGAGCTGGTGTAGTTCTTCACCCTTGATAATTAAAGGTAAACGTAATGATTCGCAAAATGCTGCAAGGTAAGCTTCACCGTGTGAAAGTCACTCAGGCCGACCTGCACTATGAAGGCTCCTGCGCCATTGACCAGGATTTCCTCGACGCGGCGGGTATCCTTGAAAACGAAGCGATTGATATCTGGAACGTTAATAACGGCAAACGCTTCTCGACCTACGCCATTGCCGCCGAGCGCGGCTCCAGAATCATCTCCGTCAACGGCGCGGCAGCACACTGCGCTGACGTGGGTGATATCGTGATTATCGCCAGCTTCGTGATGATGTCTGACGAAGAAGCGCGTCGCTGGCAGCCTAAAGTCGCCTACTTTGAGGGCGACAACGAAATGAAACGCACTGCGAAGGCGATTCCTGTGCAGGTTGCATGATAGTTTTGCTATACCGCCCATTCATTATTTATTTAATGAATGGGTCTCCACCCATAAATTATTATTTAATATAACCCCTTCCCTTCTCTTCAATCACAATATCCAAACATTAAATTAACTTAATTATAGATTAAGTTTAAGTCATGTGTACCCCGTATATTTCAAAAGAAAAAGCTCCTAGAATTCGCCTCGAAATTTAATTTCAAAAAGACTTTTTTGAGTTTACTGTTTCTACCAATATGGATATTAAGATGACTTTTAAAAATTATGGCTTGGCAATTGCAATGGCATCGGTTCTGGCTGCGGGTTCTGCAGTAGCAGCAGATTCTGACACTGGCACTATCACTTTCCACGGTATGGTTTCTAACAATACCTGCCAGGTTTCTCTTGATCAGAAGATCGATCAGAACGGTAACGACTTCGACGTTACGCTGGATACTGTTTTTGTACGTGACTTCGCAAATGCGCTGGGTACCACTAGTACCCTGGGCGAGAAGAAATTCTCCCTGTCGCTGACAGGTTGTGATCCTGAAACCGTTAAGAAAGCTTCCGCACAGTTCTCTTCCTGGGCAGGTTCCTCTTCCACTGAAGGTGGTCTGCTGGTTCCACCAGCCAATGCTGAGGGTTCTGCTAAGAACGTTAACCTGGTACTGTCAAACGACGGTAATACTGCTACCGATCAAATTAAAGTTGACCAGACCAACAACACCCAGAAAGCCGATATCGATGCAGCAACTGGCGCGGGTAACCTTTACTACCGCGTAGCCTATACCCAGGGTCAGGGTTGGGATGCAGCGTCTAACCCGGTATCTGCGGGTACCGTGCAGGCGCAGGTTGCCTTCACCATGATTTACGAATAAGACATTCGTAAAATTTAAAATTAACAATCCCTCATTTAACAGCGAGGGATTGTTTGTAAAATTCCAAAAGGAAGTGGAAAAATGTCTACGTTTTCATTCGTTAAGGGTTTTCAATCCTTACTGCTCGCCTCGTCACTATTTATTGCGTTTAACGCAAGTGCAGATATTGTTATTTCAGGCACCCGAATTGTCTATCCGCAATCATCAAAAGATGTTGTGGTTAACCTTGATAACCATGGTAATAAACCGCTTCTGGTTCAGACATGGCTGGATGATGGCCGTAGCGATGTAAACCCACAAGAACTTAAGTTACCGTTCATCATTACGCCCCCGGTATCACGAATTGACCCTAAAAAAGGCCAATCAGTACGTATTACTTACACTGGTACACCATTGCCACAGGATCGTGAATCTTTATTCTGGTTCAACGTCCTCGAGATCCCACCTAAATCTAAAGCAACCGGTAAAGAAAACCTTAACCAGTTGCAACTGGCATTCAGAACACGAATTAAATTCTTTTACCGTCCTGATGGTTTAAAAGGAACGCCAGGCGATGCGGCCGAGAAGTTAACCTGGACGCAGATGAAAGAAGGCAACACGGTCAAACTCGTGGCTCACAACAATTCACCTTACAACGTATCCGTTTCTTCGGTGAAAATGAAAAGTAGCCAAAAAACCTATGACGCCGTACACCAATCCGTTCAACCGTTTAGTGATGCGACGATGGTGATCAAAGGCTTGTCTTCCGCAGTAAGCGGCAGCGTGGAGTTTGACACGATTAACGATTATGGCGGCACAGATCATCATACGGCTGGGCTTAAATGAATCGAACATCCTTTATAAATTATAATTGATAGCATTAACGCTGCGGATAATATTATCCGCACTGATTAAGTGGATGTATCATGTTATTTCGACATTCTATTTTATGCCTTGCAATTAGTGCGGCATTGCCATTCTACGCCCTTGCAGAAAATACTGCATCAGTAGATGACGCATCAGAAAATGAAGAAGCTATTGAATTCAACGATCAGTTTCTTCTTAACGGTAGCGGAAATATTGATATTAACCGTTTTGCGCATGGCAACCCCGTGTTACCAGGGACATATCGAATCAAGATTAACCTGAACGGTAAATTAAAATCGACCGTCGAGGTGACATTTAAAGATAACGGAACTCCCCGTGCTACAGCATGCCTGACAAAACTGCTGCTGGCACAAGCAGGTGTGGACACAAGTACGCTGGATAAACAGCAGGAAGACGACAACACAGTATGTGTTGACATTAAAAAAGCTTACCCCGGAGCTGCGGCTAACTATGACAGCGGGAAGCAGACGATGGATCTCACGTTCCCACAGATCTATGTACTGAAACGCCCTGCAGGCTTTGTTGACCCTTCGCTTTGGGAAAACGGTATTCCTGCCGCGCTGGTTTCTTACGACATGAACGCCTGGCACAGCGAGAATGGTGGCAGCACGTCGGAAAGCGCCTATATGGGGTTACGCTACGGGCTCAATATGGGACCCTGGCGTCTGCGTTCACGCGGCAACCTCAACTGGGATAAAGATAGCGGCTCAAAATATTCCAGTCAGGATGTTTATTTGCAACGTGATGTGACCCCACTCAGTGCACAATTCGTCGTGGGCGATTCGTACACGCGCGGTGAAGCGTTTGACTCCATGAGCCTGCGCGGCGCACGTATGTACAGTGATGACCGCATGCTGCCTATGGGCTCAACAGGCTACGCGCCGGTCATCCGGGGTGTTGCGAACAGTAACGCAAAAGTGAGCGTTACACAGAGCGGTAATAAAATTTATGAAACCTCGGTCCCTCCTGGCGCGTTTGAGATAAACGACCTGAGTACCACGGGATACGGCAATGATTTGCTGGTCACGATTGAAGAAGCGGATGGCAGTAAACGCTCCTTTACTGTGCCTTTTTCTTCAGTGACTCAAATGCTTCGCCCTGGTGCTTCTCGCTGGGACATCGGGTTGGGTGAATTAAATGACAAGTCACTGATTGAAGCACCTAAAGTTGGCTATGGCACGCTGTATTACGGCCTGAATAATACCTTCACGGGTTACGTTGGTGCGCAGTATACCGATATGGATTTTTATGCCGGAATTATCGGTCTGGCGATGAATACCCGCATTGGTGCTTTTGCCGTCGATATTACCCAGTCTCGTGCGCAGATTGAGGGGTTGGATACATTAAGCGGTCAAAGTTATCGCTTAACATACAGTAAAATGATTGAGGCTACAGATACCTCTTTTAACGTAGCTGCGTATCGATTCTCGACTGAAGATTATCTAAGCCTTAACGATGCGGCTCAGCTTCAGGACAGTATTAAGCATCAGAAATACGCTAACCGTAGCTATGACTCAAACGAAGCGCTTTATGATGACTACCAGCGTACCAAAAATCAGGTACAAATTAGTCTTAACCAGCCGCTAAACGCAGGCGAAGAGAGTTATGGCTCTCTATATATCAGCGGCACATGGCAGGATTACTGGAACGCCTCCGGGTCAACGTCTAACTACAACATTGGATATAACAACAGTTTCACGTATGGCAGCTACAGCCTGTCATTACAGCGAACCTATGATCAGAATGGTAAAAAAGACGACAGCGTGTATTTAAGCCTTAGCGTTCCGTTAAATGTATTTTCACATGACGGTTCACGTTCGGGTGGTTTCTCTAATATTAATATGGGCTTACGCTCCGATCTTAAAGGTGGCACAAGCTATAACACCTCTGCGAGCGGAAACACACAGGATAATAAAATAAGTTATTCTGTCAGCGCTGCCACTAACAGCGGTAATTACGGCCATCTGAACCAGTTCAGTGGTTATGGTTCATGGAATAGTATGTATGGTCCTCTTGGATTATCAGCTTCATTCGGTGACGATAACAGCAAACAATATTCTGCTTCCTATAACGGCGGAATGGTATTGCATTCAGGCGGTATCGCCTTTGCACCTGGAAGTATTGGTGACAACGATGCACTGGCGCTGGTAAAAGCCAGTGGTGCGAAAGGTGCAGGCATTGGTTTCGGCAGCAGTCAAATTGATGGCTCTGGCTACGGTATTTTACCGTATATGTCAGCATATCGTGAAAACCGGGTATATCTGGATATCAGCACTCTCGAAACTGACGTTGAAATAATAAACACTAGTGAAATCACCGTCCCGCGAAGCGGTTCCGTTGTACTGGTTGATTTTGAAACCAATGAAGGTCGTTCTTATATTTTAGAACTCCAGCGCACCGATAAAGGGTTTATTCCGTTGGGTGCTGACGTCCTGAATGAAAAAAATGAATCCGTAGGTACCGTAGGACAGGCCGGCCAGGCATATATTCGCGGTATCGAAGATGAAGGCACGCTTCATGTTGTCTGGGGAAGTGATAAGGACAATCAATGTGATGTGCATTATAGCGTTTCACCACAAGCTCAAAAAGTAGGACTTACAACGGTACTCAGTAATCAACAGTGCCAAATGTAATTATTCAGGAAAATAGATGAGAGTAAGTATGAAAAAAAATCATTCTAGCCTGCCAGTCGTTGCCATTACGATGCTGGCTTTATCAAGTTCGGTACTTGCCGAAGGCACGGATCTTAATGTGAATTTCACAGCGAATATCCGTGAAACTACCTGTGATATGAAACTGGCGGGAGGCACAGGCTCTGATACACAGCAAACACTTATCCTGGGCAACAATGGCCAGGTGCGTATCGATGATGTCAAAGCAGGTACCGCGAATGGAACGTTTAAAATCATGATGGTTGAGTGCCCATCATCGCTGACGGCATTAAAAACCACGGTGAAAGGAACAGCATCAGGAAATTTAGCTACCGGGCTCGTTAACCAGATTACGAAAGCTAACGGTGGCGCAGATTTCTCTGCGGTTGAAATTGCCAGAGCCAGCACACCGGATGCGCCTTTTAAGATTAACTCCACCGTGGATGCAGAACGTCTGGTCTGGAGCGCAACGGAAATTCAAAATAAAGAAGTGCCTTTAGTCGCTACACTGCGTGAAACCCAGGCAGACAGTATGACCATTGGTGATTTTCAGGCCGTGGCCACTTTTGAATTTAGCTACGAGTGATTGACGCAGGACAACGGAGCAACATTATGAAATTTAAATCAACCCTTATCGCCCTGTCCGTTTCTGCCCTTCTGTTCTCTGGAATGGCCAGTGCAGCAATTACAGGCACCAGTAGTGCAGAATTGACGATTCAAACAAAAGTGGTATCGGGCACATGTACAGCACAAGTGATTAATGGCGCAGGAACAGCATCTACAGAAATTGCGTTTGGCGATGTATACAAATCGGATCTTGTTAACAAAACCCGCGTCGAGCCGCTCAAAATCACCTTCACTAACTGTTCTGGCGTGACGAAGGCCACGGTGTCCTCTGCACCAGGCGCCGGCGGTGGTTGCTCTGGCCCCAATGTTGATGGCGATTCCTATACTGCAGGACTAGCGACAGGCTTCGAAATCTGGTCAGGGATGGTCGACACGGGCGTAATGATGAGTTGCAAGCGTCCTCCGGCAGGTCAAGAGGTCACCATTACTGAGGGTGCAGGTGAGTTCCCAATGAACTCACGCATCGTTATCGCTAAAGACAGAAGTATCGCTGATGTCGGTACTGGTGCCGTCTCCGCGCCAATCACCTTCACTATCGCGTACCCGTAATTCAGGAAATACTATGCAACTATCAGCGTTTACTTTACACCAGCCCGGTCTGATGTTGCTTATCGGTCTGGCTGGTTATATTCTGCCTGGCGTAAGCCAGGCAAGTTCAGGTGTTGATGTAAACCTGACAGCAAATATTGTTAATAATACATGCCAGTTGAGCGTTGAAAATGGCGGAGAGATTTATTTGCCGACCGTCACACGAGACTGGTTTTATAACAGCGATAAAAGCGATCGCTTATCGCCAACCGATGATGAAGCCGGAACCCCTTTTACTATTCACGTTGATAACTGCTATGCGAGCAGTGAAGACGGCGGGAATATTAATCAACTGAAATTTAGTTTTGCCCCGCAAAATGGTTTCTGGAGTGACCACAACCAGGTATTTAAAAATGAAGCAACGGCCGGCGCGGCTGAGAATGTGGGTATCGTTATATTCTCTGACAAGTTTAACACGAATGTATTGAACAGCGATGGCACATCTAATGTTATTTATGGTGTCAGCGGAAACAGTGAAAGTTATATAAAGGATTATGGATTTTACGCGCGTTATCAGAACACAGGCCCCATCACTAGCGGAATGGTAATGAGCTCTGTTCTGGTGAATGTAAGTTACGAATAAAGGGATTTTTTAATGAATAAGTACCTAAATATATTAGCATTTTTGGTGTTCGGTATTTCTGGCGCAACGCAAGCTTACGAGTGTAAATTCTACGCGGGCACGGACGATGTATTGATTATGTCTCCGGGTACGCAGCCTGTCATCACCCCTTTGCCAGTCGGCACGGTAACCACCCCAACACAGATCAGCACCACTATTATTATGGAGACAACACCGACATTGAGATCGCACTGCGCAGGCGGTGATGATGGCGCAGATGTTTACCAGTCAACCTATAATACCATGCTGGAAGGGGAAATAGATGGCAAAGCCATGTTTCGCACCAACATCCCAGGGATTTACTACACGCTGGCGTTTTTTCCAGATGGCAATGGCGTAACGGCATGGTTTCCTCCAAGCCCGAACGCATTTTATAGAACAGGTATTGTCGGTTATGATTATGACATGCTCCAGGAGAAAAACTGGCATGTTCGTATGGAGTTTTGGCAGACAAACGGGTTTACCGGTGTGCCAGTTGATGAGAATTTCCTGACCGCAAACAGCGGACCAATCGGTCAAATTGTTGTCGGCGACCCTGATGAACTCAAGAAGGACGATCACCCGCGTTCGCATGTGAGTATGTCTCAGATGTCATTCAACATTCCGTTAAACCGGCCAACCTGTGCTATGCGTGCACCTGCTACTGTCGATCTTGGTGATTGGTTCGTAGGAGATGTTGAACATGGCAATACAACGCCTGTCGAGTTTAAAATTTCAGGGACATGTTCAAATACAACCCAGGTTTGGGCTGTAGCGACTTCCACGCACGTTACCGCAGACAAAAGTTATTTCACGAACTCGGTTGGCGGGGGAGGCGTTGTTGCTGCAGAAGGGGTGGGTGTAAAACTGGCACAACCCTACCACTACTCTCATCTGAAAGCAGATTTTAAGACCTTGATTTCGCATTCAGAAATGGCGGGCGATCCAGTTTACTTTGTTGACGCCCCCTTCACTGCCCAGGTGGTCAAAATCGGTAGCGACCCGGTTACCGTGGGAGCATTTGGTTCCAACATCACCTTCCAGATCACTTACGAATAATCTACCCCTGCGGCTGATTGCTGATCAGCCGCGACATGGTCTCCAGCGAATCCGTTCTTAAGATATACAGACGTTTCAGTAAGAACGGATTATCCCCCGGCTTCACCTTCCCTTTCACCGTCGTCACCGCCAGATGAAAACCGGCATCATTCGCCGCCTTTATCGCTTTATTGTCATAGCCGCCAAACGGATACGAAAGATACAGCACACGCGGGTTGAACTGCGCCAGCGCGCGGCGAGAACGCTCAAAATCAAACAGGATCACGTGATAGCTGCGGCTCAGTAAGATCGGATGTTTATACCCGTCCACGCGATGCAGGAAGTGAGTATGCGACTGAATGTCGAACACGTCCTGGATGCCCTTAATTTCCTGAACGCTCATAAACTGCAGCGATTTCGGGTCCCACTTTTGCGGGTGGCCTTTAATACGCGAGGAAATGATAAACGCCGTCGCGTTGAAGCCGTACTCTTTCAAGACAGGATACGCGTAGCGGCTCACCGACTTCAGGCCGTCGTCAAAGGTAATCACCACCGCCTTCGCGGGCAGGTTCATCTTATTACGCACGTATCCTTCCAGCTGGTACATCGTCAGCGTGGTGTAACCCTGATCGCGAAGCCAGGTCATCTGGTTGCTGAACGCGCGCACGCTGGTGGTGGTGGAGGTATGACGAAAACGGGTGTTCTCTTCATCACGCAGAATATGGTGGTAGGTCAGAACCGGAATGCCATTATCTTCCTGCGCATCCAGGCTGCTAATCCAGGCCAGGCGGTTGCCGATGCGGATCTGATACCAGGTCTGATTCAGACGGTCTTTAAGTTTGTTCAGAATGGGATAACGCAGGTTGGCGCTAAGGATGCCAAAGGGCGCGCTTCCGCTGCTGGGCGCGTTATAGACGGGCGTATCTTTCCAGGTGATGAGGTTCTGGTTACTGAGCGGCTTGTTCAGGTCGCCCAGGCTGTCCTCTACGCGCTGCTTGCCCTGCACTTTCTCCAGATGCTCTTTATCAATAAACCCCGTGCCGAACCCGAAGCGAAATTCGTAATAATCCGCCGCGGCCGGAAAGACCGCGAGGATCTGCCCGGCGCGGATATTGCCCACGTTAACTACGGAGTTACCCACCTGAGACCAGATAGCAGCATCCTCAGTCGTTTGCATATATTGAGCAGGAAGTCTCTGCTGGCTTAACAGGCTGGCAGACGCCCCGCCGGAAACCAGCAGCAAAAGGATAAAGATAACGCGCATGAACATAGGATATAAATCGACACGGGAAATCAGTCGCCATTGTAGCAAAAGCGACATCAATACCAATGTTTAATGCTTATACAGATCGTGAAGCAGAACGAAAGGCGGGTTCTTCTGCTGCTGGTGCCACAGGCTGCTCACGCCCGGCGCGCCCTGCGCCACAATGGCGTGACGAAACTCAGCGCTGCTTAACGTAGCGCGCAGTGGATACATGGCTTCGAGTAGAGGCAGGCTGATACCCGAGATAACTTCACAGTTATCGTGCTTGTGGCTCATTAACGCCGCGGAACGGTAAGGTGCCGCCCCTGACCTGTCGGTGAGAAATATCACGCCATTACCGGTGTCCGTTTCATGCAGGGCATCGCACATCATCCGGCTGAGCATATTGGTGCTTAGCCCGCGCCAGTAGTTAACCGCGCGGCATTGCACCAGCGGACCAAATCTGGCTTCAAGCTTATCCAGTATTTCCTGTGCCTGTTCATCGTGGCAGGTGATAACCCATCCCAGCATAACTTTCTCCTTAGCAGGCAAGTAGTTTAGCGGAGTGAAGGTTAGCTTTCGGTGATAACTGTCAAAGAAAGTGCCCGGCAAACAGAACGTCGCCGGGCAGAAGGCTAGCTACGCAACCCGCGCCCGCGCTGGATCAAATACCAGCACAGCAGGTAGAAGGCGATGATAAACACCACCAGCACCGCCACCGTGGTAAACAGCGGCACATCGGTGATGCCGAGGAAGCCAAAGCGGAAGCCGCTGATCATGTAGACAATCGGGTTCAGGTGCGACAGCGCCTGCCAGAACGGTGGCAGCAGCGTCAGGGAGTAGAACACCCCGCCGAGATAGGTCAGCGGTGTCAGCACGAAGGTCGGGATCAGGCTGATGTCGTCAAACGTCTTAGCAAACACCGCGTTCAGCAATCCAGCCAGCGAGAACAGGATTGCCGTCAGCAGCAGCGTCAGCGCCACGAACAGCCACGAATGCACCTGGAACGGCACGAAGAACAGCGAAATCGCCGTCACCAGGATCCCCACGCACAGACCACGCGCCACGCCGCCACCCACGTAACCGGCAATAATGACGTGCGTCGGCACCGGCGCCACCAGCAACTCTTCAATGTTGCGCTGGAATTTGGCGCTAAAGAACGACGAGGCCACGTTCGCGTAGGCGTTGGTGATCACCGCCATCATGATCAGACCCGGGACGATAAACTGCATATAGGTAAAACCGTGCATCTCACCAATCCGGGAACCAATCAGGTTACCGAAGATGATGAAATAGAGCGTCATGGTGATGACCGGCGGCACCAGGGTTTGCACCCAGATACGCATAAAGCGGTTAATCTCTTTCGCCCAGATACTTTTTAGCGCGACCCAGTAAAGATGCGTCATGCCTTGTCTCCTTGTTTATCGTGCACCAGAGAGACAAACAGCTCTTCCAGTCGGTTCGCTTTGTTACGCATGCTTAAAACCTGAATCCCCTGCGCGCTCAGCTGGGAGAACACGCTGTTGATCCCCTGCTCGCGCAGCACTTCCACTTCCAGCGTCGAGGTATCCACCAGGCGATACTGGTACCCTTCCAGCTTTGGCAGCGCGCTTTTTGCCGCCAAATCGAGAATGAAGGTTTCGGATTTCAGCTTAGAGAGCAGGTTCTTCATTGAGGTGTTTTCCACCAGCTCGCCGTGCTGAATAATGCCGATGTTGCGGCACAGCATTTCCGCCTCTTCAAGGTAGTGGGTGGTCAGAATGATGGTGGTGCCTTTGTCGTTGAGATCCTTCAGGAAGCCCCACATGGAACGACGCAGTTCGATATCCACGCCCGCGGTCGGTTCATCGAGGATCAGCAGCTTCGGCTCATGCATCAGCGCGCGGGCAATCATCAGGCGGCGCTTCATCCCGCCGGACAACATGCGCGCACGTTCGTTACGCTTTTCCCACAGATCGAGCTGTTTCAGGTACTTTTCGCTACGCTCAAGCGCCTCTTTACGCTCGACGCCGTAATACCCCGCCTGGTTAACAACGATCTGCTGCACCGTCTCAAACGGGTTAAAGTTGAACTCCTGCGGCACCAGCCCCAGCTGGCGCTTGGCGTTGACCACATCTTTTTGCAGATCGTATCCGAACACGCTGACGCGGCCGGAGGATTTGTTCACCAGCGAGCTGATGATCCCGATGGTGGTGGATTTCCCCGCTCCATTCGGCCCCAGAAGCGCGTAAAAATCCCCGGCCTCTACTTTTAGATCTATCCCGCGTAGCGCCTGAACGCCACCCGGATAGGTTTTTTTAAGCTGCTCAAGCTCCAGTGCAATTGCCATGAATTTAACTTACCTTCAGTTCTTACACACGTTGTGTGGTTTCATTAAAAGTCGGGTTACCCTATAGTAGCGCAACGCAATTACTCGGTTACAGGTCGCTAACCTCCATGAACAACATAGATACACTCATCAGCAACAATGCACTATGGTCAAAAATGCTGGTGGAGGAAGACCCCGGATTTTTTGGAAAACTCGCACAGGCACAGAACCCGCGCTTTCTCTGGATTGGTTGTTCCGACAGCCGCGTACCTGCCGAGCGCCTGACCGGCCTCGAACCCGGCGAACTGTTTGTTCACCGTAACGTCGCCAACCTGGTGATTCACACCGACCTCAACTGCCTTTCAGTGGTTCAGTATGCCGTTGACGTTCTGGAAGTCGAGCACATCATTATTTGCGGCCACTACGGCTGCGGCGGCGTGCAGGCGGCGGTTGAAAACCCGGAGCTGGGTTTAATTGATAACTGGCTTCTGCACATCCGCGATATCTGGTTCAAACATAGCTCACTGCTGGGTGAAATGCCGCAGGAGCGCCGCATGGATACCCTGTGCGAGCTGAACGTGATGGAGCAGGTGTATAACCTTGGGCATTCAACCATCATGCAGTCGGCGTGGAAGCGCGGGCAGAAGGTTTCTATCCACGGCTGGGCGTATGGTATTCATGATGGCCTGCTGCGCAATCTGGAAGTGACCGCCACCAACCGCGAAACGCTGGAGCAGCGTTACCGTTCGGGGATTGCCAACCTCAAGCTTAAGCATGTGAATCATAAATAAACAAAGCCGGGGGTTTTCACCCTCTCCCTGTGGGAGAGGGCTGGAGTGGGGGCATCAGCCCGCAATTACTCGTCCAGAATAACAACCTTCCCAACATACGGCAGATGACGATAGCGCTGCGCGTAGTCAATGCCGTAACCCACCACGAATTCGTCCGGGATGGAGAAGCCCACGAACTCAACCGGCACCTGCACTTCACGACGCTCCGGTTTATCCAGCAGCGTACAAATCGCCAGTGATTTTGGCTCGCGCAGGCTCAGGATCTCGCGCACTTTTGAAAGGGTGTTGCCGGAGTCGATGATGTCCTCAACGATCAGCACATCTTTGCCACGAATATCTTCATCCAGATCTTTCAGGATTTTCACATCACGGGTTGTGGACATGCCGCTGCCGTAGCTGGAGGCGGTCATAAAATCGACCTCGTGTGGCACCTGCACTTCACGGCACAGGTCCGCCATGAACATGAAAGAGCCACGCAACAGACCGACCAGCACCATTTCGCTGCCGCTGTCCTTGTAATGTTCGGTGATTTGACGACCCAGTTCGGCGATACGCGCTTTGATCTCGGCTTCCGGGATCATCACTTCAACAGTATGTTTCATATTACTAACCATATGATTTTAATGAAAATCTCTCAATGCAGATGAATTAATCTCCGGCATTGATACGCAAGCCCGCCATTATACCAGTAAATGGATAACCGGGGCGTATGAGTTATAAAAAGCAAATATTGTGATTCCGATCACACTTGTTAATACCTATAATTAGTTGCTAGCAAATTATTAACAAAAACTGACGAGTACACTTTCTATGGCTGAAACAAACTCTAAACAGCCGCGTCTACTGGTGACACTAACAGCGTTATTCGCCGCCTTCTGCGGCTTGTACCTGTTAATCGGTGGCGTCTGGCTGGTCGCGATCGGCGGCTCCTGGTACTACCCGATTGCGGGCCTGGTTATGCTTGGCGTAACCGTCCTGCTCTGGCGTAGAAAACAATCCGCACTGTGGCTGTATGCCGCACTCCTCCTTGCCACGATGATCTGGGGCGTCTGGGAAGTCGGTTTCGACTTCTGGGCACTGACGCCTCGCAGCGATATCCTGGTCTTCTTCGGTATTTGGCTGATCCTGCCGTTCGTCTGGCGTCGCCTGATTGTCCCTTCCAGCGGTGCGGTTGCGGCCCTGCTGGTGGCGTTGTTAATCAGCGGCGGCATTCTGACCTGGGCCGGCTTTAACGATCCGCAGGAGATCAACGGTACGCTGAACGCGGAATCCACGCCTGCTGCGGCTATCTCGCAGGTGGCGGACGGCGACTGGCCAGCGTATGGCCGTAACCAGGAAGGTCAACGTTACTCCCCGCTGAAGCAGATCAACGCCGATAACGTGAAAAACCTGAAGGAAGCCTGGGTATTCCGTACCGGCGACCTGAAAATGCCGAACGATCCGGGCGAGCTGACCAACGAAGTGACGCCAATTAAAGTAGGCGACATGCTTTACCTGTGTACGGCGCACCAGCGTCTTTTCGCGCTCGACGCGGCCACCGGTAAAGAGAAATGGCACTTCGATCCACAGCTGAACTCTAACCCGTCGTTCCAGCACATCACCTGCCGTGGCGTCTCTTACCACGAAGCGCGTGCCGATAATGCCAGCCCGGAAGTCATTGCCGACTGTCCTCGCCGCATTATGCTGCCGGTGAACGATGGCCGTCTGTTCGCCATCAATGCCGAAACGGGCAAGCTGTGCGAAACCTTCGCCAACAAAGGCATCCTGAACCTGCAGACCAACATGCCGGACACCACGCCGGGTCTGTATGAACCAACTTCACCGCCAATCATCACCGATAAAGCCATCGTGATTGCCGGTTCGGTAACGGATAACTTCTCCACGCGCGAAACCTCCGGCGTCATCCGTGGTTTTGACGTGAACACCGGTAAACTGCTGTGGGCCTTCGACCCGGGTGCGAAAGATCCAAACGCGATCCCGTCGGACGAGCACACCTTTACCTTCAACTCGCCGAACTCCTGGGCACCGGCAGCGTATGACGCGAAGCTGGACCTGGTTTACCTGCCGATGGGCGTCACCACGCCGGACATCTGGGGCGGCAACCGCACGCCGGAGCAGGAGCGTTATGCCAGCTCTATCCTGGCGCTGAATGCGACGACCGGTAAACTGGCATGGAGCTACCAGACCGTTCACCACGATCTGTGGGACATGGATATGCCGTCCCAGCCGACGCTGGCGGACATTACCGTTAACGGCAAAACCGTGCCGGTGATTTACGCCCCGGCGAAAACCGGCAACATCTTCGTGCTGGACCGTCGTAACGGCGAGCTGGTTGTGCCTGCACCGGAAAAACCGGTCCCGCAGGGTGCGGCCAAAGGCGACTACGTCACCAAAACGCAGCCGTTCTCTGACCTGAGCTTCCGTCCGAAGAAAGACCTCAGCGGAGCAGACATGTGGGGTGCCACTATGTTTGACCAGCTGGTGTGCCGCGTAATGTTCCATCAACTGCGCTATGAAGGCATCTTCACGCCGCCGTCTGAGCAGGGCACGCTGGTCTTCCCGGGTAACCTGGGGATGTTCGAATGGGGCGGTATCTCCGTTGATCCGAACCGTCAGGTGGCCATCGCTAACCCAATGGCATTGCCGTTCGTTTCCCGTCTGATCCCTCGCGGTCCAGGTAACCCGATGGAGCAGCCGAAAGACGCGAAAGGCAGCGGTACCGAAGCCGGTATCCAGCCACAGTATGGCGTACCGTTTGGCGTAACGCTGAATCCGTTCCTGTCTCCGTTTGGTCTGCCGTGTAAACAGCCGGCCTGGGGTTACATCTCAGGTCTGGATCTGAAAACCAACCAGATCGTCTGGAAAAAACGTATTGGTACGCCACAGGACAGCATGCCGTTCCCGATGCCGGTTCCGGTGCCGTTCAATATGGGTATGCCGATGCTGGGTGGCCCAATCTCCACCGCCGGTAACGTGCTGTTCATCGCGGCAACCGCAGATAACTACCTGCGCGCGTACAACATGACCAACGGTGAGAAACTGTGGCAAGGCCGTCTGCCAGCCGGTGGACAGGCAACGCCGATGACCTATGAAGTGAATGGCAAGCAGTACGTTGTCATCTCTGCGGGTGGTCACGGTTCGTTTGGTACGAAGATGGGCGACTATATTGTCGCGTATGCGTTGCCGGACGACGCAAAATAAAAGCAAAACGGCAACGAAAGTTGCCGTATTTAGCAATGCAGGCCGGGTAAGGCGAAGCCTCCACCCGGCTTTTTTTATACGGTAAAACCGAGCATCATCCCCGTATCTTCATGCTCTAGCAGATGACAGTGCGCCATATAGGCAAACTCCTTCGGTGCCTCATGGTCGAACTTTACCAGCACCTCGCTGACACCGCCTTCCACTCTCACCGTATCTTTCCAGCCTGCTCGATGCGCTTCCGGCGCTTTACCGTTCTCAGACAGAATGCGGAACTGCGTGCCGTGGATATGGAACGGGTGCAGCATCATGTCGCCTTCGCCGGAGATCACCCAGCGCTCAAACTGTCCCTTCGTGGCGGCAAACATCGGCGTATTCATATCAAACGCTTTGCCGTTGATCATGTTGGCGTTGTGGAAATCAAACCCGTGACCGCCGTGATTCATGTTCCCCATGCCGCCCATTTTGCCGTGGTCCATATTCATATGGCCCATCATCTGACCGTGGTGCATCCCCGTCATGGCCTGATTACCGTACTTCTTCATCAGCGCCTGCATGCCCATCATGTCGAGCATCGGGTCCATGGAAAGCTGGAGTTTGCGCTGCGTAAGCCCGTCAAGAGACGGGAGTGCTGGCAGCGCGGCTAAGGTATCCGGCAGCGTACCGGAGGCGGTAATCAGCAGCGGCTGAATGCGCAGCACCGGATGCGGCTTATCAAACGGCGCCACCGCCATCCCCATCTGGCTGACCGGCAGGGTCACCAGGTCAAACGGCTTGCCGTCGCTGATATCCACCAGCACTTCGAAGCGTTCGCCCATCAGCATCGGCAGCTCGCTCACCTTCACCGGCTCCGGCAGCAGGCCGCCGTCGCTCGCTACTACGTAAAGCGGGCGCTTATCGCTGGCGGCAAAATTCAGAGAACGCGCGTTACAGCCGTTAAGCAGGCGCAGGCGCAGCCAGCCCTTCGGGGCCGCGTGCTGCGGGTAAATGGCACCGTTGGTGAGTAGCGTATCGCCAAACCAGCCGACCGCCGCGCTCATTACGTCGAGCTGATAGTCAATTTGCCCGTCGGCGGTAAATTTTTTGTCCTGCACAATCACCGGCACGTCGTCGATGCCCCACTGTTTCGGCAGGCGCAGCAGGCGACTTTCATCGTCTTCAATCAGCACCAGCCCCGCCAGCCCCATCGCTACCTGATGGCCCGTTTTGCCGTGCTGATGCGGATGGAACCAGCAGGTCGCCGCACGCTGATCCGGCGTAAAAGTGACGCTGCGCGTACCACCGGCCTTGATGACGCCCTGCGGTCCGCCGTCCACCTCGCCCGGCACTTCCAGCCCGTGCCAGTGCAGGGTCGTCTCCTCGGCGAGCGTGTTGTGGATATCCACCGTCACCGCTTTCCCTTTGCGTAACTGAAGCGCCGGGCCGAGCAAATTGCCGTTATAGCCCCAGGTGGTGGCGTTGTGCCCGCCGAATGTCGTTTTACCGGCCTGAACAACGAGCTGAATACGGCTACGGGCGTCTGCGGTCAGTAAGTCAGGGATGGGTAAGGCAGGCCTGTCAGCCGCGAAAACGGCGCGGCTCCAGAGTGGTAATGCGCTGGCAGCCCCCAGCGCAGCGGAATACTTTAAAAAATCACGACGTTGCATGTTCATTTCCTTATTTCCAGCCGGCGATCTTTTGAGCATAAACCCTCCCCTTACCGGAAGGTCAAGCACGGCGGCAATAATAAAGATCGTCGCACTGGCATCAAGTATGCTAACGTTAATTTTCCGTGAAGAAGTGGTAGAAGCAATGAAGACGTTTTTCAGGACAATTTTGTTCGGTAGCCTGATGGCAATGTGTGCGAACAGCTATGCGCTCAGTGAAAATGAAGCGGAAGATATGGCCGATTTAACGGCGGTTTTTGTATTCCTGAAAAATGATTGTGGCTACCAGAATTTACCCAACGGGCAAATTCGCCGCGCGCTGGTCTTTTTTGCCCAGCAAAACCAGTGGGACCTCAGCAACTACGACAGCTTTGACATGAAGGCGCTCGGTGAAGACAGCTACCGTGACTTGAGCGGTATTGGCATTCCCACGGCTAAAAAATGCAAAGCGCTGGCTCGCGATTCACTCAGCCTGCTCGCCTACGTTAAATAATCTTCCCGACGCCCCCTGTTAAACCTATAACCGTGCAACCACGGTTATAGTTAGCTATCATGTTTCGCTCATTTTTTGTGAGTGTTACGGATGTTAACAAAGGAGGAGTCCGCGTATGGCCGACCACACGTTGTGGCATGAAACACTGCATGACCAGTTTGGTCAGTACTTTGCCGTTGATAACGTGCTCTATCATGAGAAAACCGATCACCAGGATCTGATCATCTTCGAAAACGCCGCCTTTGGCCGCGTCATGGCGCTGGACGGTGTGGTGCAAACCACCGAGCGGGATGAGTTTATCTATCATGAGATGATGACCCACGTCCCGCTGCTGGCCCATGGACACGCGAAGCATGTTCTGATTATCGGCGGCGGCGACGGCGCAATGCTGCGTGAAGTTTCCCGCCATCAGTCCATTGAAACCATCACCATGGTGGAAATCGATGCGGGCGTGGTCTCTTTCTGCCGCCAGTACCTGCCCAACCACAATGCCGGTAGCTATGACGATCCGCGCTTCAAGCTGGTCATTGACGACGGCGTTAACTTCGTTAATCAAACCACGCAAACCTTTGACGTGATTATCTCCGACTGTACCGACCCTATCGGCCCGGGCGCGTCGCTGTTTACCTCTTCGTTCTACGAAGGCTGCAAACGTTGCCTGAACCCTGGCGGCATTTTTGTGGCACAAAACGGCGTCTGCTTCCTGCAGCAGGATGAAGCCCTCGACAGCCATCGTAAGCTGAGCACCTATTTCGGCGACGTCAGCTTCTATCAGGCGGCCATTCCGACGTACTACGGCGGGATCATGACCTTTGCCTGGGCGACGGATAACGACGTGCTGCGTCATCTCTCCACCGAAATTATCCAGGCCCGCTTCCATCAGGCCGGGCTCACGTGCCGCTACTACAATCCGGCTATTCATACCGCAGCGTTTGCTTTACCGCAGTACCTGCAAGACGCATTATCCACTAAGGGGGTGAGCTAATTGAAAAAGCTTAAACTGCATGGCTTTAACAACCTGACCAAAAGCCTGAGTTTTTGTATTTACGATATCTGCTATGCCAAAACAGCGGAAGAACGCGATGGTTACATCGCCTATATCGATGAACTCTACAACGCCAACCGTCTGACCGAGATCCTGTCAGAAACCTGCTCGATTATTGGTGCCAATATCCTGAACATCGCCCGACAGGATTATGAGCCTCAGGGCGCCAGCGTGACCATTCTGGTCAGCGAAGAGCCGGTCGACCCGCAGCTTATCGACAAAACCGAACACCCGGGCCCGCTGCCGGAAGTGGTCGTCGCCCATCTGGATAAAAGCCATATCTGCGTTCACACCTACCCGGAAAGCCACCCCGAAGGCGGGCTGTGTACCTTCCGCGCGGATATTGAAGTGTCGACCTGCGGCGTGATTTCACCGCTGAACGCGCTGAACTATTTAATCCACCAGCTGGAATCCGACATCGTCACCATTGACTATCGCGTGCGTGGTTTTACACGCGATATCAACGGCATGAAGCACTTCATCGACCACGAGATCAACTCCATCCAGAACTTCATGTCCGAGGACATGAAATCGCTGTACGACATGATGGACGTGAACGTGTATCAGGAAAACATCTTCCATACCAAGATGATGCTTAAAGAGTTCGACCTTAAGCACTACATGTTCCACACCAGGCCGGAAGATTTGAGCGAAGAAGAGCGTAAGGTCATTACCGACCTGCTCTGGAAAGAGATGCGCGAAATCTACTACGGCCGCAATATTCCGACCGTGTAAGTGTTGCCCGGAGCAGGGACGCTTCGGGGAGTTACTTCTGTTTCATAAACTCACGGTAGGCATTCACTACCTGCAGGAAGTCTTCCACGCCGCACAGCGACAGGCTCTCTTCGTCGTAGTAGCTCATCCCCTCTTCCATCTCGTCACCTGAAAACTCGAGCTGGTTGGCACGCACCATGACCTCTTCGCCATCCATCCACAGCGTGTATTCATGCCCGGCACGTTGCCAGGAGCGTTCACTGCCTTTCACCGTATTTGCCGCCTGTTCGACTTCATCCAGCAGCGCGAGATTCTCTTTCACCTCTTCGTTAAACCAGTGTCCAACGGCTTCATGCCCCATCGACATGCGCACTTTCACCACGCCGGTGATATCGCGCAAAAATTCGTAATCCATAGCGTTTTCCTCTGCAAAGCCATTAGGGTAATTATCGCAGCAGAGAGAAAGAAAAAAAGCGGGAGAGGCAGGAGGAATGAAAATAAAAAAAGAATCACCCCTCACCCTAACCCTCTCCCCAAAGGGGAGAGGGAACTGGATTCCCCTCGCCCCTTTGGGGAGAGGGGCTGGGGGTGAGGGGGCGTTTTTTATACCGCCGTCTGGAAGATAACCCCGTCGGCCTTCTCGGTGTACTGAGAGAGCTGGTCGAAGTTCAGATAGCGATAGGTATCTACCGCGGTCTTATCCACCTGAGCCACAAAGGTCTGGTACTCTTCCGGCGTTGGCAGTTTGCCGATCAGCGCCGCAACCGCCGCCAGCTCCGCAGAGGCCAGGTAGACGTTCGCACCGGTACCTAAACGGTTCGGGAAGTTACGGGTTGAGGTGGAGACCACCGTCGCACCGTCAGCCACGCGCGCCTGGTTGCCCATACACAGGGAACAGCCAGGGATTTCGATACGCGCACCGCTCTTACCAAACACGCTGTAGTAACCCTCTTCGGTCAGCTGCGCTGCATCCATACGGGTTGGCGGCGCCACCCACAGGCGGGTCGGCAGCTGGCCTTTGTGAGTATCCAGCAGTTTACCGGCAGCACGGAAGTGGCCGATGTTGGTCATACAGGAACCGATGAACACTTCATCGATCTTATCACCCTGCACGTCAGACAGCAGACGCGCATCGTCCGGATCGTTCGGCGCACACAGGATTGGCTCTTTGATATCCGCCAGATCGATGTCGATCACCGCCGCGTACTCTGCGTCTGCGTCAGCTTCCAGCAGCTGCGGATCCGCCAGCCATTTTTCCATGCCCTGAATACGACGCTCCAGCGTACGACGATCGCCGTAGCCTTCCGCAATCATCCACTTCAGCAGCACGATGTTGGAGGTCAGATACTCAATAATCGGCTCTTTGTTCAGCTTGATGGTACAGCCCGCCGCAGAACGCTCGGCGGAGGCATCGGTCAGCTCGAACGCCTGCTCCACTTTTAGATCCGGCAGACCTTCAATTTCCAGAATGCGGCCAGAGAAGATGTTTTTCTTCCCTTTCTTCTCAACGGTCAGCAGACCCTGTTTAATCGCATACAGCGGGATCGCGTGAACCAGGTCGCGAAGGGTGATGCCCGGCTGCATTTTGCCTTTGAAGCGCACCAGCACCGATTCCGGCATATCCAGCGGCATTACGCCGGTCGCGGCAGCAAATGCCACCAGACCGGAGCCCGCCGGGAAGGAGATACCAATTGGGAAACGGGTATGGGAGTCACCGCCGGTACCCACGGTATCGGGCAGCAGCATGCGGTTCAGCCAGGAGTGGATAACGCCGTCTCCCGGACGCAAAGATACGCCGCCGCGGTTCATGATGAAGTCTGGCAGCGTGTGGTGCGTGGTGACGTCAACCGGCTTCGGATACGCCGCCGTGTGACAGAAGGACTGCATCACCAGGTCAGACGAGAAGCCCAGGCATGCCAGATCTTTCAGTTCGTCACGGGTCATTGGACCTGTGGTGTCCTGAGAACCCACGGAGGTCATCTTTGGTTCGCAGTACGCGCCAGGACGGATACCGGCTACGCCGCACGCGCGACCGACCATTTTCTGTGCCAGCGAGAAGCCGCGGTTGCTTTCGGCCACATCTTTCGCGTGACGGAAAACGTCGGAGTGCGGCAGACCCAGCGCTTCACGCGCTTTGGTGGTCAGGCCGCGGCCGATGATCAGCGGAATACGGCCACCGGCACGCACTTCGTCGATCAGCACGTCGGTTTTCAGCTCGAAGCTTGCCAGCAGTTCATTGGTTTCGTGGTTGCGCACTTCGCCTTTATACGGGTAAACGTCAATGACGTCGCCCATGTTCAGGTTGCTCACATCCACTTCAATTGGCAGCGCGCCCGCATCTTCCATGGTGTTGAAGAAGATTGGCGCAATTTTTCCACCGAGGCACAGACCGCCGCCGCGCTTGTTCGGCACGTGCGGAATGTCGTCGCCCATGAACCACAGCACGGAGTTGGTGGCGGATTTACGGGAAGAGCCGGTGCCGACAACGTCACCGACATAAGCCAGCGGGAAACCTTTCTTCTGAAGCGCTTCGATCTGTTTGATCGGGCCAACAGCGCCTGGCTGATCAGGCTCAATGCCTTCACGGGCGTTTTTCAGCATCGCCAGGGCGTGCAGTGGGATATCCGGGCGAGACCACGCGTCCGGTGCCGGAGAGAGGTCGTCGGTGTTGGTTTCACCGGTCACCTTAAAGACGGTCACCGTGATTTTTTCAGCCAGAGCTGGACGGTTCAGGAACCATTCGGCATCAGCCCAGGACTGCATCACCTGCTTCGCATAGACGTTGCCCGCTTTGGCTTTATCTTCTACGTCGTAGAAGTTATCGAACATCAGCAGCGTGGAAGAGAGCGCTTTAGCAGCAATTGGTGCCAGCTTGTCGTTATCCAGCGCGTCAATCAGCGGATGAATGTTGTAACCACCCTGCATGGTGCCGAGCAGTTCAATGGCTTTTTCAGGAGTAACCAGTGGGGAGGTGGCTTCGCCCTTGGCGATAGCAGCAAGGAATCCGGCTTTTACGTAGGCAGCTTCATCTACGCCAGGCGGTACGCGGTTGATCAACAGATCTAACAGGAATTCTTCTTCGCCCTTAGGCGGGTTCTTCAGCAGCTCGACGAGCGCGGCCATTTGGGTTGCATCTAAAGGTTTGGGTACAATTCCCTCGGCGGCACGTTCTGCTACGTGCTTACGGTATTCTTCTAGCACGACGGTTCTCCTCGCTCTCATTGTCATATGCGGCGGGCGTTCTCTTCACGCTCCTGTGAGACAGCAGTTTGTAGGGTAAATGCCCGATACCGCGTCGGGCAGCATAGCAGGATTTCTGCACAGTGTTAATCCGTTTACAAAAAAGCAACATTAAAAAATTTGCTGAATCGTTAAGCATGGTATAGCGGGGAGACGAGAGGAATTTTGGGTACAAAAAAACCGCCTGGTAGCGGTTTATTTGTTGCCTTACGGTGGTAGCACACCGGGCTGGCAGATTTGCGGCAATGCACTCGGCATGAATAATGCTCCTGAGTATGCAGATCCGCAAGCACCTATTTTGTGTTTACGAGCCGCCATCCAGTTTCGAATGTAAAAGGATGAAACTGCATTCCACCTCTTCTCAGGCCATTTCGGCTGTAATACTGTTGCCCCCGGTCTGCTTCGCTGGTGTAGCAACCAGTCACCGGGCCCGGAAGCAGTTCCGCAACCTACGCGGCAATGTACTCATTTGCCTGGTTCTGCCTTTCCCGGTGAAGAAGGAACCCGCGTAGCCTGTACAGGAACGCACGCAATGGAGATGCGAATCACTGCGCTGATCGTTGTGACCGGTTTACTGCTTACCGCACTGCACGGTGGCTGGAATATTTCCGACATCACGGTGCTGTTTGTCGTCAACCTCGGCAACTAGCTGCTGGCCGCTCGTAAGAGCGGCCTTCTGAATTCCCTGCGGTTTTTCCCGCATCGCATATAATTGTGTAATAAATACTCACACTCTTTATCCGGACGTACCAGACGCTTCCCAATAAAAGTCAAAACAGTAAAAGACGGGTGAATAATACTCACGCCAACCGTAACGCCTCACGGCACAGCGCTTGTCTCGTTGGAGTCATTTTATGAAGTTGCCCTTTAAGCCACATCTGCTTGTCCTTCTGTGCAGTGCCGGGCTGTTTGCCGCCTCAGGCGTCATGTTTGTCAAAGGCCGCGCAACGGAGCCCGCTGCGCCAGCCACCGTCGCACAACAACCGGCTGCACCGGTGCCTGCCGCAGCCCAGCCCGCCCCTGTCGCTGCGCCAACCTACACTGCGGCGCAAATCGATCAATGGGTTGCGCCCATCGCGCTCTACCCGGATGCCCTGCTGTCGCAGATTTTAATGGCGTCAACCTACCCGTCTAACGTTATCCAGGCAGCGCAGTGGTCCAAAGACAACCCTAAAATGGAGGGAGACGCCGCGATTCAGGCCGTTGCCAGCCAGCCGTGGGATCCCAGCGTAAAATCGCTGGTCGCGTTCCCTCAGCTGATGTCCCTGATGGGTGAAAACCCGCCATGGGTACAAAATTTGGGTGATGCGTTTCTCGCACAGCCGAAAGACGTGATGGATTCCGTTCAACGCCTGCGCGCGCTGGCACAGAAGACCGGCGCCTTACAATCGACGCCTCAGCAGACGGTCACCACCGTGACAAAACCGGCATCGGCCAAAACCAGCACCACCGAGGCAACGACAACCGCAGCAACAACGCCCGCACCGGCCCCAACGGTGATCAAAATAGAATCTGCCGATCCGCAGGTCGTTTACGTCCCCACCTACAACCCCAATACGGTTTACGGGACCTGGCCAAACACCGCCTATCCGCCCACCTACCTCCCCCCCTCACCCGGGGAGCAGTTTGGCAACAGCTTCGTAAACGGTTTAGGTTTCAGCCTGGGCGTCGCCACCACCTATGCCATCTTCAGCAATATCGACTGGGATGATGACGATGACTGGGATCATCATCATGACGACTGGGATAATCACGGCGGCTATAACCGCAACGGTGATAACAACATCAATATTAACGTTGAGAACTTCAATAAGATCAGTGGCCAGCGACTGACGGACGCCAACCGTACCTGGCAGCACAACCCGGCCTATCGTGAAGGTGTGCCCTACCCGACTAACCAGCTCAACACGCGCTTCCACTCCACTAACACAGCTACAGGGCTCAGTTCAACGCAGCAAAAACCGGTTAATCGTGATAGCCAGCGTCAGGCTGCCCTTAGTCAGATGGAGAAATCCACGGGCAAAACGTTCCCCCAAACGGCGCTTCCAGGAAGTAAAGATGTGCAGCGTCAGGCTTCGGCCGAACAGCTGAAGCAGATTTCTCAGCGCAATAACTACCGTGGCTATGACACCAAACCGCAAACGGCGAAGCGGACCACTACGCAGCAGCGAGAAAACCGCCAGACCGCCGCGCAAAGACAAGAGAAACGGATTTCCCAGCCTGCACAGCAACGCGCGCACCAGCAGCGAAGCAGCCAGCCCCGTGCCAATGCGCTGAGCGGCAACGACAGCCGCTCCGCGAACTGGCAGGCGCAGCAGCAGCGCGGTGCGCAAAGCCGGCAGCTCGCTACTCGTCAACATCAGCCGCGCCAGTTCTCTGGCGAACGCGCTGAACGCCGTGAATTCCGTCATCGTTAAGGAAGCCGACATGAAACGTAACTTACTCAGTGGAATGGTGTTGTTCATGGTCTCGGCGGCCGTCATGGCGCAGCAGTCGTTCAGCTCGCCAGAACAGGCGACCAATGCGCTGGCAAGCGCCATCAGAGAGCAAAACGAAAGCGCCATGAACAACCTGCTCGGTGAAAACTGGCGCGATTTTCTGCCACCTGAAGGCGTTGATCCTGATGCGGTCGATCGCTTCCTGCGCGACTGGAAAGTCCGTCATAACACCGTTGTCGAAGGGGATACGGCGCATCTTGTAGTCGGCGACAGCGGCTGGCAGCTTCCCATTCCGGTAATCAAAACCGCCTCCGGCTGGCAATTTGACATCAAAGAAGGGGCCGAGGAGATCCTGACCCGCGAAATTGGGCGTAACGAGCTTGCCGCCATTGAAGCCCTGCATGCCTACGTGGATGCCCAGCAAAGCTATTTTGCGATGAACCAGAAATACGCGCAGAAGATTGTCAGCTCTGAAGGGAAGAAAGACGGTCTGTACTGGCCCGTTTCGCCTGGCGAAGCGCCAAGCCCGCTTGGTCCGTCATTCAGTCCGAAAGAGCCGGGTGCGGGATACCATGGCTATCGCTTCCGCATCCTGCCGGATAACAACGGTTTTGCGATGGTGGCCTGGCCGGTCAGCTATGGTCAAACGGGCGTAATGAGCTTCGTGATAAACCAGGATGATAAAGTGTATCAATCAGACCTGGGCAGCGATTCGGCGCAGAAAGCGCAGGCTCTCGCCGTTTACCATCCGGATAAAACCTGGCAACCAGTCACCCCCTGAACGCGGCGCATAAAAAAAAGCGGCCTCAGGCCGCTTTTTTCATCTGAAGAAACTTATTTCTTCTTCGCTTTCGCGTTTGGCAGGTCGGTGATGCTGCCTTCAAACACTTCAGCCGCCAGGCCCACAGACTCATGCAGAGTTGGGTGAGCGTGGATGGTCAGCGCGATGTCTTCCGCGTCACAGCCCATTTCGATAGCCAGACCGATTTCACCCAGCAGCTCGCCGCCGTTGGTACCGACAATTGCACCACCGATTACGCGGTGAGTCTCTTTGTCGAAGATCAGCTTGGTCATACCGTCTGCGCAGTCGGATGCGATAGCACGGCCAGAAGCAGCCCACGGGAAGGTGGCGGTTTCGTAGCTGATGCCTTTCTCTTTCGCTTCTTTCTCTGTCAGACCGACCCATGCCACTTCTGGCTCGGTGTAGGCGATAGATGGGATCACCTTCGGATCGAAGTAGTGCTTCATGCCGGCGATAACTTCAGCGGCAACGTGACCTTCGTGAACACCTTTGTGCGCCAGCATTGGCTGACCGACGATATCGCCGATAGCAAAGATGTGAGGCACGTTAGTGCGCAGCTGTTTGTCAACGCGGATAAAGCCACGGTCATCCACTTCCACGCCAGCTTTGCCCGCGTCGAGGTTTTTACCGTTCGGCACACGGCCGATAGCCACCAGCACGGCGTCGTAACGCTGTGGTTCGGATGGGGCTTTTTTGCCTTCCATGGAAACGTAAATACCGTCTTCTTTCGCTTCAACGGCAGTCACTTTGGTTTCCAGCATCAGGTTGAACTTCTTGCTGATGCGCTTGGTGAAGACTTTAACGATGTCTTTGTCGGCAGCCGGGATAACCTGGTCGAACATTTCAACCACGTCAATGTCTGAACCCAGCGCATGGTACACGGTACCCATTTCCAGACCGATGATACCGCCGCCCATAACCAGCAGACGCTCAGGAACGGTTTTCAGTTCCAGGGCATCGGTGGAATCCCACACGCGTGGATCTTCATGCGGAATGAATGGCAGTTCGATTGGGCGAGAGCCTGCCGCGATGATCGCGTTGTCGAAGTTGATCACGGTTTTGCCGTTTTCGCCTTCCACTTCCAGGGTGTTCGCACCGGTGAATTTACCCAGACCGTTGACCACTTTCACTTTACGGCCTTTGGCCATACCCGCCAGACCGCCGGTCAGCTGAGTGATAACTTTCTCTTTCCAGGTACGAATTTTGTCGATATCGGTTTTCGGCTCGCCGAAGACGATACCGTGTTCAGCCAGCGCTTTGGCTTCTTCGATAACTTTCGCTACGTGCAGCAGCGCTTTAGAAGGGATACAGCCGACGTTCAGACAAACACCGCCGAGGGTGCTGTAACGTTCTACGATGACGGTTTCCAGACCTAAATCCGCTGCGCGAAATGCTGCGGAGTAACCTGCCGGGCCTGCCCCAAGTACTACGACCTGAGTTTTGATTTCTGTGCTCATCATGACCTCTTAATGTATACCCGTCGTCCACCGGGTCGTTCTATCCGCCCGTATTTTACAAAATTGTTAACAATTTTGAAACAACAAACGGCTCACGAATTATCGCTTTCACCAATAACCTCAAAAGCCCCATGAGGTTATCAGAAAAAAGCCGGCCGATTGGCCGGCTTTTCGATTACATCACCAGGCGGCGAATGTCGCTCAGGGTGTTGTTGATGATGGTGATGAAACGCGCACCATCAGCCCCGTCGATCACGCGGTGGTCGAAGGACAGAGAGATTGGCATCATCAGACGCGGCACGAACTCTTTGCCATTCCACACCGGCTCCATCGCGGACTTGGACACACCGAGGATAGCCACTTCCGGCGCGTTAACAATCGGCGCGAAGTGGGTGGTACCCAGGCCGCCGATGCTGGAGATAGTGAAGCAGCCGCCCTGCATTTCGCCGGCAGTCAGCTTACCATCACGCGCTTTTTTGGAGATGGTGGTCAGTTCACGGGACAGCTCAGTGATGCTCTTCTTGTTCACGTCTTTGAAGACCGGAACAACCAGACCATTTGGCGTATCAACCGCAACACCGATGTTGATGTATTTCTTCAGCGTCAGCTTCTGGCCGTCTTCGGACAGAGAGCTGTTGAAGCGTGGCATCTGCTCCAGGGCAGCGGCAACGGCTTTCATGATGAAGACCACTGGGGTGAATTTCACGTCCAGTTTGCGCTTCTCAGCTTCGGCGTTCTGCTGTTTACGGAACGCTTCCAGATCGGTGATATCGGTTTTGTCGAAGTGCGTAACGTGCGGGATCATCACCCAGTTACGGCTCAGGTTCGCACCAGAGATTTTCTGGATACGGCCCAGCTCCACTTCTTCGATTTCGCCGAACTTGCTGAAGTCCACTTTCGGCCATGGCAGCATACCCGGGATACCGCCGCCAGCGGCTGCAGCTGGTGCAGCTTCGGCGCGTTTCACCGCATCTTTCACGTAAGCCTGAACGTCTTCGCGCAGGATACGACCCTTACGGCCGGTTCCTTTCACTTTCGCCAGGTTCACACCGAACTCGCGCGCCAGGCGACGAATCAGCGGAGTTGCGTGGACGTAAGCGTCGTTTTCAGCGAACTCAGATTTGCCTTCCGCTTTCGCAGCAGGGGCAGCAGCTGGTTTAGCAGCCTGAGCCGGTGCAGCAGCCGGTGCCGGAGCAGCAGCGGCAGCCGGAGCGGCGGCAGGTGCAGCGCCTTCCACTTCGAAGACCATGATCAGAGAGCCGGTAGACACTTTGTCGCCGGTGCTGATTTTGATCTCTTTAACGGTACCGGCGAACGGCGCTGGCACTTCCATAGAAGCTTTGTCGCCTTCAACGGTGATCAGTGACTGTTCAGCGGCAACTTTGTCGCCCACTTTTACCATCACTTCGGTCACTTCAACTTCGTCACCGCCGATGTCCGGAACGTTAACGTCTTTCGCGCCGCCAGCCGCCGCTGGTGCAGCAGCCTGAGCTGGCGCAGCGGCCTGTGCAGGCGCGGCAGCTGGGGCAGCACCCGCCACTTCGAAGACCATGATAAGCGACCCGGTAGACACTTTGTCACCAGTGTTGATCTTGATCTCTTTAACGGTACCGGCGAACGGCGCTGGCACTTCCATAGAGGCTTTGTCGCCTTCTACGGTGATCAGTGACTGCTCAGCCGCAACGGTGTCGCCCACTTTCACCAGGATTTCGGTGACTTCAACTTCGTCACCGCCGATGTCAGGCACGTTAACTTCTTTCGCTGCCGCGGCCGCTGCTGGAGCAGCAGCAGGAGCGGCTTCTTTCTTCTCTTCCTGCGCAGGTGCAGCAGCTGCTGCACCGTCGGCGGAATCGAAAATCATGATCAGTTTGCCAGTCTCGGTTTTATCGCCAACAGAGACTTTGATCTCTTTAACGATGCCAGCCTGAGGAGACGGGACTTCCATAGAGGCTTTATCGCCTTCTACGGTGATCAGCGACTGTTCAGCTTCAACTTTGTCGCCTACTTTGACCAGGATCTCGGTGATTTCAACTTCATCAGCCCCGATGTCCGGTACATTGATTTCGATAGCCATTATTCTTTTACCTCTTACGCCAGACGCGGGTTAACTTTTTCTGCATCGATGTTGAATTTGGTAATTGCGTCCGCAACCACTTTCTTATCGATTTCGCCACGTTTAGCCAGTTCGCCCAGTGCTGCTACAACCACGTAAGAAGCATCAACTTCGAAGTGGTGACGCAGGTTTTCGCGGCTGTCAGAACGACCGAAGCCGTCAGTACCCAGTACGCGATAATCATCCGCTGGAACGTAAGTACGAACCTGCTCAGCGAACAGTTTCATATAGTCAGTAGACGCCACCGCTGGTGCATCGTTCATCACCTGAGCGATGTACGGAACGCGTGGAGTTTCCATTGGGTGCAGCATGTTCCAGCGCTCACAATCCTGGCCATCACGCGCCAGCTCAGTGAAGGAGGTCACAGAGTACACGTCGGAACCCACACCGTAGTCTTTCGCCAGGATCTGCGCTGCTTCACGGACGTGACGCAGGATAGAACCGGAGCCCAGCAGCTGAACTTTACCTTTGCTACCTTCAACGGTTTCGAGTTTGTAGATACCTTTACGGATACCTTCCTCGGCACCTGCTGGCATTGCCGGCATGTGGTAGTTTTCGTTCAGGGTGGTGATGTAGTAGTAAATGTTCTCTTGCGCTTCACCGTACATGCGCTGCAGACCGTCATGCATGATGACTGCCACTTCGTACGCATAAGACGGATCGTAAGAGATACAGTTAGGAATAGTCAGAGACTGAATGTGGCTGTGACCATCTTCGTGCTGCAGACCTTCACCGTTCAGGGTCGTACGACCAGAAGTACCACCGATCAGGAAGCCGCGAGCCTGCTGGTCGCCTGCCTGCCAGCACAGGTCACCGATACGCTGGAACCCGAACATGGAGTAGTAGATGTAGAACGGGATCATCGGCAGGTTGTTGGTGCTGTATGAAGTCGCAGCAGCCAGCCAGGATGCGCCTGCGCCCAGCTCGTTGATACCTTCCTGCAGAATCTGACCTTTCTCGTCTTCTTTGTAGTATGCAACCTGCTCACGGTCCTGCGGGGTGTACTGCTGGCCGTTCGGGCTGTAAATACCGATCTGACGGAACAGACCTTCCATACCGAAAGTACGCGCTTCGTCAGCGATGATTGGAACCAGACGATCTTTGATCGACTTGTTCTTCAGCATCACGTTCAGGGCACGAACGAAAGCGATAGTGGTAGAGATCTCTTTGTTCTGCTCTTCCAGCAACTGAGAGAAGTCTTCCAGCGCTGGCAGTTCCAGCTTCTCGGTGAAGTTAGGCTGACGAGCAGGCAGGTAGCCTTTCAGCGCCTGACGACGTTCATGCAGGTACTTGTGCTCTTCAGACCCTTCCGGGAAGGTGATGTAAGACAGGTTTTCTACCTGCTCATCGGTCACTGGAACGTTGAAACGGTCGCGGATATAACGCACGCCGTCCATGTTCATTTTCTTAACCTGGTGAGCGATGTTTTTACCTTCTGCGGTATCACCCATGCCGTAACCTTTGATGGTGTGGGCCAGGATTACAGTCGCTTTACCTTTGGTTTCACGCGCTTTTTTCAGTGCAGCGTAGACTTTCTTCGGATCGTGACCACCGCGGTTCAGGGCCCAGATCTGCTCGTCAGTCCAGTCTGCAACCAGTGCTGCGGTTTCAGGATATTTACCGAAGAAGTGCTCACGAACATAGGCACCGTCTTTGGATTTGAAGGTCTGGTAGTCACCGTCAACGGTTTCGTTCATCAGCTGGATCAGTTTACCGCTGGTGTCTTTACGCAGCAGCTCATCCCAACGACCGCCCCACATGACTTTGATCACGTTCCAGCCAGCACCCGCGAAGATGCCTTCCAGTTCGTTGATGATCTTGCCGTTACCGGTTACCGGACCATCCAGACGCTGCAGGTTACAGTTGATGATGAAGCACAGGTTGTCCAGCTTCTCACGGGTTGCGATGGTGATCGCACCTTTAGATTCTGGCTCATCCATTTCGCCGTCGCCCAGGAAGGCGTAAACGGTCTGCTCGGAGGTGTCTTTCAGACCACGGTGTTCCAGGTACTTCAGGAATTTAGCCTGATAGATCGCACCGATTGGACCCAGACCCATAGATACGGTCGGGAACTGCCAGAATTCAGGCATCAGTTTAGGGTGCGGATAAGAAGACAGACCTTTACCGTGAACTTCCTGACGGAAGTTGTTCATCTGCTCTTCAGTCAGACGGCCTTCAAGGAATGCACGTGCATAGATGCCCGGAGAGATGTGGCCCTGGAAGTACACCAGATCGCCGCCGTCTTTCTCGTTCGCTGCACGGAAGAAGTGGTTGAAGCACACTTCGTAAACGGTTGCAGAAGACTGGAAGGACGCCATGTGGCCACCCAGTTCCAGGTCTTTCTTGGACGCACGCAGAACGGTCATGATGGCGTTCCAGCGGATTGCAGAACGGATACGACGTTCCAGATCCAGATTGCCCGGGTATTCCGGTTCGTCTTCAACGGCAATCGTGTTTACGTAGTTGCTAGCCCCTGCACCTGAAGCAACCTTCACGCCGCCTTTGCGGGCTTCAGAAAGCAGCTGATCAATCAGATACTGAGCGCGCTCAACACCTTCTTCACGGATGACCGATTCGATCGCCTGTAGCCAGTCGCGAGTTTCGATCGGATCCACGTCATTTTGGAGACGTTCTGACATGGGGGTATTCCTTATCTATCTAATACGTTGATTTGTCTGGAACCTGTCCCATTGTGCTCTTGGGCAAGAACACAATAAGACAGGTTCTGCGTTTAGTTGCCGCGCTCTAAAAGTACCTGGCGCTTAATCCTTTCGTTGCTGTATGCGGCGTAATGAACGTTCGCGACGCGATTGTTCACGGCTGCGGTCCAGCAAGATTTCCTCAATGAAAGCCAGATGGCGGTGCGACGCTTCGCGCGCCTGCTCCGGTTCCCCGGCCATTATCGCCTCGAATACTCGGGTGCGATGGTTGCTTACCAGTGGGAGCATCTCCCGACGGGCATACAACAATTCAAAATTCTGACGAACGTTCTGGGCCAGCATCGGCTCCATGCAGCGTAGCAGATGGAGGAGCACTACGTTGTGTGCTGCTTCGGTGACGGCGATTTGATACTGGACAACGGCGCTGGACTCGGCGTCTAAATCGCCGGACTGCTGTGCCCGTTCAATGGCCTGATGCAGTTCGCGGATACGCACGCGATCTTCATCAGTGCTGCGAAGGGCGGCGTAATAGGCCGCAATACCTTCCAGCGCGTGACGGGTCTCAAGCAGGTCAAACTGGGATTCTGGGTGGTCAGAGAGAAGTTCTACCAGCGGATCGCTGAAGCTCTGCCACAGGCTGTTTTGCACAAAGGTTCCGCCGCCCTGGCGACGAAGCAGCAAGCCCTTTGCTTCGAGACGTTGAATCGCCTCACGCAGAGAGGGACGTGAAACGTCGAACTGTTTTGCCAGCTCGCGTTCTGGCGGAAGTTTCTCACCCGGGCGCAGAGTCCCTTCGAGGATTAAAAACTCCAGCTGCTGCTCAATCACATCAGATAGTTTTGGTTGGCGAATTTTGCTGTAGGCCATATTCCCTGTCTTACGCCTTTTTGCCCGGAGTCAATTGGTCTTACCAATTTCTATTTCGTATCGCTAAAGTAACAAAGTATTCACCTTCTGTCCATATTGGTTTTGATTGAAATCAGTAAACCCTGCACATTTTAACAACCTTACAGAAATAACGTTTCAGAAATGTAACTTTGCACAAATGAGTTGATTACTCCCAAAGAGAGAGTTTTAACCATAATGAAACGAGGGTTTTTGCAATCTGAAGCGATTCAACAAGGCAAATAATGAAAATTCGCCCACTTATGGAGCATTTCTATTCTATAGGTTGGGTTAGGAAAAATAAGCGGGCCGATTTACAAATGGTTTCTTTTTATTCAAGTGGTCATCATCCCTTCATAAAGCAGGTGCATTCGCAGGCGCTTACCACTATTCTGGCGCTTACGGAAGTCACCACCGCTTTTTTCGGTATCGTTTACCGTAAAGAAATAAATACAGAATATGGACTTTCATAATTACACACGCACAGCGTGAACATAACAACCACACACGAGGTTTCAAATGGAAGCTCAACAGCACGGCGATCAGCTAAAGCGCGGGCTTAAAAACCGCCATATACAGCTCATCGCACTGGGCGGTGCGATTGGTACCGGCCTGTTTCTGGGCAGCGCATCTGTTATCCAGTCAGCCGGTCCCGGCATTATTTTGGGTTACGCGATTGCCGGTTTTATTGCCTTTCTGATTATGCGCCAGCTGGGTGAAATGGTCGTTGAAGAGCCGGTCGCAGGCTCCTTCAGCCACTTTGCCTATAAATACTGGGGCAGCTTCGCGGGCTTCGCCTCCGGCTGGAACTACTGGGTGCTGTACGTTCTGGTTGCCATGGCTGAACTGACCGCCGTTGGGAAATACATTCAGTTCTGGTATCCCGAGATCCCAACCTGGGCCTCTGCTGCGGCTTTCTTCGTGATTATCAACGCCATTAACCTGACCAACGTAAAAGTGTTCGGCGAGATGGAGTTCTGGTTTGCCATTATCAAAGTCATTGCCGTTGTGGCGATGATCATCTTTGGCGGCTGGCTGCTGTTCAGCGGCAACGGCGGCCCGCAGGCAACCGTGCGCAACCTCTGGGAACAGGGCGGCTTCCTGCCTCATGGCATGACCGGTCTGGTGATGATGATGGCGATCATTATGTTCTCCTTCGGCGGCCTGGAGCTGGTGGGTATCACCGCCGCGGAAGCCGATAATCCGGAGCAAAGCATTCCAAAAGCCACTAACCAGGTAATCTACCGCATCCTGATCTTCTACGTGGGCTCGCTGGCCGTGCTGCTCTCTCTGCTGCCGTGGACGCGCGTGACCGCTGACACCAGCCCGTTTGTTCTCATCTTCCATGAGCTGGGCGATACGTTTGTCGCTAACGCCCTGAACATCGTGGTGCTGACCGCCGCGCTCTCCGTTTATAACAGTTGCGTATACTGCAACAGCCGCATGCTGTTCGGCCTGGCTCAGCAGGGCAACGCGCCTAAGATGCTGCTCAACGTTGATAAACGCGGCGTGCCGGTCAATACCATCATTGTTTCAGCCATCGTGACCGCGCTGTGCGTGCTGATTAACTACATGGCACCGGAATCGGCGTTTGGCCTGCTGATGGCGCTGGTAGTCTCTGCCCTGGTTATCAACTGGGCGATGATCAGTCTGGCGCATATGAAGTTCCGCCGCGCGAAACAGCAGCAGGGCGTGACTACGCGCTTCCCTGCCCTGCTCTATCCGCTGGGTAACTGGATTTGCCTGCTGTTCATGGCGGCCGTGCTGGTGATCATGCTGATCACGCCGGGGATGGCGATTTCCGTCTACCTGATCCCGGTCTGGATTGCGATCCTTGGCGTTGGCTATCTCTTTAGCCAGAAAAGCCGTAATGCCATGAAGGCACACTAAGCCCTTCTTCGCGGCGCCTGCTTTTGCGGGTGCCGCGCGTTGTTATCTCCCTCACACTTTCGCTCCCACAGCGCATTTATCCATATCACCGCCCTGATACTGCAACGCATATATTCCTTTGCCAGCAAATAATTCTCTCCATACCGTAAACCGGAGAGCTGTCGATGGATAACAACAAACTGTCAGTAAAAGAAAAGATCGGCTATGGAATGGGTGACGCGGGATGCAACATCATCTTCGGCGCCATCATGTTGTTTGTTAACTATTTCTATACGGATATTTTTGGCCTCGCGCCTGCGCTGGTCGGCGTGCTGCTGCTGTCCGTCCGCGTGATTGACGCCGTAACGGACCCGATCATGGGGGCGATTGCCGACCGTACCCGCAGTAAATATGGCCGGTTTCGTCCATGGCTGCTGTGGATTGCGTTCCCCTACGCGCTGTTCAGCATCCTGATGTTCACCACGCCAGAGTGGAGCTATAACAGCAAAGTTATCTATGCCTTTGTCACCTACTTCCTGTTGTCGCTGACCTACACAGCAATCAACATTCCCTACTGCTCGCTCGGCGGGGTGATCACCAACGATCCGAAAGAGCGCGTCGCCTGCCAGTCGTATCGCTTCGTGCTGGTCGGCATCGCCACGCTACTGCTGTCTCTGACGCTGCTGCCGATGGCCGACTGGTTTGGCGGGGACAACAAAGCCAAAGGCTACCAGATGGCGATGACCGTTCTGGCGCTGATTGGTACCTGCATGTTCCTGTTTTGCTTCGCCACGGTGCGCGAGCGCGTGCGTCCGGCGGTGCAAACCAATGACGAGCTGAAAAACGACCTGAAAGACGTGTGGAAAAACGATCAGTGGGTGCGCATTCTGCTGCTGACGCTGTGCAACGTCTGCCCGGGCTTTATCCGTATGGCCGCGACCATGTATTACGTCACCTGGGTGATGGGCCAGAGCACCCACTTCGCCACGCTGTTTATCAGCCTGGGCGTGGTCGGCATGATGCTCGGCAGTGTGCTGGCGAAAGTGCTGACCGACCGCTGGTGTAAGCTGAAGGTTTTCTTCTGGACCAACATCGTGCTGGCGGTATTCTCCTGCGCCTTCTATTTCTTCGACCCGAAAGCCACCGTTACCATCGTGGTGCTCTACTTCCTGCTGAACATCCTGCACCAGATCCCGTCTCCGCTGCACTGGTCGCTGATGGCCGACGTGGACGACTACGGCGAGTGGAAAACCGGGAAACGCATCACCGGGATCAGCTTCTCCGGCAACATCTTCTTCCTGAAGCTGGGCCTGGCGATTGCCGGCGCGATGGTCGGCTTCCTGCTCTCCTGGTACGGTTATGACGCGGGCGCAAAAGCGCAGAGCGCGGACGCCATTAACGGGATCGTGCTGCTCTTTACCGTCATTCCCGGCATTGGATACTTAATTACCGCTGGCGTGGTACGTCTGCTGAAAGTGGACCGCGAAACCATGAAGCAGATCCAGTCCGATCTGGAAAAGCGTCGCGCCAACTACCGCGAGCTGAACGATTATCAGGAACTTAAAGCCGCTGAGACTAAATAAGGAAAGCTGAATGCAAACCTGGCCAAACCCGTTTATTGAACAACGCGCCGATCCGTATATTTTGCATCACGAGGGGCAATACTATTTCATTGCCTCCGTGCCGGAGTACGACAGGCTGGCGATCCGCCGCGCGGACTCGCTGGAAGGGCTACGCGACGCTGAAGAGGTCGTTGTCTGGCGTAAACCCGAGAGCGGCCCGATGAGTCAGCTAATCTGGGCGCCGGAACTGCACCACATTGACGGCAAGTGGTACATCTATTTTGCCGCGACGCACACCCAGGCGCTCGACGCGCTCGGGATGTTCCAGCACCGTATGTTTGCTGTTGAATGTGCCGACAGCGATCCGCTTACCGGCGCGTGGGTAGAAAAAGGCCAAATAAAAACGCCGTTCGACACCTTTGCGCTGGACGCTACCACGTTCGTGCATCAGGGCAAACGCTGGTACCTGTGGGCGCAAAAAGCCCCACATATTTCCGGTAACTCTAATCTTTATCTTTGCGAAATGGAGAACCCGTGGACGCTGAAAGGCGAGCCGGTGATGCTCAGCAAGCCGGAGTATGACTGGGAGTGCCGCGGTTTCTGGGTCAACGAGGGTCCGGCGGTGCTGGTTCACGGCGATAAGCTGTTTATCAGCTATTCCGCCAGCGCGACCGACGAGAACTACTGCATGGGGTTACTGTGGATAGACCTGAATGCCGATCCGCAAAACCCGGCAAACTGGCACAAATCCCCTCGCCCGGTTTTCGTCACCAGCTACGAGAACCGCCAGTACGGGCCAGGCCACAACAGCTTTACGCAAACGCCGGAAGGGGAAGATGTGCTGGTGTATCACGCAAGAAATTACACCGAAATTGAAGGCGATCCGCTCTACGATCCGAACCGTCATACCCGCCTGAAGCTTGTCCGCTGGAATGAAAACGGGATGCCTGATTTCGGCATCCCGCCTGCGGATACGTTGTAACGGCTTCGGCGCGCTGGCTTACACCAGCGTGCCGTAAATCGTCAGCAGCGCCACAATCACCACCACCACAAACGAGGTTTTCTTCGCCATTGAGACGGCGGCTTTTGGCGTTTCGATCCTGTCGGTATGCGGCTCTCGCGCCAGCGAGAACTGCGCCAGGCGCGTCAACACCTGATACTGCGACGTATGGCGGTCCGCAAGAGAGGCGAACCATGCGGGCAGCGCTTTTTCACCGTGACCAATTAACGCATACACCACGCCCACCAGACGCACCGGGAGCCAGTCGAGCACGTGCAGGATGGCATCAATGCCCGAGAGCAAACGCTCGTGCGGCGTCAGGTAACGGGCAAGCCAGGTCTGCCAGGCGCGCAGGAACGCATATCCCATCAGCAGTACCGGCCCCCACGGGCCGCCCACCACGAACCAGAACAGCGGCGCCAGGTAATAGCGGAAGTTAATCCACAAAAGCGCGTTTTGCAGCTCGCGCAGAAACTCGCGCTCATCGCAGTCCGGCGGCACGCCGTGGATCATCGTCAGCTCGCTCGCCATGGCACCGCGCGCGTGGGCATCATCACGGGAGGCGGCTTTCAGGTAGGCGTGATAGTGCAAACGCACCTTACCCGCACCGATGCACAGCACCCCAAGCAGGATCCACACCACCAGCAGCGGCACGTTGAAAAAGAGTCCGTACAGCGAGCGCAGCAGCAGGAAAGTAATAAGCATGACGCCCGCCATCATCAACAGCGTACGCAGCATGGAAAAGTGCTTAATCCGGCGGAATATCACCTCCAGCCGGTGATCCAGATGCCAGTGCTCGCCGAGCTTGAACAGGCGTTCAGCGATGATAACCAGCAGCATGGTGAACAACGTCATGGTATCTCCTTATTCTGACGACGCGGTAAGCATGGCGCGAAACCGTGACCAGTCAAATGCCGGGCCGGGATCGGTTTTTCTCGCCGGAGCAATATCACTGTGTCCGGTAATATTGTCAGCGATTGCCGGATAGAGCCCAATAAGCGTTTGGGTCACGGCTGCTAATTGTTGATACTGTGCATCCGTGTAAGGCGTGGTATCCGTGCCTTCCAGCTCGATCCCGATGGAGAAATCGTTGCACCGTTCGCGCTCCTGATACATCGATACCCCGGCATGCCAGGCGCGCTTGTCAAAAGGAACGTACTGAACCACCTCGCCATCACGACGAATCAGACAGTGAGCCGACACGCGCAGATGCGCAATCTCAGCGAAGAAGGGATGAGCATTCGGATCTATCGTTCCCGTGAATAACGCATCGATCCACGGACCGCCAAACTCACCCGGCGGGAGACTTATATTATGAACCACCAGCAGTGTGGGCTTTTCATCCTCCGGGCGGCAGTCGTGGTGCGGCGAAGGCATATGCCGCGCATCCACCAGCCATCCGTTTTCTAACAACATGCTGGAACTCCTTCTGTATGGTGCAATGACTCGGTTCAGAGTAGCATGTTTCAATATTATGATTCGTTACCAATTTGGAGTTTTATCATGCCGCCTCGCCGCTATAACCCCGACCATCGACGTGAAGCGCTTCTGGAACGTATTAATAGTGATATCCCGGCAAGCGTTGCCCATGCCCTGAAAGAAGATCTCGGCGGTGACGTCAGTGCCGATAACGATATTACCGCCCAATTGTTGCCAAAAGAGTCTCGCTCGCACGCGGTCATTATTACCCGTGAAGAGGGTGTTTTTTGCGGCAAGCGCTGGGTTGAAGAGGTCTTTACCCAGCTGGCGGGTGACGAAGTGCAGGTGACATGGCATGTTGCAGATGGTGATGCGGTAACAGCCAATCAGCCGTTGTTCGAGCTGGACGGTCCTTCACGCGTATTGCTGACCGGCGAGCGTACCGCGCTCAATTTTGTCCAAACCCTCTCGGGCGTCGCCAGTGAAGTGCGTCGCTACGTTGACCTGCTTTCCGGTACCCGAACCCAGCTGCTGGATACCCGCAAAACGCTGCCGGGCCTGCGCACTGCGCTGAAGTACGCGGTGCTGTGCGGCGGCGGCGCAAACCATCGTCTTGGCTTATCCGATGCCTTCCTGATTAAAGAGAACCACATTATTGCTTCTGGCTCCGTGCGTCAGGCGGTGGAGAAAGCCTTCTGGCTGCACCCGGATGTGCCTGTTGAAGTGGAAGTCGAAAGCCTTGAAGAGCTGGAGCAGGCAATTAAGGCGGGGGCCGATATCATCATGCTCGATAACTTCGAAACAGAGCAGATGCGCGAGGCGGTAAAACTGACGAACGGCCGGGCCCAGCTGGAAGTGTCCGGGAACGTCACCTTCGACACGATCCGTGAATTCGCCGAAACCGGCGTGGATTACATCTCCGTCGGCGCGCTGACCAAACACGTCCGCGCCCTCGACCTCTCAATGCGCTTCAAATAACACTCGCTCCCCTCTCTGCGCGGAGAGGGGAATTTCAGCCTCGCTCGCAATTCCGTTGCCCTTTTCTGCAACGCGGAATGAAATCTCTGAAGCTCCTTTCTCGTTCTCTTTTTTGCCCCTCGTTTCTGCCCTTTCCCGCTGACAAAGTAGCGCCACTTTGCATAAGGAGCAGATATGAACAGACAACAAGGATTCACACTCATTGAGCTGATGGTGGTCATTGGCATTATTGCGATTCTGAGCGCCATCGGCGTTCCCGCCTATCAGAACTACCTTCGTAAAGCAGCTCTCACCGATATGCTGCAAACCTTCGTTCCCTATCGCACTGCCATTGAGCTGTGCGCGCTGGATCATGGTGGCGTAGAGAGCTGCGATGCGGGCAGTAACGGCATCCCTTCCCCCACCACGACGCGTTACGTCTCGGGGATGAGCGTGGCGAAAGGGATCGTGAGTCTGACAGGCCAGGAGAGCCTGAACGGGCTGACGGTCATCATGACGCCGCAGTGGAGCACCGGCAACGGCATGACGGGCTGGATGCGTGACTGCAATATCAGTGCTGACAGCGCGCTTAAGCAGGCCTGCGAAGACGTTTTCCGCTTCGACACTCACTAAGGAGCGGATAATGAACACCGATCAACTCGTGGCGCTTTGTCTTCGCCATCACGCTCTGCTGCTCACCAGCGACAGCGATATGATTAGCATCGCCGTCGTGGGAAACCCGGCAACTGAGCTGATGGAGGCCCTGCGATTCGCAACCCAGAAGCGGATTGATATCGAATGCTGGAGCGCTGAACGCATGGAAAAGCACCGGCAATTAACCGCACAGTCGCATCTGCCCGTCGTTTCGCAAACCCACTCAGCGGTGGATATCCTTAACCATACGCTGCAGCAGGCGATAAGCCAGCGCGCATCCGACATTCATATTGAGCCGATGGAACACGCCTGCCAGATCCGCCTGCGTATCGACGGCGTACTTTGCCCACAGCCTCCTCTTTCCGCTGCGCTGGCGACGATGCTCAGCGCCCGGTTAAAAGTGCTGGGTAATCTGGATATCGCTGAACGCCGCTTACCGCAGGATGGCCAGTTTACGGTTGAGCTAACAAACGAGCCGGTCTCGTTTCGTATCGCCACGCTTCCCTGCAGCGGCGGTGAGAAAATTGTGCTGCGTCTGCTGCATCAGGTTCAGCAGGCGCTTGAACCGAAAGCGCTTGGTATGAGCGCTCAACAGCTGGCCTGTTTTAATGAGGTGCTCCACCAGCCTCAGGGGCTGATTCTGGTCACCGGCCCCACGGGCAGCGGCAAAACCGTAACGCTGTACAGCGCGCTGCAGGCGCGTAACACTCCTGATGTCAACATCTGCAGCGTAGAGGATCCCATTGAAATCCCGCTTGCGGGGCTGAATCAGACGCAGATTAACCCCCGCGCGGGCTTAACCTTCCAGAGCGTGTTGAGGGCGCTGCTTCGTCAGGATCCCGACATCATTATGGTCGGTGAAATTCGCGATGGCGAAACGGCAGAAATCGCCATTAATGCCGCGCAGACCGGCCATCTGGTGCTGTCGACGCTGCACACCAACTCAACGACGGAAACCCTCATTCGCCTGGAGCAAATGGGCGTCGCGCGGTGGATGATCTCTTCCGCGCTCACGATGGTGATTGCCCAGCGGCTGGTTCGGCGTCTGTGTCCACACTGCCGACAGAAAACCGGGGAACATACAGACTTACCCCGCTCGGTCTGGCGGCAGCCGCTTCCACGCTGGCAGCCTGCAGGCTGCGAGCGTTGCTACCACGGTTTTTATGGCCGCCTGGCTATTTTTGAAGTGCTTGCAATCGATAATCCCCTGCGGCAGGTGATTGCCAGCGGAGCAGGCGTCGAGGTGATAGAAGCCAGCGCCCGGCAGGCAGGATTAGTCTCGCTGTTTGAACATGGCTGTATGGCCGTTGAACAAGGGATGACCACGCTCGAGGAGTTAATGCGAGTTCTGGGTATGCCCGATGGCTGCTAATCAACTCTGGCGCTGGCGAGCGCTCACCAAAGAAGGGGAGCCCAGAAGCGGGGCTCTCTGGGCAGAAGACCGCAACGCGGCCTTCACCAGGCTGATGCGTGAGGATCTCCATCCTTTGACGTTAACCCGATGCCCTCCGCGACACCGCTGGCGACCACATCACTGCTACGAGATGTTTCGCCAGCTTGCAACGCTTCTGCAGGCTGGCCTGACGCTTGCGCATAGCCTGCAAATGCTGGCAGAACAGCATCCACTCGAACCGTGGCGGGCGCTGCTGCAAAGCGTTGCCGATGAGCTCAGCGAAGGGTCTCCTTTTTCTGAGGCGCTCAAACGGTGGCCAGCGGTCTTTAGCCCACTGCATATCTCAATGGTGAAGACCGGGGAGCTAACGGGAAAGCTTGAAGAGTGCTGCCGTCAGCTTGCTGAGCAGCAAAAATCGCAGCAGCAACTCAGTGCGAAAGTGCAAAAAGCGCTTCGCTACCCGGCGATCGTCCTGATGCTGGCCGTGCTCGTCGTACTGGCAATGGTCACCCTGGTATTGCCCGAATTTGCCGCGATCTACAAAACGTTTAATACTCCGCTTCCGGCGCTGACGCGAATTGTGATGGGGATAGCCGCTTTTATGCAGTCATATGCCCTCGCACTCTTCGCGATGCTACTGATTCCTGTCATCGCAGCCCGGGCTCTGCGGCACCATCCTCGCTGGCAGCGTATTCTGTTGCATATGCCCGTAATGGGAACGCTAATAAAAGGGCAAAAAATGGGGCAGATTTTCACCGTGCTGTCGCTCACGCAGCAGGCGGGCATTGCTTTCCTGCAGGGGCTTGAGAGTGCAGAGGAGACCGTTGAAAGCCGGTACTGGCAAGAGATTCTTCGCAGTGTGCGGGAGGACATTGAAAAAGGTCTCCCCGTCTGGTCATCTTTTCAGAAGGCGGCATTGTTTACCCCGCTCTGTATTCAGCTTTTGCGAACCGGCGAGATGTCAGGTTCGCTGGACGTGATGCTGGCAAATCTTGCCCGTCATCACACGGAGCAAACCTTTCAGTTAGCCGATAATCTGGCAGCGCTTCTGGAGCCGCTGCTCCTGGTTGTGACGGGGGTCATCATCGGCACGCTGGTGGTGGCAATGTATTTGCCAATCTTCCATCTGGGGGATGCGATGAGCGCGGGATAGTGCATTGCTGGCGCACGAGCATGCGCCAGCGAAAGCCATTACAGGCTGTTGAAAACGCGGTTTTCCTGCTCCTGAACGCGAATAAACGTTGTGCGTTTCGTCAGCTCTTTCAGGCGGGATGCACCGACGTAGGTACAGGCTGAGCGCAGGCCGCCCAGGATGTCGCGCGCGGTGTTTTCAACCGGGCCGCGCAGAGGCAGCTTCACGGTTTTGCCTTCTGCCGCACGGTATTTGGCCACGCCACCGACGTGGCGGGTCATCGCGGATTCAGAGCTCATACCGTAGAACAGCATGAATTTCTCGCCGTTTTCTTCCACTACGGTGCCGCCGCTCTCTTCGTGGCCTGCCAGCATACCGCCGAGCATCACGAAGTCCGCGCCGCCGCCAAAGGCTTTAGCCACGTCGCCTGGCATGGTGCAACCGCCGTCGCTGATGATCTGGCCGCCCAGACCGTGCGCCGCATCGGCACATTCAATCACCGCAGAGAGCTGCGGATAACCGACACCGGTCTTGACGCGCGTGGTGCATACGGAACCCGGACCAATGCCCACTTTCACGATGTCAGCCCCGGAAAGAATCAGCTCTTCACACATTTCTCCGGTCACCACGTTGCCCGCGATGATAGTTTTGGTCGGCCAGGCCTGGCGCGCCTTGCTGACGAACTGCACGAAATGCTCGGAGTAACCGTTCGCCACATCAATACAAACGAAGTTAAGCGCCGGGTTAGCATTCAGGATCTGTTTGGTCTTCTCGAAATCGGCATCGGAGGTACCGGTAGAAACCATTACGTGCTTCACCACGTCAGCAGACGCTGAGGCAACAAACGCATTCCACTCTTCAGGGGTGTAGTGTTTGTGGACCGCGGTAAGAATATCGAACTGAGCCAGCGCCATTGCCATCTCAAAGGTACCGACCGTATCCATGTTGGCAGCAATGATTGGCACGCCAGACCAGGTCTGACCGGAATGCTTAAAGGTGAATTGACGTTCGAGTTCAACGTCTGAGCGACTTTTCAGTGTAGAGCGTTTAGGGCGGATAAGAACGTCTTTGAAACCTAACTTCAGATCTTCTTCGATACGCATGTGCGGATTCCTGGGGTTAGAGGCAAATATGTTAAAAGCACAACTCCAGTGACGCTATCATACGCACTAATACCTGCTCCGCAAGACTGCGAAATTCTCTTTTTTTACGCTACAATCCTATAAATTTACCTGGTAAAAAGCCGGTAAAGAGAGCCAAACATTTGCTGTCGCACGTTTGTTTTTTAAGCATCTGATTTTAATAATGAATAATTCCCAGGATTTGATTTAATGGGGTATATCGTCGCATTAACCGGCGGCATCGGTAGTGGCAAAAGTACCGTTGCGGACGCGTTTTCTCGTCTTGGCATCGCGATTATTGATGCTGATATCATTGCCCGTCAGGTGGTAGAGCCCCATACACCCGCGCTAAAGGCCATCGCAGACCATTTTGGTCAGGCTATCATCAATGCCGATGGCACACTGAATCGCCGCCAGCTTCGCGAATGCATTTTTTCCGATTCTGCGGAAAAAGCCTGGCTTAATGCCCTGCTCCACCCCATTATCCATCAGGAAACTCAGCGTCAGATAGCCGCAGCCCGCTCGCCTTATGTCTTGTGGGTGGTTCCGCTCCTGGTTGAAAATCAGCTGCATAAGAAAGCCGATCGGGTACTGGTGATTGATGTTGCACCCGAGACGCAAATCCAGCGAACCATGACGCGCGACCATGTCTCGCGTGAACATGCTGAACAAATTCTTGCCGCTCAGGCCACGCGCGCTCAGCGCCTTGCCGTTGCGGATGATGTCATTGATAATAACGGCGCACCAGATGCCATTGCATCGGATGTTGCCCGTCTGCACGCGCAGTATCTGTCGTTCGCCGCGCAGGCCGTTGCACAGGAAAAACCATAATGTCGACTCACATCCTTTTTGAGCATCCGCTTAATGAAAAAATGCGTACCTGGCTGCGCATAGAATTTCTCATCCAACAGCTTTCACAACATCTGCCTGTTAACGATCATGCCACGGCGTTGCACTTCTTTCGCAACGTAGGCGATCTGCTGGATGTGATTGAGCGTGGCGATGTCCGCACTGAGCTGTTGAAAGAGCTGGAGCGCCAGCAGCGTAAATTACAGGCCTGGGCCGAAGTGCCGGGCGTGGATCAAAGTCGAATTGACGCCTTACGTCAGCAGTTGAAAAACAGCAGCACGACGCTGATGGCCGCACCGCGCGTCGGACAGTTTTTACGAGAGGATCGTTTAATTGCGCTGGTGCGCCAGCGTCTGAGCATACCGGGCGGATGTTGCAGTTTTGACCTGCCAACGCTGCATATGTGGCTGCACATGCCTCAGGAACAGCGCGATCGCCAGGTGAACAACTGGCTGGGAAGCCTGGAGCCAATGCATCAGACGTTATCGCTCATCCTCGATCTTGTGCGTAACTCAGCCCCGTTCCGCAAGCAAACCAGCCTCAATGGTTTCTATCAGGACAACGGCGACGACGCCGATCTGCTGCGCCTGAACCTGTCTCTCGACGAACAGCTTTACCCGCAAATATCCGGGCATAAAAGCCGTTTCGCGATCCGCTTTATGCCGCTGGACAGTGAAAATGGCACCGTGCCGGAACGCCTCGATTTTGAACTGGCCTGTTGTTAAGGAGTGCCAATGTCTGACATCACAACCGTAAACTGCCCGACCTGTGGCAAAACCGTTGTCTGGGGCGAAGTGAGTCCGTTCCGCCCATTCTGCTGCAAGCGCTGTCAGCTCATTGACCTGGGCGAATGGGCGGCGGAAGAGAAACGCATTCCAAGCGAAGGCGATCTCTCGGACAGCGATGACTGGAGTGAAAGCCAGCAGTAACATCCAAAGCCTGCTGGCGCTTCGCTTAGCAGGCCTGCTATTGTGCAGCTAACCGCAGGATAACGGGCTCATTAGCTGGCGGAAATTTTTCGGCATCACTGGCCTGAAGTTCCACCCAGTTACCCGGCTGTCCCTCTTTTCCCCAGGGTTCACCTTCCCAGTTTTCCACCAGCCAGAACCACAGCGTGATGTGCCTGTCCGGAAACTGGTATTCAAGCTTATCAAACAGCGTTGCGCCAAGCGGAGTTATTCCCACCTCTTCCTGAAGCTCCCGAATCAGCGCCTCTTCCGGCGTTTCACCTGACTCGATTTTACCGCCAGGAAACTCCCACTTGTTCGCCATATGGGCGTCGGCAGCGCGCTGGGTGATGAAGATTTGGTTTTGCGGGTTGCGAATAATCCCGACAGCAATTTGCAGTATTTTCATAGTGTCACTTCCATAAAAAAGGCGCAGAAATCTGCGCCTTTTTGTTTTTTATGAACTTAGCTCAGACGGCCGTGGCACGCCTTGTACTTTTTACCGGAACCACACGGGCACGGATCGTTACGACCCACTTTACGATCGCCGGTCTGTGCGGCGATCGCGGCTGCGGCTTCGCTTTCGTCAGTCTGGTGGCTCAGCTGCTGCATCTGCGCCAGACGCTCAGCTTCTTCACGACGCTGCTGCTCCATCGCTTCCACTTCTTCCGGCATGCGCACCTGAACCTTGCTCAGGGTGCTGATTACTTCGTACTTCAGTGATTCCAGCATAGAGGCAAACATGGAGAAGGATTCACGCTTGTACTCCTGCTTCGGATCTTTCTGCGCATAGCCACGCAGGTGGATACCCTGACGCAGGTAGTCCATTGCCGCCAGGTGCTCTTTCCACAGGGAGTCCAGGGTCTGCAGCATGACGCCTTTCTCGAAGTGACGCATCATCTCTGCGCCAACCACTTCTTCCTTACGCTTGTAGACGTCCAGCGCGGTTTCGTAGATACGCTCGCGCAGGGTCTCTTCATGCAGCTCAGGCTCTTTATCCAGCCACTCTTTGATTGGCAGATCGAGATCGAAGTCGTTTTTCAGGCGTTCCTGCAGGCCTTCAACATCCCACATCTCTTCCAGAGACTGCGGTGGAATATGCGCGTCGATGGTGGCTTTAAACACATCTTCACGAATGCTGTTGATGGTTTCGCTCACGTCGGACACGTCCAGCAGTTCGTTACGCTGGGTGTAAATTGCACGACGCTGGTCGTTGGCAACGTCATCGTATTCCAGCAGCTGCTTACGAATATCGAAGTTGCGGCTTTCCACTTTACGCTGGGCGTTAGCAATCGCCTTGGTGACCCACGGGTGCTCGATGGCTTCGCCTGGCTTCATGCCCAGCTTGCGCATCATGCCCGACACGCGGTCGGAGGCGAAAATACGCATCAGCGCATCTTCCATAGACAGGTAGAAGCGGGAGGAACCGGCATCACCCTGACGACCTGCACGGCCGCGCAGCTGGTTGTCGATACGACGAGATTCGTGACGCTCGGTACCAATGATGTGCAGACCACCGGATGCCAGCACCGCATCGTGACGCACCTGCCAGTCGGCTTTGATCTGCGCGATCTGTTCTGGCGTTGGGTTTTCCAGCTCCGCCACTTCCGCCTGCCAGCTACCGCCGAGCATAATATCGGTACCACGGCCTGCCATGTTGGTGGCGATGGTCACGGCTGCCGGATAACCCGCCTGCGCAACGATATCTGCTTCTTTGGCGTGGAATTTGGCGTTCAGAACATTGTGTTTGATGCCCGCTTTGGTCAGCTCGTTGGAAACCACTTCAGATTTCTCAATCGAGATGGTCCCCACCAGCACCGGCTGACCATTGGCGGTACGATCGCGAATATCTTCGATGATCGCCTGAATTTTTTCCGCTTCGGTCATGTACACCAGGTCCGGCATATCTTTACGGATCATCGGACGGTTGGTTGGCACAACCACGGTATCCAGCTTGTAGATAGAGCTGAATTCAAACGCTTCGGTATCGGCAGTACCGGTCATCCCTGCCAGCTTCTCGTACAGACGGAAGTAGTTCTGGAAGGTGATAGAGGCCAGCGTCTGGTTTTCGTTTTGAATATCCACGCCTTCTTTGGCTTCAACAGCCTGGTGTAGACCGTCAGACCAGCGACGCCCCTGCATGGTACGGCCAGTATGTTCATCGACGATGATGACTTCACCGTCTTTTACGATGTAGTCGACGTCCCGGGTAAACAGCGCGTGGGCACGCAGCGCAGCGGTCACGTGGTGCATCAGCATGATATTGCTCGGGGAGTACAGGGACTCACCCTCTTCCATGATGCCTTCAGCGACCAGCAGCTCTTCGATTTTCACCAGGCCGCGTTCAGTCAGGTTGACCTGACGCGCTTTTTCATCAACGGAGAAGTGGCCTTCACCCTGGAAGGTATCGGAGTCTTCTTTCTCCTGACGCAGCAGGTGTGGAATGATTTTGTCGACTTTACGGTACATTTCGGAGCTGTCTTCGGCCGGGCCGGAGATGATCAGCGGGGTACGCGCTTCATCGATCAGAATGGAGTCAACCTCATCCACCAGCGCATAGTGCAGCTTACGCTGTACGCGCTCTTCGGGGCTGAACGCCATGTTGTCGCGCAGGTAGTCGAAGCCGTATTCGTTGTTGGTGCCGTAGGTGATGTCCGCGTTGTAGGCTTCGCGCTTAGCGGGTGCCGGCAGTCCGGACATGTTAATGCCAACGGTCATGCCGAGGAATTCGAACAGCGGACGGTTATTTTCGGCGTCACGCTGCGCCAGATAGTCGTTGACGGTAACGACGTGAACCCCTTTACCGGTCAGTGCATTCAGGTAAGCCGGCAGCGTTGCGGTCAGGGTTTTACCTTCACCGGTACGCATTTCCGCGATGCAGCGCTCGTTGAGCACCATACCACCCAGCAGCTGAACGTCGAAGTGACGCATGCCGAACACACGCTTACTTGCTTCACGTACTACGGCGAAAGCTTCCGGGATCAGGCTTTCTAAGGTTTCACCTTTTTCCAGACGCGCGCGGAATTCCGCGGTTTTCGCTTTCAGCTCGTCGTCGGAGAGCTTCTCCATCGCCGGTTCCATACCGTTGATGACGTTTACCGCTTTGCGCATACGGCGCAGGGTACGATCGTTACGACTACCAAAAACTTTGGTTAATAATTTGATTAGCATAATAAATTCTCAAACGCCCCAGATGGGCAGATAAATTAAGGTATTGAAAAAGGATTAATTTAGCTGAGGCGTTGTGGCCCGGCACGGATGCCGTGAGCCTGGCTAATCCAGGTTGAAATGGAGAATGATGCTGGGGGAACAAACCAGGTTTGTGCCGTCTGGCTCACGGTTACAGGCGGCTGGTTGTCCTGCGTCAGAAGCGCATTAAGCGTATCGAGCAGGGCAAGATGCTGAGCCTGAACCGGCAGCGTTTCTTCCGCAGCAGGCATCGTCTGCGGCGCCATCGCGAACGACAGATGACGGATAACCGTGCGGATGGCGTGTTGCTGCCAGTAATCAACGGAGAAATTTGGACGACGGCTGGCTTCAAGCCATGCGAGGTTAGTAAAGTTAACCCGCGTCGAGAGATCGTGTTTGGTCGTAGTGGAACGTGCTGGCGTCGCCGCTTCCGCGCTGTTGCTGAGCGCAGGCAAGCCGAGACTCGCCGCGACCATCCCTAATAAGAGATGCGGCCAGAAGTAACGTCTGCCAAATTGTCGCCAGCGCGTCAGTATTCCGCTCACCTGCTCCACCACATAAGCCAGCCTGTTACAGGCTGAAGCCAGTTATTCTTTTTTAGCGCCCAGATATTACCACTAAAGCCAATACACAGCAGCAGGAATGACGTCTTGTCGCAGGGAAAAACGGTCAAGAATGCAGCTAACGCACAGATTTTCTGCGCCGGGTAATTTAAGAAAAGAAGCTGGAGTCGCCAAAGAAGGGATAAAAATAAAAACGACTGGTCTTCCTGGTCGGAGAGAGTACCAGGTTAACCAGTCGATTTTTTACGAACGGTATAGACCGTTACGCCAGAACCATGCTTGGTGCTTTGAAGGCCAGCGGCAGTTCAGCTTCGTCTTCAAAGGTCACATATTCCCAGGCTTCCTGTTTTGCCAGGACGGCCTGCAACAGTTTGTTGTTCAGTGCATGACCGGATTTGAACGCGGTAAATGCACCAATGATGTTGTGACCACACATAAACAGGTCGCCGATCGCATCCAGCATTTTGTGACGAACGAATTCATCTTCAAAACGCAGGCCGTCTTCGTTCAGTACGCGATAATCGTCAACAACGATGGCACAATCGAAGCTGCCGCCCAGGCACAGGCCGCGGGACTGCAGATATTCGATATCACGCATGAAGCCAAACGTACGTGCGCGGCTGATCTGACGCATAAACGCATCAGCAGAGAAGTTCATCGCATAGCGCTGGGTGCTGGAGTCAATCGCCGGATGGTTAAAGTCGATGGTAAAGTCCAACGAGAAACCATTGTACGGTTTGAATTCAGCCCACTTGTCGCCATCTTCGACGCGAACGGTCTCTTTGATGCGAACAAATTTCTTCGCGCAGTTCAGTTCTTCGATGCCGGCATCCAGCAACAAATAAACGAACGGAGCAGCACTGCCATCCATAATCGGGATTTCTGGTGCATCGACTTCAACAATAATGTTGTCGATACCCAGACCCGCCAGGGCGGCGTTCAGGTGCTCTACGGTAGAAATCCGCACGTCATGCTCGTTCACCAGACAAGTACAGAGCATAGTATCACGCACAGATTTGGCATCGGCCGGAAAATCTACCGGTGGATTCAAGTCGGTGCGACGATAGATGACCCCGGTATTGGCCGGCGCAGGGCGTAACGTCAGCGTGACTTTCTTGCCGGTATGTAAACCGACACCCGTCGCCTGAACGATACGTTTAAGTGTCCTTTGTTTGATCATCGTATAATCTCGCCAAATTAACTATCCAACCGAGAGTGTATATCACTAACGGTGGGCCAGTTTAGCACAAAGAGCGCAAATCCCCAAATTCCAGCCAATTCTTAGTCAGCTTGCTTACGAAGGAACGCCGGGATGTCCAGATAATCTGGCTCTTTCGCCGTTTGCGGCGTTGGGTCGTTCACTACTTTCGCGGCCGGTTTTTGCTCCTGAGTCAGAGGAGACATACCGTGCTGCTGGTAACGATCCATTACCGGTTGCTGAGTCTGCTTGTTGGTCACGAGGGTGATCTCAGGACGCTTGTCCATACCGATACCGGTCGCAACAACGGTAACACGCAGCTCGTCGTTCATTTCCGGGTCAAGGGAAGTACCGATTACCACGGTCGCGTTGTCAGAGGCGAACGCACGGATGGTGTTACCCACGGTTTCGAACTCATCCAGACGCAGGTCAAAGCCAGCGGTAATGTTGACCAGCACGCCGCGCGCACCAGACAGATCGATATCTTCCAGCAGTGGAGAAGAGATCGCCATTTCAGCCGCTTCTTCCGCACGGTCTTCACCGCTTGCCACGCCAGAGCCCATCATCGCGTAGCCCATTTCAGACATCACGGTGCGAACGTCTGCAAAGTCAACGTTCATCAGGCCAGGACGGGTAATCAGTTCAGCGATACCCTGAACCGCGCCTTTCAGCACGTCGTTTGCTGCACCGAACGCGTCCAGCAGGGAGATACCGCGACCCAGAACTTTCAGCAGCTTGTCGTTCGGGATGGTAATCAGCGAGTCCACATGCTTGGACAACTCGGTGATACCCTGCTCCGCGAAGGCCATACGCTTCTTACCTTCGAAGTTGAAAGGCTTGGTCACGACAGCAACGGTCAGGATACCTAAATCTTTTGCCACTTCAGCCACAACAGGTGCTGCACCGGTACCGGTACCGCCGCCCATACCAGCTGCGATGAAGACCATGTCCGCACCTTCCAGTGCAGCACGCAGGGCTTCACGATCTTCTTCAGCCGCGTTGCGACCGACTTCCGGGTTAGCCCCAGCGCCCAGCCCTTTGGTGATACCACCGCCGATCTGGATAGTCTGGCCTACAGCCGTTTTACGCAGTGCCTGCGCATCGGTGTTAACTGCGAAGAATTCAACACCTTCAATGCGTTCACGCACCATATGCTCTACGGCGTTACCGCCGCCGCCACCGACGCCGATGACTTTAATCACCGCGTCGTTGGTCAGTTCCATAGGTTCAAACATAATTTCTCTCTCCGTTGTGCCTGTCGCCCGAGACCGCTAATTCTCTCCGGTCTCTTAAAAAAATTAAAACTCTTTTCGCAACCAGTTGTTCAGTCGTTTGACCCACGACCCCACTGAGACGCGTTTTTCCACTTCTGCTTCACCACTGAGATGAGATTCCTTCCCGTAGTGGAGCAGGCCCACAGCCGTTGAATAGTACGGCTCCTGAGCATAATCCGTTAAACCGGTAATATTCAGCGGCGCACCAATACGCACCTGCGTATGGAACACGCGCTGAGCACAGGCCGCAAGACCTTCAATTTGCGCTGCACCGCCGGTTAATACAATCCCCGCCGCAAGATGATGCTTAACACCCTGCTGACGAAGCTGTTCCTGAAGCTGTAAAATTTCTTCGTTGACCAGGTTGAGCAGCTCGGTATAGCGCGGCTCAATCACCTCTGCCAACGTCTGGCGCTGCAGGCTACGCGGCGGACGGCCGCCCACGCTTGGCACTTCAACGCTCTCATCTTTGCCAACAATGGAACCCAGCGCACAGCCGTGGCGCACTTTAATCGCTTCTGCATCGCTCGGTGGCGTACCAAAAGCGTAAGCAATATCGCTGGTCACAACGTTCCCTGCATACGGGATCACTTTGGTGTGGCGCAGCGCACCGCCGGTATACACGGCCATGTCCATTGTACCACCACCGATATCGACCACACAGACACCCAGTTCACGTTCGTCTTCGGTCAGCACGGAATAACTTGCCGCCAGACCGGCGAAAATAAGTTGGTCAACTTTCAGGCCACAACGTTCAACGGCTTTTACAATGTTCTTCGCCATATCGTTGTGACATGTGATCAGGTGCACTTTTGCCTGCATACGCACGCCAGACAGACCAACCGGGTTCTTGATCCCTTCCTGGTAGTCGATCGCATATTCCTGCGGGATCACGTGCAGCACGCGATGTTCATCGCGCACGCGCACGGACTTCGCCGTATGCACAACATTCTCAACGTCTTCCTGCGTCACTTCTTCTTCGGAAATCGGCACCATACCGATTTCGTTCTGGCAGCTAATGTGCTTGCCAGAAAGGGCCAGATAGACAGAAGAAATCTGGCAATCTGCCATTAATTCAGCCTGATCGATGGCGCGCTGTACGCATTTCACCACCGACTCAAGGTCGTTTACCCCACCTTTATCCATACCACGGGACGGGCAACTGCCCACGCCAATGATATTGACCATACCGTCGGGCAGAACTTCCCCTACTAAAGCGGCAACCTTCGCGGTGCCAATCTCCAGTCCAACTACCAGTTTTCTGTCCGTCGCCTTGATCATTGTTGTTCTGCCTGTACCTGTGCCTGATTCTGTTGCTGATTAGGTTCCTCGACCGGAGCCGGCTCCCAACCGACTGCTGCGCCTGAGTCATAGCGCAAATCAACGTAGCTTATCCGTTTGCCGTCCGTCTGCGCCTGCTGTTGTAAAACCGGGTAAAGTTCTACAAAACGCGCCAGACGTTTCATTGTGTCGCCGCGTCCCAGGTTTAGCTTTATGCCGTTCGTCAACGTCAACTGCCAGGAGCGGCGCGCCGTCATCGCAGCATCTTTTAACGTAAACCTGTCCTTCGCCAGCACCTGCCCCATTTCACGAAAACCCTGCAATACTTCGTTTTCGCTACCTTCAGGGCCATACAACATCGGTAAATTTTGCTTGTTGACACGATCGCTCGGGACGCTGAAGGAATTTCCGTCTACGTCAACCATGTGCTGATCATTCCAACGCGCAATGGGCACATATTCAACCAGATGAATCTTCAATTCATCAGGCCATTGCTTTCTGACACTCGCCTGTTTTATCCATGGCAGCCGTTCAATCTGGCTCTGGATAATATTGACGTCCTGCGTCATAAAGGTGCCAGGCGATCCCAGCGCCAGAATAGACTGGCGAATATCATCGTTACGCGTGTAGTGACGCTCGCCGGTCACCACCAGCTTTGACAGCGGCAGGCGCTGCGCATCTTCCATCCAGCCCAGCACCATCCAGCCGCTGATAAACACGGTGCACAGCACCCCGAGCAGGAAAATTATCCCTGCAAGACGCGTTCCATTACTCCGGCGTGAAGACGTGTATTCTTCTTCGTCATCGCGGTTGCGCGTGTTCAATGCAGCCTGAGACATATCAGCCCGCCTGGTCCAGAATACGTACGACTAACTGCGAGAAGCTCATTCCCGCCTGACGCGCGGCCATCGGCACAAGGCTGTGGCTGGTCATGCCTGGAGACGTGTTTGCTTCCAGCAGATAAAATTGCCCGTCTTGATCCTGCATCACATCAATGCGCCCCCAGCCGCTGCACCCCAGTACATTCCAGGCTTTAAGCACCAGAGACTGTAATTCGGCTTCACGCTCGGCTTCAAGACCAGATGGACAGAAATATTGCGTCTCGTCAGAGAGATACTTCGCCTCATAATCATAGAAGACGCCAGCAGGTTGGATGCGAATCGACGGTAAAATTTCTTCACCCAGCATTGCGACGGTAAATTCCGGGCCGCTGAGCCATTTTTCAATCAAAACTTCTTCATCATGTTGAAAAGCCAGCGCTAAAGCGGACGCTAAATCGACAGCTTTATCGACCTTTGACATCCCCACGCTCGACCCTTCCCGGCTCGGCTTAACAATAACCGGTAAGCCCAGTGCCGCAATGCGTGCATTAACGCTGTCCGACAGGCCCAATTCAAATTCGCAGCGCGTCAGTGCCACCCACGGCGCAACGGGTAAACCCGCTCCCTGCCAGAGTAACTTACTGCGCAGTTTATCCATAGAAATGGCGGAGGCCATCACGCCGCTGCCGGTGTACGGCAGGCCGATTAAATCCAGAAGTCCCTGCAGCGTTCCGTCTTCACCACCACGACCATGTAACGCGATAAAGACTTTATCGAAGCCCATCGCTTTTAATTGCGTTACGTCGATCTCTTTTGGATCGACCAGGTGCGCGTCTACGCCGCCTTCACGCAAGCCCGCCAGTACGGCTGCGCCGGAATTCAGAGAAACCTCGCGCTCAGCGGAGGTGCCGCCAGACAGGACAGCAATCTTATCAGCCATGATGCTCATCCTCCTGGTTTTGCGGCTTCAGTTTGATTTCAGCTAAGGTACGGGCGATTTTGCCGATATTTCCCGCCCCCTGAATCAGGATCAGATCGTTACCTGTCAGGACCGGTGCCAGAATTTCCGCCACCTGAGCCGGGTCAGAAACCAGAATTGGGTCCACTTTACCGCGCCCGCGGATGGTACGACAAAGGGAACGGCTGTCCGCGCCCGGGATCGGCGTTTCGCCTGCGGCGTAAACATCCAGCATCAGCAGGGTATCGACCTGCGACAGCACGCTGGCAAAATCGTCATACAGATCGCGGGTACGCGTGAAGCGGTGCGGCTGGAAGATCATCACCAGATTTTTCTCCGGCCAGCCCGCGCGTGCGGCTTTGATAGTCGCATCCACTTCGGTCGGATGGTGACCATAGTCGTCCACCAGCATGGCGGTGCCTGGCTTACCGTTCACCGCGTCCAGCGGGAACTCGCCGAGGAAATCGAAGCGACGGCCCGTGCCCTGGAAGCTTTCCAGCGCGCGCAGAATAGCCTCATCATCAATGCCTTCTTCCGTCGCAACGGCCACTGCCGCTGCGGCATTGAGCGCGTTATGGCGCCCTGGCGCATTCAGCGTGACGTGCAGCAGCTCTTTGTCCTGACGCGCCAGGGTGAAATGCCCCTGCGCACCAATCTGCTTGTACTCTTCCACGCGGACGTCAGCATCGTCGCTGAAGCCGTAAGTGGTAATTTGACGCCCGACGCGCGGCAGCAGCTCGCGGATCACCGGGTCGTCCACGCACATCACCGCACGTCCATAGAACGGCAGGTTGTGCAGGAAGTTGATAAAGGTCTGCTTTAAGTTCTCGAAGTCACCCTGGTAGGTATCCATATGGTCAGCTTCGATATTGGTGACAATCGCTACCATCGGCTGCAGGTGCAGGAACGACGCATCGCTCTCATCCGCTTCCGCAATCAGATAACGGCTGTGGCCCAGACGCGCATGTACGCCTGCGGCTTTAACCAGACCGCCGTTGACGAACGTCGGGTCGAGACCCGCTTCCGCATAAATACTGGAAACCATCGCCGTGGTCGTGGTTTTACCGTGGGTCCCGGCAATCGCGATGCCGTGGCGGAAACGCATCAGTTCCGCCAGCATTTCTGCACGGCGGATCACCGGAATGCGCGCTTCGTGCGCGGCAACGATTTCCGGGTTGTCAGAGGAGATGGCGCTTGAGACCACCACCACGCTCGCATCGCGCACGTTTTCCGGGCGATGGTTGAAATAGATAGTCGCCCCAAGCGACGCCAGCTGCTGCGTGACAGGGTTTGGCGCCAGGTCAGACCCGCTGATCTGATAGCCTTCGTTAGCTAACACTTCGGCAATACCGCCCATGCCAGCACCACCGATGCCAACAAAGTGAATGTGCCGGACGCGACGCATCTCGGGCACGATTGAACGCAGTTTTGCCAGTTGTTGTGTATTCATTCTCTAAACGCCATCGACTACTTAAAAAAATCGTGCAGCGCAACACGCGCTGCGAGGGTTAAGCCTGGGCTGCCAGGCTCACTTCTTTTGCCACCCGCTCCGTTGCATCAGGAATGGCCGCCGCACGTGCACGTTGCGCCATCTCCATTAATGTTTCCCGGTTCCAGCCCGCCAGGGTGGTGGCGACCGCATCGGCGGTAAATTGTGGCTGCTCGAATATTTTCGCGGCACCGGCTTTTTCAAGCGGCAGCGCATTCCAGTACTGCTGACGATCTTTGTGCTGGAACGGCACAAACAGAGCCGGTAAACCCGCGGCGGCAATTTCACTCACCGTTAATGCACCGGAGCGACAGACCACGACATCGGCCCAGGCGTACGCTGCCGCCATATCGTCGATAAACTCTGTGACTTTATGCTGCGGCTGCCCTGCCCCGGCATAAGCCTGTTCAACGGTCTGCTGCGCGCCTTTTCCGCTTTGATGCCAGATGGTCACGGTATCGCCCAGCTTTGCGGCAACCTGCGGCATAGTCTGGTTTAAGACACGCGCCCCCTGAGAGCCGCCGACGACCAGTATACGAACCGGCCCTTCACGGCCCGTCAGGCGAGCGTCCGGTAGCGGCAGCGCCAGCACGTCCATACGCACCGGGTTACCCACCACGTCCGCTTTCGGAAACGCGCCGGGAAACGCCTGCATCACTTTGGTGGCGATTTTCGCCAGCCACTTGTTGGTCAGACCGGCGATACCGTTCTGCTCATGCAGCACAACGGGAATGCCTAATGACCACGCGGCCAGCCCGCCGGGGCCAGAAACATAGCCGCCCATGCCCAGCACCACATCGGGCTTAAAGCGCTTCATGATGGTGCGCGCCTGACGCCAGGCGTTAAAAATACGCACCGGCGCCATCAGCATGGCCTTGAGGCCCTTGCCGCGCAGGCCGGAAATACGAATAAAGTCGATCTCGATACCGTGCTTCGGCACCAGGTCGGCCTCCATGCGGTCTGCGGTTCCCAGCCAGCGTACTTGCCAGCCCTGCTCCATTAAATGGTGCGCAACCGCCAGCCCCGGGAACACGTGTCCGCCGGTACCGCCTGCCATCACCATTAACCGCTTCGGTTGATTCATCGTGAACCTCGTGTAAACGCCTGGGCTTTCTCCAGACGCGTCTCATAATCTATACGTAACAAAAACATAATGGCCGTCGACATGATCAACAGGCTCGAACCACCATAGCTGATCAGCGGCAACGTCAGACCTTTGGTCGGCAGCATACCTGCTGCGGCCCCGACGTTAACCAGCGCCTGGAAGCTAAACCAGATACCAATTGAGCAGGCTAAGAAGCCCGAGAAGCGGTGATCGATCTCCAGCGCTTTTCGGCCAATCGACATGGCGCGGAAAGCGACGAAGAATACCATTAAAAGCGCTAATACCACACCGATATAACCCAGTTCTTCCCCAATAATGGAGAAGATGAAGTCGGTGTGTGCTTCCGGTAAATACTCCAGTTTCTGTACCGAGTTGCCCAGACCTTGCCCCCAGACCTCACCGCGACCAAAGGCCATCAGCGACTGCGTCAGCTGATAACCGCTGCCGAAGGGATCTTCCCACGGGTTCCAGAATGAGGTCACGCGTCGGATACGGTAAGGCTCGGCGAGGATCAGCAGCACTACCGCTGAAATCCCCATCCCGATAATGGCGATGAACTGCCACAGCTTGGCCCCTGCCAGGAACAGCATCGCCAGCGTGGTAACAAACAGTACGACAACGGTACCGAGGTCAGGTTGCGCCAGCAGCAGGATCGCGAGCACCAGAATCACGCCCATCGGTTTTAAGAAGCCGCGAAGGTTGTTACGCACTTCATCAACCTTACGGACCAGGTAGTTCGCCAGATAGCAGAACAACGAAAGCTTGGTAAATTCCGCTGGCTGAATACGCAGCGGCCCGAAGGCGATCCAGCGCGATGCCCCGTTAACGGAGCTCCCGACAACCAGCACGATCAGCAGCATGATAATGGAGGCGATCAGCATCGCGGTGCTGTGCCGCTGCCAGAACGCCATCGGCAGACGAAGCGTCACCATTGCCAGGCAAAACGCCAGAATGATGTACAACCCGTCACGCTTGGCGAACAGGAAGGGATCGTTCGCCAGACGCTGTCCAACAGGCATGGAAGCCGAGGTCACCATGATAAAGCCGATCGCCGCCAGCCCCAGCGTCAGCCAGAACAGGGTGCGGTCGTACATAATCAGGCTATCGGAATCTTTATCCCGTGAAGCCATCACCCAGCCTTTCAGTGCCGCAAACAGCCACATCAGGATCCCAAATCCTGGCAGGCGCGGCATTTTCAGGCGAGGGAGAGATAAACGCATCAGCCTAACTCCTTCGCAAGGCGGGTAAAGACATCGCCACGCTGTTCAAAATTCTTAAACTGATCGAGGCTGGCGCAGGCCGGAGAGAGCAGAACCATGTCGCCAGGCTGCACGCGCGGGGCGATCAGGCGCATCGCCTGCTCCATCGTTTCAGTTTGCTCGGCAATTTCCGGGCGTAGCTCAGCCAGCTCGCTGCCGTCACGGCCAAAGCAGTACAGGCGGATGTTATCGCCGGTGAGGTATTGCTTCAGGGAGGAGAAATCAGCGGATTTACCGTCACCGCCCAACAGAAGATGCAGGGTACCGTCAACGTGCAGGCCGTTCAGCGCGGCCTCCGTGCTTCCCACGTTGGTTGCTTTGGAGTCGTTAATCCAGCGCACGCCGTTATGCTCCAGCGCCAGCTGGAAGCGGTGCGCCAGGCCAGTAAACGTGGTCAACGCTTTCAGGCTGGAGGAGCGCGGCAGCCCTACGGCATCCGCCAGCGCCAGCGCCGCCAGGGCATTGGTGTAATTGTGCTGGCCGGAAAGCTTCATCTCCTTCACGTTCAGCACTTTCTCGCCTTTCACGCGCAGCCAGGTTTCGCCCAGCTGACGGTTCAGGTGGTAATCCCCCATGGTGATACCAAAGCTGATGCAGCGCTCGTCCGCGCCGCGCACCGGCATAGTCAGCGCGTCGTCGGCGTTAACCACGCAGACTTTGGCATTTTCGTAAACGCGCAGCTTGGCCGCGCGATACTGCTGCAGACCAAATGGATACCGGTCCATATGATCTTCCGTCACGTTGAGGATCGTTGCAGCGGCGGCATGCAGGCTGGAGGTGGTTTCAAGCTGGAAGCTGGAGAGTTCCAGCACGTATAGCTCGCAGCCTTTGTCCAGCAGCATCAGCGCTGGTAAACCAATGTTGCCGCCAACGCCGACATTTTTCCCCGCTGCTTTCGCCATTTCACCCACCAGAGTGGTGACGGTACTTTTGCCGTTGGAACCGGTAATCGCGATAACGGGTGCCTGCGCTTCGCGGCAGAACAGCTCGATATCGCCAACAATTTCAACGCCCGCATCCGCAGCGGCGCTCAGCGAAGGGTGCGCCAGCGCCATACCGGGGCTGGCAACAATCAGATCGGCTGCCAGCAGCCAGTCATCATTCAGACCACCAAGGTGGCGTTCAACCTGTTCTGGCAGCTTGTCCAGACCCGGCGGAGAGACACGCGTATCCATCACGCGCGGCGTCACGCCACGCGCAAGGAAAAAGTCCACGCAGGAGAGGCCAGTGAGGCCTAACCCGATGATAACGACTTTTTTGCCCTGGTAATCTGCCATGATTAACGTACCTTCAGCGTTGCCAGGCCAATCAGCACCAGCATCAGCGAAATAATCCAGAAGCGCACGATCACGCGCGGCTCCGGCCAGCCTTTCAGTTCATAGTGGTGGTGGATCGGCGCCATACGGAAGATGCGCTGACCGCGCAGCTTGAAGGAACCAACCTGCAAAATCACCGACAGGGTTTCAACCACAAACACGCCGCCCATGATCACCAGCAGGAATTCCTGACGCAGCAGCACGGCGATAATGCCGAGCGCGCCGCCCAGCGCCAGAGAACCGACGTCGCCCATAAAGACCTGCGCAGGATAGGTGTTGAACCACAGGAAGCCCAGCCCCGCGCCGACAATCGCCGTACAGACGATAACCAGCTCACCCGCATGACGCAGATAAGGAATGTGCAGGTAGTTCGCAAAGTTCATGTTACCGGTCGCCCACGCCACCAGCGCAAAGCCGGCCGCCACGAAGACGGTAGGCATAATCGCCAGACCATCCAGACCATCGGTAAGGTTAACGGCGTTCCCGGTGCCGACAATCACAAAGTAGGCCAGCAGGATGTAGAACAGCCCCAGCTGAGGCATCACGTCTTTAAAGAACGGCACCACCAGTTCGGTGGCGGGCGTGTCTTTTCCTGCCAGATACAGCGCGAAGGCGACGCCCAGCGCGATCACCGACATCCAGAAATACTTCCAGCGGGCAATCAGGCCCTTGGTATCTTTGCGAACGACTTTGCGGTAATCATCCACAAACCCGATGATGCCGTAGCCCACCAGTACGGTCAGAACGCACCAGACGTACGGGTTAGACGGATAGGCCCACAGCAGTACGGAAACGACGATCGCGGTCAGGATCATGATCCCGCCCATGGTCGGCGTACCGCGCTTGCTGAAGTGCGACTCCGGACCGTCGTTACGCACAACCTGACCGAAAGAGAGTTTTTGCAGACGGGCAATCATGCGTGGGCCCATCCACAATGAGATGAACAGCGCAGTCAGCAGGCTGACGATGGCGCGAAACGTCAGATAGGAAAAGACGTTAAAGCCTGAATAATATTTGACCAAATGTTCGGCCAGCCAAACTAACATGTCCCGTTCTCCTGTAATGCGTGCACAACCTCTTCCATGGCGGCACTACGTGAACCTTTCACTAACACTGTCACAATTTGTTTTTCTGTAATCAACGCTTTAAGGCGCTCTATCAACGCGGTTTTGTCAGCGAAATGTTCGCCAACGCCGCTGGCCTGGCTAATCGCCTGGCTCAGTTTTCCTGCGCTCAGCACGCAGTCCAGCCCCACCGCTTTCGCCGCTTCTCCCACCTGGGTATGGCAGGCTTCGCTTTCGTCGCCCAGCTCTGCCATATCGCCAACCACCATGATGCGGTAGCCCGGCATTTCAGATAACACCTGCACCGCTGCCGTCATTGAGCCGACGTTGGCGTTGTAGGAGTCATCCAGCAGCAGCTTGTTCTCCGAAAGCTGTATCGGGAACAGACGCCCCGGCACGGCTTTCAGGTTCGCCAGACCTGCTTTGATCGCATCATGCGATGCACCTACCGCCATGGACAACGCCGCAGCCGCAAGCGCGTTGGCAATGTTATGGCGACCCGGCAGCGGCAGCAGCACCTCAACGCCACCCGTTGGGGTTGTCAGCGTGAATTCCGTGCCATGCGACGTCACATGGATATTGGTCGCGGTAAAATCACTGTTGGCTGCGTTCGGCGAGAAACGCCAGGTTTTACGCGAACCAATGATGCTCTGCCAGTTCAGCCAGTCGTTGTTGTCGGCGTTCAGAATGGCAATACCGTCATCCGGCAGGCCGGTGTAAATCTCACCTTTGGCTTTCGCCACGCCTTCCAGTGAGCCAAAGCCTTCCAGATGCGCAGCCGCGAGGTTATTCACCAGCGCCGCTTCCGGGCGAGTCAGGCTTACAGTCCAGGCGATTTCGCCCTGGTGGTTTGCCCCTAACTCAATCACCGCATAGTCATGCTCTTTGGTCAGGCGAAGTAATGTCATCGGCACGCCGATGTCATTATTGAGGTTGCCCGCGGTATAAAGCGTGTTACCACACTGGCTGAGAATGGCTGCCGTCATCTCTTTTACTGACGTTTTGCCTGATGACCCGGTCAGCGCGACGACGCGAGCAGATACCTGCTGACGCACCCAGGCGGCCAGTTCACCGAACGCAAGACGCGTATCTTTCACCACAATCTGCGGCAGATCGATGTCGAGCCTGCGGCTGACCAGCAGCGCGCCCGCGCCATTCTCTTTGGCCTGTCCGGCAAAATCATGCGCATCAAAACGCTCGCCTTTCAGCGCCACAAACAGACAGCCCGCGGTCACTTTGCGCGTATCGGTCGTGACGGCGTCAATGGTCAGATCCTGACCCAGCAGTTCACCGTGCAGCACGGCAGCGGCCTGGCTTAAGGTGATGCTAATCATGCGACGACTCCCAGCAGACGCGCTGCCGTTACGCGGTCGGAGTAATCCAGACGACGGTTGCCAACAATCTGATAATCTTCATGACCCTTACCGGCCAGCAGAACCACGTCGTTTTCTTTTGCCTGCATGATGGTGTTCGTCACGGCTTCCGCGCGGCCTTCCACCACGCGAGCGCGGCCCGCGTCCAGCATGCCCGCCAGAATGTCGTTGATGATGGCGCGCGGCTCTTCCGTACGCGGGTTGTCATCGGTGACTACCGGAATATCTGCGAACTGCTCGGCAATAGCCCCCATCAGCGGGCGTTTGCCTTTATCGCGATCGCCGCCGCAGCCAAACACGCACCAGAGCTTACCGGTGCAGTGCAGACGCGCCGCTTCCAGCGCTTTTTCCAGCGCATCCGGCGTGTGGGCGTAATCGACCACCACGGTCGGTTTGCCCGGCGCGCTAAACACTTCCATACGGCCACAAACCGGCTGCAGACGCACTGACATTTTCAGCAGTTCGTCCATCGGGTACCCCAGCGCCAGCAGCGTCGCCAGCGCCAGCAGCAGGTTGCTGACGTTAAAAGCGCCCATCAGACGGCTTTCGATTTCGCCTTCACCCCACGAAGAGGTAAAGCGAATTGTCGCCCCGCTATCGTGATAATTCACCGCAATCGCCTTCAGCCAGCGGCCGTGGCAGTTCGGATTGATATGGTCTTCCATCGACACCGCTACCGCGTCCGGCAGCTTCGCCAGCCAGCGGCGGCCCACTTCGTCGTCGGCGTTGATGATGGCTTGTCCGTAATGGTGAGTGGAGAACAGCAGCCATTTCGCGGCTTCGTACTGTTCCATATCACCATGATAATCAAGATGATCGCGGCTCAGGTTGGTAAACACGGAAGCCGCAAATTTCAGCGCTGCCACACGGTGCTGTACCAGGCCGTGCGAGGAAACTTCCATCGCGGCAAAGGTTGCCCCCTGCCCTGCCAGACCGGCAAGCACGTGCTGTACGTCAACCGCGGAGCCTGTGGTGTTTTCCGTCGGGCTCACTTTGCCCAGCAGGCCGTTACCCACGGTGCCCATCACCGCACCGGTTTCGCCCAACAGCTGCGCCCACTGCGCCATCAGCTGGGTCGTGGTCGTTTTTCCGTTTGTGCCCGTCACGCCAACCAGCCGCAGCTGGTCAGAAGGTTCATGATAAAAACGTCCTGCCAGCGCAGAGAGACGCTCATTCAGCTGGCTGAGATAGATAACCGGCACACCGTGCATTTCACGGACCTCACCGTCGGTTGCCTCGTCTTTGGCCTCAGCAATAATGGCAGCAACACCTTGCGCAATCGCCTGCGGGATATAACGACGCCCGTCCGCCTGATGACCGACCACCGCCACAAAAAGATCGCCAGAAGCAGCCACGCGGCTGTCCAGTACCATCTCTCGTAGTGCTCGCGCAGGTAGCATAGGCACCCACGGAGCGAGAAGGTCGCGCAAATTACGATCTGCCACCTGTACCCTCGCCTTGATTAATTACAAATTCACTTTTTTCGCCCGTCGCCAGCGCATCCGGTTCGATGTTCATGGTGCGCAGTACGCCGCCCATGATGGCCCCGAACACAGGCGCGGAGACGGCGCCGCCGTAGTATTTACCCGCTTGTGGGTCGTTAATCACGACCACCAGCGCAAAACGCGGATTGCTTGCAGGCGCAACGCCTGCGGTATAGGCAATGTATTTGTTGATGTAGCGGCCGTCTGGCCCCACTTTTTTCGCCGTACCGGTTTTAATGGCGATGCGGTAGCCTTTGATGGCCGCCTTCACGCCGCCGCCGCCCGGCAGCGCCACGCTTTCCATCATGTGCACAACGGTACGAACGATAGATTCCGGGAAGATACGCTCGCCCGGAACCGGTGGATCAACTTTGGTAATCGACAGCGGGCGATAAACGCCATAGCTGCCAATCGTTGCGTAGACTCGCGCTAACTGTAACGGAGTTACCATTAGCCCGTAGCCGAAAGAGAAGGTGGCCCTCTCTATGTCAGACCACCGTTGTTTTTGAGGATATAAGCCACTGCGTTCTCCGACCAACCCCAAATTGGTCGCCTTTCCTAGCCCAAAACGTGAGTAAGTCTCTACTAACGCTGAGGACGGCATCGCTAACGCCAGCTTTGAAACACCGACGTTACTCGACTTCTGTAACACCCCGGTCAGGGTCAATTCGCTGTAGCGCGCCACGTCTTTAATTTCGTGGCCGTTGATACGGTAAGGGATGGTATTAAGAACCGTGTTTTCATTGACGATACCGCGCTGAAGCGCTGTCATCACCACCATCGGTTTCACCGTGGAGCCGGGTTCGAACACGTCGGTGATCGCCCGGTTACGCATCGCATCTTTTGCGGTGCCGGTAAAATTATTCGGGTTGTAGGACGGGCTGTTGGCCATCGCCAGCACTTCGCCGGTGCTGACGTCTACCAATACGGCGCTGCCAGACTCGGCCTTGTTGAAGGCCACGGCGTTGTTCAGCTCGCGGTAGACCAGCGCCTGCAGGCGCTCGTCGATACTCAGCGCCAGGTTGTGCGCTGCCTGGCTGTCAGTGGAAGAGATATCCTCAATGACGCGTCCGTAGCGGTCTTTACGTACGATACGCTCGCCAGGCTGGCCGGTGAGCCACTTATCGAAGCTTTTTTCAACGCCCTCAATCCCCTGGCTGTCGACGTTGGTGAAACCGATGAGGTGAGCGGTTACTTCGCCTGAAGGATAATACCGACGGGATTCCTCACGCAGATGTATGCCCGGCAGCTTCAGTTTACGGATGTAGTCCGCCATGTCAGGGTTAACCTGACGCGCCAGATAGATAAAACGCCCTTTCGGGTTGGCGTTGACGCGGGAGGCTAGCTGATCGAGCGGCATTTTCAGTGCATCAGACAGCGCTTTCCAGCGGTTATCAAGCGTAATGCCACCGGCATCGTGCAGTTCTTTCGGGTCGGCCCAGATCGCTTTTACCGGCACGCTCACCGCCAGCGGGCGACCGGAACGGTCAGTGATCATTCCGCGAGAAGTCGACACTTCCTGAACGCGAAGGGAGCGCATATCCCCCTGGCGTACCAGCATGTCAGGGGCGATGATTTGCAACCACGCCACGCGTCCCAGCAGAAAACCCAGCGCCAGTAAAATGCAGCCGCAAAGCAACGCAAAACGCCAACTGATAAAGTTGGCCTGTTCTTCCTGACGTTTTGGTTTGAGCGTTTTTGCCGCTGCTTTCATGCGTCGCGTGTTCCCTTATTTTTGTACTACGATATTTTCCTGGGAAGGATCAACATGCTGCAGTTGCAGCTTTTCCGTTGCGATCCGTTCAACCCGGCTGTGATCGCCGAGCGCGTTTTCTTCAAGGATCAGATTTCGCCATTCAATATCCAGCGCATCGCGTTCCAGCACCAGCTGCTCGCGTTGCGCAGTCAATAAACGAGTATGGTGGGCAGTCGTTACCACCGTGACTGCCGTAACAATGATGCAAATGAACAAGCAGAGTGGCAGTTTCCCGAACCGCAAAAGATCGTCGCCGATCACGCCAGGCAAGGCATGGCGCTCGTTGCTTCCTAACGATCCCTTAACTTTGCTTAGGGTTTCTGTCACTCTGCCGATCATGCGTTCGTCCTCTCTGCAACTCGCAGCACTGAACTACGGGCGCGTGGATTCTCTGCCACCTCTTCTTCGCCCGGCATCAACTTGCCTAATGCTCGCAACTGACGGCCACCCAGTTTCCTGAGTTGTTCTTCCGTCATCGGCAGCCCCGCAGGAACCTGAGGACCGCGGCTCTGTTCACGCATAAAGCGTTTCACAATGCGGTCTTCCAGCGAATGGAAGCTGATGATGGATAACCGCCCACCCGGGGTCAGCACGTCGAGCGAGCTTTTTAGCGCCAGCTCTATTTCCTCCAGTTCACTATTTACCCAGATGCGAACCGCCTGGAAGGTACGGGTCGCGGGATGTTTGTGCTTATCCTTCACCGGCGTGGCCGCCGCAATCACTTCGGCCAGCTCTTTGGTGCGGGTCATTGGCTCAACGCGATTGCGCTCAACGATGGCGCGCGCAATGCGCTTGCCAAAACGTTCTTCACCGAAGGTTTTGATCACCCAGGCAATATCCGCTTCGTCAGCGGTCTGTAACCACTCGGCGGCAGACTGGCCGCGCGTCGGGTCCATACGCATATCCAGCGGACCGTCGCGCATAAAGGAAAAGCCGCGTTCGGCATCATCAAGCTGGGGTGAAGAGACGCCAAGATCGAGAAGAATCCCGTCGATCTTGCCCGTAAGATCGCGCTCGGCTACATAATCCGCGAGCGCAGAGAAAGGTCCATGCACGATGGAAAAGCGTGGGTCATTGATGGTCTGTGCAACAGCAATCGCCTGCGGATCGCGATCGATTGCCAGCAGACGTCCTTCCTCACCAAGTTGGGAGAGGATCAAACGCGAGTGACCACCGCGACCAAAGGTGCCATCAATGTAGATGCCATCCGGACGAATATTCAGGCCGTTGACGGCCTCGTCCAGTAACACCGTTTTATGTTTATAATTTTCCATCATATTTATAGAGACAAGTCCTGCAGCCGTTCCGATAATGTCGCGGAATCGGACTGCTCAGCGTCGATATCTTCCTTGACCTGTTGATACCAGGTCGTTTCATCCCACAGTTCAAACTTGTTGAACTGCCCGACCAGCATCACTTCTTTGATCAGACCGGCATGTTGCCGCAGCACGGGCGCAATCAGTAATCGCCCTGCGCTATCCATCTGACATTCACTGGCATGTCCCAATAAAAGCCGCTGCACGCGGCGTTCCTGCGGGTTCATGCTCGACAGTCGCGACAGCTTTTGCTCGATAATTTCCCATTCGGGTAAGGGGTAAAGCAGCAGGCAGGGGGAGTTGATGTCAATGGTGCAAACCATTTGACCCGAAGCGTTCTCAATCAGCTGGTCGCGGTATCGGGTTGGTACCGATAAACGCCCTTTGCTGTCGAGATTGACTAACGTAGCTCCACGGAACATGCCAGTCTCACCCCTCCTCACCACTTTAACCCACAAATTCCCACCTAAAGGAGTTTACGGAGCGAGGGAAAAGCTTGTCAAGCCAGGACTCTCCCTATAAGGACCCGAAAGCCCTCTATTTACAGAGATAAACAGTCCTGGTTAATAACTGCACAACTGGCGAGGCAAAATTAACGTTATGAATATTTGTAAGAAAAAAACCGAATATGCACACTAGCGTTAAGGCTCACTCAATATCATCGCAGATAAATATAAAGTGTCAGTTTGCGACGCGGGCAGCATTTTATGACAGATTCACTGGGGATAACAGCGGCAGATTCACTCAGGCACTCAGCGGACGCGGCGGTGAGCATGCTGGCTGGCGAAGGTGAAGGAAAAACGTCTGAATATTCATCGACCGAAGAGGGTTTGTAACAAAATAATACAAAGAGAGGCTTTTAAAATCACTTCGTGGCTCTTAAAAGAACATTTAAAAAGGCAAAATGAATTAAGAAAAATAGTAGATTACGATCCCTCAGGAATTATCCTAATTTCTCTGCGGGAATTAACGCCGCGAATTATTTCAGCAAAAAGGGGCGATTTTCGCCGCCCCGTCATTTCATTTATGGCGGCTCAAAATTCCGCGATGATAGAGATTACGTTTGATACGCGTCAGACCCGGCTTCGGTTTTCGCGGTTCGTCCAGGCTTGCCAGAACGATCTCAAGCACGCGTTCAGCCACATCGCGGTGACGCTGCGCTACGGCCAGCACCGGACATTGAAGGAAGTCGAGCAGTTCGTTATCCCCGAACGTGGCAATGGCCAGGTCGGAGGGAAGCTTGCCTTCACGGCGTAAGGTCACATCCATTACCCCCTGCAAGAGCGCAAACGAGGTGGTAAACAGCGCCTGAGGCATCGGGTGCGTCTCCAGCCATTTCTCGAACAGCTGCGCAGCGGCTTCGCGTTCATAGCTGTTGGCATAGAGATAGTGAACTTCACGCGGATCGTCTTTCCAGGCGGTTCTGAACCCTTGCTCACGCAGGAAGCTTACGGAAAGCTCGGGCAGCGCGCCAAGATACAGCACCGTTTCAGCGGGGAAGGTTCTCAGCTCTGCCGCCAGCATTTCCGCGTCATCCTGATCCGCCCCCACGACGCTGGTGAAATGCTCGCGATCGAGCGCACGATCCAGCGCAACAATAGGGAAAGGATCGTTCGCCCAACGCTGGTAGAACGGATGCTCTGGCGGTAAGGAAGTTGACACAATAATGGCGTCAACCTGGCGCTGCAGCAGATGTTCAATGCAGCGCATCTCGTTATCGGGCTGATCTTCCGAGCAGGCAATCAGCAGTTGATAGCCGCGCTGGCGCGCCTGACGTTCAAGATAGTTGGCGATACGGGTATAGCTGGTGTTTTCCAGATCCGGGATCACCAGACCAATAGAGCGGGTGCGCCCGGCACGCAGACCGGCAGCGACAGCATTCGGATGGTAATTATGCTCACGAACCACCGCCATCACTTTTTCAACGGTCTTATCGCTGACGCGGTACTGCTTTGCTTTGCCGTTAATCACATAGCTGGCCGTTGTTCGTGACACGCCGGCTAGCCGGGCGATTTCATCCAGTTTCACAATTGCCCCTTAAAAAAAGAAAAGAGTCCATGGCCCTGTCAAGGTTATGGTTAAATCTTTTAACATCTAAACGCAGAAAAGCCTTCGCGGCAACCGCTTTTATCTGCGTTGTCGGCTGATTACACAAAAAAAAGCCCGGCTTTGCTGACCGGGCTGAAAGAGGCGAACCTTTTTGACAACTAACGCATGATTTTCTCGCCGCGTGACAGACCGACAATGCCCGATCTCGCCACCTCAACAATTTTTGCTACATCCCGCACGGACGCCAGGAAAGCATCCAGCTTGTCACTGGTTCCGACCAGTTGAACCGTATAGAGAGAAGGCGTGACGTCGATGATCTGACCGCGGAAAATGTCCGCATTGCGTTTGACCTCTTCTCGCCCGTAGCCGCTGGCCTGAATTTTGACCAGCATGACCTCACGCTCAACGTAAGCCCCCTGCCCCAGCTCGCTCACGCGCAGCACATCGACCAGCTTATGCAGCTGTTTCTCGATCTGCTCAATCACTTTGGCATCGCCGACGGTCTGAATCGTCATCCGCGACAGCGTCGGGTCGTCCGTTGGCGCAACGGTCAGGCTTTCAATGTTGTAACCGCGCTGTGCAAAAAGCCCAATGACGCGCGACAGTGCGCCAGACTCGTTTTCCAGTAATACCGATAATATCCGACGCATATCAGGTTCTCTCCGTTTTACTTAACCACATTTCATCCATACCACCGCCGCGGATATGCATCGGATAAACGTGCTCGGTGCCATCAACGATGACATCCATAAAGACGAGGCGGTTGTTTTTGACGTGCTCAAGCGCTTCTGCGAGCTTCGTTTCCAGTTCAGCCGGATCGGTCACCCGCATGCCTACATGACCGTAAGCTTCAGCAAGACGGACAAAATCAGGCAGAGAGTTCATGTATGACTGCGAATGGCGGCCTGAGTAGATCATGTCCTGCCACTGCTTCACCATACCGAGGTAGCCGTTATTGAGGTTCAGCACCAGTACCGGAAGTTCATACTGCAGCGCGGTGGAGAGTTCCTGAATGTTCATCTGGATACTGCCGTCGCCGGTCACGCAGACAACGGTTTCATTCGGCAGCGCCAGCTTTACCCCCAGCGCGGCAGGCAGGCCAAAGCCCATCGTGCCTAAACCACCCGAATTGATCCAGCGACGTGGTTTATCAAACGGATAATAGAGGGCGGCAAACATTTGATGCTGACCGACGTCAGAAGTTACATATGCATCGCCTTTCGTCAGTCGCCAGACCGCTTCGATGACCGCCTGCGGCTTAATGTGCTCGCTTTGCGTGTCATATTTCAGGCACTGGCGCGCGCGCCACCGTTCAATCATCTGCCACCAGTCGCGGATCTCATCCAGCGGTTGAGCCGTGCTTTCCTGGGCCAGCAGTTCCAGCATTTGTTCTAGAATCTGTCGGGCGTCGCCGACAATAGGTACATCAGCCGACACCGTTTTTGAAATTGACGTGGGATCGATATCAATGTGCAGCACGGTGGCGTTGGGGCAATACTTCGCCAGGTTGTTGGTGGTACGATCGTCAAAGCGCACGCCGACGGCAAAGATCACGTCGGAGTGATGCATCGTCATGTTGGCTTCATAGGTACCATGCATGCCCAGCATACCCAGCGCCTGACGGTGGGTCGCGGGAAATGCCCCCAGCCCCATCAGCGACGAGGCAACAGGAAGATTGAGCTTTTCAACCAGTTCACGGAGCTGTGGCTCGCACGCTGAGCTGATTGCACCGCCACCCACATAGACCACCGGTTTTTTAGCGGCCAGAAGCGTCTGCAGCGCGCGCTTGATCTGACCTTTGTGGCCCTGCGTTGTTGGGTTGTAAGAGCGCATACTCACCGATTCCGGCCAGACATACGGCAGCTTGTTAGCCGGGTTCAGAATATCTTTGGGGAGATCGACCACCACCGGTCCCGGGCGTCCGCTTGCAGCCAGCCAGAACGCTTTTTTGAGCACCCCTGGAATATCTTCGGTTTGCTTGACCAGGAAGCTGTGCTTCACGACGGGACGCGAAATCCCGACCATGTCGCACTCCTGAAACGCATCGTAGCCAATCAGCGATGTCGCCACCTGCCCGGAAAGGATTACCAGCGGGATAGAGTCCATATAGGCCGTCGCGATACCGGTAATGGCGTTTGTTGCACCCGGTCCGGACGTGACTAAAACCACGCCCACTTCCCCCGTCGCACGGGCCAGGCCGTCAGCCATGTGTACCGCAGCCTGCTCATGACGAACCAGAACATGGTCAATGCCGCCTACCGTATGAAGGGCATCATAAATATCAAGGACCGCGCCGCCAGGATAGCCGAACACTTGCTTTACGCCCTGATCGATCAGCGATCGGACGACCATTTCCGCGCCAGACAACATCTCCATGCTTTGCCTCCAGGCATTTTGTTATAGACGGACCGCCGAATTCATTTCCGCACCGTCTTGCGATCGGGACAAACCCGTCTTCTATTTTGCAGAGTGATACTTACCTTAACCGCTCGTTATAAGGCAGGCAATTAGCAAACCAGGAGAGCGAAGAGGCACTCAAAGCAGAAAAAACAGACATTGGGAGGGGATATGGTTAATTCATCTGAAATTAGAGGATGAGATGATAATTCATCGCTGAAAAGCGCGGCGATACAGGAAATCATCTATTTTTACAGGCCTGGCAGCCGTCAGATAAAAACAACAACAGAACAAAATAGCAATAAACAAAACAAAACCAGGATAAATCACATGCGAAGATGCAATTTATCCTGACACCATTAACGACGGCAGATGCTAATAAGCAACTCTTCCATCCATTGATGACCCTTATCGCGTCCCGCGGCTTCATGCCAGGAGAGATAGCAGGTACGGCTATTTAGCTTGAGCGGCAGGGGCAGAATTTGCAGATTTAACGCATCTGAGAACTCTTCCGCCAGCCAGCGCGGCGCAATAGCCACCAGCTGCGTCTGGGAGACAACGTTTAATACGCTGACCATAGCCATCCCTTGATACGCCACGCTGGCCTGTTTATCCGCAGTGTCGTACCACGGAAGGCTAAAGGAAGCATATCTGTCGAGTGCAACAACGGCATGTTGTTCGCTATATACATCACTTTCACGTAGCGGAGAATTCAGTCGCGGATGTTTTTTACTGGCAACCAGCACCATTTCATCTTTAAACAGCGGCACGCAGGAAAATTCAGGGCGGCGGAACTCTTCATATCCCAGCACGAATTCGGTTTCCTGATAACGTAACTGGTGTTCAGTGTTTTGATTTAAGGATGATTTAAAGACCAGGTTAATATTAGGCGCAATCTCTTCAACTTTATTATAAATAATCGATGTCAGATAATTATCTAATGGGCTGCAGACGCAGAGATGGAATACGCGCTCACTGCTTAAGGGTTCAAAGCCCGAGCCCGGCAGTTCATTTTGTACCAACTGCAGCGCCTGACGGATGGAGCCGAAAAGCTGGAAAGCCCGCGCTGTAGGCTGGATACCTCTGCCATAACGAACGAATAATTCGTCGTTGAACATCACTTTCAGCCTGGCAACCGCGTTGCTTACCGCGGGTTGCGACATGCCCAACGTTTGTGCCGCGCGGGTGATATTTTGCTCCTGCATGACAGCATCAAACACCGTCAGTAGATTAAGATCCACCGTGCGCAACTGTGGTTTAATTCCATCAGTAATTTGCGGCTGTTTAATATTATTTTCTGGCACTTCTGACTCCACTGTCACGCTACACTCCCTTCGCCAACGCACTGTAATAATTTCGAAAAATATGATTTACCATGCAAATATGACCAGCGAAAGAGAATTGTTTAAAAATCGGAATATATAAAGATGATGCAATCATGCTAAAATAAAAAAATCGGTTCTAAAGATATGTTTAACTTTAGAGTTGGAATGAAACCATAAACCCAATCAATATACAATTGGCATTCGGTTAATGATGACTTAAGTATTATTAAACTGTTATACCTCTCGCGATCTATTAAGTTAATATTCTGTTATCATCATTCGGTTTGCGAACCGACGAAAAACATTCATAAAACTGATAACTAAATGATATCAAAAAAGTTTAAGTACAAGACCTCAAAGGACGGATCGTCGACTAAAAAATACCCGTTATATTTATTCTTTTATGCAACCATTTTTTAAGTCCAAAATTAGACAATTCGTTAAGTCTGAAAAGTAAAATCCAGCACAATAAGCTAAAGAACATATCCTCGCTTTTCGGCCTGCCGGCACCGTTTTTATCAGCAGGGGTTGACATGAACAGCCGTATCCAGTACCACTAAAAGCATATTGAATTTAACGGAGCACGATTCATGACACGCACCACTCGTTTCACCGGTCTACTACTACTAAACGCATCCACTGTGCGCGGTAGACTGGCGGGCGAAATTCAGCGTTGAATCGTCACCAGTAAGACTAAAAACCCGCGCCACTGCGCGGGTTTTTTTATGCTCGTAGCAAGGCGCCCTAAGACTGACAAGGACCTAACCCATGAGCCAGCAAGTCATTATTTTCGATACTACTTTACGTGACGGTGAACAGGCATTACAGGCAAGCCTGAGTGTAAAAGAGAAACTGCAGATTGCGCTGGCTCTCGAACGTATGGGCGTCGACGTGATGGAGGTCGGTTTCCCGGTCTCTTCTCCTGGTGATTTTGAATCCGTCCAGACTATCGCTCGCACTATTAAAAACAGCCGCGTATGTGCCCTGGCACGCTGCGTAGAGAAAGACATCGACGTTGCCGCCGAGTCATTGAAAGTCGCCGAAGCGTTCCGTATTCACACCTTTATTGCGACATCGCCAATGCATATCGCAACCAAATTGCGCAGCACGCTGGATGAGGTCATTGAGCGCGCGGTCTACATGGTGAAACGCGCACGCAACTACACCGACGACGTTGAATTCTCCTGTGAAGATGCGGGCCGTACGCCAATCGAAGACCTGGCGCGTGTAGTCGAAGCCGCCATTAACGCGGGCGCCAAAACCATCAACATCCCGGACACCGTCGGCTACACCATGCCGTTCGAGTTCTCGAACATCATTACCGGCCTGTATGACCGCGTACATAACATTGATAAAGCGATTATCTCAGTACACACCCACGATGATTTGGGTCTTGCCGTCGGCAACGCTATCGCCGCAGTGCATGCCGGTGCACGTCAGGTTGAAGGCGCGATGAATGGCATCGGTGAACGCGCGGGCAACTGCTCGCTGGAAGAAGTGATCATGGCGATCAAGGTGCGCAAAGACATCATGGACGTGCACACCCGCATCAATCACAACGAAATCTGGCGCACCAGCCAGACCGTTAGCCAGATTTGCAACATGCCGATTCCTGCCAACAAGGCGATTGTCGGCACCGGCGCCTTCGCCCACTCCTCCGGTATTCACCAGGACGGCGTACTGAAGAACCGTGAAAACTACGAAATCATGACCCCGGAATCCATCGGCCTGAACCAGGTGCAGTTGAACCTGACCTCCCGTTCCGGCCGTGCTGCGGTGAAACACCGTATGGAAGAGATGGGTTACAAGGACAGCGATTACAACATGGATCAACTGTACGACGCGTTCCTGAAGCTGGCCGACAAGAAAGGCCAGGTATTCGATTACGACCTGGAAGCGCTGGCCTTCATCAACAAGCAGCAGGAAGAGCCTGAGCACTTCCGTCTGGATTACTTCAACGTGCAGTCCGGCTCCAGCGACATCGCTACCGCTTCGGTCAAACTGGCCTGCGGTGATGAAATTAAAGCGGAAGCGGCAAACGGTAACGGCCCCGTTGATGCGATTTACCAGGCAATTAACCGCGTCACCGAGTACGACGTTGAGTTGGTGAAATATGACCTGACGGCAAAAGGACACGGTAAAGACGCACTGGGTCAGGTGGATATCGTCGTCAACTACAATGGTCGCCGCTTCCACGGCGTGGGACTGGCGACGGATATCGTTGAATCCTCCGCGAAAGCGATGGTGCATGTCCTGAACAACATCTGGCGCGCCGCTGAAGTCGAAAAAGAGTTGCAACGCAAAGCTCAGAATAAAGAGAACAACAAGGAAACCGTGTAATGTCGAAGAATTACCATATTGCTGTATTGCCGGGTGACGGTATTGGCCCGGAAGTGATGGCACAGGCGCTGAAAGTACTGGAAGCTGTTCGTTCGCGTTTTGCGATGAAAATTACCACCAGCCACTACGACGTGGGCGGTATTGCGATTGATAACCACGGTACGCCATTGCCGAAAGCGACCGTTGAAGGCTGCGAAAATGCCGATGCCGTGCTGTTTGGCTCCGTCGGTGGCCCGAAATGGGAACACCTGCCGCCGGCAGAGCAGCCAGAGCGCGGCGCACTGCTGCCGCTGCGTAAGCATTTCAAGCTGTTCAGCAACCTGCGCCCGGCGAAGCTGTATCAGGGGCTTGAAGAGTTCTGCCCGCTGCGCGCGGATATTGCCGCCAACGGTTTCGACATTCTCTGCGTGCGTGAGCTGACCGGTGGGATCTACTTCGGTCAGCCAAAGGGCCGCGAAGGCAGCGGCCAGCATGAAAAAGCGTTTGATACCGAGGTCTATCACCGTTTCGAAATTGAACGTATCGCCCATATCGCCTTTGAATCTGCGCGCAAGCGCCGCCATAAGGTGACCTCCATCGATAAGGCGAACGTGCTGCAGTCGTCCATTTTGTGGCGCGAGATCGTCAGTGAAGTCGCTAAGCAGTACCCGGACGTTGAGCTGTCGCACATGTACATCGACAACGCGACGATGCAGCTGATTAAAGATCCGTCCCAGTTTGATGTGCTGCTCTGCTCCAACCTGTTCGGCGACATTCTTTCTGATGAGTGTGCAATGATCACCGGCTCTATGGGCATGCTGCCATCCGCCAGCCTGAATGAAGAAGGCTTTGGCCTGTACGAACCGGCGGGCGGCTCCGCACCGGATATCGCCGGCAAAAACATTGCGAACCCGATTGCGCAGATCCTCTCCCTGGCCCTGCTGCTGCGCTACAGCCTGGATGCAGGCGACGCAGCAACCGCAATTGAAAACGCCATTAACCGGGCGTTAGAAGAAGGCGTCCGTACCGGTGACTTAGCACGCGGCACGGCAGCAGTCAGTACCGATGAAATGGGCGACATTATTGCCCGCTATGTCGCAGAAGGGGTGTAATCATGGCTAAGACGTTATATGAAAAGTTGTTTGACGCCCATGTTGTCTACGAGGCGCCAAACGAAACCCCGCTGCTGTACATCGACCGCCACCTGGTGCACGAAGTGACCTCACCTCAGGCATTTGACGGCCTGCGCGCGCACAAGCGCCCGGTGCGTCAGCCGGGTAAAACCTTCGCAACGATGGATCACAACGTCTCCACCCAGACCAAAGACATCAACGCGTCCGGCGAAATGGCCCGTATCCAGATGCAGGAGTTGATTAAGAACTGCAACGAATTTGGCGTTGAGCTGTACGATCTGAACCATCCGTATCAGGGCATCGTCCACGTGATGGGGCCTGAACAGGGTATTACCCTGCCGGGCATGACCATCGTCTGCGGTGACTCCCATACCGCGACCCACGGCGCGTTTGGCGCGCTGGCGTTCGGGATTGGCACGTCTGAGGTGGAACATGTGCTGGCCACGCAGACCCTGAAGCAGGGCCGCGCCAAGACCATGAAGATTGAAGTGAAGGGTAAAGCCGCGCCGGGTATCACCGCCAAGGACATCGTGCTGGCGATCATCGGTAAAACCGGCAGCGCAGGCGGTACCGGCCACGTGGTGGAATTCTGCGGCGAAGCCATTCAGGCGCTGAGCATGGAAGGTCGTATGACCCTGTGCAATATGGCCATTGAGATGGGCGCTAAAGCAGGCCTGGTCGCGCCGGACGAAACCACCTTTAACTATGTGAAGGGGCGTCTGCACGCGCCGAAAGGCCAGGATTTTGACGACGCGGTCGCGTACTGGAAAACCCTGAAAACTGACGACGGTGCCACCTTTGATACCGTTGTCACGCTGCAGGCGGAAGAGATTGCGCCGCAAGTCACCTGGGGCACCAATCCGGGCCAGGTGATTTCCGTCAACGACAGCATCCCCGATCCGGCGTCCTTTGCCGATCCGGTCGAGCGCGCCAGCGCGGAAAAAGCGCTGGCCTATATGGGGCTGAAGCCAGGCGTGCCGTTGACCGATGTCGCCATCGATAAAGTCTTTATCGGCTCCTGCACCAACTCCCGCATCGAAGATTTACGCGCGGCGGCAGAGATTGCGAAAGGCCGCAAGGTGGCGCCGGGCGTACAGGCGCTGGTGGTTCCCGGCTCCGGTCCGGTGAAAGCCCAGGCGGAAGCGGAAGGACTGGATAAGATCTTTATCGAAGCAGGCTTCGAATGGCGTCTGCCAGGCTGCTCAATGTGTCTGGCGATGAACAACGACCGGCTGAATCCGGGTGAACGCTGCGCCTCCACCAGCAACCGTAACTTTGAAGGCCGCCAGGGCCGCGGTGGGCGTACCCATCTGGTCAGTCCGGCAATGGCCGCCGCCGCGGCAGTCACCGGCCATTTCGCCGATATTCGCAGCCTGAAATAAGGAGACAATCATGGCAGAGAAATTTACCCAACATACGGGCCGGGTTGTCCCGCTGGACGCCGCTAACGTTGATACCGATGCGATCATCCCCAAGCAGTTCTTGCAGAAGGTGACCCGCACCGGCTTTGGCGCGCACCTGTTCAACGACTGGCGTTTCCTCGACGATAAGGGCGAAGTGCCGAACCCGGAATTCGTCCTGAACTTCCCGGAATACAAAGGGGCATCCATTCTGCTGGCGCGCGAAAACTTCGGCTGCGGATCTTCGCGTGAACACGCGCCCTGGGCGCTGACCGATTACGGCTTTAAGGTGGTTATCGCCCCGAGCTTCGCGGATATCTTCTACGGCAACAGCTTCAACAACCAGCTGCTGCCGGTCACGCTGAGCGACGAGCAGGTCGATGAGCTGTTTGCGCTGGTACAGGCAAATCCGGGCATATCGTTTGAGGTGGATCTGGAAGCGGAAGTGGTGAAAGCCGGAGACAAGCGCTACAGCTTCAGCATTGATGCCTTCCGTCGTCACTGCATGCTGAATGGTCTGGACAGCATTGGCCTGACGCTCCAGCACGAAGACGCCATCTCCGCGTACGAGAAAAAACAGCCTGCGTTTATGGGCTAACGGCAATGGCCCGCAGGACGCGGGCCATTGATAAGGGTGCGTTGAGGCTCAACCACTCTGGAGAGGCGGGGAAATTTCCCCGCCAATACCGCTAACGTTTTGCTTCGTAAGCCAACACTGCCGCCAGCTCTGTTTTCTCCTGTCTGAAGTGCAGCTCACACAGCGAGTCGCGCACCATCCAGGTGAAGATCAACAGCGTCGTACAGATCAGAAACAAACCTAACAGCAGAGTACGTTTTGGCATTCCAGCCTCCTTATTGCTTTTCGACAATGAAGAGACTAACCTCGCAATGTGGGTTGTGAAGTTGGTCTCCCCATCAGTTTTTTGATGTGGGACTCTCCACTGTTTGCCTCTTGCGAAAGCCTGAGGCAAACAGCCTCAAGCACCCGCCACGCACTCTATGCGCCTTCTCTGCTCCTGTCAGAAAGTCGTTTCATTTCGTGAAGCCGCCTTCCAGAATCAGACATCCTTGACCCGGCAGGTCAGCCCAAGCGTCACCACCGAAATCGCCGCAATCATCCAGTAAACCGAGGCATGCCCATAGCTTTGCGCCAGCGCGCCCTGAATCACACCGGCAAGAATAACGCCCGTCGAAATGCTGTTGGTAAACAGCGTGGTCGCGGAGCCGGCGCGGCCGGGCATGAGATCCTGGAACCAGAGCATGCCGATCCCGGCAACAATCCCGATAAACACGGCGTTAAACAGCTGCAGCACCAGCAACGCTTCACGCGAATGGAAAAGGATCAACCCCGCGTAAAAAAGCACCCCGGCCGCCACGGCGACGATCATCATCCGGCGTTTTCCGAAGCGCTTAACGTAATACCCCGCCAGAATCATCGCCGGAATCTCCAGCCCGGCGGCGGTGCCCATCAGGATCCCCGCGAGCTTGTCCGGCAGACCCAGATCGCTGCTGATCCACAGCGGCATATCGATGATGTACATGGTGTTGCAGGTCCACATCAGCGTGGAGGCGATAAACAGCATCCGGACGTTCTTATCCTGCCAGCCGCTCACCTGGGTGATGGGCTTATCCGTCGTCTGCTCAACCCGGGCAACCGACGGCAGCGCAAAGGCAATCAGCGCCAGGCTGATAATAAAAATGCCTGCCGCGATGGAAAACATGACCGTAAAGCCGTAGTTCAGCGCCAGCATGAATGCCAGCGGCGGGCCAATGACCCACGCCAAAGAGAGCTGTGCGCGCATCACCGAGCTGAACATCACCACTTCCCGCGCCGAGTTATCGGCGTATTCACGGGCCAGCGCGAAGAGCTGCGGCATGGCGGTATTCGCGAGAGAGGCCAGCAGCACGCCGCAGGTGATGAGCGTCAGGTAGTGGCGGTTGAAGGCAAAGAGCAGCGCGTTGCCCACGGCCATCGCGCAGCAAAAGAGGATCAACTTACGGCGATCGCCCTGGCTGTCGGATCGTTTCGCCAGCACGAGGCTGACCAGGATCCCAGCAATCGCGTTGACGGTGTAAAACAGCCCCACCCAAAACGGCTGCGCCCCCACCTCGCGGCTGAGAAACAGACTCAGCGTCGGTGCCTGAAGCGCCCCTGCCACGCCCATCATAAAGGCCACCAGCATAAAAGCGGCGTACACGCCGTTCAGGCGTCGCCCCATCGTCATCAACCACAGCATGCGCAAGTCCTTGTGAAAGCGAATCGAAATTGGGTGAAAGAATAAACGAAAAAAGCCAGCAAAAACATTTTGCTGGCGGGTGATAAACACCAATACTCAGTCACACATGATCGAGGCGAGTTAGCGGGAAGAGGTCGGTTTCGTAACGTCCCACTGCATCAATTCTTCTAACGTTTTCAGCCGTTGTTCTGCACACTGGCGGGCCAGCCAGGACACTCCCTTTGTCGCGGAAAAGTACTGCTGATAAAACTGACGTGCGGTAGACCTCTTCATAATTTACCTCCTCGCTTCATCGGGAAGGATTATTGGCCTAATATAGGGATAAATAAATTGCTGGTTTTTTGTCAGGAGTTCCCCTTTTATGCCTTCTGGTCGTCTGCAACAACAATTTATCCGCCTCTGGCAGTGCTGCGAGGGGCAATCGCAGGAGACCACGCTGAACGAGCTGGCTGACCTGCTCAACTGTTCACGCCGACATATGCGCACGCTGCTCAACACCATGCAGCAGCAGGGCTGGCTGAACTGGGAAGCCGAGGCCGGACGCGGCAAGCGCTCGCGCCTGACCTTCCTCTATACCGGGCTGGCGCTGCAGCAGCAGCGGGCGGAAGATCTGCTGGAGCAGGACCGCATCGATCAGCTGGTACAGCTGGTGGGCGACAAGGCCGCCGTGCGCCAGATGCTGGTCTCGCACCTTGGGCGCAGCTTTCGTCAGGGTCGGCATATTCTGCGGGTGCTCTACTACCGTCCGATGAAAAATCTGTTGCCCGGCACGGCATTACGACGTTCTGAAACCCACATGGCCCGACAAATTTTCAGCGGCCTGACGCGCATAAATGAGGAAAACGGGGAACTGGAAGCGGATATCGCCCACCACTGGCAGCAGCTTTCTCCCCTGCACTGGCGTTTCTTTTTACGCCCGGGCATTCACTTCCACCACGGTCGCGAGCTGGAGATGAGTGACGTCATCGCCTCTCTGGAACGCGCCCGCACGCTTCCGCTCTATTCGCACATCTCGCGCATTCACTCCCCCACGGCCTGGACGCTGGATATTGAGCTGTCTCAGCAGGATAAGTGGCTGCCCTGGCTGCTGGGCTATGTGCCGTCGATGATCCTGCCCGGCGAGTGGGAATCGCTGAGCAATTTTGCCAGCCAGCCGATTGGCACCGGTCCCTACGCCGTCTCGCGCAATAACAACAATCAGCTCAAGATACGCGCCTTTGACGACTATTTTGGCTACCGGGCGTTGATCGACGAAGTGAACGTCTGGGTGCTGCCGGACCTTAACGAAGAGCTGAGCGCCGGGCTAACGCTGGAAGGCCCAACCACCGGTGAAAAGGCCGTCGAGAGCCGCCTTGAGGAGGGCTGTTATTATCTGCTGTTTGACCGTCGCACCCATCGCGGGGCGAGCCACGACGTGCGTCAGTGGGTAAGCCACATTCTTGCACCCGCGAACTTAATCTATCATGCCGACATTCAGTATCAGGCCTGGTGGTTCCCGGCCTACGGCCTGCTTCCCCGCTGGCACCACGCGCGTCCCGCACGCTGCGAAAAGCCTGCCGGGCTGGAATCCATCACCCTGACCTACTACCGCGAGCACGTGGAGCACCGCTTTATCGCTAAAATCATGATCCGGCTGCTGGCGGCCGAGGGGGTCACGCTGGAGGTCAACGAAGTCGACTATGACGAATGGCACCAGGGGGATATCACCAGTGATATCTGGCTCAACAGCGCCAACTTCACCCTGCCGCTCGATTTCTCGCTCTTCTCGCACCTGTATGAAGTCCCGCTGATCCAGCACTGCATCGATCGGGACTGGCAGCAGGACGCCGCCGGGTGGCGCGCGGGTGAGATGAATCTGGCCACCTGGTGCCAGCAGCTGCTGGCCGAACAGGCGATCGTGCCGCTGATCCACCACTGGCTGATGATCCAGGGGCAGCGCAGCATGCGCGGCCTGCGGATGAATACCCTGGGCTGGTTTGATTTTAAATCCGCCTGGTTTGCGCCGCCGGAGCCATAACGCTTTCGTAATATTCACCAAATCATTACAATACTGCCGTTCTCAACGGGGTGCTGCATCACTGATGTGCGCTGAGATAATACCCGTCGAACCTGATCCGGATAACGCCGGCGAAGGGATTTGAGGCTGTCGCTCAAAATCCTTTGCCACTCAACCCTGAGGTGCAAAGTGTTAAAAAACGTTCTTCCCCTGCTGGCGCTGGTTGCGCTGCCTGTTTTTGCTAAGCCCGTCCTGACGGTCTACACCTACGACTCCTTCTCCGCTGACTGGGGCCCTGGCCCGGTAGTGAAAAAAGCTTTCGAAGCCGACTGCAACTGCGAGCTGAAGTTCGTGGCGCTGGAAGATGGCGTGTCGCTGCTCAACCGTCTGCGCATGGAAGGTAAAAACAGCAAGGCCGACGTGGTGCTCGGGCTGGATAACAACCTGCTTGAAGCCGCGACGCAGACCAAACTGTTTACCAAAAGCGGCGTGGCGGCAGATGCCGTTAACGTGCCGGGGGGCTGGAAAAACGACACCTTTGTGCCGTTCGATTACGGCTACTTTGCTTTTGTCTACGACAAAAACAAGCTGAAAAACCCGCCGAAGAGCCTGAAAGAGCTGGTCGAAAGTGACCAGAAGTGGCGCGTGATTTACGAAGATCCGCGTACCAGCACGCCGGGTCTGGGCCTGCTGCTGTGGATGCAGAAAGTCTACGGGGATAAAGCGCCGGAAGCGTGGCAGAAGCTGGCCGCTAATACCGTCACCGTCACCAAAGGCTGGAGCGAAGCCTACGGCCTGTTCCTGAAAGGAGAAAGCGACCTGGTGCTGAGCTACACCACCTCTCCGGCCTACCACATTATCGCCGAGAAGAAAGACAACTACGCGGCTGCGAATTTCGCTGAAGGTCACTACCTGCAGGTGGAAGTGGCAGCCCGTACCGCCGCCAGCAAGCAGCCAGAACTGGCCGAGAAGTTCCTGAAATTTATGGTTTCACCGGCGTTCCAGAACGCCATTCCCGCGGGCAACTGGATGTATCCGGTCACTGACGTTGCGCTGCCCGCAGGTTTCGAGCAGTTGACCAAACCAACAGCCTCGCTGGAGTTTACGCCGCAGCAGGTTGCCGCGCAGCGTACCGCATGGGTAAGTGAATGGCAACGCGCCGTCAGCCGTTAATTCCCGGCTGGTTAATGCCCGGTCTGTTCGCCGCCCTGCTGATGGTGGCGGTCAGCCTGGGGGCGTTCCTTGCACTGTGGTTTAACGCGCCGGAGAGCGACCTGTTTGCGCTCTGGCACGACAGCTATCTCTGGCACGTTATCCGGTTCTCCTTCTGGCAGGCGTTTCTCTCCGCGCTGCTGTCGACGCTCCCGGCCATCTTCCTCGCGCGGGCGCTGTACCGCAGACGCTTTCCCGGCAGGCAGGCGCTGCTGCGCCTGTGCGCCATGACGCTGATCCTGCCGGTTCTGGTGGCCGTTTTTGGTATTCTGAGCGTCTACGGTCGCCAGGGCTGGCTGGCCTCGCTCTTTGCGTCTTCAGGCCTGGAATGGACCTTCTCTCCCTACGGGCTGAAGGGCATTCTGCTTGCGCACGTCTTTTTCAATATGCCAATGGCGACGCGTCTCTTTTTGCAGGCGCTGGAGAACATACCCGGTGAGCAGCGCCAGATTGCCGCCCAACTCGGCATGCGCGGCTGGTCATTCTTCCGCTTTGTTGAATGGCCGTGGCTGCGCCGCCAGATTGCCCCGGTAGCCGCACTGATCTTTATGCTCTGCTTTGCCAGCTTTGCCACCGTGCTCTCTCTCGGCGGCGGGCCGCAGGCGACTACCATCGAGCTGGCAATCTATCAGGCCTTAAGTTACGACTACGATCCGGGCCGCGCCGCGCTGCTGGCGATGGTGCAGATGGCGTGCTGCCTTGTGCTGGTGTTGCTGAGCCAGCGTCTGAGTAAAGCGATTCCCGCAGGAAGCAACAGCATTACAGGCTGGCGCGATCCGCAGGACAGCCTGCACAGCCGTGTCTCGGATTTTATGCTGATCGCGCTGGCGCTCCTGCTTCTGCTGCCACCACTGCTGGCTGTTATCGTTGATGGTCTGAATATGAACGTGCTGTCAGTACTGCAACAACCCGTCCTCTGGCAAGCGACATGGACCTCATTGCGCATCGCGCTGGCAGCGGGGCTAATCTGCGTGACGCTGACCATGATGCTGCTCTGGAGCAGCCGCGAGCTGTACGCGCGACATGCCCGTAGAGCCGGACACGCGCTGGAGCTGTCGGGCATGCTGATTCTGGCAATGCCGGGCATCGTGCTGGCGACAGGGTTCTTTTTGCTGTTCAACAGCACCATCGGCCTGCCGGAAAGCGCCGACGGCATCGTCATTTTCACCAACGCACTGATGGCCATCCCTTACGCGCTCAAGGTGCTGGAAAACCCGATGCGCGACGTCAATAGCCGCTACAGTTTGCTGTGCCAGTCGCTGGGCATGAAAGGCTGGCAGCGTCTGAAAGTGGTGGAACTCCGCGCGCTGAAACGCCCGCTCGCCCAGGCGCTGGCCTTCGCCTGCGTGCTGTCGATTGGCGATTTTGGCGTAGTGGCGCTCTTTGGCAATGAAGATTTCCGCACGCTGCCGTTCTGGCTTTATCAGCAAATTGGCTCCTATCGCAGCCAGGACGGCGCGGTCACGGCACTTTTACTGCTGGTGCTGTGCTTTGCGTTATTTACCGTTATCGAAAAACTCCCGGGGCGTGATGTTAAAACTGACTGATGTAACCTGGCTTTACCAGCATCTGCCGATGCGCTTCACGCTCTCCGTGCGTCAGGGGGAGATGGTCGCTGTACTTGGCCCAAGCGGCGCGGGAAAAAGTACCCTGCTCAATTTAATTGCCGGTTTTTTGCCGCCTGCCAGCGGGTCGATAGTCATCGATAATCGTGATTTCACCCATGCCCCTCCGGCTAAACGCCCGGTATCGATGCTGTTTCAGGAAAACAATTTGTTCAATCATCTTACGGTGTGGCAGAACATCGCGCTGGGGATGGATCCGGGGTTAAAACTCGATGCTGCGCAGCGGCAAAAGCTGGCGGCGATCGCCGAACAAATGGGGCTTTCCGCCTTCATCGACAGACTGCCAGGCGAGCTTTCCGGCGGCCAGCGCCAGCGCGTGGCGCTGGCGCGCTGTCTGGTGCGCGAGCAGCCGATCCTGCTGCTTGATGAGCCGTTCTCGGCGCTCGATCCCGCGCTGCGCCAGGAGATGCTCTCGCTGGTGGAGGAGGTTTGCCAGCGCGAGCAGATCACGATGCTGATGGTGTCGCACAGCATTGAAGATGCCGCACGGATTGCGCCCCGATCGGTGGTCATTGCCGAAGGACGTATTCTATGGGATGGGGAAACGGAAGAACTGCTGAGTGGTAAAGCGGGGGCGTCTTCATTGTTGGGCATTCGTACGGTCTGATGCCCTCTCCAAGGGAGAGGGAAAAGTCCTTAACGGCTGACCACTTTTAATAAAATCTCGCCGTACACTGGCATCAGCGGGTGGCGAATCAGCGCGACCAGGGCCACCACGGCCACACCCAGCGTCAGCGGGGCCAGCCAGATCAGGCGCGCGCGCGGGAGATAGCGCGTCAGGCGATCGACGCTGGCTTTCGCGCTGCGCCACAGGCGCCAGCAGAGCCAGGCCGCCAGCCACAGCAGTACCGCCGTTCCCAGCAGCAGCCACTTAAACTCACCGCTTTGCATACCGTCAGGGATATCGATCGCCGCCCCCGCCAGGATACCCGGCAGGAAGTAAAACGGCGGCCAGAAGACGCAGCCGATAATGTTCGGCACTACAAACTTCGCGACGGGCAGATCGAGCATCCCCGCCACCATCGGCACCAGCGGACGCGTTGGCCCGACAAAGCGGCCGACGAGAATGGTGAACATGCTATGCTGGTGCAGCGCATGCTCGGTTTTATCCAGCAGCGCTTTGTTCTTCTTCATAAACGACCAGCGGTGCAGCGGCTTCTTAAAGCGCCAGCCCAGCCAGAAGGAGATCCAGTCGCCCAGCAGGCAGCCGATAATCCCGGCCAGCCACGCCTGCCAGAAATTGACCTCACCGCTACCGATCAGCGCACCGAGCCCCGCCATCATCACGGTGCCGGGCAGGATCAGCCCAACCAGCGCCAGCGATTCGAGAAACGCCACCAGCGCCACGGCGATGAGCGAGTACATAACGGACTGGGTAATAAAGTGTTCCAGCAATGCCTGCATAACTATTCCGGTCAGAAAACGAATCGGCGATTCTGCTTAGCGCCCTGCACCGCGTCAAGGCATCAATTGTCTGAATAGTTTACAGGATGCTCCTGAAGTTCACCTGAATGTTTACCGTTTATTCACATCCCGCGCGGAATTCGCTCGGGCTGGCGCCAGTGCACTTCTTAAACACGCGAGAAAAATAGAGCTGATCTTCAAAGCCCACGTTGCGTCCGACGGTCGCGATAGGCATCCGGGTGGTGCTAAGCAGCAGTTTCGCCTGGCTGATGCGCTGATCTTCACGCCAGCTCAGCACGCTGACGCCAAGCTGCTGGCGGAACAGATGTGAGAGCCGCGACGGCGACAGGCAGACGTGCTGGGCGACGCTGGCGATATCAAACTGGGTGTCGGCCAGATGGTCGCTGATGTACTGGCAGGCGTCGCGGACGCGGTTGTCCAGCGGTGGGTTAAGGGATTCGTTGATGGCCTCCATGCGGCGCAGCAGCACCTGCTCGAGCAGGTTAATGGCCAGCAGCTCGGCGTAACGCCCGCCCGCCTGCCCCGCCTCAATAATCTGCGCGAACAGCTCACGAAACTGCGCCAGATGCGCCTCATCCGGACGGTAAAAACCGGTTTGCGCGAAAATGGCCGGCCACGACAGCCACTCCTGCCAGTAGGCGCGCGGACGGAAATAGACCCACTGGTGATACCACTCTTTGGCGTCCGGGTGACGCCCGTAGTGGTGGATTTCCCCTGGCGGGAACAGCAACATATCGCCGGGGCGGCAGATAAACTGCCGATCGCCGTTTTTGATCACCCCTTCCCCGCGTACGGTCAGGTTGAGAATATATCCTTTCATGCCGAGCGGTCGGTCGACGTAAAAATCGAGATATCCCTCGGCCTCGATAGGGGTCAGTCCCGCCACAAGGTGCGCGTTAAACGAGTATCCCGGCAGCAGGGGATCGTTTTGCGGTTCGGCCATAGATTCAGTTCTCCCAAAGGTCCTGAAGGAAACCAATTGTCCATATCACTAAAAGCAGGTTAAAAATGGCCCGCAAAAAGATCTTAAAAGCATCACGCCTCTTTTACGTCCGCCATGTTTCAGCCTTTCCCCCTGATTTCTCCGCCAGCACGGGCAGATAAGCAGTAACAAAAGTGTCTATAAGTGCGGCAGAAATGTCCACATTGAATATTTGCACGGCGTCACACTTTCAATCGCAACAGCAATTTAGTCCATAAGATTAGCGGATCCTGCCTGACGATTTTCGCCCCCAGTCTCTAATGTTCTTCCATACCTGTTTTTTGGATGGAGCAACACCATGGCAATTGCAATTGGCCTCGATTTTGGCAGCGACTCGGTTCGCGCGCTGGCAGTGGACTGTACGTCCGGCCAGGAGATAGCAACCAGCGTTGAGTTTTATCCGCGCTGGCAAGAGGGGCGCTACTGCGACGCGCCGAACAACCAGTTCCGTCACCACCCGCGCGACTACATCGAGTCGATGGAAGCGGCGATCAAAACCGTACTGGCCGAACTGACCGACGCCCAGCGGGCCGATGTCGTGGGCATTGGCGTCGACAGCACCGGCTCAACGCCAGCCCCGGTAGACGCTGAAGGCCGCGTGCTGGCGCTGCGCCCCGAGTTTGCCGACAACCCGAACGCCATGTTCGTACTGTGGAAAGACCATACCGCCGTAGAAGAGGCAGAAGCCATTACCCGTTTATGCCACCAGCCGGGTAAAACCGACTACTCGCGCTACATCGGCGGGATCTACTCCAGCGAGTGGTTCTGGGCCAAAATCCTCCACGTTACCCGCGCCGACGCCTCCGTTGCGCAGGCGGCGGCATCGTGGATTGAGCTGTGCGACTGGGTGCCAGCCCTGCTCTCCGGGACTACCCGTCCGCAGGACATCCGCCGCGGCCGCTGCAGCGCCGGGCACAAATCCCTGTGGCATGAAAGCTGGGGCGGCCTGCCGCCAGCCGCGTTTTTCGACGAGCTCGACCCGATCATCAACAAGAATCTGACATACCCGCTGTTTACCGACACCTTCACCGCCGATATTCCGGTCGGCACGCTCTGCGAAGAGTGGGCGAAACGCCTCGGCCTGCCGCAAAACGTAACCATCTCCGGCGGCGCGTTTGACTGTCATATGGGCGCCGTGGGCGCGGGCGCGCAGCCAAACACGCTGGTCAAAGTTATCGGCACCTCAACCTGCGACATCCTGACGGCAGATAAAGCCAGCGTCGGCGACCGCGCGGTGAAAGGCATCTGCGGCCAGGTTGACGGCAGCGTGGTGCCGGACTTTATCGGCCTTGAAGCCGGTCAGTCCGCGTTTGGCGATATCTACGCCTGGTTTGGCCGCGTGCTCGGCTGGCCGCTGGACCAGCTGGCGGCGGCGCATCCTGAGCTGAAAACCCAGATTGCCGAGAGCAAAAAGCAGCTTCTGCCGCAGCTCACCGAAGCCTGGGCAAAAAATCCGTCTCTCGAACACCTGCCGGTGGTGCTGGACTGGTTTAACGGCCGCCGTACGCCGTTTGCCAACCAGCGCCTGAAAGGGGTGATTACCGATCTCAACCTGGCGACCGACGCCCCGGCGCTGTTCGGCGGTTTGATTGCCGCAACCGCCTTCGGTGCCCGCGCCATTATGGAGTGCTTCACCGAACAGGGCATCGACGTGAATAACGTGATGGCGCTGGGCGGCATCGCCCGTAAAAACCCGGTGATCATGCAGGCCTGCTGCGACGTGCTGAACCGTCCGCTGCAGATTGTGGCCTCCGATCAGTGCTGCGCGCTCGGCGCAGCGATTTTCGCCGCCGTGGCCGCAGGCATCCATGCCGACATCCCGACCGCGCAGCAGCATATGGCGAGCGCCGTCGAAAACACGCTCCAGCCGCGCGCCCGGCAGGCACAACGCTTCGAACAGCTTTATCAGCGCTACCAGCAGTGGTCAAAAAGCGCCGAGCTTCACTATCTCCCTGTCGCCGCCCCGGCCAAAAGCACCGCGGACACTACGGCAACCCTGACCCATTAAGGACACGATGATGACCATTTTTAATAACTATGAAGTGTGGTTTGTGATTGGCAGCCAGCATCTGTACGGACCGGAAGCGCTGCAGCAGGTAACGAAACACGCGGAGCACGTGGTTAACGCGCTGAATGCGGAAGCCAAACTGCCGTGCAAGCTGGTGCTGAAGCCGCTGGGCACCACGCCGGACGAAATCACCAATATCTGCCGTGACGCCAACTATGACGATAAATGCGCTGGCCTGGTTGTGTGGCTGCACACCTTCTCGCCGGCCAAAATGTGGATCAACGGCCTGTCGATCCTCAACAAACCGCTGCTGCAGTTCCATACCCAGTTCAACGCCTCCCTGCCGTGGGACAGCATCGATATGGACTTCATGAACCTGAACCAGACCGCACACGGCGGCCGCGAGTTCGGCTTCATCGGCGCGCGCATGCGCCAGCAGCACGCGGTAGTCACCGGCCACTGGCAGGACGGCAAGGCGCAACAACGTATCGGCTCCTGGATGCGTCAGGCGGTCTCTAAGCAGGATACCCGTCACCTGAAAGTGGTGCGTTTCGGCGACAACATGCGTGAAGTGGCGGTCACCGACGGCGACAAAGTGGCCGCGCAGATCAAGTTCGGCTTCTCCGTGAATACCTGGGCGGTGGGCGACCTGGTGCAGGTGGTGAATGAAATCAGCGATGGCGACGTGAGCGCGCTGGTGGACGAGTACGAAAGCAGCTACCGCCTGACGCCTGCGGCACAAATCAACGGCGACAAGCGCCAGAACGTGCTGGATGCGGCACGCATCGAGCTGGGCATGAAACGCTTCCTGGAACAGGGCGGTTTCCATGCCTTTACCACCACTTTTGAAGACCTCCACGGCCTGAAACAGCTGCCGGGTCTGGCGGTACAACGTCTGATGCAGCAGGGCTATGGCTTTGCGGGCGAAGGCGACTGGAAAACTGCCGCTCTGCTTCGCATCATGAAGGTGATGTCGACCGGTCTGCAGGGCGGCACCTCCTTTATGGAGGACTATACGTACCACTTCGAGAACGGCAACGACCTGGTGCTTGGCTCGCACATGCTGGAAGTGTGTCCGACGATCGCCGTCGAAGAGAAACCGATCCTCGACGTGCAGTATCTCGGCATCGGCGGTAAAGCGGATCCGGCGCGTCTGATCTTCAACACCCGTACTGGCCCGGCCATCAACGCCAGCCTGATCGACCTCGGCGATCGTTTCCGCCTGCTGGTGAACTGCGTCGATGCGGTTGAAACCCCGCATTCTCTGCCGAAACTGCCGGTCGCCAACGCCCTGTGGAAGGCTCAACCGGACCTGCCAACCGCGTCAGAGGCGTGGATCCTGGCGGGTGGTGCGCACCATACCGTCTTCAGCCACGCGCTGGACCTCAACGACATGCGTCAGTTCGCCGAGCTGCACGATATCGAACTGACCGTGATTGATAACGACACCCGCCTGCCAGCCTTCAAAGACGCGCTGCGCTGGAACGAAGTCTATTACGGTTCAAAACGCTAAGTACGGAATGCCCGGTGACGCGACGCTCACCGGGCAGGGAGACAACGATGTTAGAAGATCTCAAACGTCAGGTACTCGAAGCCAACCTGGCGCTGCCAAAACATAACCTGGTGACCCTCACCTGGGGGAACGTCAGCGCCGTTGACCGGGAAAAAGGCGTGTTCGTGATCAAGCCTTCCGGCGTGGATTACACGGTGATGACCGCAGAAGATATGGTGGTGGTCAGTATCGAAACGGGTAAAGTGGTGGAAGGCAACAAAAAGCCCTCCTCCGACACGCCCACCCACCGTCTGTTGTACCAGGCATTCCCGACTATCGGCGGGATTGTGCATACCCATTCGCGTCACGCGACCATCTGGGCGCAGGCGGGTCAGTCCATCCCGGCCACCGGCACCACGCACGCGGACTATTTTTACGGCACCATTCCCTGCACGCGCCTGATGACCGATGCAGAGATCAACGGTGAGTACGAGTGGGAAACGGGTAACGTGATTGTCGAAACCTTCGAGAAACAGGGAATCGACGCGGCGCAGATGCCCGGCGTGCTGGTGCACTCCCACGGCCCGTTTGCCTGGGGTAAAAACGCGGAAGACGCGGTGCATAACGCCATAGTCCTCGAAGAGGTGGCCTATATGGGGATCTTCTGTCGCCAGCTCGCGCCGCAGCTGCCGGATATGCAGCAAACCCTGCTGGATAAGCATTATCTTCGCAAGCACGGCGCGAAGGCCTATTACGGACAGTAAACTGTATATATACCCAGCATAAAATATTCAACCAGGCTATAATCAGGCCTGGTTTTGTTTTATGGGATAACGGCGTGGCGCAGGCGCAAGAAGGTTTTTTACTGACCCGACACTGGCGGGATACGCCTCAGGGCACTGAGGTTGAATTCTGGCTGGCTACGGACAACGGCCCGCTGCAGGTCACGTTGCCGCCACAGGAATCCGTGGCCTTTATTCCTGAAGCCCACGTCGAAAAAGTGAAACAGCTGCTGCGCGGCGAAAACGGCTGGCGCATCACGCCGCTTGAATTGAAAGATTTCCACCGCCAGCTGGTTTACGGCCTCTACTGTCGCGCCCATCGACAGCTGATGCGCTATGAAAAACTGCTCCGCGAAGCGGGCGTGACGCTCTACGAAGCGGATATCCGCCCGCCGGAACGTTTTCTGATGGAGCGGTTCATCACCGCCCCCGTCTGGGTCGACGGCACCGCGCACAACGGCAGCCTCGTTAACGCGCGTCTGAAACCTAACCCGCACTATCGCCCGCCGCTGAAGTGGGTCTCGCTGGATATCGAGACCACCCGCCACGGTGAACTGTACTGTATTGGTCTGGAAGGCTGCGGACAGCGGGTTGTCTATATGCTCGGGCCGCCGAACGGCGATGCGTCCGCGCTCGATTTTCAGCTTGAGTACGTCAACAGCCGCCCGCAGCTGCTGGAGAAGCTTAACCAGTGGTTTGCCGAGCACGATCCGGACGTGCTGATCGGCTGGAACGTGGTGCAGTTTGACCTGCGCGTCCTGCAAAAACACGCCGAGCGGTATCGCATCCCGCTGATGCTCGGGCGCGGAAATACGGAGCTGGAGTGGCGCGAGCACGGCTTTAAGAACGGCGTGTTCTTTGCGCAGGCCAACGGCCGCCTGGTTATCGACGGCATCGAGGCGCTTAAGTCCGCCTTCTGGAATTTCTCCTCTTTCTCTCTCGAAGCGGTGGCGCAGGAGCTGCTGGGTGAAGGTAAATCCATCGACAATCCGTGGGACCGCATGGACGAGATCGACCGGCGCTTTAACGAAGACAAACCGGCGCTCGCCACCTATAACCTGAAAGACTGCGAGCTGGTGACGCAGATTTTCCACAAAACCGAGATCATGCCGTTCCTGCTGGAGCGGGCGACGGTGAACGGTCTTGCGGTCGACAGGCACGGCGGATCGGTTGCTGCGTTTAGCCACCTTTATTTTCCACGGATGCACCGTGCGGGATATGTCGCCCCTAATCTCGGCGACGTACCGCCCCAGGCCAGCCCCGGCGGCTACGTGATGGACTCCCGTCCAGGACTGTATGATTCGGTTCTGGTGCTGGACTACAAAAGCCTCTACCCGTCAATTATCCGCACCTTCCTGATTGACCCGGTGGGGCTGGTTGAGGGCATGGCGCAGCCGGATGCTGAACACAGCACGGAAGGTTTTCTCGGGGCCCGCTTCTCACGGGAAAAACACTGCCTGCCTGAAATTGTGGGAAACATCTGGCACGGCCGCGACGAGGCGAAACGCTACGGTAATAAGCCGCTATCACAGGCGTTGAAAATCATCATGAACGCCTTTTACGGCGTGTTGGGCACCAGCGCCTGCCGCTTCTTTGATCCCCGTCTGGCGTCGTCCATCACCATGCGCGGGCATGAGATTATGCGCCAGACTAAAGCGCTGATTGAATCCCGGGGCTATGACGTTATTTACGGCGACACGGACTCCACCTTTGTATGGCTGAAAGGCGCACACTCGGAAGACGATGCCTCGCGAATCGGCAAAGATCTGGTGGCCTTCGTAAATGAATGGTGGCAAAAGCATTTGCAAAAAGAGCGGTTAAGCAGCGCGCTGGAGCTGGAATTTGAAACGCATTTCGCCCGCTTTTTAATGCCCACCATCCGCGGAACCGACCAGGGCAGCAAGAAGCGCTACGCCGGTTTGATTCAGGAAGCCGACACGCAGCGGATGGTCTTTAAAGGGCTGGAAACAGTGCGCACCGACTGGACCCCGCTGGCCCAGCAGTTCCAGAAGACGCTCTATCTGCGGATATTTCGCAACGAGCCCTATCAGGACTACATCCGCGAAACCATCGCCAGCCTGATGGCCGGCGAGCTGGATGACCAGCTGGTCTATCGCAAACGCCTGCGTCGCCCGCTGGCGGAGTACCAGCGCAACGTCCCGCCCCACGTGCGCGCCGCGCGTCTGGCGGACGAAGAGAACGTGCGCCGGGGACGCGCGCCGCAGTATCAGAACCGTGGCAGCATCAAATACGTCTGGACTACCAGCGGCCCGGAGCCGGTTGATTATCAGCAATCGCCGCTCGATTACGATCACTACCTGACGCGCCAGCTTCAGCCAGTCGCGGAGGGAATTTTGCCCTTCATCGACGATGATTTTGCTACACTAGTGACAGGGCAACTTGGCCTATTTTGACGCGTGACGAAATGGCTGCCATCCAGTACCATAGCGCCCTTTCCATTCCCGGACCCATTTTTCGATGACCGTCTTTTTTTGACGGGGGTCGAACTATTGCCTGCAATTAAAGATTAGAGCCGAACAACTATGCCTTTTACACTTGGTCAACGCTGGATCAGCGATACAGAAAGCGAACTTGGATTAGGAACCGTCGTTGCCGTCGATGCGCGCATGGTTACCCTCCTCTTCCCTGCCACCGGTGAAAACCGCCTGTACGCTCGCAATGACTCCCCTGTGACCCGCGTGATGTTCAATCCGGGTGACACCGTGACCAGCCACGACGGCTGGCAGCTCAAGATTGAAGACGTAAAAGAAGAAAATGGACTGCTCGCCTACATTGGTACTCGCCTTGATACGGATGAAGCCAATGTTATCCTGCGTGAAGTGCTGCTCGACAGCAAACTGGTGTTCAGCAAGCCGCAGGACCGCCTGTTTGCCGGGCAAATCGACCGTATGGATCGTTTCTCCCTGCGCTACCGCGCGCGCAAGTTCCAGAGCGAACAGTACCGCATGCCGTGGAGCGGACTGCGCGGCCAGCGCACCAGCCTGATCCCCCACCAGTTGAATATCGCTCATGACGTGGGCCGTCGCCACGCACCTCGCGTGCTGCTGGCAGATGAAGTGGGCCTGGGGAAAACCATCGAAGCGGGTATGATCCTGCACCAGCAGCTGCTTTCCGGCGCTGCCGAGCGCGTGCTGATTGTCGTGCCTGAAACCCTGCAGCACCAGTGGCTGGTTGAGATGCTGCGCCGCTTTAACCTGCGCTTCTCCCTGTTCGACGACGAGCGCTATGCCGAAGCGCAGCACGACGCGGATAACCCGTTTGAAACCGAACAGCTGGTGATCTGCTCGCTGGACTTCGTGCGCCGCAGCAAGCAGCGTCTTGAGCACCTGTGCGATGCCGAATGGGATCTGATGGTTGTCGACGAAGCGCACCACCTGGTGTGGAGTGAAGATGCCCCAAGCCGTGAATATATGGCGATTGAACAGCTTGCCGAGCGCGTACCTGGCGTCCTGCTGCTGACCGCAACGCCGGAGCAGCTCGGTCTGGAAAGTCACTTCGCCCGTCTGCGCCTGCTCGATCCAAACCGCTTCCACGACTTCGCGCAGTTCGTGGAAGAGCAGAATAACTACCGCCCGGTTGCGGATGCCGTCGCGCTGCTGCTGGCGGGTAAACGTCTCTCAAACGACGAACTCAACACCCTGAGCGATCTGATTGGCGAACAGGATATCGAGCCGCTTTTGCAAGCTGCGAACAGCGACAGCGACAATGCGGAATCCGCGCGTAAAGAGCTGATCGACATGCTGATGGACCGTCACGGTACCAGCCGCGTGCTGTTCCGTAACACCCGTAACGGCGTGAAAGGGTTCCCGAAACGCGAGCTGCACACTATCAAGCTCCCGCTGCCGACGCAGTATCAGACGGCGATTAAAGTCTCCGGCATTATGGGCGCGCGCAAAACTCAGGAAGAGCGCGCGCGTGACATGCTCTACCCGGAACAGATTTATCAGGAGTTTGAAGGCGATACCGGCACATGGTGGAACTTCGACCCGCGCGTGGAGTGGCTGATGGGCTACCTGACCGCGCACCGCTCCCAGAAAGTGCTGGTGATCTGCGCCAAAGCCGCCACCGCGCTGCAGCTGGAGCAGGTTCTGCGCGAACGCGAAGGCATTCGTGCCGCCGTGTTCCACGAAGGCATGTCTATCGTCGAGCGCGACCGCGCGGCGGCGTGGTTCGGTGAAGAGGACAGCGGCGCGCAGGTGATGCTGTGTTCCGAAATCGGTTCTGAAGGGCGCAACTTCCAGTTCGCCAGCAATCTGGTGATGTTCGATCTGCCGTTCAACCCGGATCTGCTGGAGCAGCGTATCGGCCGTCTGGATCGTATCGGCCAGGCGCATGATATTCAGATCCACGTGCCGTACCTGGAAAAAACTGCCCAGTCCGTACTGGTGCGCTGGTTCCACGAAGGTCTGGATGCGTTTGAGCATACCTGCCCGACGGGTCGCACCATTTATGACCAGGTACATGGCGATCTGATCGGTTATCTGGCCGCGCCGGAAAATACCGACGGTTTTGACGATCTGATTAAATCCTGTCGCGAGAAACATGAAGCGCTGAAGGCGCAGCTTGAACAGGGTCGCGATCGCCTGCTGGAGATCCACTCCAACGGCGGTGAAAAAGCGCAGGCGCTTGCCGAGAGCATTGAAGAACAAGATGACGACACCAGTCTGATCAGCTTCTCCATGAACCTGTTCGACATTGTCGGGATTAACCAGGACGATCGTGGCGAGAACCTGATCGTATTAACCCCGTCAGACCACATGCTGGTTCCGGATTTCCCGGGCCTGCCGGAAGATGGCTGCACCATCACCTTCGAGCGTGATGTGGCGCTGTCCCGCGAAGATGCCCAGTTCATCACCTGGGAACACCCGCTGATCCGTAACGGGCTGGACCTGATCCTCTCCGGCGATACCGGCAGCAGCACCATCTCCCTGTTGAAAAACAAAGCGTTGCCGGTGGGTACGCTGCTGCTGGAGCTGATCTACGTTGTGGAAGCGCAGGCGCCGAAACAGCTTCAGCTCAACCGTTTCCTGCCGCCAACGCCGGTGCGTTTGCTGCTGGATAAAAACGGTACGAACCTGGCCGGACAGGTGGAGTTCGAAAGCTTCAACCGTCAGCTGAGTGCGGTGAACCGTCATACCGGCAGCAAGCTGGTGAACGCGGTGCAGCAGGACGTGCACGCGATTCTCCAGCTGGGTGAAACCCAGGCCGAGAAAGCGGCCAGAGTGCTGATCGACGCGGCGCGCAGTGAGGCCGACGAGAAATTGTCTGCGGAGCTGTCACGTCTGGAAGCGTTAAAAGCGGTCAACCCGAACATTCGCGACGACGAACTGGCAGCGATTGAAAGCAACCGTCAGCAGGTGCTGGAAAGCCTGAATCAGGCAGGCTGGCGTCTGGATGCCCTGCGTCTTATCGTTGTGACGCATCAGTAAACGGAGCGCAAGATGGTGATGGAGCCGTATAATCCGCCGCAGGATCCCTGGCTGGTCATTCTGTATCAGGACGAGCACATTATGGTGGTCAACAAGCCAAGCGGCCTGTTATCCGTGCCGGGGCGTCTGGATGAGCACAAGGACAGCGTGATGACACGCATTCAGCGCGATTATCCGCAGGCCGAGTCCGTCCATCGCCTGGACATGGCCACCAGCGGTGTGATTGTGGTGGCGCTAAATAAAGCGGCGGAGCGCGAGCTGAAGCGTCAGTTCCGCGAGCGCGAGCCGAAAAAGCAGTATGTTGCCCGCGTCTGGGGCCACCCGGCGCAGGCGGAAGGGCTGGTGGATTTGCCGCTGATCTGCGACTGGCCGAACCGGCCAAAGCAGAAGGTGTGCTATGAAACCGGCAAGGCCGCGCAGACCGAGTATGAAGTGCTGGAGTACGCGGCGGATAACACCGCGCGCGTGCTGCTTAAACCGATTACCGGGCGTTCACACCAGCTGCGCGTGCATATGCTTGCCCTGGGTCACCCGATTCTGGGCGACCGCTTTTACGCGCCGCCGGAAGCGCTGGCGTTAGCATCACGCCTGCAGCTCCATGCGCAAACGCTCACCATCACTCATCCGGCCTTCGGGAACGCGATGACGTTTAAAGCCCCGGTGGACTTCTGAAAAAAAAGCCCGACATCGTCGGGCTTTTTCTTATTTGAAACCTTTCTTCTCTTTAATAAGCTCGTACGCTTTCTGAATTTCCTGCGCTTTTTGCTTCGCCATCTCCATCATTTCCGGCGGTAAACCTTTCGCCACCAGCTTGTCAGGGTGATGCTCGCTCATCAGCTTACGGTAGGCACGTTTAATGGTGGTCTGATCGTCAGAAGGCTTCACGCCCAGCACGTTACAGGCATCTTCCAGTGTCGGACCACGCTGCGCCTGCTGCCAGGCACCACCGGACGACTGCTGGTGATAGCCGCCGCCAAACTGGGCACCGCCCTGCATCATGCGCAGGAACTGGTCGAACTGCATACGGGAGATGCCCAGCTCTTCCGCGATAACGTACAGGACATCACGTTCATTCGGGTGAAGCGAGCCGTCGGCAAACGCCGCCTGGATTTGGATTTCCAGAAACATCCGAATTAAATCAAAACGTCCGAAGCAGATGCTGCGGAACTGGCGCATCTTTTCACGCAGCGGATAGTTGTCGGCTTTACCGATGCGAAATGCATTCTGCGCCGCCAGGCGGGATTCACCATGCAGGTTCATGCGATCCATAAAGACGCTGGCAATCTGAATATCGGCTTCGGTTACACGCCCTTTGGATTTGGTTAAGTGCCCCATGACCTCAAAGGTGGTGGAGAAAAAGAGCGACTGACGCTCGCGCTGGTTGGCAAACCAGGCCATTTTGCGGCTGCGCGCCTTATCAAACATATGGCCAATAATAAGCCCAAGCACAATTCCCCAGAACCCGGCACCCATGATGATGGCGAACACAACGCCGATTATTTTACCCCAATACTGCATATACTCCCCGGATAGTCATATTCCTGGCCGACGCAACGTCATCATCACAGTGTTCAAGCCACGGTCAATTGAAGGACATCGCCTATAATTTGCTTTATCATACTCGTCATTCGATAGCGAGCCTAACACTCTGGCACGCAAACGGGCAGGATTAACGCTGGTACTGCGCTGATGAGTAAGATAGTCTCTGAGCGTTTGTAAGCCGTAGCCACTGATGACGGAACAATAAAATACAACGTATGAAAAAACGTATCCCCACCCTCCTGGCCACAATGATTGGCACCGCCCTGTACAGTCAACAGGGGCTGGCGGCCGATCTCGCCTCGCAGTGTATGCTTGGCGTCCCAAGTTATAATCGTCCACTGGTGAAGGGCGATACAAATAGCTTGCCGGTAACCATTACTGCCGATAGCTCTAAAGGTACTTATCCTGACAATGCCACGTTTACGGGCAATGTGGATATTAACCAGGGCAATAGCCGCCTGCAGGCGGACGAAGTGCAGTTGCACCAGAAACAGCCGGATGGTGCGGCCGAGCCGGTACGAACGGTGGATGCGCTGGGTAATGTGCACTATGACGACAATCAGGTCATCCTGAAAGGTCCGAAAGGCTGGTCAAACCTGAATACCAAAGACACTAACATCTGGGAAGGTGATTACCAGATGGTGGGTCGCCAGGGTCGCGGTAAAGCGGACCTGATGAAACAGCGCGGTGAAAACCGCTATACGATTCTGGAAAATGGTTCCTTCACCTCGTGTCTGCCGGGTTCAAATACCTGGAGCGTGGTCGGGAGCGAAGTGATTCACGACCGTGAAGAACAGGTCGCGGAGATCTGGAACGCCCGCTTCAAGCTGGGTCCGGTGCCGGTATTCTACAGCCCTTATCTTCAGCTTCCGGTAGGTGACAAGCGCCGCTCAGGTTTCCTGATCCCTAACGCCAAATACAGCACCACGAACTACTTTGAGTTCTACCTGCCGTATTACTGGAACATCGCGCCCAACATGGACGCCACGATCACGCCGCACTATATCCATAAGCGCGGCAACGTCATGTGGGAAAACGAGTTCCGCTATCTGACTCAGGCAGGTGCTGGCCTGATGGAGCTGGATTACCTGCCGTCGGATAAGGTTTTCCAGGATGAGCACCCTAAAGAAGGCGATAAACACCGCTGGTTATTCTTCTGGCAGCATGCCGGGGTGATGGATAAGGTGTGGCGCTTTAACGTTGACTATACCAAAGTTAGCGACTCATCTTATTTTAACGACTTCTCGTCCAAATACGGTTCAAGCACAGATGGCTATGCCACGCAGAAATTCAGCGTAGGCTATGCGGTGCAAAACTTTGATGCCACCGTCTCGACCAAGCAGTTCCAGGTATTCTCTGACCAGTCCACGCCGACCTATGGCGCAGAGCCGCAGTTGGACGTTAACTGGTATCAGAATAACGTAGGTCCATTCGACACCCGGGTTTACGCTCAGGCGGTACATTTCGTGAACACGGATTCGGACATGCCGGAAGCCACGCGTGTTCACATTGAGCCGACGATCAATCTGCCGTGGTCTAACGACTGGGCAAGCCTGAATACCGAAGCCAAGCTGATGGCGACACACTATCAGCAAAAAAATGTTGATAACTACAACACCACGAACAATACGCATCTGGAAGAGTCAGTTAACCGAACGCTTCCGCAGTTCAAAATGGACGGCAAGCTGATCTTCGAGCGTGATATGGGCCTGCTGGCGGATGGTTATACCCAGACGCTTGAGCCACGTATGCAGTATTTGTACGTACCGTACCGCGATCAGAGCAAGATTCAGAACTACGACTCCTCTTTACTGCAGTCTGACTACAGCGGCCTGTTCCGTGACCGTACTTACGGCGGTCTGGACCGTATTGCATCCGCTAACCAGTTAACGACCGGCGTCACAACACGTGTTTATGATGATGCCGCCGTTGAACGTTTTAACGTTTCTGTTGGTCAAATCTACTATTTCACCGAGTCACGTACCGGTGATGACAACATTAACTGGGAGAAAGACAACAAAACGGGCTCGCTGGTTTGGGCGGGAGACACGTACTGGCGCATGACTGACCGTTGGGGTCTGCGTGGTGGTGTGCAATATGACACTCGCCTCGATAATATCGCCACAAGCAGTGCCGCTATCGAGTACCGTCGCGATGAAGACCGCATGGTACAGTTGACGTATCGTTATGCCAGCCCGGAATATATTCAGGCAACATTGCCTTCTTATGCTGGCAATGAACAGTATAAAGACGGCATCTCGCAGGTGGGTGGCGCAGCAAGCTGGCCTATCGCCGACCGCTGGTCAATCGTAGGCGCTTACTACTTTGACACTAACGCGAACAAGCCAGCTGACCAGATGGTGGGGCTGCAATATAACTCCTGCTGTTACGCGCTGCGCGTCGGTTACGAGCGTAAGCTTAACGGCTGGGACACTGTAAACAATCAGAGCAAATACGATAACGTGATTGGCTTTAATGTCGAACTGCGCGGCCTGAGCTCCAACTACGGCCTTGGCACACATCAGATGCTGCGTTCGAACATTCTGCCGTACAGTAGTTCTTTGTAATGTGCTTGATTTACAACGTAATCCGCTTTGCGGTTAATTGAAATGGAAAAAGTATGAAGAACTGGAAAACGCTGCTGCTTGGTGTCGCTATGATTGCGAATACCAGCTTCGCGGCCCCCCAGGTTGTTGATAAGGTCGCCGCTGTCGTTAACAACGGCGTCGTGCTCGAAAGTGACGTTGATGGTCTGATGAAATCCGTGAAGCTCAATTCGGGCGAAGCGGGTCAGCAACTTCCGGATGACGCCACGCTGCGCCACCAGATCCTGGAACGTCTGATCATGGATCAGATTGTCCTGCAGATGGGTCAGAAAATGGGTGTGAAGGTGACTGACGAGCAGCTCGATCAGGCCATCACGAACATTGCGAAGCAGAACAACATGTCCCTGGACCAGATGCGCAGCCGTCTGGCCTATGATGGCATCAGCTACGCCACCTACCGTAATCAGATCCGTAAAGAGATGCTGATTTCAGAAGTGCGTAACAATGAAGTGCGTCGTCGCGTCACGATCCTGCCGCAGGAAGTAGACGCGCTGGCAAAACAGGTGGGTAACCAGAACGATGCGAGCACAGAGCTGAACCTGAGCCACATTCTGATCCCATTGCCAGAGAATCCAACGTCCGATCAGGCTGCGGAAGCAGAAAGCCAGGCGCGTTCTATCGTCGACCAGGCGCGTAACGGCGGCGATTTCGGCAAGCTGGCAATCACCTACTCCGCTGACCAACAGGCGCTGAAAGGCGGCCAGATGGGCTGGGGACGTATTCAGGAGCTGCCATCCATCTTTGCCCAGGCGCTGAGCACGGCGAAGAAAGGCGATATCGTAGGTCCAATCCGTTCAGGCGTAGGTTTCCACATTCTGAAAGTGAACGATCTGCGCGGTCAGAGCCAGAACATTTCAGTCACTGAAGTTCACGCCCGCCACATTCTGCTGAAACCGTCACCGATCATGACTGACGATCAGGCGCGTGCGAAGCTGGAACAGATTGCTGCGGACATTAAGAGCGGTAAAACCTCGTTTGCCAATGCAGCGAAAGAGTTCTCTCAGGATCCAGGCTCTGCGAACCAGGGCGGCGATCTGGGCTGGGCGGCTGCGGATATTTACGATCCTGCCTTCCGCGATGCGCTGATGAAGCTGAACAAAGGCCAGATCAGTGCACCGGTTCACTCGTCGTTCGGCTGGCATCTGATCGAGCTGATGGACACCCGCAACGTGGACAAAACGGATGCGGCGCAGAAAGACAGAGCCTACCGTATGCTGTTTAACCGTAAGTTCTCTGAAGAAGCAGCAACCTGGATGCAGGAACAGCGCGCCAGTGCTTACGTGAAAGTGCTGAGCAACTAATGAAACCGCATCGTGTTGTTATCACGCCCGGCGAACCTGCCGGGATTGGGCCTGACCTCGTTGTCCAGCTTGCCCAGCGCAGCTGGCCGGTGGAACTGGTTGTCTGCGCGGATGCAACACTGTTACAAGACCGGGCCACGCTGCTCGGTCTGCCTTTAACGCTCATCCCTTACGTTGAAGGTCAACAGCCCGCACCACAGCAGGCCGGTACGCTCACGCTGCTTCCCGTTCCCCTTCGTACACTGGTCGTCCCAGGCCAGCTCAGCACGGAAAACGGCCACTATGTCGTGGAAACCCTTGCCCGTGCCTGCGACGGTTGCCTGAAGGGCGAATTTGCCGCTCTGATCACCGGCCCCGTGCATAAGGGCGTCATCAACGAAGCGGGCATCCCCTTTACCGGGCATACCGAGTTCTTCGAAGAGCGCTCGCACAGCCCGAAAGTGGTGATGATGCTGGCGACGGAAGCGATGCGCGTTGCTCTCGTGACCACCCATCTACCGATCAAGGCCATTCCTGATGCCATCACCCCGGAACTGCTGCGGGAGATCATCGGGATCCTGCATCACGACCTGCAAACAAAGTTCGGCATCAAGCAGCCGCACGTTCTGGTTTGCGGCCTGAACCCTCATGCGGGTGAAGGCGGGCACATGGGCACCGAAGAGATCGACACCATTATTCCTGTGCTTGAAGAAATGCGCGCTAAAGGAATGAATCTTAGCGGCCCGCTGCCTGCGGATACCCTTTTCCAGCCGAAATACCTGGATAATGCCGACGCCGTGCTCGCGATGTACCACGATCAGGGCCTGCCCGTGCTAAAATACCAGGGCTTTGGCCGTGGCGTGAATATCACGCTCGGTTTACCTTTTATTCGAACGTCCGTTGACCACGGTACTGCGCTGGATCTGGCAGGCCAGGGAAAGGCGGATGTCGGCAGTTTTATTACGGCGCTTAATCTCGCCATCAAAATGATTGTTAATACTCAATGACTAATCGAGTCCATCAGGGCCACTTAGCCCGTAAACGTTTCGGGCAAAACTTCCTTAACGATCAGTTCGTGATCGAAAGCATTGTCTCGGCTATTAATCCGCAAAAAGGTCAGGCGATGGTCGAAATCGGCCCGGGCCTTGCCGCGCTGACCGAGCCGGTAGGCGAACGCCTCGACGAACTGACCGTCATCGAACTGGACCGCGATCTGGCCGCACGCCTGCAAACGCACCCGTTCCTCGGGCCGAAGTTGACCATTTATCAGCAGGATGCCATGACCATGAACTTTGGCGAACTGTCAGAGAAAATGGGCCAGCCGCTGCGCGTGTTCGGTAACCTGCCGTACAATATTTCCACACCGCTGATGTTCCACCTGTTTAGCTATACTGATGCCATTGCCGACATGCACTTCATGTTGCAAAAAGAGGTTGTTAACCGTCTGGTTGCAGGCCCGAACAGTAAAGCGTATGGTCGTTTAAGCGTGATGGCACAATATTACTGCAACGTGATCCCGGTACTTGAAGTACCGCCATCAGCGTTCACGCCACCACCGAAAGTGGATTCTGCGGTTGTGCGCCTTGTGCCGCACAAAACGAAACCGTATCCGGTTAAAGATCTGCGCGTGCTGAGCCGCATTACGACAGAAGCCTTTAACCAGCGCCGTAAAACGATCCGTAACAGCCTGAGCAATTCGTTTACCGTTGAGGTGTTAGCCGAGCTGGGGATCGACCCGGCAATGCGTGCGGAGAACATTTCCGTAGACCAGTATTGCAAGCTGGCTAATTACATCAGCGAAAATGCGCCGCCGAAGGAGAGTTAAGCCATGATTGATTCGCCCCGCGTATGTGTCCATGTACAAAGCGTCTATGTTGAATCACAGTCCTCACCGGACGAAGAGCGTTTTGTCTTTGCTTACACCGTGACCATTCGCAATCTGGGGCGGATGCCCGTGCAGCTGCGCGGGCGCTACTGGCTTATCACCAACGGCAATGGCCGTGAAATCGAAGTTCAGGGTGAAGGTGTGGTGGGTGAACAGCCCCACATCGCCCCTGGCGAAGAGTACCAGTACACCAGCGGCGCGGTGATTGAAACGCCAATGGGTACCATGCAAGGCCATTATGAAATGGTCGACGTCGATGGCAACGAATTCCGCGTTGCCATTCCTGTGTTCCGCCTCGCCGTAACCACACTCATTCATTAATCTAATGTCTACATATCTGATTGGCGACGTTCACGGTTGCTACGATGAACTGATCGCATTGTTAAAACAGGTCGACTTTACGCCAGGACAGGACACGCTCTGGCTGACGGGCGATTTAGTCGCACGCGGCCCCGGCTCGCTTGAGGTTTTACGTTTCGTCAAATCGCTGGGCGACAGCATGCGCATGGTGCTGGGCAATCACGATCTCCACCTGCTGGCCGTATTTGCCGGGATCAGCCGTAATAAACCCAAAGATCGCCTCTCTCCGCTGCTGGATGCGCCGGACGCGGATGAACTGATTAACTGGCTGCGTCGTCAGCCTTTACTGCAGGTCGATGAGGAGAAAAAGCTGGTCATGGCCCATGCCGGGATCACCCCGCAATGGGATCTTGAGACGGCTAAAACCTGCGCGCGTGACGTTGAAGCGGTGCTGGCGAGCGACTCCTACCCTTTCTTCCTTGATGCCATGTACGGCGATATGCCAAACCACTGGAGCGAGGATCTCAGCGGTCTGGCCCGCCTGCGCTTTATCACCAACGCTTTCACCCGCATGCGTTTCTGCTTCCCGAACGGGCAGCTGGACATGTATTCCAAAGAGACACCGGAAAGTGCGCCCGCCCCGCTCAAACCATGGTTTGCCATTCCAGGGCCGGTGACAAGCGAGTACAGCGTCGTATTTGGTCACTGGGCTGCACTGGAAGGCAAAGGCACACCGGAAGGGATCTACGGTCTTGATACCGGATGCTGCTGGGGCGGAGAGTTAACCTGCTTACGCTGGGAAGATAAAGCTTACTTTGTTCAGCCGTCCAACCGACAGCTGGACTTAGGGGGAAGTGAGGCTGTCGCCTCCTGACTGTTCAAAAGACCGCACCGAACAGTCCCCTCTCCCCTTTGAGGAGAGGGTTAGGGTGAGGGGTATATCACCTAACGACGTTCCAGAATCTCGAAGCAATAGCTGTGGGAGTTCTGCGCATCCGCATCATGGAATTCGCTGAACACGGACTCCCACTCGTCCGGATCGTAATCCGGGAAATGGGTGTCTCCTTCCACTTCCGCATCAATGTGGGTCAGATACAGCTTCTGCGCTTTTGGCAGGAACTGCTCGTACACACGCCCACCGCCAATCACCATGATCTCTTCGGCGTCACCGCAGGCGGCAATCGCTTCATCAACGGACTTCACCCATTCGACGCGATCGTCAGTGCCCGGCTGGCTACTGATAACGATATTCTTACGGCCCGGTAATGGACGACCAATCGACTCCCAGGTCAGGCGGCCCATCACTACCGGCTTGTTTAACGTAGTACGTTTAAACCATGCGAGATCGGCAGGCAGGTTCCACGGCATGGCATTTTCCATACCGATAACGCGGTCCACCGCCAGCGCTGCAATCAGACTGATCATTGAAAATTTCCCGGATGCAAAAAATTGCCGCCACTATACGGAAAGCTTAATCTTTCGTCGACTGGCGGCAGGGTAAAGATACAGAAATTTTTTATTATTGCTGGCAACTCCACTTCACGCGGAAGGTTTACTCTCGGGCTCGTCAGCCGGATCGCCGGTATGCTTGCCCTCTTCCGTGCCCTGCCAGCCATGACGCTGGATCAGCGACAGGTGATTACGGTCCTCGTTAATGATTTCTGTGAGCATCGCGCTGGTGCGTTTAAACACCGCCGCACGCTCCGTGGCCGTGCTGCCAGCCATCGCCACCATCTCTTCCACCATCCCGGTGTTAAAGCGGCGGAACAGGTCCGCACGTTCGCGCGCTTCATACGCGCCAAGCCCCAGATTTTCCAGCGCCATACGGCCAGACTTCAGCGCACCTTCGAACGTTTCACGCTCCGGTGCCTCTACGCCCGCCTGACGCAGCCGGATGTAATGATCCACATCGCGCGCGCGGGAGATAATGGTCAGCCCCGGGAAATGTTCTTTGACCAGTTCCACCATCTGCATGCTGGTTTCCGGATCGTCAATGGCGTTAATCAACACCTCAGCTTTTGCCGCCCCGGCGGACTCCAGCAGATCGACGCGGGTCGCATCGCCATAAAACACCTTCATATCAAATTTACGCAGGGTGTCGACATGATCGGGGTCGTGATCGAGGATGACCATTTTCACCCCGCTCGACAGCAATAAACGACCCACGATCTGCCCGTAGCGGCCAAATCCGGCGATGATGACGCGCGGCTGCTCCTCGTCGATCTCGTCGGCTTCGCGCTCCTGCTCGCTACCTGATTTTTCCAGACGCGTCAGCACCACCAGCAGCACAGGCGTCGCGGCCATCGACAGCGCAACAGCAAGCGTCAGCGCTTTCGCCCACTCGGGATCGAGCACGTTTGCCATCTGCGCGGCACCAAACACCACAAAGGCAAATTCGCTCCCCTGCCCCAGCAGTACGGCAAACCAGCGACGCTGTTTGTTTGGCACCTTCAATGGACGTGCAATCAGCCACAGCATCACCATTTTAATGACCAGGAAACCGACGAGCAGGATGACGATCCGCAGCGGATGCGTGACCAGCGTGCCGAAGTCGACGGACATCCCCACGCCGATGAAAAAGAGCCCCAGCAGCAGTCCTTTGAACGGTTCGATATCGCTTTCCAGCGCGTGACGGTATTCAGAGCTCGCCAGCAGAACGCCTGCGAGGAATGCCCCCATCGCCATCGACAGCCCGGCTTCCTCCAGCAGCAAACCAAAGCCAAACACCAGGAACAGTGCCACGGCGCTGAACACTTCGCGCAGGCCAGAACGGGCAACAAACCGCAGCAGCGGACGGGTTACGTAACGACCAAGCAGCACCACCAGGGCCAGCGCACCCACCACCTTCAGTGCCGACAGCGCGAAAGCGCCCAGCGTGGTAGACGAGCCGCTTGCGGCCAGCAGCGGGATCATCGCCACCAGCGGAATAGCGGCAATATCCTGGAACAGCAGTACCGAGAACGCGCTGCGTCCCATCTGCGAGACCGTCAGGTTACGCTCGTTCATCGCCTGCATGGCAATCGCCGTCGAGGAGAGCGCCAGCGTCATGCCAATCAGCTCCGCGACCTTCCACTCCATGCCCAGCAGGATGCAGAACCCACCCAGCAGGAGGCCGCAGGCCACCATCTGCAGCGCTCCTCCGCCGAATACCGAGGCGCGAAGCTTCCACAGCCTCTGCGGATCCAGCTCCAGGCCAATCATAAACAGCATCAGCACGACGCCAATCTCAGCGAAATGGAGGATCGCCTCCGCATCCGTCACCAGACGAAAGCCCCACGGCCCGATGACGCAGCCTGCAATCAGGTAGCCAAGAACCGAGCCCAGCCCCAGGCGTACCGCCACCGGCACAATCAGGGCCGCTGCGCCGAGATATATCAGCGCTTGTATCAGCGTATGGCTATCCATGGTGCGTCTCCTGCCACTCAAGTAAGCGTTGTTTGTAGTGGCGAGCCTGGGCCTGCAGCGTTTCATCATCGCAAACAAACGTGCAGTGCATCGCAAAAGGCGGGAGCCAGGTCAGTCCACAGTAAAGTGCCGTCGCCTGCAGCGGCTGCGCCAGCACATCAAACCCCGGGAAAGCGCCAATATCAAAGTGGCTTTCGCCTCCTCCGGTGGTCACCGCCCACATCAGGCTTTTGCCTTTTAGCGCATGGCCGTTGTGGCCGTACGCCCAGCCGTGGGAGAAGACTTTATCAATCCACAGTTTCAGGAGCGGGGGCGTGCTGTACCACTGCATGGGGTGCTGCCAGATGATCAGATCGGCGCGGGAGAGCGCCTTCTGTTCGGCGGCGATATCGATATTAAAATCGGGATAGAGTTCATAGAGGAAACGTATCTCTACGTTATCAAGCGTCCTTACCTGCTCAAGCATCCGCTTATTCGCATGCGAGTGCTGCGGATAAGGGTGCGCATAAATTATCAGAATCATTGATTAGCCTGTTGTTACTGCTTTCTTTTAACAAAAGAGTGTAGTCAGTAATTCAACAGGCTAATAGTGAATATTATTGACGGGCTTACGTCAGAATTCTGAATTAGTTATCCAGCTCGCCCATGGATTTAACCTGGTCGCGGTTAATCTGCTCAGTTTGACCGGTTTCGGCGTTTTTATATGACACCAGACCGGTATCGTCATCCACCTGCGGTTTCCCGTCGGTCACGATAGTTTTGCCATCGGTGGTTTTTACGGCCTGGTTAGAGGAACAGCCCGCCACGGTAAACATTGCAGTGGCACCCAGAACGGAAGCGATCAGTAGTTTATTTTGCATGGTGTTTTCCCCTGCTCTCAGTTGAATTTCGTTATCGACCTAACCATTTTAGGCTAACTGACTGAAAGCGGATGAAAAACCAGAAGGTTCTGAAGATGAGAAAAATGCCCGGCAACTAAACGGCACCGGGCAATTTGTCTTACTTGCTAATCTGCGCGTGCATTTCCTGCACTGAAATCACCTTCTCGGTGGCATCCGCGTTCAGCGCCATGGCCGTCGCGAAACCGCCGTTCAGGGTGGTGTCGTAGTGTACTTTGTACTGCAGCGCGCTGCGGCGGATCAGCTTGGAGTCTTCAATCGCCTGACGACCTGCGGTGGTGTTGATGATGTAGGTGTATTCGCCATTCTTGATACGGTCCTGAATATGCGGACGCCCTTCATGCACCTTGTTCACCAGACGCGGGTTAATACCGGCTTCACCCAGCACAATCGCCGTACCGTGGGTTGCATCCAGCTCGAAGCCCTGTTTCAGCAGCTTGGCGGCCAGGTCAACCACGCGCTCTTTGTCGCCTTCGCGAACGGAGAGCAGCGCACGGCCCGATTTTCTCATGGTGGAGCTACTTCCCAGCTGCGCCTTGGCGAATGCTTCCGCGAAGGTACGGCCCACGCCCATCACTTCCCCGGTAGAGCGCATTTCTGGCCCTAACAGCGGGTCAACGCCCGGGAATTTGTTGAACGGCAGCACCACTTCTTTCACCGAGTAGTACGGCGGGATGATTTCTTTGGTCACGCCCTGCTGTGCCAGCGTCTGGCCAGCCATCACGCGCGCCGCCACTTTCGCCAGTGGAATACCGGTCGCTTTAGAGACGAACGGTACGGTACGCGCCGCACGCGGGTTGACTTCAATCAGGTAGACTTCGTTATCTTTCACCGCGAACTGGACGTTCATCAGGCCGCGAACCTGCAGCTCGAAGGCCAGCTTCTGCACCTGCTGGCGCATCACGTCCTGGATTTCCTGGCTGAGGGTGTACGCTGGCAGAGAACAGGCTGAGTCACCGGAGTGCACGCCTGCCTGCTCGATATGCTCCATAATGCCGCCAATCAGCACCATTTCGCCGTCGCAGATGGCGTCAACGTCCACTTCCACCGCGTCGTCGAGGAAACGGTCGAGCAGCACTGGCGCATCGTTGGAGACGCTCACCGCGGTCTGGAAGTAGCGACGCAGGTCGGCTTCGTCATAAACGATTTCCATCGCGCGGCCGCCCAGCACGTAGGAAGGACGTACTACCAGCGGGTAGCCAATCTCTTTCGCCTTCTCGACAGCCTGTTCGATGGCGGTCACGGTGGCGTTCGCCGGCTGTTTCAGCTTCAGACGGTCAACCGCCTGCTGGAAACGCTCGCGGTCTTCCGCACGGTCAATCGCATCCGGGCTGGTACCGATAACCGGTACGCCCGCCGCTTCCAGCGCGCGCGCCAGCTTCAGCGGAGTCTGGCCGCCATACTGCACGATAACGCCTTTTGGCTTCTCAATGCGTACGATTTCCAGCACATCTTCCAGGGTAACCGGCTCGAAGTAGAGGCGGTCAGAGGTGTCGTAGTCGGTAGAAACCGTTTCCGGGTTACAGTTGACCATGATGGTCTCGTACCCGTCTTCGCGCAGCGCCAGCGAGGCGTGTACGCAGCAATAGTCGAACTCGATGCCCTGGCCGATACGGTTTGGACCACCACCAAGCACCATAATCTTGTCGCGGTCAACGGACGGGTTCGCTTCACACTCGTCTTCATAGGTGGAGTACATGTACGCGGTGTCGGTTGAGAACTCTGCCGCACAGGTGTCCACGCGCTTGTAAACCGGGTGCAGGTCGTACTGGTCACGCAGCTTGCGGATTTCCGCTTCACGCACGCCCGCCAGCTTAGCCAGACGCGCATCGGCAAAGCCTTTACGCTTCAGCATGCGCAGGAAGTCAGCGTCCAGGCCGTTGATGCCCAGCTCTGCCACTTTCTCTTCCAGACGCACCAGCTCTTCAATCTGCACCAGGAACCAGCGGTCGATATTGGTCAGGTTGAACACGCCGTCGACGGACAAGCCCGCACGGAAGGCATCGGCGATGTACCAGATACGCTCTGCGCCCGCGTCCTTCAGCTCGCGACGGATTTTAGTCAGCGCTTCCGGGTCGTCCAGGCTCACTTTCGGGTCAAAGCCGGTCGCGCCCACTTCCAGGCCGCGCAGCGCTTTCTGCAGGGATTCCTGCTGCGTACGGCCAATTGCCATCACTTCACCGACAGATTTCATCTGGGTGGTCAGACGGTCGTTCGCGCCCGCGAATTTCTCGAAGTTAAAGCGAGGGATTTTAGTCACAACGTAGTCGATGGACGGCTCGAAGGACGCTGGCGTGCGGCCTCCGGTAATGTCGTTCATCAGCTCGTCGAGGGTATAACCCACCGCCAGTTTCGCCGCCACCTTCGCAATCGGGAAGCCGGTCGCTTTAGAGGCCAGCGCGGAGGAGCGGGACACGCGCGGGTTCATTTCGATAACAATCAGACGGCCGGTTTTCGGGTTAACGGAGAACTGCACGTTAGAACCGCCGGTTTCCACGCCGATTTCACGCAGTACCGCCATCGAGGCGTTACGCATGATTTGATACTCTTTGTCGGTCAGGGTCTGGGCTGGCGCAACGGTGATGGAGTCACCGGTGTGGATACCCATCGCATCGAAGTTTTCGATGGAGCAGACGATGATGCAGTTGTCGTTTTTATCACGCACCACTTCCATCTCGTACTCTTTCCAGCCAATCAGCGATTCATCAATCAGCAGCTCTTTGGTTGGGGAGAGATCCAGACCGCGTTCGCAAATCTCTTCGAACTCTTCGCGGTTGTAGGCGATACCGCCGCCGGTGCCGCCCATGGTGAACGATGGACGGATGATGCACGGATAGCCCACTTCTGCCGCAACGGCCAACGCTTCTTCCATGTTGTGCGCGATACCGGAACGCGCGGTGTCGAGGCCGATTTTCTTCATCGCCACGTCGAAGCGGCGACGGTCTTCTGCTTTATCAATCGCGTCGGCGGTCGCACCAATCATGGTCACGCCGAACTCGGCCAGCACGCCCTGACGCTCCAGCTCCAGCGCGCAGTTCAGCGCCGTCTGGCCGCCCATGGTCGGCAGCACCGCATCCGGGCGCTCTTTCTCGATGATTTTGCGTACCACTTCCCAGTGAATTGGCTCGATGTAGGTTGCATCGGCCATTTCCGGGTCGGTCATGATGGTGGCCGGGTTAGAGTTCACCAGAATTACGCGGTAACCCTCTTCACGCAGGGCTTTACACGCCTGCGCACCGGAGTAGTCGAATTCGCAGGCCTGGCCGATGACGATCGGGCCAGCGCCAAGGATCAGGATGCTTTTTATGTCTGTACGTTTTGGCATGGTCTTCTCGGCTCCTGATTATTTAGCGGTCTTACGGTATTGCTCGATAAGTTCGATGAAGTGATCGAACAGCGGCGCGGCGTCGTGTGGGCCCGGGCTGGCTTCCGGGTGCCCCTGGAAGCTGAATGCTGGCTTATCGGTGCGATGAATGCCCTGCAGGGTGCCATCGAACAGTGATTTGTGGGTCACGCGCAGGTTAGCCGGCATTGACGCTTCATCGACGGCGAAACCGTGGTTCTGCGCGGTAATCATCACCGTGTTGTTGTCGATGTCTTTCACCGGGTGGTTACCACCGTGGTGGCCGAACTTCATCTTAACGGTGTTCGCACCGCTCGCCAGCGCCAGGAGCTGATGGCCGAGGCAGATGCCGAATACCGGAATGTCGGTTTCCAGGAAGGACTTGATGGCGGCGATGGCGTAATCGCACGGCGCCGGGTCGCCAGGACCGTTAGAGAGGAAAATACCGTCCGGATTCATCTTCAGCACGTCTTCGGCAGACGTTTGTGCCGGAACCACCGTCAGGCGGCAGCCGCGGTCAACCAGCATGCGCAGGATGTTGCGCTTGGCGCCGAAATCGTAAGCCACTACGTGGAACGGCAGCTCGCTCTCTTTTTTCGCTTCCGGCAGGTCGCCTTCAAGCGTCCAGCTCCCCTGCGTCCAGCTGTAGGCTTCGGTGGTCGTCACTTCTTTCGCCAGGTCCATGCCGTTCAGGCCCGGGAAGGCTTTCGCTTTTTCCAGCGCCAGCGCCGCATCGAGGTTATCACCCGCGATGATGCAGCCGTTTTGTGCACCCTTCTCGCGCAGCAGACGCGTTAACTTACGGGTATCGATATCGGCAATCGCCACGATGTTATGGCGCTTCAGGTAAGAAGAGAGGTCTTCGGTGTTGCGGAAGTTGCTGGCAATCAGCGGCAGGTCGCGAATGACCAGGCCTTGCGCATGTACCTGAGAAGATTCTTCGTCAGCCGCATTGGTGCCGACATTGCCGATATGAGGATAAGTAAGAGTAACGATTTGGCGAGAATAGGAAGGATCAGTGAGGATTTCTTGATAACCGGTCATTGAAGTATTGAAAACGACTTCCCCAACCGCCGAACCCGTTGCCCCTATGGCCCGACCGATAAACTGGGTTCCGTCTTCCAGAACCAATAGCGCTGACTTAATCAAAACACCCTCCGAAGAATATTCACTCACTTTATTTGCATATTAATTCATAACCGCGTCATGAATCAATGCAAATGTGTTGCCAGCGGATTTTTGGCAAACGGCGGCATTCTGGGGATTTGGTGGATAAAAGTCAACTTAAAACGGATATTTTGTTTAGTCTTTTGCGAGCCTGGCGGGCTGGGAGTGACTTAAGCGGTAAAAAGATCAGGTAAATCACTGTAGAAATCGCTTGCGTGCGAAGTTTAATGCAAAAGAACAGGTCGCAACGCATAAAAGTGGACCATTTGGTCAAAATTTACATTTTGGCAACGCAAAAAGAAGAGAAAAGGCAAACTTTCAAGGAAAACAATATAAAACAGAGATGAAATAGACAAAATAAAAGGGCAATAAAATATTGCCCTATGCAATCAAACAATTACGACTGCAATAACCACATCACGATGGGTAATAAAGCTTACAAATTGTTGAGATCGAGCACATCTCGCATATCAAAAAGACCATCTTTCTTATCTTTTAACCATAGTGCTGAGCGAACGGCCCCGTTGGCAAACGTCATCCGGCTGGAAGCTTTATGTGTAATCTCCACACGCTCGCCAATATCGGCGAACATCGCGGTATGTTCGCCGACGATGTCGCCCGCACGAACCGTTGCGAAACCAATTGTGCCCGGCACGCGTTCGCCGGTGTGACCTTCGCGGGTATAGACCGCGCAGTCTTTTAAATCTTTATCAAGTGCATGAGCAATCGCTTCGCCCATCGCCAGCGCCGTGCCTGATGGTGCGTCGACTTTGTAGCGGTGATGCGCTTCAACGATCTCAATATCGGTGTAGTCGCCCATCACCTTCGCCGCTTTCTCCAGCAGCTTGAGCATGACGTTTACGCCGACGCTAAAGTTTGCCGCAAAGACAATCGCGATGGCTTTTGATGCGTCCTGAATAGCCTGCTTACCCGCATCGTCAAAACCGGTAGTGCCGATGACCATTCCCTTGCCGTGCTGGCGGCAAAACGCCAGATGCGTCAGCGTCCCTTCCGGGCGGGTAAAATCGATGAATACATCGAAGTCATCTTTAACCGCGTCAAGGCTGCTCTGAACGGTAACGCCCGTCTTTCCCGCGCCCGCCAGCTCACCAGCGTCGGCACCAAGCAGTGAGGAGCCTTCACGCTCCAGCGCCGCGCCCAGCGCCACACCATCCATCTGTAGCGCCGCCTGAATCAGCTGACGGCCCATACGTCCACCCGCGCCCGCAATAGCGACACGGATCTGTGCATCATGCATAGTTATTCTCTTACGTTAAAATGATGTAAACCGTTTTCAGATTAACCAGCCTTCGCGGAGGCTGCCAACTGAAAACACCAATAATTAGAATTTAACGTGAAACCGACTTAAATATCAGTAAAAGACATGATTTTGTCGTCACGATAATGTACGGGGCAAAAAAAAGGCCAGCACATGAGATGCTGGCCTTTCAATAGATAAGGGGTTATTCCACTTCGCGGGCGTCGATACGCAGCTCTTTCGGCACTTCGAAGACAATGTTCTCTTCCCGTCCTTCCAGCGGAACCGCTTCGCCACCGCCCAGCTCCTGCAGACGAGCAATCACGTTCTGCACCAGGATATCCGGTGCGGAAGCCCCTGCGGTAACGCCAACGCAGGCCGCATTTTTCACCCACGCTTCCTGAATGTCCGTTGCATCGTCAATCAGAAACGCCGCTTTCCCCATACGCTGCGCCAGTTCGGCCAGACGGTTGGAGTTAGAGGAGTTTTTGGAGCCGACCACCAGCACCACATCCGCCTGTTCAGCCAGCGCGCGCACCGCTTCCTGACGGTTAGTGGTGGCGTAGCAGATGTCATCCTTACGCGGCCCGACGATTTTCGGGAAGCGCTGGCGCAGGGCGTCAATCACGTCTGAGGTATCGTCAACGGAGAGCGTCGTCTGGGTCATAAATGACAGACGGGCTTCGTTTTTCACATTCAGCGTAAAGACATCTTCCGGCGATTCGACAAGGTACATGCCCCCTTCCGGGTTGCTATACTGGCCCATGGTGCCTTCGACTTCCGGATGACCGGCGTGGCCAATAAGAATCGACTCTTCACCGCGACGGCTGGCGCGCGCCACTTCCATATGCACTTTTGTCACTAATGGACAGGTGGCATCGAATACGGTCAGATCGCGGCTTTTCGCCTCGTTGCGTACCGCCTGTGAGACGCCGTGCGCGGAGAAGATCAGGATCGCACCGTCCGGCACTTCGCTTATCTGCTCAATAAAGATAGCCCCGCGCTCGCGCAGGCTGTCGACCACGTAGCGGTTATGCACCACTTCGTGGCGCACGTAAATCGGCGCGCCGTAAATCTCCAGCGCGTTTTCAACAATGCTGATAGCGCGGTCTACACCGGCGCAGAAGCCGCGCGGGTTAGCCAACAGGATCTGCATTTCAGGCCTCCAGTGCCGGATCGATCTCCAGCACTTCTACATCAAAATGAACGGTACGCCCGGCAAGCGGATGGTTGAAGTCAACGGTAATAGAGTCGCCGTTGATTTCGCGGATCACGCCAGGCATTTCGCTGCCGTCCATAGCGGTAAAGAGCATGATCGCCCCGATCTCCGGTTCACCCGCGTCCATGAACTCACGGCGCGAGAAATACTGGATCAGGTCCGGACTCGGCACGCCAAATGCCGCATCCGGCTCCAGCGAAAAGGCTTTTTTCTCACCCTCTTTCAGGCCCAGAAGCTGCTGCTCAAGACCCTCAGACAGCGACGTATCGCCAAGACGGAACAGGGCCGGTTTGCCATTGTTGCGGGTGGATTCGGCGGTGGAGCCGTCATCCAGCTTCAGCGTGAAGTGAACGAGAACCGCGCTGTTGCTCTGTACGGATTTAGACATGCACATTGCTCTTTAATGTTGTGCCGGATGGCGCAGCGCGTCACCCGGCATTGACAATTACGCCTGCTCTTTCGCGGCTGGTTTCGGCAAAAAGCCTTCCAGCACGATTAACGCCGCACCGATGCAAATTGCGCTGTCGGCGAGGTTAAAGGTCGCGAAGTGCCAGTCGCCGACATAGAAGTCGATCATATCGACCACAAAGCCGTGCCACAGGCGGTCAAACAGGTTGCCCAGCGCGCCGCCAATGATCAGCGCGTAGGCGATGTTATTCAGCTTTTGCGTCGCCTTCGAGCGGTACATCAGCACAGCCAATACCACGCAGATACCGATGGCGATACCCGCAAAGAACCAGCGCTGCCAGCCACCGCTGTCGGCAAGGAAACTGAACGCCGCGCCGTAGTTACGGGCGTAGTGCAGGTTAAGCGACGGGAACAGCGAAACCGTCTCCCCCAGAGCGAAATTCTGGAGGATCAGGAACTTGCTGCCCAGATCGATAATCAGCACCACTACCACCAGCCACAGCCAGCGCAGTCCTGTTGAACAGAGAGTTTTACTCATCAGGCAAACTTACGTTTTTCGCCGTCACCGGCGACGTTGCTTACACAGCGTCCGCAGATGTCTGCGTGTTCCGCCACCTGGCCGATATCGGTGGTGTAATGCCAGCAGCGCGGGCATTTCTCACCGTCGGCTTTGCTCAGCGCGACTTTCAGGCCTTTGAGCAATTCGCTCTGCTGAGCATCAGCAGAAGCCTCGGCATAATCCGCAACTTTCGCACCGGAGGTCAACAGGACAAATCGCAATTCATCACCCAGCGCGGTCAGCTTCGCCGCCAGCTCCGGTTCGGCGTACAGAGTCACTGCCGCTTCCAGAGAGCCGCCGACTTTCTTATCCGCACGCGCCTGCTCGATAACCTTGTTCACTTCGCCGCGCACTTTCAGCAGCTCGTCCCAGAAGGCATCGTTCATTGCTTCAGTGCTGGAGAGATCGAACAGACCTTCGTACCACTCGCCGGTGAAGACATACTTCTCGCGGTCGCCCGGCAGATAGCCCCAGATTTCATCCGCGGTGAAGGACATGATCGGCGCCATCCAGCGTACCAGCGCTTCTGCGATGTGGAACAGCGCGGTCTGGCAGCTACGACGCGCCACGCTTTCCGCTTTCGCGGTGTACTGGCGGTCTTTAATGATGTCGAGGTAGAACGAACCCATCTCAATGGAGCAGAAGCGCATCAGGCGCTGCACCACTTCGTGGAAGTCGTAAGACTCATAGGCTTTCAGGATATCGTCCTGCGCCGCTTTCGCGCAGCCTACCGCCCAGCGGTCCAGCACCACCATCTCTTCCGGCTTCACCATGTCTTTTACCGGATCGAACCCGTTCAGGTTCGCCAGCAGGAAGCGCGCGGTGTTACGGATACGACGATAGCTGTCGGCAGCACGCTTCAGGATCTCGTCAGACACCGCCATTTCGCCGGTGTAGTCGGTTGAGGCCACCCACAGACGCAGAATGTCTGCGCCCAGCTTGTTCATCACGTCCTGCGGAGAAACGGTGTTACCGATGGACTTGGACATCTTACGGCCCTGTCCATCCACGGTGAAGCCGTGGGTCAGTACCTGACGGTAAGGTGCTTTGCCTTTCATGGCGGTGGAGATCATCAGCGATGACATGAACCAGCCGCGGTGTTGGTCGGAACCTTCCAGATACATGTCGGCAGCGTGACCGGCAAACTCAGGACGCACGTCAACCACGGAGGCGTGAGTAGACCCGGAGTCGAACCACACGTCCAGGGTATCAGGCACTTTCTCGTAGTTGTCCGCGTCCGCGCCCAGGATGTCGCGGGCGTCGAGATCCCACCACGCCTGAATGCCGTCAACTTCGACGCGCTTCGCCACTTCTTCCATCAGTTCCAAGGTGTTCGGATGCAGTTCCTGCGTCTCTTTATGCACAAACAGCGACATCGGCACGCCCCAGGTACGCTGACGGGAGATACACCAGTCTGGACGGTTAGCCACCATGGATTCGATACGCGCCTGGCCCCAGTCAGGGATCCACTGCACGCCTTTGATCTCGGAGAGAGACTGCGCGCGCAGGCCTTTCTGATCCATGCTGACGAACCACTGCGGAGTCGCACGGAAGATGATAGGGGTCTTGTGACGCCAGCAGCACGGATAGCTGTGCTGCATTTTCTCAACGTGCAGCAGCGCGCCGCTGGTGCGCAGCATGTCAACGATGATGTCGTTGGCTTTAAACACGTTGATGCCGTCCAGCGCCGGGTAGGTGCCAGGCAGGTAAGAACCGTCCGGACCAACCGGGTTGGCGATTTCCAGACCGTACTTCAGGCTGATGTTGTAGTCGTCCGGACCGTGGCCACCGGCGGTATGCACCGCACCGGTACCCGCTTCCAGCGTCACGTGGTCGCCCAGGATCGCCGGAACATCGAAGTCCAGGAACGGGTGTTTAAAGCGCATCAGCTCCAGCGCGTCACCTTTTACGGTGCCCAGCACGGTGTAATCGGTGATATGCGCGCGTTTCAGCACGCTCTCAACCAAATCTTTCGCCAGGATAACCGCGCGGCCATCAATCTGCACCAGCGCGTACTCAAACTCACCGGACAGGGAGATCGCACGGTTCGCTGGCAGGGTCCACGGGGTGGTGGTCCAGATCACCAGAGCGATCGGGCCGCTTACGCCAGGCAGACCGAATTTAGCTTTGATCGCATCCTGATCGACCGCTTCGAAAGCAACGTCGATAGAAGGCGAGGTTTTGTCGTAATACTCCACTTCCGCTTCTGCCAGTGCAGAACGGCAGTCCACGCACCAGTGCACCGGCTTAGCGCCTTTGTGCAGATGGCCGTTACCGATGATTTTGCCCAGCGCACGGATGATGTTAGCTTCAGTTTTGAAGTCCATGGTCAGGTACGGGTGCGACCAGTCGCCCAGCACGCCCAGACGGATGAAGTCAGCGCGCTGACCGTCAACCTGGGTAGCTGCGTATTCGCGGCATTTCGCGCGGAACTCGGCGGCGGTGAACTTCTCACCCGGCTTGCCGAACTCTTGCTCCACCTTCAGTTCGATCGGCAGACCGTGGCAGTCCCAGCCCGGAACGTAAGGGGAGTCGTATCCCGCGAGCCCTTTGGACTTCACGATAATGTCTTTCAGAATCTTGTTAACCGAGTGACCAATATGAATGCTGCCATTCGCATATGGAGGGCCATCATGCAGAATGAAGGATTTTTTGCCTTTTTTGGCTGCACGAATGATGCCGTACAGGTCATCATCGGTCCAACGCGCCAGCATTCCCGGTTCGCGCTTGGCGAGATCGCCGCGCATCGGGAACCCTGTTTCCGGCAAATTCAGGGTTGATTTATAGTCACTCATCAGATTCTCGGTTCCGTATTTATCACGTAGGCAGTTAAGCCGGTTCTAAAGCCCAAAAAACTCGCGGGCCGTCAATTCATCTCGCGCGATTTGCGCTTTAAGTTCGTCCAGCGAGGCAAATCGCTGCTCGTTGCGTATTTTTTTACGCAGTATCACATCTATATGGCGACCATAAAGGTCCATTACAACGTCCAGCAGGTGCACTTCTAACTGTTGACGCACACCGGCAACGGTAGGACGTGTGCCAATATTGGCAACACCGTAAAACGGCTGTTCGCCCAGTCCTGCCACTTCCACCGCATAGACCCCTTTAACCGGGGAAACCTGACGACGCAGCGGTATATTCGCCGTCGGGAAACCTATCGTGCGGCCCAGCGCATCGCCATGGACCACGCGACCAGAGATAGTGAACGGGTGGCCCAGCAAGTTTTCTGCCGTCTCCAGTTCATCATTGGCCAGCGCCTGCCGTACTGCCGTGCTGCTGACGCGCACGCCGCCTTCACAGAAGGTCATCGCGCTGGTGACGTCAAAGCCATACTCCAGACCAGCCTTCTGTAATAGCAAGAAATCGCCCTGACGACCAGCGCCAAAGCGGAAATCATCCCCCACGGCGAGAAATTGTACGCCAAGACGCTTAACCAGCAGGTCGCTGACGAAATTTTGTGCTGTCAGTGCGGCAAAGCGGCGATCGAAACGCACGCACAACACGTAGTCCACGCCGGACTCAGCCAGGTAGCGCAACTTCTCGCGCAGGCGAGTGAGGCGAGCGGGAGACTTATCACCCGCGAACAGCTCCAGCGGCTGTGGCTCGAAAATCATCACCACAACGGGCAGGCCACGGGCCTCCCCTTCTTTACGCAATCCCTGCAACAGCGCCTGATGACCACGATGCACGCCGTCGAAATTACCAATAGTCAGCACGCACCCATGTGGCGCTCTGCTGAGATTATGTATGCCGCGTATCAGCTTCATGTCTGGCTCAAAACAGTGAAAATCGCCAAAGTATACCTTGTACAGCGGTTAAGGTTAACCGGCGATTGTTCGCGCAAAACAGAAAGCCGTAATGATTTCATCAGGCTGACCTTTCACAGCGAAAAAATCTGCCCGTGAACTGCGATTTTTATGCCGAAAGGCTGTATTCACGAAAGACAAGCTGGTAGAATCCTGCGCCATCACTACGTAACGTAGCGTCGCTAATTAACGGCGCTTATTTGCACAAATCCATTGACAAAAGAAGGCAAAGAGGGCATATTCCTCGGCCTTTGAATTGTCCACATAGAACATATTTGGGAGTTGGACTTGGCTAATATCAAATCAGCTAAGAAACGTGCCGTTCAGTCTGAAAAGGCTCGTAAGCACAACGCAAGCCGTCGCTCTATGATGCGTACTTTCATCAAGAAAGTATACGCAGCAATCGAAGCTGGCGACAAAGCTGCAGCGCAGAACGCATTTAACGAAATGCAACCAATCGTGGATCGTCAGGCTGCTAAAGGTCTGATCCACAAAAACAAAGCAGCGCGTCATAAAGCAAACCTGACCGCGCAGATCAACAAACTGGCTTAATCGCTACTTGTTGTTGCTTGTTTAAAGAACCCGCTTAACGCGGGTTTTTTTATGTCTTCAGAATGCCGGTGGCGTAAACAGCGCCGAGTAGTCACGGTTGCAGATTCGCTGCACAGCCGGGTGCTGAATCATCCTTTCTGCAAATATGGCGTGATACTCCTCCATCACGTTATCTACCCTGCCAATCTCCGTAATCTTGTCGTCTGAATAGAGATCGTGCGCGTACAGCGTTGGCGCAACGAAGATTGCATTATGCGCTTCGCCAAAGGCCTTCATCAGCGCCGCATCGTCGAACTCGCCAAGGATCTCGACGTTCAACCCCTGTGAGTTAAACCAGTTCAGCAGCTTGCGTCCGAGCATGGAACGCCTGCCCGGCACCAGCAGACGACGCTCTTCCAGGCAGGCCGGAAAAGGTTTCTCCGGCGGCGGATTGATGCACCAGAAGCTGACGCCGCATTCGCCAATCTTCACCGAGAACAGCCCCTCCTGCTGCGTGGAATCTATAGGGCAATCAGAGATAATCATGTCCAGCTTGTGCTGGCTCAGCTGCTCCAGCAGCATTTCGTGGGTGGATTCAAAGCAGCGCAGGTGGATTTGTTCGTCTTCCACCACCGCCGCATCCAGCACGCCGCTCACCAGCCGTTTGGACAGCGCATCCGCCACGCCCACGTCAAAAAGCAGGTTCGACTCTTTGCGGTAGTTGACGATGTCCAGCATCTCCTGGCTGAGGGTGAACATTTTGTCCGCATAGCGGAAAACCAGTTCCCCCAGCTCGCTCGGCTCAATTCCACGCCCTTTACGCTTGAACAGCTTGCCCTGCAGCCGTTCTTCCAGCGCCTTGATTTGCCCGGTGATGGTTTGCGGCGTCAGGTAAAGCGCCTCTGCCGCACCCACGACCGAGCCCTGCTTATAAACGTGCCAGAAGTAGTAAAGATGGTTGTAATTCAAATGAGACATCGCGTGTTCTCTCCCTGAGTGTGTATCGGGAGAAGGAGCCCCTCCTCCCGGTTTCCGTTATGCCTGGACAGCCTGTCCGGACAATTTCACCTTCAACAAGGTATAACCAATTACTGCGGCCAGTAATGACCCGATGAGAATGCCGAGCTTAGCCCAGACGATGAGCTCAGGCGCGTTTGCGCCAAACGCCAGGGTCGAGATAAAGATCGACATGGTAAATCCAATACCGCACAACACGCCGACGGCCATAATCTGACCAAAGGTTGTGCCGTTCGGCAACGACGCCAGCTTAAGCTTCAGCGCCAGCCAGCAGAACAGGCTGATCCCCAGCGGCTTACCGATAAACAGCCCGGCAATAATGCCCAGCGGCAGCACAGAGGTCAGTCCGTCAAACGTCACGCCGCCCAGCGAAACGCCCGCGTTGGCAAAGGCAAACAGCGGCAGGATCATAAAAGCGACCCACGGGTGCAACACATGTTCCAGCTGTTTCGCAGGTGATTTACCCTCCTGCGGCTTAAGCGGCACGAAGAAGCCGACAATCACCCCGGCCAGCGTGGCGTGCACGCCGGATTTCAGTACCGCCGTCCACAGCACCATCCCCACCAGGATATAAATGCCGATGCGACGGACGTTGAAGATGTTCAGCAGCGCCAGCACCGCAATCGCCCCGGCGGCTACGCTCAGTGACAGGATCGACAGATCGCTGGTGTAGAACAGCGCAATAATCACGATCGCACCCAGGTCATCAATGATCGCCAGCGCCATCAGGAAGATTTTCAGCGCAACCGGCACGCGGCTGCCGAGCAAAGCTAAGACACCAAGCGCAAACGCGATATCCGTCGCGGCCGGGATAGCCCACCCGCCACGCGCAACAGGATCCTGCCAGGTAAATGCGAGGAAGAGCAGCGCCGGAACGACCATCCCTCCAATGGCGGCAATCACCGGGAACGCCGCGCGCTGACGGCTGGCAAGCGATCCGAGCACCAGCTCACGCTTAACCTCCAGCCCTACCAGCAGGAAGAACACCGCCATCAGCGCATCGTTGATCCACAGCAGCATGTTCTTGTTGATTTCCAGCGCCCCGACCTTGAGCTCAACGGGCGTTTCCAGAAATGCGTGATAGAGATCGCGCGTCATGCCCAGGTTAGCCAGCACCATTGCGGCCGCCGCGGCAATAATCAGGATCACGCCACCGGACGCCTCACTGCTAAAGAAACGGTGTAGTAATTTCATTTAAGTTCTCTCTTTTACAACAATACCTCGATAAAACCATAATACCAAGCCAAATAACTCGGCAAAAACAGATTAATATTGAGTATAGACTCAGTTTAACCGAGCTATATGCGCAAATAAAAAAGCCCGGAATCGCTTCCGGGCTTTTTGAAGATAGATATCAGCTAACGAATTAGCGGGTCAAATCATCGAAGAATTTTTTGACGCCATCGAAGAAGCTTTTGGAACGCGGGCTGTTTTTCTCACCCGTTGGGCCACCAAAGCTTTCCTGCAGCTCTTTCAGCAGCTGTTTTTGCTTGTCGTTCAGGCCAACCGGCGTTTCCACGACGACGCGGCACAGCAGGTCGCCCTGCGCGCCACCACGAACGGATTTCACGCCTTTGCCACGCATGCGGAACAGCTTGCCGGTCTGGGTTTCACCAGGGATTTTCAGATTGACGCGACCGTCCAGCGTCGGTACTTCGATTTCACCGCCGAGTGCCGCCATCGCGAAGTTGATTGGCACTTCGCAGTACAGGTTATTACCTTCACGCTCGAAAATAGCGTGCTGTTTCACCTGAACCTGAACGTACAGATCGCCTGCCGGTGCGCCGTGCTCGCCGGCTTCGCCCTCACCTGCCAGACGGATGCGGTCGCCCGTATCAACGCCAGCCGGGATTTTAACGGACAGGGTCTTGGTTTTCTCAACGCGACCATGACCGTGGCATTTGGTGCACGGATCTTTAATCAGCGTACCGCGACCGTGACAGTGCGGACAGGCCTGCTGTACCGCGAAGAAGCCCTGACGCATCTGCACCTGGCCGGAGCCGTGACAGGTTGGACAGGTCTGTGGCTGAGTACCCGCTTTCGCGCCGCTGCCGTGGCAAACGTCACACTCTTCCAGCGTTGGAATGCGGATCTCTTTGGTAACGCCGCGAACGGCCTCTTCCAGGGTCAGTTCCATGTTGTAGCGCAGGTCTGCGCCGCGCGCCGCGCGCTGACGACCACGGCCACCGCCAAAGATATCGCCGAACACATCGCCAAAGATGTCGCTGAAATCAGCGCCGCCGCCAAAGCCGCCGCCACCGAATCCACCGCCGCCCATGCCGCCCTGTTCAAAGGCTGCGTGACCGTACTGGTCATAGGCCGCACGTTTTTGTGCATCGGTCAGGACTTCGTAGGCTTCTTTGATCTCTTTAAATTTGGCTTCAGCCTCTTTGTCACCCTGATTACGGTCCGGGTGGAATTTCATGGCCAGGCGCTTATACGCCTTTTTGATTTCACGCTCTTCCGCAGTTTTCGGAACGCCTAAAATCTCGTAATAGTCTTGCTTTGCCATTGTTTTTTTTAAGCCCCTTAACATGCGAGCACGGGCGTGGAGAGTTCTCCTACGCCCGTGCTGATTAATTACCCTGCATCAGGGCGATTATTTTTTGTCTTTAACTTCTTCGAACTCTGCGTCGACAACGTCGTCGTCTTTCGCGTTGTTCGCAGAAGCGTCAGCGCCCGCCTGCTGCTGTGCGTGCTGCTGCTGAGCGATTTCCATCAGCTTCTGGGAAGCCTGTGCCAGCTCCTGCATCTTCGCTTCGATGTCCGCTTTGTCTTCACCTTTCAGTGAGGATTCCAGCGCGCTCAGTGCAGCTTCGATAGCAGTCTTGTCTTCTGCTGGCAGTTTATCGCCTGCTTCTTCAACCTGCTTACGGGTGCTGTGCAGCAGATGGTCACCCTGGTTACGGGTCTGAACCAGCTCTTCGAACTTACGGTCGGATTCCGCGTTAGCTTCGGCATCGCGAACCATTTTTTCGATTTCCGCTTCGTTCAGGCCAGAAGATGCCTTGATGGTGATCTTCTGCTCTTTACCGCTGTTTTTGTCTTTCGCAGACACGTGCAGGATACCGTCAGCATCGATGTCGAAGGTGACTTCGATCTGCGGCATGCCGCGCGGTGCCGGGTTGATACCGTCCAGGTTGAACTGACCCAGAGATTTGTTATCCGCCGCACGCTTACGCTCACCCTGAATCACATGGATGGTTACCGCAGACTGGTTGTCTTCAGCGGTAGAGAACACCTGGCTGTGTTTCGTTGGGATGGTGGTGTTTTTGTTGATGAGCGCAGTCATCACACCGCCCATGGTTTCGATACCCAGAGACAGCGGGGTAACGTCCAGCAGCAGTACGTCTTTAACTTCACCGGTCAGTACGCCACCCTGAACCGCAGCACCGATTGCGACCGCTTCGTCCGGGTTAACGTCTTTACGTGGTTCTTTACCAAAGAATTCAGCCACTTTCTTCTGAACCATTGGCATACGGGTCTGACCACCCACCAGGATAACGTCCTGGATGTCAGATACGGACAGGCCAGCATCCTGCAGAGCAACTTTCAGCGGCTCGATGGAACGGTTCACCAGGTCTTCTACCAGGCTTTCCAGTTTCGCACGGGTCACTTTGATGTTCATGTGTTTAGGACCGGTCGCGTCTGCGGTGATGTACGGCAGGTTCACGTCGGTCTGCTGAGCGGAAGACAGTTCGATCTTCGCTTTCTCAGCGGCTTCTTTCAGGCGCTGCATCGCCAGCGGGTCGTTACGCAGGTCAATGCCCTGATCTTTCTTGAACTCGTCAACGAGGTAGTTGATCAGACGGGTATCGAAGTCTTCACCACCCAGGTGGGTATCACCGTTGGTTGCCAGAACTTCGAAGGTTTTTTCGCCGTCAACTTCGTCGATTTCGATAATAGAGATATCGAAGGTACCACCACCCAGGTCGTAAACCGCGATAGTACGGTTGCCGACTTCTTTATCCAGACCGTAAGCCAGCGCCGCTGCGGTTGGTTCGTTGATGATACGTTTGACTTCCAGACCTGCGATACGGCCAGCATCTTTAGTCGCCTGACGCTGAGCATCGTTGAAGTAGGCAGGTACGGTAATAACAGCTTCAGTTACCGGCTCACCCAGGTAATCTTCAGCCGTTTTCTTCATTTTCTTCAGCACTTCAGCAGAGATCTGCGGTGGTGCAGTTTTGGTGCCTTTCACATCAAGCCACGCATCGCCGTTATCTGCCGCGATGATTTTGTAAGGCATGATAGAAACGTCACGCTGAACTTCTTCGTCCTGGAAGCGGCGACCAATCAGGCGTTTAATCGCAAACAGGGTGTTTTGCGGGTTTGTCACTGCCTGACGTTTAGCCGGCTGACCAACCAGAGTTTCACCATCCTGGGTATAAGCAATGATAGAAGGCGTGGTGCGATCGCCCTCGGCGTTCTCCAGCACACGAGCAGTCGTGCCATCCATAATCGCTACACAAGAGTTGGTAGTACCCAGGTCGATACCAATAATTTTACCCATCTAAACGTCTCCACTAAAAATTCAGTCAACATGTGGTTGTGTACCTGTAATAAGGGCAGAACGTGCTTTTTCAACTGCCCAGATTTGATTTTTTTCAGGTCCACACACTGCGGTTGACTACAAGATGGGGTCGCGACGGCATCCATCAAGGGGGAGCGATAAAAAAAATTTTAATTTCACCCTGATGAGATCATAGACGGCATCGATTGCGCCCATTATGATGCCGCGCCCCGTCAGGGAGTATTGACGCGGGTTTAACCATTTCACCATATTAATGATGATTTTTTTGAGGACTTATGGGCAACACTAAGTTGGCTAATCCGGCTCCGCTGGGCCTGATGGGTTTTGGCATGACCACCATCCTGCTGAACCTGCACAACATCGGGATGTTCCCGATGGATGGCATTATCCTGGCGATGGGCATTTTTTACGGCGGTATCGCGCAAATCTTCGCGGGCCTGCTGGAATATAAGAAAGGCAACACCTTCGGCTTAACCGCCTTCACCTCTTACGGCTCGTTCTGGCTGACCCTGGTCGCCATTCTGGTGATGCCTAAAATGGGTCTGGCAGACGCGGCAAACGCCCATTTCCTGGGCGTGTACCTGGGTCTGTGGGGCGTGTTCACCCTGTTCATGTTCTTCGGTACCCTGAAAGGTAACCGCGCGCTGCAGTTCGTCTTCCTGAGCCTGACCGTGCTGTTCGCCCTGCTGGCGATTGGCCACCTGGCGGATAACGAAGGCATCGTTCACGTAGCAGGCTGGATTGGCCTGGTGTGCGGCGCAAGCGCTATCTACCTGGCAATGGGCGAAGTGCTGAACGAGCAGTTTGACCGCACCATTTTACCTATTGGTGAAAAACACTGATCCCTCTGTCGTGCCCGCCTCTCGGGCACGACATTCCCCCGCCTGACGAAGCCACAATCCTAATACCAGCCCCATCAGCGAAAGTGCGAGTACATACCAGGCTGGCGCCAACGGCGACACGCCCATCAGCACGGTAACCGCAATCGGCGTCAGCCCGCCGAAAATGGCATACGAGACGTTGTAAGAGAACGAGATCCCGGTGAAACGCACTTCCGGCGGGAAGGAACGCACCATTACGTACGGCACAGCGCCGACGACGCCCACGCAAAGACCTACCACACCGTACAACAGGAACAGCTGTTCAGGATGGCTGCCCGCCAGGTGGTAAAATGCCCAGCTTGATCCCGCCAGCAGCAGGCTTCCGACAATAAAGGTCAGGCTGGCACCAAAGCGATCCGCCGCCAGCCCGGCGGCCAGACAGCCAAAGCAGAGCATGATTGTCGCGATACTGTTTGCCTGTAAGGTCACGGCAGGGGTGAAACCGTACTGCTTCTGCAGCCACACCGGCGACATCAAAATCACCACCACAATGCCCGCGGAAAGCAGCCAGGTGAGCAGCATCGACACCACCACCGCTTTTTTATGACGCACCGCGACGGCTTTGACCGGCAGCTCCTGCGCCAGCGCCTTGCGCTGCTGCATTTCGAGGAAAATCGGCGTCTCCTGCAGCCAGCGGCGCAGGTACATTGCCACCAGACCAAACGCCCCGCCCAGCAGGAACGGAAGTCGCCAGCCCCAGTCGTGCACGGCCTGCTGCGTCATGCTGGTGTTGACTATCGTCGCCACCACCGACCCCAACAGGATCCCGACGGTCAACCCCGCCGTTAAGGTTCCGCAGGCAATGCCGATGCGGCGCGCCGGAACATGCTCCGCGACAAACACCCACGCGCCCGGCACTTCACCGCCAATCGCCGCGCCCTGAAGGACGCGCATCAGCAACAGCAGTAACGGAGCAAGAATGCCCATCGAGGCATAGGTAGGGAGCAGACCGATGGCCAGCGTCGGCACGGCCATCAGCAGGATGCTGAGGGTAAACATCTTCTTACGCCCGACCAGATCGCCAAAGTGCGCCATCACAATGCCGCCAAGCGGACGCGCCAGATACCCGGCGGCAAAAATGCCGAAGGTTTGCACCTGACGCAGCCATTCCGGGATATCGGCCGGGAAGAAGAGTTCTCCCACCACAGCGGCGAAGAAGACGAAGATGATGAAGTCGTAAAACTCCAGCGCGCCGCCCAGCGCGGCGAGCGTAAGGGTTTTGTAGTCCTGTCGATTCAGAGGTCGGGTGTTATGTGACATAGCGAACCATTATGCGTGTGTTGTGGATTTATTTTTACAGTAATCGTAAAGAAAAAATTACTATACCGTAAAAGCTTTACCACGCTATCGCCGCTTCAGCTAATGTCACATATTTGTTAATTTCAGGAGATTGTATCGCGGCGTGCGTTTTTCGGACGAAAAGCTGCTACCACTTTCTCATCGGTTTCCACATACGGACCGTCAAGCAGCTGTATACAATACGGTACACTGGCGAAGATGCCGTGCACAATGACGCTGCCGTCTTCCCCCTTCAGCCCTTCCAGCGTCTCTTTGATCGACTTCGGCTGGCCCGGCAGGTTCAGAATCAGCGCCTGTTTGCGAATCACCCCCACCTGGCGGGAGAGAATGGCCGTCGGGACAAAGTGTAGACTGATCTGGCGCATCTGTTCACCAAAGCCCGGCATTTCGCGGTCGGCAACCGCCAGCGTCGCGTCCGGCGTCACGTCGCGACGCGCGGGGCCGGTTCCGCCCGTTGTCAGCACAAGGTGACAACTCATCTCATCCACCAGCTCACACAGGGTCTGCTCAATGATCGGCTGCTCGTCCGGGATCAGGCGAGTCTGGATCTCAAACGGAGTAGTGAGCGCGCTGCTCAGCCACTCTTCCAGGGCGGGGATGCCTTTATCCTGATAGACACCGCTGGAGGCGCGGTCAGAAATCGACACTAAGCCGATGCGTAAGGTATTCATATCCATTCCATTCAAAAAGTACTGATTAATGGGAATGATACACGCAGAGAGGAAATTCAGACAGAGGCAGGGGAAGACGCGTGACCGGGAGCCCGGTCACGCGGAATGATTACAGCAGGTCGCCGATCATTTTTTCCAGTTTTTCCTGGTCGATTGCAAACTTACGGATACCGTCCGCCAGTTTGTCTACAGCCATTGGATCCTGGTTGTGCTGCCACAGGAACTCGGATTCAGTGATGCGCTCCGGGCGCGCTTTCACTTCGCCGGTGTAAGACAGTTTACGCTCGATAGCACCTTCGCTTTCCGCCAGCTCTTTCAGCAGCGCAGGGGCGATGGTCAGGCGGTCACAGCCAGCCAGCTCGATGATTTCACCGACGTTACGGAAGCTTGCGCCCATAACCACGGTCTCATAGCCATGCTGTTTGTAGTATTCGTAGATTTCAGTCACGGAAATCACGCCGGGATCTTCAGACGCAGCGTACTCTTTCTTGTCGGTGTTGGCTTTGTACCAGTCCAGAATACGGCCCACGAACGGAGAAATCAGGTACACGCCGGCTTCTGCACATGCGCGCGCCTGCGCGAAGGAGAACAGCAGGGTCAGGTTACAGTTGATGCCTTCTTTTTCCAGCTGCTCAGCGGCACGAATGCCCTGCCAGGTTGAAGCCAGTTTGATCAGGATACGGTCGTTGCTGATGCCCGCATCGTTGTACATTTTGATCAGACGTTTCGCTTTGGCGATTGACGCTTCGGTGTCGTAGGAGAGACGTGCATCCACTTCGGTAGAGATACGGCCAGGAACCAGCTTCAGGATTTCCAGACCGATGTTCACTGCCAGCTTGTCGGTAGCATCCACAACCTGCTGTGCGCGGTCATTGCTCTGCGCTTTCGCCCAGGTCACTGCGTCGTCAATCAGTTTGCGATACTCAGGGATCTGTGCGGCGTTAAGGATCAGAGAAGGGTTAGTTGTGGCATCCTGCGGCTGGTACAGCTTCATTGCCGCGATATCTCCGGTGTCAGCTACGACAGTGGTGAACTGACGAAGGGAGGTCAATTTATCCGTCATGATAGTGTTTCTCTTTTAACGTGCCCTGGATAATTCACGCTACCGACAGCATGCCTGCAGCGGAAAAATGACAGGTTTACTTGTTAGGGGGATGTAACCGGTCTGCCCTGATGATAACACGACGGAGGGGTAGCGCAACCGCAGACAGTGCGCTTAGGCAGAGTATGATAAACTCAGAGTATTAACAGGCTGCTAAGCAACAGCATGCCCAATCAGTGGTAGCGCTTACATATTCACGTTGGCATCAACAAGAGGGACGTTAATGCCTGATTTCTTTTTCTTTATTAACGAAGTCCTCTGGGGTTCAATAATGATCTACCTGCTTATGGGAGCAGGTATCTGGTTTACGCTACGCAGTGGGTTTATCCAGTTTCGCTATATTCGCAAGTTTGGCAGAAGTCTGAAAAACAGCGTCACGCCGCAACCGGGCGGATTAACGTCGTTTCAGGCGCTCTGTACCAGCCTGGCGGCGCGCCTCGGCAGCGGAAACCTGGCGGGCGTTGCGCTGGCCATTAGCGCTGGCGGGCCTGGTGCGGTGTTCTGGATGTGGGTGACGGCAATTCTCGGGATGGCCACCTCTTTTGCCGAAAGTTCGCTGGCGCAACTCTACAAAGAGAAAGACAGAAACGGACAGTTTCGCGGCGGCCCGGCCTGGTATATGGCCCGTGGCTTAGGGATGCGCTGGATGGGCGTGCTGTTCTCGCTTTTTTTACTGATCGCATACGGTCTTATTTTTAATACCGTGCAGTCAAACTCGGTCGCCCATGCCCTCCGCTATGCCTTCTCCTGCCCGGAATGGCTCACCGGCAGCGTTTTAGCCCTCGTTGTTCTGCTCACCATTTCTATCGGCCTTAAAGGCATTGCCCGCCTGATGCAGTGGCTGGTTCCTATTATGGCGCTGCTCTGGGTGACCGCGAGTCTGGTCGTCGCTGCACTGAATGTTGATCAGGTTCCGGACGTCATTGCAACCATCTTTAAAAGCGCCTTTGGCTGGCGTGAAGTGGCGTCAGGCGCACTGGGCTATACCCTGAGCCAGGCACTGATGGCGGGTTTTCAACGAGGCATGTTCTCCAATGAAGCCGGAATGGGGTCCACTCCCAACGCGGCAGCTACCGCCGCGTCCTGGCCACCGCACCCTGCTGCACAGGGTATCGTGCAGATGATCGGCGTGTTTATGGATACCGTTATTATCTGTTCGGCCAGCGCCATGATCCTCCTGCTGGCCGGTCCTGTAGCGCATGAGTCGGATATCGACGGAATACAGCTTCTCCAGCAGGCGCTGGTGAACCTGACCGGCGGCTGGGGCTCGGGATTTGTCTCGCTCATTCTGATGCTGTTCGCCTTCAGCTCGATTGTGGTGAATTACCTGTACGCCGAAAACAACCTCACATTTCTGAGAGTCGACTCTCGTCCTGTCATCATCTTGCTTCGCCTGGGCGTGATCCTGATGGTGCTTGCGGGTGCCCTTCTCACCATGCCGCTGGTCTGGCAGCTGGCAGATGTCATTATGGCGTTCATGGCCATCACTAACCTGACGGCGATCCTGCTGCTCTCGCCCGTAGTGACCCTTATTGCCAGGGATTACCTTCGCCAGCGCAAGCTCGGCGTACAGCCGGTATTTGATGCCGCACGCTATCCCGAAATTGCGTCTCAGCTTGCCCCCGGCACCTGGGATGATTTGCCCCGGCAATAACAGCTATCGATCAATTCAGGGCGATTTTTTGTTAAAGTCGCTCTAAATTTCCTGCAAGGACTGGATATGCTGATTCTGATTTCACCTGCAAAAACGCTCGACTACCAGAGCCCTCTTGCCACCGAGCGCTATACCCAGCCAGAACTGCTGGATTACTCGCAACAGCTGATCCGCGAAGCGCGCAAGCTCTCTGCGCCGCAAATTGCTTCGCTGATGAGCATCAGCGACAAGCTGGCAGACCTTAACGCGACCCGGTTCCACGAGTGGCACCCGGATTTCACCCCTGCCAACGCTCGCCAGGCGATTCTGGCGTTTAAAGGTGATGTCTACACCGGCCTGCAGGCGGAAGACTTCAGTGAAGCCGATTTCGATTTCGCCCAGCAGCATCTGCGCATGCTGTCGGGTCTTTACGGCGTACTGCGCCCGCTGGATCTGATGCAGCCGTATCGTCTGGAGATGGGCATTCGCCTGGAAAACGCCAAAGGCAAAGACCTGTACCATTTCTGGGGCGACATCATCGCCGACAAGCTGAACGCGGCGCTGCACGCCCAGGGCGATAACGTGGTGATTAACCTGGCATCCGATGAGTACTACAAGTCGGTGAAACCGAAAAAGCTGGAGGCGGAAATTATCAAGCCGGTGTTCCTCGACGAGAAGAACGGCAAGTTCAAGGTGATCAGCTTCTACGCTAAGAAAGCGCGCGGCCTGATGAGCCGCTACATCATCCAGAACCGCCTGACGAAGCCGGAGCAGTTAACCGGGTTCAACACCGACGGCTATTTCTTTGACGAGGCGTCGTCAGGGAAAGGTGAGCTGGTATTTAAGCGCCACGAGCAGTAAAACTAAACCCCGCCATCTGGCGGGGTGTTGCGTTAATGGTGCTTCCAGTCCGGGCCCGGACGATGATCGTCATGGCGACGGTCATCGTGGTGGTGGTCACGATCGCGATGCTCGTCATGCGGACGCCAGCGGTTATCGCGCCAGTCATAATGCGCCTTCCACCAGTCATGGTCGCGCCAGCGGCCGCCATCCCAGTAATGCCCGTTGTTATCCCGATCGCCAATCTGCAGTTTTACCGCAGGTACGAGGGTAATTTCAGATGCCTGTACCGCCATGGGGGCGACCAGCACCAGAGAAAGCGCGATGAGTGCAGGTTTCAGTGTAGACACAGGTGACTCCTTATTCTTCTTGCCCAACGTGGGCCGATGTAAGGAGAGTACGCGAGGGGAACGGGGGAAGTTATTCTCTGCAATCCTAAACGCTAAGTGACCGCATTTATTGGGAATTTCTGCTTTTTTCCTGCTTTTTCTCTCCTTAATTTCTTCACAAAAAAGCCGGGTGGCGCCTATGCCTTACCCGGCCTACGATTGGGGACGTTGTAGGCCCGGTAAGGCGTAGCCGCCACCGGGCAATAAAATCACGCGCGGGTCATCATCAGCTTACGCAGCGCCGCAAAGTCCGCTGGCAGCTCATGCGACAGCAGCGGCAGGTCGGCACGCTCGGCCAGCTCTTTTGGCAGCGGCAACGTTTCGCCCAGGATCGCTTCCACGCTCTCTTTGAACTTCGCCGGATGCGCGGTGCCCAGGAACAGGCCATATTCACCCGGGTTAAGCTGGTCGCGCAGCGCGCGGTAGGCAATCGCCGCGTGCGGTTCAGAGGTGTAGCCCACCGCTTTCAGCTCGCGCATGGTGGCTTTGGTGGTTTCGTCCGTCACCGCAGCGTAGCCCAGGTCGCCCAGACGCCACACCTTGCGGCGGAACAGTTCTTCCACGCGCGGCCAGTTGTTCGGCTGGGACACGTCCATGGCATTGGAGAGCGTTGCCTGCGTCGCGTTTGGCACCCACTTCCCGTCTTTCAGGAAGCGCGGCACGGTGTCGTTGGCGTTGGTGGCGGCGATAAAACGCTTCACCGGCAGACCCAGGGATTTCGCCAGCAGACCCGCCGTCAGGTCACCGAAGTTACCGCTTGGTACCGAAACCACCAGCTGATTGCGCGCTTCCTGCGGCAGCTGCGCCACCGCTTCGAAGTAGTAGCAGATCTGCGCCAGCAGACGGCTGATGTTGATAGAGTTCGCCGAGTTCAGCCCCAGCGCGGCCTTCAGCTCTTCATCGTCGAAGGCCTGCTTGACCAGCGCCTGGCAGGCATCGAAATCGCCGTCGATCGCTACGGTTTCAATGTTGCCGCCGAGGGTGCAGAACAGTTTTTCCTGCAGCGGGCTGATTTTGCCTTTCGGATAGAGGATCACCACGCGGACGTTTTTCAGGCCGTAGAACGCGTGCGCCACCGCTGCGCCGGTATCGCCGGAAGTGGCGGTCAGGATGGTCACCGGTTTGTCGCCGCTGATATGGGTCAGCATCTGTGCCATAAAGCGGCCGCCGAAATCCTTAAACGCCAGGGTCGGACCGTGGAACAGCTCCAGACAGCCGACATCAGGCTCCACCTGCTTCACCGGCGCCGGGAAAGCGAACGCCGCGCGCACGCGCTCTTCCAGAAGCTCCTGCGGGATTTCGTCGCCGATAAACGCGGACAGAATTTTGGTGCTGCGGGTGACAAAGTCCTGCTTCAGCAGTTCGTCGATGTCGGTCAGCTGGAATTCCGGCAGATCGTGGGGGAAGAACAGCCCCTGATTTTTGCCCAGTCCCTGAGTCACCGCCTGCGCGAAGCTGACCTGCTCGTTATGATCTTTAAGGTTGTAGAGTTTCATTAATTATCCCAGTACTCGTGCGCCAGCCGTGTCCAGACGGCAAATATGAACAAAGCCTTCCTGATTTTGCAGGTAGTGTTTAGAGAGCCAGTCCGCCACGCGCTGCGCGGTGTCAGGCTTGTCGCAAAGAGCGAATAGCGTCGGGCCGGAGCCGGAAATGCCGCACGCCTGCGCGCCGATATCCATCGATGCCTGTCGCGCCTCGTTAAAGCCGGGCAGCAGCTTCGTGCGGTACGGCTCGGCAATGACGTCCTTCATCAGCTTCGCCGCCAGCTGCGGCTGACGGGTGTAGCAGGCATGGATAAAGCCCGCCAGATGACGCCCGTGGGCGATACAGTCCTGGCGACGATACTGCGCGGGCAGGATCGCACGCGCTTCCGCGGTAGAGACCTTAATGCCCGGATAGGCCAGCACCCACAGCCACTCATCAAACCCTGGCACCTGCTGGCTGATGATGCCATTTTCTTCGATCATCAGTTGCATGCCGCCGAGGAAGCACGGCGCCACGTTATCGTAATGAATGCTGCCGGAGATGCGCCCTTCCAGCTCGCCCATCAGCCCAAGCAGACGGCTATTATTTAATGGCTTGCCGCAGTGCTCGTTCATCGCCACCAGCGCGGCGACCACCGAGCAGGCGCTGGAGCCCAGCCCCGAACCAATCGGCATACTTTTTTCCAGCGTCATGGAAACCGGCACGTTTTTGCCGATCTCCTGACAGAAGCGCTCCCAGCACTGATAGACGATATTCTCGCGCGGCTCGGACGGCAGCTTGCTGGCGAAGCGGCCCACGTTATTCAGGCTAAAGCTGTCTGCCGCCTCCACCGTTACCGTATCACCCAGCAGCGAACCATCCACCGGCGTCACCGCCGCACCCAGCACGTCAAATCCGACGCTCATATTGGCGCTGGAAGCCGGGGCATAAACTTTGACCATGTTAAACTCCTAACTTCCATGACAGGGTACGCAGCAGATCGGCAAACACGCCCGCCGCCGTAACATCGTTCCCTGCGCCATAGCCGCGAAGCACCAGCGGCAGTGGCTGATAATAGTGGCTGTAAAACGCGAGGGCGTTTTCGCCGTTTTTGACTTTGTACAGCGGGTCGTTGCCATCCACTTCGGCAATCTTCACCCGGCACACGCCATCTTCTTCAATATTGCCAACATAGCGCAATACCTTACCTTCATCACGGGCTTTCGCAACGCGCGCGGCAAAGGCATCGTCAAGCTGGGGCAAATTCGCCATAAAAGCGCTGACGTCACCGCTGCTGTTAAATTCTGCTGGCAGCACGGGCTCAATCACGATGTCGGAAAGCTCCAGCTCGCGGCCCGTTTCACGCGCCAGAATCAGCAGCTTGCGCGCCACGTCCATACCGGAAAGATCATCACGCGGATCCGGCTCGGTGTAGCCCAGCTCGCGCGCGGCGCGGGTGGCTTCCGAGAGGGTCATACCCTCATCCAGCTTGCCGAAGATAAACGACAGGGAGCCGGAGAGAATACCGGAGAAACGCTGCAGTTCGTCACCCGCGTTGAGCAGGTTTTGCAGGTTTTCAATAACCGGCAGCCCCGCGCCGACGTTGGTGTCGTACAGGAACTTGCGGCGCGACTTGCTCGCCGCCAGACGCAGCTGGTGATAGTAATCCATCGACGAGGTATTGGCCTTTTTATTCGGCGTCACCACGTGGAAGCCTTCGCGCAGGAAGTCGGCATACTGGTCGGCCACCGCCTGGTTCGAGGTACAGTCAACAATCACCGGGTTAAGCAGGTGATACTCTTTTACCAGACGGATCAGGCGCCCCAGGTTGAACGGCTCTTTCGCCTCTTCCAGCTCCGCCTGCCAGTTCTCCAGGTTAAGGCCGTGAACGTTGGTCAGCAGCGCTCTGGAGTTGGCAATCCCGCAGACGCGCAGATCGATATGCTTCTTCTTAAGCCACTCCTGCTGGCGCTTCACCTGCTCCAGCAATGCGCCACCGACGCCGCCCACGCCAATCAGGAACAGCTCGATCACCTGATCGGTGTTGAACAGCATCTGATGCACCACGCGCACGCCGGTGGTGGCGTCATCATTATCCACGACAACAGAGATTGAACGTTCGGACGAGCCCTGAGCAATCGCCACGATATTAATATTGGCGCGGGCCAGCGCGGCAAAGAACTTGGCGGAAATGCCGCGCAGCGTGCGCATTCCGTCGCCTACGACGGAGATTACCGCCAGACGCTCCTGAATGGAGAGCGGCTCCAGCAGCTCTTCTTTCAGCTCCAGATAGAACTCTTCTTCCAGCGCGCGGCGGGCGCGCAGGCAGTCAGCCTGCGGCACGCAGAAGCTGATGCTGTACTCGGAAGAGGACTGCGTGATCAGCACCACGGAGATACCGTTGCGTGACATGGCCGCAAAAACGCGTGCCGCCATGCCGACCATCCCTTTCATCCCCGGACCTGAGACGCTGAACATCGCCATGTTGTTCAGGTTGGAAATACCTTTCACCGGCAGGCCATCTTCATCAGAGCTGGCGCCAATCAGCGTACCCGGCGCCTGCGGGTTACCGGTATTTTTAATCAGGCAAGGGATCTGGAACTGGGCAATCGGGGAGATAGTACGCGGGTGAAGCACTTTGGCGCCGAAGTAGGAAAGCTCCATCGCCTCCTGGTAAGACATCGACTTCAGCAGCCTGGCGTCCGGCACCTGGCGCGGGTCACAGGTATAAACGCCGTCCACGTCAGTCCAGATCTCACAGCAGTCCGCGCGTAAGCAGGCAGCCAGCACGGCGGCGGAGTAGTCAGAGCCGTTACGGCCCAGCACCACCAGCTCGCCCTTCTCATTTCCGGCAGTGAATCCGGCCATCAGGATCATGTGGTCAGACGGGATTTTGCTCGCGGCGATACGGCGGGTTGATTCGGCAATATCAACGGTGGATTCGAGGTAGTGACCTGCCGCCAGCAATTTCTCAACCGGATTGATCACGGTAACGTTGTGGCCGCGCGCTTCCAGCACGCCTGCCATGATGGCAATCGAGAGCTTCTCACCACGGCAGATCAGCGCCGCGTTGATGCTGTCCGGGCACTGGCCGAGGAGGCTGATGCCGTGCAGGACGTGTTTGATTTGCGCGAATTCCTGCTCAACGAAGGACTTCAGCTGAGCGAGCGGGAAACCAGGCTGAGCCTCTGCCAGCCCTTGCAGTAAGTCAGCGAAGATACGCTCTGCGTCGCTGATGTTCGGGAGTGCATCCTGGCCACCGATGGTTTTTTCAATCATCGCCACCAGATGGTTCGTGATTTTTGCCGGGGCAGAGAGCACGGTCGCAACCTGCCCCTGCCTGGCGTTGCTCTCCAGGATATCGGCAACACGCAGAAAACGTTCTGCATTTGCCACTGATGTACCGCCGAACTTCAACACTCGCATGGTTCTACCTCGTTTCCTTTAGCCGAAAAAAAAGCCCGCACTGTTCAGGTGCGGGCTTTTTTCTGTTTTTCCTGTACGCGTCAGCCCGCATCGTTACCTGTGGTAATGATGATGGTTGTGGTAATGGTGGTGATGCTGATGCGTTTCATGGATGTTGTGTACTCTGTCATTATTATCTGTCTGTGCTGTATTCTTTTAGGGTTAAAGGATCGGGCACCTTAAGTCAATGAATTTTTAATTTGATCACAATTCCGCAGACTCTCACGTCCCGCTGTTTGCCGATTTATTTTCATCCGATTCGCCCAGTCGCAACCCTTCTGGACAGACTATTTCGCCATAGAAAAAAGTTATGACAGCATTTTACTCGACCAATTTTTTTTCAATATCGTGCAGCAAACGATGCAACATTGCCGTGTCTCGCTGCTCAAGACGTCCGAGTCGCTGTTGCAGCCAGTCGGCCATTTTTTGATCGTCCGCGACGCCAAGGTTCGATAACAGACTCTCTACGCGAGCACGAAGCGCGGCCAGCTGATTTTCATTGGCGGCTTCTGCCTGCGGTTGCGGGATTTGCATTAGGGAAGCTAATTGATAGCAATAGACCATTACCGCCTGGCCTAAATTCAGGGAGGGGTAATCGGCGACCATCGGCGCACCGGTGAGAACATCGGCCAGCTCCAGCTCTTCGTTGGTCAGCCCTGAATCTTCACGGCCAAACACCAGCGCGGCCCTCTCCAGCCACTGGCTTTTCTCTTCCAGCATCGGCACCAGCTCCGCCGGGGTGGTGTAGTAGTGGAACTTCGCCCGGCTGCGCGCGGTGGTCGCTACGGTAAACGAAATGTCGTGCAGTGCATCAGCCAGCGTGGCGTAAGTGGTTATATTATCGAGAATATCGCCTGAACCGTGCGCCACCCAGCGGGCGGCAGGCTCCAGGTGCGCTGTGCTGTCCACAATACGCAAATCGGTAAAACCCATGGTCTTCATGGCACGCGCCGCAGCGCCTATATTTTCTGCTCTGGCTGGGGCGACCAGTACAATCGACAGATGCATTTATGCTCTCTTTTTAATCAGTTAGCCGGTAAAAATGTGATGCGCTTCAACATATTACGCAGCGCGAATTTACAAATTTGCAACACAAATCACCGAAATAGCGTTTCAGAACAAATTAAAGACGCTAAACTATTTTGTGTCTGAACAATCAGTTAGAATGTTAACAGGAGTCTATTATCCTTATGTTTTATAATGATAATAGCCACATGAATACCCTAATCTGATTGGATTCGCTTCGTTTATATATCAATGTCCGCAACTAGTTGGTTTATTGAAAAATTGTGACAAAGGCTAGCATTCGGCTACGATGATTTCATCAAACTGTTAACGTGCTACAATTGAACTTGATATATGTCAACGAAGCGTAGTTTTATTGGGTGTCTGGTGTCACTTAGCCTGTTATGTTGCTGTTAAAATGGTTAGGATGACAGCCGTTTTTGACACTGTCGGGTCCAAAGGGAAAGTGCCCACGACCAAGCTAATGATGTTGTTGACGTTGATGGAAAGTGCATCAAGAACGCAATTACGTACTTTAGTCACGTTAGGCCGATCATGTTAATTTGCGACATGCATCAGGCAGGTCAGGGACTTTTGTACTTCCTGTTTCGATTTAGTTGGCAATTTAGGTAGCAAACATGCAGACCCCGCACATTCTTATCGTTGAAGACGAGTTGGTAACACGCAACACGTTAAAGAGCATTTTCGAAGCAGAAGGCTACGATGTCTTTGAAGCGACCGATGGCGCAGAGATGCATCAGATCCTTTCTGAAAATGATATCAACCTGGTGATCATGGATATCAACCTGCCGGGCAAAAACGGTCTTCTTCTGGCGCGCGAACTGCGTGAACAGGCGAACGTCGCGTTAATGTTCCTGACGGGCCGTGACAACGAAGTTGATAAAATTCTTGGCCTGGAAATCGGTGCGGATGACTACATCACCAAGCCGTTTAACCCTCGCGAGTTAACCATTCGTGCACGCAACCTGCTGTCCCGCACCATGAACCTTGGCACGGTCAGCGAAGAGCGTCGTAGCGTTGACAGCTACAAATTCAACGGCTGGGAACTTGATATCAATAGCCGTTCGCTGATTAGCCCGAACGGTGAGCAGTATAAACTGCCGCGCAGCGAATTCCGCGCGATGCTGCACTTCTGTGAAAACCCGGGCAAAATTCAGTCCCGTGCAGAACTGCTGAAGAAAATGACCGGCCGCGAGCTGAAGCCTCATGACCGTACCGTAGACGTGACCATCCGTCGTATTCGTAAGCATTTCGAATCGACGCCTGATACGCCGGAAATCATCGCCACCATCCACGGCGAAGGGTACCGTTTCTGCGGCGATCTGCAGGAGTGATCCCGCAGTTTACGCATTAAAAAACGGCGCATTTGCGCCGTTTTTTTTATTAATGCCACGGCATAATCGGCACCGCGCTGATCGCGTTTTTCGGCGAGCCTTCCACCACTTTGTCGGAATACGCAAGGTAAGCCAGGGTGTTGCGTTTGGCATCATAGAAACGCACTACCTGCAGCTTTTTGAACACCAGCGAGGTCCGCTTCTGGAATACCACGTCGCCCTGCGCTTTGCCGTTCTTGATTTTATCGCTCAGCTCAACCGGGCCCACCTGCTGACAGGAAATCGCCGCATCGGAGGTATCTTCCGCCAGTCCCAGGCCACCTTTAATACCGCCCGTTTTCGCGCGGCTGACGTAGCAGGTGACGTTTTTCACGTCCGGATCGTCAAACGCCTCCACCACGATTTTGTGGTCCGGGCCAAACATCTTAAACACGGTATCGACGGAACCAATCTGTTCTGCCTGCGCGGCGCGGCCAACCATCAACAGCAACGCGGTGAAGATCAAAGTCTTGTATTTCATATTGTTACCATTCTTTAAAATTGCACTGGGCGATTATTCAACACTTTAGACAAAAATGTAGCAAGATCACAGGATTAGAATATATTCACCCAAAACGAGCCGTAAAAGGCATTAATGCGCAAAAAAAACACTGAATGCTAAAACATCAAAAAATGCTATTATCCGCTAACCTGTTATCAGGCACCTGCTGTTTTAAGGATGAGGATAGTATATGGATCAGGCTGGAATTATTCGCGACCTGCTCACCTGGCTGGAAGGTCATCTCGACCAGCCTTTGTCACTGGATAATGTGGCGGCTAAAGCGGGCTATTCCAAGTGGCATCTGCAAAGGATGTTCAAGGATGTCACCGGTCATGCTATCGGTGCCTATATTCGCGCACGTCGTTTATCAAAATCTGCAGTGGCCTTGCGCCTGACCGCGCGTCCGATTCTGGACATTGCCCTGCAGTACCGTTTCGATTCGCAGCAGACGTTTACCCGCGCGTTTAAAAAACAGTTCTCGTTGACGCCCGCGCTTTATCGTCGCTCGCCGGACTGGAGCTCGTTTGGCATGCGTCCACCGCTGCGTCTGGGTGAGTTCGCGATGCCGAAATACGAAATCGTCACCCTGCCGGAAACTCATCTGATCGGTACGACCCAGAGCTACTCCTGCTCCCTGGAGCAGATTTCTGAGTTCCGTCATCAAATGCGCGTTCAGTTCTGGCGCGATTTCCTGAGCCATGCACCGGCTATCCCGCCAATTCTGTACGGCCTGAATGAAACGCATCCAAGCCAGGAAAAAGACGACGAGCAGGAGGTGTTCTACACCACCGCGCTGACGCCGGAGCTGGCGAATGGCTACATTCAGGGTTCGAAGCCGGTCGTGCTGGAAGGTGGCGAGTACGTGATGTTCTCGTATGAAGGACTGGGTACCGGGGTTCAGGAGTTTATCCTGACCGTTTACGGGACCTGCATGCCAATGCTGAATCTGAATCGCCGTAAAGGTCAGGATATTGAGCGCTACTACCCGGCGCAGGATGCCAAACCGGAAGAAGGCCCCATCAATCTGCGTATGGAATTCTTGATTCCGATACGTCGTTAACGCTGCAGTTCGTCAAGCGCAGGGGCATCGAGGTGCGAAATGTCCCCTGCCATCTCCACCACCCAGCCCGAAGCCAGCCACGCGCTTTCCTGGTAATCAATCCGGGAAATGGAACAGTTGCGCAGGCGCAGACGGCGCTCGGCATAAGCCGGTAACCCCAGAATGGTGCTCACCAGGCAGCCCAGCGCGATACCGTGACTCACCAGCAGCGGACGACTTCCCGCCGGAAGCTTCAGGCATTCCGCCAGTGCGGCATGCATACGCACGCTCAGCTCCTGCATGGATTCGCCTTCAGGGATACGGCCATCTTCGGTACCGTTCACCAGCGTGCGGCGCCAGCCCTCTTCCGTTTCCGTCAGCGTATCGATATGGCGCTTTTCCAGCACGCCCATATCCAGCTCGCGCAGGCGCGGCTCAAGCATCACATCGCAGCCGCAGGCGTCTGCAATGATGCGCGCCGTCTGCTGAGTACGACCTAAATCGCTGGTGATGACGTGGGTAATGCCCAGCGTTCTGGCACGCTCTGCCACCTGCCACGCTTGCTGCACACCCTTCTCGGTGAGAGGACTGTCTGACTGGCCTTGAATACGTCGCTCGGCGTTCCACTGCGTTTCACCGTGGCGAACAAGGTATACCTGTAACATGCTTTTTTTCCGTTATACTGCGATGAGTTTTTTTGAATCGAGCTTAATTATGCACCATGTTGTCTCTGCTACCACCAATCCTGCCAAAATTCAGGCAATTCTAAAGGCTTTTGAAGAGATTTTCGGCGAAGGATCCTGCCATATTGATGCCGTCGGCGTCGAGAGTGGTGTACCTGAACAGCCGTTTGGCAGTGAGGAAACGCGCGCTGGCGCACGAAATCGCGTGGCTAACGCGAAGGCCGCGGCACCGAATGCTGACTTTTGGGTAGCCATTGAAGCTGGTATCGACGAAGGCGCAACCTTTAGCTGGGTGGTGATTGAAAGCCGAGAGCAGCGCGGCGAAGCGCGTTCGGCCACTCTGCCGCTGCCGGAAATCATTCTGAAGAAAGTGCGCGAAGGCGAAGCGCTCGGGCCGGTGATGTCGCAGTACACCGGCATCGATGAGATTGGCCGAAAAGAAGGGGCGATTGGCGTCTTTACGGGTGGCAAGCTTACGCGTTCAGGCGTTTACCATCAGGCGGTGATCCTGGCGCTGAGCCCGTTTCATAACGCCATTTATCGTTGATCGCCCAATAAGACTGACTCAAGCCACTGGCGCAGCTCAACCGGCGCAGACTTCAGGCTGTTCGAGCCGCGGGTGATCGTTGCGATGCCCGCGCCCAGCTCGTTTTTCAGCTCGCGCTGGCTCATCTCGCCGCGCAGCAACTCCTCGATAATCCGCACTCTTGTGCCCAGCGCTTCGCGCTCGTCCGGCGTGAGCATCAGCTGCATGAGAGGTAAGTGCAAATCCTGATCGTAAGACTGACGAAGCAGCTCCACAAAACGAAGCCACTCCTGGTGACGTTGTTCGGCCATTGCCGAGGAATACGGGGAATGCTGGGTCATGTTATGCTGCCTCTTGTACTCATTAGCGAGTACAGCATAACACAACCCGCGCCGATCAGTAACGTCTCTGCCACTCGGCATCGCTCATCAGGGTATCTTTCTGCCCCATAAAGTAGCGATAGTAGGCGTCATAGGCCAGCACGTTCTTCACGTAGCCGCGTGTTTCCGAGAACGGAATGCTCTCGACAAACGCCACCGCGTCGATGCGTCCGGCGCTGTTGCCAAGCCAGGTACGCACGCGCCCAGGCCCCGCGTTATACGCCGCCGACGCGAAGATGCGGTTATTGCCGAACTGCTGATAGACGTACTGCAAGTAGCTGGTGCCAATGTTGATGTTGGTATCCGGATCGAGAAGCTGTGACGGGCTGCTGTATCCTGGAATGTTGAACATCTTCACCGTATGCGTCGCCGTCCCCGGCATAATTTGCATCAGCCCGCTGGCACCCACCGGTGAACGGACTTTCGGGTTCCATGCGCTCTCCTGACGGGCAATCGCCATGGCGTAGCTTTGCGGGATATCTTTGCCGCTGGTGTAGCGGTCAAACAGATCTTTGTACGCCAGCGGGAAACGCTCTTCGAGATGATCCCACAGCTTCCCGGCGATCGTCGCCTGCACGCTCAGATCCCACCAGCGATTATCAAAGGCATAGCGAGCAAGCTGGGCCTTCTCGTCGGTGGTACGGCTGGTGACCAGATTCGCCCACTCGCTGCGCGCGGTATTGTCCATGTTCCAGTACATCAGCTCGCGAACGCGCGCCATCTCCGGCCCCTGCGTCAGAGCGGGGCTGGCGTTAGCGGGCGCTTTGTCGATCTTAAGCGTGTACTCCTCGCCCAGCCGTTGCGCCGCCGCCATCGGGTAGAACCCGCGCTGCTGCATCAGCGAGTGAAGAATATCTTTGGCTTCGTCTTCACGACCGCGCTCCATCAGCAGATCGGCCTGCCAGTAGCGCCATTCGTCCTTCTCTTTGGCTTCCATTGGCAAACGCGCGAGCCAGGTATTCAGCCCGCGACGATCCCCCGTTCCCAGCGCCATGCGCACGCGTCGCTCAACAAGCGAGGTCGAGTTTGAGCGCATGATCGCATCATCACGCCAGCGCGCCTGTTCGTCGGTCACATCCGTGCCCATCAGTCGCCACGCGACAATATCGCGCAATTCCTGGGTTTGATCGTCATTCAGCTGCTGCGCCTGCACCAGCTGCGGGATCATCAGCCGCGCGTTTTCTACATCGTCACGCGCCACGCTGGCAAAAGCCACCGCCGCCATCTGGCGGGTAAAATCGGTCGAGCCCGTGCTGCGGGCAAAGGTCAGGACGCTGTTCGGATCGTTTGCCAGCGCGATAACCGCCGTGGAGATCGTCTGGTAATCGGACGGCATTTGCCCTGCCAGCGCGGTCACCAGACGCGTGTTGCCGGCTTTCATCGCCAGGCGGATGCGCTCAAGGTAGGCCAGCGGATCCTGCTTGCCGGAAGCGCGCCATGCGCCAAAGAGCGAGTCACAGGCGTTCGGCTGGCTTTTGCCCGTCAGCCACAGATCTTTCGCCCCGGCCCAGGCCTCTTCCTGCTGACCGGTCGCCCATTTCGCATAGTAGTAATTACACTGCGCTTCAGTGGTATTCGGCTTCTCAGGGCTAAACGCCAGCAGCCCTCGCCAGTCTTCACGCCGCGCCAGCTCATTCACAAAACGAGACTGGAGATTTCGGGCAGGCGGCAGGGTCGGGTTCGCCTGAATAAAGTTATTCACCGTGACTGTCGGCTGGTTCATCAGATCGTCGGTGATCTGGCGATACTCCAGATACGGATACAGCGGATAGTCCTTCAGCGTCGGCATCAGCGCCTGCACGGTATCCATCTGCTTGTTGTCCCACGCCTGTTTAATCTGGGCGTAGCGGTTACGTTGTTCATCCAGTGAATCGGCATGCACCGCCTGGCTTACCGCCATTACGCATACGCTGGCAGCCAGCAGACGCCAGACCACCCGTTTGGCTTTTTCCACAAGCTCTTCCTCATTGTTTTTTCATCATTTGCAGCGTCTTGCCACATCAAAGTTGCATTCACTTATGCTAACCAGGCATCCTGCAACGCGCCACGTCATGGACACTTTTTTACCTTTCTTGCGCGTTTTAACACTCCCGACGTTCCTGGCTGGGATTAGGGCGTGAAAAAGGCTACACTTCGAGGCTGAAATTCCTTCTCATCACGATAAAAGAGGCGAAGTCCAACGTGGCTCAATTCGTTTATACCATGCATCGTGTCGGCAAAGTTGTCCCGCCGAAACGTCATATTCTTAAAAATATCTCGCTGAGCTTCTTCCCGGGCGCAAAAATCGGTGTTCTGGGTCTCAACGGTGCCGGTAAGTCCACCCTGCTGCGCATCATGGCCGGCATCGATACAGACATCGAAGGTGAAGCCCGTCCGCAGCCAGGCATCAAGATCGGCTACCTGCCGCAGGAACCTCAGCTGAACCCGGAACACACCGTTCGCGAATCCGTTGAAGAAGCGGTGTCCGAAGTGGTTAACGCGCTGAAAGGTCTGGATGAAGTGTATGCCAAATACGCCGAACCGGATGCGGACTTCGACAAACTTGCTGCACAACAGGGCAAGTATGAAGAGATTATCCAGGCGCACGACGGTCACAACCTGAACGTGCAGCTGGAGCGCGCGGCCGATGCCCTGCGTCTGCCGGACTGGGATGCGAAAATCGCTAACCTGTCCGGTGGTGAACGCCGCCGCGTGGCGCTGTGCCGTCTGCTGCTGGAAAAACCAGACATGCTGCTGCTCGACGAACCGACCAACCACCTGGATGCGGAATCCGTGGCGTGGCTGGAGCGCTTCCTGCACGACTTCGAAGGCACCGTTGTGGCAATTACCCACGACCGTTACTTCCTCGACAACGTGGCAGGCTGGATCCTGGAGCTGGACCGCGGTGAAGGTATTCCGTGGGAAGGCAACTACTCCTCCTGGCTGGAGCAGAAAGATCAGCGTCTGGCGCAGGAAGCTTCTCAGGAAGCGGCTCGCCGTAAGTCTATTGAGAAAGAGCTGGAGTGGGTGCGTCAGGGCGCGAAAGGCCGTCAGTCCAAGGGCAAAGCCCGTCTGGCGCGCTTCGAAGAGCTGAACAACACCGAATACCAGAAACGTAACGAAACCAACGAACTGTTTATTCCACCTGGAGCACGTCTGGGGGATAAAGTGGTTGAAGTGACCAACCTGCGTAAGTCCTACGGCGACCGCGTGCTGATCGACGACCTGAGCTTCTCCGTACCGAAAGGCGCTATCGTCGGCATTATCGGTCCGAACGGCGCGGGTAAATCCACCCTGTTCCGCATGATGTCCGGTCAGGAACAGCCTGACAGCGGCTCTATCACCCTCGGTGAAACCGTGAAGCTGGCCTCCGTTGACCAGTTCCGTGACGCGATGGATAACAGCAAAACCGTGTGGGAAGAAGTCTCCGGCGGTCTGGATATCATGCGTATCGGCAACACCGAGATGCCAAGCCGCGCCTACGTTGGCCGCTTTAACTTTAAGGGCACCGACCAGGGCAAACGCGTGGGCGAGCTGTCCGGCGGTGAGCGCGGTCGTCTGCACCTGGCGAAGCTGCTGCAGGTGGGCGGTAACGTTCTGCTGCTCGATGAACCCACCAACGACCTGGATATCGAAACCCTGCGCGCGCTGGAAAACGCCCTGCTGGAGTTCCCGGGCTGTGCGATGGTTATCTCGCACGACCGCTGGTTCCTCGACCGTATCGCGACCCACATCCTGGACTACCAGGACGAAGGTAAAGTGGAGTTCTTCGAAGGTAACTTCACCGAGTACGAAGAGTACAAGAAACGCACCCTGGGTGCCGACGCGCTGGAGCCGAAGCGTATTAAGTACAAGCGTATTGCGAAATAAAAGCAAAACGGCAACCTCGGTTGCCGTTTTTTATGTTTGTCCCCTCTCCCATGGGGAGAGGGCCAGGGTGAGGGCATCAGTCCGCACAACATCACCCACCCACGTAATACCGCTTCACCTCATCAAATCGCATCGCAAAGTCGATATAGCTCATCAGCGCAGGCGAATTCAGCTTCCGGCTCGGGTAGGCCAGCCAGAGATCGTTTCCCTCAACGCTCCACTCCGGCAGCACCTGAACCAGCGCCCCCTTTTTGATCTTATCTTCCAGCAGAAACGCGGGTAAGAGCGTGATCCCCGCGCCGGCAATCGCACATTCGCGGGCATACACCAGATTATCCGTCATATGCGCATTGTCCGGCAGGTAGCGGTAATCCTCACCCTCGCTTCGCAGCAGCCACTCCGACCACGCCCGGTGTGTAATACTGCGGTGATCCACCAGCTGGCGGGGATGCGTCAGCGGCTCCCGACGCGCCAGATAGTCCGGCGAGGCCAGCATGTAGCGTGGGCAGTGCCCGATCATCCTGCCAATCAGAGAGGAGTCCTGCGGCTTGCCGGTGCGCAGCGCCACGTCAAAACCGGACTCGACCAGATCCACCACGTCGTCAGAGATCGACACATCCAGCGACACGTCAGGATAGCGAAGCTGAAATTCGGCATTCATATGCGCCAGCAGCGTCGCGCCAATCCCCGCCGGACAGGTGATCCGCAGCCGCCCGCTCGGGTTATCGCGCAGCCGCTGAATGGCGTACTCCGCCCGCTCGCTGGCCGCCAGCATCTCGCGACAGTGCACCAGATAGTGCTCGCCCGCGAAGGTGAGGCTGATCCTGCGCGTGGTGCGGTTGAGCAGACGGATACCCACCTGCTGCTCCAGCTGGCTGATCCGCTGGCTAACGCTGGATTTCGGCAGTTCGGCTTTCTGCGCCGCCGCGGTAAAACTGCCCATCTCCGCCACCAGCGCAAACAGCGCCATATCCTGCAGCTGTTTAAACATGATTGTTCACCCTGTACGAACGCTGAGTTCTTGATTGTCCATCTTATCACGCAGCTGGCCACTTAATAGACTAGCCTCAACAAAACGCATGCCATTGAGGAGCACACCATGTCAGTGAAAGCCATCGCCGTTAACCCAGAAAATCCGTCCACCTTCATTGAAATCACCCCGCCGATGCCGCAGCCCGGCGAGTACGATCTGCTGGTGGAGGTGAAAGCCGTCTCCGTTAACCCGGTCGATACCAAAGTCCACGCGGGCATTGCTAAGAACGGGCTGAACGAGCCGCGCATTCTCGGCTGGGATGCCAGCGGTATCGTCAAAGCCGTTGGCGCTGGCGTCACCGGATTCAAAGCGGGTGACGAGATCTGGTACGCCGGCGACATCACCCGCCCGGGCAGTAATACCACGCATCAGCTGATCGATGCGCGCATTGTCGGGCACAAGCCTGCCGGCCTCGGCTGGGCCGCTGCGGCTGCACTGCCGCTCACGGCACTCACCGCGTGGGAAGGCCTGTTTGAGCGGCTGAACATTCAGCATGCCGGTGCGGACAAAACGCTGCTGATCATCGGCGGCGCGGGCGGGGTGGGATCGCTGGCGATCCCGTTTGCGAAGCACAACAGCAAGGTGAAGATTATCGCAACCGCTTCACGAGAAGATTCCGCCCGGTGGTGTCGCGATCGCGGGGCTGACGTGGTGGTCAACTACCGCGATCTGAAAGGCGAGCTGGCGAAACACGGGCTAACCTTTGTGGATTACATTTTCATCCTCAACGACACCGACGGGCATTGGGATGCGGTCAGCGAACTGATTGCGCCGCAGGGGCATATCTGTTCCATCGTTGAAAACGCGCATCCGCTGAACCAGGACAAGCTGAAGTCTAAATCCGCCGCCCTGCACTGGGAATTTATGTACACCCGCAGCATGTACCAGACCGCGGATATGGCCCGTCAGGGGGAGATCTTAAATGAGGTGGCGAAGCTCGTGGATAATGGCGTGGTGGAAAGCTCGCTCAGCGAGACGCTGCACGGGCTGAGCGTGGAAAGCATTACCGAAGCGCACCGTAAGGTGCTGGAGGGGCATATGCGCGGGAAGGTGGTGGTTGAGTTCTAAGGTATTCCCCCCTCACCCCAAAAGGGCGAGGGGGAAGTTATTACCCCTGCTCCCCCATCATCTCCTTCACCAGCTCGACGCAGCGCAGGAAGCGGGAGTCGTAGTCCGACTCTTCAACATGGACAAACTCAACGTTGTTTTCGTTGAGCATCTCCACCAGCATGGACTGGAATTCCCGCCTGTCCACGGAGCTGCCGAGGCTGCGCATGCCGTCAGCCACCCACGGGGTGTTGTTTTCCAGTAGGATCACCAGGTCAAATCGGTATTCGTCAATCAGCGCCTGCACGAACGGATGCTCGCGCCCCTCGTACTTTTTGCAGAACGCCTGGGTGGTGACGAAATCGGTATCAATAAACGCCACTTTGTTGGCGTATTTCACCGCGAAATCAATATACTGGGCATGCCCGAGCGCGATTTTATCGTAGTCGGAATACTGCAACGCCATCTCGTCGCCGCCGAGGTGCGAAAAGACGTAATCGCGTCCGTACTCCCACGCGCTGGTGGTGTTGAAGATGTTCGCCAGCTTGTTGACCAGCGTTGATTTGCCGCTCGACTCGCCGCCCAGAATAGCCACCGTGCGCACGAAGAACGGCTTCACTTCGGTCGGGATGTAATCCCAGTAGCGGAACGGGTTCTCGCGGATCTGCGCCCCGCTGATGTTCATAAAGGTGCGTTTCGGATCGATCAGCACCGTCTCGATGCCCAGATGCTCGCGGAACTGCGGCGCGTCGGACTCTTCAGAGGTGTAGATCCAGTTAGGCGCAATCCCCTTTTCTTCCATAAAAGCTTTAATGCCGTTGCTCCACACGTCCCAGCCGTGCGGGTATGGCTCCATACCCTCTTCGTTAAAGGCATGAATGCGAATGTTTTTCTGGTATTTAAAGGTCTGGAGCAGCCAGCGCAGGCGGTCCGGTACGGTGGGCTGCTGCGACATAGCGCTGTCTTCAAAAAGCTGGCGATCGCGCGTTTCGTCGTAGCCCATGATGATGTGCAGCTCGTCCACCTGACTACAGGCGCGCTGGATTAGATAAATATGCCCGGTATGCAGCGGATAAAACTTGCCGAACACCACGCCGATGTTCTTTTGCATCCGCGGGAACTCCAGCCCCAGAAAGCGGTGCAGCGCTTCAAGCTTCTGCGCGCTGGGGCTTTTGATTTTGGCGTTCAGCAACTGGCTCAGGTAGCCTTTGGTCATACCGCTGGCGTCCGCCACCTGCTGCAGCGTGCAGCCCTTCTGGCGGATCGCGGTCTTGATGTAGTCAAATGATGACATAAATTACGGTGCCTCCTGCAAAATCGAATACGTAATTATAAGTCGTCAAAGACATTTAACGCATCTGCGAGTTTCTTAACGCCAAAGACCTGCATCCCTTCCGGGATTTTTTTCGGCACGTTGGCAGCCGGAACGATAGCCCGACGGAAGCCGTGTTTTGCCGCCTCGGAGATACGCTCCTGGCCGCTCGGCACCGGGCGGATTTCCCCGGCCAGGCCCACTTCACCAAACACCACCAGATCCTGCGGCAGCGGCCTGTCACGCAGGCTGGAGACCATCGCCAGCAGCAACGCCAGATCTGCGCTGGTTTCCGTAACTTTGACGCCGCCGACCACGTTGACGAAGACGTCCTGATCCGCCATCTGCAGCCCACCGTGGCGGTGAAGTACCGCCAGCAGGATCGCCAGACGGTTCTGTTCCAGACCGACCGCCACGCGCCGCGGGTTGCCCATCATCGAGTGATCTACCAGCGCCTGTATTTCGACGAGCAGCGGACGCGTCCCTTCCCAAAGGACCATTACCGAGCTACCGGAGGTGATCTCATCGCCGCGGCTCAGGAAGATGGCCGACGGGTTGCTAACTTCGCGCAGCCCCTGTTCGGTCATGGCAAACACGCCCAGTTCATTCACCGCGCCAAAGCGGTTCTTGTGGCTGCGCAGGGTGCGGAAGCGAGAATCCGCGTCGCCGTCCAGCATCACGGAGCAGTCGATACAGTGCTCCAGCACCTTCGGCCCCGCCAGCGAGCCGTCTTTGGTCACGTGGCCGACCATCACAATCGCCACACCGCGCGTTTTGGCAAAGCGCGTCAGGTAAGCGGCGGTTTCACGCACCTGCGCCACGCTGCCCGGCGAAGACTGAATGTCCGCCATGTGCATCACCTGAATGGAGTCGATCACCATCAGCTTCGGCTGCTCTTCTTCGGCGATCATGCAGATCTGCTCGATGCTGGTTTCCGACAGCATATTCAGGTTGCCGGTTGGCAGGCCCAGGCGGTGCGCGCGCATCGCCACCTGCTGGAGTGACTCTTCCCCCGTGACGTACAGGGTTTTCATCTGCTCAGCGAGTTTGCACAGCGTTTGCAGCAGCAGGGTCGATTTCCCCGCTCCCGGGTTACCGCCGATCAGGATCGCACTGCCCGGCACCACGCCGCCGCCGAGTACGCGGTCAAACTCTTTGAAACCGGTCGAGAAGCGCGGCAGCGCTTCCAGGCTGATATCAGAAAGTTTTTGCACCTTCGACACGCCTGCATTTCCCGCATAGCCGCTCAGGCGTTCATTGCGGGCCACGCTCGGCGAAGCCGCCACACCACGCACTTCGGTGATGGTGTTCCAGGCATGACAGGCGCTGCATTGCCCCTGCCAGCGCGGATAATCCGCACCACATTCATTACAGACAAATGCGCGTTTTGGAGCTTTCGCCACGGTTTACCTCGTTATTTCTGATTAAGGCTGCCGGAGAGAATGCAGAACACCCCCATCAGGTCAGCGTGACGGATAGTGACTTCCGTCTTTTCATTCACTTTTGGTTTGGCATGGTAGGCAATGCCAAGTCCAGCCACTTTGATCATCGGCAGATCGTTTGCGCCATCACCAATGGCGACGGTCTGCTCGACCGGAATCTCGTACTTTTCAGCAAGACGCGTCAGGGTGTTGGCTTTGTACTGGGCATCCACGATGTCACCGATCACCTGGCCGGTCAGCTTGCCGTCCATGATTTCCAGCTCGTTAGCGACCACGGTGGTCAGATGCAGTTTCTCGCGCAGATAATCCGCGAAGAAGGTGAAGCCGCCGGAGGCGATTGCCACTTTCCAGCCGAGAGACTGCAGTTTCAGCACCAGCTGCGTCAGCCCCGGCATCAGCGGCAGCACGTCGCGCACCTGGCGCAGGATGTTAGCATCAGCCCCCTTCAGGGTCGCCACGCGCTGGCGCAGGCTGGCGGTGAAGTCCAGCTCGCCGCGCATCGCGCGCTCGGTGACTTCCGCCACCAGCTCGCCGCTGCCTGCCAGTTTAGCAATCTCGTCAATACATTCGATCTGAATAGCGGTGGAGTCCATGTCCATCACCAGCAGACCCGGCGTTTTAAGATGCGGAATTTTGCCGAGAGGCGCAACGTCCAGCCCGGCGTCATGCGCCAGACGCGTTGCGCGCTGCGTCAGGGAACCCGCCAGGCGGATGACCTGGTAATCTTCCACGCACCAGGCGGCAACAATGACCATCGCCGCACCCAGTTTAGTTTGATACTGGGTCAGTCGTTGCTTATCCAGGCCGCGTCCGTACAGCAGCCAGCCGCTACGGCCAGCGTGGTAATCCAGAGGCATCACCTCATCGCCACTTAACGAGAGCGGCAATCCTGGCCATAAAGAGACATCCGTTGGCAGGTCACACCAGGTAATGTTCGGCATTAAAGCTCCTGTAATTTCGTTCGCGCCGGAAGGTTCCAGAGGGAAAATAACGCATGAGGCTACCCTGTAACCATCACTTCTGGCAACATTAAGCCCTAAATTTTCAGCAGGTGGAATATGGCTCGCGCAAAACTGAAATTCCGGCTTCATCGCGCCGTGATTGTCCTGATCTGTCTCGCACTGTTAGTCGCATTGATGCAAGGGGCATCCTGGTTTAGCCAGAACCATCAGCGGCAGCGCAACCCGCAGTTTGAAGAACTGGCCCGCACCCTGGCGCGGCAGGTGACGCTCAACGTTGCGCCCCTGATGCGCAATGAAACGCCGGACGATAAGCGGATAGGCCAGGTCTTGCGTCAGCTCACTGAGAACAGCCGCATTCTGGATGCGGGCGTATACGATGAAAAAGGCGACCTGATTGCCCGCGCCGGTGAGCACGTCGACGTGCGTGACAGGCTGGCACTGGACGGCAAAAAAGCGGGAGGCTATTTCAACCAGCAGATTGTCGAACCCGTTCAGGGTAAAAACGGCCCGCTGGGCTATCTGCGCCTGACGCTGGATACCCACACCCTGCCAACCGAAGCCAAGCAGGTGGATAACACCACCAATATTCTGCGCCTGATGCTATTACTCTCGCTGGCGATTGGTGTTGTGCTGGCGCGCACGTTGCTCCAGGGCAAGCGCACTCGCTGGCAGCAATCACCCTTCCTGTTAACCGCCAGCAAGTCGGTTCCCGAAGACGAAGAGAGCGAAAAGAAGGAATAGTGATAAAGTAGGCGGATGATTCGGAAAAGGAACTCTGCCATGACGACGTTACGCCTGCTTATCTCTGACTCTTACGATCCCTGGTTTAATCTCGCGGTGGAAGAGTGCATCTTCCGCCAGATGCCCGCGACCCAGCGCGTGCTGTTTCTCTGGCGTAATGCCGATACAGTGGTCATTGGCCGCGCGCAAAACCCGTGGAAAGAGTGCAATACGCGGCGCATGGAAGAGGACAACGTCCGTCTGGCTCGCCGCAGCAGCGGCGGCGGCGCGGTGTTTCACGATCTGGGTAATACCTGCTTTACCTTTATGGCGGGCAAACCGGAGTACGATAAAACCATCTCTACCTCGATTGTGCTCAACGCGCTGAATTCGCTCGGCGTGACGGCAGAGGCGTCCGGGCGGAACGACCTGGTGGTGAGAACTCCCGAGGGCGACCGGAAGGTCTCCGGCTCCGCCTACCGCGAAACGATGGATCGCGGCTTCCACCACGGCACCCTGCTGCTGAACGCCGACCTGAGCCGTCTGGCGAATTACCTCAATCCTGACAAGAAAAAGCTACAGGCTAAGGGGATTACCTCCGTACGTGGACGCGTGGCAAATCTGGTGGAGCTGCTGCCAGGGATTACGCACGAGCAGATTTGCGATGCGATCCGTGAGGCATTCTTTGAACATTACGGCGAGCGCGTCGAAGCGGAAGTGATTTCACCGGATAAAACCCCGGATCTGCCCAACTTCGCCGAAACCTTTGCCCGCCAGAGCAGTTGGGAGTGGAACTTCGGTCAGGCACCTGCATTTTCGCACCTGCTGGACGAGCGCTTCACCTGGGGCGGCGTGGAGCTGCATTTTGACGTCGAGAAAGGCCATATCACCCGCACGCAGGTGTTCACGGACAGCCTGAACCCGGCACCGCTGGAGGCGCTGGCGGCACGTCTGCAGGGCTGTTTGTATCGGGCAGATATGCTGCAACAGGAGTGTGACGCGTTACTTATTGATTTCCCGGAACAGGAACAAGAGTTGCGGGACTTATCGGCATGGATTGCACAGGCGGTACGCTAGGTGCGGTCTGGTGCCCTCATCCCGGCCCTCTCCCACAGGGAGAGGGAGGGAAGAGACTGAATTACTCTTTATCGCCCAGCAGAACGGATTCCAGCGCGATTTTGATCATGTCGTTGAAGGTGGTCTGACGCTCGGCAGCGGTGGTCTGCTCGTGGGTACGGATGTGGTCAGACACGGTGCAGATGGTCAGCGCTTTCGCACCAAACTCAGCCGCCACGCCGTAGATGCCTGCCGCTTCCATTTCCACGCCCAGGATGCCGTATTTTTCCATCACGTCGAACATCTCGCCGCCGTCCGGCGCATAGAACAGGTCAGCCGAGAAGATGTTACCTACGCGTGCTTCAACGCCCAGCGCTTTTGCCGCGTCAACCGCGTCACGCACCATGCCGAAGTCTGCAATCGCCGCGAAGTCATGGTCTTTGAAACGCATACGGTTCACTTTGGAATCGGTGCAGGCACCCATGCCGATAACGATATCGCGCAGCTTAACGTCCATACGCACCGCGCCGCAGGAGCCCACGCGGATGATTTTCTTCACGCCGAAGTCGGTGATCAGCTCTTTGGTGTAAATGGAGCAGGATGGGATACCCATGCCGTGGCCCATTACGGAGATTTTGCGACCTTTATAGGTACCGGTGAAGCCCAGCATGCCGCGCACGTTGTTCACTTCACGCACGTCTTCCAGGAAGGTTTCTGCAATGTGCTTCGCGCGCAGCGGGTCGCCCGGCATCAATACGACGTCAGCGAAATCACCCATTTCTGCGTTAATGTGAGGAGTTGCCATCTTCAGTTCCTTTCAAATTGTTTATTCTTTTCACCCTCTCCCTGTGGGAGAGGGCCGGGGTGAGGGCATCAGACCGCACCCAATCCGTTTAGAACATAGCCTTGCCATATTCCATGTCAGACGTGCCAAAGTATTTCGCAATGGTCTGGCCGATGTCCGCGAAGGTTTCACGGTGACCGAGCGAACCCGGCTTCACTTTCGGGCCGTACACCAGTACCGGAATGTGCTCACGGGTGTGGTCGGTACCGGTCCAGGTTGGGTCACAGCCGTGGTCCGCGGTCAGGATCAGAATGTCATCTTCACCCACCAGTTCCATCAGCTCCGGCAGACGGCGGTCGAACAGTTCCAGACCGGCAGCATAACCTGCGACGTCACGACGGTGGCCCCAGGAGGAGTCGAAGTCCACGAAGTTGGTGAAGACAATGGTCTTGTCGCCCGCATCCTTCATCTCTTTGATGGTGGCATCGAACAGCGCATCCAGACCGGTGGCTTTCACTTTTTTGGTGATACCGCAGTTGGCGTAGATATCCGCGATTTTACCCACGGACACCACGTGGCCGCCTTTCTCGTCGACCAGTTTCTGCAGCACGGTTGGTGCCGGTGGCTCAACGGCCAGGTCGTGACGGTTACCGGTACGCTGGAAGTTACCCGCTTTGTCGCCGATAAACGGACGCGCGATCACGCGGCCAATGTTGTAGCCGCCTTCGGTCAGCTCTTCACGGGCGATTTCGCACAGCTCGTAGAGTTTATCCAGACCAAACGTCTCTTCGTGGCAGGCGATCTGGAACACGGAGTCAGCGGAGGTGTAGAAAATCGGCTTGCCGGTTTTCATATGCTCTTCGCCGAGCTGATCCAGAATCACGGTACCGGAAGAGTGGCAGTTACCGAGGTAGCCCGGCAGGTTGGCACGCTTCACCAGCTTATCCAGCAGTTCCTGCGGGAAGCTGTTCTCGTGATCGGAGAAGTAACCCCAGTCAAACAGAACCGGCACGCCGGCGATTTCCCAGTGACCAGACGGGGTGTCTTTCCCGGAAGAGAGCTCATGCGCCCATGCATAGGCACCCACCACTTCCGCGTTGCCGTCCATACCGGCTGCGATTTTACCGGTAGAACCTTCATGCGCTTTTACCAGCCCGAGGCGGGTCAGGTTAGGTAGAGTCAGAGGGCCTTTACGACCGTTATCCGCTTCGCCTTTTGCACAGGCTTCCGCGATGTGACCCATGGTATCGGAACCCACGTCACCAAAACGTTCTGCATCTTCGGTTGCGCCGATGCCGAATGAGTCCAGCACCATAATAAATGCACGTTTCATAATTGTTCTCCGTACTTAGTGCTTCATAAAAATGCGATCAGATCAGTATACCGCTATTCGGTGATACGACGATAGACCGTCGGTGTGGTTTCCGGTGCTTTATCGTCAAGAGATATTGCCGCCTTCACCGCTTTCGCCGCATCCTGCCAGCTGGCTTCGTCTTTGGCGTGGATCACCGCCAGCGGACGCTGACCGTCAACGCTGTCGCCCAGACGGGCCATATCGGTAAAGCCGACGCTGTAATCAATGGTGTCCGATGCCTGACGGCGACCGCCGCCCATAGACACGACAGCCATGCCGAGCGCGCGGGTGTCCATTGCCGAGACAAAACCTTCGCCATCCGCATAAACAGCTTTGCTGAGCATCGCGGTCGGCAGGTATTTCGCGTAGTTTTCAACGAAGTCGGTCGGGCCTTTTTGCGCGGCCACCATGCGGCCAAAGATCTCCGCCGCTTTGCCGTTGTCCAGTACCGCCTGCAGCTTCGCGCGAGCGTCGGCATCGTCTTTGGCGAGCTTACCGGAGATGAGCATCTCCACGCACAGCGCCATGGTGACGTCGAACAGGCGCGGGTTACGGTATTCGCCAGTGAGGAACTGAACGGCTTCGCGGACTTCCACCGCGTTACCGGCGCTGGAGGCCAGTACCTGGTTCATGTCGGTCAGCAGCGCGGTGGTGCGCACGCCCGCGCCGTTGGAGACGCCAACGATCGCTTCGGCCAGCGCCTCAGAGAGTTCATAGGTCGGCATAAACGCGCCGCTGCCTACCTTCACGTCCATCACCAGCGCGTCCAGCCCTTCTGCCAGCTTTTTGGCAAGAATCGACGCGGTGATCAGCGGGATGGAATCGACGGTCGCGGTAATGTCACGCGTCGCGTAGAAACGCTTGTCTGCCGGCGCAAGAGAGCTGGTCTGGCCGATAATCGCCACGCCAACGTCTTTAATAATGTCGCGGAAGCGGTTGTCATCCGGGAAGATATCGAAGCCCGGGATGGCTTCCAGTTTGTCGAGCGTACCGCCGGTGTGGCCCAGGCCGCGCCCGGAAATCATTGGGATGTAACCGCCGCAGGCTGCCACCATAGGGCCGAGCATCAGCGAAGTCACATCACCCACGCCGCCGGTGGAGTGTTTGTCAACGATTGGGCCGTTGAGGTTGAGGCTTTTCCAGTCCAGAACGGTTCCTGAATCTCGCATCGCCATGGTCAGCGACACGCGCTCAGGCATCGACATATCGTGGAAGAAGATGGTCATCGCCAGAGCCGCAATCTGCCCTTCAGAGATGGTGTTATCACGAATGCCGTTGATGAAAAAGCGAATTTCTTCGTCGCTTAATGCATGACCATCACGTTTTTTACGAATAATTTCTTGTGCGAGAAACACGGTAACCTCCATGCGGAATCGGGGGAGTTGTGGCGGGTGGCGCTACGCTTACCCGCCCTACGATCCTGTAGGCCGGATAAGCGAAGCGTCATCCGGCATTGTCTGGCAATCAGTAACTGCTTGCGCTCTTACCGTCGCCGTGACCCAACGCTTTCAGCAGGCTGGCCAGAAGGCTGGACGCGCCAAAGCGGTAGTGGCGGGAATCGGCCCAGTCGGCGCCGAACAGCTCGTCGGCAATCGCCAGGAACTGCTGTGCATCTTCTGCTGTACGCACGCCGCCCGCAGGTTTGAAGCCAACGGTTTTGGACACGCCCATATCACGGATTACTTCCATCATGATGCGCGCGCTTTCCGGGGTTGCGTTGACCGGCACTTTACCGGTAGAGGTTTTGATGAAATCCGCACCGGCTTTGATGGAGATTTCAGACGCTTTACGAATCAGCGCCTCTTCTTTCAGCTCGCCGGTTTCGATGATCACTTTCAGCAGCACGTTTGCCGCTGCACATGCGTCTTTACAGGCTTTCACCAGGTCAAAACCGACCTGCTCGTTGCCCGCGATCAGCGCACGGTACGGGAACACCACGTCAACTTCGTCTGCGCCGTAGGCAATGGCCGCACGGGTTTCCGCCAGCGCGATCTCGATATCGTCGTTGCCGTGCGGGAAGTTAGTGACGGTTGCAATGCGCACGTCCGGCGTACCCTGCTCTTTCAACGTTTTGCGGGCAATCGGGATAAAGCGCGGGTAGATACAGACGGCGGCGGTGTTACCCACTGGCGTTTTCGCCTGATGGCACAGGGCGATGACTTTCTCATTGGTGTCGTCATCGTTCAGGGTGGTCAGGTCCATCAGTTTCAACGCGCGCAGGCTGCTTGCAGTTAAATCGGTCATAACATTCTCCAACGGCAGTGCCGTATAAATTTTACCTTGCGGGTCTGTGAGTATTCTAACATTCACCCGCATCCACACTTCGACATTCATCACAGTTAATGAAAACTTCGTACAAATTTGCATTACTGTAATGAGATCTTCTTCAAACTTTGGGGCAAGAATTGCTGGCTAAAGCAGCGATACCCCCTGTCGGATCAAAAGCGCCGGCAGGCTGGCTTCCTACAATTCATTCACCATCCGCAGACCCTCAAGGAAGTGAACATGCCCGACGCCCTGCAACAACGTTGCCAGCACATTGTGACAAGCCCGGTGTTAACCCCGGAACAAAAACGTCATTTTCTGGCGCTGGAAGCGGAAAATTATCTGCCCTACCCGACGCTATCTCCGGCGGCCCGCGCCGCGCTGGACGAGGGGTTTATCTGCGACATGTTCGAAGGCCACGCGCCCTACAAACCGCGCTACGTGCTGCCGGATTATGAAAAATTCCTGGCTAACGGTTCGGAATGGCTGGAGCTGGAAGGCGCAAAAGATCTTGATGACGCCCTCTCGCTGTTAACCATTCTCTACCACCATGTTCCTTCCGTCACATCCATGCCGGTCTATCTGGGGCAGCTTGATGCAATACTGAAGCCGTATGTTAGAATTCTAACACAAGAAGAAATCGATAGCCGAATAAAACGTTTCTGGCGCTATCTCGACAGAACGCTGCCCGATGCGTTTATGCACGCCAATATCGGCCCCGCCGACGGCCCAGTCACCCGTGCCATTCTGCGCGCAGATGCAGAACTGAAGCAGGTCGCACCGAACCTGACCTTTATCTACGATCCAGATATCACCCCGGGCGATTTGCTGCTTGAGGTGGCAAAAAACATCTGCGAATGCAGCAAACCGCATATTTCTAATGGCCCGGTGAATGATAAAATTTTCACAAAAGGCCGCTATGGCGTCGTGAGCTGTTACAACTCTCTGCCGCTGGCGGGCGGTGGCAGTACGCTGGTGCGCCTTAATCTCAAGGCCATTGCCGATCAAAGCGCATCGGTTGACGACTTCTTCACCCGCACGCTTCCGCACTACTGCCAGCAGCAAATCGCCATCATCAATGCCCGCTGTGATTTTCTGTATCAGCAATCCGGCTTCTTTGAGAATAGCTTCCTGGTGAAAGAGGGGCTGATTGATGCCGATCGGTTTGTGCCGATGTTTGGCATGTACGGTCTGGCGGAAGCGGTGAACGCGCTCTGTGAAAAGGAGAGCATTGAAGGCCGTTACGGGAAAGACGAGCGGGCTAACGCGCTGGGCTACCGCATCAGCGAGCAGCTGGCGGCGTTTGTGGAAAACACACCGGTAAAACACGGCTGGAAAAAACGCGCGATGCTGCACGCGCAGTCTGGGATCAGCTCCGACTCGGGCACCACGCCGGGCGCGCGTCTGCCCTACGGCGACGAGCCGGATCCCATCAGCCATCTGCTGGCCGTAGCGCCGCACCATAAACACTATCACTCCGGGATCAGCGATATTCTCACCCTGGAGGAGACGGTAAAACGCAATCCGCAGGCGGTGGTTCAGCTTTGCCTGGGGGCATTCAGGGCCGGTATGCGTGAGTTCACCGCGAATGTGGCGGGTAACGATCTGGTACGCGTCACTGGCTATATGGTTCGCTTGTCGGATCTGGAGAAATACCGGGAAGCGGGTTCAAGAACCAACACCACGTGGCTGGGTGAAGAGGCCGCGCGCAATACCCGCATTCTGGAACGCCAGCCGCGCGTGATAAGCCATGAACAGCAGATGCGCTTTAGTTAGTCAGGTCATTCCTTTTTCCTGCGTGGACGGGCCGGGCAGCCGCCTGGCGCTGTTCCTGCAGGGCTGCAACCTGCGCTGTAAAACCTGCCATAACCCGTGGACGATCGGTCGCTGCAACGACTGTGGGGACTGCGTGCCCCACTGCCCGCACGACGCGCTGACCATTCAGGCCGGACGCGTCTGGTGGCAGGAGAGTGAATGCCAGCAGTGCGATACTTGCCTGCACCTGTGCCAGCAGCAGGCAACGCCCATGGCGCACCGCCTGAGCGTGGAGGAAATCCTCACACAGATCCGAAAAGCCGCCCCCTTTATCGAAGGGATCACCGTGAGCGGCGGCGAAGCCACAACCCAACTGCCGTTTTTGATCGCCCTGTTCAGCGCGATCAAAGACGATCCCGCCTTGCGCCACCTCACCTGCCTGGTCGACAGCAACGGTCTGCTAAGTGAAACCGGCTGGCAAAAGCTGCTGCCGGTACTGGATGGCGCGATGCTGGATCTCAAAGCGTGGGGGAATGAACATCACCGTTTCCTGACCGGGCGCGAAAACCCGCAGATTAAAGAGAGCATCCGCTGGCTGGCAGACCGTCACCGTTTGACGGAGCTCCGCCTGCTGGTTATTCCGGAGCAGAGTGATTATCTGGAACATATCAAACCGTTGATCGCGTTTATCCACGGGCTGGGGAATGTTCCGGTGCGTATTAACGCGTTTCATGCTCACGGAGTTTACGGCGAGGCGGCATCATGGCGCAGCGCCACGCCGGAGGATATTGAGCCCCTGGCATCGGCGCTGGAAACACAGAAGATAAGGGTAATCCGCCCTGCGCTTTATCTATAGCGTGATGCCAAATACGGCGCGGGTATTTTCCAGCAGCGCACTGGCAATGACCTCTTCAGGTTCCTGACGCAGTTCGCAAAGCACATCAAAAACGCGCGCCGCCTGTTCCGGGCGATTCGGCTGGCCCTGAAAACCATTCAGCGGCATATCCGGCGCGTCGGTTTCCAGCAGGAGCGCCGACAGTGGCAGTTGCGCCATCACATCGCGGGTTTTACTGGCGCGCGGATAGGTGATGGTGCCACCGACGCCAATTTTATAGCCCAGCTCAATAAAACGCTGCGCCTGCTGCAGGCTACCGGCGAAACCGTGCACAACGCCCCTGCGCGGCAGGTCAATGCGCTTCAGGTGCATCGCCAGTTTGTCATGGGTGCGTCGGGAGTGGAGGATCACCGGCAGGTCGTGACGCTTCGCCAGCCGAAGCTGCGCGTCGAGGATCGTCTGCTGGCGTTCAAACTGCGGATCTTCACGATAAAGATCGAGGCCGATCTCACCGATGGCGACAAGTTTTTCTCCGGCACTTTGCAGCACCCGATCCAGCTCTTCAAGATGCTCATCACGATGGCGCTCAATCACTATTGGGTGCAGACCGAGCGCGGCATAAAGCGCGGGGTATCGCGTGGAAAGATCCAGCACGCGTGAAAAATAGGCCGCTTCAACGGACGGCACAATGATGGCCTGCACGCCTGCTTCGGCAGCCTTCGTAATGCTTTGCGCTTCATCTCCGGTAAACGGCGGGAAATCAAAGTGGCAGTGGGTATCAACAAAGCTGTGCGTCACGCCAGATCCTCGTTATCCAGTAAAGCATCATTCGCCTGGGGGATATCCACCAGCGGCATCGTCAGGGCGTCGTTGGCGACAATCGCGGGTGGCATAATAATGCGTTTATGCCGATGAAGCGGCGGTTGCTCGGCCAGCATTTTTCCGACCGTCGCCAGGAAGTAACGCCCGCACAATCGCCCCGTTTTATAATCCATGCGCAGCGCAGGCACGCGGCTGCCCAGCGCCATGCTGGCCAGCGGCTTAGGCGGATAGATTTCGAAAATGCGTAACTTACCCGGCGGTTTTTCAATGAAACGCTGCATCGCGCCGTAGGTGGTTTCATGCTGCTTCGCGATGTTCACCAGCGGCTGCAGGCTGCTGTCGCCCAGCCAGCGCTCCATGCGTTTAAACCACTGCGGCGTATAGTACATTTGCGACGGCACGGTGCGGATCACCACGATGGTTTTCGCCCCGCGTTGCGCGGCTTCCTGCACCGGTACCGCGTCGCTGATGCCCCCGTCCAGATAGCTGATGCCGTCCAGCAGCGCGCCGGTACGATAAAAACCGGGAATGGCGCTGGAGGCGCGAATGATATCCAGCCAGTTCTCCTTCTGCGGAGAAAAATACCCCGGCGAATAGTCATCCCCCCGGCTGGCGCACATCCAGAATTCTTTGCCGCCATCAAACAGCCGGGCAGCGGTATCCATGGCCAGCGGCATCTGGCTGGAGGTCGACTCCAGCAGCCAGTCGAGATCGATCAGGTTCCCGCCGCGCACAAAGCGCACCGGATTAAAAAATTCTTTCGCCGTGGTGTAGCGCATAATGACCTTTCGCGCGTAGCCGGGCTGGTTACAGACATAGGCAGAGAGATTCTGCGCCCCGGCGGACGTGCCAAAGTAGAGGTCAAACGGGTTGAACTGCGCGCGCATAAATTCATCCAGCACGCCAGCGGTGAAAATGCCGCGCTGCCCGCCCCCCTCACAGACCAGTGCGAGTTGACCCGCGCGAAACGGTTTTAACGTCAGCGGCGCAATATTGCCGAGCGTAACGGGAATGCGTTGCCCCACCTCTGTTTTCCTGTTTTGATTATTTTATCACTCCACAGTAACGCACCCGACCTGTAACGCAAATAAGAAAAAGCCAGTCGCAATGACTGGCTTTATTTTGTTGAAGGAATATTGCGTTTGCTACGGACGTCTACGACCCGTAAACAGGCTGACCAGGAACAGAATAATACCCACAACGAAGACAATTTTAGCTGCCCATGCCGCTGTACCTGCCAGTCCACCAAAGCCCAATGCGGCGGCAATTAACGCGATAACCAGAAATATAATGCCCCAACGAAACATAAGCTTCTCCTTTACCATAGTTAATGTCGGCCGCTAAACGTGAGCGCTCAGGTCACTCACCGGCGTTTTTCCAGAGTCGTTTTTATTTCGCCCGCAGGGTTAAGCCTCACGGGCGAATGGTCCAGATTTACTTCGTTTTCAGATCGTTTTTAACGCTTTTTACACCATCAATCGCTTTCGCAATTGACTCGGCGCGTTCACTTTGCGCCTGTGAATCAACCGTACCGGAAAGCTGCACCACGCCATCGGTGGTTTCCACTTTCACCTTACGGGACGGTACGATGTCATCTGCTAACAGTTTAGCTTTGATTTCGCTGGTGGTTGCCGCATCCCCGGCATAACCTTTCACCGAGGCGTTTTTGCTATCACGAACGTGCAGCTTATCGCTCACGGACGCAACGCCTTCGACACCCTTAGCGACTTTCACAGCCTGTTCTGCCTGAGCCTGGCTTTCCACGAAGCCGCTCAGCGTGACCACTTTCTTGTCGGTCTTAACGGAAATGTCGGTGCTCTTGATGGCTTCATCATCCACCAGTGCGGCTTTCACTTTTGCTGTGATAGAGCTGTCGTCCATGAAATTACCGACTTTATTCATAGAGCTATCGATTTTTTGCCCTGCGGTATCGGCCGTGGACTGCGCTTTATCCATGGTGCTGCTTTCCGCGAGGGCGGAACCGCTAACCAGAACGCTACCCAGTGTTACAGCCAGCAGAGTTTTAGAAATCTTCAGTCTTGTCATATTCATCGATGTATTCCTGTGTTTTACCCGTTATTCGGGCTACATACTTCCTTAGTAGTTTTATATATTGCGAATAAACACACGGGTGAAATGGAGAACCAATCGACATGCATTGAACAGTTAATTCATCCACGCCCGGTGCTAAACACTGAGTTAAATATAGATCACTCTCACAATGCCGCTTTCAGAATTGAGTAAAAAACGGTCGAATAGCGTGAAATTGCGGTGAATTAAGAACATTCCGCAAGGGACTAATAAGACAGGAATAAAAGAAGAGCACGGCGATTGCCGTGCTCTGGGACGGGATTAGTGTTCGCGCGTTTTGCGGAACTGAACGTCTGGATAACGTTCCTGCGTCAGGTTCAGGTTTACCATCGTTGGGGCAATATAGGTCAGGTTGTCGCCGCCATCCAGCGCCAGCTGAATTTCGTTCTTACGCTTAAATTCTTCGAATTTCTTCACGTCAGAACACTCAACCCAGCGCGCCGTCGCCACGTTCACTGACTCGTAAATCGCTTCAACATTGTATTCGCTCTTCAGACGCGCAACGACCACGTCGAACTGCAGCACACCGACCGCACCAACGATCAGATCGTTGTTGGCGATTGGGCGGAACACCTGCACGGCACCCTCTTCGGAGAGCTGAACCAGGCCTTTCAGCAGCTGTTTCTGCTTCAGCGGATCGCGCAGACGAATGCGACGGAACAGTTCCGGTGCGAAGTTCGGAATACCGGTGAACTTCATCATCTCGCCCTGGGTGAAAGTATCGCCGATCTGGATTGTACCGTGGTTATGCAGACCGATGATGTCGCCCGGATACGCTTCTTCTACATGGGAGCGATCGCCCGCCATAAAGGTCAACGCGTCGGAAATCACCACGTCTTTACCGATACGCACCTGGCGCAGCTTCATGCCCTTTTCATATTTACCGGAAACCACGCGCATGAAAGCCACGCGGTCGCGGTGTTTCGGGTCCATGTTGGCCTGAATTTTGAACACGAAGCCGGTGAATTTCTCTTCCTGCGCTTCCACTTCACGGGTGTCGGTTTTACGCGGCATCGGGCGCGGCGCCCACTCCACCAGACCGTCCAGCATGTGGTCAACGCCGAAGTTACCCAGCGCGGTACCGAAGAAGACCGGAGTGATTTCACCGCTCAGGAACAGCTCTTTGTCGAACTCGTGAGACGCGCCCTTCACCAGCTCCAGCTCGTCGCGCAGCTGCGCGGCCAGCTCTTCGCCAACGGCGGCATCGAGATCCGGGTTGTCCAGACCTTTCACAATGCGCACTTCCTGAATGGTGTGGCCTTTACCGGTCTGGTACAGGTAAGTTTCGTCTTTATAGAGGTGGTAAACGCCTTTGAACAGCTTACCGCAGCCAATTGGCCAGGTGATTGGCGCGCAGGCAATCTTCAGCTCGTTTTCCACTTCATCCATCAGCTCCATCGGGTCGCGGATGTCACGGTCGAGTTTGTTCATAAAGGTGAGGATCGGCGTATCGCGCAGACGGGTAACTTCCATCAGCTTGCGGGTCCGGTCTTCTACACCTTTCGCGGCGTCGATCACCATCAGACAGCAGTCCACTGCCGTCAGGGTACGGTAGGTATCTTCGGAGAAGTCTTCGTGGCCCGGGGTGTCCAGCAGGTTCACCAGGCAGTCGTGATACGGGAACTGCATCACGGAGGTGGTAATCGAAATACCACGCTGCTTTTCCATCTCCATCCAGTCAGATTTTGCATGCTGGCTGGAGCCACGGCCTTTAACGGTACCCGCAGTCTGGATCGCCTGTCCGAACAGCAACACCTTCTCGGTGATGGTCGTTTTACCGGCATCCGGGTGCGAGATAATGGCAAAAGTACGGCGCTTGGCCACCTCTTGCAGATAAGGAGACAACGTCATAATTAAATCTTCTTTTATAAGCGCGGCAGCACGCCACGCATCATGGAATACAAAATTGCGGCTATTTTACCCATCAACGGGGGGCAGGCAATCATTGTTTACACAGGAGCTGCTCCAGTTCGGTCAATGACGTGACGGTCCAGGTCGGCTCAATGCCTTCCGGCGGTACGCGGCCATGCGCGTTTAGCCAGACGGTCGACAGACCTGACTTTATGCCGCCAAGAATATCAGACTCTGCGGTATCCCCCACCATCAGGACGCGATCGCGGTCGGGATTTCCGGCCTGCGCCAGCGCATAGTCGAAAATACGCGGGTCAGGCTTCGGTACGCCCACCTCTTCGGAGATCACCAGCGCGTTGAAATAATCGCGCAGGCCGGTGCGCTCCAGGCGGATTTGCTGCAGCGCGGTAAAGCCGTTGGTAATGATCCCAAGCTTCACCTTACCTTTGAGCGCGTTCAGCAGCGAGACCGCGCCCGGCAGCGGGGCGCAAATATCCGCCATCGCATTCAGAAAAGCCTCGTTCAGCAAGCCTGGGCTCACGTTTAAGCGCTCCGCCCAGACGTCAAACCGCTGATGCTGAAGCTGTAACGCAGTGATGGCACCGTTCTGGTAATCCACCCACAGCGGCTTGTTCACCGCCTGATAGTCCTGAAAATCTTCAGCGGTGAAGGTCACGCTATAGTCGAGAAACATCCGCTGTAGGCCGCCGAATGAGTCAAACGTAAACAGCGTTTCGTCGGCATCAAAGAAAATCCAGTCCCATTTCATCGTTACAACCTTATTTTCGTTATCCAATTGGCAGAGCCATTATGATGGCGTCTTCACGTCCCTCTGCGGTGGGGTAGTAGTTACGGCGGACTGTCGCCTCGTTAAAGCCTAAGCTTTCATAGAGCGCGATGGCGGCGACATTCGACGCGCGCACTTCCAGCCACAGGGTGAAAACGTCACGGGTTTCAAGCTCGCGGATGAGGTGCTCGAGCAGTTCCCTTCCCAGCCCGCGACGCTGATACGCAGGATCCACGGCGATGTTAAACAGCGTCGCCTCGTCAAGAACCACCTGCGTAATGGCGAACGCGGCCAGGGTGCCGTCAACGTCCAGACGGTAGTTCAAATACCGCTCGCCCTGATTGCTGGCAAACGTTTTTTCGCTCCACGGAAAGGCGTGGGCGCGTGTTTCGATCACGAACGCTGCGGTCAGATCAGGCGTCGTGAGGGAAGAAATCGTGTTCATATTCGCAGATTTGTTGCCATAGCGCGCTGCGCGCCTTTGGATTGGCTTTCAGTTCGTCCAGCGCTGGCGAGCAGATCTGGCTCCCCTGGAGAGGCATGTCGTTTATCTCCCCGATGCGCCAGCTGTTACAGCGGCTTTCGGGAGGGAGCATCACGACGCGTTCCGGCGTCAGCTGTAAAACCTCGTCGGCCGTCAGCTTCAGGCTGCGAAGGACATCGCCGATAAGGGGTTCATTCAGGGCAGGCAGTTCTTCCGCCACCATCACCAGCCGAACGTGCGCAGGGATGGAGATGGCGATCTCGCCCTGCAACGCCGTCGGGCGACGCAAGGCCCACTGGGTGATGCCCAGTTGCTGCAACTGCCAGTCTCGTCGGGATGTCATAGGGATAACTCCTGTCTCTCAGGCGCGCAAATATAGCAAATGTGTCGAAAGTGCGCCATCTACCTACTATAATCCCCGCCTGAGTTTATTGAGGAACAATTCATGTCTGCATTTACCCCGGCAAGTGAAGTCTTGCTGCGTCACAGTGATGATTTCGAAGAAAGCCGTATTCTGTTTGCCGGAGATATGCAGGATGACCTGCCCGCGCGTTTCGACTGTGCTGAAAGCCGTGCCCACACCCAATACTACCACCACTGGCAGGTGCTGAGCCGCCAGATGGGCGCGCGCGCGCGCTTCAGCCTGGTGGCAGAGCAGAGCGATATCGCCGACTGCGATACGCTGATTTACTACTGGCCGAAGAACAAGCCGGAAGCCCAGTTCCAGCTGATGAACCTGCTCTCCCTGCTGCCGGTCGGCTGCGATATTTTCGTGGTCGGTGAAAACCGCAGCGGCGTGCGCAGCGCTGAACAGATGCTGGAAGGCTACGCGCCGTTGAATAAAGTCGACAGCGCCCGCCGCTGTGGCCTTTATCATGGACGTCTGGAAAAACAGACAACCTTTGATGCACAGACCTACTGGGACGAGTACCAGCTTGACGGTCTGACCATCAAAACCCTGCCGGGCGTGTTCAGCCGTGACGCGCTGGATACGGGAAGCAAGCTGCTGCTCTCCACCCTGACGCCGCACACCAAGGGCAAGGTGCTGGACGTCGGCTGCGGAGCAGGCGTGCTTTCAACGGTACTTGCCAGCCATTCTCCAAAAGTGCGTTTAACCCTGTGTGACGTCAGCGCCCCGGCGGTAGAAGCCAGCCGCGCAACGCTTGCGGCCAACGGCATTGAAGGCGACGTGATTGCCAGTAACGTCTTCTCTGACGTCACCGGCCGCTTTGACATGATTATCTCCAATCCGCCGTTCCACGACGGGATGGAAACCAGCCTCGAAGCTGCGCAAACCCTGATCCGCGGCGCGACTCGCCACCTCAACAGCGGCGGCGAGCTTCGCATCGTCGCGAACGCCTTCCTGGCGTACCCGAAAGTGCTGGACGAAACCTTCGGCTTCCACGAGGTGATCGCCCAGACCGGTCGCTTTAAGGTCTACCGCACCGTGATGACGCGTCAGGCAAAGAAATAATTCGCCATGCAATCCAGGCCGGATAAGCGCCAGCGCCATCCGGCAAGCAGGTGTCTCAATTCCGGCCATTTTTGCAGCAATCAATAAAAGGCGCGCACTTTTCTGTTGACGTAATGCTGAAAACATCTAGAATGCGCCTCCGTGGTTACGATACTTTTACAGTATCGATGGTATGCGAAGGTGGCGGAATTGGTAGACGCGCTAGCTTCAGGTGTTAGTGTCCTTACGGATGTGGGGGTTCGAGTCCCCCCCCTCGCACCATAAATCACGTTGATATTGCTCGCACTGGGCGAAGGTGGCGGAATTGGTAGACGCGCTAGCTTCAGGTGTTAGTGTCCTTACGGATGTGGGGGTTCGAGTCCCCCCCCTCGCACCAACGAGGCGATATCAAAATAGTAAGATGACTGTGCGAAGGTGGCGGAATTGGTAGACGCGCTAGCTTCAGGTGTTAGTGTCCTTACGGATGTGGGGGTTCGAGTCCCCCCCCTCGCACCAATTATCTTATCTCCCTTCTGCAGTACCTCCTGTTTTCCCGGTTATTTGACACTCATCGTTATCACCAGAATTGCACTGATCAATGCGACACATGATGGCAGTAACACATAGTGACGTAGTTGCTTATGCCAGATCATGCCTGACGTCATCAGCAATCCTGACACAATGATGGCCTTCCAGCTTTCGATAGTGAGATCGGCAAACATCAAACCGCCAAGGATTACGCCCGGCAGCAATACTCCCCATGCACTTCCCAGCGCCCTGTTCAACATGCATCGCCCTTTCATAACGATAATGATAAACAATATCATATGATAAAAATTATCATCTGTCAGCGCGATGAATCAAAAAAGATCGCCCTTTACCTTTATGTAGAATGACAGGAATTGCCTAAGGTGATAAATTGCTCACCTGTTAACTTCACATAAAGCTTTTCTTATAATTACTCTTTGAGTTTTTTGCATAACTTATTGCGAAATAACACCTATTTATCTGTTTTAATTAAAATTTAATAAAAACGCACGACTATGACATCACACTCCTGGCGGTCTTTGGTTCAAAGAAAATATCAATTATCGTTACGTTTATTTTTATTTCTGAACGCAACTTCCGCCGTGTTCTCGGTAACAAACCCGCTCTATTCAACACGCGTGTTTTCTGTTCCTCTGATGGCTATTTTCGCCATCAGTACTGGCCTGTTCGTCTGGCACTGGAGAAAGCGCGCGCGAAAGATAAATATTCCTGTCGTTTCAGGGATATTCGGTATTTTATGGGCCTGGCAAATTGACTCAAAATTTTCGCTAATTACTCACGACCATGCGACGTATTTGATCATCGCGCTATTAACGGTGCTTTTTATCGGAACGCTGGCATTCGCCAGTAATATCAAAGCATTTACGCTCCACTCGCTCCCCGCCTTTATTGTCTGCCTGTGGTTAAGTAACCCAGATATATGGCTGAGAATGACCTATTACTTCGCACTTCCTGTGGTGGCAGTTGCCATTCATAACATTTTGCAAAGGCGCAACGATCGCTTCGCCCAGGAGTTGCTCTCCCGTCTGCTGGAAGAACGGGAAACCCTCACCGATCTCAGCATGATGGATCCGCTAACCGGGCTTTATAATCGTCGCGGCCTGCAAAGCCGTCTGGAGAATCTGCCGGCGGTTGAAAACGGCGAACATTTTGTTCTGTTGATGGATATCGACCACTTCAAAGCCTATAACGACCACTACGGCCATATGATGGGCGATCAGGCATTGAAACGCGTTTCTGCAGCCATTCGTGATGCCGTCCGTTCTCGGGATATTGTGGCGCGTTTTGGCGGGGAAGAGTTTATGGTGCTGCTGACAAATATTTCACTTGAACACGCCCGGCTGACGGCAGAGCGGATCCGTCAGAAAGTATACGATTTAAAAATCCCTCACCTGTTCAACGAAAGCGTGGCGACCAATGTCACTATCAGCATCGGTATTGCTATTTTCGAGAACGAAGATGTAGAAGGTGCGCTGGAAAAAGCGGACAAAGCCCTTTACGAAGCAAAGCACCTGGGGCGCAATAACATACTGTTGAGTGAAGAACTGCAAACCGCTTAAGCACGCGTGCCGTTAATCTGGACAAAAGTCTTGCCATTGGTATGAGCAATAGTTAGGATTGGCAATCATTATCATTTAGATTCCTATCTCAACTATGGCAACGCAAACCGCACACATCGTTGAACCACTCCTCTGGCGAGCACCTCTCACCAGCGGGAATGCGTCGCTTGCGGATGCCATACGGGATAAGATTGCTAAGACGCGTGCCCACCTGCTGGACTTTATCAGGCTTGATGAAGCGCCTCCGCATCACGCCATGACGCTCGCTGAGTGGCAGCAGCCGTCTAAACTGCAGTCACTGCTTGCCACCTATTCCGATCACATTTATCGCAATCAGCCAACGCTTACGCGGGAAAATAAACCTCTGCTCTCGCTCTGGGCGCAATGGTATATCGGACTGATGGTTCCTCCGCTCATGCTGGCGGTATTAACCCAAAAGAGCATGCTGGCGCTCTCCCCAGAGCATTTCCATGTCGAGTTCCACGAAACCGGGCGAGCAGCCTGTTTCTGGATCGATCTGCACGAAGAGCGCGGTGCCGAGGCGCTCTCTGCACAGGAGCGTTTAGAGCAACTTATCACACAGGCACTGATTCCGGTGGTGGATGCTCTTGAAGCGACGGGAGAGATTAACGGGAAGCTTATCTGGAGTAATACCGGGTATTTAATTCACTGGTATTTAACGGAAATGAAACCGCTGCTCGGCGATGAGAAAGTGGAGGCTCTGCGTCAGTCCTGCTTCTTTGCCAGACAGCTTTCCGATGGCCGCGATAACCCGTTATTCCGCACCGTTGTGCTCCGGGACGGGCTTCTGGTGCGTCGCACCTGCTGTCAGCGCTATCGCCTGCCGGACGTTAAGCAGTGCGGGGATTGCACGCTGAAGTAGTCGGGCCCGGCCTGATGCCCTCACCCTGACCCTCTCCCTTAATGGAGAGGGAACAAACACTAAAAACGGCAACCTGAAAGTTGCCGTTTTGCTTTTACCTAGGCCACCTGCTGATTGTCCTCTTCCGCATTACGCTGCGCTTCTGCCGCTTCCTGCTCCAGCAGCTGCTTCTCGTACACTTTAAAGAACGGGAAGTAGATAATTGCCGATACGCAGGCCAGAACCACAACCAGAATAGCCGCGCGGAAATCCCAGCCCAGAGCCCATGCTGCGCCTATCGGCGCCGGTGCCGTCCAGGGAACCACTGAGATAACGCGGCCAATCAGATCAAACGTCATCGCCGCCCAGGCCAGCACGGCGTTGACCATCGGGGCCAGCAGGAACGGAATAAAGAACACCGGATTCATCACAATCGGCGTACCGAAGATAACGGGTTCGTTGATGTTGAAGAAGCTCGGTACCACGCTCAATCTGCCGATAGAGCGTAAATGCGCTGAGCGACTGCGCAGATAGCAAATCACCAGCCCCATCGTCGCGCCCGACCCGCCAATGACGATGAAGAATGTCCAGAAGGCTTCCATAAAAATATGTGGCAGAGGCTGACCGGCGGCCAACGCAGTCTGGTTAGCACCGAGGTTAGTCAGCCAGAACATCTGCAGCATCCCGGAGACAATAGCCGCACCGTGGATCCCGGCGAACCACAGCAGGTGGCCAATCAGCACTGCCAGCAGAATCGCAGGCAGCGAGTCTGCCGCCGAAACCAGAGGCTTGAAGATCGACATAATCGCCTGGGGGATCAGCATGCCAAACTGAGACTGAATAAACAGGCTCAACGGATAGAGCGTTAACACCACCACCAGCACTGGGATCAGCAGGTCAAAGGAGTTTTTGATCATCGGTGGCACCTGGTCCGGCAGGCGAATACCAATATTATGCGCCTTAAGGAAACGCATCATCTCAACGCAGTAAATCGCCACCAGAATCGCGGTAAAAATACCGGTCCCGCCAAGGCTATCGACAGGCAGCGTCCCTTTGGTTTTAGGGGCTGCAACCAGCAGAAACGCCATTAACGACAGCATGGCGCACATGAACGGATCCAGCTGGTGCGTTTTGACATAATGTTTGCCAAGGTTATAGGCGATGGCCGCGCAGATATAAATGGACATAATGCCCATGGTCATATCAAACGGCGTCAGGATCTGGCCTTCAAATTGTTTCGCCATATCCAGCCAGGCGCGCGCGAAGCCCCAGGTGGTATCAGGCGAAAACGGTGGGTAGGCAAACACTAATAAAAATGAACCCACAATCATGAACGGCATCGCGGAGATAAACCCATCACGAATAGCCATCACATGACGTTGGGACGAGATCCGCCCGGCAATAGGGCTCACGTAATTTTCAACGAAACGGAATATCAGATTAAACGCAGCATGGTTGGCAGACATGGTTGCTCTCCTGTCAGACGTTTATTACCGGCGCACACGCGCCGCACGTTGTTCCATAAATCAGCTTCACAACCTTGCTGGCTTGCGTTCCAGCGGTACTGCTCAGACAGAATGATTTCATAATTGGCTCTTATTATTGGATACAGGGGACGTTACATACTCAGTATTAATCTACGCATCACGCTCTGCAACCGGTTACTGTAACCGGTTTCCGTGATTGTGAAGAGGATCCAGAAATCAGCCATCCTGGATATTTGTTACTTAAGAGATATTTACAGAGCATAAATTCTTATGACAGATTACGCAGGATATTTGTCAGGAGGAAACAATGAGTTTGCAGTCTGTACAGCAGTTTTTTGCCGACAACGCGCCGGAGATAGAGGTTATAGAACTTAGCCAGAGTACCGCGACCGTTGCGCTGGCTGCAGCCGCCCACCGCGTGGAGCCGGGACAAATTGCCAAAACCTTATCATTAAAGGTTAAAAATGAGGTGATTCTGGTCGTAGCGAAGGGTGATGCGCGTCTCGATAACAAAAAGCTGAAAGATACGTTTGGCGCTAAAGCCCGCATGCTCAGCAGTGATGAAGTGGTCACCGTTACCGGTCATCCCGTTGGTGGCGTCTGCCCGTTCGGGCTGGAAAACCCGCTGTCAGTTTACTGCGATATCTCTTTAAAACAGTATGCAGAAGTGCTTCCTGCGGCAGGCGCAATCCACAGTGCCGTGCGTATTTCTCCAGACAGAATGGCAGAGCTGACATCCGCAAAATGGGTTGATGTTTGTATCTGACTGGTGCGCCAGAACGTATCTGGCGCGCAAAATGCAGGTTATAAAAACGTCGGTTTGCCTGGACCCGCTGCTCGCGGTTCTCTCACCGGGAGGTGCGTAAGAATATCCGCCGCATCAAGCAGCCCTACGTCAGAATTTACGCCCAATTTCACCATCGCATTAAACTTATGGGCACGGATAGTCTTAATATTGCGTTCAAGCTGCGTCGCGATTTCGGGGATGGAATACCCGCATGACATATAACGCAAAATAGCCCTTTCCGTTGGGCTTAACATTCGGTTCTGACTGCAGTACCAGTGGTTCAGCATATTGTCGTTAATGCGCAGTGTTTCACTTAACAACACCCCAAGCTCCTTCTGCAGGTGCTCAAGCGTTAACGACTTACTGACGACGCCGTGAAGACGTGAAGGCGAAAGATGGCTAATCAACCGCGCCTCCATCTCATCCGCGACCAGGATAATGCGTTGAATATAGCTATGCGTAAATGCGAGATCCCGCAGATGCGCCAGGCAGTTACGACGTTCTTCTCGCGCATCGGAAAGCGAATAGATCAGCGAGAAAAAGTTAACGTGATGTAGCGCCTTCTTAAAGCCATTAAAATCATTGAACAGGTGCAGCTGGTAATGGCTGAGTTCGGACTGCGTAAAAAGATGCTGCAGCCCGACCGCACTCATCGTGCAATTTTCGATGATGGCGACATGTCTTGTTGAATCGGTTTTTTCCATTCCTCGAACTCTCCATAGGCTGACATTAAACTCAGCTCTCTCATTCCCTGTGTACTGTTGATCCAGGCATACATATCGGCATTACTCCGTAATGACAGCCGTCGCATCGCACTGTTTTTCTGCGCACTGATCGTTTTATTGCTCTTTTTCAGCAATGTGGCGATTTGGTTAATACCCCAGCCTTTGCCCAACAGACGAAGCACCTTGCGCTCAGAGTGCGTAAGGGCAATAAACTGCTCTTCGTCATCCTCAACATCCTGAGGTTCCGGAGTTAATAACGTCTGGCTTATCCGCTCTGCACGCTCGCTACCTGCACGAATAGCGTTGACCACACCTTCAATAGGTTCCATATCAGAAAGCAACGTGCTTTCCGGCCGCATAAGCAGCTCAACGGCGATAGGATAAAACGGCCGGGAGACCAAAAAGATCCAGTGAATGTCCCGGTACTGGTTCAATAAGCGGTAATACTCTTCGAGCGTGCCCCGCGGGTTCCTGTATTCGCCTGAAACATCAGCGATAATTACGTCTGCGCGGCGTAACTGAAGCAGGGTTAGCTCCTGCAACGAGCGGCAATACGTCAATTCAAAATCGGGGAAATGTCGTGCCATTACGCCCCCTAACCCGTTCTGCATGACGGGTATCCGGCTAATGACAACGCCATGTTTACCATGCAATGACAACATAGACCCTCCGTGTCCATTTTTCATTTGATGAGTAACGTTAAAACGCATCAATGTATAAGTATTTTCGTCCCTGAGTGTAAAACTAATTAATACAAGCAGAAGATGAGATATGTTCTTAGTTTAAGAAATGCCTAAACCAGCGCTAATATCTCACAAAACACAAATAAATTTAATTCTGAACCCATTAAAATAACGACAAAATAAAATTAGAATAACTAAATACAAATATTTTATATTTTCCTGTTAATAATTCACTGTATTGATAAATTCAAACAGGACATCTTTCACAATATGGGTGGATAACTGTTTGCACAAACCTTGATCTGCCCCCCAGCAAGAGCCACTGCACTTTGTGCTAAAAGTAGGCATTACGGGCCAACCGGCAACTATCTACCTTCACTTCAGGACACAACATGCAGGCAGACAGGTCAACGCAGCGCGCTATTACGCGGCTCTGTATTCAGTGCGGTCTTTTTCTGCTCCAGCACGGCGCCGAAAGCGCGCTGGTCGAGGAGCTTTCAACCCGGCTGGGGCTGGCGCTGGGTATGGACAGCGTTGAAAGCGCTATCTCATCCAACGCCATCGTACTGACCACCATTAAAGACGGTCAGTGTCTGACCTCGACCCGTAAAAACCACGACCGCGGCATTAACATGCACGTGGTGACCGAAGTGCAGCACATCGTCATTCTTGCTGAGCATAAGCTTCTCGATCTCCATGAGATTGAAAAACGATTTAACCAGATCAAACCTTTACGTTATCCGCGATGGCTGGTCGTGCTCATGGTGGGGCTGTCATGCGCCTGTTTTTGCAAGCTCAATAAAGGCGGGTGGGACGGTGCGCTCGTCACCTTTTTCGCCAGCAGCATTGCTATGTATGTTCGCCAGTTGCTGACGCACCGGCAGCTGCATCCGCAAATTAACTTCTGCATCACCGCGTTCGTTGCCACCACGGTTTCTGGCCTGCTACTGCGTCTGCCGCAGTTTGCCACAACCCCGACGATTGCCATGGCCGCCAGCGTGCTTCTGCTGGTGCCGGGATTCCCGCTGATTAACGCCGTCGCAGACATGTTTAAAGGGCACATCAATACCGGCCTGGCGCGCTGGGCGATCGCCAGCCTGCTGACGCTGGCGACCTGCATCGGCGTGGTGATGGCGATGACGCTCTGGGGGTTACGCGGATGGGCATAATAGATTTTCTGCTGGCGCTATTGCAGGACATGCTTCTGGCCGCCATTCCTGCCGTCGGCTTTGCGATGGTATTTAACGTTCCGCAACGCGCGCTGCCGTGGTGTGCGCTGTTGGGCGCGATTGGGCATGGCTCGCGAATGATGATGATGACGGCGGGCTTTAATATCGAATGGTCGACGTTTATCGCCTCAATGCTGGTCGGCAGCATCGGTATTCAGTGGTCGCGCTGGTATCTGGCGCATCCGAAAGTGTTCACCGTCGCCGCCGTGATCCCGATGTTCCCCGGCATATCGGCATATACGGCGATGATTTCTGCGGTAAAAATCAGCCATTTTGGCTACACCGAGCCGCAGATGATCCTTCTTCTGAGCAACTTTCTTAAGGCGTCGTCCATCGTCGGCGCGCTCTCTATCGGGCTGTCTATCCCCGGGCTATGGCTGTACCGCAAACGCCCGCGCGTTTGATATTTGTGTTATTCCGCTGCCGTGGAGATAATCTTTCTGGTCCGTTTGGTGAAAATAAGGAAAGGATGTGGCTAACCCCGGCAGCGAACACCCCGAGCACAGTGAAGAATCCAGCCTGAAAGAGAAAATTTTTCAGAGCGCTATCGCACTGTTTGCCGAATATGGACTAAACGGTGCCCGCATGGAGCAGATCGCCGAGAAAGCAGGCACCACCAAACGTATGGTGGTGTACCATTTTAAAAACAAAGAGAATCTCTATCTCCTTGTACTGGAATATGTTTACACCCAAATTCGCGCCAGCGAAAAAGCGCTCAGCCTGACGGATATGCCTCCCGTTGAAGCGCTGGTCCACCTGGTTGAAGCCACCTTTGACTATCACGCCGACCACCCGGATTACATCCGCATTATATGCATGGAAAACATGCAGCGCGGCCGTTTTATGCAGCAGTCAAGCTATCTTCGTCAGGTCAACCGCAGCGCGCTCGACCTGCTGGAAGGGATCCTGCGCCGGGGAAAAGAAAAACAGCTGTTCAGCCAGACGGTTGACGCCCGCGATCTTCACCGCCTGATAAGCAGCTTTAGCTTTCACTACGTTGCCAACAGCTACACCTTTACGCTGCTGTTCGAAGAGGGTGCAGACGAGCAGGCCCAGCGCCAGCACTACCGTAAGATGGCCGTTCAGGTAGCGCTCCGTTATACCTGCCCATAAAATTGCTTGCAATTAAATCGCACACTATCTATAGTCAACTCATGAACGCGAAAATGAACGACACGACCGCTGCGCTCAAGCTGGATAACCAGCTCTGCTTTGCTCTCTACTCGGCAAATCTGGCGCTTAACAAGCTGTACCGGCAACTGCTGGCACCGCTGAACCTGACTTACCCGCAATACCTGGTGATGCTGGTGCTGTGGGAGCAGGATGACGTGACGGTGTCGGACATTGGTGAACGATTGTTCCTGGACTCCGCCACGCTGACGCCGCTTTTGAAGCGTCTTGAAAGTGCAGGGTTGATCAACCGTCACCGCTCGCGAAAAGACGAACGTCAGGTCGCCGTCACGCTGACCGATGCGGGACGTCACCTCCAGAATGAGGCCGCAGGGATCCCCCATGCGGTGGGGTGCGCAGCCCAGTGTGATACCGAGACCATGCTGTCACTCAAGCAGCAGCTGGAACTTTTGCGACAACAGATTCAACGCGCGTGAGGCTATACTTTACGCGTATTTATTTACCCATATATATCGCACGCTATTTAATAGCACACATAAATGTAAGATGAGGAACCTGCTATGTCTTTAGAAAAAGTTGTTTATACCGCCAAAGCAAAAGCTACCGGGGGCCGTGACGGTCGCGCGACCTCTTCTGATGGTGTTCTGGACGTTAAACTGGGTGTGCCAAAAGAGATGGGCGGCATGGGGGGCGAAGTCACTAACCCTGAGCAGCTGTTTGCTGCGGGCTACTCTGCCTGTTTCCTGGGCGCGATGAAGTTTGTCGCAGCACGCGACAAATTTACTCTGCCTAAAGATGCCTTTATTGAAGGCGAAGTGGGTATTGGCCCGCTGCCAACCGGTTTTGGTATCGAAGCGAAGCTGAACATCCACGTTGAAGGTATGGATCCTTCGGAAGCCAAAAAGCTGGTGGATGCCGCACATATCGTCTGCCCGTACTCTAACGCGACCCGCGGCAACATCGACGTGACCCTGAATATCATCGCGTGATAACTACCTGATGGCGCTGCGCTTTTCAGGCCAATGTCTCTATCCCCGGCAAGCGCAGCGCCACCGGGGAAATCCCCTCCTTCCCTTTCCTCTCTCTGTGCTACCATAAGCCCATATCACGCCCGTAGTAATCAGTTGAGTAAGCGTTATGTCCTCCAGAATTCTGACCACCAGCATTGCTGGCATTGATGCCTTTATGCGCGACCCACGCGGTGTGTTGACCCACGCCGAAGGCGGCACGGTTGCGGTTTTTGCTGACAACGCGCCGGCGTTTTACGCAATCACACCGGAACGTCTGGCGCAGCTTCTGGAGATCGAAGCGCAATTGTCACGCCCGGCGAGCGATGTCGCGCTGGATAACCAGTTTTTTGAAGAACCGGTTAATACCCCGCTGACCGTTCCGATGGGCAAATTTGTCCTGTATGCGGGCTGGCAGCCTGATGCAGATTTCCAGCGGCAGGCGGCGCTGTGGGGCATTGCGTTAACCCAGCCGGCCACCGCGGAAGAGCTCGCCGCGTTTATCGCCTGGTGGCAGGCGGAAGGCAAAGTATTCACCCATATTCAATGGCAGCAAAAGCTCGCGCGACATCTTCAAATTACCCGCGCCAGCAACAATGGCCAGCCCAAACGCGATATCAACGCTTTTTCAGAACCGGATAAACAGATCCCGAGTGGATTCCGAGGTGCGAAATGAAGAACGTCGGCGACCTGATGAAACGTCTGCAAAAAATGATGCCTGCCAACGTGAAGCCCGCTTTCACTACGGGTGAAGAACTGCTGGCGTGGCAAAAAGAGCAAGGTGAAATTCGTGCCGCCGCGCTCGCCCGCGAAAATCGGGCGATGAAAATGCAGCGCACTTTTAACCGCTCCGGTATTCGTCCCCTGCATCAGAACTGCTCATTTGATAACTACAAAATTGAGACCACCGGGCAGATGCACGCGCTCGCCGCCGCACGTCAGTACGTGGATGAATTCGACGGCAATATCGCCAGCTTCATCTTTAGCGGCAAGCCGGGTACCGGAAAAAACCACCTCGCGGCGGCCATCTGCAATGAGCTGCTTCTGCGCGGTAAATCGGTTCTGATCATCACCGTGGCCGATATTATGTCTGCCATGAAAGACACCTTCAGCAACCGCGAAACCAGCGAAGAACAACTGCTTAACGATCTAAGTAATGTGGATTTACTGGTCATCGACGAGATTGGCGTTCAGACGGAATCCCGTTATGAAAAGGTCATCATTAACCAGATTGTCGATCGCCGCTCTTCGTCCAAACGCCCCACCGGTATGCTGACGAACCACAATATCGACGAGATGACCCGCCTGCTGGGGGAACGCGTCATGGATCGCATGAAGCTGGGCAACAGTCTGTATGTCATCTTCGACTGGGACAGTTACCGTAGCCGCGTTACCGGCAAAGAGTATTAAGACAGTTCCAGGAATCGCCAGCAGGGCGCAGGTATATACTGAAACCCTTCCGGCCCAAAACGGACCTTTTTGAGAAAGCCATGATGAATAAACAGATTCTTATCAGCACCTTTTTAGGCGCGCTGCTGATTACAGGCGCAGCGCAGGCGGCCTCCTGGCAGGAGTCCCTGTCAAGCGCAGCGAATGAGCTGACCAAAGAGAGCAGCGGCTCTCAGGGCGGCCTCTCCGCCTCTTCTCTCACCAGCCTGCTGAGCAACAGCTCCCAGAGCCTGAGCGCGGGGACGATGAACAACGCGGCGGGAATTCTGGAATATTGCGCGAAGCAAAAGCTGGCCTCGGTGACCGACGCGCAAAACGTGAAAAACCAGGTGCTGGGTAAACTGGGTCTGGATACTCAGGAACAAAAAGCGGATACCAGCTATATGGACGGCATTCAGGGCCTGCTTAATGCGCAAAACGGCCAGCAGCTTAACCTGAGCACACTCGGCAACTCCGCTCTGGCAAAACAGGTGAAAACCAAAGCCTGCGATCTGGTGCTGAAACAAGGCGTTAATTTCATCTCCTGACCTTCCCCCATTTTCTGCCACAACACGCCGCGTTTAATGCGATAGTCTTGCAACGCGGCGTTAAACGAGCGTTTTTCCTACCTGTCATCGTCTCAGCGTCCGTTTGTCAGGATGCGACCACCTTCATAAAAACGATTTTCTAAACCAAATCCTAACAACAGCACACTTTCGTGACACTAAAATTGCAGCTAAACGACATCGCTATTACATTGTCTTACCAAAAAATAAACAGTTAGCCAGCGAAGTACCTGGCATCATGAGGATATGCTGTTGTCAGAATTCATCTCTCTTATCCTTTTTCTGGCTTCTGTCGGCGTTTATGCCTGGAAAGCCGGTCGTCACACCTGGTGGTTTGTCGCCACGCTGGTAGTGCTCGGCATTTTTATTATTTTAAACATTACCTTATACGCCAGCGATTACTTCACCGGTGACGGCATTAATGATGCGGTGCTCTACACCCTGACGAACAGCCTCACGGGCGCGGGGGTGGGCAAGTACATCCTTCCGGGGCTCGGTCTCATCGTCGCGCTGGTGACCATTTTTGGCGCGCTCGCCTGGGTGCTGCGCCGCCGTCGCCATCTTCCGCACCATCATGGTTACAGCCTGCTGGCGCTGTTCCTGGCGCTGGCCTCCGTCGACGCCAGCCCGGCGTTTCATCAGATCACCGAGCTGGTGAAATCCCAGTCGCGCGACGGCGATCCGGACTTTGTAGCCTATTACAAAGAGCCATCGAAAACGATCGCCAATCCGAAGCTCAACCTGGTTTATATCTACGGTGAAAGCCTGGAACGCACCTATTTTGATAACGATGCCTTCCCGAACCTGACGCCAGAGCTGGGCGCGCTGAAAAACGAAGGTCTCGATTTCAGCCACACTATGCAGTTACCCGGCACGGATTACACCATCGCCGGAATGGTTGCCTCCCAGTGCGGTATCCCGCTGTTCGCGCCTTTCGAAGGTAACGCCTCAGCCTCGATGTCGACGTTCTTCCCGCAAAATATTTGCCTTGGCGATATCCTGAAAAACTCCGGCTACGAAAACTATTTTGTGCAGGGCGCTAACCTGCGCTTTGCCGGAAAAGATGTGTTTCTGAAATCCCACGGTTTTGACCACCTGTATGGCTCAGAAGAGTTAAAAACGACGGTTGCCGATCCTCACTACCGCAACGACTGGGGCTTCTATGACGATACGGTTCTGGACGAAACCTGGAAGAAATTCGAGGCGCTTTCCCGCGCGGGCAAACGCTTCTCGCTCTTTACGCTGACGGTGGACACCCACCATCCGGACGGGTTCGTCTCGCGCACCTGCAAACGAAAAAGCTATGACGTTGAAGGCAAAAACAACAAATCTTTCAGCGCCGTGACCTGTAGCCAGGAGCATATTGCCGCGCTGGTGAAGAAAATCAAAGCCTCGCCGTATTTCAAAAACACCGTCATCGTCGTTTCGTCCGATCATCTGGCGATGAAAAACAGCGCCTGGGATCAGCTCAACAAGCAGGATCGCAGCAACCTGTTCTTCGTGCTGCGCGGCGACCAGCCGCAGCAGGAGTTAATCGCCACCAAACGCAACTCCATGGATAACGGTGCAACCGTGCTGGACATTCTGGGGGGCGACAACTTTATTGGCCTGGGCCGCAGCACGCTGTCGGGGCAATCCCTGTCGGAAGTGTTCCTCAACATGAAGGAAAAAATTCTCGCCTGGAAGCCCGATATCATCCGCCTGTGGAACTTCCCGAAAGAGATGAAAGACTTCACCGTCGATCGGGATAAAAACACCATCGCCTTCTCCGGCAGTAATTTCCGCCTGCCGCTGCTGGTGCGCGTGTCGGATAGTCGCGTCGAGCCGCTGCCGGAAAGCGAGTATTCCGCGCCGCTGCGTTTCCAGCTGGCCGATTTCGCCCCTCGCGATAATTTCGTCTGGATCGACAGATGTTACAAAATGGGCCAGCTCTGGTCCCAGCCGCTGGCGCTTTCTACCGACTGGTGCGTCTCTCAGGGCCAGCTTGGCGGGGAGCAAACCGTGCAGCATGTGGATAAAGCTCAGTGGAAAGGCAAAACCGCATTTAACGATACGTTGATTGATACCGCGCGCTATCAGCGGAATGTCGACATGCTGAAAATCGTCGATAACGACATCCGCTATAAAGCGGACAGCTTTATCTTTAACGTGGCAGGTGCTCCCGAAGAGGTGAAGCAGTTTAGCGGCATCTCCCGTCCGGAGTCATGGGGACGCTGGTCAAACGCGCAGCTGGGTAATGAGGTAAAAATTGAGTACACCCATCCTCTGCCGGAACAATTTGATCTGGTGATCACGGCCAGAGCGTACGGGCCTAACGCGAATAAACCCGTGCCGGTGCGCGTGGGCGATCAAGAGCAGACGCTGACGCTCGGAAACGACGTAAGCACCCACACCCTGCATTTTGAGAATCCATCGCGCAGCAATACTCTGGTCATTGTGCCGCCGGATCCGCAGTCGACCAATGAAGGGAATATTCTCGGCCATTCACCGCGCGAACTCGGCATTGGCATGGTCGAAATTAAAATTGTGAGTCGCGCAGGCTAATGGTCGCCCTTAACCTTACCGTTCGGCCCACACGCATTGACGACGTTGCCGCCCTGCCCGCCATTGAGCGCGCGGCGGGCGAGCGTTTTCGTGACTACCCTGACCTCGCCTGGCTTGCCGATGGCGAGGTCATTTCCGCTGAACAGCATCTCGACTATGCCGAACGGGGGCTCAGCTGGCTGGCGCTGGCGAATGACCGTCCCGTGGGGTTTATCCTCACCGAAGCGCACGCTTCGTCGCTGTTTATTGTGGAGCTCTCGGTTGATCGGGACTGGCAGGGAAAAGGGTTCGGTCGGCAGCTCATCGCCCGTGCGGCTGACCATGCCCGCCAAATGGGGCTGAGGTCGCTGACGTTGACGACGTTTCGGGACGTGCCGTGGAATGCACCATTCTATGCGCGGTTGGGGTTTGAAATGATGACGAGACTAACGCCTGAATTGCGTGAAAAACGCGAAGAAGAGACGGCGCACGGTTTAGCGTATGAATCGCGCTGCGTCATGCGCCTGCCTCTGAGTTAATTAAAGCGATTCCCCGAAAACGTAGGCCGGGTAAGGCGTAGCCGCCACCCGGCACAACGCACAGAGTTAGAACGTTTCCCAGTTATCGCCCGCGTCCGCCGTCGCGACTTTACGCGACATCACCGGCGCGGCAACGCTTTTCGCGGAAGCGAACTCGCGTGCTTTCATTTGCTCCTGCTGAATGCGGAACACCGCTACAGCCTGCGTCAGACGGCTCGCCTGCTCTTCCAGCGCCGCCGCAGCCGCCGCAGATTCCTCAACCAGCGAGGCGTTCTGCTGGGTCACGCGGTCCATCTCTGCCACCGCCAGACCCACCTGGTCGATACCGCGGCTCTGCTCGTCAGACGCAGACGCAATCTCGCCCATGATATCGGTCACGCGAGTCACCGCATTCACGATTTCGCCCATGGTTTCACCGGCGCTTTCTACCAGCGTAGAGCCCACTTCCACACGACCCACGGAGTCTTCAATCAGGCTCTTGATCTCACGTGCTGCCTGGGCGCTGCGCTGGGCCAGGTTACGCACTTCACCTGCCACCACTGCAAAACCACGGCCCTGCTCGCCCGCACGCGCCGCTTCTACCGCCGCGTTCAGTGCCAGGATATTGGTCTGGAAGGCAATGCCGTCGATCACGCTGATAATATCGGCAATTTTCTGCGAACTGCCCGCGATGTCACGCATGGTTTGCACCACGTTGTCCACCACCTTGCCGCCCTTCTGCGCGGTTTCAGACGCGCTCAGCGCCAGGTGGCTCGCCTGACGGGCGTTTTCGGCGTTCTGCTTAACGGTTGCCGTCAGTTGCTCCATGCTGGCAGCGGTCTCTTCCAGGGAAGCGGCCTGCTGTTCAGTACGGGAAGAGAGGTCGTTATTGCCCATCGCGATTTCACTTGCACCGCTGTAGATAGCGTTTGCACCGTTACGCACGTCGCCCACGGTACGCACCAGCTCGCCCTGCATATGACGCAGCGAGTCGGCCAGTTCACCCATCTCGTTGGAGCCCTGCACCTCAATGCGCTTCACCAGGTCGCCGCTGGCGATGTGGCGAATATTGTCGATGAGACGCGTCAGCGGAGAGATCAGCGCCTGCTTGATACCCAGCCACACGGCCACAATCACCACCAGCACGGCAATCAGCACGCTGATCAGTACCCAGATAGCCTGAGTGTAAGAGCTATTGCTGTCTTCAACCGCCATCTGGTACAGCTTGTCGTTCTGCTGCAGGTAGCTCACGTACTGCTTCTCGAATCCATCCTGGTAACTCTGGGTCGGCTGGTCGAAGAAGGCGTTGATTTTGCCCGCCCCCAGTAGCTGAATCAGCTCAGCCAGCGCACCGTGGTAGATATCGTAGTTACGTTTGATTTCCAGCGCAGCGGCGTCGCTCTGACGCGGGTCGCGCGGCAGGGCTTCATAGTCAGCCCAGTTTTTTTCCGCCTGTTTCAGAGACGCAGACGCAATTTGCATCAGATCGTTAACGGTCGCGCCGCTGCCGATATTGCTCTGGTCCATCATGTAGCGGATGCCCGCACGGTTCAGGGTATTACGGGTTTGCAGCAGCGCAACCCAACTCCCGTTAAGGGTGGATTGTTGCTGACGAATGGTTTGCAGGACGGTGAAATTCTCTTTGTCATTCTTAAGAGCATTAAAGAAAAGACCACCGGATGTGAGTTGTAAAAGGCCAAATATCGCTAAAACCAGCATTAAACTGGTGACAATCTTGATACGGTTTAACATGTTTTCTCTTTCCTCAGACAGATAACAGAATTTTCGGCCTGGAAAGGGAAAACTTTACGAAAATCATCCTGGAATTTGTGGTTTTTACTCTTCTTCCCGCGCTGCGTTATGCCGGTTTCCGAGTTCAATAAACTCTTCCAGCAGCGCCGTCAGCTGTTTCATCTTCTCGGGGGTGTATTCCGCCTCAATCTGCTGATACGCCTCTTCCACCTGCGCCTGGGCGTGCTCGTACAGCGCATTCCCCTCTTTGGTCAGCGACACGTACAGCTTGCGCTGGTCATTCACCGGCTTTAAGCGCAGCACCAGGCCGTCGCGCTCCATGCGCGTCAGAATGCCGGTCAGACTCGGGCGCAAAATGCAGGTGCGAAACGCCAGATCGTGAAAATCCATCGACGGATGTTCAGCCAGCACGCGCACGATTCGCCACTGCTGCTCGGTGAGGTTATGCCGCTTCACAATCGGACGGAAGTAGGACATCGCCGCTTCCCGCGCCTGCAGCAGCGCAATGGTTAATGAATCATGCATAGCCTCTCCCCTTTACATCATTAACAAGTAAACAATTCATAAAAGATGTTTTTATAAACAACACGGTTTCCGTCAAAAAGTCTAACAGAAACCATTCAATTTTATTAACTATCTGATTTTAATAGAAACAAAAGTTAAAATGTAAATTTATTGTTATTCATATCACAAATTCTTCACTTCTGATTGCGAAATAAACAGCAAAAGCATAAAACCAGATCATTAACATATTAATGAAATGATAACCCGGACCACCGGGGTGAGGAGTAGATGAATGAAAGGTACCGTTTTTGCCGTGGCGCTGAACCATCAGAGCCAGCGAGAAGCCTGGGCTGAGGCATTTGAAAAAGCCCCTTACAACACGCCGCCAAAAACGCCGGTGTGGTTTATCAAGCCGCACAACACGGTAATTCGCGCAGGCGAACCGATCCCCTTCCCGCAGGGGGAAACGGTGTTAAGCGGCGCAACGGTAGCGCTGGTGGTCGGTAAAACCGCCAGCAGGGTGCGTGCAGAGGACGCCGCAGCGTACATCGCGGGATATGCGCTCGCCAACGAGGTGAGCCTGCCGGAAGAGAGCTTCTACCGCCCGGCCATCAAGGCTAAATGCCGCGATGGATTTTGCCCGCTCGGCGAGCTGGTGGCCGTTGATAACGTGGATAACCTGACCATCATCACCGAGATCAACGGCCGCGAAGCGGATCACTGGAACACCGCCGATCTGCAGCGCAGCGCCGCCGAACTGCTGAACGCCCTGAGCGAGTTCGCCACCCTCAATCCCGGCGATGCGATCCTGCTCGGCACGCCGCAAAATCGCGTGGAGATCCGCCCGGGCGATCGCGTGCGGATTCTGGCGGCAGGTTTCCCGCCGCTGGAAAACCCGGTGGTGAACGAGCGCGACGTCGCCCTTTTCCACCGCAAGCCTGAACACGCCACGCTGTTCGCCCTCGGTCTGAACTATGCCGATCACGCCAGCGAGCTGGACTTCAAGCCGCCCACCGAGCCGCTGGTGTTTATCAAAGCGCCGAACACCTTCAACGGCGACAACCAGACCTCGGTGCGCCCGAACAACGTTGAGTACATGCACTACGAGGCGGAGCTGGTGGTGGTCATCGGGAAGACCGCGCGCAAGGTCAGTGAAGCCGACGCGATGGAGTATGTTGCGGGCTACACGGTCTGCAACGACTACGCCATCCGCGACTACCTGGAAAACTACTACCGCCCGAACCTGCGGGTGAAAAGCCGCGACGGGCTAACGCCCATCAGCCCCAACATCGTGCCAAAAGAAGCCATCCCTGACCCGCACAACCTTCGTCTTCGCACCTTCGTTAACGGCGAGCTGCGTCAGGAAGGCACCACGGCAGATCTGATCTTCAGCATCCCGTTCCTGATTGCGTACCTGAGCGATTTTATGACCCTGCAGCCGGGCGACATGATTGCCACCGGCACGCCGAAAGGGCTGTCCGACGTTGTGCCGGGGGATGAAGTGGTGGTGGAAGTGGAAGGCGTGGGCCGCCAGGTCAACCGGATTGTCAGCGAGGAGACTGCAAAATGAAAAAGATTAACCACTGGATCAACGGTAAAAACGTCGCCGGAAGCGAGTACTTCCACACCACCAACCCGGCCTCCGGGGAGGTATTAGCGGAAGTCGCCTCCGGCGGTGAAGCCGAGGTTCATCAGGCGGTCGCCGCCGCCAAAGAGGCGTTTCCGAAATGGGCCAACCTGCCGATGAAGGAGCGCGCGCGCCTGATGCGTCGTCTGGGGGATCTTATCGACCAGAACGTGCCCGAGATCGCCGCCATGGAAACCGCCGATACCGGTCTGCCGATCCACCAGACCAAAAACGTGCTCATCCCGCGCGCCTCGCACAACTTCGAGTTCTTCGCCGAGGTGTGCCAGCAGATGAACGGCAAAACCTACCCGGTTGACGATAAGATGCTGAACTACACCCTGGTGCAGCCGGTGGGCGTCTGCGCGCTGGTGTCGCCGTGGAACGTGCCGTTTATGACCGCTACCTGGAAGGTCGCGCCGTGCCTGGCGCTGGGCAACACGGCGGTGCTGAAGATGTCTGAACTCTCCCCGCTGACCGCCGACCGTCTGGGCGAGCTGGCGCTGGAGGCGGGCATTCCGGCGGGCGTGCTGAACGTGGTGCAGGGCTACGGCGCAACGGCAGGCGACGCGCTGGTGCGCCATCACGACGTGCGCGCCGTCTCCTTCACCGGCGGCACCGCCACCGGGCGCAACATCATGAAAAACGCCGGGCTGAAGAAATACTCCATGGAGCTGGGCGGCAAATCCCCGGTGCTGATATTTGAAGATGCCGATATCGAGCGCGCGCTGGACGCCGCCCTGTTCACCATCTTCTCCATCAACGGCGAGCGCTGCACCGCGGGCTCGCGCATCTTCATCCAGCAGAGCATCTACCCGGAATTCGTTAAACGCTTCGCCGAGCGCGCCAACCGCCTGCGCGTGGGTGACCCGACCGATCCGAACACCCAGATTGGCGCGCTCATCAGCCAGCAGCACTGGGAGAAGGTCTCCGGCTATATCCGCCTCGGCATTGAAGAAGGCGCGACCCTGCTGGCGGGCGGCCCGGACAAGCCGACCGATCTCCCTGCACACCTGAAGGGCGGCAACTTCCTGCGGCCAACCGTACTGGCGGACGTCGACAACCGCATGCGTGTCGCGCAAGAGGAGATCTTCGGGCCGGTGGCCTGCCTGCTGCCGTTTAAGGACGAGGCGGAAGGCCTGCGCCTGGCGAACGACGTGGAGTACGGCCTGGCGTCGTACATCTGGACCCAGGACGTCAGCAAGGTGCTGCGCCTGGCGCGCAATATCGAAGCGGGCATGGTGTTCGTGAACACCCAGAACGTGCGCGACCTGCGACAGCCGTTTGGCGGCGTGAAGGCCTCCGGTACCGGCCGCGAGGGCGGCGAATACAGCTTTGAAGTGTTCGCGGAGATGAAGAACGTCTGCATCTCCATGGGCGACCATCCGATTCCAAAGTGGGGAGTCTGATCATGGGTAAATTAGCGTTAGCGGCAAAAATCACCCACGTCCCGTCGATGTACCTCTCCGAGCTGCCAGGTAAAAACCACGGCTGTCGGCAGTCAGCCATCGACGGGCATAAAGAGATCAGCAAGCGCTGCCGCGAGCTGGGCGTGGACACCATCATCGTGTTCGACACCCACTGGCTGGTGAACAGCGCGTACCACATCAACTGTGCGGACCATTTTTCAGGCGTCTACACCAGCAACGAGCTGCCGCACTTTATCCGCGACATGACCTACGACTACGACGGTAACCCGGAACTCGGCCAGCTGATTGCCGACGAGGCGGTGAAGCTCGGCGTCCGCGCCAAAGCGCACAACATCCCGAGCCTCAAGCTGGAGTACGGCACGCTGGTGCCGATGCGCTACATGAACGCGGATAAACACTTCAAAGTGGTCTCCATCTCGGCGTTCTGCACGGTTCACGACTTCGCCGACAGCCGCCGGCTGGGCGAGGCCATCGTCAGCGCCATCGAAAAATACGACGGCACCGTGGCGGTGCTCGCCAGCGGCTCGCTGTCGCACCGCTTTATCGACGACCAGCGCGCGGAGGAAGGGATGAACAGCTACACCCGCGAGTTTGACCGCCAGATGGACGAGCGCGTGGTGAAGCTGTGGCGCGAGGGGCAGTTCAAAGAGTTTTGCAGCATGCTGCCGGAGTACGCCGACTACTGTTACGGCGAGGGCAACATGCACGACACGGTGATGCTGCTGGGGATGCTCGGCTGGGACAAATACGACGGCAAGGTGGAGTTTCTCACCGAGCTGTTCGCCAGCTCCGGCACCGGCCAGGTTAACGCCGTCTTCCCGCTGCCCGCATAAGGAGCCACCATGCCGCACTTTATTGCTGAATGTACCGACAACATCCGCGAGCAGGCCGACCTGCCAGGTCTGTTCGCCAAAGTGAACGAGGCGCTCGCCGCTACGGGCATCTTCCCCATCGGGGGCATCCGCAGCCGCGCCCACTGGCTGGATACCTGGCAGATGGCCGACGGCAGGCACGATTACGCCTTTGTGCATATGACGCTGAAGATCGGCGCCGGGCGCAGCCTGGAGAGCCGGGAAGCGGTGGGCGAGATGCTGTTTGCGCTGATCAAAGCGCATTTTGCAGAGCTGATGGCGGAGCGCTATCTGGCGCTGTCTTTTGAGCTCGACGAGCTGCACCCGACGCTCAACTACAAACAAAACAACGTACACGCGTTGTTTAAGTAGACATCTTTTTCGCCCGGTGGCGCTTCGCTTACCGGGCCTACAACGGCTCGAACGTAGGCCGGGTAAGCGAAGCGCCACCCGGCAACAGCCGCACAAAGGATACGCCATGCTCGACAAACACACCCATACCCTGATCGCCCATCGCCTGCATCAGGCCGAACAGTCCCGGGAGCAGATCCGCGCGATCTCGCTGGAGTACCCGGAGATCACCATTGAAGACGCCTACGCCGTCCAACGCGAATGGGTCAGCCTGAAAATCGCCGAAGGCCGCGTGCTGAAGGGCCACAAGATTGGCCTCACCTCGAAAGCGATGCAGGCCAGCTCGCAGATCAGCGAGCCGGACTACGGCGCGCTGCTGGACGACATGTTCTTCCATGACGGCAGCGACATCCCCGTCGATCGCTTTATCGTCCCGCGCATCGAAGTAGAGCTGGCCTTCGTGCTGGCAAAACCGCTGCGCGGCCCGAACTGCACGATCTTCGACGTCTACAACGCCACGGACTACGTCATTCCCGCGCTGGAGCTGATCGACGCCCGCTGCCACAACGTTGATCCGGAAACCCAGCGCCCGCGCAAGGTCTTCGACACTATCTCCGATAACGCCGCCAACGCCGGGGTGATTCTCGGTGGGCGTCCGATTAAACCCGACGAGCTGGATCTGCGCTGGATCTCCGCCCTGCTCTACCGCAACGGCGTGATCGAAGAGACCGGCGTTGCCGCAGGCGTGCTTAACCACCCGGCGAACGGCGTGGCGTGGCTGGCGAACAAGCTGGCGCCGTACGACGTGCAGCTTGAGCCGGGGCAAATCATCCTCGGCGGCTCGTTTACCCGCCCGGTGCCCGCCAGCAGAGGCGACACCTTCCACGTCGACTACGGCAACATGGGCTCCATCAGCTGCCGCTTTGTTTAGGAGAGGACCATGCAAAACGCATTCAAAGCGGCGCTGCAGGCGGGCCGCCCGCAAATCGGTTTATGGCTGGGGCTGACCAGCAGCTACAGCGCCGAGCTGCTGGCGGGGGCAGGCTTCGACTGGCTGCTGATCGACGGCGAGCACGCGCCGAACAGTGTGCAAACCGTGTTAACCCAATTACAGGCCATCGCCCCTTATCCCAGCCAGCCGGTGGTACGCCCGTCGTGGAACGATCCGGTGCAGATCAAACAGCTGCTGGACGTGGGCGCGCAAACCCTGCTGGTGCCGATGGTGCAAAACGCCAACGAAGCGCGGCTGGCGGTGAGTGCCACCCGCTACCCGCCTGCGGGTATTCGCGGCGTCGGCAGTGCCCTGGCGCGCGCCTCACGCTGGAACCGCATCCCGGATTACCTGCAGCAGGCTAACGACGCTATGTGCGTGCTGGTGCAGATTGAAACCCGCGAGGCGCTGAAAAACCTGCCGCAGATCCTGGACGTGGAAGGCGTCGACGGCGTGTTTATCGGCCCGGCGGATCTGAGCGCCGACATGGGCTTTGCGGGTAACCCGCAGCACCCGGAAGTGCAGGCCGCCATCGAGCAGGCGATCGCGCAGATCCGTGCGGCGGGTAAAGCCCCCGGCATCCTGATGGCGAACGAACAGCTGGCGAAACGCTACCTTGAACTCGGCGCACGGTTTGTCGCCGTTGGCGTCGACACCACCCTGCTCGCCCGTAGCGCCGAAGCGCTGGCGGCGCGCTTTATCGAACAACCGGTTACGTCAGTAAATAACAATAAATCCGTCTACTAAACGTAAGATCTGGAGCGCAGCATGACGACCTCAACCCTGCAAGATAAGAAAGCTATAGAACATCGCGTGATCAACAAGCTGTTCCGTCGTTTGATCGTGTTTCTCTTTATCCTGTTCGTTTTTTCGTTTCTCGATCGCATCAACATCGGCTTTGCCGGGCTGACGATGGGCAAAGATCTGGGCCTCACGTCGACCATGTTTGGCCTCGCCGCGACGCTGTTTTACGTCACCTACGTGCTGTGCGGGATCCCGAGCAACATCATGCTGGCGAAGATCGGCGCACGCCGCTGGATCGCCGGGATCATGGTGGTGTGGGGCATCGCCTCCACCTGCACCATGTTCGCCACCAGCCCGGAAACCCTCTATGTGCTGCGAATGCTGGTGGGCATCGCCGAAGCCGGTTTCCTGCCGGGGATCCTGGTCTATCTTACCTGGTGGTTCCCGGCCTATCACCGCGCCCGCGCCAACGCGCTGTTTATGATCGCCATGCCGGTGACCATGATGCTCGGCTCGATCCTCTCCGGGTACATTCTGGCGATGGACGGGCTGTGGAACCTGAAAGGCTGGCAGTGGCTGTTCCTGCTGGAGGGGCTGCCGTCGGTGGTGCTCGGCGTGGTGACCTGGTTTTACCTCAACGACACGCCGGATCAGGCTACCTGGCTGGATGAAGACGAAAAGCAGGCGCTGAAAACGATGATCGCCCGCGAGCAGGAAATGGCCATTGCGCATGCCGTCACGCCGCGATCGACGCTGCGTGAGGTGCTTACGCCCGCCGTGCTGCTCTACACGCTGGCCTACTTCTGTCTGACCAATACGCTGAGTGCGATCAACATCTGGACGCCGCAGATCCTGCAAAGCTTCAACACCGGCAGCAGCAATATCGTGATTGGCCTGCTGGCGGCGATCCCGCAGTTTTGCACCATCCTCGGGATGATCTGGTGGAGTCGCCGCTCCGACAGGCTGAAAGAGCGAAAAAAGCACACCATCCTGCCGTACCTGTTTGCAGCGGCGGGATGGATGCTGGCCTCCGCGACCGATCACAGCCTGATCCAGTTGCTTGGCATCATCATGGCCTCAACCGGATCGTTTACCGCCATGGCGATATTCTGGACCACGCCGGACCAGGTTATTAGCCTGCAGTCCCGCGCGGTGGCGCTGGCGGTGATCAACGCCATCGGCAACGTCGGCTCTGCCGTCAGCCCGTTGCTGATTGGTATTCTGCGCGACGCCACCGGCAGCTTCAGCTCCGGGCTGTGGTTTGTGGCCGGGCTGCTGGTGGTGGGCGCGCTGGTGCTGACGCGCATTCCGATGACGCAGCGGGATCAACAGAGGAACGATCATGTGCCAGAGCCCCATCGCCAACATTGATATCCGCAAGGAGTACGACGAGAGTCTGGGCACCGACGATGTGCACTACCAGTCGTTTGCCCGCATGGCGGCCTTTTTTGGCCGCGACATGCAGGCGCATCGTCACGACCAGTATTTTTAGATGCACTTTCTCGATACCGGGCAGATTGAGCTCCAGCTCGACGATCACCGCTACTCGGTGCAGGCCCCGCTGTTCGTCCTCACGCCGCCGTCGGTGCCGCACGCGTTTATCACCGAATCCGACAGCGACGGGCACGTGCTGACGGTGCGCGAGGATCTGATCTGGCCGCTGCTGGAGGTGCTCTACCCCGGCACGCGGGAAGCGTTCGGCCTGCCGGGGATCTGCCTGTCGCTTGCCGACAAACCTGACGAGCTGACGGCGCTGAAGCACTACTGGCAGCTGATCGCCCGGGAATCCACGGAGCAGCTGCCGGGGCGCGAGCACACGCTGGTTCTGCTGGCGCAGGCGGTGTTTACCCTGCTGCTGCGCAACGCGAAGCTCGACGACCACGCGGCCAGCGGCATGCGCGGTGAGCTGAAGCTGTTCCAGCGCTTCAATCAGCTGATTGACGTGCATTACCACGAACACTGGACGGTGCCGGAATACGCCAGCGAGCTGCACCTCACCGAATCCCGCCTGACCGACATCTGCCGCCGCTTCGCCAACCGCCCGCCGAAGCGGCTGATCTTCGACCGCCAGCTGCGCGAGGCCAGACGCCTGCTGCTGTTTTCCGACAGCACAGTGAGCGAAATTGCCTGGCAGCTGGGGTTTAAAGATCCAGCCTATTTCGCCCGGTTTTTCAATCGTCTGACGGGCTGCTCGCCGAGTGCGTATCGGGCGCAGAAAGTACCGATTTCCTGAACACATCACGGTTCGTAGGGCGGGTAAGCGCAGCGCCACCCGCCGAAAACCCGCACAGATCACAAATCCCCTCACCACCCGAAAAGTACCCGCCGTTGTCCTAATCGTCCCTTCACGTTACGCCCCTCTCAGGCTTCAATTAAACAACAAAAACAAAACATAAATTTAACAACACTATTCCGATACGAGGTCCCTATGAAGCCTGAAGAGTTCCGCGCTGATGCCAAACGTCCGTTAACCGGTGAAGAGTATTTAAAAAGTCTGCAGGACGGCCGTGAGATTTATATCTACGGCGAGCGCGTTAAAGACGTCACCACCCATCCGGCGTTTCGCAACGCGGCGGCCTCCATCGCGCAGATGTACGACGCCCTGCACAAGCCGGACATGCAGGACACGCTGTGCTGGGGCACCGACACCGGCAGCGGCGGCTACACCCACAAGTTCTTCCGCGTGGCGAAAAGCGCCGACGATCTGCGCCAGCAGCGTGACGCCATCGCCGAGTGGTCGCGTCTGAGCTACGGCTGGATGGGCCGCACGCCGGACTACAAGGCCGCGTTCGGCTGCGCGCTCGGCGCTAATCCGGCCTTCTACGGCCAGTTCGAGCAGAACGCCCGTAACTGGTACACCCGCATCCAGGAAACCGGCCTGTACTTCAACCACGCCATCGTGAACCCGCCGATCGACCGCCACAAGCCGGCGGACGAGGTGAAGGACGTCTACATCAAGCTGGAGAAAGAGACCGATGCCGGGATTATCGTCAGCGGTGCGAAAGTCGTCGCAACCAACTCGGCGCTGACCCACTACAACATGATCGGCTTCGGCTCCGCGCAGGTGATGGGCGAAAACCCGGACTTCGCGCTGATGTTCGTCGCGCCGATGGATGCCGAAGGCGTGAAGCTGATCTCCCGCGCCTCTTACGAGATGGTGGCAGGCGCAACCGGCTCCCCGTATGACTACCCGCTCTCCAGCCGCTTCGACGAGAACGACGCGATTCTGGTGATGGATAACGTGCTGATCCCGTGGGAAAACGTGCTGATTTACCGCGATTTCGACCGCTGCCGTCGCTGGACGATGGAAGGCGGCTTTGCGCGGATGTACCCGCTGCAGGCCTGCGTGCGCCTGGCGGTGAAGCTCGACTTCATCACCGCCCTGCTGAAAAAATCCCTTGAGTGCACCGGCACCCTGGAGTTCCGCGGCGTGCAGGCGGATCTCGGCGAAGTGGTGGCCTGGCGCAATATGTTCTGGGCGCTGAGCGACTCCATGTGCTCCGAAGCCACCCCGTGGGTGAATGGCGCGTATCTGCCGGATCACGCGGCGCTGCAGACCTACCGCGTCATGGCCCCGATGGCCTACGCGAAGATCAAGAACATCATCGAGCGTAACGTCACCTCCGGGCTGATCTACCTGCCGTCCAGCGCCCGGGATCTGAACAACCCGCAGATCGATCAGTATCTGGCGAAGTACGTGCGCGGATCTAACGGTATGGATCACGTCGAACGCATCAAGATTTTAAAGCTGATGTGGGACGCCATCGGCAGCGAGTTTGGTGGCCGTCACGAGCTGTACGAAATCAACTACTCCGGCAGCCAGGATGAGATCCGCCTGCAGTGTCTGCGTCAGGCGCAAAGCTCCGGGAACATGGACAAGATGATGGCAATGGTCGACCGCTGCATGTCCGAGTACGACCAGCACGGCTGGACGGTACCGCACCTGCACAACAACACCGATATCAACATGCTGGATAAGCTGCTGAAATAGCGCAGCGGGAGGTTGCAATGCATTCAGATGAACAACGCCTGCGTTTTCGCGACGCAATGAGCAGCCTGTCGGCGGCGGTCAACGTGGTCACCACCGAGGGCGAGTCGGGCCGCTGCGGCATTACCGCTACCGCCGTCTGCTCGGTGACGGACACCCCACCGTCGGTGATGGTCTGCATCAACGCCAACAGCGCCATGAACCCGGTCTTTCAGGGCAACGGCAAGCTGTGCATCAACGTGCTGAACCACGAGCAGGAGATCATGGCCCGCCACTTCGCCGGGATGACGGGGATGGCCATGGAGGAGCGCTTTGCCCTCTCCTGCTGGCAGAAAGGCCCGCTGGGGCAGCCGGTGCTGAAAGGCGCGCTGGCGAGCCTCGAAGGCGAGATTAGCCAGGTACAAACCATCGGCACGCATCTGGTTTATCTTGTCGAAGTGAAAAACATCATTCTGAGCGACGCGGGACACGGCCTGATCTACTTCAAACGCCGTTTCCACCCGGTCATGATGGAGCTTGAAGCTACCGTTTAACGCCCTCCCGCGCTGGCCTTTTCCGGCCAGCGCCGCTTTCTGCAAAAACTCCTAAGGTTTCCGCTAAATCACGCCGTTATATAACCATAAGATAAATTTTGTGTGCCTGAATACTGACATCTCTGGTCAGGGCTACCCGCATGATTCAGCGCATACCTAATATACAGGAAGACCTTATGGCTAAAACGACGCGGAGCCGCTCGGCTGAACGTCTGGTCGATATTCTCCTTGAGCTACATTTACACGGTGTGGTGAACCGCAGTGCGTTAATGGAAAAATTTAAAATTACCGAGCGTACCGTCTACCGGGATTTAAATGCGCTCTCGCCCATTGTTGAACATACCGGTAATGGGCTATATCGGCTGATCCATTCGGCGCAATCTCCCGGCGGCCCAGGGTTACATCATACTCTGGCTAACTTTCTGAATGCTGACAATTTTTTCCCTGAAAGAAATACCGAATTTTGGCAAAAGCTGGAAACGCGCGTTGACGAAAACCATATTCTTATCCTCGGTAATGACGCAGAGCACACGGTACAGCGTGATATCCGCCGCCATTTAGCGAAAATTGAAAAATCAATTAAGAACCATAATGTCTGCCAGATTGTTTATAAGGGCAAAACCCGTCTGATTAATCCCTATAAACTCATTAACAAAAAAAACATATGGTATTTACAAGCTACCGAAAATAGCCGGTTGAAATCCTTTTCATTGAGTCAGATTAGCTGGTTTGATATTCAAAAAACCGTTTTTACCCCAGAAGAAAATGTGCGTGAACTGCTGGAAAAAAGCCTCGACCCGTGGGTGTCAGAAAATACTTTCACAGTGAAAATATTCATCAAAGATAATATTTCACATTACTTCCTGCGCCGCGATCTTCTGCCGGAACAGGAGCTGCTGGAGGAGCGGCGCGGCGGCGTCACGCTGCGCTGCCAGGCGGCACACGAAAATCAGATCCTGCCGCTGCTGTTCTACTGGCTGCCGAACATTCAGATTCTGGAACCGTACTGGCTGAAGGAGAAGCTCATAAAGACGCTGGAAAACTACCTGACGATGGAATGCAGCCCAGAAAACCACGTGATCTCAATCACATAATTTTCACCACCAGCGGCGGGCCTGAACCACTCGCCGCGTCCTTTGACCGCTCACCCGGCACTTTCAACCACTCACTCATTTACCGTCCTTTACACGCGCGCGGATCTGGCACGATCGCTCCAGCATTAATCAATACCTCCTCACAACGAACCCTGACCCTTTTTTCTTTACATAAAAAACCAGGTCTTACTATGGATACTAAAAAACTACTTAAGCACGTGCCCTGGGCCTTACTCGGGATCCTCGGCGCTTTTTGTCTGGCGATTGTCGCATTACGCCGGGGCGAACACGTAAGCGCCCTGTGGATCGTGGTCGCGTCGGTCTCCGTCTATCTTGTGGCTTATCGCTACTACAGCTTGTACATCGCGCAGAAGGTCATGAAGCTCGACCCGACGCGCGCCACCCCGGCGGTCATTAACAATGACGGTCTGAACTACGTGCCAACCAACCGCTACGTGCTGTTTGGTCACCACTTTGCCGCTATCGCCGGTGCTGGCCCGCTGGTTGGCCCGGTACTGGCCGCGCAAATGGGCTACCTGCCAGGTACGCTCTGGCTGCTGGCGGGCGTGGTGCTGGCGGGTGCGGTGCAGGACTTTATGGTGCTGTTTATCTCCTCGCGCCGTAACGGTTCGTCGCTGGGTGAGATGATCAAAGAAGAGATGGGCCGCGTGCCGGGCACTATCGCCCTCTTCGGCTGCTTCCTGATCATGATCATCATCCTCGCGGTGCTGGCGCTGATCGTGGTGAAAGCGCTGGCCGAAAGTCCGTGGGGCGTCTTCACCGTCTGTTCTACCGTACCGATTGCGCTGTTCATGGGCATCTATATGCGCTTCCTGCGCCCTGGCCGCGTGGGTGAAGTGTCGGTCATCGGTATCGTGCTGCTGGTCGCCTCCATCTACTTCGGCGGCGTGATTGCCCACGATCCGTACTGGGGCCCGGCGCTGACCTTTAAAGACACCACCATCACCTTCGCGCTGATCGGGTACGCGTTTATCTCTGCCCTGCTGCCGGTGTGGCTGATTCTGGCTCCGCGTGACTACCTGGCGACCTTCCTGAAAATCGGCGTCATCGTCGGGCTGGCGATCGGGATTGTGATCATCAACCCTGAGCTGAAAATGCCAGCGGTGACCCAGTACATCGACGGCACCGGTCCGCTGTGGAAAGGCGCCCTGTTCCCGTTCCTGTTTATTACCATCGCCTGCGGTGCCGTGTCTGGCTTCCACGCGCTGATCGCCTCCGGCACCACGCCGAAGCTGATGGCTAACGAAACCGACGCGCGCTTTATCGGTTACGGCGCAATGCTGATGGAGTCCTTCGTGGCGATCATGGCGCTGGTTGCGGCGTCGATTATCGAGCCGGGCCTGTATTTTGCGATGAACACGCCGCCAGCGGGTCTGGGCATCACCATGCCAAACCTGCATGAGATGGGCGGGGAAAATACCGCGCTGATTCTGGCGCAGCTGAAAGACGCCAGCGCACACGCGGCGGCGACCGTCAGCTCCTGGGGCTTCGTGATCTCGCCTGAGCAGATCATGCAGACCGCGAAAGACATCGGCGAACCGTCCGTGCTGAACCGCGCAGGTGGCGCACCGACGCTGGCCGTGGGTATTGCACACGTGTTCCACAAAGTGCTGCCGTGGGCGGACATGGGCTTCTGGTACCACTTCGGTATTCTGTTTGAAGCGCTGTTCATCCTCACCGCGCTGGATGCCGGTACCCGTGCGGGCCGCTTCATGCTGCAGGACCTGCTCGGTAACTTCGTGCCGTTCCTGAAGAAAACCGACTCTCTGGTGGCAGGCGTGCTCGGTACGGCTGGCTGCGTGGGCCTGTGGGGCTACCTGCTGTATCAGGGTGTAGTCGACCCGCTCGGCGGCGTGAAGAGCCTGTGGCCGCTGTTCGGTATCTCTAATCAGATGCTGGCCGCCGTTGCCCTGGTGCTCGGTACCGTCGTCCTCGTGAAGATGAAACGCACCAAATACATCTGGGTAACCGTCGTTCCTGCGCTGTGGCTGCTGCTCTGCACCACCTGGGCGCTGGGCCTGAAGCTGTTCAGCACCAACCCGCAGCTTGAAGGCTTCTTCTTCATGGCTAACCAGTACAAAGAGAAGATTGCCGCAGGCGGCGCGGATCTGACCGCGCAGCAGATTGCCAACATGAACCATATCGTGGTGAACAACTACACCAACGCGGGTCTGAGCATTCTGTTCCTGGTGGTGGTGTACAGCATTATCTTCTACGGCATCAAAACCTGGATGAAAGTGCGCAACACCGAAGGCCGTACGGATAAAGAAACCCCGTACGTGCCGGTACCGGAAGGCGGCGTGAAGACCTCTTCACACCACTAAAACAATGGCGGGTGGCGCTGCGCTGACCCGCCCTACAACGGTACTGTAGGCCCGGATCGCTGTGCGCTACCGGGCTTTTTCTTATCAGGACACGTTATGTTTGGTAATTTAGGCGAAGCAAAAAAATACCTCGGTCAGGCGGCGAAAATGCTGATTGGCATTCCGGACTATGACAACTACGTTGAGCATATGAAAACCAACCATCCGGATAAGCCGTACATGACCTACACTGAATTCTTCCGCGAGCGGCAGGAAGCGCGCTACGGCGGAAGTGGAGAAGGCGGCGTCCGCTGCTGCTAAAGGAGAAACCATGACCCCGATTGCCGTTACCCTGCTGACCGGTTTCCTCGGCGCTGGTAAAACAACCCTGCTGCGCCACATCCTGAATGAACAGCACGGCTTCAAAATCGCCGTCATCGAAAACGAATTTGGCGAAGTCTCCGTTGACGATCAATTAATCGGCGACCGCGCCACGCAGATCAAAACCCTGACCAACGGCTGCATCTGCTGCACCCGCTCTAACGAATTAGAAGACGCCCTGCTGGACCTGCTCGACAGCCACGACCGCGGTGACATCGACTTCGACCGCCTGGTGATCGAGTGCACCGGCATGGCCGACCCCGGCCCGATTATTCAGACCTTTTTCTCTCACGCGATCCTCTGCCAACGCTACCTGCTGGACGGCGTGATTGCCCTGGTCGACGCGGTCCACGCCGACGAGCAAATGAACCAGTTCACCATCGCCCAGTCCCAGGTAGGCTACGCCGACCGCATCCTGCTGACCAAAACCGACGTGGCGGGCGGAAGCGAAAAACTGCGCGAGCGCCTGACGCGCATCAACTCCCGCGCGCCGATTTACACGGTGACGCATGGCGACATAGATCTGTCCCAGCTATTTAACACCAACGGCTTTATGCTGGAGGAGAACGTCACCACGAAACCGCTCTTCCACTTTATGGGAGACAAGCAAAACGACGTGGCGTCGATTGTGGTGGAGCTGGACTACCCGGTGGACATCAGCGAAGTTTCGCGCGTGATGGAAAACCTGCTGCTGTCGTTTGCCGACAAGCTGCTGCGCTACAAAGGAATGCTGTGGATCGACGGTGAGCCAAACCGCCTGCTGTTCCAGGGCGTGCAGCGCCTGTACAGCGCCGACTGGGACAGACCGTGGGGCGATGAAGCGCCGCACAGCGTGATGGTGTTTATTGGTATCCAGCTGCCGGAAGAAGAAATCCGGGCAGCGTTCGTGGGTCTGAAAAAATAAACAATTGCTCCCTTATAATCCTGTAAGGGAGCGCGTTCCCCTAAAGCAAATTCCGCGCTTCACTCTTTCAGTTTGCAATATTGTCTGTTAATGTCCTTAACAATAATGAAATCCTGCTTAGATTAATATTCACGACAATATTAATTGCGCAGAGTTATTCTATTCATGAATTGGTAGGCATCACATGGCACTCATTATTCCCACAATCAGCAGCTGTAGCGAGAAAATCACGGCTGGAGAAAAAAGGCTGGCAAGAATCCTGGAAGGAGGCCTCAGCGAACAGTGTACCTGCTGGTATGACACCCGAATGGGCGATAATCAAGAGCATCCTGACTTTGTGATTCTCGCCCCCGAAAAAGGTTTGCTGTTTATAGAAGTCAAAGACTGGTTTATCACAAAAATAAAGTCGGCCAACAAAACGCATATTCACTATGAAACAAAAAACGGCGTTGAGCCGTTGAAAAACCCACTCGAACAAGTTCGACAATATACCTTTAACACCATTGACAGTCTGAAAAACGATCCTCTGCTTCGTCAACAACAAGGGGATTATGAAGGCAGCTTTATTATGCCGTATGGATACGGTGTTTATTTGAGCAACATCACCCGGGCACAGCTGGAAAAGGGTTTTACTCCCGAAGCGTTAGAAGAAATACTGCCCGCCAGCCAGGTGATTTGCAAAGATGAGCTGACCGAGTTTATGACCCGAGAACAAATCTCCGCCCGGCTCGAATCCCTCCTCAAACATCGCTTTATTCATCACACAACACCACAGCAACTCGACCGCATCCGATGGCATCTTTATCCCGATGTCCGCATTAACCCATCGGTCACGCGGGTTGACCTGGATAATTTTACGTTTCACACCCCTGATGTGGTATGCATGATGGACAGGAACCAGGAACAACTCGCCAGAAGTATGGGGACGGGACACCGGGTCATTCATGGTGTGGCAGGATCAGGCAAAACGCTCATTTTGTATCACCGCTGCATCGAGCTCGCCAACAATATAGAAAACACCAAACCGATACTGGTGATTTGCTACAACATTACGCTGGCCAAAAAGCTCAAAGCGCAGCTCGAACAGCACAGCCTGAGGCTTCCTGTCGAGGTTATCCATTTTCACGCCTGGTGTTATCAACAATTAAACGCGCATCGACGTCTTCCCCCCAGGAACAAAAACTTTATTGAGCTGATGGAAAATGCGCTGACGGTGGCATTTGAAGAGGGCATTATCAAACCGGAACAATACAGTGCCGTTTTGATAGATGAAGGACATGATTTTAAGCCGGAATGGCTAAGAATCCTCGCTAAGATGCCGGACGATAAAGATAGCTCCCTGCTTTTCCTCTACGATGACGCTCAGTCAATTTATCAGAAAAAGAAAGCTCTCGATTTTACCCTTTCCAGCGTCGATATAAAGGCGCAGGGCCGCACCACTATTCTGGATACCAATTATCGCAACACCCGGCAAATACTCCATTTTGCCAGCAGTATTGCTTTTAATTATCTCAATAATCACATTGAAGATTCCCTCAAATACCAGCTGCCCGCCGCAGGTGGACTGTCCGGAAACTATCCGGCGCTGGCAAGCTTTGATAATCAGGACGAGGAGATTACACGTGTTCTGGATTGGGTCACTGAGCAGCGACAACAGGGGGTTGCCTGGTCGGAAATCGCTATACTCTGCCCCTCAACTTACAGCATTTCGGGTATGCTCGGACCAAGGCTCGAAGCCCGCAAGATCCCCTACCAGATGATTGTCTCCAGCGATGATAAAAAACACTGGTCACCACAGAATGATTTCCTCTGCGTCATGCCGCTGCCAAGCAGTAAGGGTCTTGAATTTCAATCGGTCGCCATTATGGATGCCGCAAAGGAAAGGGATGAAGAAGATTTGAGCGACGATATTAAGCGACTGTATGTCGGATTTACCCGCGCGCGCCAGAATCTTCTGGTGACCATGCACGGAACCGGAAGTCTGCGCGATCATCTGGTCGAGACCTGGGAAAAGAGCGTTAAGACGGTCTAGCTGCCCAGTAAGCAGCGGACATCCCCTCTCCCCTTTGGGGAGAGGGTTAGGGTGAGGGGTAAGCCCTGGTATTATTTCACCGCCTCCGGCAGCGTCACAATCCACAGCTCGCTGTCCGACTCCGGCTTCTTCAGCGGCTTCACGCTGAGCGTGGTTTCCACCGGTTTATCATCCAGCGTCAGCGTGCCCTCCGCGTTCACCCGATAATCCTTGAGCTTTTTGCCCTCGACCGGGTGCTGCATCGCCACCTTCACGCCAAAGTCGTTATCGTTCGCCACCGCAAGCGTTTTGCTGTCGATTAGCGCCAGCCCTTCAGCCTTCTCCTGCTGCCAGCCCAGCGCGCGCAGATCGACAACCTGCGTTTTTGCAGCAAGGTCAATGCCGCGCTGCGCCAGGGTTTTCTCATCATCAAACTCCGGGTACTCGCCCGGCTTGTCGAAGGCGGTCAGGTCACTCGCCTTGCTGAGATCCACCTTGTAGATGAGGTTACGCATCGCGTCGTTTTTATCCTCACCCTGCTCAATTAGCAGGATGTGCTGGTCATCCAGCGCCACGATGTCGCCGATTTTGGCATCGCTGTTTTTATCGTAAGCCGCGCTGTCGATGGGGTAGCCGTACATGGCCGTTTTCCCGGTTGCCGGGTCGAAGCTCACCAGACGCGTAAACAGCGCCTGCTTTTTGCTCTTGCCGTCGATATCCAGCGTGCTTTGCACGGCGGCGATAATCCGCCCGTCCGGCATCCGGGTCAGGCCTTCAAAGCCCCGGTTCGGCTGGCGCCATTTGATAATGTTTGGCAGACCGCCCGCGATGGATTTTTCCCCTTCTGCCGCCTGCGGCCCGTGGATCGCCAGAATTTTCCCTTTGCTGTCGACGTTAATCAGGAACGGGCCATACTCGTCGCACAGCCAGTAGCCGCCTTTGCCGTCCGGGGTGATGCCTTCCGTGTCCAGCCCGCGGTTGTCACCTTTCAGGATCTTAAGGGTATCGCTGAACGCCACCTCATTGGTGGAGCCAATCACGCCGCTTTGCAGCGGCAGGCCGTTAATCTCGCCTTTATCATCATGCAACGGACGGGCGTCGACAGCCTCAGCTTTGCCGTTCTGGACGCGGATGGTCATCAGCAGCGGCGCGAAATCCGGCGTGACAAAAATTTTGGCTTCGTTTTTACCCATTTTTGGCGCATCTGCGTTTGGACCGCGATCGGTCACGGTTGCAAAGATCAGGGCATCGCCCTGCTTGCCCGTAAACAGCAGCCCGGAGCCAATCCCTACCGGGAGACCATTCGGAAACGCGCTGGCAAACGCGCCGCTGTATTTCACGTGTGAGCCGTCGGGGAAGCTGACGACATAGCGCTCAGCGGTGGGCTGCGCCGCCAGGCCAGAGAAAGAGAGCGCACAACCGATAAGCACAGGAATGATTTTTCTTTTCATATTGTTAGCATCCAGAAAGTGAAGCCCACAACGTAATGAACAAACGTGTCAGAAAAATGACATGGAAAGGAAACGCGGCCTGGCATCTGAGCGAATATTGACCACAAATATGTAAAAATTTGTTTTTTTATGTGATTTTAGAAATGGAATTGGAAATTATTAGAAAAATAATTAATGCATGTCAAATCACTTTCCCCGGCTCGTTCAGATTTCGTTTAGTCAAAAAAGTAAACTGTTCCTCAACGCCTGAAATTTGCGCATTGACACCCCCACAACCCAACTTCAGCGTTACAAATAAAAATAAAAAAATTAACAATTACAGCATGAAAAGTCGATTTGCATCACATTTGCAGTCATAAACATCGCTTGTTAAGGTGCCCTCAGATTAATTTGATGACGAGGCATGAAACATGAAAAAACTGAATATCCTTCTTCTTTCTGCGCTGACCGCCTTCTCGGGTTCCGCACTGGCAATGGGCGGCAGCGTTGAGCAGGGTAAAAACTTTACTAACCTCAACCTGGAAATGGGCAAATCCTCATCCGGTGTTTATCTCGAAAGCAACTGGCTGAAAAACACCGATGATGGTACCCAGACAGGTGGCGTGGGCGCAGGCTATAACCTGGGTCTTGGCCCGGTAATGCTGAACGCGGGCGCAAAGGCCATCTACATCGGCCCGAAAAAAGGCGATAACGGCGTGGCGTTCCCGATTGGCGGTGGCGTAAACGTTGCCCTGACCGACAGCATCCACGTTTACGGTGAAGGCTATGTGGCACCAGAAGGCCTGAACAACAGCGTGAAAAACTACGTGGAAGCCAACGGCGGCGTAAGCTGGACGCCGATTACGCCAGTAACCCTGAAAGTGGGCTACCGCCACGTAAGCGTGGACGGCAAAGACGGTCGTCCTGGCCACACGCTGATTGACGGCGCATATGTAGGCGGTGGAGTGACCTTCTGATGAAACACCGCATTACCGCGCTTTGCGTTCTGAGCCTCACGCTGATGCTCACCGGCTGCGTCCAGTACAAATGGGTAAAACCGGGCGTCAGCGACGCTGAGATGAATAAAAAGCTCACGGAATGCGAAGCGCAGGCGCTGATTGATTTGCCCCCGGACAACGTGGTGACCGGTTCGAGCTCCGAAAAAACGGACAAAAAGAACAAGAAAAAGGATATTTCCACGAGCTACACGGTTGAAGACGCGAATGAATATCGCCGGGATACGTTAGTCGACAGCTGCATGTTCAAAAGCGGCTGGGACAAGATCGAAGTCCAGTAATCAACTGAAAAAAAACCTGCCGACCGGCAGGTTTTTTATGACCGCTTACTGACGCACCACCACCAGCTTCTGGTTCACAAACTCTTTGATCCCCAGATCCGACAGCTCGCGTCCGTAGCCGGAGCGCTTCACGCCGCCGAACGGCAGCTCTGCTGCGGTATCGGTGAGCCAGTTGATGTACACCATCCCGGTCTCGATCCGCGACGCCATTTTCTTCGCGCGCTCGATGTCCTGGCTGAACACCGCCCCGCCCAGGCCGTAGTGGGAGTCGTTCGCCAGCGCGACCGCCTCGTCGTCGTTTTTCACCACGTACATCTGCGCCACCGGGCCGAAGAACTCTTCGAAGTACGCCGGGTTGTCGCGGGAGATATTCGTCAGGATCGTCGGTTCGAAGAAGCTACCGTCGCGCTGCACCGGCTTGCCGCCATAGTGCAGCGTGGCACCGCTTTTCACCGCCTCGTTAACCTGTTTGGTCAGCGTTTCCAGCGCATCTTTGGAAGAGAGCGGCCCCAGCGTGGTGCTCTCGTCCAGCGGATCGCCAATCTTCACCTGCTTAAACGCCTCGGTAAATTTGCTGAGGAACGCGTCAGCAATTTTCTCGTGCAGGATAAAGCGCTTCGCCGCGGTACAAACCTGCCCGGCGTTGTTGAGTCGGGCATTCACGCCAATCTTAACGGCTTTATCCAGGTCCGCATCGTCCAGCACCACGAACACGTCGTTACCGCCCAGCTCGAGTGTGGATTTCTTGATATGCTTCGCCGCCTGCGCGGCCACCACGCTGCCTGCCTTTTCAGAACCGGTTAGCGCTGCGCCCTGCACGCGATCGTCTGCGATGATATTCGCCACCTGTTCAGACGAGATAAACAGGTTGGTCCACGCCCCTTCCGGCGCGCCCGCCTCGCGCACCAGATGTGCAAACGTTTCGGCGCAGTGCGGCACGATGCTGGCATGTTTGGCGATCACCGGGTTACCCGCCGCCAGGTTTGGCGCCAGAACGCGCATCAGCTGGTAGTACGGGAAGTTCCACGGCTCGACGGCCATCAGCACGCCAATGGGGTGATGCTCCACCCACGCTTCCCCGAGTTCAGAGTCGTACTTCACCGGGGCGAGGAACTGCTTCGCGTTGTCGGCGTAGTAGCGGGCGATCTGCGCGCACAGCTTCACCTCGCCGCGGCTTTGTTCGATGAGCTTACCCATCTCCTGGCTGGCAATCTTCGCCAGATCCTCCACGCGCTCGTCGATCAGGTCGGCGAGCTTATGCAGCACCGGCAGACGCTGGCTGATGTCGCCTTTCGCCCAGTCCGAATGGTAAAGCGCATCGGCCGCCTTGAGCGCCGCTTCGATATCCGCGTCGGTATGTGAGGGGTATTCTTTGATGAGCTGGTTAGTGGCAGGATTTACTGTCTGATAAGCCATATCGAATCTCCATGTTTTACCGCTTAGGGTATTAAGGGTAGTCAACATGACTGGCTGTGGACGTAAAGTTGGGTATATCCGGAAGGTTCTGAGTTAAGCAGTGCCGGGCGGTTCGCTGAAGTGGGAGCCGGGGCTAATCGAGGTTGGAAGGTAGGTGCAATGGCGGTTAGTGGAAAATATACGCTGAGATAGCGGGCAGCCTGATGCTGCCCGTTGCTTATTTTTTGTTTTGATCGCGCAGCATTGCTTCACGTAAAATGGCATTGAGCCGCGTCTGGTAACCTTTGCCAGGCCGTTTAAGCCACTCCATCACGTCAGCGTCAATGCGTACCGACGCCTGAGTTTTGAGGGGTCGATAGAACTTCCCTCGCACTGCCCCTGACCACTGTTCATCCCCCGTAGCAGGGATATCGCTGTAATCAATCTCTGCTTCCGATTTTGCGGCTAGTGCTTTGAGCTCAGCCTCACGACGAGCACTAACCTCAGGCGCACTCCCGCGTTTATGTTTAACAATGCTCATAACGGCTCCTCTCTTTACGGTCCGCCTTTCGCGCGCTAATGATTCGAATGACTTCGTCACCACTTTCAAAACGTACCGTGTGTGCGACCATAATGACAATTAGACCATGTACAAGGCCAATGGTCTGCCAACGGAACTCTCCATTTTCATGACGATCCTGCAAAGATAAATGGTAAGGATCGTCAAACACCAGAACAGCCTCTTCAAAGCGGATCCCATGCTTAATTAGATTGCTTTTCGCTTTGTTGGTATCCCATTCAAACTCCGTTGGCATAGTGTACCCTTACTTTATTGTATATACAAAAAAGCATATACAAAACGTTCGTAAAATGAACCAGCCGACATCATCAAATTTCAATTTCTGAAGGCGCATTCCAGATACTGAAGTGCGAAGATTTCTCTCCTGCTTTGCACTTTCCCCCCGCTTCCCTCTATCCTTACCCCATGGAAAAAATCGCTGAACTCAAACGCGCCAAGCTCCTTGCGCTTTCGCTGCTGCTGGTTGCCGCCGCGGCGTTTATCACCACCCTGTTCCTGCCGCAGACCTTCTGGGTGCGCGGCGTCAAAGCCATTGCCGAGGCGGCGATGGTCGGCGCGCTGGCGGACTGGTTTGCGGTCGTCGCGCTGTTCCGCCGGGTGCCCATTCCGTTTATCTCGCGCCATACGGCAATTATCCCGCGCAATAAGGACCGGATCGGCGACAATCTCGGCCAGTTCGTGCAGGAGAAGTTTCTTGATACTCAGTCGCTGGTCGCGTTGATCCGCCGCTATGAGCCAGCGCAGATGATTGGCGCCTGGTTCAGCAAGCCCGACAACGCCCAGCGCGTCGGGCTGCATCTGATGCAGGTGATGAGCGGTTTTCTCGAACTCACCGACGACGGACGCATACAGCGCCTGCTTAAACGCGCGGTGCATAAGGCCATCGACAAGGTGGATTTCACCGAAACCAGCGCCGTGATGCTGGAGAGCATGACCAAAAACAACCGCCACCAGGTGCTGCTGGATGCGATCATCAACCGCCTGATAACCCTGATTCAGCGGGAAAGCACGCGTGACTTTATTGCCGATCAGATTGTCCACTGGCTGAAGACCGAACACCCGCGCAAAGCGATGGTACTGCCCACCGAGTGGCTGGGCGATCAAAGCGCAGAGATGGTATCGAACGCGGTGAACACGCTGCTGGATGATATCAGCCACGATCGCACGCACCAGATCCGTCAGGCGTTCGACCGCGCCACGCTGAAGCTTATCGACAACCTGAAAAACGACCCGGAAATGGCGGCCAAAGCCGACAACATCAAGCACTACCTGAAAAACGACGAGGCATTTAACCGCTATCTGGGGGAGATGTGGGCCGACCTGCGCCAGTGGCTGAAGGCGGATATGCAGAGCGAGGACTCACGCGTGAAGCAGCGCATCGCCAACGCCGGGCTGTGGTTTGGCGAAACGCTGTCTAACGACGCCAGCCTGCGCGCGTCGCTGAACGAGCATCTGGAGCAGGCCGCGCACCGCGTCGCGCCGGATTTCGCCGCGTTCCTGACTCGCCATATCAGCGACACGGTCAAAAGCTGGGACGCCAGGGACATGTCCCGCCAGATAGAGCTTAACATCGGCAAAGACCTGCAGTTCATCCGCGTCAACGGCACGCTGGTGGGCGGGACGATTGGCCTGATCCTGTTTTTACTCTCGCAAGTCCCAACGCTTATCCACTGAGCGTCCTGAGGATCAACGCCTTCATGCTGGAAATAGCTGCATTGGCGGAGGCGCTCCCTTGATGCAGCGCGATCCCCAGTTCTCCTGCATCTGGCAGCAGGCGGTTGTCGACCTGTAACGTCTCTGGCAGACCAATACGCGTGCGGAGCGTCATACCCAGCCCCGCGCTGACGCCCGCCCACAGCCCGCTCAGGCTATGGCTGGTAAAAGCGATACGCCAGGGGATACCTGCGGCATCCAGCGCCGCGATGGCCCGGCTTCGCAGGAGGCAGGGCGCGTCAAACATCACCAGCGGCAGCGGCTCACCTCGTTGCAGAAGTAGCTCAATGTCCTCGCTGGACCGGCAAATCCATACCAGCGGTTCGCTTCGCACATAGTCACCTTCTCGACCTTCCTGCCAGACCAGCGCCAGATCGAGTTCGTTTGTTGCCACGCCACGCAGCAGCGGCGGGTTACGATCGACGCGTGCCGTCATGCGGAGCTCAGGGTGCTGTCTGTTAAAATCGCCGAGGACCTTCGGCATCACGGACTCGCCAAAGTCCTCCTGCATACCCAGCCGCACCTCGCCCTGAAGCAATTCACCTCTGATAGCCCGAAGCGCTTCATCATTTAATGCCAGCATGCGCCGGGCGTAGCTCAGCAGAATTTCACCCTCTCGGGTCAGTGCCAGCGTACGCCCCTGCTTAACGGTCAGAGCCACGCCACACTGCTGCTCCAGCTTTTTTAACTGGGCACTGACCGCAGAGGTGGACCGACACAGCCTGTCCGCCGCCTCGGCAAAACTGGCGGACTGAATCCCCTCCACAAAGCTGCGCAGCGCGTCCAGGTCTAATGCTGAAAAGCGTTTATCCATATCATCCTCATTTTCAGGATATTCAGTCCTGAACATTGCGATTTTATTTATGGTGGCAGCCTGCGAGAGTGATTTCCAGACGACAGGAGGAATAAAAATGAGCACAACACTGAATCGCGACACGCTTGCGCAGGTTTCCCCTAAGCTGGCGGAACTGAGCCAGCAAGTACTTTTTGGCGATATCTGGCAACGTCCGCAGCTGGCCCCGCGGGACCGCAGTCTGATCACGCTTGCCGCGCTGGCAGCCCTGGGGCGCACCGCGCAGCTTCCCTGGCATATCGACTTCGCCCGGCAAAACGGCGTGACGGACGACGAAATAGCCGAAGCGTTTACCCATCTGGCGTTTTATGCAGGCTGGCCGGCCGCCGTCAGCGCGCTGAGCAGCCTTGCAGAGGAGAAACAATAATGCCGTTTGTTCGTATCATGACGGGTGATCGCTACAGCGAGATGCAGCAAAAGCAGATCTCGGACATTCTGCACCAGGCGCTGACGGAAACCTTCGCCGTTCCCGCGCAGGACAGATTCCATTTTTTTGAATGCTTCGCGGCCGGGGATCGATACATTGATCGGCACTATCTCAGCACGGGCAGAACGGAGGGGGCGATACTGTTTAATATCGTTGCTGGTAAGCCGAGGAGCACTGAACAGAAATCTGCCCTCTACCGCCAGCTGGCTGCGCAACTGAATGAGAAGATGGGGATTGAAGGTGGAGACGTGATGGTCGTTATCCAGTTTACGGCCGCTGAGGACTGGAGCTTCAGCGGCGGCAAACGCTATCATCCCTGAATGACGTAGCGCGTGGCGGCGAAGCGGTTCAGGATCAAATGCACCAGAAAGACCATCGTCAGCGTCGCCACCAGCGAAAAGGTGACGGAGGTGATGCGATAGAGATCGCTGAACACCAGGTCGCTGTCCGGGTGCATGTTTTGCCCGAACATAATGCCGATGGTGGTGATGCTGGAAAACCCCACGCCCGCGCCCACTTTCTCCATCACGTGCAGCCGCGCGCCAAACGCCAGCCCGAGGCCAATCAGCGGCATCATCAGCAGCATATGGCTGCTGTGATCGTAGAGGATAAGCTGCACCACCAGAATGTAGAGGCAGCCCAGCACCACCCCGACCACGCGCCAGATGGAGCTCATTACCGCGCCGCGATAGTGCATCGGGAACAGGATCAGAATCCCCGCCATCAGCGCCGAGAGCGAATCGCTTAAGTCGCTAATCTGAAACACCACGAAAATCAGCGTCGCGACGCTGCCGGAGAGCAGCGACTCGTGGCGCACGCGGGCGTCGTCTTTCTCAATCAGCGGCGGCGGCTTGCGGGGCTCAACGTCCGGCAGCAGGTAGTTCATCAGCGCACTCAGGCACACCGCCATCACGCTCGCTTCGATATTGGAAAACAGCAACGTATGCCAGCTGGTGGTGGGGTAGCTCATAAAGTTGAGCATCACGCTCTGGCACACCACACCCATCGAGCCAAACAGGAACAGCGGCCCTTTGCTCATAAAGCGAAAACGCATCACGTACAGAGCAAACACCACCAGCGTCATGATGACCGGCCATTGCGACAGATAGCCGATGATAATCACCATTTCGACGCAGTTCAGCGATGCGCTGAAGATAAACTGCTTCGCCACGTGGCGGTTAAAGACCGGCACCAGCGACAGCAGCATGATCGGGTAGACCACGAAAAACACGCCGTAGCTGGTGTTGTAGAAGCTCGATATGCTCAGGGCTATCATCCCGGCGAAGACGATGCGCAGAGTCTGGCGAAAGTCGTTTGCCGTATAGACGATGTTGCCGTGCGGGGTAAAGACCCGCGCCAGCGTATTAATAGACATAGTGCAGCAGGCTCACCAGGTGGATCTGCATCCCTGAGAAGAAGCGCGCAAACGGCCCTTCGCTGTTATAGAGCTGCACGGTCGCCCGTGCGCCCGTTGGCAGCGGCTTCGGCAGCGCCTCATCCAGCGCGACGTGAATGCGCATGCGTTGGGCGTCTCGTACCCAGCGGTTAGAGGTCTCCGGCTGGGAGAGCTGGCCGTTAACCGCCTCCTGACCTGCGAGGATCCCCGCGTCGCTGCTGGTCACGTGGGCGCGAAACACCTGTCCCGGGAAGGCGTCGAACACCACGGCGGCGTCGGTGCCCTGACGGGTGTGGCGCAGGCTCTTCTCGCGGAAATCGGCCACGATATCGGTCTGGTTGTTAACCAGCGCCAGCGCGGCGGAGCCGGATGAGGCGTAAAAACCGGGGCTTAACTGCAGGTTACTGACCGTGCCGTCCGCCTGGGCGTAAACCTTCGTCCAGCCGAGGTTGAGTTCCGCTTCATCCAGCGCGTTACGGTATTTTTGCAGCGTCACGTTGCGGTGCTCGTCCCGCTCGCCGCGCTGAATGCGCAGGTTATGGATGTTGGCCTGAATGGAGCTGACGGACTGCTCGCTGCTCTGCCAGGCGGTGCGGACCTTATCCAGATCCGCCTGCGAGACGTTCTGTAACGTGCTCAGCTTCTGGTAGCGGTCGAAGGTCACTTTGTCGTTACGCGCGGTCAGCACCGCGGTTTTCAGGCTGGCCTGCGCGGCGGCGATCTGCGCGTCCAGCTGTTCGTTAGAGAGACGCGCCTGCTCCAGCGCGATTTGCGCCGCCTCCACTTTATTGCGAAACGGCGTGTCGTCGAGCGCAAACAGCAGATCGCCGCGCTTCACCAGGCTGTTGTTGTGGACATGTACCGCCGCCACGTAGCCGGAGACGCGTGGAGAAACCGGCGTCACCACGCGCATCACGGTGGAGTCCGGCGTCAGCGGGATCCAGATATCCGCGACGACAAAATAGATAAACATCAGCAGGAAAGAGGCAATACTTACCCTTACCCAGCGGGCAAACTTTTGTTCAGGGGTCATTATTTTTCGGTCTTGTTGTCTTCTTCGCGGATTGTCCGCAAATTGCAGGCGATTTGATTCAATGTGGCGCTGAAAATCTCGATATGCTCCGGCGCGATGTGTTGCGATACGCGCGCCTGATAGGTCTCAATCACCTGAGTGAGCCTTTTTAATAGGGCTTTTCCCTCAGGCGTCAGCGTCAGAAGCCGGATGCGCTTGTCATAAGGCGATGTGGTGCGCAGCAGGTAACCCTGTTTTTCCAGCTGTGTCAGGGTGCGCATCAGCGGCGGCAGTTCAATACCCTGCACCTCCGCCAGCTCACTCATTGAGACGTTATCCCCGAGCTGATGAAGCTGCATCATCACCGTCCAGCTCGACTGGGTTAACCCGGTATCGAGAATGGCGTCGTCGATCACCGCACGCCACTGGCGCACGATCATCGCCATCCGCATGCCCATCGGCCTGCGGCTAAACAGTTCTTCTTCGCTCATGGGGGAACCTCTCGTCACACGCGGCCAAGATAATAGTTATCAGGGTAAGTATCAAGAAACGTGAGACGAAAGAGCAGGAATTGTGAAAGGCGTTACGGGAGGCGATTTACACGTAGGCCCGGTAAGCGCAGCGCCACCGGGCGTTTTTTAGCTGCTAAAAAATCGCTGAATAGCACTTTTTCCCGATGTCGTCACCACCACCTCCCTGTACCCCGCCACCCGCTGGATCCACCCTTTGCTTTCCAGATGAATAAGCAGCGCCGCGCCCGCCTCACCGCCAAGATGAAACCGCCGCTCGCTCCAGTCCAGACAGGCGCAGCAGGCCTTGCGACGGGATTGAGAATTTATCGGAATCCCAAGTTTCAGAAACTGCTCCCGGCCATACAGCGTGAGCGCTGAACCATCTGCCTCCAGCCAGCCTTCCGCCTGCATAAAATCGTAGATCTTTACCGCCACCGTACCCGCCAGATGGTCGTAGCAGGTTCGGGCTTCCCGCATGGCCTTCGGCGCGGTGGTTTCCGGCGGCGCAATGCGGCCCCAGGAGAGCCCCATCATCTGTTCGACCAGCTCCGCCACGTCGTGCCCGGCCAGACGATAGTAGCGGTGTCGCCCCTGAGACAGGCAGGTGATCAACTTTCCCTCCACCAGCCGGGCGAGATGCCCGCTGGCGGTCGACGGCGCAACGTCTGCCGCGGTGCTCAGTTCGGTGGCGGTCCACGCCCGCCCATCCATCAGCGCACACAGCATCTTCACGCGCGACGGATCGGCCATTGCCGCCGCCACCGCCGCAATGGCCTGCTCCAGCGCCGCGCCGTTATCAGTCGGTAAGCTTGTCTTTAACATGTGCCGCCCAGGGTTCGGTGATCTCTGCGGCCAGCTTATCATCATCCGTCAGCAGAATAAGGTGATTCGCATGGTCGCTGTACTGGGTTAGAACAGACACGCCGCGTGCCGCCAGCGCCGCCGCAATTTCACCTAACTCGCCGGGCCGCTCCTGTTTGAGTTTTCTGATAACCGGCCTGCGCACCGCCTGCACGCTAAACCCGGCCTCCATCAGCACACGGCGGGCTTTTTCCCCGTCCTCCACCAGAAAATGGGCTTCCGTACCGAAAACACCGCCGCCCTCAAGCCCCACGCCGTTGCGCCCTAACAGCTCTCCAAAGCGCGCCAGCTCGCCGGGCCCGTTGCTGAAAATCACGTGAACGTCATACATTCGCGTGCCCTCCCGTTTCGGAACTGTACTCCCGTACCAGCTGCGCTACGCGAATACGGTAGAAAGAGAAAATCGTCTCCCGCCCTTCGGCCTGCGCCGCCTGATGGAAAACGTTCTGCTTCCAGCGGTGGACGGCCTCTTCGTCCCGCCACCAGGAAAGGGACAGGATTTTGCCGTCGGTCGTCAGGCTCTGGAACCGTTCGATATCAATAAATCCGTCGATGTCGGCCAGCAAAGGCTTAAGCTCTGCGGCAAGTTGAAGATAGCGCGCCTGATGGGCAGGCGCGACTTTGGCTTCGAAAAGGACTGCAATCATGGGTGTCTCTCCGTTGTGAAGGTGAGGAGAGAATGCAGGATGGAAAAGCACAATGCTTCGGTAAAGAGCGAAGCTTTAGCCCACAACCGACCTCGGCTCCATAAACGCCCGGATCCCCCACTCGCCCATCTCGCGCCCCACGCCGGAGTGCTTAAACCCGCCAAACGGCGCTTTCGGTTCATGAGCAAGGGTGTTCACCAGCACGCGACCGGAGACAATCTGCTGCGCCACGCGGCGCGCGCGGTCCAAATCGTCGCCCAGCACCATCGCACTCAGGCCGTAGTCCGTGTCGTTAGCAATGGCAATCGCCTCCGCCTCGTCACGGTAGGGGATTACGCACAGCACAGGGCCGAAAATCTCGTCACGGGCAATGGTCATCTGATTGTTCACGTCGGCAAACAGCGTCGGGCGCACAAACCAGCCGTCTCGCGTCCCGTCCGGTCGCCCTTCGCCGCCCGCCAGCAGGCGCGCCCCCTCTTCGACACCTTTGCGGATATAGCCCTGCACCCGCTGCCACTGTTTTTCGCTGACCATCGGGCCGACGTCCGTTGATTTATCGCGCGGGTCGCCGGATTGCACCGCCGCCACGGCATGCGCCAGCGCGGTTTCGATCTCCGCCTTGCGCGAGTAAGGCACCAGAATGCGCGTTCCGGCCACACACGCCTGCCCGCTGTTCATAAACCCGGCCTGAATGACAAGCGGGATCGCCTGCGCCAGATCCACGTCATCGAGCAGGATCGTCGGCGATTTGCCGCCTAACTCCAGCGTCACGCGCTTAAAGCTTTCCGCCGCGTTGCGCAGGATCGCCTTGCCGGTATTCGTGGAGCCGGTAAACGAGATTTTGACCACGTCCGGATGGCGGCTGATAGTGTCACCGACCGTTTCGCCGCGCCCGGTAACGATGTTAAACACGCCCGGCGGCAGGGCGGCATCGCGCAGCGCTTCGGTGACAATCTGCGTTTGCAGGGAGCTCATTTCGCTCGGCTTGATGACCGCCGTACAGCCCGCGGCCAGCGCGGCCGCCAGCTTGCCGCAGATAAATCCGGCGTCGCTGTTCCACGGCGTAATCAGCCCGGCTACGCCGAGCGGGGTCATCTGCACCGTGGCTGCACCCGCAGGGGTGACGAATTCAAACGCCTCCAGCGCCTCAATGGCCTGAGCAATCACCTCCGCCGGATAGCTGGCCATCCACGCCGAGCGCGAGGCGGGCGCGCCGTACTCTTCGATGACCGCTTCCAGCAGATCGTCGTGACGAGCGGCCACGGCAGCGTGCATACGCTTCAGCGCGGCGATGCGCTCCTGCTTTGTCGTCTGCGACCACGCGGGGAACGCTGCTTTCGCCGCCGCAATGGCGCGCGCTGCGTCAACCTCATCCGCCAGGCGTACCTGGCCGATGACCTGTGCCGTCGCCGGGTTGTACAAATCAAACCACTCGGTGCCGTGCGGGATAACAAATTCGCCGTTAATAAAGATCTGTTCGATGGTGTGCATATAAACCTCCTCAGGCTCTGTGAGCACAGTCTGGCACGGCTTCTCCGTTGCGATAATCCACGCTATGCTGCAAGGGTTGTTTCGATTTTCAGGATAATCTATGCATCGTTCAGGTCTGACAGAGCTGGAAGTGGTCATGGCGGTGGTGCGGCGCGGCAGCTTTCGCGCCGCGGCGCAGGAGCTGGGCATGTCCGCCACGGCGGTAAGCAACGCCATCGCCGGGCTGGAGAGCCGCCTTGATACCCGCCTCTTTAACCGCACCACCCGCAGCGTGGCCCTCACCGACGCCGGACAGCGCTACGTGGCGCGTATCGGCCCGGCCCTGCAGGCGATCCGTCTCGCCAGCGAGGAGATCCACAGCGACACCGGGGAACCCGCCGGTACGCTGCGTCTGAACGTGCCGAACCATATCGGCGCCCTGTTTCTGGACCAGCTGCTGATCGACTTTATGATCCGCTACCCGAAGATGCGCGTGGAGACCGTCAGCGAAGCGCGCATGATCGACATCGTCGCGGAAGGCTTTGACGCGGGGATCCGCCTTGAGGAGTCCGTGCCGCAGGACATGATCGCCGTGCCGCTGACCGGGGAGATCCGTCAGCTGGTGACCGCCACGCCGGACTATTTTGCCCGTCAAGGTACTCCGCAGACGCCGGACGATCTGCTTTCACATCAGGGGATCGGCATGCGCATGGCCCACGGCGGGATCTACCGCTGGGAGCTGGCGCGTCGGGGGGAAACGTACGCCCTTGCCGTACCGCCGCGCTTTGCGACGTCCGATCTGTTTGCCTCGATCCGCGCCGTGAAAGCGGGATTAGGAGTAGGATTTTTGCCGGAACTGTATATCCGGGAAGAGCTTGAGCGGGGAGAACTGGTGAGCGTCCTAAACGACTGGACGCAACCCTTTGCCGGGCTGCGCCTGTATTACCCCGGCCATCGCCACGTTCCGCCAGGGCTACGGGCGCTGGTGACGATGATCCGCGAGCGCGGAATTATTCCAGGTTAGCCTTATTCAGCCCGTAAGCCGCATCCAGCGAGCCGGGTTCCATGCGGGAGGTGATCCCCAGGCGGTTCCAGGCGTTGATCGCCACGATGGCGAAGTTCAGCTCTGAAATCTCCACGTCCGAGAAGTGCTCCGCCACGCTGCGGTACAGCGCGTCGCTCACCCCGTGCACGCCAATCTGGGTCAGCGCTTCGGTGAAGGCCAGCGCGGCTTTCTCCCGGGCGCTGAACAGCGGGGACTCGCGCCAGGCCGCCAGATGGTACAGGCGCAGCTCGCGCTCGCCGGCGATTTTGGCCTCTTTAGAATGCATATCCAGGCAGAAGGTGCAGCCGTTCAGCTGCGACACGCGAATGTCGATCAGGTGCTTCAGCGCCGGGTCGATGGAGGTTTTTGCCACCTCCATGCTCAGGGCAGACAGCGCGTTGGCAAGGGCAGGTGTGGCTTTATGGTGGTTAACGCGAGTGCTCATTGTCTTTCCTCTTTATGTGCGGCATGTGTCATGCGATGCGGCAAATCTACGCCGTTCATGACATAGTAAAAAGATACAAAAAGCGTGAAATGAGGTAGGACATGAAGCCGGGCTATCACGAAATTTATTCCCGCTATCGCGACAACATCATCCGCGGCGTGCTGAAGCCGGGCGATAAGGTGCCTGCCATCCGCGTGCTGGCGGAAGAGCTGAAGGTGGCGCGTAAAACCGTCGAAACGGCGTACGCCATTCTGACGGGGGAAGGATATCTGGTGAGCCAGGGCGCGCGCGGCACGCGGGTCAACCCGGATTTACTGCTGCCGGACAGGGCTGCCCCGGCGGAACAGCCCACCGGAGCGCTTCCGGCCTCGCTTATCAGCCAGCGCGAGCGGGCCGGTTTTCTGCGCCCCGGCATCCCTGCCCTCGACAGCTTTCCGTATAAAAAATGGCTGCTGCTGGCGGGCCAGGCGACGCGCGCCATGCGTCAGGAGGAGATGCTCAACCCGCCCGTCCTGGGCTGGTATCCGCTGCGTCAGGCCATCGCCAGCTATCTCAATATCTCGCGCGGCTTGTCCTGCAGCGCCGAACAGGTGCTGATCACCAGCGGCTACAGCGGCAGCCTGCGGCTGATCCTCGACACCCTCGCCAGCCGCAGCGACAAGGTGGTGTTTGAAGATCCGGGCTACTTTATGGGCCAGCAACTGCTGAAGCGGATCGTGCCGCGCCTGCACACGGTGCCGGTCGATCGTTCAGGTATCGACACGGAATACCTGCTCCGTCACCATCGCGACGCGCGTTTTGCCATCGTCACCCCGTCGCACCAGAGCCCGCTGGCGGTGACGCTCTCCCTGCCGCGCAAGCAGCAGTTGCTCGACTGGGCCAGCCAGAACGAGGCGTGGATCATCGAAGACGATTACGACGGGGAGTTTCACTACACCCGCAAGGTGCTGCCGTCACTGAAAAGCCTCGACCAGCACGACCGGGTGATTTTTATGGGCACCTTCAGTAAAACCATCATGCCGTCGCTGCGCATGGGCTACGTGGTGATGCCCGCCAGCACCGTCGGGGCGTTTACCGACTGCGCGGATATCACCACCAGCGGCCAGCCGGTGCTGACGCAGAAGATCCTCACCGCGTTTCTCAACGAAGGGCATTTTTTCCGTCATCTCAAGAAGATGCGCGCGCTCTATCAGACCCGCCGCGACTGGATGATTGCCGCCCTGCGCGAGGTGTATGGCGACCTGTTTTTCACCGAGCAAAACGACGGCGGAATGCATATCGTGGCGTTTCTGAGCAAAGGGAGCTGTGACCGGGAAGTGGCCCGCTGCTGGCAGGAACAGCAGCTGCAGGTGAATGCGCTTTCGGAGTGGTATCGCGGGTCCGGGAAGCGCTACGGGCTGGTGATGGGCTATAACAACGTGCGGTCGTATCAGGAGGCGCTGGATTTGCTGGAAAGGCCGAAGCGGCAGACGCTTGAACTGTTGAGCTGAACACCGCCGGGTGGCGGCTACGCCTTACCCGGCCTACGATCCACGGTTTATCTTCGCCTACACATCATTCCGCGACAACCCAACGTCCTTGAGCTGCTCGTCGCTCATCTGGCTCAGGATGCGGCGGGTACGGTTGATGCGATACCAGTTGCGGATCGTTTTGCCGATCCAGACAAACGCGACAAACGGACGTTTTGAACGGTTCTCATAGAATTCCATGATGCTCTCCTCACTGTACCAGTGGGGTTATCATCCTGGAAATCGGCCTTCACAATACAGACTCAAAAACAGCTTTTGTTTAACATACAGATCCGCTAAAACGATATCTGCATGCCGTTTTTTGCGGCAATCTGTACTGGTTTAACAATCTGTATGGTGAAAACAAAGGATACAGCATGACGCGCTATCAACATCTCGCCAATCTTCTGGCAGAACGCATTGAACAAGGGCTGTATCGCAGCGGCGAGCGGTTGCCGTCGGTGCGCGCGCTGAGCCAGGAGCACGGCGTGAGTATCAGCACCATACAGCAGGCCTATCAGATCCTCGAAAATCTCCAGCTGATCACCCCTCAGCCGCGCTCCGGTTATTTTGTCTCTAAACGCAAAGCCCAGCCGCCCGTCCCGGCGATGACGCGCCCGGTGCAGCGCCCGGTGGACGTCACCCAATGGGACGAGGTGATGATGCTGCTGGACGCCCGCGCCGACAAAGAGATGATTTCGTTTGGCGGCGGCTCGCCGGACATTAACCAGCCAAGCCTGAAGCCCCTGTGGCGCGAGATGAGCCGCCTTGCGCAGCATAACCCGAGCGAGATGCTGAGCTATGACGTGCTCGATGGCCGCCTTGAGCTACGCGAACAGATCGCCCGCCTGATGCTGGACGGCGGCTCTACCGTCGCGGCAAACGAGATTGTCATCACCAACGGCTGCCACGGCGCGCTGTCGATCGCCCTGCTCTCGGTGTGCAAGCCGAGGGATATCGTGGCGGTGGAGTCGCCGTCTTTTCACGGCACCATGCAGATGCTGCGCGGGTTTGACATCAAGGCGATTGAAATCCCTACCGATCCCGAGACCGGGATCAGCATTGAGGCGTTAGAGCTGGCGCTGGAGCAGTGGCCGATCAAGGCGGTGATTCTGGTGCCCAACTGCAATAACCCACTCGGGTTTATCATGCCCGAAGCGCGGAAAAAGCAGGTGTTAGCCCTCGCCCAGCGGCACGATATTGTGATTGTGGAGGATGACATTTACGGCGAGCTGGCGGCGGAGTACCCGCGCCCGCGCACCATTCACTCGATGGACATTGATGGCCGCGTGATCCTCTGCAGCTCGTTTACCAAAACCGTGGCGCCGGGCCTGCGCGTCGGCTGGATTGTGCCGGGGCGCTATTACGACCGGGTGATGCACATGAAATACGCCGCGGGCGGGTTTAACGTGCCGGGCACCCAGATGGCGGTAGCGGCGTTTATTCGCGACGGCCATTACCATCGCCACGTGCGCCGTATGCGCCAGATTTATCAGCAGAATATGGAAACCTATACCTGCTGGGTACGGCAGTATTTTCCGACAGAGATTTGCGTCACGCGCCCGCAGGGAAGCTTCCTGCTGTGGATTGAGCTGCCGGAGAAGGTGGATATGGTGTGCGTCAGCAAGCAGCTGTGTCGGCTGAAGATCCAGGCCGCGGCCGGGTCGCTGTTTTCCGCCTCCGGGAAGTACCGCAACTGTCTGCGGATCAATGTGGCGCTACCGCCGACGGACAAAAATCGCGAGGCGCTGAGGAAGATGGGCGAAGCGATTGTGATTGCGATGGAGGAGTAGTGTTTTGCCGGGTGGCGGCTTCGCCTTACCCAGCCTACGTTCTTGCCCTTGTAGGCCCGGTAAGCGCAGCGCCACCGGGCAACAGGCCGCACTACTCGTCGAAGTACCAGTACCCCTGGTTAATCAGCCCGGTGAGCTCTTCAACAAACGCCGGGTTTTTCAGCGCGTCGCCCAGCTCGGCCTGTCCGAGCTCGGTGTAGCGGCACAGCGCGTCCGCGCCCTTCGCGTCTACCGTCTCCAGCTGTTCGCTGTTGATGAAGAAGCTGCCGTTAACGTTCAGCACGCGCAGGCCGCTCAGGCGAGACAGCGTTTCGCCGCCCTGCAGCGCGTCCAGTACCTCTTCTGCTGAATACGGCGGCTCGGCGGCGGCGATATCCAGCTCGTGGCGCGGCGTCGAGACAAAGCTGCCGAACCATTTTGTGAAATCATCCGGCTTGCCGATCATGTCGATCATCATCTGACGAATGCGATCGAGCTCGTACTGCTCCACGCGGCCAGGGTGTTCGCGGCAGGTCAGATCCGGATCGCTGTAGTGCTCGCCGCCCAGATCGTTTTCCAGCGCATAATCGGCGAAGCTGCTGATCAGATCGCGACCGTTCGGCCCGCGGAAGCCGACGGAGTAGTTCAGCGCCGTCTCATGGGTAAAGCCGTCGTGCGGGAATCCAGGCGGGATGTAGAGGATATCGCCCGGGGCAAGATCTTCGTCGATGATCGGCTCGAACGGATCGACATGCAGCAGCGCCGGATGCGGGCAGAACTGACGCATCGGCAGCTTGTCGCCCACGCGCCAGCGGCGGCTCCCCATCCCCTGAATGATAAACACGTCGTACTGATCGATATGCGGACCCACGCCGCCGCCCGGCACGGAGAAGGAGATCATCAGGTCATCCAGACGCCAGTCCGGCAGGACGCGGAACGGACGCACCAGCTCCGCGGCGGGCATATGCCAGTGGTTCACCGCCTGCGCCAGCAGCGACCAGCCGGTTTCGCCCAGATCGTCAAAGTGCTCAAACGGACCATTGCTGGCCTGCCATTTACCGTTGGAATGGCTTACCAGACGACTATCGACTTCCGGCTCCATCGCCAGACCTGCCAGCTCGTCCGGGGTAATCGGGTCGACAAAATTCGGGAAGGCATTTTTCAGCACAACGGGTTGTTTTTGCCAGTATTTTTCAAGAAATTCCGGCCAGTTCAGGTTCAGTTGATACGCCATGGGTAGCACCAGTGAGAGGGGAAACAGGCGCGATTATAGGCAAGAAGGCAGAGGGGGAACTTGTCATGGGTCAAACGAGCACGCGTAGGTCGGGTAAGGCGAAGCCGCCACCCGACGCGTACACGGCGTTAAATCTTAATCCAGGTTCAGCTCGTCGTAGTGGGTAATCAGCTTGCCCACGATGCCGTAGTCCAGCGCTTCTGCCGGAGACATCCAGTAGTTGCGGTCGGTGTCTTTTTTCACTTTTTCCAGCGGCTGGCCGGTGGCGTCGGCGATCAGCTTGTTCACGCGATCCAGCATGCGGATGATCTCGCGCGCTTCGATCTCAATATCCGTTGCCTGACCGCGCACGCCGCCCAGCGGCTGGTGGATCATAAAGCGGGTATTCGGCAGCGAGTAGCGATGCTCTTTCTTCGCCGCCAGGAAGATGGTGATCCCGGCGCTCGCCACCCAGCCGGTGCCGATGACGTGCACTTCCGGACGAATGAACTTGATGAAGTCGTGGATGGTATCGCCCGCTTCCACGTGGCCGCCCTGGCTGTTGATGTACAGCTTGATCGGATCGTTGCTGACGCTTTGCAGCAGGATCATCTGGGTGATCACCTTCTGCGCCAGCTCCTGGTTGATCTCACCGGAGATGACAATCGAACGGGACTCCAGCAGTTTTTGCTGCAGAACGCCCGCGCCGCTTGACCCTTCCGCTTTGTCCTTGTCGCTTTCTTTCAGTGTGTAGTGCATTGTTACGTCCTCAGCAATTAGCGCTCAAAACCAGAGTGTAGCCTGTTTTACCCGTGAAAGTCCTCAGGCGCACACAATGCGAACATCCTGCGCCGCCAGCGCGTCAAAAATGCCCTGTTCCATCCCCTCTTCCACCACCAGCACATCAATGTCGCGGCTCTTCGCGACCACAAAGCGCGCGACGCCGGGAAGCTTGTCTGCGGTCAGGGCCACGATGGTCTGGGTACTCTGGGCAATCACGGCTTTTTTAAACTCGCAGTCGGCAAAATCAAACCCCGTAAGCCCCGTCTCAGGATCCATCGCACAGCCGCCGATAAAGGCCTGATCGAAGATAATGCCCTGGATCTGGCTCGCCGCCGTGGCGCCAACCGTTCCGCCGGACGCTCGCTGGATCTGCCCGCCGGTGATGATTACCTCGCACAGAGGATGATGCAGCAGCTCCGCGGCAATCGCCGGGGAGTTGGTCACCACCGTAACGCGAAGATCCGCCGGAAGGGCCTTCGCCAGCGCCAGGTTGGTCGTGCCCGCGTCGATAAAAATACAGCCGCCAGGCTTCACCAGCGTTGCTGCTTTCTGCGCGATTGTGTGCTTTTCTGCACTTATTTTCTGTTCCCGGCTGAAAAAATTTCCCGCATCCGGCAACTGAAGCACCGCGCCGCCGTAGACCTTTTTGCAATAGCCCTCTTTGCTAAGTTCATGTAAATCACGGCGAATGGTGTGCTCGGATACATTCATCTGGCTCGCCAGCTCGGTACAGACCACCCTTCCGCTCTCCTGAAGGATCTGGCGGATCCGCTCTTGTCGTTGCTCCGGGAAAGCTGCATAATCGAGCATTGAAAGTCCTTTGAAAATTCTAATCGAGTATTAATGCGCATAATGTTGCATAACCGCGCAACACAAACAACGAGGGTAACAATGAATATTGCACATGTCGCACTCTGGACCCGCTGCCTTGAGGCCCAGGTTCAGTTCTGGGAAACGGTGTTTAATGGCCGCAGTAACGAACGCTACGTCAGCAAAAACCGTCCGGGGTTTGAATCCCACTTTATTACCCTGGATGACGGGCCGACCCTTGAGCTGATGACGCTGCCGGACCTGCCCGACGCCCCGTCGCACCCGGAGTTTGTCGGCTGGGCGCATATCGCCATCAATGTCGGCAGCAAGGCAAAAGTGGACAGCATGGCCGAGCGGGCGCAGATAAACGGCTCCCTGCTCAGCGCCCCGCGCATGACCGGGGACGGCTTCTATGAAGCGGTGCTCGCGGACCCGGACGGCAACCGCATTGAGCTTGTCGGTGCATAAAAACAGCGTTTCGTTCCTTCACCGCCCCCGCCCCGGCTCGCTATACTTCATATGGTTATCATATTGTTAAATGATAATGATATTTAATGTGTTAAGATGAAAGTCAGCATAAACAGTCTCTTACGTAGCCGTAGTGACTGTTTGTATCCTCGACATTTAAATCAGCACCGGGGCGGTGAATGGAACACATTGTGTATGTGGTTTATGACGATGACGCCGTCAGGCAGTCCGTAATCGGGCTGCTTGAATCGGCAGACTTAAACGCCATCGGCTTTTCATCAGCAGAAACGTTTCTTCAACACCGGTTTGAGGATCTGCCGTCGTGCGTGATCCTCGATATGCAGATGCCCGCCATCTCAGGATTTGAGGTGGCTGACGCGCTCAAGGACAGCGGGCGCGAGATCCCGATTATTTTTCTCACCGGTCACGGCACCATCCCGATGTCGGTGCGCGCCATCAAAGGCGGCGCGTACGAATTTCTCACCAAGCCCGTTGAATCCGCCGCGCTTATCGACGCCATTGAATCCGCGCTGCAGCTGGCGGAAAACAACGCCGAGCGCAATAAAGAGCACTACGCCCTGAAGCAGCGCCATCTGTCCCTTACGCCGCGCGAGCACGAGGTGCTTGAACTTGCCATCAGCGGCAAGCTCAACAAGCAGATTGCCGCCGAGCTGGGCGTCAGCGAGATCACGGTGAAGGTGCACCGTCGCCGCGTGATGGAGAAAATGCAGGTGCGCTCCGTGGCGGAGCTGGTCAGGGCCGTCGAGCGCCTGACCAAAAGCCAGCCTGCGGAGTAACGTTTACCCTTCCTGCGCCGCCAGCGGCAGCGCAAAAGCAAACACGGTGCCGTGCGGATCGCGGCGGCGCGCGCTCAGCTTCCCACAGTGGCGCTCGATGATGCTGGCGCTGATGGTCAGCCCCATCCCCATCCCCTGCGGCTTGGTGGAGTAAAACGAGTCAAATATCTGCTCCAGCCGCTCGGGCTCGATGCCGCTGCCAGTATCGGCGATCTCAACGATCACTTTCCCTTCCGCGTTGGCGGTGCTGAGAGTAATGATGCTGGCGCGATCCTTCACCTCGGCCATCGCCTCTACCGCGTTCATCACCAGATTCAGCAGCACCTGCTGGATCTGCACGCTGTCGCCGGTGATAAAGCTGTCCTGCGCCTTTAACAGATAATCAACGCTAATGTGTCTCTGCTCCAGCTCGCTGCGCGAAAGCGTGATGATATGGTGGATCAGGTAGTGCATATCGATGCGCGAGAAGGTGGGATCCTGCTTGCGGGTCAGGGACTGGATGCTGCGAATGATCTCCCCCGCACGCGCGCCTTCCGCAGCGATCTCCTCCAGCCCCTCCCGCACTTTATCCAGCCGGGCGGGCTCGCGGCTGAGCCAGCGCAGGCTCGCACCGGCGTTCGAGACGATCGACATCAGCGGCTGGTTGATCTCGTGGGCGATGGAGGAGGTCAGCTGCCCGACGGTGGTGGCGCGGGAAACGCGCGCCAGATCCGCCTGCGCGACCCGCATGGCATCCTCCGCGGCGCGCTGGCTGGTGATGTCGGTGATAATGCCGTAATACTCGTTCACCTCGCTGCCCACCCCGACCGGATCGCCAATCCCGAGGATGTATCGGGTTGAGCCGTCGGTACGCTTAACCCGAAACTCCGCGCGCATGGAGAGCCCGTCGCGCACGCTCTCAGTGACGATGGCGCTGATGCGCCCGTAATCGTCCTCATGGACGAAGGTCAAAAACTCCGCCATGGAGATCATCTTTTGCTGCTCGGGCAGGCCGAGAATGCGGGCGTACTCTTCCGAGACAAACATCAGATCCTGCTCCAGCTCCCAGCGCCAGCTGCCGGTGTGGCTGATCTGCTCGCCCAGCATCAACGAGGTCTGGCTGGCGCGCAGCTCTTTCTCCACCCGGCGGCGCTGAATGTTCTCCGCCAGCAGCTCGGCGTAGAGCCGCGCCGTCTCCAGGGAGACCGCGGCCTGCGCCCCCAGCAGGCTTACCACGCGCGAGTGCTCGGCGGTGAAGACCTCCGGCATCAGGCGATTTTCGAGGTAGAGCACGCCCACCAGCCGCGCCTGTTTGAACATCGGGACGCACATGACTGCCGCCCCTGAGGTCACCAGATAAGGGTCCTGGCTGAAGGGATGAAACTCCTCCGGCCTGCCGGTGCGGATCTCTTGCCCGGTGCGGATCACCGCCGCCAGCACCGACAGCGGCAGGTCGGTGGCCGTCGGCACGTCTTTCAGGATCCGCACCCGTACGCCCTCCGTACTGGTCCAGGCGCTGGCCTCAATCTCCGGAATGAGGCTCTCGCTCACGCGCAGCAGCAGGCCGCGCTGCGCCCCGGCGCGTTCGAGCAGGATGGTCATCAGGTTTTCGATCAGGCGCTCAAGGTTGATCTCTTCCGACAGCGCGCGGGAAGCTTTGATCACGCTCTGCAGATCGCGGATCGTCTCATTCTGGGCGAAGGCCACCGTGTCGTAGGCGCTGGCCTGCCCGGAGGCCAGCAGATGCGGGAAATCCTGCTCCAGCTGGCGCACCTTGGCCTGCGCGCCCGCGCGGCCCCAGGCGGCAATCGAGCCGCGGAAGTGCGCGTCCGAGGCGGTCGGATAGCCGCAGGCCAGCGCAAAGCGGCCCGCCAGCTCGTGGGCCAGGGCATTGATCGGGTTAAAACCCCCCTCACGGGAGAGCCGGACCGCTTTCTCGTACTGCTCAAGCGCGATGCTGTTCATCCCGTCCAGACGCACGATTTCGGCGTAGATCAGCGCCTCTTTATCCGCGAACGTGCCGGGATTAATGCGCGCCCAGAGGGCGATTTTATCGTAGTGGGCGTGAATGCTGCGGCGGTGATTGGCCGAGAAGGTCTCTGGCGTCAGCTGACGTGACAGCGCCAGCGCGCTGTAGAGATGGTAATCCAGCAGATGGATGTGCCCCGGCGCGGACCACGCGTACCAGCCCGCCATCTCGAGATCCGCCTGCGCGTCGGCATATTCGCCGCAGGTAAAGTGCGCCATGCCGCGGTAGAGCCAGTACCAGAAGAGCATGGTGGAGGTCTGCTCCGGCGCCTGCTCCGGTGAGGCGGGAAGCAGCGCCTCCGGCAGCACCTGCGACGCGGTCCACGTGCCGATGACCGGCGTGCGCAAAAACTCCACGTAGGTACGCTGGAGCATCAAAATGGTCTCCACGTCCTGGAAGTGGGTTTTACGCACAAACGCCAGGCCGCGATCGATGCTGGTCAGCACCCCGTCCAGGTGATCGCCCCGCGAAAGGAAGTTAATCACCTGATGGCAGGCCGCAAAGCAGGCCATCGTCATATCCCCGTGGGTCACCGCTGAGGTGAAGCAGGCCTTCGCGCACTCGATGGTAAACGATAAAGGCTGGGTCCAGACGCTGAGCTGGTCGAGCGGTAGCAGGGTTTTGGCTTCGAAGGCGTCGTAGCCGTGGCGATTGACCAGCTCGCGGGCCAGCGTGCCGTACTGAAACCCGAGGCGGTACTCGGCGTAGCGCTGGCCAATCAGCACGCCAAACCAGGCCATCGCCGTGGTGGAGGCGCCGGTAATTCCGTGGTCGAGGGTCAGGTGCATCATGCGGCAGAGCAGCAAAAAGTGCAGGCGCGGGCAGATGAAGCTGGCGCAAATGCTAGCGCTGTAGAGCAGGTTCATCACCGCTTCGGTTTCCGGGTTATCCATCCGCGACAGCTGGACAAAAAGGCTTTGCGGCGCGTCGGCCGTGCGGTTGCAGAAGTGTTCCCAGGCCTCGTCGCAGTCGACGTCTTCCGGGTGGCGTCCAATCTGAATACCAAAAATCCCCAGCCAGCAGAGCGCCGCCTCCAGCGCCAGACGGCTGTCCGACTGGCGAATGTACACCTCCACCAGCAGGTTCGCCGCCAGCGCCTTTTCGGTCAGCCCGCCGGGGCAGCCGAGAATGGCGTCACACAACTCGCGGGTCCGCTCCAGATGCCCCAGCGCAAACTCACAGCCCGCCTCTTCGATATCAAGCATAAAGTCTGACACCGGCCCGGCATTGCCCAGTGCTCTGGCGGTCTGGATATAGCTCAGCGCCGAACGATAATCCCCCGAGCGCTTCGCCCGTCGCGCGGCCAGCAGGCTCAGCTCGCGGAACATCTGCCGCTGTGGCGCGGGCTGGATGCTGTCCAGCGCGGCCGTGACGTGGTGAACAGCGCGGAACAGCAGCTCGTTCCCCGCGGCCTGACGCGCGGCGTCGGCCAGCAGGCTGGCGGTGGTCAGGTGAAGATGGCTTTTCTCATGCCGATCCAGCATCGCAAAGGCCGCCTCCTGCACCCGGTCGTGGGTGAAGGCGTACTCTTTTTCCGTCAGCACGATGAGCTGGGCCATCACCGCCGGGTGCAGCGCATAGCGCATTTCCGCCATCGACATGCTGACCACGCGGCAGATCATCTCCATCTCGCCCGTGCCGCCGAGGCAGGCGAGGCTGCCCAGCAGGCGGCGCGTCTCGTCGGGCAGCTCTTCAAGCTGCTCCAGCACCAGGGTGACGACGTTTTCGGTGTAGTGTCGGGCGCGGATCGCCTGCAGATCGTAGTGCCACTTGTCCTGATATTTGTTATGCACCACCAGCCCGTCGTCGACGATGCGGCGGAAAAACTCGTGCACAAAGAGCGGGTTGCCGCCCGTCTTCTCGTGGATTAGCGTGGCGAGGTCGGTCGTCGCCGCGCTGCGGGTGCGAAATACCGTCGCCAGCCAGCGCGCCACCGCTTTCACGGAAAGCGCCTGCGGGACAATCTCGCTCGCGTTTTGCGCCGCCTCCGGCAGGCCTGCCAGCTGCGCCTGCAGGGCGTCGTCAGACACGGAGCTGATATCCCGGCGGGCCACGACCACCAGCAGCGGAACAGCGCCGCAGTTCATCAGCAGATATTTGAGCGTATGCAGGCTGGCCGCATCGCTCCACTGGAGATCGTCGAGCACCAGCACCAGCGGGCAGCCCTGAGAAGCAAAGGTTTTTACCAGCGCCAGCACCATATGGCTGAAGCGCGCCCGGGCATCAATGGAAAACGTATCCGCCGAGAAGCGCGGCTTGCTTTCAAGCAGCAGGCCCAGCTCGGGCACCAGGCTGACGGCCAGCGCCTCGTGCCCCTCCAGGGCACGCGACAGGCGGATTTTCCACTTCGCCACGTCCTCTGCGGGCAGCCCCAGCAGGTGCAGCGTCAGGCTGCGGAATGCGGAGCTTAATACGCCGTAGGGCAGCGACGGCGAAAACTGATCCACTTTGCCCACCGCCAGCAGCACCTTACGCTGCTGCAGCGTTTTGAGCGCCGTCGCGATAATTGAGGATTTGCCGATCCCCGACGGCCCGCCGATCGTCACCAGCTCCGGCACCAGGTTCTGCCTCACCCGCTCAAACGCGGCAATGACGTCATTCGCCTGCGGATGCGTCGCGAACAGAGAGTCCGCCAGATGGATCGCCGGGGTGCGGTCCTGCTGGCCGGGGATAAAGGCGACGATCTCGCCCTCGCAGGTCAGCGTCGCCTGGCATCGGCGGAGGTCGGCAATCAGCCCGTCGACCGTCTGGTAGCGGTTATCGGGGTGCTTTTCCAGCAGCTTGAGGATGATGGTCGACAGCATGCCCGGCACATCCGGGCGGATCGCGTCCGGGGCCAGCGGCGCGGAGGCAATATGGTAGTGCGCCCAGTTGGTCTGATCGTCCTCCCCCAGCTCAAACGGCAGGCGTCCGGTCAGGAGTTCATACAGCACCATGCCGAGGCTGTAGAGATCGCTGCGGCCGTCGACGGGACGCTGGGTGCGGGTGGTGTGTTCCGGCGACATGTACGCGGGTGTACCGCCTGAAACGGCAAGCCGGGTCTGGGAGAAGGCACCGGAGAGGCTACAGGAGAGGCCAAAGCTGCCCAGACGGCAGGAGCCATCCTGATGAACAAAAATCGATCCGGGCTTGATATCGCCGTGGATCAGGTTTTGCAGGTGCATCTGGCGCAGGGGAACGCAGATCTGGATCGCCATCTCGATAAAGCGCGCGATCCCCGAGATCGCCCTGCCCGCGCGCCGCGCCAGCAGCTCAAACGCAAACGGGGCGTACACCAGCGCGAAGCGCCCCCGGTACTGGGTGGAGGCAACGGCGCGGATGGCCCAGCTGTCCTGCAGCACGTCACGCAGCGCAAACTCGTTTTTCAGCAGCCGCGTGGCCCGCTCTTCCTCTTCGTCGCTCACCGCGGTGGCGATAATGAACGAGCCGCCGGAGTGAGGATGTCGCGCGTGCATCCAGGCGATACCGCCCTCCTGCGCCAGCACGGTAAAAATCACATCCTCTTTAAGGACAAAAACCCGCCCCTGGTGAAGATTCCCCTGGGCGGGCCAGAATGCAGGCTGCTCGTATTCGTTCATCCGCGATCCTTATTGTCGGCGGGCCAGCTCCCGCTGAATATGATCCAGCAGAATATCGATGTTAATAGGCTTACGCAAAAATGCAGCGGCGCCGAGATTAAGAGCGTACCGCTGCATATTTTCATCAGCATGACCGGAGATAAAGATCACGGGCGGAGGCGGGACGGCCAGCAGCCGCAGCTTGTCAAACAGCTCTAGGCCGCTCATGCCCCGCAGCTTGATATCGGCGATCACCAGCGCCGCGCCGGACAGGGCGAGCGGATGGCTCAGAAACACCTCTGCCGAATCAAACGTATCGGCGGCATAGCCCTCCGACTCCAGGAGATTACTCAGCCCGCTGCGGACGGAACGTTCGTCATCAATGATGGCAATGCGCCACGGCAGCGTCATGCTGTCTTTCCTCTAACAAATCATTAAACGTCGCGATCGTCCTTCACGGGCGCAGGCGGCGCCGTGCCGCTGATTTTCGGCACGCATTCGTGACGAAACCAGGCGAGGGTAAGCGGTTCGCGACTCAATAAACGCCGTCCCACCGGGATGAGCTGTTCGCCCACCAGCATGCCAAACAGGCCAAGCAGGGCGACAACCGGCGGCGCCGGGGAATGGACGTCGAGCAGAGCGTAAATTACCCCAGCACCCACGCCGCACACCAGCGAAATTATCCATGCTTTCATGAGGTCGCTCCCGTCTGCGATTTAGCCTGCGGAACGGTCACCTGAGGAGGGGGCGCGCCGTCGCGGGATAACAAATGGCGCGTCGCCTGTTCACCCGCCAGCATCCCGAGCAGGCCAATCAGCGCCAGCGCGGGCGGCGCGGGGGAGCGCACCTTCAGCCCGGCATACATCAGGCCAATCAACACGCCAGCCGCAAGGGATATCAGCCCTGTACTCATTGTGAACTCCAGAGAAAGAGGCAGCGGCGAGCCGGATGAGGGACCAGCCCGCCAGCGGAACTTAGCGAGCCGGGACCGGCGCTAAGGTGCGGTGCTCGCTCTTCTGGCGAGACGGCGCTTTGTGCACCATGGTGTAGGCGTAATCCACGCCCATGCCGTACGCGCCGGAGTGCTCGCGCACGATATCCATCACCGCGGTGTAGGTTTCTTTACGCGCCCAGTCGCGCTGCCACTCCAGCATCACCTGCTGCCAGGTCACCGGGATCACGCCCGCCTGGATCATGCGCTGCATGGCGAAGTCGTGGGCTTCTTTGGAGGTGCCGCCGGAGGCATCCGCCACCATATAAATTTCGTAGTCGCCTTCCAGCATCGCGCACAGGGCAAAGCTGTTGTTGCACACTTCGGTCCACAGACCGGCCACCACCACCTTCTTCTTGCCGTTGGCCTTCAGCGCGTCGCGCACCTTCTGGTCATCCCAGGAGTTCATGGAGGTACGCTCCAGAATGTCCTGGCCCGGGAACACGTCCAGCAGCTCCGGATAGGTATTACCGGAGAAGCTTTCGGTCTCAACGGTGGTGATGATGGTCGGGATGTTGAACACTTTCGCCGCTTTCGCCAGCGCCACGGTGTTGTTTTTCAGCACCTGGCGGTCAATCGACTGCACGCCAAACGCCATCTGAGGCTGGTGATCGATAAAGATTACCTGACAGTTCGCAGGGGTTAACACTTCGAGCTTTGAAGAGGTCATAGCATTTTCCAGTGGTTAAGGGTGAAATCGCCGCGAGCGCCGCGACGATAAAATCACCCTCATCCTGCGGTTTTCCGTCTTTGCGCGTAATTATCTCTTCGTATAGTTAACCTTAGGTATAGTTATACTTTGGTATACCTATCCTATTGTATAACTGGATCTTTGCCGAAACCGGTTCCCATAATCCTGACCATTCCCCTCTCAGTCTGGAGCAGTTTATGGTTACCCTCGGTAAAGCCGATCTTATTCTGGTTAACGGCCAGTTTCACACCGTCGATCGCGAGAATCCTGTCGCGGAAGCCGTTGCCGTGCGCGACGGAAAATTTCTGGAAGTGGGCACCGTCGCCGAGGTGATGCAGCACCACTGCGACGGCACCAAAGTGGTCGACTTAAAAGGCCACACCGCTATCCCCGGCCTGAACGACTCGCACCTGCACCTCATTCGCGGCGGGCTGAACTACAACCTCGAGCTGCGCTGGGAAGGCGTGCCGTCCCTGGCCGACGCTCTGCGGATGCTGAAAGAACAAGCCCTGCGCACGCCGTCGCCCCAGTGGGTGCGCGTGGTAGGCGGCTGGAGCGAGTTCCAGTTTGCCGAACGCCGCATGCCGACCCTCGACGAAATCAACGACGCCGCGCCGGACACCCCGGTCTTCATCCTGCACCTGTACGACCGCGCCCTGCTCAACCGCGCCGCGCTGAAGGTGGTCGGCTACACCAGGGACACGCCGAACCCGCCGGGGGGTGAGATCCAGCGCGACGCCAACGGCAACCCGACCGGGATGCTGATCGCCCGTCCGAACGCCATGATTTTGTACTCTACGCTGGCAAAAGGGCCGAAGCTGCCGCTGGAGCAGCAAGTTAACTCCACCCGCCAGTTCATGCGCGAGCTGAACCGTTTGGGGCTGACCAGCGCCATCGACGCGGGCGGCGGCTTCCAGAACTACCCGGAAGATTACGAGGTGATTGCCGAGCTGCACGAGAAAAAGCAGATGACCATCCGCATCGCCTACAACCTGTTTACCCAGCGTCCGGGCCACGAGCTGGAAGACTTTGAGAAATGGACCGACATGCTCACGCCGGGCCAGGGCAGCGACTTCTTCCGCCATAACGGCGCGGGCGAGATGCTGGTCTTCTCCGCCGCCGATTTTGAAGACTTCCTCGAGCCGCGCCCGGACCTCGCGCCGGGCATGGAGGACGAGCTGGAGCGCGTGGTGCGCCACCTTGTGGAGCACCGCTGGCCGTTCCGCCTCCACGCTACCTACAACGAATCCATCAGCCGCATGCTGGACGTGTTCGAAAAAGTTAACCGCGATATTCCGTTCAACGGCCTGCACTGGTTCTTCGACCACGCCGAAACTGTTACCCAGGCCAACATCGACCGCATCAAAGCGCTCGGCGGCGGTATTGCCGTGCAGCACCGCATGGCCTTCCAGGGCGAATACTTTGCCGAGCGTTACGGCATCGAAGCCACCCGCCATACGCCGCCGGTGGCGAAAATGCTCGAGACCGGCGTGCCGGTGGGCTTAGGAACGGATGCCACCCGCGTGGCGAGCTACAACCCGTGGACCGCGCTCTACTGGCTGGTCTCCGGCCGTACCGTCGGCGGGATGCAGATGTACGACCACAGCGCCCGTCTGGACCGCGACACCGCCCTGATGCTCTGGACCCAGGGCAGCGCGTGGTTCTCCAGCGAACAAAACCAGAAGGGGCAGATCAAAGTCGGCCAGCTCGCCGACCTGGCGGTGCTGAGCAAAGACTATTTCCGCGTGCCGGAAGAGGAGATCAAGGGCATTGAGTCCGTCCTGACGGTGGTGAACGGCGATATCGTTTACGCCGCAGGCAGCTTTGGCCCGCTCGCGCCGCCGGCCATTCCGGTTCTGCCCGAGTGGTCCCCGGTGGTAAAAGTGCCGGGCCACTACCGCAGCGCGCCGCCGCAGGCCGCACGCGTCGGCATGAGCCCTATCCACCACTGCAGCGGACCGTGCGGGGTTCACAGCCACCAGCATGATTTCGCCCGCACGTCAGAGATGCCGGTGTCCGACGATAACGCTTTCTGGGGGGCGCTGGGCTGCAGCTGCTTTGCATTCTGATGAAAAACACCTTTACCCCGCCCCGGCTCGACCTGGGGCTGTTTTTCCTGCGCCTCACCGGCAGCCTGCTGTTGCTGTACGTGCACGGCCTGCCGAAGGTGCTGCACTTCAGCGAAGAGCTGACGCGCATTGAAGATCCGTTCGGCTTCGGGCCTTACGCGAGCCTGATCCCGGCGATTGTCGCCGAGGTGATCTGCCCGCTGTTTATCATTGCGGGCGTCTACACCCGCCTGGCGTGCCTGCCGATTATCGCCGTGCTGCTGGTGGCGATGCTGGCGGTCCACCCGAACTGGTCGATTGCCGAAGGGCAGTTTGGCTGGCTGCTGCTGATTATCTTCACCACCCTCGCCCTCACCGGGCCGGGCCAGTGGCGGCTGCAGCGTAAGGCAGCGGAGAGGTTCGCATGACCCAGGTTAACGACGTTCGCGACGCACACGTCGAGACGACGCCCGCACCGACGGTTTCGCCCTGGCAGCCGCTGAGCCAGCCGGTGTTCCGCATGCTGTGGATCGCCACGGTGGTCTCTAACGTCGGCTCATGGATGAGCGACGTCGGCATCAACTGGAGCATGCTGACCCTGAGCGCCGATCCTTTGGATATCGCGCTGGTACAGGCGGCCAGCAGCCTGCCGATGTTCCTCTTCGCCCTGCCGTCCGGGGTGATGGCAGACATTGTCGACCGACGTAAATACCTGCTCTTCTCCCAGCTGTGGGTGTTCATCGCCGCCGCCGTACTGACGGTGCTCTCCTTCACCGGACACGTTACCCCTACCGTTCTGCTGGTGGCGACGTTTCTGCTGAGCGTGGGCGCGGCGATGAGCTCGCCGCCGTTCCAGGCCGTGGTGCCCGATCTGGTGAGCAAGCCGGAGCTGGGCGCCGCCGTGGCGCTGAACTCGCTGGGGGTGAACATCAGCCGGGCGATTGGCCCCGCGCTGGGCGGCTTTTTGCTGTCGCTCGCCGGGCCGTGGATGGTGTTTGCCCTGAACGCGCTCTCCGTGGTCGGCGTGGCGTGGGTGCTGTGGCGCTGGCGTCCGGCGCCGTCCGTGCAGCGCCTGCCGCCGGAGCACTTCTTCTCGGCGGTGCGCTCCGGGATTCGCTACGTGCACGCCGCGCCGGTGCTGCGCAACGTGCTGGTGCGCACCGTGGCCTTCTTCGTTTTCGGCAGCGCGGGCTGGGCGCTTCTGCCGCTGGTGGCGCGCCGCGAGCTGGGCTTAGGCCCGGCGGGCTACGGCGTAATGCTGGCGTGCATTGGCCTGGGGGCGATTGCCGGGGCGATCCTGCTGCCGCGCCTGCGCCAGCGGCTGAACGCCGACCGCCTGATGGTGGCCGCCAGCCTGACCTTCGCCCTCACCATGCTGGCGCTGGCGTTTGTGCGCCACGTCTGGCTGCTCAACCTGTTTGAGTTCTTCACCGGCTTCGCGTGGATTGCAGTGCTTTCAACGCTGAACCTCGGCGCGCAGCGCAGCGCCGCCCGTTGGGTGAAGGCCCGCGCGCTGGCGGTCTACCTGACGGTGTTCTTCGGCTCGATGACCACGGGGAGCGCCATCTGGGGGCAAATCGCCTCGCAGTTTGGCACCCCAACCTCGCTGGTGGTCGCCACGCTGGGGATGGTGCTGGCAAGCGCGACGGTGTTCCGCTGGAAGCTGGAGAAAGATCCTGATTTAAATCTCGACCTGAGCGGCCAGCCGCTGGACGGCGTGGAGATCGAGCTGCCGAACGAGCGCGGCCCGGTGCTGGTGTCGCACGAGTACATTATCGACCCGCAGAACGCGAAAGCCTTCCTGGAGGCGGTGCACGAGCTGCGTCGGGTGCGTCGCCGCGCCGGGGCAATGAGCTGGGCGGTGTACGAGGATATTGAGCGCCCCGGTCTTTTTATCGAGACCTTTCTGATGGGCTCGTGGATTGAGCATCTGCGCCAGCAGGAACGCCACACCATGAATGACCTCCTGCTGCAGAGCCGCGTTCTGGCTTTTCATCAGGGCACAACATCACCGGCAATTCGCTATCTGGTCGCGCCGGTATAACCATAACCATCACCTGTACAGGAACACACTATGGCAACGTTTAAGGCAAAAGACGGCACGCAGATTTACTACAAAGACTGCGGCGCGGGCAAACCGGTTCTCTTCAGCCACGGCTGGCCGCTGGACGGCGACATGTGGGACAGCCAGCTGAACTACCTGGCGGAGCGCGGCTTCCGCGCCATCGCTTTTGACCGTCGCGGCTTTGGCCGCTCGGATCAGCCGTGGAACGGCTACGACTACGATACCTTTGCGTCCGACATCAACGACCTGATCACCACCCTGGATCTGCAGGACATAACGCTGGTGGGCTTCTCCATGGGCGGCGGCGACGTGACCCGCTACATCAACAACTACGGCAGCGCGCGCGTGGCCGGTCTGGCGCTGCTGGGCGCGGTGACGCCGATCTTCGGCAAATCCGACTCCTTCCCGCAGGGCGTGGATCAGAGCGTGTTCGACGGCATTCGCGACGGGCTGCGTAAAGATCGCGCCCAGTTCATCAGCGACTTCGCCACCCCGTTCTACGGTACTAACGCCGGGCAGACCGTCTCTGCCGGTGCCCTCACCCAGACGCTGAACATCGCTCTGCTAGCATCACTGAAGGGCACCATCGACTGCGTGACCGCCTTCGGCGAAACCGACTTCCGCCCGGATATGGCGAAAATCGACGTGCCGACGCTGGTGATCCACGGCAGCAACGACCAGATCGTGCCGTTTGAAAGCACCGGCAAGCTGGCGGCAGAGATGATCAAAAACGCCACGCTGAAGGTGTACGACAACGCCCCGCACGGCTTCGCGCTGACCCACCAGGACCAGCTCAACGAAGATCTGCTGGCGTTTGTGAAGTCGCTGTAATTTTTTCCAGGCCGGGTAAGGCGCAGCCGCCACCCGGCGCTTTCGCAGACGCGTTCCGGTCCGCCAGCAGCCGACAAATTTCCGCGTGCTTCTCCTCGGTAAAGGTAAAGCGCGACATAAAGCCCATGCGGATCAGCGACCCTATCGCCGGCAGCAGGCAAATCCCGAAGAACAGCCCCGACAGCACGCCCTCACTCTGAATTTGCGCCTGCGGCACGTAGCCGATCGTCGTCAGAAACACGCCGATTAACCCGCCGCCTACCGCCACCGACATCTTGCCAGTAAAGGTCTGCCCGGAGAAGGTGATCGCCGCGCAGCGCTTGTTCGTGTGGTACTCTGCGTACTCGATGGTGTCGGCAATCATCGACGAGGTGAGGATGTTGGTCATCATCACGAAGAGCGTGCTCAGGCCGAGCAGAATGAACAGCATCGTCACCTGCTGATACCCGACAAACCACATCACCACACGCACCGCCACGTCCAGCCCGCAGAGGATCATAAACAGCTTCCGCTTCTGCATCCGGCGCGTCAGCATCGGGGCGATCAGGCACAGCACCGCCGCCACTATTCCCATCACGCCAATCGCCATCTGCAGGCTGCCGTCGCCCAGGTTATTGATAAAGAAGTAGATATAGAGACCGCCCGCCACGTTATGGAACACGCAGAAGAAGAACGACAGCAGGACGATAAACAGCGGCTTGTTCTGGCGCAGGTTGTGGAAGGTGTCGCGGATGGTCACCTTCTCCGGGCTCGGCGGCACGCGCTCTTTGATCTGCATAAAGCCGTTGAGCATCAGCGGCAGGCCCACCAGCATCATCACCAGCGCCGCCATAAAGTAGCCTTTATCGTTGCTGTACTGGGCGAAGAACGCCGCCAGCTTCGGGAAGAAGATGTTGGCGCAGGCAATGCCCGCGTTCACCCCGAGCATCGCCGCCGTCACCGCGCGGGTGCGCTGGGCGGAGTCGTTGGTCATCACCGACGACATCGACCAGAACGGGATATCGGAGATGGCGTACAGCGTCCCCCACAGGATATACGTCACCCCGGCGTAGAGGATTTTGGTGGTCATGTCCGCTTCGATTTTATAGAACGACAGCAGCGTGACGCCGGTGATCAGCAGCGGCGCGATGAGCAAAAAGTGGCGAAACTTGCCGAACCGGCTGTTAATGGTGTCCATAATGCTGGCAAACAGCGGATCGTGAACCGCGTCCCACGCGCGGGCAATCAGGAAGATGGTGCTCGCCGCCAGCGCCGAGATCCCCAGCACGTCGGTGTAAAAATAGTTAATAAACGAACCCACTAAACCAAAGCTAAAACACTGACCTAAACCATAGCCAAAATAAGACCACAACTCGCGAGACGGTATTTTCATTGTCATTGCCATTGTTATATGCCTGCCTGGTTGCCCGGCGGTGGTCCGCCGGGTCGATATTATTAGCCCTGAACTTTCGGGGCGATCTTGCGCAGCTGCTGCATTAATGCGATTTCACGGCGCGAGAATGGAATGCCGTTCTCCTCAAACACGTCGTGGAACCAGAGGCGGCAGTAGTCCGTGGACTCCTTCATCACCACCGGCCACGGCAGCCACGTCTGGGTTTTGCCGCGCACAAGCCCCCACTGGTACGGCGCGACCTTCGCCGCGTACATCAGCGGGAGCTGCTCTTCGATGGTGCTGCCCACGTGGCGCGCCAGCCATTCGGTGCAGAACAGCGGCCGACCAAGCTGTTGCAGCTGCTGGATCATCGCCGTCATCCGCCCGGTGTGGGTGTAGGCGTGGAAGCTCACCACGTCCGAGAGCGCCAGCGCGGTCTGGTCCAGCGGATGCCGGAAGAACGTTTCGCCCTCCTCTTCCGGCGGCAGACGCCACGCGCAGACGGTGAGCGGCTGGGTCGGATCTTCTTCACGCACCCACTGGAACGCGAGCTTCATCAGCGCGTGGGCGCAGGTCTCCAGCTTCGCGTCGTACTGCACCTCCTGCGTGCCGGTCGCGAAAATGCCGCGGTTGCCCGGCTCGTTGTACAGATCCCACAGCAGCACGCGCTTATCGTCGCGGAACTGGCGGACAACATCGCGGATATAGCACTCAATTTGCGGCCAGCAGTCCGGATCGCACACCTTGTCGCGCCCCGGGCTCGCCGCCGCCTGGCTGTTGTGCTTGCCCGGCACGGGCGGCTTCTGCGGGCCAAGGTACGGTTCGTCGCCGGAGAAGCCGCAGTCGTCCATCAGGGTCAGCATGGTGCTGAACCCGTGGCCGTCGGCAATCGTCAAAAAGCGGTCGATACGCGCCATCAGCCCGTCGCGGTCGTGCTCCCAGACGATAAACGGCAGGTTGATGCGCAGGGTGTTGTAGCCCGCGTCCGCCGCCCAGCCCAGCTCGCGATCGATGGTGGCGGCATCGAAGGTCTCTTCCTGCCAGATATCGGTCCAGTTCACCGCCGTCGACGGCAGATAGTTAAACCCGCACAGCCAGCCTTTTTGCTGATACCACGCCTGTGCCTGCTCCCTGCTCCACTGCTCTTTCATTACGCGTCCTCTTACTGATAATATTTAGCTAATAAATATTAGTTGCGGGATAAATGCGCAAATCACAGCGCTCAGAAAAGCGACGGCTCTCACAAAGTTCACGCTTCGATGAATGAGAAACGTGATCGACGGCGCTAAAGCGTGCGGTTAGGGTATGATGCGAAATCGCGAAAGGGAGAGGATGGATGAAGCGAAAAACGAAAGTGACGATGAACGATATTGCGCGGGCGGCAGGGGTGTCGCAGGCGACGGTATCGCTGGTGCTTAACCAGTCCCGCAACATCAAGCTCAGCGACGACACCCGCCAGCGGGTGATTAACGTGGCCACCGAACTCGGCTACGACCGCCTCCCCGCCGTTCACGCCCCGCGCAACCAGGAAGAGATCGCCCTGCTGGTCAGCTCCATGCAGAGCTTCGACCCGTTTATCGACGCCATTAGCCAGGCGCGGGAAGCCGCGTGGCGCAACGAGACCCTGCTCACCGTCTACGACTACGGTGACGACATCGAGCTGGCGCTGAACATCATCCGCCAGCTGGAGAAGCGCAACTGCATCGGGATTATTCTCGCGTCTCCGGTCACTACGCTGGTCGACATGACGGCGTTCCAGGACTGCACCCGTATCCCGCTGGTGCTGCTTAACCAGCGCGACCCCGGCTCGCCGCTGCTACCGTCGTTTATCCCGGACGACTACGCCAACGCTTTCCAGGTCACTAAACACCTCATCGCCTGCGGGGCCACGCGCATCGCCCACATCACCGGCGAGAGCTGGATGGAGGCCTCGCGCCAGCGTCTGGCGGGCTACCGGGCGGCGCTGCAGCAGGCCGGACTGGCGTGCGACGACAGCCAGGTGCGCCAGACCAACTGGCAGTTCAGCGAGTCCTTTACCGCCACTACTTCTCTGCTGGAACTGGCCGAGCGCCCGGACGCCATCTTCTGCGCCAGCGACTGGCTGGCGATAGGCTGCTATCAGGCGCTGGCGGTGAACGGCGTGCGCATCCCGCAGGACATGCTGCTGGCGGGCTACGACGACCAGAAGATTTCCGAGCAGCTCACCCCGCCGCTGACCAGTATCCAGCTGCCCTACAGCGAGCTGGGACGGCTGGCGGTGGAGTACCTGTGTAATCAGGAAGATGCCGCCACGCACGTGACGCTGGCGGGCAGGCTGAAGGTGCGCGCCTCAAGCAGCGGCGCCTGAGCCGCTTTACCCCTGCGCTTTCGCATGATAGGTTAATCCGATGAACACACGCTCCGCCGTACTCACCGTTAAACGCTGGTGGCTGCCTTCTTAAAGGCGGCACGGAGTAGTTTTCCCCATTTTCAGATAGCCGCCGAAAGGCGGCTTTCTCACATTTAAGACCCCTTTCGGCATTACAACGTTAAGGAGTCTTTATGAACAAGCAAACCATCCTCACCGGCGACCGCCCAACCGGCCCGCTGCACCTCGGCCACTTCGTCGGATCGCTGCGCCAGCGAGTGGCGCTCCAGCAGACGCACAACCAGTTTGTGCTGATTGCCGACCTGCAGGGGCTGACCGACAACGGCAGCAACCCGCAGAAGATCCGCGACAACATCCCCGAAGTGCTGGCCGACTACCTCGCCGCTGGCATCGACCCGAACCTGACCACGATCTGCCTGCAATCTGCCCTGCCCGCCCTCGCCGAGCTGACGATGCTGTATATGAACATCGTCACCGTCGCCCGCGTGGAGCGTAACCCGACGGTGAAAAACGAGATTGCGCAGAAAGGCTTCGCCCGCTCGCTGCCGGTCGGGTTTATGGCCTACCCCATCAGCCAGGCGGCGGACATCACCGCGTTTAAGGCCGAGTGCGTGCCCGTCGGCGACGATCAGCTGCCGATGATTGAGCAGACCAACGAGATTGTGCACAAGATGAACAGCCTGCTGCCCGCCCCGGTGCTGCGCCACTGCAGGGCGATGCTGAGCGACACCAGCCGCCTGCCCGGCATCGACGGCAGCGCCAAGATGTCGAAATCGCTGGGCAACACGCTGCACCTGTCGGCCAGCGAAGAGACCATTCACTGTGCGGTGAGCGCCATGTACACCGACCCGAACCACCTGAAGGTGAGCGACCCGGGGCAGATTGAGGGGAACGTGGTGTTTACGTATCTCGACGCGTTTCATCCGGACAAGGAGAAAATGGCGGCGATGAAGGCGCACTATCAGGCGGGCGGGCTTGGAGACCGGGTATGTAAGAACGAGCTGGAGGGGTGTTTGCAGGAACTGATTGCGCCGATGCGGGAGCGCAGGGCGATGTACATGCAGGATAAAGGGGAGCTGATGACGATGCTTAAGCGCGGGACCGAACGGGCGCAGGGGGTGACGCAGGAGACGTTGAGGGAGGTGAAGGTTGGGCTGGGGGTGCCGGTGTTTTGAGAGTGTGAGTTAAGGGAGAGTTAGCGGTGGAGTGCCTGGGATAGGCATGAAGCCGCTAACTCGATTATTGTGGAAATAAGCAAGGCGCAATAAATTCTTAAATGCATTATTAGCCATTGTTGTTTGTCATTCTGTTGAGAGCGCTATATTCATAGACTCTTTATTTTTTAACCGTCTCGGCAAATGCTATGAGCAAGTTTATTATTTACATGCAGAATATATTATTTTGTGGTTATGTACTGGCTACATGCCTCATTTCTTTGGTTAGTTTTGATAACTGGGTGGACCGTACAATCGCAATAGCAATCATATTAGGAAGTGCACAGCTTATTACGACATTACTTAATCGGGTACTGCCTCATAAGTTACATTTTTTAGGAGGGATAGTTGAGCTGGCAGGAGGGCCGCTATTAGTGATTGGCGCAATTGTGTGCCTGGATGTGTTAGAACCCTGGCCGATGAAGATTATTGGGATGTTTGCCTGGGTTATTTTTATGATGTTTAGGCCATCATTTATGAAAAGAGATTAGTAATGATCATCCCTGCCCGCGCATACGAAACGCTGGCGGGCAAGTTCATATAACGTTATGCAGCAGCGCCAGAGGTTGGGCGTTCATTCCACGCATCGTGCGCTAACAAGTTACCGTCCTTGTATAAATGAGTAATCTTCTCATAATTAAACGCCACCTCTTCCATATGCCCCGTCCCCGGACAACCTCGGTTGGCAGGCTGAGGTTATGTTGTAATCCTCTTAGCTCAATACTTTCTTCCCTGTCTGCAACGTCACAGGAACCACAAATCATTGTGCCGCCGTCATTAGTTAAAAAAAGATGTACAGGTACGGCCATTCTATTGCTCCTTGCATTTTAGTCGTATAACCATTTGCCCGCTTTTGCGGATTCGATAAGCATTCCAATGGTGAAATCTGGAACCATCATCACAGGGAATTTTTTGAATGGATTCCATGAAAAAGGCTCATCAGGATAGTAGGTGTTTATGTTAAACTTTCCTCTATCAACATCCAATTCTTTAAAAAACTCTTCCATTAAATCTTCTGCTTCAGTGACATCAAGCTGCATGTCAGTATCCAAATCAGTTTTTGCATTCAGTAATCTTTGCTTCTCTTCGTTATTTACCAGATAAACGCCGTTATAGCGTATTGCTAAGGCGTAGATGCGCTGCTCAATATTCTCTACCATAGTTTGTCGTTACCAAAATGATCGGCAATTGACTCACAGTAAATCATAAAGAAAAGGCCACCAGCGGTAAGATTTGTTCTTCCAGCATAAAAATACGTTCCATTTAGTTCTTCGGTTGTGTCCATTCTTCCTCCGAGGATTGCTCCAGGAAGAGATAATAAAATCTGATAAAAATTTATTTTGAGAGATGTAGCTTGTTTTTCAAAAAAAAACAAACATTCATCCGAGCATAATCATTCGTCATTATCATTCATAAATATGATATTAAAAAACTATAATCATTCCCGCAGAATCTAATTAGATAAACACTGCAAAAAGAACTGTGGTGCCGGGTGCCTCCCGGTGAGCAAAGCCCGCATAATGACGTTAACCAATAAATTATGCCCCACCGCATAGGGGGATTCACCACAATAAAAAGTATAAGAAAAAGAGCGCGATAAAAAAGAGGTTCAAAGAGTTGATAACACGTCGGTTATTGAACTATTTTGCCAAATAACCCCCTGGCAGCTCCCGATTTATACCTTAATTATTTTTCATAGCGCCGCATTCCAAAACGCCTGCCTGTATCTGCACATACCCGGCTTAAATAAGAACAATTAATTTATCTTAATCGAAAAATCTCCGATTAAAGGTGAAAAGGAAGGGAACGCTCTTCCCACCTTGTACCTTGCCCTTTCACTCAGAATGCAGAACGGCCTATGCGAGATAACGGACCAGTAACACAAAAAGAATATTTTATCGGTGAGCGCATGACGTTGATGTCCACCACCGACAGGAAGAGTCACATTACCTATGCTAATTCCGCATTCATTGACGCCAGCGGCTATGAAGAGGAATTCCTGCAGAATAAGCCCCATAACCTGATTCGTCACCCTGATATGCCCTCCGCAGCTTTTGCCGATATGTGGTTTACGCTCCAGCAGGGACAATCATGGACGGGAATGGTCAAAAACCGCCGTCAGAATGGCGATCATTACTGGGTCAGAGCTAACGTCACGCCGGTCTACAATAATGATACCCTCACGGGTTACATCTCTGTACGCCACATGGCGAAGCGTGAAGAGATCGCAACTGCGGAAAAACTGTATAAAAAAGCCAGAGACAATCAGCTGAAAAGACACCGCTTCTACAAAGGATTACTGATTCACCGCGGTGCCTTTTCCTTTTTGTCTCTCTTTAAACGGATGAGCACACCGGCCAGAATCAATGCCGCCGTTATCGCCACCTTTTGTCTCTCGCTGGGGCTGTTATTTCTCAATCACCAGACGCTGCATGCGGTGGGGCTGGTGGTTCTCTTTTCTTTGCTTGCACTGTATCTGCATGTGCAGATTAGCCGCCCCCTGAATACTGTCGTGAGCCAGATGCAGCGGGTCGTATCCGGGCGAAAGGCTGACTATATTCATTTCGACCGAGTGGACAATATCGGAATGATGATGAGGCTGGTGAATCAGTCCGGTTTAAATCTTAACTCTCTGGTCGATGATGTCAGCACGCAAATAGAGGGGATCAGCGAGATTAGTCAAAAGGTCTCCTCCGAAGGCGATGCTCTGCAGGTGCGTTCGGAGGAGACCAGCGACGCACTGCAGCAAACGGCGGCCTCTGTTGAAGAAATTACCAGCGCCGTACAGCAGACGGCTGAAACGGCTGGCGAAGTCATGGTAATGGCCGAGCAGACCAGCCTGAGCGCGCAGAATGGCGAAGCGATGCTCAAAGAGACGATAGATATGATGCAGTCTGTCTCCAGCGATAATAACCAGATCGTCGATATTATCAGCGTCATCGACCGCATCGCTTTTCAGACCAATATTCTTGCCCTGAACGCAGCGGTTGAAGCCGCGCGAGCCGGAGACGCAGGACGCGGCTTTACCGTAGTCGCAACCGAGGTGCGTAACCTTGCCCTGCATTCAGCCACTGCGGCCAGAGAAATTAAGACCCTGATTGAGAAAAACGTTGCCAGCGTTAATTCAGGTGTAGAACGCGTCAAACATACCGAAGCGCACCTGACCGAAATGATTGGTAGCGTCCTGAAAATGTCGTCTCTCATTAATGAAATCGGCCATGCCACTCAGGAGCAGACGCAAGCGCTGGGTTTGATCAACGACGCCATTTCCCGTATCGGCAATATGACAAGCCATAACACCAGCATGGTGGAAACGGTCACCGGATCGGCGGAGAACCTCACGTCGCGTGCAACACGGCTGCAAAAAGCCATTGCTGTCTTTGGCGGTTAGCGCTTTTCAGACATAACTGACATCATGCCGGCGGGAGTCCCCATACCGGCATGTATTCATGCCCCTGTAATTTTCAGGCCGAAATTAACCAATCGGTACCGAAATAGACGAAAAACCAGCACAGCTGTACACCGATGAACCCGCACCACTCGCTCATATTGTTACCTCTTTTTTGTCTGGCGTTTATTCTGCCCTGTCAGTTGGGATACACAACATGAATTACCCGGCAATAATGTCGCCTTTTTTGTCGTTAATGAATTCTTCTCTGTATGAATAACGCATTCCGAATGAGGATTCATGGCTATCACTGCAAATACCTGAATAAACGACCCGTTATTAATTAATTGATTTATTGATGTATTTCATTTTTGTGCCAGGCTTTTTAACGAATAAAAATGACTGACCGGAAGATACCCTACTTATACTCCGGCAAAGAAATGGATAAATATGATGAAATTCAAAATAACGCTACTTCCGGCACTGCTGGCGCTTCCGCTATTTACTCAGGCTACCTGCAACGTTCCGGAAACCCTCTCCGGCAAAATCTTTATCAATAAAACCGGTCCGCTATGGTCAGTGCAAAACCCCAATGCGGACAGCCTGCTCCGGCTGGAGTTCACTGACGATACGTATACCAGCCATTTCTTGCGCACAGGCGACAAGGTGCAGGGGAAATACCGTTATGAAGTTTTTAAAAGCCAAACGGGCCTGGCGCACAGCGTAGGCGTGCTGGAAGCGGAAGAAGATTTTCAGGGCCAGACGACGCTATTTACCCTCACGCTCGTTTGCCTTGGCGACAGGACCGGCACCTTTGTGTATAACCAGCGTCAGGGTGCCATTAAACCGGATATCAGGCAGAACACGGGAGTCTGGATAGTCCAGGATCCTGCGTCCTGAATATTCCCGCATTGACCTCCGGGACATTTTCCCTTCAGCGTAACCGTGAAAAAAGGACAAACAGATGAACACCTCTCCCCCATTCCCCTGGCAGCAGGTTGTCAGCGCCCAGGGCTACACGGCGGAATCGAAAGACAGCGTGACGCACTTTACCGACACGCTGTTCTGTATCGACGGCAGCGGCACCATTGTCGATATTATACAGGGTGACGATGGCGCGTTCAGGCCCGTGCGGGACGCGGCCCGCAAGGCTGGTAAGCTTACCGAACTCTCTTCAGACCAGTACCTGCTGCCGGGCCTGATCGATCTTCATGTTCATGCCCCTCAGTGGCCCCAGATGGGCAAGGCTCTGGATAAGCCGCTGGAGGAGTGGCTGAATGACTATACCTTCCCGCTGGAGGCAAAATACGCCGACATCGTCTTTGCCCGCCGCAACTACACGGAACTGGTCAGCGCGCTGCTGGCAAACGGCACCACCACCGCCGTCTACTTCGCCACCCTGCATACGGAAAGCAGCGTGGAGCTGGCCCGTATCTGTCTGGCGCAGGGTCAGCGGGCGCTGGTTGGCCGCGTGGCGATGGACGATCCCTCCCAGTGCCCTGACTACTACCGGGATGAAAGCGCTGCGACGGCCATCGCCGGGACCCGGGCATTTATTCAGGCGGTTGCACAGCTCCCAGGCAATACGGCAAAACGCGTGCTGCCGGTCATCACCCCACGGTTTATTCCGTCCTGTACGGATGCGCTTCTGGAAGGCCTGGGCAAGCTTGCCACTGAAACAGGCTGCCACGTGCAGACCCACTGCTCGGAAAGCGACTGGGAACACGCTTACGTTAAGCAGCGTTTGGGTAAAACGGATACCATGGCGCTGCGGGATTTCGGCCTGCTGACCAGAAAGACCGTACTCGCGCATTCAAACCATATCGAAGATGACGACGCCGACCTGATCAAGCAAACCCAGGCTGGCGTCGCACACTGCCCTCTGTCCAACTTCTACTTTGCTAATGCGGTCTTCCCCCTGCGCGCCATGCTGGACCGCGGGCTTAACGTCGGCTTAGGGACCGATATTGCGGGCGGCCATAGCCCTTCGGTATTCGATGCCTGCCGCCACGCCATGACCGCCAGCAAAGCCCTGAATGATGGCGTCGATGCCCGTATCGCCGCGGAACAACGCGGCAGACCCGGCTCGGCAATCAGCTTCCGGGAAGCGTTCTGGCTGGCGACCGGCGGCGCGGGAGAGGTGCTTGACCTGCGTGTGGGCAAGCTGGTGGTCGGTTACCAGTTCGATGCCATAGTGATTGATACCCGGGCAGCCGGAAGCGACATTTATATCGATACGGCTGAAGACGCGCCGGAAGACCGGCTGCAGAAAATTATCTATAACGCCAGACGCAATAATATCAGCCGCGTCTGGGTGGATGGCAAAGCCGTCAATATTCAGTAGCGCGCCTGCACAATAATCCCCCCCTGAGAAAACACCTGTATTTTCTCAGGGGAATTAAATTGCTTTATATAACCCTCTCTTTTCATTCAGAACCGTTTTTTGCCAAAGCGAATTAACTCAGATTTATCTTAAAAGGGAAATACTCAAACCCAGGCATACCTTGCCTTTATAAAAATAGTACCCATCAATTCGTGATTTTTATATTTGCCGTCACGGATAACCAATTCTACGCTGTCTACGTCACACGGCTGAGTGCCGTTGATATCAGATATCTATTATCACGCAGGGAATATTTAACCCTCGCTGAAATACAAAACACTGACATCCGAAGGGAGATAGAACATGTCTACAAAAAGCGCATGGTCTGGCGCCATTGATTCAACAAAAGAACAGGGTATCAATACCGGTCTGAAGGTCAACAAAGGCGATAAGATCACCATTATCGCTACGGGTCTGATCAAATATGGCAAGGAAGATCACGCATGGGCTTATCCGGGCGGCAATATCGGTAAAGGCGGTCAAAAAAAGGATATTGCTATCCTTAAGGCGCGTTTTAGCGAGTCTGGTAAAAGCTATGATATCGGTACCGGCGTATATCAGCTGGCTGCACCGGAGAGCGGCGAGTTGAGATTATTCATTAGCGACTCATCCCACAGCGATAATACCGGTTCATTCCAGGCGGATGTTTATCTTGGGAGTGATGAAGAGCTCGCGACACAAGACCCCGTTCAGTGGAAAGGCCACATTCCCGCAACCAGCAGTGAATGGGTGAAGACCGGGATCACCGTCCGCCAGGGCGATAGCATTCTGCTGGTTGCCGCGGGTCAGGCCCAGTATGACAGCCGCGGGCGCACCTTCGGACCGGATGGCGACAGCCAGCATCCTTCCGCTAAGGCACCTGACCCGACCTTTGTTCTGCCGGGCGCCATTGCAGGCGCGCTGTTGATTAAAACAGGCGACCATATCCATTCAATCGGTTCCGGCGGCAAGCCGTTGAAAGCCCAGACGGAGGGAGAAATCGCCTTTATTTTTAACGATACCAACAAGGCATCGGAATATGCCAATAACACTGGCGGCTACGACGTGAATCTGATCGTTACACGCTAAAATCATGCAGGGTGAAATTCATTTTCACCCTGCTGTGTTTGCTCAGGTGTTACGCTTAATCAACGGTATATCCCCCGTATCATTCAACACCCCCGGAAACGTTTTTAACCACTGCGTGACTTTCTGTTTATTGATATTCACCACGCTCATACCCTCCAGGCATCCCCATAATTCTCTTGTATGCTGCGGCGTAATCACAATACAGTCTTTCATGGCGCGGATTTTTACGGGCATGCCGTTGATAAAGCCTGCGCGGGTTAACCAGTCTCCGCCCAGAAGAAGGTATTTCATATCTATGCGTGCATACAGTTCGCAACAGGCGGCACTGTCCTGCGGCGTTTCCGCGCGGGGATGGACGGGTGCCGCGTTGGTCTGGTTGCCGTGAAGACGGCGGGCGCTGTTTTTGCGTACCAGCTCGCGGTTTTCAATCATGCCGGTGAAAGCGTCTGATTCTGTTTTGCAAACAGTAAACTCTGGCTTAAAATTCGTCGCAGCCATTTTCAACTCCTGGTAAGTTGGTTGTGGTTAGCGGTATGGGGGTGTTGCAGCACCTTCATATCGCGAATTCTTCGTTAAATATTCTTTGATACTTCCTTTGCCGTTCGGCGTAATTTCTGGTGCTCATTATACAGGGCTGAATATAAACACAGCGGTTTTGGGTGGGGGGAATTTGGAATTTGCGAGGGGGATTCAGGAAATAGGGTTGGGTCAGGGAAATTACGCAGCGAGGACTATCAGAATATAAGGTGAGCGCCCGCATGAACCTCAGAGCAACCATTCGCCGATCTGCGGGCTGGCAATGAGTCGTTTTATTATCAAGTTCGGTGACCGACTGAGCGATCACCTTTATTACGATGGCAGTTACACAGCATTACGGACAGGCTCCTTTGAGAGGATAAGCATTAATAAAGAGGAGGCACTCAATGCCTCCTTTATATTTGTTATGCTCTTACGTTCCAATCGTCCGTATACTGAACATTACCATCAACATAACGCCAGGTGATTTTGTCATACATCAGGGAAACAGATTCCATGTGGTTGATCTGCGAGTTTCCTGCCATTTTAGCGTTTGGCATCCCTGGGTTAATGCCCGTCACTTTCACGCCCTCAATGGTCATGACGAAGTAGCACTCTTCTTGTCCTGCATGGTTAATGCGATACCAGCGAATTTCCGCACTTTTCAACGTTTGACCGATGGCAACGGCTTTGTATAGATACGGGCTGGAGCTATCAAACTCCTTTTCAATCATCATCGGAGAATGTGAACGCTTACCAGTAATCTTCCCGTTGGCACTGTCTACTGGGATGTTCAGACCATGACTAAAGCCAACAATCTCTATACTCCCCTCACGATCCTGAACGTCTACAGCTCCTTTAATGTCAGCGCCACCATCGTCCTTAAGCCACATGTAAGCCGGAATAGGCATTTTACAAACTCCTTTTAGTTGTGATTTTCTTCGTGATGAACCAGTAGCAAACAATCGTTAAGAGCAACTGAAAGCCCACAATCGCCGCCATTGTGAAATTTGAATACGTTTGATCCGGGAATAAAGACTGATAAGGCAGCAAGCGAAATAACGCCCAAAACAGGAAGGTAAACCCGAAGATTTTAGCTAACCGTCGCAATGTGGAACTGAACCACTCTCTGGGGATGCCAGCTGGACTAACTTTTTGTGTCGCGCCACTGTACGCCGTGGTAATGGCGCTCATGACAGGCGCGCTGATTAATCCATTGATTAATATACTAAAATAGTCATCTAACGATTCCCAAACTTCTAAATCAGGTTCACCCAAAATGAAGCGGGTAAACTTGTCGGCGCTCTGGAAATCGAAAAGCCCCGTAATAGAATTAACTAATCCATCATACGGAACCATTTCAGCAACGATCAGCACAACAACAGCGAACAGCACTATCTTGATGAATAAACTAAGGGCATGTTTTGCCATTGGAGATCACCTCAATCGTGCCGTATGCCTGTAGCTTCCTCATGCAAGGAACATCTATTCTTTGGCTTCTCAACAGAGCATTACGCAACATGGCAAAATCAGAATCATGTGGGAGAGTGATACAACCTTCTGATAGTACGCCTGGATGCAAACGGAAATTGCCACGCTGAACGCTCTCAATCCATGTGTAATCGTCGATCCCCCAATCATCACGCCATAATGCGAACCATTCAGAATGTTTGAACGTTGCACCATTGGCGAAATGATTATAAATGTCTCTTCCCACTGTGTTTAGCTGTGACCTGAGTCCACCTTGAGGGCGGTCAACAATCCAGTATTTACCCGCTGGTACTGGCCCCTCTTTGGGGATCATTCCACATGCCCCACGGTTACGGTAGGCACCATTACCAGAGAATGCTAAAAACGTGCCTATACCAGGAAACGATAACGGGGAGTAGTACGCATCATTAATTACGAACTTTCCATGTAGAGCCATAGATAACCCTTTTATCTATAATGATTTGTTGGCTTATCGTACTCCTATGCAATCGGACATAAGAAAGTTTTCTTCCGAGAGACTTCTGATTTCCAGATAATAGCCCGTTGGTGGTAAGACAACGTGTAAGGCCGTTAGGCGGTAACATCAGAGGTGTTTCAGGAAGCTAGGTTTATCATGTTGACCATGTACCCTCAGGGGCGAGA
>NZ_QZCS01000007.1 GCF_003594915.1 Enterobacter chuandaensis
CAACCGGGGCTATGACGCATGATGATGACCATTCAGCAAACAGCCCCTTTTTCTGGCTTGCTTCTTTTCACCATTTCCAGGTATAGTTTTCCCGCTGTCGCAAAATCGGCAGCCGGAATTGGCGTTCCGAATAACTTCAAGGCGACACGACACGCGCCATGCGTGTTTTTTTATGTCGTTGCTCAGGCACACCCATTTTCAGGGCTGTGGTGTTTATTCGTGCACCAGAGTCCTTTTCTGATAATGGTAGTCCGGGCGGGGCAGCCTTCGGGCTGGCCGGTTTCCTTGAAGGCCGGTTACGCCAACCCCGTTCGGGCTGCCACCAGTGAAATTGGCGTTTCCGGTGGTAGTTTTTCAAACTACTTCAAGGAGGCTGCCATCATGGCTACTACCCTCACCCAGTCACACCCGCAGTTTGTCTTTGTGTTTGCCGCTGTTCGTCGCGCAGACCGTAAACCCCGTATCTGTATGCTTCGCACCGTTGCCGGTGATGAACACGCCGCACGTCTTTCCCTCGTTCGCGATTACGTCCTCTCGTTTGCTGGCCGTCTTCCGGTTGCGGAGGTGCGCGCATGAGACACACCACCATTACCGCCCGTGACCTCGAATGTCTGGAGCATATGCGCAATGTCGGCCAGCTCGTCGGCGACCTGATGCAGGTACAGGACTGCGCCACCGTTCGTCGTGACCCGGCGCAGCACTTACAGCTCACCTCCGTGATTTACCTCATGACCGCCCAGCTCGATGGCGTTGTCGAACGCTGCAATCAGCAGTGGCTGGCCGGGGAGGGTAACGTATGAAAAAGCCATTACCACCCGTATTACGCGCCGCGCTGTATCGTCGCGCCGTGGCCTGTGCCTGGCTGACCCTGTGCGAACGTCAGCACCGCTACCCGCACCTCACCCTCGACACACTGGAAAGCGCCATTGCCGCCGAGCTGGAGGGCTTCTACCTGCGCCAGCACGGCGAGGAAAAAGGCCGCCAGATTGCCTGTGCCCTGCTCGAGGATTTAATGGAAGCCGGACCACTCAAAGCCGCGCCGTCGCTGTCCTTTCTTGGGCTCGCCGTAATGGATGAACTCTGCGCCCGTCATATCACCGCACCGGTACTGCACTGAGGGAGAAAATAACAATGAAAATGAATGTAACGGAAACCGTAAAACAGGCGTGCGGCCACTGGCCGAACATTCTCTCGGCACTGGGTGTGAAGGTGATTAAAAACCGCCATCAGTCCTGTCCGGTGTGCGGCGGCTCTGACCGTTTCCGCTTTGACGACAAAGAGGGGCGCGGGACGTGGTTCTGTAACCAGTGCGGCGCGGGTGACGGGCTTAAGCTGGTAGAGAAAGTGTTCGGCGTAACCGCATCAGAGGCCGCCCAAAAGGTGAATGCTGTCACCGGCAACCTGCCGCCGGTTGCCCCGGAGGTGATTGTGGCCGCAGAGGCTGAAACGGTGGCTGACCGCAAAGCGGCGGCCGCGCTGGCCGTCAGGCTCATGGAGAAAACCCTTGCGGCCACCGGCAACGCCTACCTCACCCGCAAGGGTTTCCCCGCTCTGGAATGTCTGACGCTCACCGTCATGCATAAAACCGGCGGCGTGACGTTCCGCGCCGGGGATGTGGTTGTCCCGCTGTATGACGATACCGGCGCACTGATTAACCTTCAGCTTATTAATTCTGACGGTCTCAAACGCACCCTGAAAGGCGGAGCGGTAAAAGGTACATGCCATATCATCGAGGGGCAGAAACAGGCAGGAAAACGTCTGTGGATAGCGGAGGGCTATGCGACCGCGCTCACCGTGCATCATCTGACCGGGGAAACCGTCATGGTGGCGCTGTCCTCCGTGAACCTCCTTTCTCTGGCGAGCCTTGCCCGTCAGAAATATCCGGCCTGTCAGATTGTGCTCGCTGCCGACCGTGACCTTAACGGCGACGGCCAGAGTAAAGCCGCTGCGGCCGCAGATGCCTGTGAGGGCATTGTTGCCCTGCCGCCGGTGTTCGGTGACTGGAATGATGCGTTTATGCAGTACGGCGAGGAAGCCACGCGGAAAGCGATTTATGACGCTATCCGGCCACCGGCGCAAAGTCCGTTTGATACCATGAGCGAGGCGGAATTTACCGCCATGAGCGCCAGCGACAAGGCCTTGCGGGTGCATGAGCATTACGGCGAAGCGCTGGCTGTGGATGCGAACGGCCAGCTCCTGTCCCGCTATGAAAACGGCATCTGGAAAAATATCCCTGCCGCCACTTTTTCACGGAATGTGGCTGATTTATTCCAGCGCTTACGCGCCCCGTTCTCGTCAGGGAAAATTGCCTCGGTGGTGGAGACCCTGAAACTGATTATTCCGCAGCAGGATACACCGGCGCGCCGTCTGATTGGCTTTCGCAACGGGGTACTCGATACCCAAAGTGGCGTATTCAGCCCGCACCACAAATCGCACTGGCTGCGTACGTTGTGCGACGTGGATTTCACCCCGCCGGTGGACGGAGAAACGCTGGAGACTCACGCGCCGAACTTCTGGCGCTGGCTCGACCGTGCGGCCGGTAAAAATCCACAAAAACGCGACGTGATTCTGGCTGCGTTGTTTATGGTGCTGGCGAACCGTTACGACTGGCAGCTCTTTCTCGAAGTCACCGGTCCCGGCGGGAGCGGCAAAAGTATTCTCGCCGAAATCGCGACCCTGCTCGCCGGGGAAGATAACGCCACGTCAGCCGATATCGACACACTGGAAGACCCGCGCAAGCGTGCCTCCCTGATTGGCTTCTCGCTGATACGTCTGCCTGACCAGGAAAAATGGAGCGGTGACGGTGCAGGGCTTAAGGCCATCACCGGCGGCGATGCGGTCTCGGTTGACCCGAAATACCAGAATCCGTACTCAACGCATATTCCGGCGGTGATTCTGGCCGTGAACAATAACCCGATGCGCTTCACCGACCGCAGCGGCGGCGTCTCCCGTCGCCGGGTGATTATTCATTTCCCGGAGCAGATTGCCCTGGAGGAACGCGACCCGCAGCTTAAAAACAAAATCGCCCGTGAGCTGGCCGTGATTGTACGCCAGTTAATGCAGAAGTTCAGCGACCCGATCACCGCGCGCGCACTGCTCCAGTCACAGCAGAACTCCGACGAGGCTCTCAGCATCAAGCGCGATGCCGACCCGACATTTGATTTTTGCGGCTATCTGGAAGCCCTGCCGGAGCCTGAGGGGATGTATATTGGCAATGCCAACATCATTCCGCGTCAGCCGCGCCTGTATCTGTATCATGCCTATCTGGCGTATATGGAAGCCCACGGCTACAGGAATACACTCAGCCTCACCATGTTCGGTAAGGGATTGCCAGCCATGTTGAAAGAGTACGGGCTGAGTTATGAGAAGCGCCGAAAAAATCAGGGCATACAAACCAATCTCGCGCTAAGAGAGGAAAGCAACGCCGACTGGCTGCCGAAATGTGATGAACCCATAGCGAAATAACCTACCCTGACCGGCAATCGCCGGTCTTTTTTTACCTGCAAAATGGCAAAAGTGAACAGTAAAGTGTTCACTGTTCACCAACCATTCACCGCATAACTTAATGAATATTATAAATAAAAACCATTAGTGAACAGTGTGAACAGTTTTTCTAAAAAAAAGTTTTTTTTCTTGATGTGATCTATTCAAAAACAGGTTTACTTAACCACAGGAAGCGCTGCAACAAATCACCATTGGTATACGCTTAGGTATACAAATGAAAGTTGAATTGGTTAAAGTTACTTTATAACAGATAGTTACGGGAACTATTCAGACTCCGCCAGCCAAAATTCTCCATCGGCGATCACCAGAGTCGACTGATGAAGTCCTGAAAGCCCGCACGGCGCAAGCCCTGCGGGCTTTTTTGTGTTTCATTCCTACCGTTTCCCCATCCCTTTGACAAACATCAACACCCTCCCCCTACTCCTGTGCAAAATTACTCACACCACCCAGCGCTAAGGATTAGCCGCCTCACCCCGGAAGGAACCGCAACATGCACAGACCTATCGTCGTCATTATCTTTATTCTCCTGACCCTCGCCGCCCTCGCTGAGATAGGCTATTTATCCTTTGGATAATCCTTATACGAAATATCCCCTCACCACGGCACGTTGATCTCATTACAGTTTTTTCCTAAAGCCATCCCGCTTCGCCTGTGCCATGCTGAATCACGCTCATAACCGATAACGTTAAATGAGGATATTATGAAAAAAACAATTATCGCATTATCTGCCGTTCTGCTGGCTTCCCCAGTATTTGCTGCGACCACACATGCAACTGACGATACCGTCGCTGCGGCGAACGCAAACGCCAACGAAGCGAAGCAAAAACTGCACGAAGAGCAGAACAAAGGTGAAGAGCTGAAGCTGAAACAGCAGCATGCTGCGGAAGGTAAGAGCGAAACCTTTGGCAGCAAGGTCAGCGAAGATTCCCAGAAGGCCTGGCATAAAACCAAAGAAGGCACCGAGAAAGGGTGGGATGCCACCAAAGAAGGCGCTGAGAAAGGCTGGAACAAAACCAAAGAAGGTGCCAGCGAGCTGGAAAAGAAAGTCACTGAGTAATCCCTTTTAAAGGCCGCATACGCGGCCTTTTTTATTACCCCCAGCATTAAAGCCGAAAAGATCCCAGAGGTGGTGCGGCCGGAAAGGTCTTCGTCATTTCTCAATTGTTCTTCAAATTGCTGCGCGTCGGCGCGGTACATTTCGCAGTCGATTCATTTCATGATGGCTTCATCGCTGTAGGGCGGTGTAGAGAGAGGATATTCATACAGGACTCCCCGTTAAGAAGGAATGACGTCAGTAAACGTCCGGTGCCCCTGTTTTATTCATCCTGCAGATCATTTTTTTCATCCCCTGCATCAGGCGAATGCATGAACCGTATTGAAAATAAAGCAGGTTATTATATGCCTGCTCGAACTTTATTATTCCCCGCTCGCGGTAGCAGAGTTTTGACTGAGCATAAGAATATATTTTAAATCCCCTTTAATATAATATATCTTACATCAAAAATGTTACCCTAACTTAAACACACATTTAGCAACATTAAACAATGATGCGTTTAATTGCGTCAAATAATTGCCATACCAATTATTACAGAACGCATAAACCACAAACAAAAAATGTAACCAGGAAATAAAAAGAACTTCAAAAACAACAGGATATGAAAATAAATTTATAATCCACATCAATAAATTAATGTCCCCTTCACTGTTTACTCCTTTATTTACGGAAGCTTAATTTGCACATTCAGAGTTTTCTGGCTATATCATTTTTATATCCTCAAAACCAAATCCTCTATTAATTACAGGGTTTTATAAGGCACAAAATACGCATAAAAAACATTCTGTCTCATAAGTAATTAGATTCGCTCTGATGTTGCCACTCTGAATTCTGGCGGGCATCGTTCGCTCTAAAAAAGACGGTGAGTACTGTGTAATGAACAGTCACTCCGCCGGGGGCGCCCTTTACCTTCTCCAGAGATGGCTCGTCTTGCTCGTCGTTCACGATAACTCTGCTGGAGTAATACCTAAATGAGCCAAATCTCTGTTATTTCAAAACTCACTGGCGTGGAAACGACTACGGAAGGCACGCAGGTTACGCTGAGCCATTCCTCTATCGTTGAGCTTCATGTAGAGCGTGCTGATGTCTCCCACTTCGCACGAAGTGGTAACGATCTGGTGGTGACACTGCACTCAGGGGAAGTGATCACCCTTAAGAATTTCTACGTCACGGACGCGCAGGGCGTTAGCCAGCTGGTATTGCAGGAAAGTGACGGCGCGCTATGGTGGATTGAAGATCCTGCCGGGGCCGCCACCTACGAATCTATCGCCTCTACGGATGTGCTGCTTGCAGCCTCCGGTAGTGATGCCGGTGGCGCAGCCATCTGGCCGTGGGCGCTGGGCGGCATTGTCGCGGCTGGCGGCATCGCGGCGGCGGCAAGCTCCGGTGGCGGCGGCGGTGGGGATGACGATGATGGGAATAACAACAATCCTAACCCTAACCCCAACACGCCAGTCGATCCATCCAACCCGGATACGACACCACCAAATGCGCCAACCAGCCTTCAGTTCTCGGGAGACGGTAAAAGCGTCACCGGTACCGCCGAGCCCGGCAGTACCATCACCCTGAAAGACGCGAACGGTAACGTCATCGGCACGGGGAAAACCGGCAGTGACGGCAACTTTACCGTGTCTCTCGGCACTCCACTGACCAACGGCGAACAGGTAACCGCTACCGCGACGGATGCGGCCGGGAATACCAGCCAGGGTACCACGATTACTGCGCCGGATCTCACCGCGCCCGATGCCCCGACGATCGGTAGCGTGACGGACGATGTTGATCCTCAAACGGGGTCGGTCACAAACGGCGGCAGCACCAACGATCCACGCCCGCAGCTCAGCGGCACCGCGGAGGCGGGCTCCACAGTAACCATCTATGACGGCGGAGTCGCAATTGGCACGGCGGTTGTCGCCAGCAACGGCACCTGGACATTTACCCCGTCAGTTGACCTGAGTGAAAGCACCCACCAGATTACCATGCAGGCAACTGACGCCGCCGGCAACATCGGACCGGCCTCTCCGGTATTTACCCTCACCGTGGATCTTACCCCGCCGACAACGCCGACCGCGATTGTGCTGACCGACGACACGGGCGTTATCAGAGGGACCATTACCGCAGGCACCCCTACCGATGCGTCACAGCCGATCCTGGCGGGAACGGGCGAGCCCGGTGGCACAATCACTATTTACGATAACGGCGTCGCGGTTGGAACCACAACGGTGCTGCCGAACGGCACCTGGAGCGTCACGCCAGACGGCCCACTCCCGGACGGGACGCACACGATAACCGTCGTTGAAACCGATGCTGCCGGAAACCAGAGTACGGCATCAGAACCTATCATCTTCACCGTGGATACCACGCCGCCGCTGGCCCCCGGCGACCTCGTCGTTTCGAATGATGGCGGCACTATCACCGGCACCGCCGAGCCTGGCAGCACGGTAACCATCCGTGAAGGCGACGCTATCCTTGGTACTCCAGTGGCTGACAGCGAAGGTAACTTTAGCCTGACGCTGACCCCGCCTAAGCTCAACGGTGAAATTCTGACCGCAGACGCCACCGACGCTGCGGGCAATACGGGGCCCGCAACCTCCGCAGCGGCGCCGGATATTACCCCACCACAAAACCCGGTTATCGTGTCGGTGATTGATGATGTTCAGGCGACGGTCGGTCCCGTGGGCCAGAATGGGCTGACCAACGACCGGGCACCGACCCTGAACGGCACGGGCGAACCCGGCTCGACCATCACGATCTCCAACGGCAGCGACGTTATCGGCACGGTGGAGGTCCCCTCCTCCGGTCTGTGGAGCTTTACGCCGCCCTCACCGCTGGTTGATGGCACCTACGTGCTGACGGCAACGGCGACGGATGCAGCCGGTAACCCGAGCGGCCAGTCAAACGCGTGGACAATTATCGTTGACGGTACTGCGCCAGCCGCACCGGTGATTACGCAGGTCATTGACGACGTGCCCGGACGCACCGGGTCGCTCGACATCAATGAGACCACCAACGATTCAACCCCGACGCTCAGCGGTACCGCCGCGGCCAACGCCACGGTCACCATCCGCGTGGACGGCGTTGATATTGGTACCACCGTCGCCAATGGCCTCGGCGTATGGATCTTTACCCCAGACACCCCGATCGCCGAGGGTCCACATACCCTGACCGCCGTCGCAACTGACGCGGCAGGCAACACCAGCGACGTCTCGAACAGCTGGGGCATCACCATTGACAGCGTGGCCCCGGTAGCGCCGGTCATTACCCAGGTGGTGGATGACGTGCCAGAGCGCCTCGGCGCGCTCAACTCTGGCGACAGCACCAACGACACCACGCCAACGCTCAGCGGCACCGCGGAGCCGGGCTCAACCGTCATCATCCGCCAGGACGGCGTCGATCTCACAACGATTGTGATCGACAGCAGCGGCACGTGGACCTATACCCCAACCACACCGCTTGTTAACGGCACCTATACCTTTACCGCCGTCACCACCGATGGGGCAGGTAATACCAGCCAGCCGTCAGGCGGCTTCACCCTGACCATCGATAACACGCCGCCAGCGGCAGCGACCATCGCCACCGTGACCGATGATGTCGGCGGCGTTAACGGGCCGCTCACCAGCGGCGACACCACCGACGACACCCAGCCGCTGCTGCAGGGCACCGCGCCGGCTGATGCGGTGATTACCGTCTATGACGGTACCACCCTGCTTGGCACCGCTACCCTCGACGGCAGCGGCGGCTGGAGCTTTACCCCCATTATTCCGCTCACCGACGGCCCGCATACGCTGACGGTGCATGCCACGGATGCCGCGGGCAATACCACCATCTCAACGCCGTTCGAACTGACGGTGGATACCGTCGCGCCTGCCACGCCGGATATTCCGGCAATCACCGTCAACCCTGACGGCACAGCAACGCCGCTGAACCCGGGAGAAACCACCCGCGACACCACGCCGACCCTGAGCGGTACCGGCAATCCGGGCGATACCGTGACGATCTACAACGGCGGCGTCAAACTTGATGATGTACTCGTGGACGGCACCGGCAACTGGACCTGGACGCCCACTACCCCGCTGCCTAACGGCACCTATGACATTACCCTGACCGTGACCAACATGGACGGCACGGGCAACGAAAGCGCCCCATCACAGCCGGTCACTATCACCATTGATACCGATGCACCCGTCGCACCAGCAGCACCGGTGATTACCGACAGCGTCAGCCAGATAACCGGCCCTGTCCCTGATGGCGGAACCACCAACGACCCGCGTCCGGTCCTGAGCGGTACCGGCACGGCGAATGACGTTATTAACATCACTGATACCGTTAACGGCACACCGACCATAGTGGGCACCGTGACGGTAGACAGCAGCGGCAACTGGAGCTGGCGTCCTGACAGTAATATCGGCGAGGGCAGCCACGTTTATACCGCCACCGCCACCGACGAAGCGGGCAACGTCTCTGACCCGTCGCCAGCGATTACGATTACCGTGGATACCGTAGCACCGGATGTTCCCGTATTTGACGCCGTCGGGGGCCAGCCGAATGGTGGCACAATCACCGATGCAACGCCAACCGTCGGCGGTACCGGCGTTAACGGTGAGACGGTCATCGTTTACAACAACGGCGTCGAGGTAGGACGTGTCGATGTCGTTAACGGAGAATGGAGCTTTGTCCTGCCACAACAACCGGACGGCCTGCTGAATATCACCGTTGCAGGAGTCGATGCCGCGGGTAACGTCAGCGCGCTGAGCCCGGTCGTTTCCGTGACGCTTGATACTGTTGCGCCTGAAATACCCCAGATTAATACCGTTTCAGACAGCCAGCTCACCAACAACGTGCTTTACACCCGCGACGGCACGCCGACCCTTACCGGGACCAGCGAACCCGGCACCACCGTTATCGTCTCCGTCGACGGTAACCCGTCGGGCGTGCCGGTGACGATACAGCCGGACGGCAGCTGGAGCTGGACCGCCGGTACAACGCTGCCGGATGGTCCGCATACGTTCACCGTCTCTTCCAGCGATCCGGCGGGTAACACGTCAGGAAGTTCAGCACCGCTAAGCGTGACGGTGGATACCCTGGACCCAGCCGCCCCGGGCAATCTTAGTCTTGCTCAAGAAGGTACACCGCTGACCGGAACCGCCGAGGCTGGAGCACTCATCACCGTTAAGGATAGCGGCGGTAACGTCATTGGTACCGGGGTTGCGACCGGCGGCAGCTTCTCCATCGCGGTCAGCCCGGCCCCGCTGGATGGCGCGACCCTGACCGTGACCGCAACAGATGCGTCCGGACGTACCAGCCCTGATGCGACTTACAATGTCACCGGCACGCTTCCGAATCTTCCTGACGTGCCCGTCATCACAGCTATCAACGATGACGTCGCCCCGGTCACCGGCGATGTGAAAGGCAAAACCACCAACGACACCACGCCAACGCTTACCGGTACGGCCGAAGCGGGCAGCGTAATTACTATCTATCAGGACGGTAGCACGACGCCATTGACAACGGTGACCGCCGACGGCAGCGGCAACTGGAGCTATACGCCAGACGCGCTTGGCGAGGGGCTGCACACCTTCGAGGTAACCGCAACCCTCAACGGTGCCACCAGCGGCCGCTCTCCGGCGGCCAGCGTGACCGTCGATCTTACCGCGCCGGACACGCCAACCATTGGCTCGGTCATTGACGACGTGGGTCCTGTCACCGGTCCGCTGACCAGCGGCCAGACCACTAACGACAACCAGCCGACCCTCACCGGCACCGGCGCGGTGGGTGACACCATCTCCATCTACAACAACGGCGTGCTGCTGGACAGCGTGGTGGTCGGTAATACCGGCACCTGGAGCTACACCACGCCCGCCCTGCCAGAAGGCAATAACGTTCTGACCATCCGCGAGACCGATCCGGCGGGAAATCAGAGCGGTCCTTCGGCGGACTTCACCCTCGTGGTGGATTCTGTTTCCACCACGCCGGTCATCACCAGCGTAACGGATAATGTGGGCAATGCAGCCACCCCGATAGTCAGTGGCAGCGAAACGAACGACGCCACGCCAACGCTTACAGGGACCGCGGACGCAAACAGCGTGGTGACCATTTTCGACGGCGGCACCCAGATTGCCGTAGTAACGGCTGATAGCACCGGCGCGTGGACGTTTACTCCTGATACGGCACTCGTCGAAGGCTCGCACAGCTTCACCGTCCGGGCGACCGACCCGCAGGGCAACGTCAGCGAAGTCTCAGCCCCGTGGAGCGTGGTGGTTGACCTCACGGCACCAACGGTTCCAACGCTGGATACGGTGAACGACAACGTCCCTGGCGGCGTCACGGGCAACCTCACCAGCGGGCAGACGACCAACGACAACACCCCAACGATTAGCGGCACCGGGCTGGCGGGCAGCACCATTCACATCATGAATAACGGCACGCAGATCGGTACGGCGATCGTCGACGGAAGCGGGAGCTGGTCCTTTACGCCGACCACGCCGCTGGACGACGGCGGCTACTCCCTGCGCGCGTACGCAACGGATGCCGCGGGCAACGCCTCGGCGAACTCGTCGGTCTTCGTCTTCACCGTCGATACCGCAGCCCCTGGCGTGCCGGTGGTGACCAGCGTCATTGACGATGTCGCACCGACTACCGGTACGCTCACGTCGGGCAGTATCACCAACGACGCGCGCCCAACCTTCAACGGCACGGGCGACGTGGGCTCAACAGTGCATGTGATTGTAGATGGCAACGAAATTGGCACCGCCGTGGTCAATGCCCAGGGCGGCTGGACCTTCACGCCGGGTACCGATCTTGACGAAGGGCCACACGTCATCACCTTCAACGCCACCGACGCGGCGGGCAACGCGGGCAGCGCAACAGCACCGTTTAACCTGACGGTAGATACGGGCGTGCCGTCTGCGCCGGTCATTTCGACTGCGGCAGACAACGCGGGCAGCGTTCAGGCTCCGCTCACTTCCGGGCAGAGCACCGACGACACCACGCCAACGCTGAACGGCACCGCGACGGCCAACGCCACGGTCACGATCTATGAAAACGGGCAGCCCGTCGGCACCGTGCTGGCAGACGGTACCGGCGCATGGAGCTTTACGCCGTCAGCGCCGCTGGCCGCCGGCAGCCACACCTGGACCGCCACGGTCACCGATGCAGCAGGGAACATCAGCCCCGCCTCGCCAGACTTCACGCTGATTGTCGATACCACGGCACCCACCGCGCCGGTTATCAGCCAGGCGATTGATGATGTGGGGACCATTACCGGGCCAATCACGTCCGGGCAGACGACCGACGACACCGTTCCGCGGCTGGTCGGGACCAGCGAACCGTTTGCCACCGTCAACATCTATGAAGGCACCACGCTGGTCGGGACGGGCACCGCTGACGGCAGCGGCAGCTGGAACATCCTGCTCAACACCACGCTGACGTCGGGCGCGCACAACTTCACCGCGCAGGCCACCGATGCCGCAGGCAACACCAGCGTATCGTCCGCAAGCTTCAGTCTGACGATTGACACCGCGCCGCCTGCGCTGCCGGTGCTCACCAGCATTCTGGATGACGTGGGCAATGCGGCGACGCCAGTCGCGAACGGAGGAATAACCAACGACGCGCAGCCAACCCTCAGCGGTACGGCGGAAGCGGGTTCTACGGTGAAAATCTTCGATAACGGCGTGCAGATTGGCAGCGTGACCGCCACCGGCGGGGCGTGGAGCTATACGCCATCTCCGGCACTGAGCAACGGTCCGCACACGTTGACGTTTACCGCCACCGATGCCGCAGGCAACGCCAGCGCGCCAACCGCCGGATATACGATTAACGTTGATACCCTTGCCCCGGCCGCGCCGGTCATCAGCTCGGTGGTTGATGATGTCGGCAGCGTCATCGGCCCGATTACCGGCACCAACCCGACCAACGACACGCGTCCGGCGCTGAGCGGGACCGCCGAAGCGAATGCAACGGTACGGATCTACGATGGCATCACGCTGGTGGGCACCGTCACCGCCGACGCCAGCGGCAACTGGACGCTGCCAGAAACCACCACGCTGACGCAAGGCACCCATAACTTCACCGCCACGGCCACCGATGCCGCAGGCAACACCAGCCCGGCATCGGCCGTGACGACGATTATCGTCGATCTGACCGCGCCAACGGCCCCAACCGGAACCTTTAACGCCGACGGTAGCGTATTAACCGGCAATGCCGAAGCAGGCAGCACCGTCACCATCCGTCTCGCGGACGGCTCGACGGTGACCACCACTGCGGGCAGCAACGGCACGTACAGCTACACCTTCATTAACAAACAAACCGAAGGCCAGACGCTGCAAATCACCGCCACCGACGCGGCGGGCAATACCTCGCAGCCCGGCTCGGCCCTCGCACCGGTGGTGCCGCTCTCCGCCAGCAATAACGTTGAAGAGCTGGATCTCAGCACCACGGCCACCGTCACCAACAGCCAGTACAGCGACTACGGCTTCCTGCTGGTCGGCGCCGTGGGTAACGTCCTGACGCTGCTGGGGAATGACACCGCTCAGGTCAACTTCACGGTGGGCAGCGGCGGCAGTGCCGATATCGTGGTGAACGCCAACGCCACGGGCGCGGTGCTCTCTCTGCTCAACACCCTTGAGCTGGTGGTTCAGCATTACGTCAACGGCGCCTGGACCACCGTGGTGGATACCGGCCAGCCGCAGTTTGCTGACCTGCTGACCCTCGGCGCAACCGGCGTATCGCTGAACCTGACCGGGCTGGCGGACGGCGACTATCGCGTGCTCAGCTATAACACCAACCTGCTGGCGACCGGCTCCTACACCAGCCTCGATGTGGCGGTGAAAGAGACCGGACCGGGCACCGTCACGGGTGACACCAGCCTGGACGGTAACGTGATCACCGACGTCGACCCAACCGCGGGCAGCGATAACGCCCCGGCAGGCGCGACGGTCACGGCCGTCACCAACGCGCAGGGCACCACCACCAACATCACGGCTGACGGCACGGTGATTCAGGGCCAGTACGGCACGCTGACCATTAACCGCGACGGCAGCTACACCTACAACCTGACCGACACCAGCGCGGCAGTCATTGGCCGGACGGAGAGCTTCACCTACACCATCACCCATAACGGTGCCAGCGCGTCGGCGAACCTGGTGCTGTCGCTGGGTGCCGGTACGGTCAACGGTATTGTGGCGGTAGACGACACGGCCTCGCTGACCTTTGACACCACCGTGAGTGAAATTAATAACGGTACCTCGTCTCAGGGCGGCTTCACCCTGGTGGGCATTAATCTCGGCAACACGCTGGGGCTTAACCTGCTGGACGATATGACCAACCCGATTATCTACAACGTTGAGGAAGGTACCACCCGCACCATGACCATCCAGGCCTCCGTGGGCGGCGTGGCGCTGGCGTCGGTGTTTGATCTGTACGTCTATAAGTTCAACAACGCGACCCAGACCTTCGAGCAGGTACGCGTCGAGTCGGGCTGGCTCCGCGCCCCGTTGCTGGGCGGCACATCACCGCAGCTGACGCTGCAGCTGCCTGCCGGGGAGTACCTGTTCCTGCTGAATACCGCGTCCGGGATCACCGCCCTGACCGCCTACACGCTGAGCGTCCTGCAGGATCATGTCTACAGCGTGGCGAGCATCAGCGAGACGACCACGGGCGACGTGCTGGCGAATGACCCGGTTCCTGCGGGTACGGTAGTCAGCGAGGTCAACGGCGTGACGGTCAACAGCAGTGGCACAACCGATATTCAGGGGGAATACGGCACGCTGACCATTAATTCATCCGGCCAGTATACCTATATCCTGAGGAGCGGCGTCGGCGTGGACCATATCAGCACGCCGGATACCTTCGTCTACACCATTACCGCGCCAGACGGCACGAAAGACACCGCATCGCTTAACATCACCCCAACCGCGCAGGCGATGAATGCGGTGAACGATGTCAGCGCCGTGATGGATGTGACGTCAGTGCATCACACATCGGTCTACTCCGATACCACCGTCGGCAGTGCCAGCTGGACAACGGCGCTGTTCTCATCAACTCAGGGCTCCGGCAGCGGGACCTTCGTGGTGGATCCGAACACCGCGCTGCATAACGCCTCGCTGCACTTCAACGTGGCCTCGCTGCTGGCGCTGGGCGGGCTGACGGTGAACTGGTCAATCAGCGACAGCACGGGCGTGATTCGTACCGGCTCCTTTAGCGGTGGCTCGCTGCTGGGCGGCAATATTGACGTCCCGCTGACCGGGCTGGATTTGAACGCCGGGACCTATACGCTGAGCTACACCGGCAGCGTACCGGGGCTGAGCGTCGGGAACATCACCATCACCCCAAGCGTCAACGGCACCACCTACTCGCTGAGTGATTTCGACGCCACGGGCACCCACACCGTCAACGGCAATATCTTTGACGGTACCGACTCTGGCGGCGTGCTGGATCAGCTGCACTCGGTGGATACGCGCGTCAGCATTACCGACTTCAACGGCGTCACCACCACGCTGGATCCATACACCGGCAGCGCCACCGTCAACATAACGGGCCATTACGGCACCCTGGCAATTGCCGCGGACGGGCATTACACCTATACCCTCAACAGCGGGGTATCGCTCTCAACCATGACGTCGAAGGAGACCTTCAACTACACCCTGACCGATGCCAGCGGCAACACCGATACCGCGTCGCTAACCATCAACATGGCGCCGAAATTTATCAGTTCGGAGCATAACGATGTGATTAGCGGTACGGCCTACGGCGATACGCTGATCTATCAGGTGCTGAACAGCACGGTGGGCAACGCCACGGCGGGTAACGTCAGCAGTACCGCTGGCGATCACTGGAACGGCTTCTCGCTGGCGCAAGGAGACAAGATCGACATTGGCGACCTGCTGGTGGGCTGGGACGGGAATACCGCTTCGTTGGGGAATTATATCCATGTCACACAAAGCGGTAGCAACACTGTGATCTCCATCGACCGTGACGGTACAGGGAGCACCTACACTAATACTGCACTCGTTACGCTTGATAACGTGCAGACCACCTACGACGAGCTTGTAAACCAGCAACACATCATTACCTGATAGCACCTGTAGTACCTAACCCGGGCGCACAGCGCCCGGGCATAAATAATAAAGCTGTACTTTTTTATTAGGGACATGACATGGGAATAAAGATGCCTTACTGGTGGCTCTCGTGCTGCCTGATATCTGTGCCCGCCATCGCGGTAAACCCTGCGGCGATGATTAATACCGGACAACTCCGCGAAACGCAGGAACTTCCCTCACTGAATGGCCGCGTCGCCCCGGTGTCAGGCAAAGCTGCCCCCGGTTCATTACAGCTTGGCGAGGCCGTCAACCGCGCCGTCACCTGGCATCCGGCGATCGCTGAAGCCGTGGGCAAACTCTACGAACAGAACGAAGAGGTCGACGTCGCCAAATCGAAATACTATCCGCAGATTAACGCCGGCATGGACAACGGATATTCCCACGACGGCGACCAGAATGGCTTTACGCCGTCGCTGGTGCTCTCTCTTTCACAGATGCTTTACGACTTCGGCAAAGTGGCAAGCCAGGTGCGGGCCGAAAATGCCGGGGTCGCCCAGCAGCAGGCCAACGTACTGGTCAGCATCGACACCATCGCCCACGATACCGCTATCGCCATGGTGCAGGTACAAACCTGGCAGCAGATGGTCGACACCGCCAAAGAGCAGCTCGATGCCCTCTCCTCAATAGGCACGCTGACCCGCCAGCGTAACGACGAAGGGGCTACCTCGCTCTCTGACGTAGTACAGACCGACGCGCGCATTGAAGGCGCGCGCGCCCAGTTGATGCAGTATCAGGCCAGCCTCGACAGCGCCCGCGCCACGCTGATGAGCTTCCTTGGCTGGAACAGCCTGAACGATATCAGCAATGATTTTCCGCAAAAGCTGGCCCGCAGCTGCGATATCGCCGAGCCGGACGATCGTCTGGTGCCTGCGGTTCTTGCCGCCTGGGCGCAGGCGAACGTCGCCCAGGCGAACCTTGACTACGCCGATGCCCAGATGACGCCAACCGTCTCGCTGGAGCCGGAAGTCCGTCACTACCTGAACGATCGCTACGCGGGTAACGAAACGCGGGACCGCACCCAGTATTCCGCCTGGGTGAAAGTGCAGATGCCGCTCTATCAGGGCGGCGGACTCACCGCACGACGTAACGCCGCCGGACACGCGGTGGAAGCAGCGCAGTCCACCATTCAGCGCACGCGCCTTGATGTTCGTCAGAAGCTGCTGGAGGCCCGCAGCCAGGTGATGAGCCTGCAAAGCACGCTGCAAATTCAGGGCCGCCAGGAGGCGCTGAGCGCCCGCACCCGCGAACTTTACCAGCAGCAGTATCTCGATCTCGGCTCGCGCCCGCTGCTGGACGTGCTCAACGCCGAGCAGGAGGTCTATCAGGCGCGCTTTACCCAGCAGCAGACCCTCGGACAACTGCACCAGCTGCAGCTCAACTGCCTGTATAACACCGGGCAATTGCGTCATGCGTTCGATCTTGATAACCGCACCATCCAGACCGTGGAGATCCAGCCATGAAGCAACGCAACATCCCGCAGGGTGACAACATGACGGACGCGTCGCTGGAACAGTGGGCGCAGGCTTTTGGCTACGTTGCCACGCGCTACCGCGTCGCCTGCTCGCCCGGCTCGCTCATCGCGGGCGCGCCGTGGCTGAAAGGCAAACCGATGGTGCCCGCGCTGACCCAGCTTGCCCGTGAAGCCGGGCTGACGTTCCAGCTGCTGACGGCCGATCAGCAGTCGATCAACAGCTGGCGTCTGCCGGTGGTGGTGGAGCTAAGCGACGGAAAAATCGGCGTGATCGACAATTTTGATGGGGAGGACACGCTTGAGGTCACCTTTTTCGATAACGAGACGTACACCAACCGACTGTCGATGAGCGCGCTGTTACCCGCCATCCGCCATGTGATCGCCCTGCGTCCGCTGGCCGCCCTGAAAGACAGCCGCGTGGACGCCTACATCTCAAAATACCGGCCGGACTGGCTATACCGGCTGGTGATGCGCGACCTGCGCCCCTACAGCTGGGTGATGCTCGCCGCGCTGTTTATCAACATTCTGTCGCTCTCCGGGATTGTCTTCTCCATGCAGGTGTATGACCGGGTGATCCCCGCCCAGTCCTACCCGACGCTCTATGTGCTGACCATTGGGGTGCTGATCGCCACCCTGTTTGGCTTTGTGCTGCGCGTCGCGCGCGGTCACATTATGGATCTGCTCGGCAAGCGCTCGGATCTGCGCGTCTCGGATCGCGTGTTCGGCCACGCGTTACGGCTGCGCCACAGCGCCATTCCGCGCTCCACCGGCAGCTTTATCTCCCAGCTGCGCGAGCTGGAGCAGATCCGCGAGATGGTCACCTCTTCTACCATCTCGACGATTGTCGATCTGCCCTTCTTCTTCCTGTTTGTGGTGGTGCTGGCGATCATCGCTCCGCAGCTGGCGTGGATCGCCCCGGTAGCAGCGGTAATCATGGTCCTGCCCGGTCTGCTGCTGCAAAAGAAGCTGGCGGAGCTGGCGAAGCAGTCTGCCCATGAATCGACCCTGCGTAACGCGGTGCTGGTAGAGAGCGTGCAGGGTCTGGAGGACATCAAGCTGATGCAGGCGGAAAACCGCTTTTTGCAGCAGTGGAACAGCTATATCCAGATCACCGCGGAATCTGGCCTGCGCACCCGCGAGCTGACGCAGAACCTGATCAGCTGGGGGATGACCGTCCAGAGCCTGGTTTACGCCGCCGTGATCGTGGTCGGCGCGCCGATGGTGATCGACGGCACCCTGACCACCGGCTCGGTGGTAGCCGCCTCAATGCTGGCCTCCCGGATGATCGCCCCGATGGCAACGCTGTGCGGCGTGCTCGCCCGCTGGCAGCAGGTGAAAGCCGCCAAAGAGGGGCTGGACAGCATTATGCAGCTGCCGACCGAGAACCAGCGTGAGGAGACGCCGATCCGCCAGGACGTGCTGCGCGGACACTATCTTTTCGAGCAGGCGCAGTTCCGCTATCAGCCGGAAGATCCGCGCATGGCGCTGCGCATTAACCGCCTGGAGATCAGGCCGGGCGAGAAAGTGGCGATCCTCGGGCGTAACGGCGCGGGCAAATCCACTCTCCTGCAGGCGATGGCGGGCGGAATGGATCTGGCGGCCGGCGAGCTGCGGCTTGATAACTTCAGCCTGCCGCATCTGGACGTGGCGGACGTGCGGCGAAACGTCGGCTTTATGACCCAGAACGCTCGGCTGTTTTACGGCACCCTGCGCGAGAACATCACGCTCGGCATGCCGCGCGCCACCGACGAAGAGATTTTCGAAGTACTGGAGATGTGCGGCGCGGCCAGCTTTGTGCAGAAGCTGCCGAAGGGGCTGGACTACCCGATTATGGAAAACGGCGTGGGGCTCTCCGGCGGGCAGCGGCAGTCCATCCTGCTGGCGCGTATGCTGCTGCGCGACCCGAATATCGTGCTGATGGATGAACCGACCGCCTCCCTTGACGAGCACACCGAGCGGGAGTTTATCCAGCGTCTCGGGGAGTGGCTCGGCAACCGCACGCTGGTTGTCGCCACCCACCGTGTGCCGGTGCTGGAGCTGGTGGAGCGCGTGGTCGTGCTCAAAGATGGGATGCTGGTCATGGACGCGCCAAAAGCGCAGGCGCTGAACAACAGCCGCATGCAACAACAGCAGCAGGCAGCAACCGGACGGGAGTGGAAAAATGAAAATCAGTCAGCGTGACGTTGCGGCAATGGACGATCTTGATAACGCCCTCGACTCCGAGAGCGGCTACACCGGTGCGCGGCGGATCGTCATCTTCTCGCTGCTGATGTTTGTGGCGCTGGGCGTCTGGGCGTGGTTTGGGATGCTGGATGAGGTCTCAACCGGCTCGGGGAAAGTGATCCCCAGCTCGCGCGAGCAGGTATTACAGTCTCTCGACGGGGGGATCCTCACCGAGCTGAACGTTCACGAGGGCGATCAGGTGCAGGCCGGACAGGTGCTGGCGCGACTTGACCCAACGCGTTCTGAATCGAACGTCGGCGAAAGCGCGGCGCGCTACCGCGCGTCGCTGGCCTCCAGCGCGCGTCTGTACGCCGAGGTAAATGATCTTCCGCTGAAGTTCCCGCCTTCGCTGGAGAAATGGACCGAACTGACCGCCGCCGAAACGCGGCTCTACAACTCGCGCCGCGCCCAGCTGGAGGACACGCAGCGTGAACTGCGTTCGGCGTTAGACCTCGCGAACAAAGAGCTGGCGATCACCCAGCGGCTGGTCAAAACCGGCGCCGCCAGCCACGTGGAAGTGCTGCGCCTGCAGCGGCAGAAAAGCGACCTGGAGCTGAAGCTCACCGACGTGCGCTCGCAGTACTACGTTCAGGCGCGCGAAGCGTTATCCAAGGCCAACGCCGAAGTCGATATGGTCTCGGCGATCCTCAAAGGCCGCGAGGATTCCGTCACCCGCCTGACGGTAAAATCCCCGGTGCGTGGGATCGTGAAAAACATCAAGGTCACCACCATCGGCGGCGTGATCCCGCCCAACGGCGAGCTGATGGAGATTGTGCCGGTGGACGATCACCTGCTGATTGAAACCCGCCTCTCGCCGCGCGATATCGCCTTTATCCACCCGAACCAGGAGGCGCTGGTCAAAATCACCGCCTACGATTACGCCATCTACGGCGGGCTGCACGGCGTGGTGGAGACGATTTCCCCGGACACCATTCAGGACGAAGCCAAGCCGGAAGTGTTCTATTACCGCGTGTTTATCCGCACCAGCCAGGATTACCTGGTGAATAAGGCGGGCAGGCACTTCTCAATTGTGCCAGGGATGATTGCCACAGTGGATATTAAGACCGGAGAAAAAACGGTGCTGGATTATCTGATCAAGCCGTTTAACCGGGCGAAAGAGGCGCTGAGAGAGCGGTAGTCAAACGCCGGGTGGCGGCGATCTTCCCCCTCTCCCTAACCCTCTCCCCAAAGGGGCGAGGGGATGGTTCGCTGCTCGCATTAATGTGTGGAGATTCCTCAGCCCTGTGGGAGAGGACATCATGCCGCACCCACACCACAATACGCCTTTTCTGGAATCCGCCTCGAAGAAACCGCTTTTAATGGCGCCTTACGCTTTCCTTCAGCCTGCATCCGGGTAACATAGCTGCCAATAAAAACGCACTTGCGCACTGTGCAAGAGTGCATTACTATCCACATAGCTTCATGGACTGGAGCTCATAAGCACTATGATTAATCATTTTCGTGATCAATGGCTTAAGGATTTTTTTCTGTATGGGAAATCAAGCAATGTGATCCCTTCAAGACTTGAATCAGCCTTAGCGAGGAAGCTGGATATGATCAACGCTGCTACCTCGCACCGGGAGCTGAGATCCCCGCCAGGCAATATGTATGAATCGCTGAATCCCCCGCTTGCAGGGTACTCTTCGATTCGCGTGAACAGGCAATACAGGTTGGTATTCAGGTGGTCAGAGGGCAAAGCAGACGATCTCTACCTCTCTCCGCACAAGTACACGCCATACAAATGAGGCATTACCTATGACTCTTCAACAGGCTCTACGCAAACCCACCACGCCGGGCGATGTGTTGCAGTATGAATACCTTGAGCCGCTCAATCTGAAAATTAGCGATCTCGCGGAAATGCTTAACGTGCACCGTAACACCATCAGCGCTCTCGTTAATAATAATCGTAAACTGACGGCCGATATGGCAATCAGACTGGCCAAGGCGTTTGATACCAGTATTGAATTCTGGTTGAACCTGCAGCTAAACGTCGACATCTGGGAAGCACAGACCAATTCCCGGACTCAGGAAGAGTTGAGCCGTATAAAGACGGTCGCGGAAATTATGGCAAAAAGGAAATCAGGCAGGCCGGATGTGGCATGAGCGATCGTTTTCCCCGGTACGATATTGACCGCACCGGGTTTTACTCGTAATTACAGGGAGGTCTTCAAACGTCGAACCGCTTCTTTCAGCTCTTCATCCGTTGGCGTGACGAACGACATGCGCAGCGTCGCGTGGTCCGGCTCGTTGCAGTAGAAGAACTCGCCCGGTACAAACACCACGCCGTTGCTTAAGGTTTTTTCCAGCCATTTCGTCGTATTCATGCCGTTGTTCATTTTCGCCCAGAGGAACATGCCGCCCTTCGGCTTGTGGAACGACATCACATCGCCCAGCCCGGCTTCCAGTTCCGTTGCAAACGTCTGGTATTTCTGGCGATAGGCCTCGCGGATCATTTTAATCTGGTTCGCCAGACGACCGGTTTTCAGGTACTCGTAGGTCATCAGCTGGGACAGCGTGCTGGTGTGCAGATCGGTGGTTTGCTTGAGGTTCACCACCGCGCGCTTCAGCCATTCCGGCACCAGTACCCAGCCCACGCGGGTACCCGGCGCGAGGATTTTAGAGAAGGTGGAGGTGTACACCACGTTATCTTCATTGCCGATATCTTTGGCATGGGCAATCAGCGGGCGGAACACGTCGTCGGTGTAGTTAATTTCGCTGTACGGATCGTCTTCGATAATCACGAAATCATAGCGCTTCGATAATGCCACCAGCTCTTTACGACGCGCTTCGGAAAGCGTCACGCCGCCAGGGTTACCAAAGGTTGGAACGATATAGACCGCTTTGATGGTTTTCCTTGCCACCAACGCCTCAAGTTCATCGACCTTCATGCCGTCACCGTCGGTGCCAACGGATTCAAAGCTGGCCTGCGCCAGGCCAAAGACCTGCAGCGCGGCGAGATAGGTTGGACGCTCAACGACAACCGTATCGCCCGGGTTAATTAACGCGCGCGCCAGCACGTCCAGAGATTGTTGAGAGCCGGAAGTAATGACGACATCATCGGCCTTACAGGCGATGCCACGCCCCTCGCAGATGCGTTTAATTTCCTCGCGCAGCCCCGGCACGCCTTCCGTCAGGCCATACTGGAACGCCTCGCCAAAATGCTGCGATAAGACGGCATCAGCGGCGATTTTCAGCCCTTCATGATCGAACAGATCGGGATTGGGAATACCGCCACCCAGCGAAATCACCCCTGCCATTTTGCTGTGTTTTAATAATTCACGGATGGCAGATGATTGCAGGCCCTGCGCGCTGCTGGCGAGTTTGTTTGCAGACATTCTTTGATTACCTTCTTTTTTTATATTGTGCCCAATCTTAGCAGAAGATGAGCAATAAATTCCGTTAGCTTAGGGAGGGGACGTAAATCCTGTCGCCACAGTAAATGCACCGGCCTTGGTGAGGGGGTGAACGGCTCCAGCACACGTACCAGCCTGCCGCTTGCCAGCTCTTCCGCTACCAGCACTTCCGGTTGCAGCAATAACCCTGCCCCGGCCCGCGCCGCCATGCGTAAGCCGTAGCCGTCGTTGCATCGTAAGATCGCATCCCGCTTCCAGCGCACCTCCCCTTCCACGCCCGGCAGCCGCCACTCGTTGCGCGCGGTCCACACCGTGTGCGACAGACAAAGATGATCCATCAGATCGGCAGGCGTCTGCGGCGTACCGTGTCGCGCCAGATAATCCGGCGCGGCGCAGATCACCATGTTGTAGGGGCACAAATATTTCGCCACCAGATCGTCATTGCGGATATCGCCAATGCGAATGGCCAGATCGACCCCCTCCTCCACCAGATCCACCATCCGGTTAGTGAGATCCAGTTCGATACGCACTTCCGGGTAGCGCTGCAAAAAGCTGGCCGTCAGAGGAGCGATCGCGCAGCCGCCAAACGACGTGGGGGCGGTGACGCGCAGGGTGCCGGCGGGCGCCGCGCGCAGCCGTTCAACCGCGCTTTCGGCAATCGAGACCTGCTCCAGCACGCGCCTGGCCTCTTCGAAATAAACGCGTCCGGCGTCGGTCAGGCTCTGACGACGGGTATTGCGCTCCAGCAGGCGCGTACCGAGCTGCGATTCCAGCAGCGCAATATATTTCCCCACCATGACCGCCGACATCTCCAGCCGCGCTGCCGCGCCGGTAAAGCTGCCGCTTTCTACCACCGCGATAAACGTCTCCATGCCGCGAAGCTTATCCATATTCCGAACCTCTGGTTAGTAATCATCTAACTTTAGCCCAGTTTATCTGATTCTTTATTTATTAAAGAATGAGTGCTCACAACATCAAGGAGTCTGCTATGAAAATCGTCATTATTGGTGCCAGCGGTACGGTCGGTCATGCAGTAACGGAAGAGTTGAGTCGTCGCCACGAGGTCATCCGCGTCGGCCGCACGCAGGGAGACTATCAGGTGGATATCACCTCGCAGGCGAGCGTGCAGGCGCTGTTTGAGAAAATCGGCCCGGTGGATGCGATTGTCTCTGCGAGCGGTGGGCTGCACTTCGGCCCGCTCGCGACCATGAAAGACAGCGATTTCAACCAGGGCCTGCAGGACAAGCTGCTGGGGCAGGTGCGTCTGGCGCTGACCGGCCAGCACTACCTGAATGAAGGCGGCTCGATTACGCTCATTAGTGGGATTGTGGCGCACGAGCCGATCGCACAGGGGGTGAATGCCACCACGGTAAATGCGGCGCTGGAAGGGTTTGTCCGCGCCGCAGCGTGTGAACTGCCGCGCGGGATCCGCATCAACCTGATTAGCCCGACGGTACTGACGGAATCCGCCGACGCGTATGACGGTTTCTTCCCCGGCTTTGAAAGCGTTCCCGCCGCGACCGTTGCCCAGGCCTACCGCCGCAGCGTGGAAGGGGTGCAGAGCGGGCGGGTGTATAAGGTAGGTTACTGAGGATGTATAAAGGCCGGGTAAGGCGAAGCCATCACCCGGCTCGCTTTTAGCCAACAACGCCCCAGACGAGTTTCCCCTTGTGGAACGTCGCGGTACGCGGAGAAATGCGCGCTACCGCTTCGGCGGAACAGGAGGCATCCACCAGCACAAAGCTGGCATCGTCCTGCGCTTTCGGCCACACGCGTTCGCCTTTATCGTTCAGCGGCAGCACGTCACCGGTGGCAATGCCGAGCGCGCGGGAGAGCGTCTGCTCATTAGGGCGGATATAGAGCTGCGCGTAGAGATTGGCTTTTTCCAGCATGTCCCCCAGGCCGTACGGCGACCAGTGGTCGATCACGCTGTCGGTGCCCGTCATCACGAACACGCCCTTCTCGCGCAGCTGCTTCAGCGGCATATGCAGGGTTCCAATCGGCACGGTGGAGGCGATGGTCACCTGCTGCGCCGCCATGCGGGTGGCAATCTCATCCACCTGCTGCTCGTTGAGCGTCGCCAGCGCGAAGGCGTGGCTGATGGTCAGCTTGCCCTTCAGCGCCGGCGTTTTCTCCACGGTTTCCACCATGTAGTTCACCGCCGCCACGCCCGCCGGGCTGGTTTCGTGCAGGTGAATGTCCACCCCTTTGTCGTAATCCAGCGCAATCTGGAACATCAGATCGAGGGATTTCTCCATCGCGCCGTCGACGTTGGTTGGGTCCAGCCCGCCCACGTAGTGCGCCCCGGCCTGCATCGCCTCGCGCATCAGCTTTTCAGAGTTGGACAGCAGCAGGCCGTGCTGTGGGAAGGCAACGATTTCACAGTCAAAACCTGCGGCCCGGCGCGCCAGCACCGCCTGCAAACTTTCCAGGTTTTTCAGGCCGGATACCGGCTCTATGTTGCAGTGGCTGCGGGCAATGGTAGAGCCTTTCGACTGGATCAGGTCGATAAGCGCCTCCGCGCGTTCCTGGGTGTAGGGCTGTAGCTCCGGCAGCAGCTTCTGCTCAAGGCGGATCATGTCCTGAATCGTAGTGCCCGCCGGGCGATTCAGGGAGCGCCACGGACCGCCGTAGAAGGTTTTATCCAGATGGATGTGCATGTCGCGCATCGCCGGAAGCATCAGCTTTTTACCCGCGTCGTAGTGCGGCAGCGTGGCGTCGGCGTGGCTCTTGTTATCGCGCAGGGCGACAATTTTTCCGTCCTTGATCTCCAGCGTTTTCAGCTCGGTGCGGGTGCTCGTCGCCACGCTGCCGTCGAAGTTGAACCCGGCCTCCAGCAGCACGTTGTCGAGGTAATAGTGTTTTGCGGTGATACTCATCGGTTTGCCCGTCTCGCAGGTTGGCTTTGCTGAGTCGGCAGCATACGCGACGGAGCCGGTGGCGCCAAACAGCGCGCAGGCGGTGACCATTTTGCCGCTCTGGCTGATAAACTCGCGGCGGCTTTTGTTTTCACTCATCTTATCTTCCTTCATTAACAATATGGGTGCCGGTTTCCCCGCGAAGCGCGGCGGCCAGGCAGTCCGGCGAGGTGATGACAACACGCCTGCCGCCGTGCTTTAAAAATTCCAGCGAGGCGACGATTTTGGGCAGCATGCTGCCCGCCGGGAAGTGGCCTTCGTCCATGTAGCGCATCATCTGCGCCACGTTTACCGTGTCCAGCACCTGCTGGTTCGGCTTGCCGAAGTTAACGCACACTTTCTCCACGCCAGTAGTAATCACCAGTACGTCGGCGTGGATCTCGCGCGCCAGCAGCGCGGTGGAGAGATCTTTATCAATCACCGCGTCGACGCTCTGATAATCTCCCTCTTCGCTGCGCACGACCGGAATTCCGCCCCCACCCGCGCCGATCACCACGTACCCTTTTTGGGTCAGCGTCTTGATGGCATCCGCCTCGACAATCCGCAGCGGCTGCGGCGAAGCCACCACGCGGCGATAGCCCCGGCCCGAGTCCTCAACAAAATGCCAGTCCGGGTGCGCGAGCTGCAGCGCGTCGCGCTGCGCCTCGCTGAAGAACGCGCCGATCGGTTTCGTCGGGTGCGTAAAGCCGGGATCGTTTTTATTCACCTCCACCTGGGTAACGACCGTGACCGCTTTTTGCTCCCCGCGCGCGGCCAGACGGTTATTGAGCGCCTGCTGGATCAGGTAGCCAATGCCGCCCTGGGTATCCGCCACGCAGTTTGCCAGCGGGGTCAGCGGCAGCCCTTCCCGCTCGTGAGCGATTTCGGCGCGGCGCAGATCCAGCCCCACCTGCGGGCCGTTACCGTGGGTGAGCACGATGTCATAGTCGGAGGCCAGCATCTCCAGCACCGACTCGGCCACCGCTTTCACCGCCTGCGCCTGATGTTCAACCGACTGGCTGGCGTTGTCTTTGATAATGCTGTTGCCGCCGATGGCGACGACCATTAGCTCTTTCATACGTGTTCCTTCGCAACAGTAACTTCAGCGCTCGCAACTTCCCGGCTATCAAGGAAATGCTTCACCACAAACATGCCGCCCATCATCAGGTAGGCCGTGACGAACATCAGCGAACTGCCTTCGGCAAAGCCCACCACCGGGGCGTGGATCACGCCAAACAGAGCCAGCAGCGCCCCGCCCGCCGCCGCAACGGCCCCGCGCAGCGGCTTGTTGATGATGGCGAAGATGGCGATACAGCCCCAGAGCATGCTGGCGAGCGGCGCACCGTTACCGAGGTGCACCAGGCCTTCGTAGTAAATCCCCTTGCTGTGCAGCACGTCGGTGCCGATTTTCGCCGCGCTGGTGCCAGCCGCTCCCATCACGCTGTTCATCATGGTCAGCGCCCAGTTGGCGATCCACGGGAACAGGCAGATGAAGATCACCGGCACCTCCACTTTAGGCGTCTCCCTCACCACCTGGTTGGCGGTGACGACGCCGATAAACACCAGAATCGGCACGATGGCGGTCATTGGAATGATGGCGAGCATAAATGCCCCCAGCCCGAACAGCGGCACGATGAACATGGTCACGCCGGAGGCCAGCGTGTAGCCGATGCTGGCGCCCATCGCTTTCCAGCCCGGGTGGCCGACGTAGACCGTGACCGGGAACGGATTGCCCATCAGGCAGCCGAGCATCGACGCCAGGCCGTTTGCCAGCATGACCTTGCGGGTCGGGTACTCATCCCCCGCCGCGTGGGCGCTTTCGATGTTCTCCAGGTCAAAGATGTAGTTCGCCAGCCCCAGCGGCACGGCGGATGCCAGATACGGCAGCGCGTGCGGCAGCCCTTGCATAAAGCTGTCCACGTGCACTTCCGGCGGGTTAAAGCCGAAGGAGGACATGGACGCTTTAATAGCCTCCGGGCTTTGCAGGCCGGAGATCCACGCTAATGCCGTACCGGCAATCAGCAACAGCAGACCTGTCGGGATTTTGGCGAAAATCGGCTTTTTACCGAACCAGTTAATGAAAATCAGCAGCAGGACGATGAACGACACGGTAGGCGCTTCAAACGCCTGCAGCATCGGGTTCATCGCCAGCAGCAGCAGGCCAAGCCCGGACAGGCACGACAGCAGCACGGTGCGCGGGATCATCTTGCGGATGGTTTCTCCCAGGAACGAGCCGCCCGCGAGGATCATCGCTTCCACAAAGCACCACACCAGGCCGATCTGGATCGCGAACTCCGCATCGCCGGTCTGCTGGTAGACCGGCATCAGCACCAGGAAGGTCACGGTGAAAATCGACGGCGCGCTCGGGCCGGACGGCAGCGCGGTGACGTCCGTTCGTCCGGTGGCGCGCGCCATCTGCAGGCCAAACCAGGCGTAGCAGATACTCGCCACCAGCACCGCCAGCCCGAAGGCCGGCGCGATGCGTCCATAAACAATCTCCTTCGGGATGCCGACGACAAAAATGAGCAGCCCCATCATGGTCAGCAAATTGGTCAGGTTGTTGGTCATCAACCCGAAATATGCCGCCCAGTCACCTCTTTTCCACTCCAGTTTCATGTTTTTCATGGATGCATGCCTTATAAAAAGTAGCGATCGCGGAAGGTCAACAGCGCCTTTTCAAAACAGCTATACGGCGGGTGAACGATGCCCGCCCCAATCATGCCGATACCCGCGTCTTTATGGGCAATGGCGGTGTTAATGACCGGCAGAATGCCGCTGCCCGCGACTCTGGTAATGTCGATGGCGGTTGGAATGCCCATAAACGAGAGCAGCGGAATGGTGACGTTCGGGTTTTCGCCGAGGGTGATTTCGCGCATCTGGCGGGAGAAGTCGATGGCTTCCTCCACCGTGCCGCCCACCAGCGCAACGATGGCCGGTGCCGTCGCCATCGCAAAGCCGCCGATGCCGTAGGTTTCGGTGATGGCGCTGTCGCCGATGTCCAGCCCGGAATCTTCCGGCTTATAGCCTGCGAACATCGGGCCAATCACCTGCTGCGCCGGGCCGGTGAACCACTGCCCCGGCAGGCCGGAAATGCGCAGGCCGAACTCGTAGCCATTGCGCGCCATGGTGGTGACAACGGTGCTGTACTCAATGCCGTGGGCGGCGTCCAGCGCGGCCTTACACATCGCCATCCACGTCGGGCCGGAGAAGTAGTCGCTGCTGGCGACAAACTCGAACACCTCGCGCTGCTGCGCCACCGGATAGCCCGCCTGGATCAGCCCCGGCGTCAGCGCCTGAATAAGCAGCGTGGTGCCCGCGTTGTTGCGGTTGTGGCACTCGTCGCCCATGTGCAGCGCCTGGGCCAGCATCAGGCGCAGGTCGATTTCGCCGATAATCTTCATCGCGTCGCGCAGCATCGGGCCGAGCACGTCACGCATCCAGTTCAGGCGGTCGATCACGCTCTGGTCGTTGGCGCCCATGCGCAGGATCTTCGCCATCTGCTCGCTGAGGTTGGTGAACGCGCGGTTGCCGTAGGTTTTGTTCTCAACGATGTGCATAAACATCGACGCGGAGGTGACGCCCGCCATCGAGCCCACGCAGTCGTGCTCGTGGCACGGCGAGAAGGTGATCTCCCCTGAAGCAGCCAGCCTTGCGGCATCCTCCAGATCCGTCGCCAGCCCTTCAAATACCAGCGCGCCGGTGACCGCGCCCTTCATCGCCCCGCACATGTTCTCCCAGGAGACGGGCGGACCGGCGTGCAGAATGGTGGTGCGGGTCATCCCAGGCACCACGTTAATGGCCTGGTCATAACCCACCAGCACCGGATGGGACTGAATAATGCGCTCAAGGGCGATGTTGTTCGCGGCGGCGATCTTCTCCGCCAGCGGTTTTTCCGCCAGTTGGTCGAGCGCCTCCACCACCTGCATATTGCCCTGCCCCGGCGGCGTCCAGTCGAGCTGGGTCACGGGAACGTGCTGTTTTTTGAGATCGTCGCTGAACATCGCAATGCCAACGTTAATCACGTTCAGCGGCTGGTTGAATAAGGTCGTCATTATGCTTTCTCCCCTTTGCAGACAAATTCGCGTGCCAGTAATCCGGTATTGGTGCTGCTGCTGGCCCAGATGACGCCTGCGTCGGTCAGCAGCTGGCACTGCTGTGCCAGCGACTGCGGATCCTGGTCAGTGCCGAGCACATAGCCGAGGATCTCCAGCGGACGGTTATCGGCCTTCGCGATCGCCTGCGCCTCTTTGATCGCGTCGAGCATCACGCCGACCGGATCCTCGTGCGCGCCGAAGCCGAGCACGAAGTCCATCACGATCACGCCCACCTCCGGATCGCGCGCCTCCTGCAGCAGGCGGCTGATGCGGTTGGTCGGGTCGATCATCGGGTGCGGCTTGCCGTTGGTGAAATCGTCGTCACCGAAGTCGAGGAAGGTGTGGGCTTTACTGACGCTGATGTCTTTCAGACGCCTGGCCGGATCCGGCTGGATGTTGCTGTAGACGTCGTCGAATTTCGCAAGCGCCGCGAACATCGCCTCGTCGCACAGGGTGCCGCCGCAGAACAGGCCGCGAATATACTTCTGCTGCGGCGTCAGGCGGGCGCGCACCTCCTGAATCAGCGGCCAGTTGAGCGGGTGTAAATCCAGAGACTCTTTTTTGATGCCGGTGAGCAGGACGGCTTTCAGCGCCGCCTCTTTGGTGCCGCGCGCGAACTGCAGGCCGTCTTCATCGGCGGGCGGTTCGCTGCGGCCAAGGAAGCAGACAACCACCGGCTTGCGGCAGGCGCGCGCGCGGGCCAGTACCTTCTCCGCCACGGCAGGGGCCGGCGGCTTGGAGATCAGCGCGATGACCTGAGTGCTCTCGTCGGCTTCCAGCATGTCGATAGCGTCGAGCATCATCAGGCCGCCGATTTTCTCGCTGAGATCGCGCCCGCCGGTGCCGATCAGCTGCGACACGCCGCCGCCGAATTCATGGATGCGCACGCTCAGCTCCTGGCTGCCGGTGCCGGAGGCGCCGACGATGCCGATCGTGCCGCGGCGCACCGCGTTGGCGAAGCACAATCCCGCGCCGTTGATGATGGCGGTGCCGCAGTCCGGCCCCATCATCAGCAGCCCTTTCTGGTGCGCCAGCTGCTTCAGCGCCAGCTCGTCGTCGAGCGACACGTTATCGGAAAACAGCATGACGTTAAGATCGTTTTCCAGCGCCTGGCGGGCTTCGCGGGCGGCGAAGGTGCCGTTGACGGAAATCACCGCAAGGTTGCTGTCCGGGCGATGGGTTTTGGCGCTGGCAATCGTGGCGTAGCGCGCTTCATGGGTACCTGCGCTCTCTTTACGCGTGAATAACGCCTCAATAGCGGCCAGGGTTTCATCATTTGCCGCGTCGCCTTTAATCACGATCATCAGGTCGCCGTTTTTGGCGTCCGCTAATTCCGGCGTTAATAGCCCGAGATTTTTTAATACGCCTTTGTTCATTTCCGTCGCCATGGCCACAAACGCCTGCTCGACGCCCGGCAATTTATTGGCTTTGGTAGAAACCGACATCAATGACACCGAATCAAAATACGTATTCTTTTTTATGACGATTTTGGTTGGCATTGTTTTCTCCTGAATGCGGATAAAAGGGGGCCGCCGTCGTGCAGAATGCACGTCGGTAAAAATACTGTTTGAATTAACGGCCAGACGGGAAAGGCTGGCCGAATACGTTATGCGCCCGCCGCCAGCAGCAGGTCGGCTATTGCATCGAAGCCTTTTTCCCGCGCCAGTTCGAGCGGGGTTTTACCGTATTTATCGGTCATGTGCGGGTTCGCGCCGTGGTCCAGCAGCAGCTTCACAATTTCCTGCTGCTTTGCGCCGCCGTCATTCAGCACGATGGCTTCCAGCAGCGGCGTCCAGCCGACAAAGTTGGTGTGGTTGACGTTAATATCGGTTTTTTCCAGCAGTTCGCGGACGATCTCCACGTGCCCTTTTTCACTGGCAGGGGTAATGCCCACGCCGCCGAAGCGCGTCAGGCGGTCGAGATCCGGATTTGCCGGAAGGACAATGCGCAGCAGGGTTAAATCGTTTGTCAGGCAGCTAATCAGGAAGGGGTTAAAGCAGGTCTGATCCTGTTTATCAATATCCGCCCCGGCGGCAATTAATAACTCTACGCAGGAATAATGCTTTTTCAGGCTGGCAATAATAATGGCGGTTCTTTTCTGGCGGTTGGTGGCGTTAATATCCACGCCTTTCTCCAGACAGGCTTTTAGCGCATCGCTATTGCCCTCCTCTGCCGCCAGCAGAAATTCAGTAACGAGTTCAGTTGCAGACATATTCAGACTCCTAATGTTTTTATTTCTGTTGACCTGAGAATAGCAACAGCCTGGTCATAAAAGAATCCGCTTAAAAAGGATTCATCGACAGTCAATTCATTGTTGAGGTAAATTCAACAGTCCAGCTAAAACGTGCGTCTGTGCAACCTTTTTCTTATGTTTCACCGCGTTTTAGCGCTGCAGCCTGCATTATGCTTATGTCTGATGAAGCCTTGCTGAGCGCGGCCTGCGTCAAATAGTCAGAACTGTGATCGGCTTCAAATGCGTTGTAACAGTGTTGTTAAAATATGTTCAAAACTGATGGCTGAAGGGAGTGAGATATGAATTCCATCTTTACCGAAGAGAACCTGCTGGCCTTCACCACCGCGGCGCGCTTCGGCAGCTTCAGCAAAGCCGCCGCCGAGCTGGGCGTGACGACCTCCGCCATCAGTTACACCATTAAGCGCATGGAGACCGGGCTGGACGTGGTGCTGTTTGTGCGCAACACCCGCAGCATTGAGCTGACCGAATCCGGGTTTTACTTTTACCGCAAGGCCACCGACCTGCTGAACGACTTCCACGCCATCAAGCGCGGGATCGATACCATTTCACAGGGCATCGAGGCGCGGGTGCGCATCTGTATCAATCAGCTTTTGTATACGCCGCGCCACACCGCCAGGCTGCTGCAGGTGCTGAAAAAACAGTTTCCGACCTGCCAGATCACGGTGACGACCGAGGTCTACAACGGCGTCTGGGATTCGATCATCAACAATCAGGCCAATATCGCGATTGGCGCGCCGGACACCCTGCTCGACGGCGGCGGGATTGATTACACCGAAATCGGCGCCATTCGCTGGGTCTTTGCCATCGCACCGGAACATCCTCTCGCCTTTGTTCCCGAACCGATAGCGGAAAGCCAGCTGCGCCTGTACCCCAATATCATGGTGGAAGATACCGCGCATACCATTAACAAGAAGGTCGGCTGGCTGCTGCACGGGCAGGAGGCTATTCTGGTGCCGGATTTCAACACCAAGTGCCAGTGTCAGATCCTGGGCGAAGGGATTGGTTTTTTGCCGGAATACATGGCGAGGGAGGCGGTGGAGGATGGGCTACTGATAACGCGGCGCATCAACAACCCGCGTCAGGACTCGCGCATGCTGCTTGCCACGCAGCATGCGGCGACCGGTCAGGTGACGCGCTGGATCAAACAGCAGTTTGGTCCAGCGGGCGTGCTGGCGAGCATCTATAGCGATTTACTGTGGCGCGCTTAGCTTTTGGTCTGGACCCAAAACGCGTGGATAAGACCGGGAATATAGCCCAGTAGGGTCAGTAGAATATTCAGGATAAACGCCCAGCCAAACCCTTTGCCAAGCAGCACGCCCAGTGGAGGAAGAATAATCGTAAAAACAATACGCCAAAAACCCATAAAGACTCCCTGCAAGCTAACCAGTTGAAAATAAAAAGAGTATCTACTCTAAGCGTAGCCAGTTTATCGGCTTATGCCATAGTGCTCCCTCCCTTTTACCCTCTTTTACGCTTTTGACACTGGTTTAACAGAACCATTTAGTTTAGCATTTACTTAATTAAGCAAATACTAAACTAAAATGACCGAACTCGAACAACTTCAGGCCAGCGCCGGGCAGGCCGCCGCCCTTTTGAAAGCGATGAGCAATCCGCGTCGGCTGCTGATCCTGTGCACACTATGTGGCGCACCGGGCACCAGCGCGGGCGATCTGGCGCGCGCCACGGGGCTTAGCCCCTCCGCCACGTCGCAGCATCTGGCGCGTATGCGTGAGGAAGGGCTTATCGACAGCACCCGCAAGGCGCAGCGCATTCTCTATTTCATTAAAAACGATGCGGTGCATCAGCTCATCAGCACCCTGAAAACCCTTTATTGCCCGTAAGGAGCCGCTATGTCACTTCCACTGATTACCCCGCAACAGGCCCACGCCCGCGTGGCTGAGGGGGCGAGACTGATCGACATTCGTGATGCCGACGAATATGCCCGCGAGCATATTGCCGGGGCACAGTCGGTGCCGCTGGATACGCTACCCGGCGGGCTTAACGCGAGGGCTGGTGAAACGGTGATTTTCCACTGCCAGTCCGGCGCCCGTACCGCAGGGAACGCTGGCCGCCTTGCGCAGGCCGCCGGGCCCGCTCAGGCATTTGTGGTCGAGGGTGGCATTCAGGGCTGGAAGCAGGCGGGCCTGCTGACCATCGAAGACAAAACCCAGCCGCTCCCGCTGATGCGTCAGGTGCAAATTGCCGCCGGGCTGTTGATTCTCTGCGGCGTAGTGCTGGGCTACAGCGTCTCTGAGGGCTTTTTCCTTCTGAGCGGTTTTGTGGGTGCCGGGCTGCTATTCGCTGGTCTGACGGGGTTTTGCGGCATGGCGCGGCTGTTGAAGGTGATGCCATGGAACCGGCGTACCTCATAAGCAGTAATCCATGAATTACGCTGTACCCGCCGCCAGACGTGGGCTAAGGTGAAGATCGCTAAAACAATGAGGAGGTCATATGTTTTCTGTTGGTGATTATGTGCAACCGCGTAAAGGCGGCCCAAAGCTGAAGGTGCTTGAAGTGAACGGTGAAAGCGTGGTGGCGGTACAGGCCAGCAATGAGCAGGGTGAAAAATATACCCTCAAGGCCGCAGACCTGGCGCTCTATACCGAAGAAGGCGATTTCGGCGTCTGCTGAACAAACAACCGGGCGGAATATTCCGCCCGGCCTGCGGATTAGATCAGAAAATCATCCAGTGATTTACCGTTTGCCAGCGCGCTGGCAATAGGCTTCGGCGTGCGGCCCTGACCGGTCCACGTTTTCTCTTCACCGTTCTGGTCAATAAAGCGGTATTTCGCTTCACGCGGTTTACGCTTTTTAACCGGTTTACCCGCCTGCGCCAGGTCTGAACCCAGCAGGTCAGTCGGAGAAATACCATCGGCTTTCATCAGTTCCAGCAGGGTATTAATTTTTTTCTGCTGTTCAGCGCGCTGCTGCTCTAATTCCGCCAGCTCATTGCGTTTCTCTTCAGTAACGACCCTGACTTTTTCCAGCATTTCCTCAAGAACGTCCAGCGATAATTCACGCGCCATCGCGCGCAGGGTTCGGATATTATTAAGATTCTGTAACGTCAAAGACATATTATTTGAAAACCTTTTCTTTGGGGTAAATAGATAAATCGGGCACAGAATAATTCATTTCATTTGAAATATCTACCCAGAGGTCTGTATGGACATAATTGTAAATATATTTAAATATCGCCGTTAATAATAGCGTATAGCGTTTGTGGAAAGCAGGCGGATCTAATCACCGCATCAATATAAATGGTCAATTTTAATCCAAATCTCAGCACACTGCTCTCCCATCAGGAGAGCGGATTTCCGCTTCAGAAGTAAAGAAATTAACCTATTGATTTATATAAAAAACACCTTATCAGAGACAGATTATAACGAACCGGGCAAAAAACAATCATTTTTAGAGAATTTTGTGGACAAAAGGCGATTAAATAAAAATTAATCACTAGTTGTTAGTTCAAACACAGAGATATACGCTATACACGTCAAACAAACCAACCTAAAGCACTAATCGCTGAAGGAAAACCGATTCCACTGCGTTCTTCTCAAGGAGTTCAGACATGTTCTCGCCGCAATCTCGCCTGCGCCACGCGGTGGCGGATACTTTCGCGATGGTTGTCTACTGTTCCGTTGTGAACATGCTGATTGAAATATTCCTCTCCGGAATGACCTTCGAGCAGTCACTTTCGTCTCGTCTGGTGGCGATCCCGGTCAATATTATTATCGCCTGGCCTTACGGGTTATACCGCGATGTGGTCATGCGTTTCGCGCGCCGTATTAGCCCGGCAGGCTGGATGAAAAACCTGGCCGACGTGCTGGCGTACGTTACGTTCCAGTCTCCGGTTTATGTCGCTATTCTCCTGACGGTAGGCGCAGACTGGCACCAGATCGCCGCAGCGGTCAGTTCGAATATCGTGGTATCAATGCTGATGGGTGCGGTATACGGCTATTTTCTCGACTACTGCCGCCGTCTGTTTAAGGTCAGTCAGTACAGCCAGGTAAAAGCATAATGTGAAGCGACTGGCGAATGCCAGTCGCAGATTTACTGTACGTCGCCAAACAATCCCTTAAGAAACCGCTCCAGCGCCATACGCGAGCTGAAACCGTGCGGAATACCATAATGCTCATGCCGTTCACCGCCTAAATAGAGCGGAAATTGCTGATAATGATCGCAGGTTTTAATATCCGAGGCAGGTTCAGCAAATGACAGACTTCTGTCTTTCAGCGTCGGGTGAATAATGAGTGCGGTACGTCCCATCCTAGCTTCACGATTAACATACACATAATTCTCGCCTCGGCGATATCCATACGCTTTTGGCGTCACCTCATCCATGGTGAATCCCTCTTTTTCAAGAACGCGTGCCACCTCGTCAGGTCGTAAATACATATCTTTTCCTCGTTATCTTTTCCTGCCCGGCAACCTTACAGTAATCAGCATTAGCAGGGCTTTCAGAATAGTCCATAAACTGCCGGATAACGCGTGATGCGCTTCAGGTATTAAATTTCTGAACTAAACTAAACGGGAACACAAAATTACGGAGGATCGTATGTTTAACAGACCGAACCGAAACGATATTAACGACGACGCGCAGGATATTCGTAATGATGTCAGCCAATTAGCGGACACGCTGGAGGAAGTGCTGAAATCCTGGGGTTCCGATGCAAAGGATGAAGCAGATGCCGCGAAACGTAAGGCTCAGTCTCTGCTCCGTGAAACCCGCGCCCGTATGAACGGACGTTCACGCGCCACGCAGGCTGCCTGTGACATGGCCAGCTGCGCAACCACCTTCGTGCGTGAAAAACCACTGTGTACGCTGGGAACGGTCGCGGCGGTCGGCATTTTTGTCGGAGCCCTGCTCAGCCTGCGTAAGTAAGCACCCGTTCTCAACCCCGGTGGCCTCAGGCGCCGGGGCTTTTTTATGCCTGTAAACCTGAAATACCCGTACAGCCCGCCCTGCCCCGTTGTGCTCATCACTCAGGCAATATCAATCTAAATTTCCCATATCTTGTATGGTTGAATCTTTCATCAACTACATCTAGTATTCCCTTTAGAAAGACACACACCCTATGACGCGTTAACTCGCGCCGTTTTCTCATTCTAAATGGAAATACGAATCATGAGCATTATTATTTACACTCGTAACGATTGTGTTCAGTGCCACGCCACAAAACGGGCGATGGAGAGCCGCGGCGTGGCGTTTGAGATGGTAAATATCGACCTGGTACCCGAGGCCGCAGATACTCTGCGCGAACAGGGTTTCCGCCAGCTTCCGGTGGTGATTGCCGGTGAGACAAGCTGGTCAGGCTTTCGCCCGGACATGATTAACCGCCTGAGCGCTCAGGCCGCCCGTGCATGAGTGGGCTGGTCTTCTTCTCCAGCAGCTCGGAAAACACGCTCCGCTTTATTGAGCGTCTCGGGCTACCCGCAATACGCATTCCGCTCAACGAGCGGGAGCGTATTCAGGTAGACGAACCTTACATTCTGGTGGTGCCCAGCTATGGCGGCGGCGGGACGGCGGGGGCTGTGCCTCGCCAGGTGATCCGCTTTCTGAACGATCCTCATAACCGCGGGCTAATCCGCGGCGTGATCGCGGCGGGGAATCGCAATTTCGGCGACGCCTTTGGCCGCGCCGGGGATGTCATCTCTAAAAAATGCGGCGTGCCGTATCTCTATCGTTTTGAACTGATGGGGACACAGCTGGACGTCGAAAACGTGCGTAAAGGAGTGAACGAATTTTGGCAACGACAACCGCAGAACGGGTAATTCAGGCAACGCCGGACTACCACGCATTAAATGCGATGCTAAACCTCTATGACCGGGAGGGGCGCATTCAGTTCGATAAAGACAGTGAGGCGGTGGACGCCTTTTTAGCTGCCCACGTCCGCCCGAACAGCGTGCAATTTGCCAGCCAGAATGAACGTCTCAACTATCTGGTTAACGAGGGCTATTACGAAGAGCGCGTCCTGTCCCGCTACAACCGCGCCTTCGTGGTGACGCTGTTTGAGCGCGCCCATGCCAGCGGTTTTCGTTTCCAGACCTTCCTCGGCGCGTGGAAGTTCTATACCAGCTACACCCTGAAGACCTTTGACGGCAAACGCTACCTGGAAAGCTTTGAGGATCGTACCGTGATGGTGGCGCTGACGCTGGCCCAGGGCGATGAAGCGCTGGCAGAACGGCTGACGGAAGAGATCCTCTCCGGCCGCTTCCAGCCCGCCACGCCGACGTTTCTCAACTGCGGTAAGGCCCAGCGCGGCGAGCTGGTCTCCTGCTTCCTGCTGCGTATCGAAGACAATATGGAGTCGATTGGCCGCGCGGTGAACTCGGCGCTGCAGCTTTCCAAACGCGGCGGCGGCGTGGCGTTTCTGCTCTCGAACCTGCGTGAAGCGGGCGCGCCGATCAAGCGCATCGAAAACCAGTCCTCCGGCGTGATCCCGGTGATGAAGATGCTGGAGGATGCGTTCTCCTATGCCAACCAGCTTGGCGCACGCCAGGGCGCGGGGGCGGTTTACCTGCACGCGCACCACCCGGACATTCTGCGTTTTCTCGATACCAAACGTGAAAACGCCGACGAAAAAATCCGCATCAAAACCCTGTCGCTGGGGGTAGTGATCCCGGACATCACCTTTAAGCTCGCCAAAGAGAATGCCGACATGGCGCTCTTCTCGCCGTATGACGTGGAGCGAATTTACGGTAAAGCCTTTGGCGACGTGGCTATCAGCGAACTTTATGACGAGCTGGTGGCCGACGATCGCATTCGCAAAAAAACCATCAACGCCCGCGATTTCTTCCAGACGCTGGCCGAAATTCAGTTTGAGTCCGGCTATCCGTACATCATGTTTGAGGACACGGTAAACCGCGCCAACCCGATTGCCGGACGCATCAACATGAGCAACCTGTGCTCGGAGATTTTGCAGGTCAACAGCGCCTCCGCTTACGACGAGAACCTGGACTACGCGGAGATCGGCAAAGATATCTCCTGTAACCTCGGCTCGCTGAATATTGCCCACACCATGGATTCGCCGGATTTTGGCCGCACGGTGGAGACCGCCATTCGCGGGCTGACGGCGGTGTCGGACATGAGCCATATCCGCAGCGTGCCGTCTATTGAAGCGGGCAACGCCGCGTCCCACGCCATCGGCCTCGGGCAGATGAACCTGCACGGGTATCTGGCGCGCGAGGGTATCGCCTACGGCAGTCCGGAGGGGCTGGATTTCACCAATCTTTATTTCTACACCATCACCTGGCATGCGTTGCATACCTCGATGATGCTGGCGCGCGAACGCAACCAGCGGTTCGCGGGCTTTGAGCAGTCGCGCTATGCCAGCGGGGCGTATTTCAGCCAGTATCTGGAAGGCGACTGGCAGCCGAAAACCGAAAAAGTGCGCGAACTGTTTGCTCGCGCGGGGATCGTTCTGCCGACGCGCGAGATGTGGCAGCAGCTGCGTGACGACGTGATGCGCTACGGCATTTATAACCAAAACCTGCAGGCCGTGCCGCCAACCGGTTCGATTTCCTACATCAACCACGCCACGTCGAGCATCCACCCGATCGTGTCGAAGATTGAAATTCGTAAGGAAGGCAAAACCGGACGCGTTTACTACCCTGCCCCGTTTATGACCAACGAGAATCTGGCCCTGTATCAGGATGCTTACGAGATCGGCCCGGAGAAAATCATCGATACCTACGCCGAGGCCACGAAGCATGTGGATCAGGGATTGTCGCTGACGCTCTTCTTCCCGAACACCGCCACCACGCGGGATATCAACAGAGCGCAGATCTACGCCTGGAAGAAAGGCATTAAGACGCTCTACTACATTCGCCTGCGCCAGCTTGCGCTGGAAGGCACCGAAATCGAAGGCTGCGTGTCCTGCGCGCTGTAAGGAGAAAGGATGAAACTGTCACGCGTGAGTGCCGTTAACTGGAACAAAATCCAGGACGATAAAGACCTGGAGGTGTGGAACCGCCTGACCAGCAACTTCTGGCTGCCGGAAAAGGTGCCGCTCTCCAACGATATCCCTGCCTGGCAGACGCTGAGCCACGCTGAACAGCAGCTGACGATCCGCGTCTTTACCGGCCTGACGCTGCTGGATACCATTCAAAACACCGTCGGTGCGCCCGCACTGATGAGCGACGCGCTGACGCCGCACGAAGAGGCGGTGATGTCGAACATCAGCTTTATGGAGGCGGTACATGCCCGCTCCTATAGCTCGATTTTCTCAACGCTGTGCCAGACCAGAGACGTGGACGCGGCCTACGCATGGAGTGAAGAGAGTGAGTCATTGCAGCGCAAGGCGGAGCTGGTGCTGGAATATTACCGCGCCGACGAGCCGCTGAAGAAGAAGATCGCCAGCGTGTTCCTGGAATCCTTCCTCTTCTATTCCGGCTTCTGGCTGCCCATGTACTGGTCGAGCCGGGGCAAGCTCACCAACACCGCCGATTTGATTCGCCTCATCATTCGTGACGAGGCGGTGCACGGGTATTACATCGGCTATAAGTATCAGAAAGGGCTGGAGAAAGTCAGCCCGGAAAAACGCGAGGAACTCAAAGGTTTCGCCCTCGATTTGCTGATGGATCTTTACGACAACGAGCTGAGCTATACCGAAGAGCTGTACGCCGGAGCGGGCTGGGAGGAGGACGTAAAAGCGTTCCTCTGCTACAACGCCAATAAGGCGCTGATGAACCTGGGCTACGACGCGCTATTCCCGCCGGAGATGGCGGAGGTAAACCCGGCAATCCTCGCGGCGCTGTCGCCCAATGCGGACGAAAATCACGATTTCTTTTCCGGGTCCGGATCGTCGTACGTGATGGGTAAAGCGGTGGAGACGGAAGATGAGGACTGGGATTTTTAATGTATGAATTAACGTTCATTAATTAAATATAAATCTCATTATTTCCATATCACTATTTCACCAGGCGCTACACTGTAATTTCCCCGTCATATTCGCCTGAATCACACCGATTCAGGCGGAATTTCCCGATGCAGCAGCAAAAAATTGAGAAAAATTCAATCCGCCCTCAGCCCTTTATTCATGGGAAATTCAGCCGTTTCGCTTGTGGCAAAATTCACGCTAATGGCGGACTCAGGGTTGTCTCAGATTCTCAGTATGTTAGGGTTATGCCCGTTAACAATTTACCATGGTAATCATATCGACATAAACAAATAACAGGACACTCTCTATTGCATGGCAATTAAATTAGAAGTGAAAAATCTTTATAAAGTATTTGGCGAGCATCCACAGCGCGCATTCAAATATATTGAGAAAGGCCTTTCGAAAGAGCAAATTCTGGAAAAAACCGGGCTATCGCTTGGCGTTAAAGACGCCAGTCTGGCCATTGAAGAAGGCGAGATTTTTGTCATCATGGGGTTATCCGGTTCGGGTAAATCCACTATGGTTCGCCTTCTCAATCGCCTGATTGAACCCACCCGCGGACAGGTGCTGATTGACGGCGTGGATATCGCCAGAATATCAGACGCAGAGCTTCGCGAGGTGCGCAGAAAGAAGATCGCAATGGTGTTTCAGTCATTCGCGCTGATGCCGCACATGACGGTGCTGGATAATACCGCCTTCGGCATGGAATTAGCCGGTACGCCCGCTCAGGAACGTCAGGAAAAAGCCCTGGATGCCCTGCGTCAGGTCGGGCTGGAAAATTATGCGCATGCGTACCCGGATGAACTTTCCGGGGGGATGCGTCAGCGCGTGGGATTAGCCCGCGCGTTAGCCATCAATCCAGACATATTATTAATGGATGAAGCCTTCTCGGCCCTCGATCCGTTAATTCGCACAGAGATGCAGGATGAACTGGTAAAATTACAGGCCAGACATCAGCGAACTATTGTCTTTATTTCCCACGATTTAGATGAAGCCATGCGTATTGGCGACCGAATTGCCATTATGCAAAATGGCGAAGTGGTGCAGGTCGGCACGCCGGATGAAATTCTCAATAATCCGGCAAATGATTATGTCCGTACCTTCTTCCGCGGCGTGGATATTAGCCAGGTGTTTAGCGCCAAAGATATTGCCCGCCGAACCCCGAACGGCATTATCCGTAAAACCCCAGGCTTCGGCCCGCGCTCGGCGCTGAAGCTGCTGCAGGACGAAGACCGTGAATATGGTTATCTGGTTGAACGCGGCAATAAGTTTGTCGGCGTTGTCTCCATCGACTCCCTGAAAACCGCGCTTAGCGAAAGCCAGGGCATCGATGCGGCGTTAATTGACGCTCCGCTTGCCGTGGACGCCGAAACGCCGCTCAGCGAGTTGCTCTCCCATGTCGGCCAGGCGCCGTGCGCCGTGCCGGTCGTCGGTGAGGAACAACAGTACGTCGGCATCATCTCAAAACGGATGCTGCTGCAGGCTTTAGATCGCGAGGGGGCGAACAATGACCGATCAAACTAACCCGTGGGGGACCACAGAGGCAGCGGACAGCGCTGCGCAATCCGCCGACGCGTGGGGCTCCACGCCTGCACCCGCCGACGGTGGCGGCGCGGCAGACTGGCTGAACAGCGCACCCGCGCCTGCGCCAGAACACTTCAACATCATGGATCCGTTTCATAAAACGCTGATCCCGCTGGACAGCTGGGTCACGGAGGGGATCGACTGGGTGGTTACCCACTTCCGTCCGGTCTTCCAGGGGATCCGCGTCCCGGTGGATTATATCCTGAACGGCTTCCAGCAGCTGATGCTGGGCATGCCCGCGCCCGTAGCGATTATCCTGTTCTCCTTGATCGCCTGGCAGTTCGGTAGTGCGGGTATGGGCATCGCCACGCTCATCTCCCTGATTGCCATCGGCGCGATTGGCGCCTGGTCACAGGCGATGATCACCCTGGCGCTGGTGCTGACCGCCCTGCTCTTTTGCATTGTCATCGGCCTGCCGATGGGGATCTGGCTGGCGCGCAGCCCGCGGGCGGCGAAGATTATTCGCCCCCTGCTGGATGCGATGCAGACCACCCCGGCATTCGTCTATCTGGTGCCGATTGTAATGCTGTTCGGCATCGGCAACGTGCCGGGCGTGGTGGTCACCATTATCTTCGCCCTGCCACCGATTATTCGTCTGACCATTCTCGGGATCAACCAGGTGCCTGCGGACCTGATTGAAGCGTCACGCTCGTTCGGCGCCAGCCCGCGCCAGATGCTGTTTAAGGTTCAGCTCCCGCTGGCGATGCCGACCATCATGGCGGGCGTTAACCAGACGCTGATGCTGGCCCTGTCGATGGTCGTGATTGCCTCAATGATCGCCGTTGGCGGTCTCGGCCAGATGGTGCTGCGCGGCATTGGCCGTCTCGACATGGGGCTGGCCACCGTCGGCGGCGTCGGGATTGTGATCCTCGCCATTATTCTTGACCGCCTGACCCAGGCCGTCGGTCGTGATTCACGCAGTCGCGGCAACCGTCGCTGGTATACCACCGGCCCCGTCGGGTTACTCACCCGCCCATTTACAAAATAAGGAACAACGATGCGACAGAGCGTACTTTTTGCTACCGCGTTTGCCACCCTTGTCTCCACCTGCGCGTTTGCCGCTGACCTGCCGGGCAAAGGCATTACCGTGCAGCCGGTGCAGAGCACCATTTCGGAAGAGAGCTTCCAGACCCTGATCGTCAGCCGCGCGCTTGAGAAGCTGGGCTATACGGTCAACACCCCGAGCGAAGTGGATTACAACGTGGGCTACACCTCGATTGCCTCCGGTGACGCCACCTTTACCGCGGTGAACTGGCAGCCGCTGCATGACGACATGTATGCCGCCGCCGGTGGCGACAAGAAATTCTACCGCGAAGGCACCTTCGTGACGGGTGCGGCACAGGGTTATCTGATCGACAAGAAAACCGCGGATAAATACCACATCACCAATATTGAACAGCTGAAAGATCCGAAGATCGCCAGACTGTTCGACACCAACGGCGACGGCAAAGCGGACATGATGGGCTGTTCTCCGGGCTGGGGCTGTGAAGCGGTGATTAATCACCAGAACAAAGCCTTCGACCTGGCGAAGACCGTCGACGTAAGCCACGGCAACTACTCGGCGATGATGGCCGACACCATTGCCCGCTTTAAGGAAGGCAAGCCGGTGATCTACTACACCTGGACACCGTACTGGGTGAGCGACGTGCTGAAGCCGGGCAAAGACGTGGTGTGGCTGCAGGTGCCGTTCTCCTCCCTGCCGGGCGAGCAGAAAGATATCGACACCAAACTGCCGAACGGCATGAACTACGGTTTCCCGGTAAACACCATGCATATCGTGGCTAATAAAGCCTGGGCCGAGAAAAACCCGGCAGCGGCGAAGCTGTTCTCGGTGATGAAGCTGCCGCTGGCGGACATCAACGCCCAGAATGCGATGATGCACGCGGGCAAATCCTCTGAAGCAGATGTGAAAGGCCACGTGGACGGCTGGATCAAAGCCCACCAGCAGCAGTTCGACGGCTGGGTGAAAGAGGCGCTTGAGGCGCAGAAGTAAAAACACAACACAACCTTACCCCTCCCCCTCTGGGGAGAGGGTTAGGGTGAGGGGCATAAACCGCACAATCCAGCACGTAACAATCCCCCAACATTCACAATCATTGGTTATTATGGTTTCCGGAAAAATAATCACTTAACTAATGATTTCTGAAACCAATGACAAAAACAACTCAAGGGCTTAGCCCCGCACTTATCCTTTTAATGTCCGTGGCAACGGGTCTGGCGGTCGCCAGCAACTATTACGCGCAGCCTCTGCTCGACACCATCGCCCGCGCGTTCAATCTCTCCGCCAGCTCCGCAGGCTTTATCGTCACCGCTGCACAGCTTGGCTATGCCGCCGGGCTGCTGTTCCTGGTGCCGCTCGGCGATATGTTTGAGCGCCGGATGCTGATCGTCTCTATGACCCTGCTGGCAGCTGGCGGCATGTTGATCACCGCCAGCAGCCAGTCGCTGACGATGATGATAGTCGGTACCGCGCTAACGGGGCTGTTCTCCGTGGTGGCGCAAATCCTGGTTCCGCTCGCCGCAACGCTCGCCTCGCCGGAAAAACGCGGCAAGGTGGTGGGCACCATTATGAGCGGCCTGCTGCTCGGAATTCTGCTGGCGCGAACCGTTGCCGGGCTGCTGGCAAGCCTCGGCGGCTGGCGCACCGTTTACTGGGTGGCGAGCGTGTTGATGGTCATCATGGCGCTGGCGCTGTGGCGCGGGCTGCCGAAGGTAAAGCAGGAAAACCACCTGAATTACCCGCAACTGCTGGCCTCGGTTTTCAGCCTGTTCACCCAGGATAAGCTTCTGCGTACCCGCGCCCTTCTCGGGTGCTTCACCTTCGCTAACTTCAGCATTCTGTGGACGTCAATGGCGTTCCTGCTGGCCGCGCCGCCGTTCAATTATTCCGAAGGGGTGATTGGACTGTTCGGCCTGGCCGGTGCCGCAGGCGCACTGGGCGCTCGCCCGGCAGGCGGGCTGGCTGATAAAGGCAAATCGCATATGACCACGACAGCCGGACTGATTTTACTCCTGCTCTCCTGGGCAGCCATCTGGTATGGACACGTCTCGGTGCTGGCGCTGATCGTCGGTATTCTGGTGCTCGACCTGACCGTACAGGGCGTGCATATCACCAACCAGACCGTGATTTACCGCGTGAAGCCCGAGGCGCGTAACCGTCTGACGGCCGGATACATGACCAGCTACTTCATTGGTGGTGCGGCGGGGTCGTTAATTTCAGCATCGGCGTGGCAGCATGCTGGCTGGTCAGGCGTGTGTGGGATAGGGGCAATCGTCGCCGCGCTTAACCTGCTTGTATGGTGGCGCGGCTACCATCGCCAGGAGGCGATTCACTAAGTTTTACATTGCTTTGGGCCTCTTAGGGTGTAAAGGGGCCCTGCAGTCTGTTAATGTAAACGCAATCATTTATCCCAGAAATTTTAATGTGGGTGACATATCTACAATTGGCATGAATAGTTCAGACCCCCGTCCCCACATCCTCTCTTCAGCGGGTTTATACCCTACGCTTTCTGTGCTCACCGGGTCACGGATTTACCCGGCGCTCTCTGATGGTGACATACGTTTGGCGGATATAACCGCACAAATAATTCATTTACATTATTTGTCACTGTCGTTACTATATCGGCTGTAATTAATGAGGTTATACCCAAAATGGATAGTTCGTTTACGCCCATTGAACAAATGCTTAAATTCCGCGCCAGTCGTCATGAGGACTTCCCGTATCAGGAAATCCTGCTGACCCGCCTGTGCATGCACATGCAGGGTAAACTACTGGAAAATCGCAATAAAATGCTGAAAGCTCAAGGGATTAACGAGACGTTGTTTATGGCGTTGATTACGCTGGAGTCTCAGGAAAACCATAGCATTCAGCCTTCTGAGCTGAGCTGCGCGCTGGGATCGTCCCGTACCAATGCGACCCGTATTGCCGATGAGCTGGAAAAGCGCGGCTGGATTGAGCGCCGTGAAAGCGATAACGATCGCCGCTGCCTGCATCTGCAATTGACCGATAAAGGTCACCAGTTCCTGCGTGAGGTGCTGCCACCTCAGCACAATTGCCTGCACAAACTCTGGTCTGCCCTCAGTACCTCCGAGCGCGACCAGCTTGAGCACATCACTCGCAAGCTGCTCACCCGTCTGGACCAGATGGATGAAGAAGGCGCTGTTCTTGAGGCGCTGCGCTAACGCGACGACACGCTCAACAATCCAGATTTATATAAGAAAACCGACAGGCCAGCACGTCACACTGCTGGCCTTTCTGACAACAGGTCGGCTCAGCCGATGTGAAAATAAGAAGATCGTGGAGAACAACAATGAGCGCAAATGCGGAGAGCACTACCCCGCAGCAACCGGCCAATAAGAAAGGCAAACGTAAAAGTGCCCTTCTTCTGTTGACCTTGCTCTTTATTATTATTGCCGTGGCATATGGGATCTATTGGTTTTTAGTATTGCGTCATGCAGAAGAGACTGACGACGCATACGTGGCAGGGAACCAGGTACAGATTATGGCGCAGGTGTCGGGCAGCGTGACGAAAGTCTGGGCTGACAATACTGACTTTGTGCAAAAAGGCGATGTGTTGGTGACCCTCGATCCAACCGACGCCCAGCAGGCCTTTGAGAAAGCCCAGACCGCGCTGGCCTCCAGCGTCCGTCAGACCCGCCAGCTGATGATCAACAGTAAACAGCTGCAGGCCAACATCGACGTGCAGAAAACCGCACTCGCGCAGGCGCAGAGCGACCTGAACCGCCGTGTACCGCTCGGCACCGCTAACCTGATTGGCCGTGAAGAGCTGCAGCACGCGCGCGACGCGGTTGCCAGTGCCCAGGCACAGCTGGACGTGGCGATTCAACAGTACAACGCCAACCAGGCGATGGTGCTCGGCACCAGCCTCGAAAACCAGCCCGCCGTTCAGCAGGCGGCGACTGAAGTACGCAACGCATGGCTTGCCCTGCAGCGTACCAAAATCGTCAGCCCGATGACCGGCTACGTCTCCCGCCGTTCCGTCCAGCCAGGGGCGCAGATTAGCCCGACCACGCCGCTGATGGCGGTCGTGCCGGCAGACAACCTGTGGGTAGACGCTAACTTTAAAGAGACGCAGCTCGCCCATATGCGTATCGGCCAGACCGCGACGGTCGTCAGCGACATCTACGGCGATGACGTGAAGTACACCGGGAAAGTGGTGGGTCTGGATATGGGGACGGGCAGCGCCTTCTCCCTGCTCCCTGCGCAAAACGCCACCGGTAACTGGATCAAAGTGGTTCAGCGTCTGCCCGTGCGTATCGAGCTGGATGCCAAACAGCTGGCGGATCACCCACTGCGTATCGGCCTCTCAACGCTGGTGACGGTCGATACCGCTAACCGCGACGGTCAGATCCTCGCAAGCCAGGTGCGTAGCAGCCCGGCTTATGAAAGTAACGCCCGTGAAATTAGCCTCGATCCGGTCAACAAGCTGATCGATGACATCGTGAAGGCAAACGCCGGTTAATCCGAAGGTGAGCGTTATGCAACAGCAAAAGCCGCAAAAACCGCTGGAAGGCGCGCAGCTGGTCATTATGACCATCGCGCTGTCGCTGGCGACATTCATGCAGGTGCTGGACTCCACCATCGCAAACGTGGCGATCCCAACCATCGCCGGCAACCTTGGCTCGTCGCTGAGCCAGGGAACCTGGGTCATTACCTCGTTCGGGGTGGCGAACGCCATCTCCATCCCTATCACCGGCTGGCTGGCGAAGCGCGTCGGTGAGGTGAAGCTATTCCTCTGGTCCACGGTAGCGTTTGTTCTTGCCTCCTGGGCGTGCGGCATGTCAAGCAGCCTGACGATGCTGATTTTCTTCCGCGTCATTCAGGGGATTGTCGCCGGGCCGCTGATCCCGCTGTCGCAGAGTTTGCTGCTGAGCAACTACCCCCCAGCAAAACGTTCGGTCGCGCTGGCGCTGTGGTCTATGACCGTTATCGTCGCGCCTATCTGCGGACCGATTCTGGGCGGGTATATCAGCGATAACTACCACTGGGGCTGGATCTTCTTTATCAACGTACCGATTGGCGCCGTCGTGGTATTGATGACGCTGCAGTCGCTGCGGGGACGAGAGACGCGCACCGAACAGCGGCGAATCGACAGCATCGGGCTGGCGCTGCTGATCCTGGGCATCGGCAGCCTGCAGATTATGCTCGACCGCGGTAAAGAGCTCGACTGGTTCAACTCGCAGGAAATCATCATCCTGACCATTGTCGCGGTGGTGTCGATAAGCTTCCTGATTGTCTGGGAGCTGACGGACGATAACCCGATTGTCGATCTCTCGCTCTTTAAATCGCGAAACTTCACCATCGGCTGCCTGTGTATCAGCCTCGCCTATATGCTCTACTTCGGCGCGATTGTTCTGCTGCCGCAGCTGTTGCAGGAGGTGTATGGCTATACCGCGACCTGGGCGGGACTGGCCTCGGCGCCCGTTGGGGTGATCCCGGTACTGCTGTCGCCGATTATTGGCCGCTTCGCCCACAAGCTCGACATGCGTCGGCTGGTGACGTTCAGCTTCATCATGTACGCCGTGTGCTTCTACTGGCGCGCGTATACCTTTGAGCCGGGAATGGACTTTGGCGCCTCGGCGTGGCCGCAGTTCATTCAGGGCTTTGCGGTGGCGTGCTTCTTTATGCCGCTGACCACCATTACGCTCTCTGGCCTGCCGCCTGAGCGTCTGGCGGCGGCATCAAGCCTGTCGAACTTCACCCGTACGCTTGCGGGCTCCATCGGGACGTCGATCACCACCACCCTGTGGACGAACCGTGAATCGATGCACCATGCCCAACTGACCGAAGCGGTGAACCCGTACAATCCGAACGCCCAGCAGATGTACAGTCAGCTTCAGGGCATGGGGATGACGGAGCAGCAGGCATCCGGCTGGATTGCCCAGCAGATCACCAATCAGGGGTTGATTATCTCGGCAAACGAGATTTTCTGGATATCGGCAGGGATCTTCATCGTCCTGCTGGGGCTGGTGTGGTTTGCCAGACCGCCGTTTGGCGCCGGTGGCGGCGGCGGTGGGGCGCACTAATTCGCGTTGTCCAGAACGCGACAGCGATTGTCAGTTTCGATAAAGCAGCGCTCCTGAAATCACTTCACGATAGTGAAAAGACAACAGGAGCGCATCATGCTGAACACACCCGCCGACAAATACCAGCCTTACCCCACCGTTTCATTACCCGACCGCCGCTGGCCGGAGCAGACCATCACCCGCGCGCCGCGCTGGCTTTCGACCGACTTACGCGACGGTAACCAGGCGCTTGCTGAGCCGATGGACAGCGCCCGCAAGCTTCAGTTCTGGGATCTGCTGCTGGGCTGCGGATTCAAAGAGATCGAGGTCGCTTTTCCTTCCGCCTCGCAGACGGATTTCAACTTTGTTCGTCAGCTGATTGAAGAGAACCGCATCCCCGATGACGTCACGATTCAGGTGTTAACGCAGGCGCGGGAAGATCTCATCCGTCGCACTTTTGAATCCCTGCGCGGCGCGAAGCAGGCCACCGTTCATCTGTATAACGCCACCGCCCCGCTGTTCCGCCGCCTGGTGTTCGGCATGGAAAAAGCACAAATCGTTGAGCTGGCGACGCGCGCCACGCGCCTGATTCGTCAACTGTGTGAAGAGAACCCTGACACCCGCTGGCAGTACGAGTACTCCCCGGAAACCTTCTGCTTTACCGAGCCGGAGTTTGCGCTGGAGATTTGTGAAGCCGTGGCGGAGATCTGGCAGCCGTGCGATGCGCGGCCCATGGTGATCAACTTACCCGCTACCGTCGAGGTTAGTACGCCCAACGTCTACGCCGACCAGATCGAGTATTTCTGCCGCCACTTCAGCCGCCGCCGCGACGTGTGCATCAGCGTGCATCCGCATAACGACCGCGGCACCGGCGTCGCCAGCGCGGAGCTGGCAGTGATGGCAGGTGCAGACCGCGTTGAAGGCTGCCTGTTTGGCAACGGCGAGCGCACGGGCAACGTCTGTCTGGTGACGCTGGCGATGAACCTTTACAGCCAGGGCGTTAGCCCGAACCTGGATTTCAGCGACATGAACCGGGTGGTGGAAGTGGTGGAAGCCTGCAACCAGCTGCCGGTGCACCCACGTCATCCGTGGGCGGGTCGGCTGGCGTATACCGCCTTCTCCGGCTCGCACCAGGACGCGATCAAAAAAGGCTTTGATGCCCGTAAGCCTGACGATCGCTGGGAGATGCCCTATCTGCCCGTCGATCCGCAGGATATCGGCTGCACCTACGAAGCGGTGATCCGCGTGAACAGCCAGTCAGGAAAAAGCGGCAGCGCATGGCTTATCGAGCAAAATCATGGGCTGAAACTGCCCCGTGCCCTGCAGCAGGATTTCAGCCAGCACGTGCAACAGGAAACCGATAGCCACGGAAAAGAGATGACGCAGAATGCGCTGTGGCAACTGTTCCGCACCCGCTATGGGCTGGTAACCACGCCGCAGTTTGCGCTGCAATCCTACCACAGCGACGGCCAGCAGGACGGCCAGCTGCGCTTAACGGCAAGCATCTATACGCAGGGGGGAACGCGCCAACTGGAGGGCCAGGGCAACGGTCTGCTCTCCGCCGCCGCTCAGGGCTTAAGCCGCTGGGTTAACGCGCCGTTTGTGATTAAGGATTATCACGAACATACGTTAGGCGAACGCAGCGACAGCCGCTCGGTGGCCTATATTCGCTGTCTGTTCCAGGACGGTACCAGCCGCTGGGGCGTGGGCATCGACAGCGACGTGGCGCGCGCGTCGCTTCAGGCGCTGCTTAACGCCGTCAGTCGTTCTTAAAGTAATCGCTGGGTGAAGTTCCCATCACCCGGCGGAACATCGCCGTAAAGGCGCTGTTGCTGCCATAACCCAGATCCAGCGCCACGCGTAATACCGGCTGGCCCTGCGCCAGCCGTACTAAAGCTTCCAGCAGTCGCGCCCTTCTCACCCACTCGCTATAGCTCACGCCCGTCTGCTGCTGAAAATGGCGGTTCAGCGTGCGTTCGCTCATCCCTACAATGTCTGCGGCCTGCGCACTGCTCCAGCTTTCTCCCGAGGACTGTCGAATCTGCTGGCAGAGGTGGCGCAGCGCTTCACTTTCCGGCTCGGGAAGGTGAAACGGCAGTACCGGCATGAGACGAATTTCATCGAGGATCAGCTCATAAACCCGTTCATCGCGGCTACCGGGTGCGTAAGATTCCGGTAGCGTCAGGGAGGTAAGGATCAGCTCGCGCAACAGCGGTGAGATCTGCACGATCTGACAGGTCGCCGGGAGATCGGCGCGCGCCAGCGGATCGATGAACAACGTTCGCGCTGCGACGTTGCCGGTGATACGAAGCGAGTGCTGTGTCCCCGCCGGTAGCCAGACGCCGCGCCCGGGAGGAACAACCCAACATCCTGATGCAGTATCGACCCGCACCACGCCGCTCAGGGTGTGCAACAGCTGCGCGCAGTCGTGCTGATGCCACGGCTCGCTGTCGCCGTGAACGTAATCATGGGCAAACGGAACGAGGGGACGATGGGTAAAGGAGAAGGTTGCGGTTGTGGTCATGGGGTTAAACCACCCTCACCCTACCCTCTCCCTGAGGGAGAGGGAAAAGGTGCCCTAGATGTGCAGTTCCTGCAGTTTTTCTTTTGGCAGGGCCAGCTCTTCGTTGCTGTTCACGCGAACGTCACGCTCGATGATGTGACGCGCGATCTCCTGCGCTTCTTCCAGAGAGTGCATCTGGTAAGTGCCGCACTGGTAAACGTTCAGCTCAGGGATCTGGTTCTGCTCTTTCACTTTCAGCACGTCTTCCATCGCCGCTTTCCACGCATCGGCAACGCGTTTCTCTTCAGGCTGGCCAATCAGGCTCATGTAGAAACCGGTACGGCAGCCCATCGGGGAGATATCGATGATCTCAACGCCGTTGCCGTTCAGGTGGTCACGCATGAAACCCGCGAACAGGTGTTCCAGGGTATGAATGCCTTTCTCTGGCATCACTTCTTTATTCGGCACGCAGAAACGCAGATCGAAGACGGTGATCGTGTCGCCGTGCGGGGTGTGCATGGTCTTCGCCACGCGAACTGCAGGTGCTTCCATACGGGTATGGTCGACAGTAAAGCTATCTAATAACGGCATACGTCACCTCCGATAGTGATTTTTTTTAAAATAAACTGAACTCTTCTACAGAATGCACGTCTGAGTATATGAAAGACGCGCATTTGTTATCATCATCCCTGAATTCAGAGATGTATATTTTGGCCACAGCGATGTGGCCTTTTTCTTTTCTGCTTAAGACTGCTTCGCCAGAAACGCCTCAAACGACTCTGTATCCGCCGCTTCAACCTCTTTCTGACGCACCACGGACGCCTCGCGTTCCGCGATAAAATCCGCCTCGCTCAGGATCGCTAACGGCTCATGCATCAGCATCTCACGGTACTCCGCTGAGAGTGAACGCCCCGTACCGCCAATCCCCTGCTCGATCATGGAACGCAGAATACGCGCTGAGAACGTCAGTTCCGGGTTATCGAAGCATTCCACCAGCTGGTCGCAAATCTGTTGATATGCGTCACCGCCGTCGATGCTGTCCATTGTCCGGGCAACACGCTTCAGGTCGTGGAACAGATCTTTACCCACCTTGGCCAGCGGGAACTGCGCCGTTTCACAACCAATACCTAACGTCAGGCCAGGCTTGCGCCCTTCCAGGATCACGCGGTTCCAGTTGGTGCGCGTACAGAGCAGTTCGTCTGAGCTCATTTCCGGCGCATCCGCCAGCGCGCACCAGACCATAAACAGATCCAGGAAGCGCACCTGCTGCTCGTCAACGCCAATCGGCGAGAACGGGTTGATATCCAGCGAGCGTACTTCAATATATTCAATGCCGCCGCGCTGCAGCGCATCCGACGGCGTTTCACCGCTGCGCGTCACGCGCTTCGGACGAATTGGCGCATACAGCTCATTTTCAATCTGCAGCACATTGCTGTTGATTTGCAGGCGCTTGCCGTCTTTTTCGAGGCCGATTTTCTCGTACTCTTCCGACGGGGTTTTGATCGCCCGCTTCAATCCTGCCACATATTCGTGCAATTCGTTAAACGTAATACCGAGATTGCTTTGCGATTTATTGGTATAGCCCAGATCGCTCATGCGCAGAGAGGTCGCATACGGGAGATAGTACATTCCGCACTCGGTTTTTTCGAACGGCAGCGTGGTCGGTTTCCCCTGCAGGAACGATGAGCAGATTGCCGGAGACGCGCCAAACAGGTACGGAATCACCCAGCCGAAACGGTAATAGTTGCGGATCAAACGGAAGTATCCCGCGGAGATCGCTTCTTTATCCGTATCTCCCCCTTTCGCCTGCCAGAACGCCATCGGCAAAGAGAAATTGTAGTGCACGCCAGAGATCGTCTGCATCAGTGCGCCGTAGCGATTTTTCAGACCTTCACGATAGAGCGTTTTCAGCTGGCCAATGTTTGACGTGCCGTACTGCGCCAGCTCAATCTCCTGGCCCTGCTCGATATAACACGGCATGCTGAGCGGCCACATACGCTCATCGCCGAGATTGCGCGCGGTGTAGCGATGGATGTCGCGCATGATCGTCAGCATATGATCAATATCGCCGTCCACCGGCGTGATGAACTCCAGCAGCGCTTCAGCGAAATCGGTTGTGATCCATTTATGTGTCAGCGCCGAGCCTAACGCCTTCGGGTGACCCGTCGTCGCTAAGCTACCGTCCGCGTTAACGCGCAGCGTTTCACGCTCGAGACCACGCTGAATACCCTTCAGAGCCTGAGGGTGGTTTTCCAGCCAGGCCAGCGCCTGAGATACGTCCGGGATCAAATTGACCTCCCGCCTGTCAAAGTAATGTTACTCAGCATAATTGTAATGGTTGACGATTGAAGGTCGCGTATTCATTCCACCAATTAGTGCCACCACGTCATACCCTGTAGTGTTGCCCACGCCACGAGAACATAGCGCAACGCCTTGCCAAGGCACAAAAAAAAGAGCACCGGTCCCCAGGAGATGCGCATCCATCCCGCCAGCAGACACAGTAAATCGCCTATTACAGGCATCCAGCTTAATAACAGCGTGGCAGCGCCATAGCGTTTTAGCCAGCCGACTGCCTTTTCCTGCCAGCGCGATTTTTCACGCAGCGGAAAGAAACGCCCAAGAATAACGTTAGTCAGCCCTCCAAGGCTATTACCCATTGTTGCTATTAATACCAGTAGCCAGGGCTGACTCACGCCGGACAACAGCATCGCCACCAGCACCACTTCCGAATTTCCCGGTAACAGCGTGGCGCTTAAAAAACTGCTGGCGAATAATGAGGCAAGTGACAGTGCGTCACTCACAGTAAGCGCACATCCACCGCCGCCATTCCGGCATCACGTGCGGCCTGAATGCCGAAGTCGGCGTCTTCAAACACGACGCATTTTGCTGCCGGGACGCCCATTAATTCTGCGCAGAGCAGGAAGGTGTCCGGTGCGGGCTTGTGATTTTTAACATGATCGGCGGCCACCACGGCAGAAAAATAGTGGCGCAGGCCAAGATGGTTGAGCAACGCTTCTGCTATCGCGCTCTCGCTGCCCGTCCCGACAGACATAGGACGACGCCCGTGCCACTCTTTGACGACGTCAATGAGCGGTAAAGGCTGCACGGTGTCTAACAGTATGGCTTTCACCGCGTCGGTTTTTTCACGCGCGAGCTGGTGCGGGTCGAGATCGGCCTGATTTAGTTCAATTACGGCCTGCGCAATACGCCAGGTAGGGGATCCGTTGAGGGCAATCATCGCCTGAAGGTCGAAACGCATGCCGTAGCGACCCAGGACCTCGGTCCAGGCTTGACGATGCGTGGGTTCAGTATCCAGGATGGTGCCATCCATGTCGAAGATCAAACCGTCATACTGTGCGTACATCGTGCTCTCGCTAAACGATTAACAAAGCATTACTTTATCGTAAAAGGTGGTTTTTGTCGCTGACTGAGAGTGTGATTGCTGACGGAACGTCGAAGGAATAAACAAAGAAGGAGAAGATGGTGCATCCGGGAGGATTACTCGGCTTACGCCTCGCCCTGCGGGCCGTTGCTAAAGCAACGTTATCCTCCCTGCTGCTTGCGATTAACTCGCAGACCTTAAAACAACAGCATCGCTGTTATCCAGGAGAATATGGTGCATCCGGGAGGATTCGAACCTCCGACCGCTCGGTTCGTAGCCGAGTACTCTATCCAGCTGAGCTACGGATGCATCGGGGAAATGCTTTTAGAAACAGTAAATGGTGCATCCGGGAGGATTACTCGGCTGCGCCTCGCCCTTCGGCGCCGTTGCTAAAGCAACGTTATCCTCCCTGGTGCTTGCGATTAACTCGCAGACCTTAAAACAACGACATCGCTGTTATCTCGGAGAATATGGTGCATCCGGGAGGATTCGAACCTCCGACCGCTCGGTTCGTAGCCGAGTACTCTATCCAGCTGAGCTACGGATGCATCAGGGAACTGCTTTCAGAAATAGTAAATGGTGCATCCGGGAGGATTCGAACCTCCGACCGCTCGGTTCGTAGCCGAGTACTCTATCCAGCTGAGCTACGGATGCATCGGGATTTACTACTGTACTACTCGATATTCATATCACTTCGAAAGCAATATGAAGTAATAGATGGTGCATCCGGGAGGATTCGAACCTCCGACCGCTCGGTTCGTAGCCGAGTACTCTATCCAGCTGAGCTACGGATGCAAAATGGCGGTGAGGCGGGGATTCGAACCCCGGATGCAGCTTTTGACCGCATACTCCCTTAGCAGGGGAGCGCCTTCAGCCTCTCGGCCACCTCACCACACAACGCCTCTTTCGAGTGCTTCGAGTCACTCGTTAAGAGCTTCTCGTCGCTGCGTGGCGCATATATTACTTTCTGGGACTTATAAGTCAAACAATTTTCCAAAAGCTTTTATCGTTTGCACAAATCGCACGCAATTCGCATGTAAAAGCCGCAAAGAGGGTGTTTTATAAGCGGATTTTGCAGGCATCTTCACAGAAAACATCTGCCGAAATGGCGGCGTAAGGGCGAGTTTAGGGTAACAGAGTGGTTAAAAAGAGAGCGTTTGAAATTAAACGGTAACGTTGAGCAGGAAAAATAGCGGGAGGGTTGCGTCTCGCCCGACAGCGAGACGCGACAATATCAGTAACTGGACTGCTGGGATTTTTCAGCCTGGATACGCTGGTAGATCTCTTCACGGTGGACAGATACTTCTTTAGGAGCGTTAACACCAATACGTACCTGGTTACCCTTTACCCCTAAAACTGTCACGGTGACCTCATCCCCAATCATGAGGGTCTCACCAACTCGACGAGTCAGAATCAGCATTCTTTGCTCCTTGAAAGATTAAAAGAGTCGGGTCTCTTGTATCCCGGCATTATCCATCATATAACGCCAAAAAGTAAGCGATGACAAACACGTAATGTGTAAGCAGTCACGGCATCACATTCTGTTAAACGTAAGTTTAGCCGATATACACAAACTCAACCTGACTTTATCGTTATCGATAGCGCAGTGAGCAAGACGCCATAACGTTACCGTTATGGCGTCTGCTTGTGCTTTGTAGTTATTACAGCTTCGCGCTCACCCAGCTTTCAACGCTGGCCAAAGCTTGCGGAAGTGCCGCCGCATCCGTACCACCGGCTTGCGCCATGTCCGGACGACCGCCACCCTTGCCGCCCACCTGCTGGGCGACCATACCAATCAGTTCCCCTGCTTTTACGCGGTCGGTCACATCCTTAGAGACGCCCGCAATCAGAGAAACCTTACCTTCTGCCACCGTCGCCAGCACGATAACCGTAGAACCAAGCTGGTTCTTGAGATCGTCGACCATAGTACGCAGCATCTTAGGCTCCACGCCCGCCAGATCGCTGACCAGCAGTTTGACGCCCTTAATGTCTACCGCTTTGCTGGAGAGGTTCGCACTCTCCTGCGCCGCAGCCTGTTCTTTCATCTGCTGGAGTTCTTTTTCCAGCTGACGGGTGCGATCCAGCGCAACACGCACTTTCTCGCCCAGGTTCTGGCTATCGCCTTTCAGCAACTGCGCGATGTCGTGCAGTTGGTCGCTCTGCGCATGCAGGCTGGCGATTGCGCCTTCACCGGTCACCGCTTCGATACGACGCACGCCTGCAGCCGTACCGGATTCAGAAACGATGCGGAACAGGCCGATGTCACCGGTGCGCGAGGCGTGAGTACCACCGCACAGCTCGGTAGAGAAGTCGCCCATGCTCAGCACGCGTACGCGCTCGTCATATTTCTCGCCAAACAGCGCCATCGCACCTTTTTTCTTCGCGTCCTCGAGATCCATGATATGGGTCTCAATTGGCAGGTTACGACGGATCTGCGCGTTCACCAGGTCTTCCACCGCGCGGATTTCAGACGGCTTCATCGCTTCAAAATGCGAGAAGTCGAAACGCAGAACTTTATCGTTTACCAGAGAACCTTTCTGTGCAACGTGGGTACCCAGCACGTCGCGCAGGGCTGCGTGCATCAGGTGGGTTGCAGAGTGGTTCAGACGAATGCGCGCGCGGCGTGCTTCATCAACGTTAGCCTGTACGCCCTCGCCCACTTTCAGAGAACCGGAAACCAGTTTGCCCTGGTGACCGATCGCCTGACCGTATTTCTGGGTATCGCTTACGCTGAAGCTAAAGCCGTTGCCTTTCAGTTCGCCTTTATCGCCAACCTGACCGCCGGATTCCGCATAGAATGGCGTTTTGTCCAGAATGACGACGGCTTCCTGACCCGCGCTGATGCTGTCTACGGCTTTACCGTCAACAAACAGGGCGGTCACTTTACCGGTCAGTTCCAGCGCTTCATAACCTTTGAATTCAGACGCGCTATCAACGCGGATCATCGCATTGTAGTCTGCACCGAAGCCGCTGGATTCACGCGCACGACGACGCTGCTCTTCCATCGCGGCTTCAAAGCCTGCTTCGTCAACTTTGATGTTGCGCTCGCGGCAGACGTCCGCCGTCAGGTCAACCGGGAAGCCGTAGGTGTCGTACAGGCGGAAAGCGGTTTCGCCATCCAGCGTGTCGCCCTTAAGCTTCGCCAGCTCTTCGTCCAGCAGCGCCAGACCGCGCTCCAGCGTACGCGCAAACTGCTCTTCTTCGGTTTTCAGAACCTGTTCAACCTGCGCCTGCTGGCGTTTCAGTTCGTCGCCGGCTGAACCCATCACGCCAATCAGTGGCCCAACGAGTTTATAGAAGAAGGTATCCTTCGCGCCCAGCATGTTGCCATGACGGATAGCACGACGAATGATACGGCGCAGCACGTAGCCACGGTTTTCATTCGACGGGATAACGCCGTCGGCAATCAGGAACGCACAGGAACGAATATGGTCTGCGATAACGCGCAGCGATTTGTTGTTCAGATCGGTCGCGCCGGTCACTTCTGCAACGGCTTTGATCAGGGTGCTGAACAGGTCAATTTCGTAGTTGGAGTTAACGTGCTGCAGTACTGCGGCGATACGCTCCAGACCCATACCGGTATCAACGGACGGTTTCGGCAGTGGCTCCATGGTGCCATCAGCCTGACGGTTGAACTGCATGAAGACGATGTTCCAGATCTCAATATAGCGATCGCCGTCTTCTTCAGGGCTACCTGGAGGGCCGCCCCAGATATGGTCGCCGTGATCGTAGAAGATCTCGGTGCACGGACCGCAAGGACCGGTGTCACCCATCTGCCAGAAGTTGTCAGACGCGTATGGCGCGCCTTTGTTATCACCGATGCGAATAATACGCTCGCGCGGGATACCCACTTCTTTTTCCCAGATTTCAAACGCTTCATCATCGGTTTCGTAGACGGTCACCCACAGACGCTCTTTCGGCAGGTTGAACCAGTTTTCACCGGTCAGCAGTTCCCACGCGTATTGAATGGCATCGTGTTTGAAATAGTCGCCGAAGCTGAAGTTACCCAGCATTTCGAAGAAGGTGTGGTGGCGCGCGGTGTAACCGACGTTTTCCAGGTCGTTGTGTTTACCGCCCGCACGCACGCAACGCTGTGAGGTTGTAGCGCGGGAATAATTACGCTTGTCGAGACCAAGGAACACATCCTTGAACTGGTTCATCCCGGCGTTGGTAAACAGTAAAGTCGGGTCGTTGTTCGGTACCAGGGAGCTGCTGGCAACAACCTGGTGTCCCTTACTATGGAAAAAGTCGAGAAACGCCTGACGGATCTCAGCGGTGCTCTTGCTCATAATTATCCTGAAATCAAGCTAACGAAATGTCGTAGCCAGCCTGTACCGCTAAACCGTTGGACAGACCAGCTACTGGAAAAAGTGGGAATAAGATAAGTTTTCTTGGGTGGGAAGTAAAATCCCGCATGCGTTCAATCGGCAAAATTACGCCAGATATCCTGAATATCTTCCATCAGAAAGCCGCGGTAGAGCAAAAAGCGCTGGATTTTAACTTTTTCTGAAAATTCACGCGGCAGCGGTTCGCCGTATTTACGGATAGCCTGCTCTTTTGCCCGCTCGCACCAGTCAGTGTCGCTTTCGCGCATCGCTTTTTCGATGGATTCCCTGGCTACCCCTTTCTGGTTCAGCTCCTGGCGGATGCGCGCAGGGCCGTAGCCTTTGCAGCCGCGGCTGGCGAGAAAACGCGAGGCGAAGCGGTCATCGTCCAGGTAATGATGCTCATAGCACCAGGCCACCACACGGTCGTAGTCTTCCGCAGTGGCATCAATCTCTTCCGGTCCGTTTTTGCCCATGACGGGCGCTGACAGCTTCCGCCGCAGCTCCTGTTCGCTATGGTCGCGCACGGCGAGAATGCGTACCGCACGGTCCAGCAAGCGCGCGTAGGCGGGTCGGCGTGATGTCGGTTCACTCATAAAAAACCTGCAGAATCAGAAATGCAAAAAGGGCCGCGTCAGCAGCCCTTCATTTTTATACGAGAGACTTAAAAGTCTTCGTTGGTTTCTTCAGCATCCGCGGCATCCACCACGAAATCAGGTTTGGAGTCCTGGTTGTTCAGCAGAAGCTCACGCACCTTCTTCTCAATCTCTTTCGCCGCAGCCGGGTTCTCTTTCAGCCAGGAGATAGCATTCGCTTTACCCTGACCAATCTTGTCACCGTTGTAGCTGTACCAGGCGCCCGCTTTTTCAATCAGCTTCTCTTTCACGCCCAGGTCAACCAGCTCGCCGAGGAAGTTGATACCTTCACCGTAGAGGATCTGGAATTCAGCCTGTTTGAACGGTGCTGCGATTTTGTTCTTCACAACCTTCACGCGGGTTTCGCTACCGACCACGTTCTCGCCTTCTTTTACCGCGCCGATACGGCGGATATCCAGACGGACAGAGGCGTAGAATTTCAGCGCGTTACCACCGGTAGTGGTTTCCGGGTTACCGAACATCACACCAATTTTCATACGGATCTGGTTGATGAAGATCAGCAGCGTGTTGGACTGCTTCAGGTTACCGGCCAGCTTACGCATCGCCTGGCTCATCATACGTGCCGCGAGGCCCATGTGAGAGTCACCGATTTCACCTTCGATTTCCGCTTTTGGCGTCAGCGCCGCAACGGAGTCGACGATGATCACGTCAACCGCACCGGAGCGTGCCAGCGCGTCACAAATTTCCAGCGCCTGCTCGCCGGTGTCCGGCTGGGAACACAGCAGGTTGTCGATATCAACACCCAACTTACGGGCATACACCGGATCCAGCGCGTGCTCGGCATCGATAAACGCACAGGTTTTACCTTCGCGCTGCGCCGCTGCAACAACCTGCAGGGTCAGGGTGGTTTTACCTGAGGATTCCGGCCCGTAGATTTCTACGATACGGCCCATTGGCAAACCGCCAGCGCCCAGTGCGATATCCAGAGAAAGCGAACCGGTGGAGATAGTTTCCACATCCATGGAACGGTCTTCACCCAGGCGCATGATGGAGCCTTTACCGAATTGCTTTTCGATCTGGCCCAGTGCTGCCGCCAACGCTTTCTGTTTGTTTTCGTCGATAGCCATTATTACTCCTGTCATGCCGGGAGAAGCAACTGCGCTTCACCATGGACTTCTGTTCTGTTGAGGCAATTATACTGTATAGTCATACAGTATCAAGTATTTTGTAGAAATTGTTGCCAGAGCGTTTTTAACGCATAAACGGTAGCCTGACGGCGCACGCTTTCGCGGTCGCCGCTGAAGCACTCACGGCGGGTGATCCCCTCACCTTTAGAGGTGGCAAAACCAAACCAGACGGTGCCGACAGGCTTCACATCGCTGCCACCGTCCGGCCCCGCGATGCCGCTGATGGAAATAGCGTAATCTGCCCGCGCCGCTTTCAGCGCGCCAATCGCCATTTCGATCACCACCGGTTCGCTGACCGCGCCATGCTGCTCAAGCGTGGATTCACGCACGCCGATCATCTGTGCTTTAGCTTCGTTACTGTAGGTCACAAAACCGCGTTCAAACCAGGCGGAACTGCCGGCAATATCGGTAATGACTTTCGCCACCCAGCCGCCGGTGCAGGATTCCGCGGTGGTGATTGTCGCGCCACGCTGCTTCAGTGCAAGACCAACGATCTCGCTAAGCTGCATCATTTCATGGTCAGTCATTCTCGCTCCAGGCTTCATAAAAACGTGCAGCACAAGATAGCACTTTCTCGTCAGATATGGGGATGCGCTTCAGGTTTTACGAGGGGGCTTCAGAAAAAAGCCGATGCGGGCGCACCGGCTGTGGACAGGTTATTTCATGCTGTTCGCAAGCGTATCGACATTATGACGAAACGCCTTAACATAGGTGTCTGCCACCCCACCTTTTGCCGACAGGGCTTCCGGGTAAAGTTCGCCCCCAGGCTGTGCGCCCGTCGCCGACGCAATCTGCTTCACCAGGCGCGGGTCGAGCTGGTTTTCCATAAACCACGTTTTCACGCCGTCGGCTTTGATCTGATTGATAATCTCCGCCACCTGCGCCGCGCTGGCTTCGCTCTCTGACGACAGCCCCTGCGGGGCCATAAACGTTACCCCGTAGGCGCGGCTGAAATAGCCGAAGGCGTCATGGCTGGTCAGCACCTTGCGCTTTTCCTGCGGGATCGCGCTAAAGCGCGTTTTGGCCCAGCTATCCAGTTGAGTCAGTTGCGCAATGTACGGTTTTCCTGAAGCCTCCAGCGCCGCTTTGTCTTCCGGATCGGCTTTCACCAGACCGTCCAGAATATTTTGCGCATACAGCGCGCCGTTCGCCGCGCTGTTCCACGCGTGCGGATCGGTCACGGTTTTACCGTCCTCTTCCAGCGTGTGGGTTTTCACCCCGGTCGAAGCCACCACCAGTTGACCTTTAAATCCGGAGGCCTTCACCAGCCGGTCAAGCCAGCCCTCCAGCCCCAGACCGTTTACCACCACCACATCAGCCTTATTCAGCGCCGCGCTGTCCTTCGGTGACGGTTCGAAGGTATGCGGATCGCCGTCCGGCCCCACCAGCGTCGTCACCTTCACGCGGTCACCGCCAACCTGCTGCGTAATATCTCCCAGTATGGAAAAGCTGGTGACCACATTCAGCGTTTTCGCCATCACGCCGTGTGACATCATCCCCAGCGCGAGCGCCATGACTAATCCTGTACGTTTCATCGTTTCCCCTTGCGTTAAAAAAGCGCCCGCAGGCTGCCTGCCAGCCTGCTGCGCGTACCGAATAAAATGGAAATAAAGAACAGCGCGCTGGCGGTCAGCACGATGGACGGCCCCGCCGGTAAACTCGCCGCCCAGGAGAGGCTTAGCCCGAGCCACGCGCAGATAACACCGCTGATACCTGCCATCAACAGCAGGCCGGGCAAGGTGCGCGCCCAGCAGCGCGCCGCCACCGCCGGGAGCATCATCAGCCCGACGGCCATCAGCGTGCCGAGCACCTGAAACCCGGCCACCAGGTTAAGCACCAGCAGCGCCAGAAACAGGCTGTGCAATACGCCGGGTAGCCAGCGGGCATTCACCTGCAGCCAGGCGGTATCAAACGCCTCCGTTACCAGCCCGCGATAGAAGAGCGCCAGAGTCGCCAGCGTGAAGATACACACGCCCGTGACGAACAGCGCGGCGTCGTTGTCCACCGCAAGGATGGAGCCAAACAGCAGGTGCAGCAGATCGACATTCGAGCCGCGCAGCGATACCAGCGTGACGCCCAGCGCCAGCGAGCCAAGATAGAACCCGGCAAAGCTGGCATCTTCTTTGAGCGGCGTGCGGCGGCTGACCAGCCCGGCCACCAGCGCCACGGCGATACCGGCAATAAAGCCGCCGAGGCTCATCGCCAGTAGCGACATCCCGCTGAGCAAATACCCCACGGCGACGCCCGGCAGGATGGCATGCGAGAGCGCGTCCCCCATCAGGCTCATCCGGCGCAGCTGAAGGAATACGCCCAGCGCGGTGGTGCTAACGGAGAGCGCCAGGCAAACCACCAGCGCGCGGCGCATAAAACCGAATTCGATAAACGGCTGGAAGAATGTGTGCCAGATCATGCCACCCTCACCCGCTCGGTTTTCCACTGGGGAACGTCAGCATCCAGCCGCAGCGTCTGCGGGAAATGGCGCGCCACGCGCTCGCTGTCGTGCAGTACCGCGAGCAGGGTTTGCCCCTGCATATACATCTCCAGCATCAAATCCATCAGCACGTTGCAGGTGGCCTCATCAACGCCGGTAAAGGGTTCATCCAGCATCACCAGCGGGGCCTGCTGCACTAACACGCGGGCAAACAGCATGCGCTGAAACTGGCCGCCGGAAAGTTCATCGATGGTGGAGAGCGCCATCGACTCCAGCCCCACGCGCTCAAGTGCGCCACTTATGCGCAGACGCGCTTCGCGGCGGAAACCGGCGAAAAGCGAAATTCCGGGCCAGCAGCCCATGCTCACCACGTCCTGCACGGTCAGCGGAAATTGCGCTTCCAGCGCGTGACGCTGCGCCAGCCAGCCGATTACCGGGCGCTTTCCCTGCCAGCGGAAGCTGCCGCTCACGGGCGGGATAAACCCGGCGAGGGTTTTCAGCAACGTAGATTTACCGCAGCCGTTAGCGCCCACAATGGCGGTCATGCTGCCGCGTTCAATGACGCCAGAAAGCGGGCGCGTAACGGGCTGGCGGTCATAGCCCGCAACCAGTGCGTTCATAACGATCATGGCAACGCCACCGCCCAGCGCACGGCCAGCCCGAGAAACAGAATGAGTACCATCGCCAGCAGCAGCCGAACCGGGGATGAGAGAGAAAACAGGGACATGGACATCTCAACTCGAAATTAATGTTATAACATAACAATAATGAAAGACGATGAAGATGTAAACGGCGGGAATGAAATGGGTGTGTGGCGAAATGTTTCTGCGGGAAACAGGTGCGGGTGGGTGCCCTCTCCCACGGGGAGAGGGGGAAATAAGGTGACTTACTGACTAAACGGTGACGCCGCAGGAACGCGCGCCTGAGACACCGCCAGCCCCAGCTGCCACACCGCCATCGCGTAGTGCGTACTGTGGTTATAGCGGGTAATCGCATAGAAGTTCGGCATGCCGTACCAGTACTGGTAGCCGGTTCCCACGTCCAGGCGCAGCAGGCTCACCTGGTCAACATTGCCCAGCGGCTGGGTTGGCGTTAAGCCCGCCGCCGTCAGCTGTGCGACGCTGTATTTGGTTTTGAAGCCGTTTTCCAGACCAAACGCCTCGCCGTTCGCCTGAACGGCAACCTGACCACCCGGTGTCCAGCCGTGCGCTTTGAAGTAGTTCGCCACGCTGCCGATGGCATCCACCGGATCCCACAGGTTAATGTGGCCGTCCCCGTTAAAGTCGACGGCATACTGCTTATAGGAGGACGGCATAAACTGGCCGTAGCCCATCGCGCCGGCAAATGACCCTTTCAGATCGAGCGGATCGTCCTGCTCGTTGCGCGCCATCAGCAGGAAAGTTTCCAGTTCGGAAGAGAAATACTCCGCGCGGCGCGGATAGTTAAAGGAGAGCGTCGCCAGCGCGTCGAGGATGCGGGTTTTGCCCATCACGCGGCCCCAGCGGGTTTCCACGCCAATAATCCCGACGATGATTTCCGGCGGTACGCCGTAGACCTGCCACGCGCGGTTGAGCGCATCTTCATACTGATTCCAGAACACCACGCCGTTTTGCACGTTGTCCGGAGTAATAAACTGTTTGCGGTAGCGCAGCCACGCGCCGTTCGGCCCGCTCGGCACCTGGGCGGACGGCGCCTGCCTGTCCATCAGGCGCAGCACGTAGTCCAGACGCTTCGCCTGAGACAGAATTTCGTGCAGCTGCTGGCGGTCAAAACCGTGTTTACTCACCATTTTATCGATGAACTGCTCGGCCGCCGGGTTATTCGCGAAGTCGCCTCCCATCTGCATCATATTGTGCTGCGGCTCCAGCAGGAATCCTCCGGAAGGCGCGCCCGCCGTTTGCTGAACGGCTTCGGTCTTAGGTTTGCTGCTACAGGCAGACAGCAGAATAAGCGCAGGCAACAGCGCTGCATAACGACGCTTGAACATGAGACATCCATTTAACGGGTTCGATAAGAACCCAGTATGGTAAAGCATCCGCAACACCTCAAGGAAGCGGTACGCACCTCCCCCCACGCAAATCCGCGCTTTTTTCCCCCGAAAACCATTCACGCCATCAATTAACTTTCAAAATAATCCATTTTTCTTTCATTGTGAGATCTAACTAACACTTTAAAAGCTTTCAAAGTGATTATTATTAGCCCAGTCAGACAAAAACAAAAAAGCCCTACAGGAGAGAAGAATGATAGAAACCATCACCCACGGCGCCGAGTGGTTCATCGGGCTGTTTCAGAAAGGCGGAGAAGTGTTCACCGGCATGGTGACCGGGATCCTGCCCCTGCTGATCAGCCTGCTGGTGATCATGAACGCGCTGATCAACTTTATCGGCCAGCAGCGCATTGAACGCTTCGCCCAGCGCTGCGCCGGTAACCCGCTGTCCCGCTACCTGGTACTGCCGTTCATCGGCACCTTCGTGTTCTGTAACCCGATGACCTTAAGCCTCGGTCGCTTCATGCCGGAAAAGTACAAGCCGAGCTACTACGCCGCCGCCTCCTACAGCTGCCATTCGATGAACGGCCTGTTCCCGCACATCAACCCCGGCGAGCTGTTTGTCTACCTCGGGATCGCCAGCGGCCTTACCACGCTTGGCCTGCCGCTCGGCCCGCTGGCGGTGAGCTACCTGCTGGTTGGTCTGGTGACCAACTTCTTCCGCGGCTGGGTGACGGACCTCACCACCGCCATTTTTGAGAAAAAAATGGGCATCCAGCTTGAACAGAAAGTCCATCTTTCAGGAGCGACAGCATGAACCGGATCCGCATTGAGAAAGGCACGGGCGGCTGGGGCGGCCCGCTGGAGTTCGACGCCACCGAAGGCAAAAAGATCGTCTACATCACCGCGGGCACGCGCCCGGCGATTGTCGACAAGCTGCGCGAGCTGACCGGCTGGGACGCGGTCGACGGCTTTAAAGAAGGCGAGCCGCCGGAAACGGACATCGGCGTGGCGGTGATCGACTGCGGCGGCACGCTGCGCTGCGGCATCTATCCGAAGCGCCGCATTCCGACGGTGAATATTCACTCCACCGGAAAATCCGGCCCGCTGGCGCAGTACATCCTTGAGGATATTTATGTCTCGGGCGTGAAGGAGGACAACATCACGCTGGTGAATGGCACACCCGCGCCGCAAAAAGCCCCACCGCGCGAGTACGACACCAGCAAGAAAATCACCGAGCAGAGCGACGGCCTGCTGGCGAAGGTCGGGATGGGGATGGGATCCGCCGTGGCGGTGCTGTTCCAGTCCGGGCGCGACACCATCGACACGGTGCTGAAAACCATTCTGCCGTTTATGGCATTCGTCTCGGCGCTGATCGGCATCATCATGGCGTCCGGCCTGGGCGACTGGATTGCCCACGGCCTCGCCCCGCTCGCCAGCCACCCGCTCGGGCTGGTGACGCTGGCGCTGATCTGCTCCTTCCCGCTGCTGTCGCCGTTCCTCGGCCCGGGCGCGGTGATTGCCCAGGTCATCGGCGTGCTGATAGGCGTGCAGATTGGTCTGGGGAATATTCCTCCGCACCTCGCCCTGCCTGCCCTGTTTGCCATTAACGCCCAGGCGGCGTGCGATTTCATCCCCGTGGGGCTGTCGCTGGCCGAAGCGCGCCAGGACACCGTGCGCGTGGGCGTACCGTCCGTGCTGGTGAGCCGCTTCCTGACGGGCGCGCCGACGGTGCTGATTGCCTGGTTTGTCTCCGGCTTTATTTATCAATAAGAGGTTCCTGTGATGACCGTTATTTACCAGACCACCATTACCCGCATCGGCCAAAGCGCGGCGGATGCGCTGAGTGACCAGATGCTGATCACCTTCCGGGAAGGCGCTCCGGCGGATATCGAAGAGTTTTGTTTTATCCACTGCCACGGCGAGCTGAACGGCGAGCTGAAGGCCGGAAGCCAGCTGGAGCTGGGCGAGGCGCGCTATGCCGTGACCGCCGTCGGCGACGTGGCCGAGCAAAACCTGCGGGAGCTGGGGCACATCACCCTGCGCTTCGACGGCCAGCCGCAGGCCGAGTATCCCGGCACGGTGCACGTGGCGGGCCCGGTTCCGCAGGCTGTCACCCCAGGCTGCACGTTAAAATTTGTTGCGTAATTAAGGAGAAACACATGAGTCAGGTTGCCGTTGTCATTGGTGGGGGACAAACCTTAGGCGAGTTCCTCTGCCGTGGGCTTGCCGCAGAGGGTTACCGCGTGGCGGTAGTAGACATTCAGAGTGAGAAAGCCGCCCGCGTGGCGGACACCATTAACACCGAGTTTGGTGAAGGGATGGCGTACGGGTTTGGTGCCGACGCCACCAGCGAGCAGAGCGTGATGGCGCTGGCCCGCGGCGTGGACGAGATTTTTGGGCGTACCGACCTGCTGGTCTACAGCGCGGGGATTGCGAAAGCGGCCTTTATCAGCGATTTCGAGCTGGGGGATTTTGACCGTTCGCTGCAGGTGAATCTGGTGGGCTATTTCCTCTGCGCCCGCGAGTTTTCCCGCCTGATGATCCGCGACGGCATTCAGGGGCGCATCATTCAGATCAATTCGAAATCCGGGAAAGTGGGCAGTAAACATAACTCCGGCTATAGCGCGGCGAAGTTTGGCGGCGTGGGCCTGACGCAGTCCCTGGCGCTGGATCTGGCCGAGTACGGGATTACCGTGCATTCGCTGATGCTGGGGAACCTGCTGAAGTCGCCGATGTTCCAGTCCCTGCTGCCGCAGTACGCCACCAAGCTCGGCATCAAGGCTGAAGAAGTGGAGCAGTACTACATCGATAAAGTGCCGCTCAAGCGCGGATGTGATTATCAGGACGTGCTGAACATGCTGCTGTTTTACGCCAGTCCGAAAGCGTCTTACTGCACCGGGCAGTCGATTAACGTCACCGGTGGGCAGGTGATGTTCTGAGTTCATTCCCCGGTGGCGCTGCGCTTACCGGGGCTACAATCCCCGTAGGCCGGGTAAGGCGCAGCCGCCACCCGGCAGTTAAGGAGCCGATATGGTCACCGTACTCATCACCGTCGCCGCCCTCGCCTGGCTGTGCCAGATGGCGTTTGGCGGCTGGCAGATCCACCAGTTTAACCGCGCGTTTGATGCCCTGTGCCAGAAGGGCCGCGTTGGGGTCGGACGTTCCGGCGGACGCTTCAAGCCGCGCGTGGTCGTCGCCGTTGCGCTGGATGAGCACGACCGGGTCTGCGATTCCCTGATCATGCGCGGCATGACGGTGTTTGCCCGACCGGCCAAAATCCAGGCGATCAACGGCATCCCGCTGCAGGAATTGCAGCCCGATGTGATCTTTCCCCATGATTCACTCTGTCAGAATGCACTATCATTAGCGCTTAATCTGAAACATGGATAATTTCGTTGTGAAAGTTATAGACTTGCGAAATTATCATTTCGCAACCTAAGGAACGAAGCGCCTATGAAACCACGTCAGCGGCAGGCGGCTATTCTCGAGCATCTGCAAAAACAGGGAAAATGCTCGGTAGAGGATCTGGCCCACTACTTTGACACCACCGGCACGACAATACGCAAGGATCTGGTATTGCTCGAAAACTCTGGCGCCGTCATTCGTACCTACGGCGGCGTGGTGCTCAACAAAGATGAAGCGGACCCGCCTATCGATCACAAAACGCTGATTAATACGCACCAGAAAGCGCTGATTGCCGAAGCCGCCGTCAAATTTATCCAGGACGGCGATTCCATCATCCTCGACGCAGGCAGCACCGTGCTGCAGATGATCCCGCTGCTCAGCCGCTTTAATAACATCACGGTGATGACCAACAGCCTGCACATTGTCAACGCCCTGTCGGAGTTCGACAGCGAGCAGACCATCCTGATGCCCGGCGGCACCTTCCGCAAAAAATCGGCGTCGTTTCACGGCCAGCTGGCGGAGAACGCCTTCGACCACTTCAGCTTCGATAAACTGTTTATGGGCACCGACGGCATCGACCTGAATGCAGGCGTCACGACGTTTAACGAGGTATTCAGCGTCAGTAAAGCAATGTGCAACGCCGCGCGGGAAGTGATTTTAATGGCCGACTCGTCGAAATTTGGCCGTAAAAGCCCCAACATTGTCTGTAGCCTTGAAAGCGTTGATAAGCTGATTACCGACGCGGGTATCGATCCGGCGTTCAAAAAAGCGCTGGAAGAGAAAGGCATCGACGTGATCGTAACCGGAGAGAGAAATGAGTGATTTTCTGTTAGAAACGGGCCGCCAGACGCTGATGCTGGAGCTGCAGGAAGCCAGCCGCCTGCCGGAACGTCTGGGCGAGGATTTTGTCCGCGCCGCCAACACTATTATCCACTGCGAAGGCAAAGTGATCGTGGCGGGCATCGGTAAATCCGGCCATATCGGCAAAAAGATTGCCGCGACGCTGGCCAGCACCGGCACCCCGGCGTTCTTCGTGCATCCTGCTGAGGCACTCCACGGCGATCTCGGGATGATTGAAAGCCGCGACGTGATGCTGTTTATCTCCTACTCCGGTTCAGCCAAAGAGCTGGATCTCATCATCCCTCGCCTGCAGGAAAAATCGGTCGCCCTGCTGGCGATGACCGGCAAATCCCGCTCGCCGCTGGCGCTGGCCGCCAAAGCCACGCTGGACATTTCCGTTGAGCGCGAAGCCTGTCCGATGCACCTCGCCCCCACCTCCAGCACCGTTAACACCCTGATGATGGGCGACGCGCTGGCAATGGCGGTGATGCAGGCGCGCGGCTTTAACGAAGAAGATTTCGCCCGCTCGCATCCGGCGGGGGCGCTCGGGGCACGCCTGCTCAACAAGGTTCACCACCTGATGCGCACCGACGATGCCATTCCGCAAGTTAAACTCGACACCAGCGTGATGGACGCGATGCTGGAACTGAGCCGCACCGGTCTGGGTCTGGTGGCGGTGTGCGATGACGGCGGAAACGTTAAAGGCGTGTTCACCGATGGCGACCTGCGCCGCTGGCTGGTGGGCGGTGGCAGGCTGGAAACAAACGTGTCTGACGCCATGACCAAAGGCGGGCTGACGCTCAACGCCGACAGCCGCGCCATTGAAGCCAAAGAGGTGCTGATGAAGCGCAAAATCACCGCCGCACCGGTGGTGGACGAGCACGGCAGGCTGTGCGGCGCCATCAACCTGCAGGACTTCTACCAGGCCGGGATTATCTAACCCTTCAGCCCAAGACGCTTCGCCAGCCGGTGCAGGTTGGCGACGTCCATCTCCAGCGCCCGCGCGCATGCCGCCCAGCTGCGGTTGTTCTGCTCCAGCGCGCGGGTAATCATCTGACGCTGAAATGCTTCCGTCGCCTCGCGCAGGTTCTCGTTGACGGTCTCTGGCGCAGCAGCCTTCACGGTCGGGGCATTTTCCTCATGCAGCGCAAAATGCCGCGCATGAATCACCACTTCATCCCCCGAACGCGTCGCCCGCGCCAGCACCACCGCCCGGTGGATCGCATGTTCCAGCTCGCGCACGTTGCCCGGCCAGCCGTAGCTGAGCAGGTGTGCCCTCGCTCCAGGGCTCAGGACCACGCGGGAAAGCCCCATTCTGAGGCGGCACTGCTCGCAGAAAAAGCCCGCCAGCAGCAGCACGTCGTCCCCGCGCTCGCGCAGCGGCGGCACGGTTAGCGGGAACACGCTCAGGCGGTGGAACAGGTCGGCGCGGAACTGCCCGGCCAGCACCGCTTCGCGCAGATCCCGGTTGGTCGCCGCCAGCACGCGCACGTCCACGCGCAGGCTGCGGTCATCCCCCACGCGCTGGATGTCGCCGTACTGCAGCACGCGCAGCAGCTTGGCCTGTAACGACAGCGACAGCTCGCCAATCTCATCAAGAAACAGCGTGCCGTTATCGGCCATTTCAAACTTGCCGCTGCGGTTGCTGATGGCCCCGGTAAACGCCCCTTTGACGTGACCGAACAGCTCGCTCTCCGCCACGCTTTCCGGCAGCGCCGCGCAGTTGAGGTACACCAGCGGGTTCACCGCGCGAGGCGAAGCTTCATGAATCGATTTCGCCACCAGCTCTTTACCAGTGCCGGTTTCCCCGAAGATCAGCACGTTCAGATCGGACGCGGCGACAATCTCAATCTCTTTTTTAAGCTGCGCCATACCGGGCGAAAGGCCGATCATCTCCGTGTGCGCCACCTGCTCAAACGCCGCCGGGCTGCCGGGAAGGATATTCTGGCTTTCCAGCTGTTCAATCAGCAGCGCATTATTTAGCGCCCCGGCGGCCAGGGCGGCAATCAGGCGCAGCTCTTCGTCACTGAAGGTGTCGAACTGGTCCGGCGACATGCCGTCGAGGGTCAGCGCGCCAATCAGGTTCTGTCCGGCAAATAAAGGCAGCCCGATGCAGGCGTGCACCTTCAGGCTCTCCTGGCCCGGAATAAGTCCGTCGTACGGGTCGGGCAAGTCGCTGTCCGCCGGGAAGCGCACCACGTCACCCGCGCGGGCGATGGTTTCCAGACGCGGATGGCCTTCAAGGGTAAAGCGCCGTCCGAGCACGTCCTTCGCCAGCCCGTCGATAGCCAGCGGAATAAACTGCCGTCCTTCGTAGCGCAGCAGCGCGGACGCATCGCATTCAAGCACGTGGCGCAGCGTGGAGATCAGCCGCTGAAAGCGGTCCTGATGGCCGATCCCGGTTTGCAGCTCAATGGCGATCTTCGCCAGCACGTCTACGGAAAAGCTCATGTCAGCCTCACAGTCAATTTGACAATACATAATGTCATATTGACTCTTTTTGAGATAGTCATAATGACTACTCATTACGAGTCATTAAATAACAACTTATTGAATATTAATAACTTAAAAAGTTGGCACGAAACTTGATATAAGCAAACCATCTTATTTGAAAACGCTGTATTACGCTGAGGTTGCTATGTCTATTCTGGTTAAAAATAACATTCATTGGGTGGGTCAACGTGACTGGGAAGTGCGTGATTTCCACGGGACGGAATATAAAACGCTGCGCGGCAGCAGCTACAACAGCTATCTCATCCGCGAAGGTAAAAACGTGCTGATCGATACCGTCGATCACAAGTTCAGCCGCGAGTTCGTGCAGAACCTGCGCAGCGAAATCGATCTGAACGACATCGACTACATCATCATCAACCACGCGGAAGAGGATCACGCCGGGGCGCTGACCGAGCTGATGTCCCACATTCCGGATACCCCGATCTACTGCACCACCAACGCCATCGACTCGATCAACGGCCACCACCACCATCCGGAGTGGAACTTCCACACCGTGAAAACCGGCGACACGCTGGATATCGGCAACGGCAAGCAGCTGATCTTTGTGGAAACCCCCATGCTGCACTGGCCGGACAGCATGATGACCTACATGACCGGCGACGCGGTGCTGTTCAGCAACGACGCCTTCGGTCAGCACTACTGCGACGAGCGCCTGTTTAACGATGAAGTGGATCAGACCGAGCTGTTCGAACAGTGTCAGCGCTACTACGCCAACATCCTGACCCCGTTCAGCCGCCTGGTGACGCCAAAAATCACCGAAATTCTTGGCTTCAACCTGCCGGTGGACATGATTGCCACCTCGCACGGCGTGGTGTGGCGTGAAAACCCCACCCAGATCGTCGAGCTGTACCTGAAGTGGGCGGCGGACTATCAGGAAGATCGCATCACTATTTTCTACGACACCATGTCCAACAACACCCGCATGATGGCGGACGCCATTGCCCAGGGCATCAACGAAGTGGATCCGAACGTGGCGGTGAAAATCTTCAACGTGGCGCGCAGCGATAAAAATGAGGTATTGACCAACGTGTTCCGCTCTAAGGGCGTGCTGGTGGGTACCTCCACCATGAATAACGTGATGATGCCGAAGATTGCCGGCCTGGTGGAAGAGATGACCGGCCTGCGTTTTCGCAACAAACGCGCCAGCGCCTTTGGCTCCCACGGCTGGAGCGGCGGCGCGGTAGACCGTCTCTCCACCCGTTTACAGGATGCAGGTTTTGAGATGTCCCTGAGCCTGAAGGCAAAATGGCGTCCGGATATCGACGCGCTGGAGATCTGCCGCCAGCATGGCCGCGACATCGCCCGTCAGTGGGCGCTCGCCCCGCTTCCTGACGTCACCGCAAAACCTGCGGAACAGCCGCAAACCTGTTCTGCGGCAGCCGCCGATCTCGGTCCGCGCATGCAGTGCAGCGTCTGCCAGTGGATCTACGATCCTGAGCTGGGCGAACCGCTGCAGGACGTTGCCCCGGGCACGCCGTGGAGCGAGGTGCCGGACAACTTCCTCTGCCCGGAATGTTCCCTCGGCAAAGACGTCTTTGACGAACTGGCGACGGAGGCAAAATGAGCAACGGTATCGTCATCATCGGCTCGGGCTTTGCCGCCCGCCAGCTGGTGAAAAACATTCGCAAGCAGGACGCTAACGTGCCGCTGACGCTGATCGCCGCCGACAGCATGGACGAGTACAACAAGCCTGATTTAAGCCACGTCATTAGCCAGAATCAGCGCGCCGAAGACCTCACCCGCCAGACGGCGGGGGAGTTCGCGGAGCAGTTTAACCTGCTTCTGTTTCCGTACACCTGGGTCACCGACATCGATGCTGACGCCCACGTGGTGAGAGCGAAAGAGAAAACCTGGCAGTACGACAAGCTGGTGCTGGCCACGGGTGCCTCTGCATTTGTGCCGCCGGTTGAGGGCCGCGAGCTGATGATCACCCTTAACAGCCAGCAGGAGTACCAGGCCAGCGAAACGCTGTTGCGTGATGCACAGCGCGTAATGATCGTCGGCGGCGGGCTGATCGGCACCGAGCTGGCGATGGATTTCTGCCGCGCGGGGAAATCCGTGACCCTGGTTGACCACGCGGCGAGTATTCTGTCGGCGCTGATGCCCGCAGAAGTAAGCAGCCGCTTACAGCATCGCCTGACCGATATGGGCGTGCATCTGCTGTTGAAATCACAGCTGCAAAGCCTGAGCAAAACCGAAGGCGGCATTCGAGCATCGCTTGACCGTAGCCGCAGCATTGAGGTGGATGTGGTTATCGCGGCAACGGGCCTGCGCCCGGAAACCGCGCTGGCGCATCGCGCAGGCGCCGAAACAGGTCGTGGCGTGAAGGTAAATAGCTACCTGCAAACTACGCAGCCGGATATTTATGCCCTGGGCGACTGCGCGGAAATTAACGGTCAGGTGCTTCCGTTCCTGCAGCCGATACAATTAAGCGCGATGTATCTGGCAAAAAATCTGCTCGGCGGCAGCGCGCCGCTAAAATTACCCGCCATGCTGGTAAAGGTCAAAACGCCGGAATTACCGCTGCACCTTGCGGGTGAAACGCAACGTCAGGATCTGAACTGGCAAATTACCCTCGAACCGAAGGGAATGGTCGCGCGCGGCGCGGACAACGAGGGACAGATACGCGCCTTTGTCGTCAGTGAGGACCGGATGAAGGAGGCTTTCGCGCTGCTGAAATTGTTACCTGCTTAACCCTCGTTTTGTCGGGTGGCGCTTCGCTTACCCGACCTACAGCACGGCCACGCTTACTTAGCCTTTGGATTTTATTATCCACTGCCCCGATGTCCCGGGGCTTTTTTTTACGCATTCTATTCATCAAATAAATACAAAACAGGTACATCATCGCTATCAATCCTTTATTTATTATTTTCATAAACACTTAAATGCGGAACAGCTGAAAAACATCACCCTGTTTTATTATTCTCGTCAGGACTAGTCTGATAAGTAATTAATCAGCCGGAGACAAATCATGGCGACTTTTAATACAGAACTCAAATATCTTTCTCATTATTTCAGACAAACGAAGCATGCTGAACACATTTTATTTCGCTGGCTTTATCTGAGCCCGGAGGCGCGCATTGAGCGTCTGCGCGAGCTGATGATGCCGGTCAGTGAACATGAGCGGTAATTGACGGGAAAAACCGGAACACTTTACGTAAACCAGCACTTTTTCTTCCGCAAAAAAAACCTACACTCTCAGCATCCTTTTTTTACCGGTGTGCCGCTATGCGCCAGCTTCAGAAAATCCGTCAGTATCAACGGCTTTATCAGCACTACGGCGCGGAGCCAACGCCTACGACCATCGCGGAAGTGGCGGAGGTTGCGCTGTGCAGCGAACGCCATGCGCGCACGCTGCTGCGCCAGCTCTCGCAAAGCGGCTGGCTAAGCTGGGACGCGCAGCCAGGGCGCGGGCATCGCGCCACTCTGCACTGTCTGACTACCACCAGCGAACTGAGCGCGCCGCTGATGCACGCCTGTCTGGAAAAAGGGGATTACCAGAGCGCGCTGCAGCTGGCCGACGGCGATCCGGCCAGCCTGCACCACATCATCACCCCGTTCTTAGGCGGCAAATGGCTGAAGCATCAGCCGACGCTGCGCATTCCATGGTATCGCCCGCTCACGTCGCTGCATCCAGCCCTTTCGCGTCGCCGCGCCGAACAGCATATTATCTGCGCGGTTCACGCCGGTCTGACGCGCTATGCGCCCGGCCACCCACAGCCGGTCGCGGATTTAGCCCATCACTGGGATATCCGTGACGACAATCGCCGCTGGCGTTTTTACCTGCGCAGCGGCGCGCACTGGCATAACGGGCAGGCCATCAGCGACGAAGCTATTCTCAGCGCGATGCAGCAGATGCTGGCCGACCCGGCACGCGCCGCGGGGCTTGCGCACGTTCGGACGGTGTCGCTTGTCGCCCCCTGGTGTCTGGAGATTGTGCTGAACGCGCCCGATGCCATGCTGGCGCATCGCCTCGCGCATCACGCCTGTCGGCTGCCGCATCCGCAGCAGCCGACTATCGGCGCGGGCCCCTTTGCCATCGCCCACCACCACTCACACTATCTGCGCCTTGAGCGTCAGCCCTGGTACTTTGCGGCGCACCCGCTGCTGCACGCGATAGAGTTCTGGCGAACCCGCAGCGAGGCGGAAACACCCGCGTGGATCACCGTCGGGAAAGGCGAAAATGCCCGGGAGTCCGTCACCTCCACCAGCGGCGGGTTTGCCTGGCTGATGCTGAACGCCACGCTGCCGCAACCGCTGGCGGCCTGGCTGCGTCAGGAGATTCAGCACATTAACCAGCAGCACCTCCGCCGGGAGGATGTCGACACCCGCACGGAAATCCTGCCCGGCATCACCACGCCCGTCTTTCCGGATGCGCCCGACGTGACGCTCCCCGCGACCCTTTCGCTGATCTGTTACGACACGCCGGGGCTGTGCGATCTGGCCAGTATGCTGCAGGCGCGCCTGAAAAAGCGCGGCTGTGACGTTATCCTCCAGCGCAAAGACCGCGAGGCGTGGCATGCGCCCGACGCGCTGGCGCAGGGGGATATCTTACTGGGGGATTATCTGGCGGGTGAAGCAGCGGAATTTGCGCTGGCAGAGTGGTTTACCGAAGAACCCGCGTGGGCCGCCGCGCTGGGGCAGACCGCCTGGCAAAACGCGAAGCAGACGCTGATGACATACTGCGAAAGCGAGGAGATGCTGAGAACATACCTGCCCGCCTTCTTTCAGCACCTGCTGGAAAGCGGCGCCTGCTCGCCGCTGTTCCACTACCGCTATCGTCTTAATACCCTGGAAAACGTGCAGGACATTGTGCTGACCGCCAGCGGCTGGCTTGATTTTACCCGCGCCTGGCTGCCTCCAGCTCAGGAGCGCACCACCAGCGCGTCGTAGCCGCGCCAGCGATAGTTGGCCATGGAGATGAGCCAGCAGGCAACGAACAGCCCGACCACCACAAACCCGGCGTTGCCCAGATTGTCGTTGACCGCGCCAACCAGATCCCAGACGCCGCCGCTGAGGGCGAACTTGTCCATCAGCAGGCCCAGCGCTTCCAGCCCGCCAATAAACAGCGCCACCACCACGGAGGTACCGGTGATGGTCATGTTGTAGTAGAGCTTGCGCTGCGGCTTGTTAAACGCCCAGCCGTAGGCACCGACCATCAACAGGTTGTCGAGGGTATCGACCAGCGCCATGCCGCTGGCGAAGAGCGCCGGGAAAATCATGATTGACCACACCGACATCCCGCTGGACGCGCTGGCAGCAGAGATCCCCAGCACGCCGATTTCCGTGGCAGTATCAAACCCAAGGCCAAACAGAAAGCCTACCAGGTACATCTGCCAGCTTTTATTCACCAGGCGGAAGGTTTTGCCGAACAGCCAGTTCATCACGCCGCCCTGGGCAGGGAGCGTGATGTCGCCCTGCACGGGCCTGCCGTTTTTCAGCGCCTGGAAACTGCGCCAGACGCCGCGCAGGATCACCATGTTCACCAGCGCCATCGCCAGCAGGAAGGTGGCGGAAACGGCGGTGCCAATCAGGCTGCCGGTTTCGTGGAACCATTCCATGTTTTTCTGAAACGCCGTCGCGGTGGCGGCGATGGCGATGGAGGCCAGCACCACAATGGTGGAATGCCCCAGCGAGAACCACGCCCCCACGCCGGACGGGCGCTTACCCTGCTGCATCATCTTACGCGTCACGGTATCAATGGCCGCAATATGGTCGGCATCCACCGCATGACGCAGTCCGTAGCACCACGCCAGCAGGCTGGCCGCCATCAGCGCCGTACTGCCGCTGAAGGTGTGCCATGCCCATCCCCAGGCCAGCAGGTTTGCCATTACCAGAGCCAGCAGCAGAAGCGCGGCGCGAGGTTCGTTGCGTAAGCGTCGTAACATTTTAAATCCTTTTTGAACATGACCGGGCAGCGGCGACCACCGCCTGCCCGAAGGAGATCGCTCCGTCACCTGCGGGCAGGCGCGAAGGAAAAAGAAGCGTAAAGTCAGAAAGATAGTGGCGCAGGCGCGCGCGCAGCAGGCGATTGTGCAGCACCCCGCCGCTGAGGCAGATTGTCGAAATCGATAAGCGTCGGGCATGGCGCGCGGCGAGCTGGGCCAGCCCTTTTGCCAGCGCATCGTGAAACGCCCATGCGCGCTCGCAGGGCTCCACCTGCCAGGCCAGCCACTGCTGCCAGAAAAGCGCGAGGTTATCCGCGTCCAGCGTCACCGGATGAGCGACGCCCGCGCACCGCGAGGCCAGCGCTTCCAGCCTGCAGGCGGCTTCACCCTCCCAGGACTGCGCGTCGATACCGAGCGCGCAGGCGACGGCATCAAACAGACGACCACAGGACGAAGCCTGCGGCGCGTTGATACCGCGCGACACAGCCGTCGCCAGCAGCGGCCAGTTTTGACGCTGAACCGCGCGCGTTTCAGGATACTGCTGCCAGTCAGGGACAAACGACAGGCAGTGGGCGAGCAAATTACGCCACGGCTGCCGCGCCGCCAGATCGCCCCCCGGCAGCGCAACGGCAGGCAGGCCGCCGAGCCGTTCACACTCAAGATAGTTCACCCGCAGGCACTCTCCGCCCCACAGCGCGCCGTTTTCGCCCATGCCGATGCCGTCCAGCACCAGTGCAATAACGTCTCCATCCTCACGCGGCCAGCCGTTCTCCGCCAGGCACGCTGCCGCGTGGGCATGATGGTGTAGCACGGTTTCGACAGGCAGCGCCTGCGCCTGAGCCCACCGGCGGGCGCGATACCCCGGATGAGCATCGCACACCACGCGCTCAGGCTGGAAGGCGTAAATGTCCTGCATCGTCGTGAGCGCACTGCGCCACTGTGCCTCTACGCCCTCTTCGCTCAGATCGCCAAAGTGCTGGCTCAGCACCGCCTGGTTCCCGCGCACCAGGCAGAAGGTGTTTTTCATCTCTGAACCAGTGCACAGCATGGCGGGGATATTCTCAAAACCCGCAGGCAACGTGACGGCATCGGGCACAAAACCGCGCGCGCGGCGCAGGATAGCGCCATCCCGATCCAGCACGGAATCATCCATGCGTTGCAGGATGTCCCGGTTGTGCAGCAGGAAGCCGTCCGCGATGCCGCTGAGATCCTGCAGCGCCTGCACGTTGGTGATGGCGGGCGGTCTGCCACTAAGGTTGCCGGAGGTCATCACCAGCGGGCACTGGTAGTCCAACATCAAAATATGCTGGAGCGGGTTCGCGGGCAGCATGATGCCAATACAATCAAGCCCCGGCGCAATTTCCTCGGGAAACGCGGGAAGCGAAGCTTTTGGCGTTAACACAATCGGCGCCGCGGGTGAGCATAACAGCGTCTGTATCGTCTCAGGCAGACTGTCCGCGTCCGGCAGCATCACCGCCAGCGGCTTCGTCGGGCGCTGCTTGCGAGCCCGCAGCGTCGCCACTGTCTGCGGGTTAAGCGCGTCGCAAACGAGGTGATAACCGCCCAGCCCTTTGACCGCGACAATGCCGCCGTCTTTCAGCATCGCCACCGCTGCGCGTAAAGCCGATTCGCGTGTGGCAACAACATCTCCGGCTCGCCATTCCAGCTGCGGTCCGCAGTCCGGGCAGGCGACCGGCTGGGCGTGAAAACGGCGGTCGGCCGGGTTACGGTATTCTGTCTCACACGGCACGCAGAGGGGAAACGCGGCCATCGAGGTCGCCGGGCGGTCATAGGGCATGGCGCGGATAATGGTAAACCGCGGCCCACAGTGGGTGCAGTTGATAAACGGGTAGCGGTAACGGCGCTCGCGCGGATCGCGCATTTCAGCCAGACACGCCGGACAGGTGGCGGCATCCGGCACGATTTGCGTATTCATCGCCCCGCGCTCGCTCTGACGGATGGTAAATTCCGTCGGCATGCCAGACCAGCAGTAGGGCTGCGTATCAACATGGTCAATACGCGCCAGCGGTGGGCAGTCCTGACGCAGTCTCGCGGTAAAGTCCCCCCCATTACCCGCGAGACGCACCAGGACACCCTCTCCGTCGTTGCAGACATCGCCCACAAGCTTCAGCCGTTGCGCCAGCTGCCAGACGAAGGGACGAAACCCCACGCCCTGCACTTTGCCTCGCACCCGAAGCTGGACGCCGTTAACGCTCATCGCAACTTAAAACAGCAGCGATGACGAAGTGTCGAATGCCGCGCGACGGCGCTTTTCGGCGCTCATCTGCTCAAGCTTGTCGCGATCCACGCAGACCAGCGCGTGCGTCGGGCAGGCCTCCATACAGGCCGGGCCTGCTTCGCGGTGGTAGCAAAGATCGCATTTATTGGCTTCGGCTTTCTCCGCCCGCACGCTTAGCCCCATGCCGCTGTTGCGCACGACCGGGCGGACAACCACCTCCATCGCGCCATACGGGCACGCCACCACGCAGGTTTTGCAGCCGATGCAGCGCTCCTGCATCACATGCACAAAGCCCTTCTCGCGCTTAATCGCCCCGTTCGGGCAGACGTTCACGCACGGCGCGTCTTCGCACTGACGACAGATGGCGGCGGTGGAAATATTCACGCCTTTAATGACGTGGATGCGCGGCAGGAAGGTGTCGGGGGTGAGAGAGGCGCAATCCTGCTCCGCCTGATGGGAAACCACGCACGCCACTTCACAGGTACGGCAACCAATGCACTTGCTGGCATCGGCCATAATAAAACGGTTCATCTGCTTCTCCGGCATAACTGTTATGCGCGAAGCTATTCATAAACCGTGCCAATTTTTAACATATTGATTTAAAATAAAAATAAAACCAGACGGATCTGTCATCGTCACTAATGACGATGACAGATGTCGACGTCAGCGATGCGGGCCGTCAATGACGGAGTCGCGTAGGATAAGCTCGCCGGAAAAGGTTTGCTGATATTTAAACTCGCCGCCGTCGAGCATGAAGATCAGGCGGCTGATGGTCTCCTGGATCATCTCCGTTACCGGAACTCGCACGCTGGACAGCGACGGCACGATGTAGGGCGCGATCGCCACATCGTCAAAGCCTATGACGGACACTTTACCCGGCGTGGCAACACCGCTCTCATGCAGCTGCTTGATGGCGCCAATCGCCATATCGTCGTTACTCGCCACCAGCGCGGTAAACGGTTCGCCGCGGGAAAGCAACTGCGCGACCGCCGCCGCGCCGCTGGCCGGGTTCCACTTCCCTTCGGCGATAAGCGCGTCACGCACCGCAATGCCGTGCTGCGCCAGCGCATCCCTGTAACCGGAAAGACGCTCAACACCGGTAGGGGAATCCAGCGAACCGGTGATAAACGCAATCTCCCGGTGCCCTTTCGCAATCAGCTGCGACACCGCATCCTGACACGAGGCTTTATGATCGGACCAGACGCTGTGGCTGCTGTTTTTCCGCAGGCGGCGGTTAAGCACCATAATCGGCTGCTCGCATTTCTCGACAAGCGCGTCCAGCTCTTCCACGTTCAGAAAGCGCGGGTAGATAATCACCGCATCGCAGCGCATGTCGAGCAGATACTGGATCGCCTCACGCTCCTCATCGGCGCTGTGCTTGCCGTCGGCGAGGATCAGCTGCCGCCCTTTTTCTTCCGTCATCCGTGCGGCGTTAAACAGCAGTTCGCTAAAGTAGACGCCGTGATACAGGGTGTTGGTCACCACCAGTCCAAGCGTCTGGGTGCGTTTGGTCGCCAGGTTTCGCGCCAGCAAATTCGGGCGATAGCCGCTCTCTTCAATGGCCTGAAAAACCCGGTCTTTGGTCTCCTGGCTGACGTAGCCATTGCCCGACAACACCCGGGATACCGTGGCTTTTGAAACGCCTGCCCGCTTCGCCACTTCCAGCATCGTGGTCATATTATTTTTCCATCCGAAACTCATGCGGGCAGTGTACTGCACCGCAGAAAAATTGTCGCAGCGACGACATCACGCTTTCGACGCCTCATTGCGACCTTCATCACGAAATGAAAAAATGTCCAAAAAGCGATCTTGTTTCATTCAGAGAAAGTCATGATGATTATGTGGAACCGGTTTCCTACATTTCTCACAACGATAACAGGATCACATCCGATGGCCAAAAATTACGCAGCGCTGGCGAACGACGTTGTCAGCGCGCTGGGCGGCAAAGAGAACATCGTCGCCGTCACCCACTGCATGACGCGACTGCGTTTCGTTCTGAAAGACGAAAATCTTACCGACGTTGCGCGCCTGAAAAGTATCAGCGGCGTGCTTGGCGTGGTACGTAACGACAACCAGTGCCAGGTGATTATTGGCAACACCGTTTCACAGGCGTACCGCGAAGTGGTGAGCCTGCTGCCCGTTGATCTGCAGCCCCCCATGCCGGAAGGCCCGCAGAAGCTGACGTTACGCCGCATTGGCGCCGGGATCCTCGACGCGCTGATCGGCACCATGTCGCCGCTGATCCCGGCGATCATCGGCGGTTCGATGGTCAAGCTGCTGGCGATGATCCTTGAGATGACCGGCGTGCTGCCAAAAGGCGCGCCGACGCTCACCATTCTGACCGTCATTGGCGACGGGGCGTTCTTCTTCCTGCCGCTGATGGTGGCGGCCTCGGCGGCGGTGAAGTTTAAAACCAACATGTCGCTGGCGATTGCCATCGCGGGCGTGCTGGTGCACCCGAGTTTTATCGAGCTGATGGCGAAAGCCGCGCAGGGCGAGCACGTTGAGTTCGCCTTTATTCCGGTGACGGCGGTGAAATACACCTATACCGTCATCCCGGCGCTGGTGATGACCTGGTGCCTGTCGTACATCGAACGCTGGGTGGATCGCATTACCCCGGCGGTAACGAAAAACTTCCTCAAGCCGATGCTGATCGTGCTGATTGCCGCCCCGCTCGCCATCGTGCTGATTGGCCCGTTGGGGATCTGGATCGGTAGCGCCATCTCCGCGCTGGTCTACACCATTCACGGCTACCTGGGCTGGCTCTCCGTCGCCATCATGGGCGCGCTGTGGCCGCTGCTGGTGATGACCGGGATGCACCGCGTGTTTACGCCGACCATCATCCAGACCATTGCCGAAACGGGCAAAGAAGGGATGGTGATGCCGTCAGAGATCGGCGCCAACCTGTCGCTCGGCGGCTCGTCGCTGGCGGTGGCGTGGAAAACCAAAAACCCGGAGCTGCGCCAGACGGCGCTGGCGGCGGCGGCCTCGGCCATCATGGCGGGGATCTCTGAACCAGCGCTGTACGGCGTGGCGGTGCGCCTGAAACGTCCGCTGATTGCGAGCCTGATCAGCGGCTTTATCTGCGGCGCGGTGGCCGGCATGGCCGGTCTTGCCAGCCATTCGATGGCGGCGCCGGGGCTGTTTACCAGCGTGCAGTTCTTCGATCCGGCCAACCCGATGACCATCGTCTGGGTGTTTGGCGTGATGGGGCTGGCAGTCGTGCTGTCGTTTGTTCTGACCCTGCTTTTAGGGTTTGAGGATATTCCGGTCGAAGACGAAGCTGAAAAAGCGCGCGCCCTGCAGACCGCACCGGTACAGAACAACGCAGCAAAAGCATAAATTGAAAGCGAGGTAAGAATGTCTGTTTTTCCACAAGGATTTTTATGGGGCGGCGCGCTTGCCGCCAACCAGAGTGAAGGTGCTTACCGTGAAGGCGGCAAGGGACTGACCACGGTCGATATGATCCCCCACGGCGCACCTCGCCTGGCGGTGAAGGTCGGTAAGGAAAAGCGTTTTTCGCTGCGTGACGATGAGTTCTACCCGAGCCACGAGGCGATTGATTTTTACCATCGCTATAAAGAAGACATCGCCCTGATGGCGGAGATGGGCTTTACGGTGTTCCGCACCTCGATTGCCTGGAGCCGCCTCTACCCGAACGGCGACGAGCCGCTGCCGAATCAGGAAGGCATTGCCTTCTACCGGGCGGTGTTCGAGGAGTGCAAAAAGTACAACATCGAGCCGCTGGTCACGCTCTGCCACTTCGACGTGCCGATGCACCTGGTCACAGAATACGGCTCCTGGCGCAACCGTAAGATGGTCGATTTCTTCGCCCGCTACGCCCGCACCTGCTTCGAGGCGTTTAACGGGCTGGTGAAATACTGGCTGACCTTCAACGAAATCAACATCATGCTGCACAGCCCGTTCTCCGGCGCGGGGCTGGTTTTTGAGGAAGGTGAAAACGAGGATCAGGTGAAATACCAGGCCGCGCACCACGAGCTGGTGGCGAGTGCGCTGGCGACCAAAATCGCTCACGAGGTGAACCCGGAAAACCAGGTCGGCTGCATGCTGGCGGGCGGTAACTTCTACCCGTACTCCTGCAAGCCGGAAGACGTGTGGATGGCGCTGGAGAAAGATCGCGAGAACCTGTTCTTTATTGACGTGCAGGCGCGCGGCAGCTATCCGGCCTACTCCGCCCGCGTGTTCCGCGAGAAAGGCGTGGTGATTGTGAAAGATCCCGGCGACGATTTACTTTTGAAAAACACCGTCGATTTTGTCTCGTTCAGCTATTACGCCTCGCGCTGCGCGTCGGCGGACATGAATGCGGGCAACACCAGCGCGGCGAACATCGTGAAGTCCCTGCGTAACCCGCACATTCAGGTGAGCGAGTGGGGCTGGGGCATTGACCCGCTCGGCCTGCGCATCACCATGAACATGATGTACGACCGCTACCAGAAACCGCTGTTCCTGGTGGAAAACGGCCTCGGGGCGAAGGACGTTATTGATGAAAACGGCGAGATCAACGACGACTACCGCATCAGCTACCTGCGCGAGCATATCCGCGCAATGGGCGATGCGATTGAGGACGGCGTACCGCTGATGGGCTACACCACCTGGGGCTGCATTGACCTGGTGTCGGCCTCAACGGGCGAGATGAGCAAGCGCTACGGGTTTGTCTACGTTGACCGGGACGACGCTGGTAACGGCACCCTGGACCGAAAGCGCAAGAAGTCGTTCTGGTGGTATAAGAAGGTGATTGCGAGTAACGGGGGGGATCTCGAGTAGCCTGTTTTGCCGGGTGGCGGCTTCGCCTTACCCGGCCTACGGTTTTGTATGCCCGGTAAGCGCAGCGCCACCGGGCGCTGCTCAGAGCTGAGAAAACCCCCCGTCCCCAACCCACCCAGCAAGCCGTGAATACACCACGTCCACCGCCTCTTTTACCGGCGGCGTCATCGGATAATAAAACCCGACAATATCCGGTTGAATGCCCAAAAACAGCACCTCGCCCACGTCGTCTTTAATCTGATCCACCAGGTAGTTCAGAGGCATATTGTGCGTCGTCATCATAAACATCTCGGCGATGTCGTCCGGGTCAATCAGGCGGATCTCGCCGGGGTTGAGCCCCATATCGGTGGCATCGACGATTAACAGCCTCTCCGGACGCAACTCGCGAATGGCCACCACGTCGTTTTCCGGTGCGCTGCCGCCGTCAATCACCACCCAACTGCCCGGCGGGTTCGCAGCGCACATCTCTGCCAGCAGCGGGCCCGCGCCGTCATCGCCCATCATGCTGTTGCCGACACACAGTAAAACGTCAGTCACGTAATCTCCTCACCATCAGGTAGATGGCACTCTCCTGATGAATATCGTGCAGCATGCCGAGCAGCGTTGTGCTCCACGCCTGCTGCTCGGGGGTTTGCCTGCCGAGCGCCGCGTCAAAGGCGTTGGCGAGCATCGCAATGTGGTTGGCGTCGATGACGATCTCACCATACTTCGGCACGCCCTCCATCTTGCGCCGCGCCGTACTGCCCTCCTCCAGCGTGGCGATCCACGCCAGGTATTCCGGCCACGGGCAGGTTAACGCCGCCTCCAGGCAGTCGATCACCCCAAGGTGGTGCCCAATCGCCAGGCTGTAGTAAACCACCTGCTGCGCCGCATCCGGCGTGGCGTCGTTCTCATCAATAAACTTACGGCTCAGCTGGCTGAACAACACCGTTTCACTCATCGGATCCGCGCCTCATCGACGATGCTGTTCAGGTTCGCCACGATCTCATTGAGGCGCGGATCGTTCTCGGCCTCCAGCCAGCGCGCCACCTGATGGTCACCCTGGCTGAGCAGACGCAGATAATCGTCAGCGATCTGCCGACCGTAGCGATAACCCGCCAGACTGCGCGCCGTGCGGTCGACCTTCACCCGCAGCGGCTGCACCATGTCCGGGTGCAGAATGGCCGCAGGCTGGTTGTCCAGCTCGCCCGGCTCGCGGGCGTGGATTTTCTGCTCCAGCAGGCCGAGCGCCATGGCAAAGCCGTACAGCGTCGCGGCAGGCGTCGGCGGGCAGCCGGGAATGTAGACGTCCACCGGCACGATTTTGTCGGTGCCGCCCCAGACGCAGTAAAGGTCGTGGAAGATGCCGCCGCTATTGCCGCAGGCGCCGTAGGAGATACAGATTTTCGGATCCGGCGCAGACTGCCAGGCACGCAGCGCGGGCGAGCGCATGGCACGGGTGACGGCCCCGGTAAACAGCAGGATGTCCGCATGGCGCGGAGACGGCACCACTTTGATGCCGAAGCGCTCAGCGTCAAACAGCGGCGACAGGGTGGCGAAGATCTCGATCTCACAGCCGTTGCAGCCGCCGCAGTCCACGCGGTAGACGTAGGCTGAGCGTTTGATTTTTTTCATCAGCGACGCCTTCATGCTGGCGATGGATTCGTCCACCGTCATCGGCACCGGAATGCCGTTAGCGTCGCGCGGGCCCAGTAGGTTTTCCATCAGCTGGCCTCTCTCATATGGCGGGTGATATCAATACGGTCGGACGGCAGCAGGCACTTCTGACGCTTGCACTCCGGGCAGGTTTCAAAGCTTTCACGGTGATGCTCCGCGCGGGCGTCACCGTTGTGCTGCAGCAGCGCGATGGCGTAGTCGATCTCTTTCTGCACGGCGAACGGGCGGTGGCAGACGCGGCAGTTGCACAGGTCAAAGCGCGACTGCTGCAGGAAATCCTCTTTCTTCCACACCGCCAGCTCGTACTCCGGCGAAAGACGAATAGCGACCGTCGGGCAGACCTCCTCGCAGCGGCCGCAGAAGATGCAGCGCCCGAGGTTAAACTGCCAGGCCAGCTCGCCGGTTTTGAGATCCGTTTCTACCGTCAGGGCATTCGACGGACAGGCGTTGACACAGGCCGCGCAGCCGATGCACTGCTGCGGATTGTGCTCCGGCTTACCGCGAAAGTTTTTATCCACCGGGATCGGCTCCAGCGGATAGCTGCTGGTCTGCGTGCCCGTTTTGATCACTTTTTTGATAAAGGTAAACATGGCGAATCCTTATTTCAGCGGCGAGTTCTTACGCTCGATGCTGTAGCGCTCAAGCTCTTTGTACGGCACCACCTGGCTTTTCTTCTTGCGCACGTCCACCACGGTCATGCGGTCGGTGCAGGAGTAGCACGGGTCGAGGCTGCCGATGATCAGCGGCGCGTCAGAGACGGTGTTGCCGCGCAGCATGTAGCGCAGGGTTGGCCAGTTGGCGTAGGTGGCCGCGCGGCAGCGCCAGCGGTAGAGCTTCTGGTTGTCGCCGGTCATGCTCCAGTGGATGTCGTCCCCGCGCGGCGCTTCGGCAAAGCCGAGGGCAAAGCGGTTCGGGATGTAGGTGAAGCCCTCCACCATCAGCGGACCGCCCGGCAGGTTATCAAGGCCAAAGTCGATCATGTTCAGCGCGGTGAACACCTCGTTGATGCGCACCTTCAGGCGGGAGATGACGTCGCAGCCCTGCTCGCTGTGCACGGTCATCGGCAGCAGGCCGTAGCCGACGAACGGGTGATCGGCGCGGGTGTCGCGGGCGTGGCCGCTGGCGCGCACCATCGGGCCGACGTTGCTGAAGTCACGGGCAATTTCGGGATCAAGACGACCGATGCCGACGGTGCGCTGTTCGATGTTTGGCGTGCTGAGCAGCATGTCCACCAGCTCCTGCACGTCCCGGCGCATCTGCTGCGCCAGCTGGCGGGTCTGGATCATGTCGTCCTTCAGCAGGTCGCGGCGGATCCCACCGATCAGGTTCAGGCCGTAGGTTTTACGCGCTCCGGTGAGGATCTCCGCCATTTTCATCGACGCTTCGCGCACGCGGAAGAACTGCATAAACCCGGAGTCAAAGCCGACGAAGTGGCAGGCCAGGCCGAGGTTCAGCAGGTGCGAGTGCAGACGCTCCACCTCCAGCAGAATGGCGCGGATCATCTGCGCGCGCTCCGGCACCACGATCCCCATGCCATTCTCCACCGAGGTGGTATAAGCGGTGCTGTGGGCGAAGCCGCAGATGCCGCACACGCGGTCAGAGAGGAACGTCACCTCGTTGTAGCCCATGCGGGTTTCCGCCAGCTTTTCCATGCCGCGATGGACGTAGAACAGGCGGTAGTCGGCGTCGATGATGTTCTCGCCGTCGACGAACAGGCGGAAGTGCCCCGGTTCGTCAGAGGTGACGTGCAGCGGGCCGATCGGCACCACGTTGTTCTTCTTGCTGCCCAGCTCGTTGATGAATTCGTAGGTTTCGCTGTCGGTGGTCGGGGCCGGGCGCTGGCGGTAGTCCATGCTGTCTTTACGCAGCGGATAGAGTTCGTCCGGCCAGTCGTCCGGCAGCACCAGGCGTCGCTCGTCCGGCAGACCGACCGGCACCAGGCCGTACATGTCGCGCACTTCGCGCTCGCCCCAGACGGCGGCAGGCACGCGCGGCGTGACGGACGGGTATTCCGGCTTATTCGGGTCGACCTCGACGCGCACGGTGAGCCAGCATTTTTCACCCTGCTCCATCGACATCACGTAGTACACCGCGTAGTTGCCGCACAGCTGGCGCTCGTCGTTGCCGAACAGCACCGACAGCCAGCCGCCCTGCTGGTAATAGAGGAACTCCACCACTTCCGGCAGGTCATTCACCTTAATGGTGACGGTTACCTGGTCTTTGGTTTGCCAGGACTCCTCCAGCACCACGCCGGGGAAAGCCTGATGCAACGCGGCGAGATACTGCTGACCTTTCTTTTCTTCAGACATAAATACTCTCTTTAATCACGCCACCAGCAAGGAGACGAACGCTAAAAATGCAAAACCAAAACCGGCCCAGGTGATGCGCGACGTTTCGACAAAACGCAGGCGCGCCATGCTGTTTTCAAACAGGGCTATCACCAGCACGCCGACCAGCAGCTTGAGGGCGGCAATCACGACGGCCAGCACCAGACCGCCCGCGGAGAAGTGCGTCATCTGCCCCCACGGGAAGAAAACGCCGACGAACATCTGCAGCACCACCAGCTGTTTGAGGCTGATGCCCCACTTCAGCACCGCGAAGCCGTAGCCGCTGTATTCGGTAAGCGGACCTTCCTGCAGCTCCTGCTCGGCTTCCGCGAGGTCGAACGGCAGTTTGCCCATCTCAATAAAGGTGGCGAACGCGCAGGCGCAGAGCGCCAGAATCAGCGGGACAGAACGTGAAACCGGCCAGTGATAAACGGTACTGGTGATAAAGCTGATGTGGGTCGAGCCTTCCACCTGCGCGGCCACCCACAGCCCCAGCAGCAGGATCGGCTCAACCAGAACGCCGAGCATCGCCTCGCGGCTGGCACCGATGCCGGTAAACGGGCTGCCGGTGTCCAGGCCCGCAATCGCGAAGAAGAAACGCGCGATTGCGAAGAGGTAGATAAGCGTAATCAAATCGCCCAGCGCCGGCAGCGGCGAGCCCACCGTGACCATCGGCAGCGCGGTGGCGATGGTCAGCATGACGCCAACCATCACAAATGGCGTAAGGCGGAAGACCCAGCCTGAGGCGTCCGGTGCCACGCTCTGACGAGAAAGCAGCTTGAAGAGATCGCGGTACTCCTGAAGCACCCCAGGCCCGCGACGGTTGTGCATCCGGGCGCGCGCCACGCGCGTAATGCCCGACAGCAGCGGCGCGAAGGCGAACAGCACCAGCGCCTGAAGAATTGCCAGATACAGACTCATGTCAGGCTCCTCGTGAAATCACAATAACCACCAGCACCGCCAGCTCGATCAGCGCCAGACGGCGGAACAGCACGGGCGCGGCGGCGCTCTGCCAGCCTGGGACCCAATCCACCGGGTTCAGCCAGTGGCGCAGCTTCAGCACGGCAGCGAAGTTCTCCTTCACCGGCATGGCGAAACCGTGGGCGGTAATGACCATCGACTGCTCGTGTTCGTAGCCACAAGCCCACGCCGCGCCGCGCGAGCGGGAGGCGAGACGGTCGCGTTTAAAGAACAGCATCAGCACAAACGGCAGCAGCGGTGCGGCGATCAGCAGCAGCGCCATCATCGGCTGGGAAACGACGGTATGCGCCGTCGCCAGCGGCAGCGGAATGGCGTGGCCCAGCAGCGGCAGTAGCCACGGCGCGGCCACCCCGCCCGCGATGCAGCACAGCGACAGCGCCACAACGCTGGCACCCATCAGTACCGGGGCGCAGCAGGCGTTCTCCGCTTCACGGGTGCGCGGCGCGCCGAGGAAAGTGACGCCGTAGACTTTCGCCATGCACATCACCGCCAGCGCCCCGGTAATCGCCAGCCCGACCGCCAGCAGCGGGCCGAGCAAACGCGCGATAAAGACATCGTTCTGACCGAGCGCGAAGAAGGACTGATAGATCACCCACTCCCCGGCAAAGCCGTTTAATGGCGGCAGCGCGGCCATCGCCATCAGCCCCACCAGCATGGCGAGTGAAATCACCGGCATTTTTTTGCCAATCCCACCGAGTTTTTCGATATCCCGGTGGCCGGTGCGGAACCAGACGCTGCCCGCGCCGAGGAACAGAGTGCTTTTAAACAGGCTGTGGTTGACGAGATGATACAGACCGCCGATAAACCCGGCGGCAATCAGCGCCGGCTGGTTAAGCGCCAACCCGGTGACGCCCGCGCCAAGACCGAGCAGGATGATGCCGATGTTTTCCAGGGTGTGATAGGCCAGCAGGCGCTGGATGTTGTGCTCCATTAGCGCGTACAGGCCGCCAACAAACGCGGTGACCATGCCCACAATCAGCAGCACCACGCCCCACCACAGCGGCGGCTGGCCGCCGGTCAGCGTGATGGTCAGAATACCGAACAGCCCAACCTTCATGACGACGGTGGAGAACAGCGCGGCAGCCGGTGCAGAGGCATTTGCGTGCGCCTGCGGCACCCAGCCGTGCAGCGGGATAATCCCGGCCAGCAGGCCAAAACCGACTACGCCCAGCAGCCAGACATCGTTGCCCAGCGTCTGGCCGTTAAGCGCGGAAAAGTCCAGCGTGCCGAAACGTTGCCACACCAGCCAGCAGGCCAGCGCCAGCAGCAGCGTGCCAAGACGTCCAAGCGCAAACCACAGCTTGCCGGAGGCGCTGCAGCCCGTCAGGAACACGCCGCACAGCGCCATGATCTCCGCCATCACCACCAGCGCCCCGAGGTTGTTGGCGATAACGGCACAAACCGCCGTCGCCATCAGCAGATTCACCAGCAGGCCGTTGGCTTTGGTTTGCGGATGGCGGTGCCAGTCGATATTGAACAGGCTGATAAACAGCCCGCACAGACCAAAGGTCACCAACCAGATGGCGTTTAGCGGCGTAATCGCCACGGTGTGGCGAATCAGCGGCATGAGTGTTTCCACGGATTGTCCGCCGAGCAGGACGACACAGCCCGCCGCCAGCGTCATCAGGCTGCCGACCGCGCCGCCGATACCGGCTATCCAGCCGCTCAGGGTTTTATGGAAAGAGAACACCAGCACCAGCACGGCGGCAGTGGCAAAGTACGCCACGGCGCTGTTAATCATAAATATCGCGTTCATTTTTCCCCCTCGTTAAGCGCCCGCAGAAGCGAAAGATCGCCGACGTCGGTATTAATGGTCAGCTCGCGCTTGCGCCTGCTGGTGCGGGCGATATCGCGGATGTTAACCAGGATCAGCGCTTTGGTCGGACAGGTCCGCACGCAGGCCGGGCCCTGTTCGTCAAAGCTGCACAGGTCGCACTTCACCGCAACAGCGCGGATGCCGGGCACCCAGTCCAGCAGCGTACTCACCTTCGCCGGAGCGGGTGGCGCAGGCGGCGCTTTCGGGGTATTGGCGTTCGCCGGGATATGCAGCGGGCGGCTGCCGGAAAATTCAATCGCGCCGAACGGGCAGGCGATGCCGCACAGCTTGCAGCTAACGCACAGGCTTTCGTTCAGCTGGACCGCGCCATCGACGCGAGTGATGGCGTTAACCGGGCACACGCCCGCGCACGGGGCATCTTCACAGTGGTGGCAGAGCTGCGGGGCAGACTCTTTTTCATTACGCATGACGCGCAGGCGCGGCATGGACTGCAGCCCGTGCAGGCGGTGCGTTTCCGAACACGCCGCCTCACAGGTTCGACAGCCAATACAGACCGTCGAGTCAGCAATTACAAAACGGTTCACCGGGCAATCCTCTGGTGATAGTCATTTTTGACGACGAAAAACTGTCTCATCGACACTTTTCGACACGCGGTTATCAGGCAAGATTGGCGGAAGTCTTTCCCGCGACCAGCTGTTTCAGGTCGACCGGCAAGTCGTGCTCAACTGCGGTGTAAAGACCGTTGTAAACCGACGCGATTTTCTCCAGATAGTGCTCCAGCACCTGCTGGCGATCGCGGTTGCTGACGTGACCGTCCACCATGCCATCGGCCATCAGCTGAGCTTTCGCAATACACTGTTTTTCACCCTCTTTTGTCTCAACGTAATACTCAATGGTGTGGCTGTTGAAGCTCTCCGCCAGGGTGACAAAAATCGTGAAGTGCCCAAACAACACAAAGCGCATGTCCCCCTGCGCCGCGCAGCTCATGGCGTGGTGCAGACGGGCTTTTGACAGGGTGATCCCCTGAACCAGAGAGTTGCAGTAGAGGTGCCACTGGTCCTGAAGCTGCTGGTGGCGCTGCGCGATGTAATCCGCTTTTTCGCTAATTTCCCAAATAGTCATAGAAGATATCCGGTTAATGGAGATAGCGGCTGTTAAGCAGATTTCGTGCCAGTTTTTAATTGATTGATTTAAATGATTTTTATCAAGATAGTCACTGTCAACGCCACAGTGTCGACGTGTCATTTCGACAGCGTTGACACCGTCACGCCGTAACGCAAATCAAGCTGGCACCGTTATTGCATTTACTGGCGCAAATCATTGAGGAGGCGTTATGCACGAAATCACCCTCTGCCAGCGGGCTCTGGAACTTATCGAACAGCAGGCAGTGCAAAACCACGCGAAGCGCGTTACCGGCGTCTGGCTGAAGGTCGGGGCGTTTTCCTGCGTCGAGACCAGCGCCCTCACCTTCTGCTTTGAGCTGGTGTGCCGCGGTACGCTGGCGGAAGGCTGCGCATTGCATATCGACGAGCAGCAGGCGGAGTGCTGGTGCGAGCAGTGCCAGCAGTACGTCACCCTGCTGTCATCAAAAGTTCAGCGCTGCCCACAGTGCCAGAGCACGGGTCTTCGCATCGTGGCGGATGACGGTATGCAGATCCAACGCCTCGAAATCGAGAAGGAGTAATGTATGTGTAGCACCTGCGGTTGCGCCGAAGGCAACCTGTATATAGAAGGGGACGAACACCGTCCCCACTCCGCGTTTCGCTCCGCGCCGTTTTCCCCTGCCCCGCGTCCTGCGGCGGCCCTGACCGGCATCACCTTTACGCCGCAACGCTCCGAAGCAGGCGACCTGCACTACGGCCACGGCGAGGCGGGCACCCACGCGCCGGGCATGAGCCAGCGCCAGATGCTGGAGGTGGAGATCGACGTGCTGGATAAAAATAACCAGCTCGCCGCCCGCAACCGCGCCCGCTTTGCCGCGCGCGAACAGCTGGTGCTGAATCTGGTCTCCAGCCCCGGCTCCGGCAAAACCACGTTGCTAACGGAAACCCTCAAGCACCTGAACGAACGCGTCTCCTGCGCCGTTATCGAAGGCGATCAGCAAACCGTTAACGACGCGGCGCGCATCCGCGAAACCGGTACGCCCGCTATCCAGGTCAACACCGGTAAGGGCTGCCACCTGGACGCGCAGATGATTGCCGACGCCGCCCCGCGCCTGCCGCTGGCGGATAACGGCATCCTGTTTATTGAAAACGTCGGTAACCTGGTGTGTCCGGCCAGCTTTGACCTCGGCGAACGGCACAAGGTGGCGGTGCTTTCGGTCACCGAAGGGGAGGACAAGCCGCTGAAGTACCCGCACATGTTCGCTGCCGCCTCCCTCATGCTGCTGAACAAAGTCGACCTGCTGCCGTACCTGAACTTTGACGTGGATAAGTGCCTTGCGTATGCCCGAGAGGTGAACCCGGACATTGAGATCCTGCTGGTTTCCGCCACGCGCGGCGACGGCATGGACGCCTGGCTGGACTGGCTGGAGAGCGAACGATGTGCATAGGCGTACCCGGACAAATCCACTCCATCGACGGCAATCAGGCCAAAGTGGAGGTTTGCGGCATCCTGCGCGATGTCGACCTGACGCTGGTGGGCAGCAGCGATGAAACGGGTGCCTCGCGAGTCGGCCAGTGGGTGCTGGTTCACGTGGGGTTTGCGATGAGCGTGATTAACGAAGCGGAAGCCCGCGACACGCTCGACGCCCTGCAAAACATGTTTGACGTGGAGCCGGACGTGGGCGCGCTCCTGTACGGCGAGGAGCGATAGCACATGCGTTACGTTGATGAATACCGCGCGCCGGAACAGGTGATGCAGCTTATCGGGCATCTGAAAACGCGCGCCGCGCTTCTGGACTACTCGAGAGAAAAACCGCTGCGGATCATGGAGGTGTGCGGCGGACACACGCACGCCATCTTCAAGTTTGGCCTCGACCAGCTGCTGCCGGAGAACATCGAGTTTATCCACGGCCCCGGCTGCCCGGTGTGCGTCCTGCCGATGGGCCGCATCGACAGCTGCCTTGAAATTGCCGGCCAGCCCGACGTCATTTTCTGCACCTTTGGCGACGCGATGCGCGTGCCGGGGAAGAGCGGCTCGCTGCTGCAGGCGAAGGCGCGCGGCGCGGACGTGCGGATCGTCTACTCGCCGATGGATGCCCTGACGCTGGCGATGAATAATCCTGAGCGCAAGATCGTCTTTTTCGGGCTGGGTTTTGAAACCACCATGCCCGCCACCGCCATCACCCTGCAGCAGGCGAAAGCGCGCGGCGTCGATAACTTTTTCTTTTTCTGTCAGCACATCACGCTTATCCCCACGCTGCGCAGCCTGCTGGAAGCGCCGGATAACGGCATCGACGCGTTTCTGGCACCGGGCCACGTCAGTATGGTGATTGGCACAGACGCCTACGGTTTTATCCCTGAACAGTACAATCGTCCGTTAGTAGTGGCTGGTTTCGAACCGCTTGATCTACTGCAAGGCGTGGCCATGCTGGTTGAGCAGAAAATAGCGGCCCTGAGCGCGGTGGAAAACCAGTACCGCCGCGTGGTGCCGGATGCGGGAAATGAACGAGCGCAGCAGGCAATCGCCGACGTGTTTAGCGTTGAGGGTGATAGCGAATGGCGCGGCCTGGGGCTGATTGCTGAATCCGGCGTGCGGCTGAGGCCTGCGTATCGCGCCTTTGACGCCGAAGCGCATTTTCGCCCGCAGCCCCAGCAGGTGTGTGACGACCCCCGCGCCCGCTGTGGCGACGTGCTCACCGGCAAATGCAAACCTCATCACTGCCCGTTATTTGGCAACACCTGTAACCCGCAAACCGCGTTTGGCGCGCTGATGGTCTCCTCTGAAGGGGCATGCGCCGCGTGGTATCAGTATCGCAACCAGGAGTGTGAAGCATGAACACGGTGGAAATGGCGCACGGAAGCGGTGGACAGGCGATGCAGCAGCTGATTAACCGGCTGTTCATGGAGGCCTTTAATAACCCCTGGCTCGCCGAGCAGGAGGATCAGGCGCGTATTGACCTCGCGACCCTGACCGCCCACGGCGACAGGCTGGCCTTCTCCACCGACAGCTATGTAATTGACCCGCTGTTCTTCCCCGGCGGTGATATCGGCAAGCTCGCCGTCTGCGGCACGGCCAACGACGTGGCGGTCAGCGGTGCCGTTCCGCGCTACCTCTCCTGCGGGTTTATCCTCGAAGAGGGATTACCGATGGAGACGCTCACGACGGTGGTCAACAGCATGGCGCACACCGCGCGCGAGGCGGGTATCGCTATCGTTACCGGGGACACCAAAGTGGTCCAGCGCGGTGCGGCAGATAAGCTCTTCATCAACACCGCCGGTATGGGGGCGATCCCTGCCGACATTCGCTGGGGTGCGCAGCAGCTTACTGTGGGCGACGTGCTGATTGTCAGCGGCACGCTGGGCTGCCACGGGGCAACCATCCTGAACCTGCGCGAAGGCCTGGGGCTGGACGGCGAGCTTCGCAGCGACTGTGCGGTACTCACTCCGCTTATCCAGACGCTGCGCGACATGCCGGGCATCAAAGCCCTGCGCGACGCCACGCGGGGCGGCGTGAATGCCGTCGTGCACGAGTTCGCGGCAAGCTGCGGCTGCGGGATTGAGCTGACCGAGCGCGGCCTGCCCGTTAAGCCTGCCGTGCGCGGGCTGTGCGAACTCTTAGGGCTTGACCCGCTTAACTTTGCCAACGAGGGTAAGCTGGTGATCGGCGTGGAACGCGCGGTGGCGGAAGCCGTTCTTGAACAGCTAAGAGCGCATCCCTTAGGGAAAGACGCGGCCATCATCGGCGACGTGGTTGAGCGCAAAGGGGTGCGCCTGGCCGGGCTTTACGGCGTGAAGCGCACGCTGGATCTGCCGCACGCTGAACCGTTACCCCGAATTTGCTAGAACCGCGCCATAAGCGGTCAGCGCTGAACGTCTCTTTTTTGCCAGTTTCTATTGGAAAGCAATAATGCCGTATACACCGATGAGCGATCTTGGACAGCAGGGCCTGTTTGACATCACGCGAACACTTTTACAGCAGCCCGATCTCGGCGCGCTGAGCGATGCCCTGACCCGGCTGGTCAGGCAATCTGCCCTGGCGGACAGCGCCGCGATAGTGCTCTGGCATAGCGGAACGCACCGGGCGAGCTACTACTCAACGCGTGATAATGGCAAAGCGTTTGAGTATGAAGACGAAACCTACCTCGCGCACGGTCCGGTGCGCCGCATACTCTCCCGGCCTGAAGTGCTTCACTGCAATTTTGAAGAGTTCCGGATGGCGTGGCCGCGGCTTGCCCAGAGCAATCTCTATCAGCCTTTTGGGCATTACTGCATGCTGCCGCTGGCGGCAGAGGGCCAGATTTTTGGCGGCTGCGAGTTCATCCGCAACACCGACCAGCCCTGGAGCGAGGCGGAGTACGAACGCCTGCACACCTTTACCCAGATTGTGGCCGTCGTCGCGGAGCAGATCCAAAGCCGCGTTACCAATAACGTCGATTACGACCTGCTGAGCCGCGAGCGCGACAACTTCCGCATTCTGGTCGCCATCACCAACGCTGTGCTATCAAGGCTCGACATGGATGAGCTGGTCAGCGAAGTCTCGAAAGAGATCCACCACTATTTCAAAATCGACGCCATCAGCATTGCGCTGCGCGGGCATCGCAAGGGCAAGCTGAACATCTACTCCACCCACTACCTTGATGAGGCCAACCCGGCGCACGAGCAGAGCGAGGTGGATGAAGCGGGCACCCTCTCTGAACGGGTATTCAAAAGCAAAGAGATCCTGCTGCTGAACCTCAGCGAACAGGATCCGGTCGCGCCGTACGAACGGATGCTGTTCAACACCTGGGGCAACAAAATTCAGACCCTGTGCCTGCTGCCGCTGATGTCCGGCAACACCATGCTGGGCGTGCTGAAGCTGGCGCAGTGTGAAGAAGGCGTGTTCACCACCGCCAACCTGAAGCTGCTGCGCCAGATCGCCGAGCGCATCTCGATTGCGCTGGATAACGCCCTCGCCTACCAGGAGATCCACCGCCTGAAGGAGCGGCTGGTGGACGAAAACCTCGCCCTGACCGAGCAGCTCAACAACGTAGACAGCGAGTTTGGCGAAATCATCGGACGTAGCGACGCCATGTACAGCGTGCTCAAGCAAGTCGAGATGGTAGCGCAAAGCGACAGCACGGTGCTGATCCTCGGCGAAACAGGCACCGGCAAGGAGCTGATCGCCCGGGCGATCCACAACCTGAGCAATCGCAACAGCCGCCGGATGGTGAAGATGAACTGCGCGGCGATGCCTGCGGGGCTGCTGGAAAGCGACCTGTTCGGCCACGAGCGCGGCGCGTTTACCGGGGCCAGCAGCCAGCGTCTGGGGCGTTTCGAACTGGCAGATAAAAGCTCGCTTTTCCTCGACGAGGTAGGCGATATGCCGCTGGAGCTACAGCCTAAGCTACTGCGCGTATTGCAGGAGCAGGAGTTTGAGCGCCTCGGCAGCAACAAGCTTATCCAGACCGACGTGCGTCTGATTGCCGCCACCAACCGCGACCTGAAAAAAATGGTCGCCGACCGCGAGTTTCGCAGCGATCTCTACTATCGCCTGAACGTCTTCCCGATCTGCCTGCCGCCGCTGCGCGAGCGCCCGGAAGATATCCCCCTGCTGGTGAAAGCCTTTACCGCCAAGATCGCGCGCCGGATGGGGCGGAACATCGACAGCATTCCCGCCGAGACGCTGCGCACCCTCTCGTCAATGGAGTGGCCGGGCAACGTGCGCGAGCTGGAAAACGTCATTGAGCGCGCGGTGTTGCTGACGCGCGGGAACGTGCTGCAGCTTTCCCTGCCTGAAATCTCCCTGCCGGAACATCCCACCGTTACGGCAGAAGTGGCGCAGGAAGGCGAAGATGAATATCAGCTCATTATGCGCGTACTGAAAGAGACTAACGGCGTGGTCGCCGGACCGAAGGGCGCAGCTCAGCGGCTGGGGCTGAAACGCACGACCCTGCTCTCCCGCATGAAGCGCCTGGGAATCGATAAAGAGAGCCTGCTTTAACCCGCCATTCCGGCGCCGCTTATGGCGCCGCCTTTCGTCACCCTGCGTAATTGTCCCTCATTGACACAAAATCGTTTCCTCTGTATAAAATTCCGCCTTAATAATGCGTTTCATTTGCATCAAAAATAATTTTAATGAAGGGTAGCGTTTAATGAAAAAGGTTCTCTGCGCGTTAGGCCTGGCGGTTGCTTCGATGAGTTCAGCTCTGGCTACCACGTACCCACTCACCATAGAAAACTGTGGGTATAAAGAGACCTTCACCAAAGCGCCGGAACGCGTCGTGGCCCTGGGTCAGAATACCGTAGAGATCCTGCTTCTGCTGGGTCTGGAAGATAAGGTCAAAGCCAGCGCCTTCTGGCCGACCAAAGTGCTGCCGCAGCTGGCTGAGCAAAACGCCAAAATCAAAACGCTGACCGTCGAAATTCCGACTCTTGAATCCATCCTTGCGCAAAACCCCGATTTTGTTCCTGCCCAGCTGCCGCTGCTGCTCGGGCCGGAAAGTAAGGTCGCAAAACGTGAAGATCTTGCCACAGTGGGGGTGAACAGCTATTTATCACCGGGCATGTGCGCTACCAAAAAGGCCGCAGGCGATATGTACGGCAGCCGCCAGACGCTGTGGGATATGACGTACCTTTATAAAGAGATTGAAGATTTCGCGAAGATTTTCAACGTTGAAGCGCGCGGCCAGGCCGTTATCGCGGATTTCAAAAAACGCGAGGCCGACCTGCGTCAGGAATTTGGTAAAAACAAAAAAGATCTCTCGTTTGTTTTCTGGTTCTCAAGCGCCTCGCCTTCGGCGGATGCCTATGTCGGCGGGAAAAACAGCGCCTCCGGTTTTATTGCTAACGTGCTGGGCGGCCATAACGCCATTACCGCTGAGTCTGAATGGCCGACCGTCGGCTGGGAAAGCATTATCGCCGCGAACCCGGATGTGATTGTCGTCTCCAGTCTGGACCGCAACCGCTGGGCGCTGGATAACGCAGAAGAGAAAATCAAATTCCTGAAAAGCGATCCTGCCGTGAGCCAGCTTGATGCCGTCAAAAAAGGCCATATCGTGGTGATGGACGGCCAGGCCATGAACCCGACGATTCGCACGATTTACGGCGCTGAGCAGGTGGGCGAACAGCTCAGAAAACTGGGGCTGAACTGATGACAGCAGCCGTACTTCAGGCCCGACAGGGCCTGTTTCTGACCACGTCTGCTCTGCTTGCCGTCGTCCTGCTGTTTTTAGTGATTGCTCTCGGCGTCAGCGTCGGTGAGCTGTCGATTCCGCTGTCCAGTGTCTTTTACGCTATTGGCAATAAGCTGGGGCTGACCGACGTTCCGCTCAACCGCATCTATGAGAGCGTGATCTGGGACTTTCGCCTGAGCCGCGCGCTGGTGGCGGCCTGCTGTGGGGCCGGTTTAGCCATCTGCGGCGCCGTGCTGCAAAGCCTGCTGAAGAATGCGCTGGCGGAACCCTACGTGCTCGGCGTATCGGCGGGTGCCTCAACCGGGGCGGTGTCGGTCGTCGTACTGGGGATTGGCACTGGCGCGGTGTCGCTTTCTGCGGGCGCATTTGCCGGGGCGTTTGCCGCCTTTGCGTTTGTCGCCTTCCTGACGAACGGCGCGCGCGGCGGCAATGAACGCACCATTCTGGCGGGCGTTGCCGCCTCACAGCTTTTCAACGCCATTACCGCCTATACCATCAGCACCTCCGCCAGCGCGCAGCAGGCGCGCGACGTGATGTTCTGGCTGCTGGGCAGCTTCAGCGGCGTACGCTGGCCGGAATTCCAGCTGGCGCTGGTGGTCGTGCTGGCGGGCCTTGCCGTCTGTCTTTACTATTCCCGGGCGCTGGACGCCTTTACCTTTGGTGATGACGCCGCCGCCTCGTTAGGCATTGCCGTGCCCTGGGTGCGCCTTGCCTTGTTCACCACCACTGCACTGATTACCGCGACCATCGTCAGCATGGCGGGCTCAATCGGTTTTGTAGGGCTGGTGGTGCCGCACGTCATGCGCTTCCTGTTCGGGCCGCTGCACCGCACGCTGCTGATTGCCAGCGCGCTGGCGAGCGCGATCCTGATGGTGCTGGCTGATATCGCCTCGCGCATGCTGATTGCCCCGCAGAGCCTGCCCGTCGGCGTCGTCACCGCGCTGGTGGGCGTGCCGTTCTTTGCCGTGATTATCTACCGCTCAAGGAATAAGTGATGAGCATCTGTGCTGAGAATATTACCTGGACGGTAGGCAAAAAGGTCATCGTCAATAACGTCTCGCTGAAGGTTTCACGCGGCGAAACGGTAGGACTGCTCGGCCCTAACGGCTGCGGCAAATCGTCGCTTTTGCGCATACTGGCTGGTCTGCGTCGCCCGGACAGCGGCAGCGTGACCCTGGACGGGCAGGACATTTCCCGCATCGCCAAAGCAGCTGGCGCGCCGGGTGGCGTTCGTTGAGCAGCACGGGATGACCGACGCCAACATGCGCGTGCGCGACGTGGTGAAGCTCGGGCGCATTCCGCACCACTCCCCTTTTTCGAACTGGAGCGCGCAGGATGATGACACCGTCACCGCGGCTCTGCAGCGTGTCGATATGCTGGACCGCAGCGAGCAGGGCTGGCTGAGCCTGTCCGGCGGCGAGCGTCAGCGGGTGCATATCGCCCGCGCGCTGGCGCAAACGCCAACCGAAATCCTGCTGGATGAACCGACCAACCACCTGGACATCCATCATCAGATGCAGCTGATGCAGCTCATCAGCGAGCTGCCGGTGACCAGCATCGTCGCTATCCACGATCTTAACCACGCCTCGATGTTCTGCGACTCGCTGATCGTGATGCAGAAAGGGCAAATTGTGGCGACGGGAACGCCGCAGGACATCTTATCCGAAGAGCTGCTCTGGGACGTATTCCGGGTCAAAACCAAAATTGAGATCTCGCCGTTCCATGGTAAAAAACATATCCATTTCATGGTGTAGGGGCGAATAAACCGTATGCCTTTGCGCCCCGCCACCGCGCTCTGGCCGCCCGTTTTACTGGGTAGCCAGTTTGTTTTTAACATTGGGTTTTACGCCGTCGTTCCCTTCCTGGCGATATTTCTGCGCGACGACATGCTGCTCTCCGGCGGGCTCATCGGGCTGATCCTGGGCCTTCGCACGTTCTCCCAGCAGGGGATGTTTATCGTTGGCGGTGCGCTTTCGGACCGGTTTGGCGCGAAAGTCATTATCCTCAGCGGCTGTATAGTTCGTGTTTCAGGCTATCTGCTGCTGGCCTTCGGAGGAACGCTGTGGCCGATTATTCTGGGCGCGTGTCTGACGGGCGTCGGCGGCGCGTTATTTTCTCCCTCTATTGAGGCATTGCTGGCAAAAGCGGGTACGCACAGCGAGGCAAAAGGGAAACGAAGCCGGGCGGAGTGGTTTGCGCTCTTTGCCGTCTGCGGGGAGCTCGGCGCGGTACTGGGCCCGGTTGTGGGCGCCCTGCTAACGGGGCTTGGCTTCCGCCAGGTGGCGCTGGCGGGGGCAAGCGTCTTTGTCATTGCGTTGGTGGTGCTCTATTTCTGTCTTCCTGCTGCTGCCCACCGTTCACAGACGCTAAAAATAGCGCCCTGGTGGACGACGTTTCGTCAGCCGCGCTTTGTCGCCTTTATCATTGCCTACAGTTCATGGCTGTTAAGCTATAACCAGCTCTATCTGGCGCTGCCGGTGGAGATACAGCGCTCCGGCGGTAACGAGAGAGATCTCGGCCCGCTTTTTATGCTCGCCTCCGTTCTGATCATCTCGTTACAGCTGCCGCTGGCGCGCTTTGCCCGACGCGTGGGCGCGGTGAGGATCCTGCCGGTGGGCTTTTTGCTCCTCTCTGCCGCCTTCGCGAGCGTGGCGATGTTTGCGGCAACGCAACCGCCTGAGGGCTGGCTGCGGCTTCTGCCCTCGGTCTGTTTTGTGACGCTGCTGACGCTGGGACAGATGCTGCTGGTGCCCTCGGCAAAAGATCTCATTCCACGGTTCGCCGAGGAATCAACGCTGGGGGCGCACTACGGCGCGCTCTCTACCGCCGGAGGCATCGCGGTCCTGGCCGGAAATTTGTTGTTTGGTAGCCTGCTGGATCGCGCACTGGTGCCTTCAACGCAGGCGATTTACCCCTGGCTGCTGCTGGCCCTCTTCCCGCTCTGCAGCGCACTGGCCCTGAATGTGATTTGCCGCCCGCTACGAAGCTGAACGGTTCACTTTTTCGGGCGGTATTTTTCCGGTAATTCCGGCACCGGACGACGGTCATCAATCAGATGGCGGATGGTCAAAATGGGGTGGCGCCATAACATACGCGGGCCTGCCCAGCGCATCACCTGCTTCATCTCTTCACGTCTGGCGGGTTGATAGCAGTGCACCGGGCACTGCTTACAGGCGGGCTTTTCCTCACCAAAAACGCACTTATCCAGGCGTTTATGAGCATAAGCCTTCAGCGCCTGATAATGCCCCTCATCCTGAGCAGCCTGCGGACATTGTTTCTCGTACAACGCGATCATCTTCGCGATGGTCTCTTTTTCTCGTGATATGCGTTTACCGGTCATGGCGACTTACCGAATAATAAGATGCATAAACAATACACCTTTCAACATTGAATTTCAGTTGTTGCATTTCGTTTCCTGAAGCCTGATTCCAGTATTAACCCTGCGCCTCATAAAAATCACTGGTATTTTATACAGGCATCAGAAATGACCGTTGTCCGTATAGTCTGGAGACCCTATGAAAGAAAGCGCGATCGGCAAACCCTACCGCCATTTAAAAGTGGGATATTTCAGAAAGCGTCACGAGGATCGAAAAACGAAGATACCAAAGCGGTACAGCGTGCATGCGGCGCTGAGCTTAAAAGGAGACTGGCTTGAAAAAGCGGGCTTTACCACCAACTCCCAGGTCAGAGTGGGCGTGGAGCATGGAAAAATCGTCATTGAGTTAATGTCGGAAGGCGCCTCGTAAAGCCGCGACATTTTTCTGCGCCGTACCTTTTTTTCATGCGACAATAGAAGGAACAAACGGCCACTGAGCCGCTCAAAACGTAATATTTTCAAAGAAATGGACATCATAACTCCATGAGCACAATCGACAATTTCGACGCACATACGCCGATGATGCAGCAGTACCTGAAGCTGAAGGCACAGCATCCGGAAATCCTGCTGTTTTACCGTATGGGCGATTTTTACGAGCTGTTTTATGACGATGCTAAACGTGCGTCGCAGTTGCTCGACATCTCGCTGACCAAACGAGGCGCATCGGCGGGCGAGCCAATTCCAATGGCCGGCATCCCGCACCACGCAGTAGAAAACTACCTGGCCAAGCTGGTGAATCAGGGTGAGTCCGTCGCCATCTGCGAGCAGATCGGCGATCCAGCAACCTCGAAAGGCCCGGTTGAGCGCAAAGTGGTGCGCATCGTCACGCCGGGCACCATCAGTGATGAAGCCCTGCTTCAGGAGCGTCAGGATAACCTGCTCGCGGCGCTGTGGCAGGACGGCAAGGGTTTTGGCTACGCCACGCTGGACATCAGCTCCGGGCGTTTTCGACTGAGTGAACCGGCTGACCGCGAAACAATGGCGGCCGAACTGCAGCGTACCAATCCGGCAGAGCTGCTCTATGCCGAAGATTTCGCCGAAATGGCGCTTATCGAAGGCCGTCGCGGGTTGCGCCGTCGTCCGCTGTGGGAATTCGAAATTGATACCGCGCGCCAGCAGCTGAACCTGCAGTTTGGCACCCGCGACCTGATTGGCTTTGGCGTGGAAAACGCCCCGCGCGGGCTATGTGCCGCAGGTTGCCTCCTGCAATATGTGAAAGACACCCAGCGCACCGCCCTGCCACATATTCGTTCTATCACCATGGAGCGCCAGCAGGACAGCATCATCATGGATGCCGCCACGCGCCGTAACCTGGAAATTACTCAGAACCTGGCGGGCGGCGTGGAAAACACGCTCGCGTCGGTCCTCGACAGTACGGTGACGCCAATGGGTAGCCGTATGCTCAAACGCTGGCTGCATATGCCGGTTCGCGATACGAATACGCTGGTTTGCCGTCAGCAGACGATTGCCGCGTTGCAGGATCGCTATAGCGAACTGCAGCCGGTTCTGCGCCAGGTGGGCGATCTGGAGCGTATCCTTGCTCGTCTGGCACTGCGAACAGCGCGACCACGCGACCTCGCGCGCATGCGTCATGCTTTCCAGCAGCTGCCTGAACTGCGTGCGCAGCTGAGCGACGTTGACAGCGCGCCGGTTCAGAAACTCCGCGAAACCATGGGCGAATTTACCGTGCTTCGCGAGCTGCTGGAGCGAGCCATCATTGATGCCCCTCCGGTTCTGGTGCGCGACGGCGGCGTAATTGCCCCAGGCTACAACGAAGAGCTGGACGAATGGCGCGCGCTGGCCGACGGTGCGACGGACTACCTCGATAAGCTGGAAATCCGCGAGCGCGAGCGTCTTGGGCTCGACACGCTGAAAGTGGGGTATAACGCGGTACACGGTTACTACATTCAGATCAGCCGCGGGCAGAACCACCTGGCGCCGATTCACTACGTCCGTCGCCAGACGTTGAAAAACGCCGAACGCTATATTATTCCCGAACTGAAAGAGTACGAGGACAAAGTCCTCACCTCGAAAGGCAAAGCGCTGGCCCTGGAAAAACAGCTGTATGACGAGCTGTTCGACATGCTGATGCCGCACCTGGCCGACCTGCAGCTCAGCGCCAGCGCGCTGGCGGAGCTGGACGTGCTGGTGAACCTGGCAGAACGCGCGGAAACCCTGAACTATACCTGCCCGACCTTTACCGACAAGCCCGGCATTCGTATTACGGAAGGCCGTCACCCGGTCGTTGAGCAGGTGCTGAACGAACCGTTCATCGCCAACCCGCTGAGCCTGTCACCGCAGAGAAGAATGCTGATCATTACCGGCCCGAACATGGGCGGTAAGAGTACCTATATGCGCCAGACGGCGTTGATTGCTTTGCTCGCGTATATCGGCAGCTACGTCCCGGCGCAAAAAGTGGAGATTGGCCCCATCGACCGTATCTTCACCCGCGTTGGGGCAGCGGACGATCTGGCGAGCGGCCGCTCAACCTTTATGGTCGAGATGACCGAAACGGCTAACATTCTGCATAACGCAACGGAGCACAGCCTGGTGCTGATGGACGAAGTGGGACGCGGAACGTCAACCTACGATGGCCTGTCTCTGGCCTGGGCCTGTGCCGAAAGCCTGGCAAATAAAATCAAGGCATTGACGCTGTTTGCCACCCACTACTTCGAACTGACGCAACTGCCGGAGAAGATGGAGGGGGTTGCGAACGTCCACCTGGATGCGCTGGAACACGGCGACACGATTGCCTTTATGCATACGGTGCAGGATGGCGCGGCGAGCAAGAGCTATGGCCTGGCCGTCGCGGCGCTGGCAGGCGTGCCAAAAGAGGTGATTAAACGCGCGCGTCAGAAGCTGCGGGAGCTGGAAAGCCTGTCGCCGAACGCGGCAGCCACGCAGATTGACGGTACGCAGATGTCGTTGCTGGCTCCGCCGGAAGAGACGTCACCAGCGGTGGAAGCGCTGGAGAATCTCGATCCGGATTCCCTGACGCCGCGTCAGGCGCTGGAGTGGATTTATCGGCTGAAGAGTCTGGTTTAGTTTTCTGCGGTCTGTTTTGTCGGGTGGTGACTTCGCCTTAGCCGACCTACAAAACCCGTAGGCCCGGTAAGCGCAGCGCCACCGGACTTTTTTAAACTACGCGGGTGCGCATAAAATCAATAAAGGTGCGCACTTTCGCAGGCACGTGCAGGGCATCTGGGTAAACCGCATAGATGCCCTGCCGCGCAAAAGTATACTCCGGCAACACCGGGACCAGTTTTCCCGCATCAAGCGCATCGCGTACCAGCCATTCCGGCAGCAACGCCACGCCACGTCCTGCAAGTGCAAAGGCCATCAGAGCCTGAGCGCTGTCGGCAAACAGGCGCGGCGCTTTTCTTATCTCCAGCGTTTCAGGCACACCGTTGGCATCTTTTACCTGCCAGTGCAGCGGCGAAGCTAAGCGCTCGTGAATAATCCAGTCGGCGTCCGCCAGTTGCGTAAGCGATTCAACCGGATGGTTAGCCAGCCACTCGGGCGTCGCGACGGGCAGGATGGAGAAGGTTGAAATCAACGCGGCGTGGTAGCGCGAATCAGCAAGCGTCCCCAGGCGAATGGCGACATCAAAGCGCTCCGAGATCAGATCGGCGTGCAGCGACGATGAAACATGACGCACACGGAGATCCGGATGCAGCTGGCTAAACCAGGCAAGCAACGGCACCACAACCTGTGAACCGTACTCGGGCGTGGTGGTAATCCGCAATTCTCCCGTGAGCCCCGCATGATTCGCACGGACATCGTCCTTCAGCTGTTCCGCCGCCTTCAGAAGCGCGACGCTTCGCTGGTGAAAAAGCGCGCCCGCTTCGGTTAACGTCAGACGGCGGGTGGATCGCAGCAACAATGTCACCCCCAGCTCCGCTTCGAGCTGGCGAATGTTGAAGCTGACCACGGCTTTTGTCAGACCCATCGCATCAGCTGCGGCAGTAAAGCTACCGGAGTCGGCCACCGCGATAAACATCGCCGTGCGCTGTAGGTTAATTATCATCTCTCATTTTACTGTCAAAATATTTTTGACAGTATATCGCGCTTTGTCGCGTTTATCCGTTCTCGCTCGATCGATACGATACGTCACCTCACCGGAGGAACCACCATGACGTATCGCAGTAAAGTCACCACTGTCTATCTGCTGGGCTTTTTTCTTGATCTGATTAACATGTTTATCGCCAGCGTCGCCTTTCCGGCAATGGCTCACACCTTTAACGCCACGCCTTCAGCGCTTGCCTGGGTCAGCAACGGGTACATTGCCGGCCTGACGCTGGTGATCCCTTTCAGCAGCGTGCTGACGCGGCGCATCGGGCCAAAGCGCGTCATCCTGCTCTCGCTTTTTCTGTTCAGCGTGGCCTCTGCTGCGGCAGGGTTGTCTGCAACGCTTGAAAGTCTGATCGCCTGGCGAGTGCTGCAGGGCGTGGGAGGGGGCTTACTGATCCCCGTCGGACAGGCGATCACCTGGCAACAGTTTCAGCCTCATGAACGAGCCAGACTCTCGTCAGCGGTGATGCTGGTGGCGTTGCTTGCTCCCGCCTGCTCCCCTGCGCTCGGAGGCGTGCTGGTAGAGGCGCTGAGCTGGCGATGGATATTTTTCGCCACGCTCCCGGTGGCCATCGTGACCTTTGTGCTGGCCTGCCAGTGGCTTAAACACGAAGTATCGCCGATAAAAACAAGCAGGCTGCTCAACCTGTCTTTGCTGGCGGATCCGCTTTTGCGGTTTTCCATGCTCGTCTATTTATGCGTTCCAGGCGTATTTATTGGGGTGAACGTCACGGGTATGTTTTATCTTCAGCACGTGGCAAACATGACCCCAGCCGCTACGGGACTGCTCATGCTGCCGTGGTCCGTGGCATCGTTTATCGCCATCACGGCAACGGGACGCTATTTTAACCGTATCGGCCCCGGACCGCTGATCGTCATCGGCTGCCTGTTGCAGGCGACGGGTATTCTGCTTTTGATTAACGTCAGTTCGGCTACGCTGCTACCTGCCGCTGCGTTTATCCTGATGGGCGCGGGGGGAAGCCTGTGCAGCAGCACAGCGCAGAGCAGCGCGTTTCTGACCACGCGCCGGGAAAATATGCCGGATGCCAGCGCGCTGTGGAATCTTAATCGTCAGTTGAGCTTTTTTGCCGGTGCCCTGCTGCTGGCGCAGGCGCTGAATCTGGCGCAGGCCTGGCTGCCACCGCTCGCCGCCTGGCACGGAATATTTCTTTTTGCCGCAGGCATGACCTTGCTGCCTGTCCTGTACGTTCTTCGTCTTAACAATACGCAGGTGCTCACCCAGCTGCGACAGGAGAATCCATGACGCCTTTTGAACACGACATTATCGACCTCCACATTGCGCTTGAAAACTGGTTAGGCAAAGGCGAAGGCGAGCTCCACGCCCTGCTCGCCTGCTTCAGCCCAGATTTTCTGATGATCCCGCCAGGCGGTACTCCACTCGACTATCAGGCTCTTACCCGTTTTCTGGAAAACCAGCGCGGAAGCCGTCCCGGGCTGAAGATCATCATTGACGAATTATCCACGATCCAGCGCTGGGATCACGGCGCGGTGCTTCACTACCGGGAGACGCAAACCCGGCCGGGCCTGCCCGTCAACGTGCGCTGGTCAACCGCGGTGCTCAATCAGGAAGGCGCTCGGATAGTGTGGCGCCTGCTGCACGAAACGGCACAGCCGTAGCACAAAAGAAAAAGGCCCGTCTCACGACGGGCCTTTTTTGACGAAAGGATGCTTATTCGCGGAACAGCGCTTCGATATTCAGACCTTGCCCCTGCAGGATTTCACGCAGGCGACGCAGACCTTCTACCTGAATCTGACGAACACGTTCACGGGTCAGGCCAATTTCGCGGCCGACGTCTTCCAGTGTCGCAGCTTCATACCCCAGTAAACCGAAACGACGTGCCAGCACTTCACGCTGTTTGGCGTTCAGTTCGAACAGCCATTTGACGATGCTTTGCTTCATGTCATCGTCCTGCGTGGTGTCTTCCGGGCCGTTGTCTTTTTCATCGGCCAGGATGTCCAGCAGCGCTTTTTCGGAGTCGCCACCCAGCGGGGTGTCAACCGAGGTAATGCGCTCGTTGAGACGCAGCATACGGCTTACGTCATCAACCGGTTTATCGAGTTGTTCGGCAATTTCTTCTGCGCTTGGCTCGTGGTCCAGCTTATGGGACAACTCGCGTGCGGTACGCAGATAAACGTTCAACTCTTTGACGATGTGGATCGGCAGGCGGATCGTACGGGTCTGGTTCATAATAGCCCGTTCGATGGTCTGACGAATCCACCAGGTCGCGTAGGTTGAGAAACGGAACCCGCGTTCCGGGTCAAACTTCTCAACTGCGCGGATGAGACCTAAGTTGCCCTCTTCAATCAGATCCAGCAGAGCCAGACCACGATTGCCGTAACGGCGGGCAATTTTCACGACCAGTCGCAGGTTACTTTCAATCATGCGACGACGCGAGGCAACATCACCACGCAAAGCACGACGTGCGAAATAGACTTCTTCTTCGGCCGTTAGCAGTGGGGAGTAACCAATCTCCCCAAGGTAAAGCTGAGTCGCGTCCAGTACACGCTGTGTGGCGCCCTGCGATAACAGCTCTTCTTCAGCCAAATCGTTATCACTGGGTTCCTCTTCTACTAAGGCTTTTTCGTCAAAAGCCTCTACTCCGTTCTCATCAAATTCCGCGTCTTCATTTAAATCATGAACTTTCAGCGTATTCTGACTCATAAGGTGGCTCCTACCCGTGATCCCTGAACGAGACACCCTGGCTGGCATGCCCCGTCAATTTATCGCTGCGGCAAGTACTGCAGCGGGTTTACGGATTTCCCCTTGTAACGAATTTCAAAATGCAAGCGTGTAGAACTGGTTCCGGTGCTACCCATGGTAGCGATTTTTTGCCCCGCCTTAACTTCTTGTTGTTCCCGGACCAGCATTGTGTCGTTATGGGCGTAGGCACTCAGGTAATCATCATTATGTTTGATGATAATCAGATTACCGTAACCGCGCAGTGCGTTACCGGCATACACAACGCGTCCGTCTGCGGTCGCGATGATAGCCTGTCCTTTACTGCCTGCGATATCGATCCCTTTGTTGCCACCTTCAGAGGTTGCGAAGTTCTCGATAATCTTGCCGTCAGTTGGCCAGCGCCAGGTGGTGATTGACGAGCTGGCATTCTGACTGCTTGCAGTCGGTTCAGTAGAGCTAACCACAGGTGCCATAACCGGTGCTGTGACAACAGTCGCAGTCCCTTTATTATTCGGCAACATTTTGTTAGCAGTCTGATCACCTGAATCCTCAGAATACGTAATTACAGGTTGTGAAGCAACCACCGTGGTGGATTTTTGCGCAGGCTTAACGCTGTTATTTTGCGCAGTCACATCGGCCGCTGAAACCGTGTTGCCAGGCGTCAGTGGCGTACCCGTTGCGTTGCCTACCTGGAGCGTTTGCCCGACTTCCAGACCATACGGGGCCTGGACGTTGTTACGCTGCGCGAGGTCACGGAAATCGTTCCCGGTGATCCACGCAATATAGAACAGCGTATCACCGCGTTTCACGGTGTAGGTGCTGCCGCCGGTATAGCTGCCTTTCGGAATGTTCCCATACTGACGGTTATAGACTATGCGGCCATTTTGGGTCTGAACAGGTTGTTCGACTGGCTGAATCTGCGTTGGCTGCGTCGTTGGACGCTGAACCGGCTGGATTGGCGGATTTTGTTGCGCTGTGGCAGTCCCCATTTTAGGCGGAGGCGTGATCAACATTCCGCTGGACGTGTTACCCGAGCCGCTGTTTCCGCCAACGGAACTGACGGGCGCAGGCGCATTGTTAGAACTTGTACAGCCTGCCAGCCAGAGCGAAACCAGTGATAATGCCGCAACACGGCTGATGGTGAATTTAGGGCTTCCCGCGCTCATTTATCCCCCAGGAATGTGTTAACTACCAGTGACTTAAAATTAACCGTGATGACACGAGTCTTTCGCGCCACACCATACGCTGAATTTGCCTTAATAACCCTGGATAATTCCGAGTCTCAGGCCAACTCCCCCTTCACCAGAGGCACAAAGCGTACGGCTTCCACGGTGTCGATAATATACTCGCCGCCGCGCCGACGAACGCGCTTTAAAAGCTGCTGCTCGTCCCCGACGGGCAGAACAAGAATGCCCCCCTCATCCAGCTGCGACAACAGTGCAGCGGGAATTTCAGGCGGAGCCGCCGTCACGATGATAGCGTCAAACGGGGCGCGAGCCTGCCAACCCTGCCATCCATCACCGTGGCGTGTCGATACATTATGTAGATCGAGTTGTTTCAGGCGACGACGCGCCTGCCACTGCAGACCTTTGATCCGCTCTACGGAACAGACATGGTGAACCAGATGCGCCAGGATGGCGGTCTGATACCCCGACCCGGTGCCAATCTCCAGAACGCGCGAGTCGGGCGTGAGCTCCAGCAGCTCCGTCATGCGCGCCACCATGTAAGGCTGTGAAATCGTCTGGCCTTGCCCGATAGGCAGCGCCACGTTTTCCCACGCTTTGTGTTCAAACGCCTCGTCTACAAATTTCTCACGCGGAACCTGAGCAAGCGCCTCAAGCACGTGCTCGTCGCGGATCCCCTGTGCGCGAAGTTGTTCCAGAAGAGTTTGTACACGTTTGCTTACCATTGCGCGTTCACTCCTGCGCGATCCAGCCAGCCCGACACCACATCATGCGCGCTATACGCGGTTAAATCTACGTGCAGCGGAGTCACCGAGACATAGCCTTCATCCACGGCGGCAAAGTCGGTATCCGGACCCGCATCGCACTTATCGCCGGGAGGGCCGATCCAGTAAAGCGTGTTGCCACGAGGATCCTGCTGCGGGATCACCTGATCCGCCGGGTGCCGGCTTCCGCAACGCGTAACGCGAATGCCCTTAATCTCATTAAGAGGAAGGTCCGGCACGTTGATGTTGAGAATGCGCCCGGTACGCAGCGGCTCGCGGCCAAGCGCCCGCAGGATCGAGCAGGTCACCGCGGCGGCGGTGTCGTAGTGCGTGTGGCCGTTTAACGAGACCGCCAGCGCCGGAAACCCGAGATGGCGCCCTTCCATTGCGGCCGCCACGGTGCCGGAGTAAATCACATCATCGCCGAGGTTCGGCCCGGCGTTAATGCCGGAGACGACGATATCCGGACGCGGGCGCATCAGCGCGTTCACGCCCAGAAACACGCAGTCCGTCGGCGTGCCCATCTGGACGGCAATATCGCCATTTTCAAAGGTAAAGGTGCGAAGCGACGACTCCAGCGTCAGTGAGTTAGACGCTCCACTGCGGTTACGATCGGGAGCCACAACCTGCACATCCGCAAATTCACGGAGGTGCTTCGCCAGGGTCTGAATGCCCGGCGCGTGGATCCCATCATCGTTACTCAGCAATATTCGCATAATCACCCGAGGTGTTGATTAGTTCCCTGACAACACTGGTGGCAAAGCTACCTGCCGGCAGCCAGAAGCGTAACTCGACGGTTACGTCATCCCACCAGTTCCAGCTTAACTGCTGCGGATAGAGCAGCATCGCGCGGCGTGCTGCTTCGACTTTTTCCCGCACCAGCAAGGATTGTAATTCCGGCGCATCCGCCACGGCGGACTGCTCAGCGCTCAACGCGTCGCCCTGGCTGCCCCAGTCGCCTGAGCCCGGCAAAGCTGCGGTAATCATCAGCGCTTTGGCGTCCACGCGCGACTGAACATCGGCCATTTCTTCGGCCGTTGCCACAAACCAGCTTCCGCGTCCCGCTAATTGTAGCGCATCGCCAACAACAACTTGATTCGCGTCCGGTTTTTTCAGCCTTTCGCTCACAATCTGATTAAACAACGCGCTGCGGGCCGCCGACAACCAAAAACTGCGTTTATTCCTGTCGCGCACCGGCGCATCGCTTTGCGCCCAGCGCAGCGCACCCTGCAGGTTGCTGCCGCCAATGCCAAAGCGCTGCGCGCCAAAGTAGTTCGGAACGCCGCGTTCTTTGATGTCATTCAGGCGTTTTTCAACGTGTTCACGGTTGGTCACTTCACGAAGCACCAGCGTAAACGCGTTGCCTTTCAATGCCCCGAGGCGCAGCTTGCGCTTGTGGCGGGCGTACTCCAGTACCTTACAGCCCTCAAGCTCAAATTTGCTTAAATCAGGCATCGCATTGCCGGGCACGCGCGCGCAGAGCCACTGCTCGGTGACGGCGTTTTTATCTTTCTGCCCGGCAAAGCTCACTTCCCGGGCGTGAATTTTGAGGAATTTTGCCAGCGCATCGGCCACAAAGCGGGTGTTGCAGCCGTTTTTCAGAATACGCACCAGGATATGTTCGCCTTCGCCATCGGGCTCAAAGCCTAGATCCTCGACCACGAGGAAATCTTCCGGGCTGGCTTTCAGCACCCCGTAACCCTGCGGTTTTCCGTGCAGGTAAGTCAGGTTGTCAAAGTCCGTCATTTTGCCGCCTTCACCAGCAGCGCCACGGCTTCACAGGCAATCCCTTCGCCACGGCCGGTAAAGCCCAGCTTCTCCGTAGTGGTGGCTTTGACGTTGACGTCGTCCATGTGGCAGCCCAAATCTTCGGCAATAAACACGCGCATCTGCGGAATGTGCGGCAGCATCTTCGGGGCCTGAGCAATGATCGTCACATCAACGTTACCGAGAGTGTAGCCTTTCGCCTGAATGCGGCGCCACGCTTCGCGCAGCAGCGCGCGGCTGTCGGCCCCTTTAAAGGCCGGGTCGGTGTCCGGGAACAGCTTGCCGATATCGCCCAGCGCGGCAGCGCCCAGCAGCGCATCGGTCAGCGCATGTAGCGCCACGTCGCCATCAGAATGCGCCAGCAGCCCTTTTTCGTAAGGAATACGTACGCCGCCAATGATAATTGGGCCTTCTCCGCCAAAGGCGTGTACATCAAAACCGTGTCCAATTCGCATTATGCCTTCTCCTGATGGGTCGAACGGGTAAGATAAAATTCCGCGAGCTGTAAATCTTCCGGGCGCGTCACTTTTATATTATCAGCGCGCCCTTCAACAAGCTCAGGGTGAAAACCGCAATACTCCAGCGCGGAGGCTTCGTCCGTGATGGTCGCCCCTTCGTTAAGCGCACGTGTTAAGCAGTCGTGGAGCAGTTCGCGGGGGAAAAATTGCGGCGTCAGCGCGTGCCATAAATCGACGCGCTCTACGGTGTGGGCGATAGCCTGCCGGCCCGGCTCGGCGCGCTTCATGGTGTCGCGCACCGGTGCGGCCAGAATACCGCCCACTTTACTGGTTTCGCTCAGCGCCAGCAGGCGCGCAAGATCGTCCTGGTGCAGGCACGGACGCGCCGCGTCATGGACCAGCACCCACTGCGCGCTTCCGGCAGCCTGAATGCCCGCCAGCACGGAATCGGCGCGCTCGGCGCCGCCATCGACAACGGTAATTTGTGGGTGGTTTGCCAGCGGCAGCTGCGCAAAACGCGCATCGCCGGGACTGATGGCGATGACCACGTGCGTCACCCGCGGGTGCGCCAGCAGCGCCGCCACGGCGTGCTCGAGGATCGTTTTATCGCCAATTGAGAGGTACTGCTTAGGACATTCTGTCTGCATGCGCCGGCCAAAACCTGCGGCCGGCACCACGGCACATACGTCCGAAAAAGTTGCTGCCATGTCGTAATCCTGGGCCTGATTATCGATTGTTTTGTGCTGAGCCCTGATTGCGTTTAGACGCATCCGGAACCAGACGATAAAAGGTTTCGCCCGGCTTAGTCATACTGAGTTCATTGCGCGCGCGTTCCTCAATCGCTTCCTGGCCGCCATTGAGGTCATCAATTTCAGCAAAGAGTTGATCGTTTCGCGCCTTAAGTTTGGCATTAGTTGCCTGCTGAGCCGCGACGTCATCGCTCACCCGGCTGTAGTCGTGCAGCCCGTTCTTACCGAACCACAGCGAATATTGCAGCCAGACCAGCAAAGCCAGCAACAGCAGCGTTAGTTTACCCATCCTGCCCCCTGAAAAAACGGCATCATCATCCCATAACTTTCCGCTGGACTCTACTGCGGGGTTTTAATTATGTCGTAAGTTAGCCCATCAGCCATAAAAACAGCAGGCCAAAGATGACGACAACGGTGGCAATCGTGATAACCGTACTGTACAGGAGCTTGCCGTTGAAAAGAGAGTGCAGCGCAACGCCCACAACGACCGCAACGGGCATCAGCGCCAGGAAGAAGGGCCAGGTGTAAAGGAAGAAGAAAAGGGTGTTACCACCGTAGATCAAAAACGGGATACCCAGCGCCAGTAACCACGACGCGAAGCCGACTATCGCCCCAGGAAAGGACCAGGTCGTCTCGTCATCGGTGGTTAACGGTTCCGACCCGGTGGTGATAATGTAGTTTTCACTGTTGCGCATAGCTAATCCTGTGACCGTGACTCATCGTTCGGGAAGACAGCTCCCGAACGATACCGCCTCAGGATCTGATAATATCGTCCCGTCTGAGCAGGTCTAATAATTGGCTTACTAAATTTGTTACCAATTGTTGACCCTTCAGATGAATCTCAGGCGATTCAGGCGCTTCGTAAACCGAGTCAATTCCCGTGAAGTTTCGCAGTTCACCGGCTCGCGCTTTTTTGTACAGCCCTTTCGGATCGCGCGCTTCGCAAATCTCCAGCGGCGTATCGACAAACACTTCAATAAAGCGATCCTGGCCCACGCGCTCGCGCACCATCTGGCGCTCGGCGCGGTGCGGAGAGATAAACGCCGTCAGCACCACCAGCCCGGCGTCCGCCATCAGGCTGGCGACTTCTCCCACCCGGCGGATGTTCTCTTTGCGGTCGTCGTCGCTAAAGCCCAAATCGCTGCACAGGCCGTGACGCACGTTGTCGCCATCCAGCAGGTAGGTACTCACCCCCTGCTGATGCAGCGCCTCTTCCAGCGCGCCCGCTACCGTGGATTTACCCGAGCCTGACAGCCCGGTAAACCACAGCACAACCCCACGGTGACCGTGGAGCTGTTCGCGCTGGGCGACGGTGACCGGATGAGGATGCCAGACGACGTTCTCATCATGGGCGGCCATTACTTGCCTCCCAGCAGATCGCGGGCGCCCCAGTGCGGGAAGTGCTTACGCACCAGCGCGTTAAGCTCCAGCTCGAAGGCGCTGAATTCAGAGGCCGCGGTCGCCTGCTCGTTTGGCTCACGCACCATCCCCGCACCAACGGTAACGTTCGTCAGACGGTCGATAAAGATCAGCCCGCCCGTCACCGGGTTCTGCTGATACGGATCCAGCACCAGCGGCTCGTCGAAGGTCAGATCCACCAGGCCAATACCGTTCAGCGGCAGCTCGCTCACGTCACGGTGGGTCAGGTTGTTGATGTCCACCTGGAACTGAATGCCGTCCACGCGGGCGCGGGTTTTCTTGCCCGCAATTTTGATGTCGTAGCTCTGGCCCGCGGTCAGCGGCTGTTCTGCCATCCACACTACGTCCACGGACGCGCCCTGCACCGCCGCCAGCGTTTCCTGCGCGTCGACCAGCAGGTCGCCGCGGCTGATATCAATTTCGTCTTTGAGCACCAGCGTGACCGCTTCACCCGCACCGGCCTCAGGCAGATCGCCGTCGAAGGTCACGATACGCGCAATCGCTGACTCCACGCCGGATGGCAGCACCTTCACGCGCTGTCCTACCTTCACGGAGCCAGAGGCGATAGTGCCGGAGAAGCCGCGGAAATCGAGGTTAGGGCGGTTCACGTACTGCACCGGGAAGCGCATCGGCTGAGTGTCGACCACGCGCTGAATTTCAACGGTTTCGAGCACTTCCAGCAGCGTCGGGCCGCTGTACCACGGCATGTTCGTGCTCTGGGAGGCGACGTTATCCCCTTCCAGCGCCGAGAGGGGCACAAAGCGAATATCCAGGTTGCCCGGCAGCTGTTCGGCAAAGGTCAGGTAGCTCTGGCGGATCTCCTCGAATTTCTCTTCGCTGAAGTTCACCAGATCCATCTTGTTCACCGCCACCACCAGGTGTTTGATCCCAAGCAGCGTGGAGATAAAGCTGTGGCGACGGGTTTGATCCAGCACGCCTTTACGGGCGTCCATCAGCAGGATCGCCAGGTCGCAGGTGGAGGCACCGGTCGCCATATTGCGGGTGTACTGCTCGTGCCCCGGGGTGTCGGCGATAATAAATTTGCGCTTTTCAGTAGAGAAGTAGCGGTAGGCCACGTCGATGGTGATGCCCTGCTCGCGCTCCGCCTGCAGGCCGTCGACCAGCAGCGCCAGGTCGAGTTTTTCACCCTGGGTACCGTGACGCTTGCTGTCGTTGTGCAGGGAAGAGAGCTGATCTTCGTAAATCTGTCGCGTATCGTGCAGCAGGCGGCCAATCAGGGTACTTTTCCCGTCATCGACGCTGCCGCAGGTCAGAAAGCGCAGCAGGCTCTTGTGCTGCTGGGCATGCAGATACGCTTCTACGCCGCCTTCGTTGGCAATTTGTTGAGCAATAGTGGTGTTCATGGCGGCTCCTTAGAAATAACCCTGACGTTTCTTCAGCTCCATGGAGCCTGCCTGGTCGCGGTCAATCACGCGCCCCTGTCGCTCGCTGGTGGTAGACACCAGCATCTCTTCGATAATCTCCGGCAGCGTCTGCGCGCTGGATTCCACCGCGCCGGTCAGCGGCCAGCAGCCGAGGGTACGGAAACGGACCATCTGTTTTTTGATCACTTCACCCGGCTGCAGGTCAATGCGATCGTCGTCGATCATCATCAGCATGCCGTCACGTTCCAGCACCGGGCGCTCGGCGGCCAGATACAGCGGAACGATCTCAATGTTTTCCAGATAGATGTACTGCCAGATATCCAGCTCGGTCCAGTTCGAGAGCGGGAAGACGCGAATGCTTTCGCCCTTGTTGATCTGGCCGTTGTAGTTGTGCCACAGCTCCGGGCGCTGGTTTTTCGGATCCCAGCGGTGGAAGCGGTCGCGGAAGGAGTAGATACGCTCTTTGGCGCGGGATTTCTCCTCGTCACGGCGCGCGCCGCCGAAGGCCGCGTCAAAACCGTATTTGTTCAGCGCCTGCTTCAGCCCTTCGGTTTTCATGATATCGGTATGCTTGGCGCTGCCGTGAACGAACGGGTTAATGCCCATCGCCACCCCTTCCGGGTTTTTGTGCACCAGCAGCTCGCAGCCGTAGGCCTTCGCGGTGCGGTCGCGGAACTCGTACATTTCGCGGAATTTCCAGCCGGTATCCACATGCAGCAGCGGGAACGGTAGCGTACCCGGATAAAACGCTTTACGCGCCAGGTGCAGCATCACGCTGGAATCTTTACCGATGGAGTACATCATCACCGGGTTAGAAAACTCGGCGGCCACTTCGCGGATAATATGGATACTTTCCGCTTCAAGCTGCCGCAGGTGAGTAAGTCGTTTTTGGTCCATAACCGTTCCTTAAGCCAAATTTACAACAGAAGCGCCGAAGCCTTCTGTATCGGTTGTGTGCTGAAACCAGGCGAGCGTGCTGTGCAGCTGCACCACCTCTCCCACCACGATCAGGGCAGGCATCGGGGCGTCTTTCGCCAGGGTTGCAAGATGTTCCAGCGTGCCCGTCGCAACGTGCTGATCGACGCGCGTACCGCGAGAGATCACGGCTACCGGCGTCGCCGCCTCGCGACCGTGCTGAATAAGCTGTTCGCTGATGTCTGCCGCCTTCATCGTGCCCATGTAGATCGCCAGCGTCTGGCGGCTCTGGGCGAGATGCGACCAGTCGAACGGCGTGCTGTCGGCCTTGTAGTGGCCGGTCACAAAGGTCACGCTCTGGGCGTAATCGCGGTGGGTCAGCGGGATACCGGCGTAGGCCGTCACCGCCGATGCTGCCGTGATGCCAGGCACCACCTGGAACGGGACGCCCGCTTCGGCTGCCGCCTGCAGTTCTTCACCACCGCGCCCGAAGATAAACGGATCGCCCCCTTTCAGGCGCACCACGGTCTTGCCCGCTTTCGCGGCGTCAATCAGCATCTGATTGGTTTCATGCTGCGGGACGGAGTGCTCGCCCGCCCGTTTGCCGACGCAGATTTGCTCCGCGTCGCGACGGATCAGCTCGCGCACGCCGTCGGTAACCAGATGGTCGTAGAACACCACGTCCGCATCCTGAAGAACCTGGAGGCCACGCAGCGTCAGCAGACCGGCATCGCCCGGCCCCGCGCCCACCAGAATGATCTCCCCGCCCGTACTGCCGGGGTTATCCAGCTCGTCTTCGAGTATTTTCTGTGCCGCCGTCTCATTGCCCGCCTGCATCAGGCTGGCAAAGCGGCCGCGAAACACGCGCTCCCAGAAGCGACGACGTTCCGCCACGCTGGTCAAACGCGTTTTAAGATGATTTCGCCAGTAGCTCGCTTTCTCCGCCATGCGTCCGAGACTGGTCGGCAGCAGCGCTTCGATTTTTTCCCTCAGAACGCGCGCCAGCACCGGTGCGGTGCCGCCGGAAGAGATCGCCACCAGCAGCGGCGAACGGTCAACGATTGACGGGAAGATAAACGAGCATAACGGCTGGTCGTCCACCACGTTCACCAGGCGGTGACGGGCCTGGGCCGCGTCGGAAACCCGCCGGTTAAGTTCGTGATTTTCAGTAGCCGCAATCACCAGCACCACGCTGTCGATCTGCGACTCGTCAAAATCCGCCTCTGCAACGACCCGCACCTGCGCCCCAGCGCGCTGCAAAAACGCGATTTTGCGCTCGGCAATTTCACCCGTGCCGACAATTAGTACCGGTCGGTCTTTTAAGGCGGCAAAAAGGGGCAGATAGTCCACAGGCAACAACTCACTAACAACGAGGAATAGAGGGACTATAGGGGGCGGCTTAGATCGAATGAAATTACGAATTGGAATGAGTAGTTACTCAATGGAATAACGCCGTGAAAAAGCAAATACCAAAAAGTGCTTAACACGCGAAATTTCGGGCATTTAAGAGCAATTCAAATTGTGTATGGACGATCACAGTTTCATACTAGGCGGGTTATTATTTTGCTCTGTTTTTAAGGACTCACTATGTTTTCCGCAACGCGCCACCGTATTGCTGCCCTGGCGCTCGGCGTTTGCTTTATCCTTCCGGCTCAGGCAAAAAATCAACCTTATGGTGAAATCGCCAATATGCAGGCGCGGCATATTGCCACCGTCTTCCCTGGCCGCATGACCGGCTCACCCGCGGAGATGCTCTCCGCCGACTATATTCGCCAGCAGTTTGCCGATATGGGCTACCAGAGCGATATCCGCTCGTTTCACAGCCGCTACGTCTATACCTCACGCAATAAAACAAAAAACTGGCATAACGTGACCGGCAGTACGGTGATTGCCGCGCACGAAGGTCGCGCGGCTGAACAGATTATTATTATGGCGCACCTGGATACCTACGCCCCGATGAGCGATGCCGATACGGATAACAACCTCGGCGGTCTGACGCTACAGGGCATGGACGATAACGCAGCAGGCCTCGGCGTGATGCTTGAACTGGCTGAACGCCTTAAAAATATTCCGACGAAATACGGTATTCGCTTTGTGGCGACCAGCGGTGAAGAAGAAGGGAAACTCGGCGCTGAGAATCTCCTTAAGCGGATGAGCGCTGAGGAGAAGAAAAATACGCTGCTGGTGATTAACCTCGATAATTTAATCGTTGGCGATAAGCTCTATTTCAACAGCGGACAGAGTACGCCGGGTACCGTGCGCAAGCTGACGCGCGACCGGGCGCTGGCGATTGCCCGCAGCCATGGGGTTTATGCCACCAGTAATCCCGGTGGAAATCCGGCTTATCCACGTGGAACGGGCTGCTGTAACGACGGCGAAGTGTTCGATAAAGCGGGCATTCCGGTGCTGTACGTGGAAGCAACAAACTGGACGCTGGGGGAAAAAGACGGCTACCAGCAGCGGGCCAAATCAAAGGCCTTCCCGGACGGAACAAGCTGGCATAATGTGATGCTGGATAATCAGCAGCATATCGATCGCGCCCTGCCGCAGCGGATTGAACACCGCAGCCGCGACGTGGTGAAAGTGATGCTGCCGCTGGTGAAGGAGCTGGCGAAAGCGGGGAAAGCGTAGTGCGTTATTTTTTCCCCACCCCTCACCCTAACCCTCTCCCCAAAGGGGAGAGGCCAGGGGTGAGGGGCAGTGAGATTTTACCCTTCGTGCAGCCCGCACTCGCGCTTCAGCCCGAAGAATCGCGTCTCTTCTTCCGCCATTCCCGGTTCCCATTTGCGCGTGGTGTGGGTATCCCCCACGGACAGGTAGCCCTGCTCCCACAGCGGATGGTACTTGAGCCCGTGTTTTTGCAGGTACTGATACACCGTGCGGTTATCCCAGTCGATAATCGGCAGCACTTTGAACACCCCACGCTGGACCGCCAGCACCGGCAAGGTTGCGCGGCTCCCTGACTGCTCGCGGCGCAGACCCGCAAACCACGTCTGCGCGTTCAGCTCTTTCAGCGCCCGGTTCATCGGCTCGACTTTGTTGATCTCATTGTATTTCTCAATACCCTCAACGCCCTGCTCCCACAGCTTGCCGTAGCGCGCCTCCTGCCAGGCAGCGCTTTCCATCGCGCGGTAGACTTTGAGGTTCAGCCTGAGCTTATCCGTCAGCTCATCGATAAACTGGTAGGTTTCCGGGAACAGGTAGCCGGTATCGGTGAGGATCACCGGAATGTCCGGACGGATCTGATTCACCAGATGCAGGCTGACCGCCGCCTGAATACCAAAGCTCGACGACAGCACATAATCTCCCGGCAGATTTTCCAGCGCCCACGCCACGCGCCCTTCGGCGTCCAGCTTTTCAAGGTGGGCGTTAGTTTCTGCCAGGGCCAGAATGCGTTCGACTTTTGGCAGGTCATTAAGGGCGTTTAGATCGAGTACGGACATAATTACCTCTCGTGGTTACTCCCAGAAATCCCTTGCGGGATCGAGCACCGGGCGAATGATGCCCGCACGCACCGTAAAGTCGCCGAAGCCTTCACCCGCTTCGCGCTCTTTCGCCCAGCGCCCGACAAGCTCGTCGATGGAATCAAGAATTTCCGGCTCGGTGATGTTCTCGCGGAACATGCGCGGAATGCGCGTGCCGATACGGTTACCGCCCAGGTGCAGGTTATAGCGACCCGGCGCTTTCCCTACCAGACCGAGTTCGGCCAGCATCGCACGGCCGCAGCCGTTCGGGCAGCCCGTCACGCGCATAACAATATGCTCGTCCGGAATCCCGTGTTTTTCCAGAATCGCTTCCACTTTGTCAGTAAATGACGGCAGGAAACGTTCCGCTTCCGCCATCGCCAGCGGACAGGTCGGGAACGACACGCAGGCCATCGAGTTTTCACGCTGCGGCTTAACCGCATCCATTAACCCGTGATCGCGCGCCAGCTTCTCAATCTTCGCCTTCTGGCTCTCCGGCACGCCGGCAATAATGAGATTCTGGTTAGCGGTAATGCGGAACTCGCCTTTGTGGATCTTCGCAATTTCCAGCAGACCGGTTTTCAGCGGACGGCCCGGATAATCCAGAATACGACCGTTTTCAATAAACAGCGTCAGATGCCATTTATTGTCGATGCCTTTCACCCAGCCGATGCGATCGCCGCGACCGGTAAATTCGTAAGGGCGGATCGGCTCAAATTTGATGCCCGCGCGACGCTCCACTTCCTCTTTGAACGTTTCAACGCCCACGCGCTCCAGGGTGTATTTGGTTTTCGCGTTTTTACGGTCGGTACGGTTGCCCCAGTCGCGCTGGGTGGTCACTACCGCTTCCGCCACGGCCAGCGTGTGCTCCAGCGGCAGGAAGCCGAACTCGCTCGCGGTGCGGGCGTAGGTTTTCTTGTTACCGTGCTCAATGGACAGGCCGCCGCCCACCAGCAGGTTAAAGCCAACCAGCTTGCCGTTCTCGGCAATCGCCACGAAGTTCATGTCATTGGCGTGCAGATCGATATCGTTCTGCGGTGGGATCACGACCGTGGTTTTAAACTTACGCGGCAGATAGGTCTGGCCGAGGATCGGTTCTTCGTCGGTGGTGGCGACTTTCTCCTGATCGAGCCAGATCTCCGCATAGGCACGGGTGCGCGGCAACAGGTGCTCGGAGATCTTTTTCGCCCACTCATACGCTTCGGCATGCAGCTCGGACTCGTACGGGTTCGAAGTGCAGAGCACGTTACGGTTCATGTCGTTGGCGGTCGCGAGCGCGTCCAGCCCGACGGAGTGGAGCATCTGGTGTACCGGCTTCACGTTCTTCTTCAGAATCCCATGGAACTGGAAGGTCTGACGGTTAGTGAGGCGGATGCTGCCATAAATGGTGTTTTCACCCGCAAATTTGTCGATGGCCTGCCACTGCTTGGTGGTGATCACCCCGCCCGGCAGGCGGCAGCGCAGCAGCATCGCGTGGCGCGGCTCCAGCTTCTGTTCGGCGCGCTCGGCGCGGATATCGCGGTCGTCCTGCTGGTACATACCGTGGAAACGGATCAGCAGGAAGTTGTCGCCTTTGAAGCCGCCGGTCAGACCGTCATTTAAATCTTCGGCAATGGTACCGCGCAGGTAGTTGCTCTCTACCTTCATGCGCTCGGCATCAGACAGTTTGCCTTCGACCACCAGTGGGCCAGGATGTTTTTCGCTCATTAGTAGACATCTCGCTGATAACGGCGCTCTACGCGCAGCTCACTTAAAAATTCATCCGCCGCTTCGGCATCCATACCGCCGAATTCGGCAATCACTTCCAGCAGTGCCTGCTCAACGTCTTTCGCCATGCGATTGGCGTCGCCGCAGACATAAATGTGGGCACCGTCATTGATCCAGCGCCACAGCTCTGCGCCCTGTTCGCGCAGTTTGTCTTGTACGTATACTTTTTCTTTCTGGTCGCGGGACCAGGCCAGATCAATGCGGGTCAGTACGCCTTCTTTCACATAGCGCTGCCACTCAACCTGGTAGAGGAAATCTTCGGTAAAGTGCGGGTTGCCGAAGAACAGCCAGTTTTTACCCGGCGCTTCATCTGCGGCACGCTGCTGCATGAAGGCGCGGAACGGCGCAATGCCGGTGCCCGGGCCAATCATGATGACCGGCGTTTCCGGGTTCGCTGGCAGGCGGAAGTTGTCGTTGTGCTCGATAAAGACGCGCACTTCGCCCTCTTCTTCCACGCGATCAGCCAGGAAGCTCGACGCCCCACCCGCGCGGGCGCGGCCTTCGATGTCGTAGCGCACTACACCAACGGTAACATGCACTTCGCTTTCCACTTCAGCCTGCGAAGAGGCGATGGAGTAGAGGCGTGGGGTCAGCGGACGCAGCAGACCAACCAGCGCATCGGCATCCAGTTGCGCCGGAGAGAAGCGCACCATATCGACAATCGGCGTCGTCGCGGCGTAATGCTGCAGCTTCGCTTTGTCGCCCACCAACGGCAGCAAGGATTCGCTGCGCGTTAAGGTGGCGTAATTTTCGACGATATTCGGCGTGTTCACCGTCAGCTCGAAATGCCACTGCAGCGCTTCGGAGAGCGGCAGGGTTTTGCCGTCAACGGTGACGGGCTCGTCACCCTTCAGCCACAGCAGCTCGACAAGCTCTTTCACCAGCGCCGGATCGTTCTGATACCAGACGCCCAGGGCATCGCCGGGCTGATAGCGCAGGCCCGAGTCGCCAAGATCGATTTCAATATGGCGCACGTCTTTTTCCGAATCGCGGCCTGTAATTTTCTGGTTCACCGACAGGCTCGCCGTCAGCGGCGACTCTTTGGTGTACGGGCTGGTGTGGATTTCATTGACGGTGCCCGCAGCGGTCACGGCGGCCTGCGCTGGCGACTCTTTCGGGACGCGGGCTTTCAGCACCTCAACGATGCGCGCACGCCATTCGGCGGCGGCAGTCTGGTATTCCACATCCGCATCTACGCGGTCCAGCAGGCGTTCAGCGCCCAGCTCTGCCAGCTTGCTGTCGAAGTCTTTACCGGACTGGCAGAAGAATTCATAGGAGGTATCGCCCAGGCCAAAGACGGCAAACGCGGTGCCATTCAGTTTTGGCGCTTTTTTCGAGAACAGGAACTTGTGCAGCGCCACCGCTTCTTCAGCGGGTTCACCTTCGCCCTGCGTTGAGGCGACCACCACCAGCAGTTTTTCCGACGCGATTTGTTTGAATTTATAATCCCCGGCGTTGACCAGGTTCACGTTCAGTTTTGCCGCGAGCAGGTCATCACGCAGCGCTTCGGCCACGCGGCGGGCGTTGCCCGTCTGCGAGGCGCTGATCAGCGTAATGGCAGGAATTTCCACAGCCGTTGACGGTGCGCCAGCCACAGCGCCAGGCTGCTGGTTGAGCATTCCCCAGAAATAACCGGAGACCCAGGCAAGCTGAGTGGGAGAAAAATCAGAGGTGGCAGCCTGAAGGCGCGCCAGTTGCTCCGGGTTAAGGGGAAGCAAATTTGAAGGTGGGGCCTGTGTTGTCATGCGTCGTTATGTTCCAGTAGCCAAGCGGACTTTAAGCGAATAAATCCAAACTGAAGATAAGGTTAACGGCGTGGATAATAACAATTAAAGAAGGGATGGAAATAATAAATAACCAAATGGACTAACCTGTTTTAGTTATCGTTCTTAGCGATAAAACCGATTGAATAACCATTTGAAATAAAAGAATAAAAACCAATAATCACCCTGAATACCGGGCGTTCACCGTTCAGAGCCGTTTTAGTTAATGCTAAAAATTGTGCTTTCCGGTACTATGCGGCGGTTTTTTCCGCATTACTGAGAGCGATCATGTCCACCACACTGTTTAAAGATTTCACCTTCGAAGCCGCCCACCACCTTCCGCACGTTCCTGCAGGACATAAATGCGGCCGCCTGCACGGGCATTCGTTTATGGTGCGTCTTGAGATCACCGGTGAAGTTGATCCGCATACCGGTTGGATCATGGATTTTGCCGAACTGAAGGCCGCGTTTAAGCCAACCTACGATCGTCTGGATCATTATTACCTGAATGATATCCCGGGCCTTGAAAACCCGACCAGCGAAGTGCTGGCAAAATGGATTTGGGATCAGATGAAGCCGCTGGTGCCGCTGCTGAGCGCGGTGATGATCAAAGAGACCTGTACCGCTGGCTGTATCTATCGCGGGGAGTGATGCTTGCCGGGTGGCGGCTTCGCCTTACCCGGCCTACAAAAGCCTCGAACCGTAGGCTCGGTAAGCGCTAGCGCCACCGGGCTTTTTTTCAGGCAATATTCAGGTACTTGTGCGTCTGCATCGACAGGCGCCAGTTACGCGCAATACAGGTTTCAATGCACAGACGCGTCGCATCCTCTTTCTGGCTGATCGGCTGCAGGGCAATCACCCGCAGCTTCTCATCCGTCAGCGTCGCCAGCAGTTCGTCCAGGGCTTCGATATCGCGCACGCGCCCTACCGGGTGCTTAATTTCATCCGCGCGCTCCAGCGCCTGAGACAGCACGTCATACCCGCCGCGCATATTCACTTTTGGCGATACCGTCACCCAGGTGGTGTGCGAGCAGCGCACTTCATGGGTGCCGCTGGTTTCAATCTGACAGCTGTAGCCGTTCTTTTCGAGCAGCTCGGTCAGCGGCGTCAGATCGTGGATGCAGGGTTCACCGCCGGTGATCACCACGTGGCGCGCCGTCCAGCCCTGGCGACCAATAATCGCCAGCAGATCTTCTGCACTGCCCGCGCCCCACTTATCGCTCTCTTTGGTTTTCGCCAGTATGCTAAACAGCGACACTTCCCGATCTGCGAGCTTATCCCACGTATGTTTGGTATCACACCAGGCACAGCCAACCGGGCATCCCTGTAAACGAATGAAAATAGCGGGAACGCCGGTAAAGTAACCCTCGCCTTGCAGGGTCTGGAACATCTCGTTAATCGGGTACTGCATAGTCATCTCAGTAAAGGGGATAAACGATAAGTATCGCAGATCCCCGCCGGATGGTCATGCTCCATCGGTGCTTTGCGCGCCAATCGCCGCCATAAAACGCCCGGTAATTTGCTGTGGGCGGGTGATCGCCCCGCCGACGACAACCGTATGCGCGCCCAGCGCCAGACAACGGGCCGCGCGATCGGGGGTATCCACGTTGCCTTCGGCAATCACGGGAACCGTCACGGCAGCCAGCACAGCCTTCAGGAACGCGCAGTCGTTCTCCGGAAGCGAATGACCTGCCGTTTCCGCCGTATAGCCGTAAAGCGTAGTGCCGACGCAGTCAAAGCCAAGCGCCTGCGCCGTTCCGGCCTCTTCAACCGTGGAAATATCCGCCATCAGCAGTACCGAGGGGTAACGTGAGCGGATGCGCGTCACCAGCGTTTCCAGGGATTCACCGCCAGGACGTTCCCGCGCCGTCGCATCAAGGGCAATGATTTCCGGAGAGACAGCCATGAGCTCATCCACCTCTTTCATCGTGGCGGTGATAAACACCTGGCTTTCCGGGTAATCCCGTTTGATGATGCCGATGACAGGCAAAGAGACCTGTTGTTTAATGGCCGCGATATCCACCACACTGTTAGCGCGAATGGCGGCGGCTCCGCCCTGTGCCGCTGCCAGCGCCATCCGCGACATGATAAACGGGCTGTGCAGCGGTTCATTTTCCAGCGCCTGACAGGAGACGACCAGTTTTCCTTTCAGGGTATCCAGTACAGTTTTCATTACGATAAGATCTCTTCCACTTCGTTTTTGATAATCGTGACGTGTGGGCCATAGATGACCTGAACACCGTTACCGCGCACGATAACGCCGCGCGCGCCGGTGGCTTTCAGCGCCGCGTCATTCACTTTGCTGCCGTCCTTCACCGTCACGCGAAGCCGCGTGGCGCAGCAGTCCACCTCTTCCAGATTCTCTTTTCCGCCTAACCCGGCGATCACCGCAACGGCGCGCTCGCTCTGCGGCAGGCTGACGTCATCAACCATCGCCTCCTTTTCCCGGCCCGGCGTGGCGAAATCAAAGCGGTTAATCAGATAACGGAAGGTGAAGTAGTAGAGGAAGAACCACGGCACGCCGACCAGCGGAACGAACATCCAGTTGGTTTTAGCCTCTCCCTGCAAAATGCCGAACAGCACGAAGTCAATAAAGCCGCCGGAGAAGGTCTGCCCGATGGTGATGTGCAGCATGTGCGCGAACATAAACGCCAGCCCGTCAAACAGCGCATGAATGACGTACAGCACCGGGGCAATAAACAGGAAGGAGAACTCGATGGGCTCGGTAATTCCCGTCAGGAACGAGGTTAACGCCGCAGAGAGCAGCAGCCCGGCAACCCGCTTTTTGTTCTCCGGTTTCGCCGTGTGGTACATCGCCAGACACGCGCCGAGCAGGCCAAACATCATCGTGATAAAACGCCCGGACATGAAGCGCGATGTGCCTTCATAGAAGTGCTGCGTGTTCGGGTCGGCCAACTGGGCGAAGAAGATCCGCTGCGTGCCTTCCACCAGATGGCCGTTAACAATCTCGCTGCCGCCAAGCGCGGTGGTCCAGAACGGCAGATAGAAGATGTGGTGCAAACCAAACGGGCCAAGCATGCGTAAAATGAAGCCGTACAGCAGGGTGCCCAGATAACCGGTGGCATCCACCAGCCCGCCGAGACCAAAAATCAGTTTCTGGAAATGCGGCCAGATCACGGTCATGAGCGCGCCAACGAGTATCGCCGCGAGCGAACTGATAATGGGGACAAAACGCGAGCCGCCAAAAAAGCCCAGGAACTGCGGAAGCGCAATCTTGTTGAAACGATGGTGCAGCACGCAGGTCACCAGCCCAATAACCACGCCGCCAAACACGCCCGTTTCCAGCGTCTGAATACCCAGGGTCATGCCCTGCCCTACGGCTCCAGGGTTTTCATGCGCCAGTTTACCGGTGAGGATCAGCAGCGCGTTGATGGTGGCGTTCATCACCAGAAACGCGAGTAGCGCCGCCAGACCAGCCGTGCCCTTATCGCTTTTTGCCAACCCGACGGCTACCCCAACCGCAAACAGCACCGAGAGGTTTGCAAACACAATTGAACCGGCGCTGCTCATGATGGTGAAGATGGCCTGCAGCCAGCCCACATCTAAAAACGGATAGGCCGCCAGCGTATTGGGATTTGATAACGCCCCGCCGATACCGAGCAGCAGACCCGCTGCGGGCAACACGGCAATAGGCAACATAAAGGATTTGCCAAAGCGCTGCGCTTTTTCAAACCATCCCCCTGAAGAAGCCCCACTGAATATTTGCATCATTTTTTCATCCCCCCATTAAACGATGAAAATTTTTACCACATTAATTTTTAATAGAGAAAATTATCATCAAAAACCAGGAGGACGATCATACTTTTTCAAAATGACTGGCATCCTTCCCCCGCTTTCCGCCACACTAGTCGCAGAGAAACGCATTAAGGATCGAGCATGTCAGACAATGAAAACCTGCTGCTGAAGCTACGCCAGGAGGCTTCCGGGTACAGCCCAACGCAACAAAAACTCGGTGAGTTTGTTCTCAGCGATCCTGCCCGGGTGCTCTACCTGACGATCACTGAACTGGCGCGCGAGAGCCACACCAGCGAGGCCAGCGTGACGCGTCTTTGCCGGACGCTGGGCTGCAAGGGCTATAACGAATTTAAAATGGCACTGGCGCTGGATATTCAGCAGAGCCAGCCCGCGCGTGAGACCGGGGATGAAATTGATACTGTGGTGGATGAGTCAGTGCAGGCTCTGCAGGATACCGCCAGGCTCCTTGACCGGTCACTGCTTGAAAAAGCCGCACTGGCGCTGCATCAGGCGCAGTCCGTGCAGATTTATGGCGTCGCGGCCAGCGCTATACTCGGCGAGTATCTGCATTACAAGCTGCTGCGACTGGGTAAACCCGCGCAGCTGTTTAGCGATATGCACTGCGCGGCCATGAACGCGACGACGCTTTCGGCAGAGACGCTGGTCGTGGCCATCTCCAGCTCCGGTTCAACGCGGGATCTCCTGCACGTGGTGAAGCTTGCCCGCAAGCGCGGCGTGAAGGTTCTGGCGCTCAGCAATACCCCGCGCAGCCCTCTCGCCTCCCTTAGCGATATGCTGCTGGTGGCCGCCAAGCCTGAAGGCCCGCTTAGCGCAGGGGCGCTTAATGCCAAAGTTGGGGTAATGCTGCTGGTCGAATTGCTGACCACTTCCCTGATTGCGCGAGATAGCCATTACGCTGACGTCAGCCAACAGACCGCCAGCGCGACGCTTCCTCTGTTGCTCTGAAAACATTCGCAGGCTAAATAAAATAGCCTGCGTTTAATCTCGTCTGATTTCACTTTAGTGGGGTTTAATTCATTTAGCGCATAAATGATTGGTGTAACAAAGTGTTTTATTAATTACATTTTGAATTACAGTTTCCGCCCTGACAGGAAAATAAAAAACATCATAAATTCAATAAATTGAAATATAATATTTATTAAATTGAATTTTTTCAGTTTCCGTAATGTCAAATATCTCCACCTGATTTTCTTTCCTTAAAATAAGCTTAAGACGCGGTCTGTACCGGCGTTTTATTATTTAAATACCGTTTACTTTTGCGCGCCTACAATCCGCCTCATCAATCATAATGAGACGGTATCAATGAAGATGTTATTGATTACAGGCGTGACCGGTTTTCTGGGCGGTGCAGTACTTGAAAAAATCCTGACCAGCGATCGACCCGTAAAAGTCCTTTTGCTTGCCCGTGCCGACGATCCGCAGGGCGGGCTGGCGCGCGTACAGGAGAACATGCGTAAGTTTAACGTTCCCGAGGAGAAACTGGCCTCCCTGAGCGTGGACAATATCCTCATCGGCGACCTCAGCCAGCCGGAGGCTTTTCTGAACGATCCGCGACTGAACCAGGTCACGCATGTCGTAAACTGTGCGGCTGTCGCGTCATTTGGCAATAACCCGCTGATCTGGAAGGTGAACGTAGAAGGCACCCTTGCGCTGGCGCGCCACATGGAGCAGGTCGCAGGGCTGCAGCGTTTTCTGCACGTAGGCACCGCAATGTCATGCACGCCGGAGCAGGATTCGCTGGTCGCCGAAAGTGCGGAATTCAGAGAAAATGCTGAGCACCTGGTGGAATACACCTGGTCCAAGTCAACCATCGAACAGCTGATGCGTCAGGAGTGTCCAAATCTGCCGCTGCTCATCGCCCGTCCGTCCATCGTCGTCGGCCATACCCGTCACGGCTGCACGCCGTCGAGCAGCATTTTCTGGGTCTTTAGCATGGGGCTGATGCTGCAAAAGTTTATGTGCTCAATGGAAGACCGGATCGACGTTGTGCCGGTGGATTATTGCGCCGATGCGCTGTTAATGCTGCTGAGCAGCAACGCACATTCAGGGGAAGTGGTCCATATTTCTGCCGGGGAAGAGAACAGCGTTCGCTTTGCAGATATCGATCAGGCGATGGCGCAGGCGCTGGAGAAAGCGCCCGTCGGCGACAAGTACGCGCAGGTAAGCTACGAAACGCTGGTCAGAATGCGTCGTGAACTGAAGTCTATTTTTGGCCCGTGCAATGAACGGCTGATGCTGAGAGCAATGCGTTTATACGGTGCCTTTGCCACGCTGAACGTGCGCTTCAGCAACGATAAACTGCTCAGCATGGGGATGCCAAAGCCACCTCGTTTTACGGATTATATCGCCCGCTGCGTGCAAACCACCCGGGGATTGAGTATCCCGGAACAGATGGCGGTCGATTTTAAATAGCCAAAAAAAATGCCAGTCATTTGACTGGCATTTTCATTTTAAGGCTTAAGCAATTATGCCTGGCCTTTGATCTCTTTACGACCGTTGTAAGGTGCTTTTTCGCCCAGCGCTTCTTCGATACGAATCAGCTGGTTGTATTTAGCAACACGGTCAGAACGGCTCATAGAACCGGTTTTGATCTGGCCAGCAGCGGTACCAACAGCCAGGTCAGCGATGGTAGCGTCTTCAGTTTCGCCAGAACGGTGAGAGATAACAGCGGTGTAGCCAGCGTCTTTCGCCATTTTGATCGCAGCCAGAGTTTCGGTCAGAGAACCGATCTGGTTGAATTTGATCAGGATGGAGTTAACGATGCCTTTCTCGATGCCTTCTTTCAGGATCTTGGTGTTGGTTACGAACAGATCGTCACCAACCAGCTGGATTTTGTCGCCCAGTACTTTAGTCTGGTATGCGAAACCATCCCAGTCAGACTCGTCCAGACCGTCTTCGATAGAAACGATTGGGTACTGTTTGGTCAGGTCTTCCAGGAAGTGAGTAAACTCTTCGGAGGTGAACGCTTTGTTGCCTTCGCCAGCCAGAACGTATTTACCGTCTTTGTAGAATTCAGATGCTGCACAGTCCATCGCCAGGGTGATGTCTTTGCCCAGCTCGTAGCCTGCTGCTTTAACCGCTTCAGCGATAACAGCCAGTGCTTCTGCGTTAGAACCCAGGTTTGGCGCGTAGCCACCTTCGTCACCAACAGCAGTGTTCATACCTTTAGCTTTCAGAACTTTAGCCAGGTTGTGGAACACTTCAGAACCCATACGAACCGCTTCTTTCAGGGTTTTCGCGCCAACTGGCTGAATCATGAATTCCTGAATATCAACGTTGTTGTCAGCGTGCTCACCACCGTTGATGATGTTCATCATTGGTACAGGCATAGAGTATTTGCCTGGGGTGCCGTTCAGTTCAGCGATGTGCTCGAACAGAGGCATACCTTTAGCAGCAGCTGCCGCTTTGGCGTTCGCCAGGGAAACGGCCAGGATTGCGTTCGCACCGAAGTTAGATTTGTTTTCAGTACCGTCCAGATCGATCATGATCTTGTCGATGCCAGCCTGATCTTTGGCATCTTTGCCAACGATAGCCTGAGCAATAGGACCGTTAACAGCGCCAACCGCTTTCAGTACGCCTTTGCCCATGAAACGGGATTTGTCGCCATCACGCAGTTCCAGCGCTTCGCGGGAACCCGTAGAAGCCCCTGATGGAGCAGCTGCCATACCGACGAAACCACCTTCCAGATGAACTTCGGCTTCAACGGTCGGGTTACCACGGGAGTCGATGATTTCACGACCGATGACTTTAACGATTTTGGACATTAGATTTTCCTCAGTACAAGTTAAACTAAAACTCCAGACAAACAACGCGTACCAAAGGTACGCGTTGCCGTTCTAACTTTTTTACTTCGCCTGACGCTTCTGGTACTCGCTGGCGGCTTTCACAAAGCCTGCAAACAGCGGATGTCCATCACGCGGCGTTGAAGTAAATTCCGGGTGGAACTGGCAGGCAACAAACCACGGATGGTTTGGCACTTCAATGATCTCGACTAACTGATCATCCCCGGAGCGACCCGCAACACGCAGGCCCGCAGCTTCAATTTGTTTCAACAACATGTTGTTGACTTCATAGCGGTGACGATGACGCTCGGTGATGACCGGCTCGCCGTACAGCTGGCGAACCACGCTATCGTCGGACAGCTGGCAGGCCTGTGCGCCAAGACGCATAGTGCCACCCAGATCGCTCTTCTCGGTACGGACTTCGACGTTACCGTCTTCGTCACGCCATTCCGTAATCAGCGCCACTACAGGGTACTTACAGTCTGGCACAAATTCCGTAGAGTTCGCGTTTTCCATTCCCGCTACGTTGCGCGCAAATTCGATCAGCGCAACCTGCATACCCAGGCAGATGCCGAGGTATGGAATATTGTTTTCACGCGCATAGCGTGCAGTGGCGATCTTGCCTTCAACACCACGGTAGCCGAAACCGCCAGGGATGAGGATAGCATCCAGATCTTTCAGAATCTCAACGCCACGTGTTTCTACATCCTGCGAATCAATCAGCTTGATGTTCACGGAGACGCGGTTCTTCAGACCACCATGCTTCAGCGCTTCGATAACGGACTTATAGGCGTCCGGCAGTTCGATGTACTTGCCGACCATACCGATAGTCACTTCGCCCGCCGGGTTCGCTTCTTCGTAAATAACCTGTTCCCATTCAGACAGGTTAGCTTCCGGACAGTTCAAGCTGAATCGTTTACAAATATAATCGTCCAGACCCTGTGATTTCAACAGGCCCGGGATTTTATAAATGGAATCGACATCTTTCATTGAAATAACGGCTTTTTCAGGCACGTTACAGAACAATGCAATTTTCGCACGTTCGTTCGCCGGAATGGCGCGATCGGAACGGCAAACCAGGATGTCAGGCTGAATACCGATAGAGAGCAGCTCTTTAACGGAGTGCTGGGTCGGTTTGGTTTTCACTTCACCTGCTGCCGCCATGTAAGGTACCAGCGTCAGGTGCATGAACAGCGCGTGTTCGCGACCAATGTCTACCGCCAGCTGACGAATCGCTTCGAGGAACGGCAGGGATTCGATATCACCCACGGTACCGCCGATTTCAACCAGCACCACGTCATGCCCTTCGCCACCGGCAAGGACACGCTCTTTAATGGCGTTAGTGATGTGTGGGATAACCTGCACGGTCGCGCCCAGGTAATCACCACGGCGCTCTTTACGCAGCACGTCAGAATAGATGCGGCCAGTCGTAAAGTTGTTACGACGGGTCATTTTGGTACGAATGAAACGCTCGTAGTGGCCAAGATCCAGATCGGTTTCAGCGCCGTCTTCAGTAACGAACACTTCCCCGTGTTGGGTTGGGCTCATGGTGCCAGGATCGACGTTGATGTACGGATCCAGTTTCATCATGGTCACATTGAGGCCACGGGCTTCAAGAATGGCTGCGAGGGAGGCTGCGGCAATGCCTTTACCCAGAGAGGATACGACCCCGCCGGTCACAAAAATATAGTTCGTTGTCATGCTGAACCTGAGAAGTTAGGGTGAAACGATGGAATAACCAGGACGGGAAAGTAGTATACCCGAACACGGCGAGCGCCACAAACTTTCATTCTCCGTCTCCATTCCAGGCCATGACAAACATAAGGAGTGAGAAAATAGCCCCTTTTGGGTAAATGTTTTTGACGCAAATCAAGCGCTTGTCATTTAAAAAATCACACAAATTGCGCTTGATCGCAAAATTCCGTTAGAGATCATGTTCCTGGCGTTTTACTTCCTGCCAGACTTCTTCCATCGCATCGAGGTCTATACCGCTCATTTCCAGGCCGCGCGAGGCCACAATCCGTTCGACTTCACGAAAGCGACGTTCGAATTTCAGGTTGGCTTTTTGCAGGGCGGTTTCCGCTTTTACCCCTAAATGGCGAGAAAGGTTGACGGTGGCGAACAGCAGATCGCCCATCTCTTCCTCCAGCTTTGCTTCATCCACAACCGCCTGCTGCGCTTCGTGCATCACTTCATCGATCTCTTCATGCACTTTATCCAGCACCGGGCCCAGGGAGGTCCAGTCAAAACCGACGGCTGAGCAGCGTTTCTGGATTTTATGGGCGCGCATCAGCGCGGGCAGGCTCAGCGGGATGTCGTCCAGCGCCGAGTGCTGGGACTTTTCTGCGCGCTCTGCGCTTTTAATCTGTTCCCAGCGGGCCAGCACCTCTGCGCTGTTCCCTGCGGTGGCATCGCCAAAGATATGCGGGTGGCGGCGCTCCAGTTTGTCGCTGATGGCGGCGCAGATATCGTCAAAGTTAAAGCGCCCTTCCTCCTGCGCCATCTGGGCGTAGAACACCACCTGGAACAGCAGATCGCCGAGTTCACCGCGCAGGTCGTCAAAATCTTCGCGGGAAATAGCGTCGAGCACCTCATAGGTCTCTTCGAGGGTATAAGGTGCGATGGTCGCGAAAGTCTGCTCTTTGTCCCACGGACAGCCGTTTTCCGGGTCGCGCAGGCGTTTCATGATGCCGAGCAGGCGGTCGATTTGAGTCATGGTTATGTCCTGAAAAAAAATGCCGGGTGGCGGCTTATGCCTTACCCGGCCTACAGAAGAGTGTATTTAACCGCCGTGCAGACGACGCGCGTCAATCACATCCGGCACCTGGTTCAGTTTGCCCAGCACGCGGCCCAGCACCTGCAGGTTGTAGATTTCGATGGTCATATCGATGGTGGCAAGCTGCTCACGGGTATCGCTGCGGCTGGCGACGCCCAGCACGTTGACCTTCTCGTTGGCAAGAATGGTCGTGATGTCGCGCAGCAGGCCGCTGCGATCGTTGGCGGTGACGCGTACCACCAGCGAGTAGCCGGCGGAGTAGCTTTCCCCCCAGACCGCTTCCACAATACGTTCCGGCGCATGAGACTGCAGCTCAGCAAGCTGATCGCAGTCCGACCGGTGGATGGAAATCCCGCGTCCCTGGGTGATAAAGCCGACGATGTCGTCCCCCGGAATCGGCTGGCAGCAGCGGGCGATGTGGTGCATCAGATTACCTACCCCTTCAACCACCACGCGGCCATTGTCTTTGCTGCGCTGCTGCGGCGCATAGGTTTTCTGCTGCAACTGCTTCAGCGCCGCCGCGTCCTGCTCTTCCGCGCTAGGCTTGTTGAACTGCGCCTGCAGGAAGTTCACCATCTGATTGAGACGGATGTCGCCGCCGCCAATGGCCGCTAACAGCTCGTCCAGCTCGTTGAAGTTGTAGCGCGGCAGCAGGAATTTCTCGGCCTCTTTCAGGCTGATGCCGATGTGCTCCAGCTCGTCGTCAAGGATCTGGCGACCGGCAAGAATGTTTTTGTCACGATCCTGCTTGCGGAACCAGGCGTGAATTTTGGAGCGCCCACGGCTGGTGGTGACGTAACCCAGGTTAGGGTTAAGCCAGTCGCGGCTCGGGTTGGGCTGCTTCTGGGTGATGATTTCAATCTGGTCACCCATCTGCAGTTGATAGGTGAACGGCACGATACGCCCGCCAATTTTCGCCCCGATGCAGCGGTGCCCCACGTCACTGTGGATGTGGTAGGCAAAATCGAGCGGCGTGGAGCCAGCCGGCAGGTCGACAACGTCCCCTTTCGGGGTAAAGACGTAGACGCGATCGTCAAAGACCTGGCTGCGCACCTCGTCAAGCATTTCGCCGGAATCGGCCATCTCTTCCTGCCACGCAATCAGCTTGCGCAGCCAGGCGATGCGGTCTTCATGGCCGGAGCGTGCCCCGCCGGAGGTGCCTTCTTTGTACTTCCAGTGCGCGGCCACGCCCAGCTCGGCGTCTTCATGCATCTGTTTAGTGCGGATCTGGATCTCGACGGTTTTGCCACCGGGGCCAAGCACCACGGTATGAATAGACTGGTAGCCGTTTGGTTTGGGGTTCGCGACGTAGTCATCGAACTCATCCGGCAGGTGGCGGAAGTGCGTGTGTACTATCCCGAGCGCGGCGTAGCAGTCCTGGAGCCTCTCCGCAACAATACGCACGGCGCGCACGTCAAACAGCTCGTCAAAGGCGAGATGTTTCTTCTGCATTTTGCGCCAGATGCTGTAGATGTGTTTCGGACGGCCGTAGACTTCAGCACGCACGTTCTCTTCTTTCATCGCCTGACGCAGGCCACCGACAAACTCGTCGATGTAGTGCTCGCGATCGATACGGCGTTCATGCAGGAGTTTGGCAATACGTTTATATTCCGCCGGATGCAGGTAGCGGAAGCAATAATCTTCCAGCTCCCATTTCAGTTGACCAATCCCTAAGCGGTTCGCCAGCGGCGCATAGATGTTCGTACACTCTTTGGCGGCCAGCACGCGCTCGTCTTCCGGCGCATCCTTCACTTCACGCAGGTGGGCGATACGCTCGGCAAGCTTGATGACCACGCAGCGGAAATCATCCACCATGGCCAGCAGCATCCGGCGAACGTTATCAACCTGCTCAGAGGAGACGGAATCGGTATGCGCGGCTTTGAGCTGGCGGATAGCCGCCATATCGCGCACGCCGTGGATCAGCGCAACGACGGATTTCCCGACGCTGTCGCGCAGCACATCTTCGCTGACCACGTCCGCATCCGCGAGAGGGAACAGCAGCGCGGCCTGCAGCGTTTCGATGTCCATGTTCAGCATGGACAGGATTTCAACCATCTCAACGCCGCGCCACAGAAGGAGATCGGCATCCGGATGCCCCTGCGTGGTGCGCAGACAATAGGCCCAGGTTTCGGTTAAGCGTTCACACGACTGCTGGCTGGAAATTCCCAGACTTGCGATCCATTTTTGTGGGTCAAATTCCCCAGCTTTATTGAGATGTGCACTTCTTACCGCAACCATTGTCCTCTCCTTTAGGGACCAGGGCCTGTCGAAGTCGACAAGCCAAACAAATTAGATGTGCTCGAACAACACCATCGATTCCAGGTGTCCAGTGTGCGGGAACATGTCCAGCATTGCCAGACGCCGAATCTGGTAACCCGCGCTGATTAATGCCTCACTGTCCCGGGCAAGCGTTGCCGGGTTACAGGAAACATAGACCACACGCTCAGGCGCGAGTTTAATAATATGCTGCATCACGCCCGGTGCGCCTGCACGCGCCGGGTCGAGAAGGATTTTGTCAAAGCCCTGCTTTGCCCACGGCTGCCGGGTGACATCTTCCTCAAGATTTTGATGAAAGAACGTCACATTTTGCAAGCCGTTCTGTTGGGCGTTCTCCTGGCCTTTGGCTACCAGCGCCTCAACGCCTTCCACACCGACCACGCTTGCGGCTCTGCGCGCCAGCGGCAGGGTAAAATTGCCCATGCCGCAGAACAGATCGAGTACCCGGTCAGTGGGCTTTACGTCAAGCCACGTCAGCGCTTTCTCAACCATCTGCTGGTTAACGCCATCATTCACCTGAATGAAATCCCGCGGGCTGAACGTTAAGCGTAGCCCGTCTGACGCATACCAGGGGGCTTCACCCGTTACCTGCTCAAGTATCTCGCTTTGCGGCGCGAGGAAAAGCGCAAGCTCATGAGAATGCGAAAAGCGTTCCAGTTTTTCGCGATCTTTCTTCGACAGCGGTGCGGTGTGGCGCAGCACCATCAGCGGGCCGTTGTTTGCCAGCACCAGTTCAACATGGCCCAATGCGCGCACCCCATCCAGCGATGCAAGACAGCGGTGCACGTCCGGAAGCAATGCTTCAATCTGGGGCACCAAAATGGGGCACTGCTTTACATCAACAATATCGCTGGAGGCCGCTTTGCGAAAACCCATCTCCAGCCGCTCCGTTTTGGGCTGATAGCTCAGGCTCAGGCGCGCGCGGCGGCGATATCCCCAGGGCTCATCGGCGATAATCTCGTCAGCTTCGTGTTTGATGAGACGCGCCAGCGCCCGGCTTTTACTTTTTTGCTGTAATTCTGTGCTCACATGCTGTTGCTGGCAGCCTCCGCACACGCCAAAATGTGGACAGCGGGGTTCCACGCGCTCCGGGCTATCGTTGAGGCGACGCTTCACCTGCCCGCGCGCGTACTGACGTTTGTCTTCCGTCAGCGTAATTTCTGCTCGTTCTCCTGGCAGCAAACCTGTTATAAACAGAGTCTTACCATTGTGACGAGCCACTCCCTGACCAAAAGGATCGAGGTCCGTGGCTTCAACAGTAATGATTTGACGCGTCGTCACGCGTCGCTTTGCAGAGTAGAATTGCGCCATCGCCGAGATTTTTCTCACATAAACATAATTCTCTTAATTGTCCCATAACGGAACGCCATGACCAACTACAGCCTGCGCGCGCGCATGATGATTTTGATCCTCGCCCCCACCGTTCTCATCGGTTTGCTGCTGAGTATCTTCTTTGTGGTGCACCGCTATAACGATTTGCAGCGGCAGCTTGAGGATGCAGGCGCCAGCATCATCGAACCGCTCGCCGTCTCCAGCGAGTACGGAATGAACCTGCAAAACCGCGAATCCATTGGGCAGTTGATCAGCGTACTCCACCGACGCCACTCGGATATCGTCCGCGCCATTTCCGTCTACGACGAACATAACCGCCTGTTTGTCACCTCGAATTTTCATCTCGACCCGGCGGCTCTGAAGATCCCGGACGGTACGCCCTTCCCTCGCCATCTCACCGTCTTGCGGCGCGGCGATATCATGATCCTGCGCACGCCGATCGTGTCGGAAAGCTATTCACCGGATGAGTCTGCGCAATCCGACGCTAAATCCAGCGATAACATGCTGGGATATGTGGCGCTGGAGCTGGATCTCAAGTCGGTCCGGCTCCAGCAGTACAAAGAAATCTTCATCTCTGGCGTGATGATGCTGTTCTGCATTGGTATCGCACTGATCTTCGGCTGGCGTCTGATGCGCGACGTGACGGGCCCCATCCGCAATATGGTTAACACGGTTGACCGCATCCGCCGCGGACAGCTCGACAGCCGGGTGGAAGGGTTTATGCTGGGCGAGCTGGATATGCTGAAGAACGGCATCAACTCGATGGCGATGTCGCTGGCGGCGTACCATGAAGAGATGCAGCATAACGTTGACCAGGCCACCTCTGACCTGCGCGAAACGCTGGAGCAGATGGAGATCCAGAACGTTGAGCTGGATCTGGCGAAAAAGCGCGCGCAGGAGGCGGCGCGTATTAAGTCGGAATTCCTGGCCAATATGTCGCACGAGCTGCGTACGCCGCTCAATGGCGTGATCGGCTTCACCCGCCTGACGCTCAAAAGCGAGCTTAACCCGACCCAGCGCGATCACCTGCACACCATTGAACGCTCGGCCAACAACCTGCTGGCGATCATTAACGACGTGCTGGACTTCTCCAAGCTGGAGGCTGGCAAGCTGATCCTGGAGAGCATTCCCTTCCCGCTGCGCAGTACGCTTGATGAGGTGGTGACGCTGCTCGCGCATTCGTCGCACGATAAAGGCCTTGAGCTGACGCTCAACATTAAAAACGACGTGCCGGATAACGTCATTGGCGATCCGCTGCGCCTGCAGCAGGTCATAACCAACCTTGTCGGGAATGCGATTAAATTCACCGAAAGCGGCAATATCGACATTCTGGTAGAAAAACGCGCGATCAGTAATAACAAGGTACAGATTGAGGTTCAGATCCGCGATACCGGCATCGGCATTCCGGAGCGGGATCAGTCGCGTCTGTTCCAGGCCTTCCGCCAGGCGGATGCCAGCATTTCCCGCCGTCATGGCGGTACCGGCCTGGGGCTGGTGATCACGCAAAGGCTGGTAAACGAGATGGGCGGTGATATCTCTTTCCACAGCCAGCCAAACCGCGGCTCAACCTTCTGGTTCCATATTAACCTCGACCTCAATCCAAACGTGCTGACCGACGGCCCGGTGACGGACTGTCTGAAAGGTAAGCGCCTGGCCTACGTCGAGCCTAACGCGGCGGCGGCACAGTGCGCGCTGGATATCTTAAGTACCACGCCGCTGGAGGTGGTCTACAGCCCAACCTTCTCTGCGCTTGCCGTTGAGCACTATGACATTTTGCTGATGGGGATCCCGGTTACCTTCACTGGAGAACTGACTATGCAGCAGGAGCGCCTGGCGAAAGCCGCGTCGATGACGGACTATCTGCTGCTGGCGCTGCCCTGCCATGCCCAGCTCAATGCGGAGGAATTGAAGAATGACGGAGCGGCCGCGTGTCTGCTGAAACCGCTCACGGCAACCCGTCTCCTGCCCGCGCTCACCGAGTTTTGCCTGCTGAGCCAGCATGCCCTGCCGCTGGTTAACGATGAGCAAAAACTGCCGATGAGCGTGATGGCGGTGGACGATAATCCGGCAAACCTGAAGCTTATTGGCGCGTTGCTTGAAGACCAGGTTCAGCATGTGGAGCTGTGCACCAGCGGTGCGCAGGCGGTGGAACAGGCTAAGCAGATGCAGTTCGATCTAATCCTGATGGATATTCAGATGCCAGGCATGGACGGCATTCGTGCCTGCGAGCTGATCCACCAGCTTCCGCATCAGCAGCAAACTCCGGTGATTGCAGTCACCGCGCATGCAATGGCCGGTCAGAAAGAGAAGCTGCTGAGCGCCGGGATGAATGATTATCTGGCGAAGCCAATCGACGAAGAGAAGCTTCATAACCTGCTGTTACGCTATAAGCCGGGGCATATTGGCGGGACGTACACGGTGTCCAGCGAGCCGGTTGAGCTCAGCGTCAATCAGAACGCGACCTTTGACTGGCAGCTTGCGCTGCGCCAGGCGGCTGGTAAAGCCGATTTAGCCCGTGACATGCTGCAGATGCTGGTCGCATTTCTGCCGGAAATTCGTAATAAGGTGGAAGAGCAGCTGGTGGGCGAGAATCCGGAAGACCTGGTGGACGCTATCCACAAGCTGCACGGCAGCTGCGGCTACAGCGGCGTACCGCGGCTGAAAAATCTCTGCCAGCTGCTGGAACAGCAGCTGCGCGCGGGTACGCCAGAATCGGAGCTTGAACCGGAGTTCCTGGAGCTGCTGGATGAGATGGATAACGTGACGCGGGAAGCGATGAAGGTGTTGGGGAGCTGAGGTAAAAGCCCGGTGGCGCTACGCTTACCGGGCCTACAGGTGCGCTAACGTAGGCCGGGTAAGGCGAAGCCACCACCCGGCAATCACGGTTAAAATGCCTGCCCTACTTTCAGCACCGCCGCGATATTCCTTGCGGCCATCTGTACATTCGCGCTGGCATTTTCCAGTGCGTCCTCCAGCGAGCAGATGGTGTAGATCACGCTAAACACCGCGTCTAAGCCGTGATCGTGTACCACACCAACATCCGCCGTCAGGCTACCCGCAATGCCGATAACGGGTTTGTTAAAGCGTTTCGCCACTTTCGCCACCCCCACCGGCACTTTACCGTGGATCGTCTGACTGTCGATGCGACCTTCCCCCGTGATCACCAGATCCGCATCGGCCACCTGATCGGCCAGGCGAAGCGCATCGGTCACGATCTCAATGCCCTGGCGCAGCTGCGCGCCGCAGAAGGCGTATAGCGCCGCTCCCATTCCCCCCGCCGCGCCGCCGCCAGCGAGGTTCAGCACATCGATATCCAGATCCCGGGCAATGATCCGCGCATACTGTGCAAGCGCGTTGTCCAGGGTGACGATCATCTCGGGTGTAGCGCCCTTTTGCGGGCCAAAGACGGCTGACGCGCCATCCTTGCCGGTGAGCGGATTCGTCACATCACAGGCGACTTCAATCCGGCACTCCGCCAGCCGCGTGTCCAGCTCGCTCAGGTCAATACGCGCAAGTTTTCCCAGCTCGCCCCCGCCCTGCTTCAGCGGCTGTTCACTGGCATCCAGCAGCTTCGCACCCAGCGCCTGCACCATACCGGCGCCGCCGTCATTGGTGGCGCTGCCGCCGATACCGATGATGATATGCTTAACGCCCGCATCCAGCGCGTGGCGGATAAGTTCACCGGTGCCCCACGAAGTGGTTTTCAGGGGGTCACGCTGCGAAGGTGCAACCAGCTCCAGACCGCTTGCCGCCGCCATTTCGATAAAGGCGCTTTGCTCGTCACCGGATATCCCATAAAACCCGTCCACGCGCTCGCCGAGGGGACCGGTCACCGGGACATGCACAATTCGCCCGCGGGTTGCCGCAATCATCGCCTCAACCGTACCTTCACCACCATCTGCGACCGGCAGTTTGACGTACTCCGCCTCGGGAAAAATCTCACGGAAACCACGCTCTATCGCTGTCGCAACCTCAAGCGCACTCAAACTTTCCTTATACGAGTCCGGTGCGATAACAATTTTCATAAGCCATCCTTACGCATAGTCGTTACGTTAAGCATACACCACGTAGAGAACCGCTCATGGGAGCGGTTCCAATGCGTTTATCGTACCATGCACGGACGTTTATTGTCGAATGTCCAGTCGGGGATCAGATACTGCATTGCCATCGCGTCGTCGCGCGCGCCCAGACCGTGTTTCTGATACAGCTCGTGTGCTTTCATTACCCGATCCATATCCAGCTCAACGCCCAGCCCCGGCGTGGACGGCACCTGCACCATGCCGCCTTTGATCTCAAACGGCTCTTTAGTGAGGCGCTGGTTCCCCTCCTGCCAGATCCAGTGCGTGTCGATTGCAGTAATCGTGCCCGGCGCAGCAGCGGCAACGTGCGTGAACATCGCCAGCGACACGTCGAAGTGGTTGTTAGAGTGTGAGCCCCAGGTCAGGCCAAATTCGTGGCACATTTGCGCCACGCGAACCGATCCCTGCATCGTCCAGAAGTGCGGATCCGCCAGCGGAATGTCCACGGACTGGAGGGATAAGGTATGTCCCATCTGACGCCAGTCGGTGGCGATCATATTCGTCGCTGTCGGCAGCCCTGTTGCACGACGGAATTCGGCCATGACTTCACGACCGGAGAAACCTTGCTCTGCCCCGCATGGATCTTCGGCGTAGGCCAGTACGCCCTTGAGCTGCTTACCAATTTTGATCGCCTCATCAAGCGACCACGCGCCGTTTGGATCCAGCGTGACGCGCGCCTGCGGGAAACGTTTTGCCAGCGCGGTAATGGCTTCGGCCTCTTCTTCTCCCGCCAGCACGCCGCCTTTCAGTTTGAAATCGTTAAAGCCATATTTTTCGTACGCGGCTTCCGCCAGGCGCACCACCGCATCCGGATTCATGGCTTCATCGTGACGAATACGATACCAGTCGCATGATTCATCCGGCTGGCTCTGGTACGGCAGCGGCGTCAGTTTGCGGTTGCCGACAAAGAACAGGTAGCCCAGCATTTCCACTTCCGTGCGCTGCTGTCCCTCGCCCAGCAGCGACGCAACGTTCACGCCCAGGTGCTGGCCCAGCAGATCGAGCATCGCGGCTTCAATGCCGGTGACCACGTGGATAGTGGTGCGCAAGTCGAAAGTTTGCAGACCCCGGCCAGCCGCATCGCGATCGGCGAAGGTGCTGCGCACGGTGTTGAGGATATTTTTGTACTCACCCAGCGTTTTGCCCACCACCAGCGGAATAGCATCTTCCAGCGTTTTGCGGATCTTCTCCCCGCCCGGAATTTCACCCACGCCGGTATGGCCGGAATTGTCTTTGATAATGACGATATTGCGGGTAAAGAACGGCGCATGCGCGCCGCTCAGGTTCATCAGCATGCTGTCATGACCCGCGACCGGAATGATTTGCATGGAGGTGACGACAGGGGTCGTAAAAGTACTCATCGTGTAATCCTTTTATCAGTGACGTCCAAAAACAGGGCGCTTACGGTCAAATGTCCAGCCGGGGATAAGGTACTGCATCGGGCCCGCGTCGTTACGCGCGCCGCCAGGTAGCTTTTTATACGCCTCATGCGCTTTATGGATCTGATCCCAGTCAAGCTCCACGCCCAGCCCCGGCGCATCCGGTACGGCAATGTTGCCGTTTTTGATCTCCAGCGGATTTTTCGTCAGGCGGGCTTCGCCTTCCTGCCAAATCCAGTGGGTGTCGATGGCGGTCGGGTTACCCGGCGCCGCCGCGCCAACGTGGGTAAACATCGCCAGCGAGATATCGAAATGGTTATTGGAGTGGCAGCCCCAGGTCAGGCCCCAGTCATTGCACAGCTGCGCCACGCGCACCGCGCCGGAGAGCGTCCAGAAATGCGGGTCTGCCAGCGGAATATCGACGGCGTTCAGCATCACCGCGTGGCCCATCTCGCGCCAGTTGGTGGCGATCATATTGGTCGCAACCGGTAGCCCGGTAGCGCGGCGGAATTCGGCCATCACCTCGCGGCCAGAGAAGCCCTGCTCGGCGCCGCACGGGTCTTCCGCGTAGGTCAGCACGTCTCCGAGATCTTTACACAGGCTAATCGCCTCATCCAGCAGCCATGCGCCGTTCGGGTCAACGGTGATGCGCGCCTCCGGGAAGCGTTTTTTCAGCATCCGGGCCGTTTCAATCTCCTGCTCGCCGGGCAGTACGCCGCCTTTAAGCTTGAAATCCTTAAAGCCGTAGCGATCCTGCGCGGCTTCCGCCAGGCGCACAACCGTCTCGCTGGACAGCGCCTCCTGGTGGCGCAGCTGATACCAGTCGTGAGCGCCCGGTGTGTGAGCCAGATACGGGAGATCGGTTTTATTGCGATCGCCAACGTAGAACAGATAGCCCAGCACGGTGACCGCCTCACGCTGTTTACCCGGCCCCAGCAGCTCGCAGACAGGCACATTCAGGGCTTTACCGAGCAGGTCCAGCAGAGCCGCCTCCAGGGCAGCAACGGCGTTGACGCGCAGTTCAAACGTCCAGGCACCTTTTCCAAACGTATCAAAATCAGCAGACTGATTACCCTTATGCACCCGCTGAACCACCTTGTTCAGACGTGCCACTTCCTGACCCACCACCTGCGGAATGGCATCAACCAGCGTCTGGTAGATCACCTCTCCGCCAGGAGCTTCACCCACCCCGGTATTGCCTGCGCTATCGGTCAGCACCACAATATTGCGGGTAAACCAGGCGTTGTGCGCGCCGCCGATATTGAGCAGCATGCTGTCCTGACCGGCCACCGGGATAACTTTCATTTCCGTGACGACGGGGCTTGATTGCGTTGTCATTATCCGCGCTCCACAACAGGTTTAAGTTCGACGCGCTTGATATCGCCCACCAGCACCAGGTAGCTCAGCACCGCCACCAGCGCATGTACCCCGACATAAATCAGCGCACCGTTAAAGGAGCCGGTGGTGCCGACGATGTAGCCGATAGCGATAGGCGTAACAATTCCTGAAACGTTGCCGAACATATTGAACAGACCGCCACTCAGGCCGCTGATCTCTTTTGGTGCCGTGTCCGCCATTACCGCCCAGCCCAGCGCGCCAATGCCTTTGCCAAAGAAGGCCATCGCCATAAAGCCGATAATCATCCACTCGGCGCTGACGTAGTTACAGAACACCATGGTCATGGAGAGCAGCATGCCGAGCACAATCGGCGTTTTACGCGCGATATTCAGCGAACCCGTACGGCGCATCAGCCAGTCGGAAATGACCCCGCCAAGCACGCCGCCGATGAAGCCGCAGATTGCCGGGACCGATGCGACAAACCCCGCTTTCAGGATCGACATGCCGCGCGCCTGCACCAGGTACACCGGGAACCACGTGATAAAGAAGTAGGTTAAGGCGTTGATACAGTACTGGCCGAGATAGATACCGATCATCATGCGTGAGCCAACGAGCTGTTTGATCTGAGCCCATTTCTGGCTGAACGGAACTTTTGCTTTCTCGGACTTCTGATCCATATTGATCAGCGCCCCGCCCTCGGCAATGTACTCAAGCTCTTTTTTGTTCACGCCGGGGTGTTGGTTTGGTTCGTGGATCACTTTCAGCCAGATAAAGCTGATGACGATCCCAAGCCCGCCCATGAAGAAGAAGACGTGCGACCAGCCCACCTCATGCGTCAGCCAGCCCATGATTGGCGCGAAGATGACCGTTGCAAAGTACTGTGCAGAGTTAAAAATCGCCACCGCCGTTCCCCTCTCCTGCGCCGGGAACCAGGCCGCGACAATGCGGCTGTTACCCGGGAAGGAAGGTGCTTCCGCCAGGCCCACCAGGAAGCGCAGCGTAAAGAGCGCCACGATGATGCCAAAACCGTTGAAGATATCGACGAAGCCCTGCAAAAGGGTAAAAGCAGACCAGATAAAAATGGACCAGAAATAGACGCGTTTAGAGCCAAAGCGGTCCAGCAGCCAGCCGCCAGGAATTTGCCCGATGACGTAGGCCCATGAGAATGCAGAGAAAACGTAACCCATGCCCACCGGATCAAGGCCGATATCTTTTGCCATTTCTGAACCGGCAATCGACAGCGTGGCGCGGTCACCATAGTTAAAGGATGTGACGATAAACAGCATCACCACTATCCAGTAGCGGGCATTGGTGCGCTTCTCAGCGCTGCTCGCTGCGTGGCTTAATGTACTCATTGTTGCACTCCTGAAACATAGCTTTCGCCTGGTTCATTCTGTACAGCACCGGTAGGGTAATCAGAATGAGATTAGTTTTGTCGTTTTGGTACGGCCTGAAGCCGTTTTATAGTGACCGGAAAAGTATATGAAGGAGTGACGCGTTCTCTCACCGTGCAAAAACACAACATTGAAGGGGGTGGGGAACGTGGTTTGGGGCATAAGCCCAAAGTATTGGAAGATACTTCACGGAATTGAGGATTGGATGCGGCTTTGTTGCCGGGCGGCGGCTACGCCTTACCCGGCCTACGAAACTATTTAAGAAGCGTTGCCCAGTGTTCAACCCACGGGTTCGACTCGCTCTCGGGTTCAGGATGCTCACCCGCATCAATCAGCAGCATCTCGCCGACGCGCTGGGCGCTCTGTTCCTGCAACAGCGCATCAAACTGCTTACCGCCGCCGCAGAAGTTGGCATAAGAGCTATCGCCCAGGGCAATGATGCCGTAGTGAACGTCTGGCTGGTAGCCAAGCTGGTCTTTAATGCCCAGGAACAGCGGCATGATGCTGTCCGGGAGATCGCCCTGCCCGGTGGTGGAGGTCACCACCAGAATGTATTTATCTTTATACTTTTCCCAGTCCGCCAGCTCCGGGTCTTCATAAACCGTGGCTTTATGACCCTGGCTTGCCAAAATCGCCTCAGCCTCTTCCGCTACCAGCAGCGAATTGCCGTACATCGTGCCGACAAAAATGCCTACTTCAGCCATGATATTTTCCCATAATGAATGCGCTTACTGTTCATCCTGAACGTTGCCTGTTACAAACTCAACCCTTTCATTTTCGGGGAGTTGTCCCAGCCAGCCAAACTGTGACAGCGCCTGCATCCAGACGTCGTCCAGCCCCGCACGGATAGTCAGAAATTCACCGGTAAAAGGATGATTCAGACTAAGTTCGCTGGCGTGCAGCATCAGCCGGTTACAGCCGAAGTGCTCTGCCGCGCTGCGGTTCTGGCGCAGATCGCCGTGCTTGCTGTCGCCAATAATCGGGTGGCGCAGGTGTGCAAGGTGGCGGCGCAGCTGGTGTTTACGCCCGGTTTTAGGCAAAAGCTCAACAAGGCTATAGCGCGTGGTGGGAAATTTGCTGGTTGCCACCGGCATTTCCGTGGTCGCCATACCGCGATAATCCGTCACCGCGGGCTGCGGGCCTTTATCATCGCGGGCAAATTTGTCGGCAATTTTGTCCAGCTCTTCCACCAGCGGATAGTCCAGTGTGGCGGATTCGGTCAGCCAGCCACGGACGATCGCGTGGTAGCGCTTCTGGATTTGATGCTGCTCGAATTGCTGCGCCAGCAAGCGGCCAGCTTCGCTGGAAAGCCCCATCAGCAGCACGCCGGAAGTCGGTCTGTCGAGGCGGTGCGCGGTAAACACATGCTGACCAATCTGGTCGCGCACGGTTTGCATCACCACCACTTTCTCATCACGATCCAGCCAACTGCGGTGCACCAGCCAGCCAGACGGTTTATTCACCGCCACCAGCCACTCGTCCTGATAGAGGATCTCAAGCGTCATGCATCTTCACCAGCAAACAGCGCGTCCAGTTTTTCCAGCTCAACCAACATCACATCGCGCGCAGGGTGCGTCGCCTCAAGCGCCATTTCATAATAGGGAGAGACAGCAAACGCCTGCGGCAGCGGGTGCCCCCCTTCCAGCAGGGCGTGCATGCGCGGAATTAATACCCACTGGAGCCACTCGAACGGTGCCAGCGTGTCCAGACAGAATGGCTGGGTACTGGCGAACGCTTCCGGCTTCGGCGCGGTCTCCTGCCACAGCTGATGCTGGCGCAAAAGGGCTTCGATGGCGTGCAACTGAGCACGAACGCTATCGTGTTGCGTCATAGTAACTCCAACTGAAAAAGTGAACGGCGCGCAGCATAGCATTGCGGAAGGCAGAAATAAAAAAGGGAGCACTGTAAAAACAGTGCTCCCGGTTCGTTTCGCAGCATTCCAGCTACAATTCGTGCTCCCTGCTCATCCGTGACAACTTTTCCTGATGCCCGAAGGCCTGGTCATCCGTCTACCTTTTGCATCCTGCACACATCTTCCTGACGTGTTTGTTTCATCCTGAAACGTCCTGGCCTTCCTGACCCACCGACCATCCTGACCGGCTCTCGTTCTCCTTCCTGGAGGTGTCCCTTACGCATCCTGCGTTATCCTTTTGCTTCATCCTGAAGCCTTCCTGCAGCGCCATCCTGACGTGTCCTGAGTAAGAAACGCCATCATCCTGATGTTCGTTTCTCGTGTCGGCCTCCTGTCGACGGAGATAGAATCCGCTATTCCGCTTCGTCTTACAACCCACCCTGCGAGCACTGTAAGCCGTAAGAAATCCCCCAATAAAAGGCGATGAACAACTAATTCATTGAAAAACAGAGTGATATTAATCTCAATTAAATGAGGCAATACTGAATGTTCCAGCGATCTCTCACAAACTGTGTAAGAGATCTCTCACACGCGCCATAGCATCATGGATTACAGAAGTGGCTCAAGTCGGGTAAGGAAATCCGCAAGGGAGGGGGCGAGAATCTCGCGATTGCGGGTGCCGAGAGTCTCTTTAATCACTTCTCCGGACAGGTTGCAGACGGATATCACATCCAGTTCGCTGTCCAGCGTGGCGATAAAGAGCGTCGGAGAAAGCTTAAGGCGCTTTTGCGTGACCAGATGACCAATGAGGTTTTCCTGAACTCGCTGCAGATCGTCTTCACTCCAGGTCTGCAACAGCGTCAGCGTCATATCAGCAAAGCGCGCAGGCATATCCCCTGCCAGCTGCGTGGTATAAAACGCATGAACCGCTGGTTGTACCACAATGTCCATTGCCCGTTCAACCGCATTTACATTCTGCTCGCCGCCGAAAGGTTTTGGCTGCCAGATAACGTAATCGTCAACTGAAGAAATAATGCATGGCGATGGGACGCCGTATAAATCAGCGCGTTGCGGCCATGTCCCGTGCTTTTCATGCCATGCGTCGCAATAACGGGTGGTGAAGGAAGTAAGGGCATTTGCGGTTTCGATGTCCACCGATTTCTCTCTTCTTGTAAGACAGGATAAACTCAGCCCATAAGTGTACCTGTAAAGTGGCTATGAAACATGTCTTACGAAAATCATCAGGCGTTAACCGGCTTAACGCTGGGTAAATCGACCGATTACCGCGACACCTACGATGCAAGCCTGCTGCAGGGTGTGCCGCGCAGCCTGAATCGCGATCCGCTGGGCCTGCACGCGGGCGCGCTGCCGTTCGTGGGCGGCGATATCTGGACGCTGTATGAACTCTCGTGGCTCAACGCGCGCGGCCTGCCGCAGGTAGCGGTCGGCCACGTTGAGCTGGATTACGCCAGCCAGAATCTGGTGGAATCCAAAAGCTTCAAGCTTTATCTCAACAGCTTTAACCAGACCAAATTCAACAGCTGGGACGATGTTCAGCAGACGCTGGAGCGCGATTTAACCGCCTGTGCACAAGGCAAGGTGAGCGTTTCGCTGTATCGCCTGCACGAGCTGGAGGGGCAGCCGATTGCCCACTTCCACGGGACCTGCATCGACGATCAGGACATCGAGGTGGAGAATTATGAATTCAGCGCCGATTACCTCGAAAACGCGGCGAGCGGAAAGGTCGTCGAAGAGACGCTGGTCAGCCATCTGCTGAAGTCCAACTGCCTGATCACCCACCAGCCGGACTGGGGTTCGGTGCAAATCCAGTATCGCGGCCCGAAAATCGATCGGGAAAAGCTGCTGCGCTATCTGGTGTCGTTCCGCCATCACAATGAATTCCACGAGCAGTGCGTGGAGCGCATTTTTAACGATATTCAGCGTTTCTGCCAGCCAGAGACGCTGAGCGTTTACGCGCGCTATACCCGCCGCGGCGGGCTGGACATTAACCCGTGGCGCACCAACACCGATTTTGTGCCAGCAACCGGACGGCTGGTGCGTCAATAATATAAATATTTTCACAATATGCGCGGTATCTTCCGCGCTTTAGGTTGTGAAACGTCACACGCCAGGGCTATTGTAATCAAAGGGAATGACGATAATCGTCCCATAAGGAGCTCACTTGATTACACATATTAGCCCGCTTGGCTCAATGGATATGTTGTCGCAGCTGGAAGTGGACATGCTTAAACGCACGGCCAGCAGCGATCTTTATCAATTGTTTCGTAACTGTTCACTTGCCGTCCTGAACTCCGGAAGCCTGACCGATAACAGTAAAGAACTGCTGTCCCGCTTCGAAAGCTTCGATATCAACGTGCTGCGCCGCGAGCGTGGCGTGAAACTGGAAGTGATCAACCCGCCGGAAGAGGCCTTTGTCGACGGGCGCATTATTCGCTCCCTGCAGGCCAACCTGTTTGCCGTCCTGCGCGACATCCTGTTTGTTAACGGGCAGATCCACAATGCAGGCCGCTTCCAGCATCTCGATCTTGAAAGCTCCGTTCATATCACCAACCTGGTGTTCTCCATTTTGCGTAACGCCCGCGCTCTGCACGTTGGCGAGGCACCAAACATGGTCGTCTGCTGGGGCGGCCACTCGATTAACGAAACCGAATATCTCTATGCCCGTCGGGTCGGAACGCAGCTTGGCCTGCGCGAGCTGAATATCTGTACCGGCTGTGGTCCGGGTGCAATGGAAGCACCAATGAAAGGTGCGGCAGTCGGTCACGCGCAGCAGCGTTGCAAAGAGGGACGGTTTATCGGCATGACCGAGCCGTCCATCATCGCCGCTGAGCCACCTAACCCGCTGGTTAACGAGCTGATTATCATGCCGGATATCGAAAAACGTCTTGAAGCGTTTGTCCGTATCGCTCATGGCATCATCATCTTCCCGGGCGGCGTGGGAACGGCGGAAGAGCTGCTCTATCTGCTGGGTATTCTGATGAACCCGGCCAACAAAGATCAGGTTCTGCCGCTGATCCTTACCGGGCCGAAAGAGAGCGCCGACTATTTCCGCGTGCTGGACGAGTTTATCGTGCATACGCTGGGGGAGAACGCGCGTCGCCATTACCGCATTATCATTGACGACGCGGCGGAAGTGGCGCGTCAGATGAAAAAAGCGATGCCGCTGGTGAAAGAGAACCGTCGTGATACCGGCGATGCTTACAGCTTCAACTGGTCAATCCGTATTGCGCCTGACCTGCAGATCCCGTTCGAGCCTACCCATGAAAATATGGCGAACCTCAAGCTTTACCCGGACCAGCCGGTGGAAGTGCTGGCCGCCGACCTGCGCCGCGCCTTCTCAGGAATTGTGGCGGGGAACGTGAAGGAGATGGGCATCCGCGCAATCGAACAGTATGGTCCGTACAAGATCCACGGCGACCCGGAGATGATGCGCCGCATGGACGACATGCTGCAGGGCTTTGTGGCACAACACCGCATGAAGCTTCCAGGTTCAGCCTACATTCCGTGCTACGAAATCTGTACGTAACGCTCCGCTTCTTCCCTTCTAAGCCGGGCCGCGCTGTTGTGCGTCCCGGCTTTTTTTTACGGAATCAATTCATAGATATTGCTTATGTCTTTTGCAATCTCGCCCTTAACGCAAACGATTACTTCGATTTTACAACCGTAAATTATCAGCCTTAATCTAAATTACCCGCCAGAAAATCCTAAAAAGCCATTTCTTTACAGCGAAAGACACCTATCTCACGGGCCGCTCTTTTAGCTCACATGTCGTTGGTGGTAGCCTTCGCGCCCGTAAATTCTCTTTGATGTTTTTTTAACAGATAAATGGTCTAAAGATGCCCACATCATAAGTGGATTATTGCATTTGGGATCACGATCACTGATAGATTCATAACTAGAATGTATCTTTCCGCCCGCCAATAGTTACGGGCGAAAATTATTAAAAAACCGTCACTGAACGAATTTCATATTACCGTCAGGCGCTTTTTCATCGGATTTGACTAGAAACCTGACAATTTGCTTCCTCCAGGAGATACAGATGGAAACCACTCAAACCAGCACCGTTGCTTCGATTGAATCCCGAAGTGGTTGGCGCAAAACGGATACCATGTGGATGCTTGGCCTTTACGGCACGGCAATCGGCGCTGGTGTACTGTTCCTTCCTATCAACGCAGGCGTCGGCGGTCTGATTCCGTTGATCATCATGGCCATCATCGCCTTCCCGATGACCTTCTTCGCACACCGCGGTCTGACCCGCTTCGTGCTTTCCGGTAAAAACCCGGGCGAAGACATCACCGAAGTGGTTGAAGAACATTTCGGCGTTGGCGCAGGTAAACTGATTACCCTGCTCTACTTCTTTGCGATTTACCCAATCCTGCTGGTTTACAGCGTGGCGATCACCAACACCGTTGAAAGCTTCATGACGCACCAGCTGCACATGACGCCGCCACCGCGTGCCATTCTGTCTCTGATCCTGATCGTGGGCATGATGACCATCGTGCGCTTCGGCGAGCAGATGATTGTTAAAGCCATGAGCGTGCTGGTCTTCCCGTTTGTGGCTGCGCTGATGCTGCTGGCCTGCTACCTGATCCCACAGTGGAACGGCGCAGCGCTGGAAACCCTGTCCCTGAGCAGCGCGTCTGCGACCGGTAACGGTCTGCTGATGACCCTGTGGCTGGCAATCCCGGTAATGGTCTTCTCCTTCAACCACTCCCCAATCATCTCCTCTTTCGCCGTGGCGAAACGCGAAGAGTATGGTAATGGTGCAGAGAAGAAGTGCTCCAGCATCCTGGCCCGCGCTCACGTGATGATGGTGCTGACCGTTATGTTCTTCGTCTTCAGCTGCGTACTGAGCCTCTCCCCGGCGGACCTGGCGGCAGCGAAAGAGCAGAACATCTCGATTCTGTCTTACCTAGCGAACCACTTTAACGCACCGCTGATTGCGTGGATGGCACCGATCATCGCGATGATCGCCATCACCAAATCCTTCCTCGGCCACTACCTGGGCGCGCGTGAAGGCTTCAACGGCATGGTGATTAAATCTCTGCGCGGTAAAGGCAAGAGCATTGAAATCAACAAGCTGAACAAAATCACTGCGCTGTTCATGCTGCTCACCACCTGGGCGGTAGCGACCCTGAACCCAAGCATCCTGGGTATGATTGAAACCCTGGGCGGCCCGGTCATCGCGATGATTCTGTTCCTGATGCCGATGTATGCGATTCAGAAAGTGCCTGCAATGCGCAAGTACAGCGGTCATGTCAGCAACGTGTTTGTAGTTATCATGGGTCTTATCGCAATCTCTGCGATCTTCTACTCCCTGTACACCATGTTCTGACGATCACCCGCGCCGTCTTCGGGCGGCGCACTCCTCCCTCTCTGACTGAAAGCAATGGACGCATCATGATTAGCGTATTCGATATTTTCAAAATCGGTATTGGTCCTTCCAGCTCTCACACCGTCGGACCAATGAAAGCCGGTAAGCAGTTCACGGATGACTTGATTGCACGCGGCATTTTGCACGACATCACCCGCGTGGTTGTCGATGTATACGGTTCCCTTTCCCTGACCGGGAAAGGCCACCATACCGATATCGCCATTATCATGGGCCTGGCGGGAAATCTGCCGGATACCGTTGATATTGATGCGATCCCTGGTTTCATCCAGGACGTGAACACCCACGGTCGTTTGCTGCTGGCGAACGGTGAGCATGAGGTTGAATTCCCGGTTGACCACTGCATGAATTTCCATGCGGACAACCTGTCGCTGCACGAAAACGGCATGCGCATTACCGCGCTGGCCGGCGACAAAGCGGTATACAGCCAGACGTATTATTCTATCGGTGGCGGTTTTATCGTCGACGAAGACCACTTTGGTCAAACCAGCACCTCTTCTGTTGAGGTGCCGTATCCGTACAAAACGGCGGCGGACCTCCAGCGTCACTGTCAGGAGACGGGGCTTTCCCTCTCCGGCCTGATGATGAAAAACGAGCTGGCCCTTCACAGCAAAGAGGAGCTGGAACAGCACTTTGCTAGCGTCTGGGAAGTGATGCGCGGCGGGATTGAACGCGGGATCACTACCGAAGGCGTTCTGCCGGGCAAGCTGCGCGTACCGCGTCGTGCGGCAGCGCTGCGCCGTATGCTGGTAAGCACCGACAAAACGACAACGGACCCGATGGCCGTCGTAGACTGGATCAACATGTTCGCACTGGCGGTGAACGAAGAGAACGCCGCAGGGGGCCGCGTGGTCACTGCGCCAACCAACGGTGCCTGCGGTATCGTTCCGGCCGTGCTGGCTTACTACGACAAGTTTATTCGTGAAGTGAACGCTAACTCTCTGGCACGCTACCTGCTGGTCGCCAGCGCGATTGGTTCGCTGTATAAGATGAACGCCTCCATTTCCGGTGCGGAAGTGGGCTGCCAGGGTGAAGTCGGCGTGGCGTGCTCCATGGCGGCGGCGGGCCTGGCAGAGCTGTTGGGCGCAAGCCCGGCGCAGGTCTGCATTGCTGCGGAAATCGGCATGGAACATAACCTGGGGCTGACCTGTGACCCGGTTGCCGGACAGGTACAGGTGCCGTGCATTGAGCGTAACGCCATTGCCTCTGTGAAGGCGGTGAACGCGGCGCGTATGGCACTGCGCCGCACCAGCGAACCGCGCGTCTGCCTCGACAAGGTTATCGAAACCATGTACGAAACCGGTAAAGATATGAACGCCAAGTACCGCGAAACCTCTCGCGGCGGCCTGGCGATGAAGATCGTCACCTGCGATTAAGCCCCTCAGGAAGCCTCGTTTTGCGAGGCTTCTTCCTGTTTTCCCTCTCACTATTCGTTTCATCCTGCCGACAGTGATACCCTTTACCCATTAGATTTAAGGGAGAATATCTGTGGCTGTTCATTTGCTTATCGTCGACGCGCTTAATTTGATTCGCCGGATCCATGCGGTACAAGGCACGCCCTGTAAGGACACCTGCCTGCACGCGCTGGAGCAGCTTATCCGCCACAGCGAGCCCACCCACGCGGTCGCGGTATTTGATGACGAAGCCCGCAACACGGGCTGGCGACACCAGCGCCTGCCGGACTACAAGGCCGGACGCGCACCGATGCCGGACGATCTGCATGCCGAAATGCCCGCCCTGCGTGCCGCCTTTGAGCAGCGCGGCGTTCCCTGCTGGGGCGCACACGGCAATGAAGCTGACGATCTGGCCGCGACGCTTGCGGTAAAGGTGGCCAGCGCAGGACACCAGGCGACGATCGTTTCAACCGACAAAGGCTACTGCCAGCTTCTCTCCCCCACGATCCGCATTCGCGATTATTTCCAGAAACGCTGGCTCGATGCCCCCTTCATCGCCAGCGAGTTCGGCGTCTCACCAGACCAACTGCCTGACTACTGGGGTCTGGCGGGAATCAGCAGTTCTAAGGTTCCGGGAGTTGCAGGCATCGGGCCAAAGAGCGCCGCGCAGCTGCTGACTGATTTTCAGAGCCTGGAAGGAATTTACGCCCGTCTGGATGAGGTGCCGGAAAAGTGGCGCAAGAAGCTGGAGGCGCATAAAGAGATGGCGTTTATCTGCCGGGAAATCGCAACGCTGCAGACGGATTTACAGCTGGACGGGAATTTGCAGCAGTTAAGGTTAGAGCGTTAAGATCCCCCTCACCCCGGCCCTCTCCCCAAAGGGGCGAGGGGGAATAGACCGCACGGAGCAGTCCCCTCTCCCCTTTGGGGAGAGGGTTAGGTTGAGGGGACTATCGCTCGTCGCGACGCCCGCCTACAGCCGCCCACCAGCGACGAATGTGTACCGTCACCTCTTCGCGGTCGTGATACAGCTGACGCGCCTGGATCTCCACGTTGATACCGTGTTCATCCATCTGCTCCTGAATGTAGGCCAGGTTCTGAGAAACCTCCTCGTAGCGCTTTTTCATCGGCAGCTTGAGGTTGAAAATGGTTTCACGACACCAGCCATTCACCAGCCAGGAGGCCATCAGCGCGGCCACTTTAGCCGGTTTCTCGACCATGTCGCACACCATCCAGGAGATGTTGTTACGGTTCGGACGATAGCGGAAGCCGTCTTCACGCAGCCAGGTGACCTGGCCGGTATCCATCAGGCTTTGCGCCATCGGGCCGTTATCCACAGACGACACCCACATGTTGCGTTTCACCAGCTGATAGGTCCAGCCGCCCGGACACGCGCCAAGGTCGACGGCATACATGCCGTTAGCCAGTCGCTCGTCCCACTCGTCCGCAGGGATAAAGACGTGAAACGCCTCCTCCAGCTTCAGGGTTGAACGGCTCGGCGCATCCGCCGGGAAGCGCAAACGCGGGATGCCCATAAAGAATGGAGAGTTGTTGTTGGTGTATGAATAGCCTGCGTAGCAGCAGCCCGGCGCGATAAAGAAGATATGCACCACCGGACGCTTCGGCGTTTCGTAGTTCGTCAGTACACCCGCATCTCGCAGCGCTGCGCGCAGCGGCACGGTAAATTTGCGACAGAACTTCATCAGCTCTTTGCTTTCATTGGTATCGGCAACCTCAACGCGCAGGTCGCCGCCCTTCTCCACCACGCCCTGCAGCATGCCGACAATCGGCGTGATGCGGTCTTCCGGCGGAAGATCTTTCAGCAGCTCACCCACGACAAACATCTGACGCGCGAAGATAAGCGAGCTGAACGGCAGCTCGCGTGCCAGCTTGTCTGCGTCTTCTGGCTGATAGCACTCGAATACCACATAGCCCGCGTTCTCTTTAACGCGGGCAAAGCCGAAGACTTCGCGCTTCGCCGCTTTATCGGTAATTTCCGCGGCGCACTCTTTCTCAAACCCCGGGCGACAATATAAAACAACCTTATTCATGAACAACGCCCTTGCGTTTCAGACGGATGGCTCCGATAAACATTAATACCCACCCCGCCAGGAAGCTGACGCCGCCGACAGGTGTAACAAACGCCCACAGGCGCAGATGCGAGAGTGCCAGGCAGTACAGGCTACCGCTGAACAGCACGGTACCCAGCGCCATAAACACGCTGCTCCAGTAAAACCAGATGCTAATCCGACGCTGCATCGCCACCGCCAGACCAAAAATAGCCAGCGTGTGGAACGCCTGATATTCAAGACCGGTCTGGATCCAGCCCATCTCGACAGCGCCCAACGACTTGCTTAAAACGTGCGCGCCAAAGGCGCCCAGTGCAACAAAAATAAAGCCACTCACCGCGGCAAAAATCAGCATGAATCGGCTGGTCATGTTTAAGTCCTGAATTAATGCGTGCCCGGCACACAAACGTTATTGTTCATACCTGAAGCGGAATTTTTCTTGCTCGCTTGCCGCTTTCGCCAGTATCCACTGCCGGAAGGCGGCTATTTTACCCAGTTCTGCCTGACTGTCATGACAAACCAGATAAAACGCATTCTTGCTGACCAGTACATCATTAAAAGGGCAAACCAGACGGCCTGCCTCAATTTCGGACTGCGCCATCACGTTGTTTGCCAACGCCACGCCCTGTCCGTGTATGGCAGCCTGTAGCACCATCGCACTGTGGCTAAAAATGGGGCCCTGCTGCACGTTTATATGACTAAGACCTAATTGACGGGTATAAGTTTGCCAGTCACGGCGAGAGGCATCATGTAAAAGCGTATGCTGCGCCAGGTCAGCGGGTGTTTTCAGCGCCTTGTCGCCCGTTAAAAGCAACGGAGAACAGACCGGAAGCAGATATTCTGCGTATAATTTTTCAACACGCAAGCCCGGCCAGTTGCCGCGACCATAAAAAATGGCGACATCCACATCATCAGCCAGCTTGTCTTCCTGACGATCCACCGCCTGGATTCGAACGTCGATCCCCGGATAAGCTGAGTTAAAGCTTGAGAGTCTTGGCACCAGCCATTGAATGGCAAAACTGGGCAATAAACTGACAGTCAGGGCACCTTTTGCACTGCGGGCCTGCAGCTTACGCGTCGCTTCCGTGAGCTGGGAAAAAATCTCTTTAATATCCTGAAAGTAGCTCTGCCCCTCTTCGGTCAACAGCAAGGAACGATTGCGTCGGCGGAACAGCTTAAGGCCCAGGAAATCCTCCAGAGACTTGATTTGGTGACTTACTGCGGCCTGTGTCACAAAAAGCTCATCTGCCGCACGAGTGAAGCTCAGGTGACGTGCTGCTGCATCAAAAACGCGTAATGCGTTAAGGGGTGGCAATCGCTTTGACATGGTTATCTGGCTTAGATGTTAACGGAATTTAACAAACAGGAAACAACGTTTAACCTATTAGTTTTTTTTATCTGAGCCATTATAATTTGTCCGTTGAGGAACTACCAGCAAATACCTATAGTGGCGGCACTTCCTGAGCCGGAACGAAGAGCTTTTTTCGGAATGCGTGTTCTGAAGGGCTTTTGGCTTACGGTTGTGATGTTGTGTTGTTGTGTTTGCAATTGGTCTGCGATTCAGACCACGGTAGCAACGCTACCAATTTTTCACTTCCTGTACATTTACCCTGTCTGTCCATAGTGATTAATGTAGCACCGCCAATTTGCGGTGCTTTTTTTTCGCCTGCGATCGATTAATGCTCGATCTCTTTCATCTCTTTCACGTCCGTGCGGTTGATCTGCTGCTTGTTCCCGTTAGCATCTTTGTACGAAATCATCCCGGTATCGTTATCGGTTGTCGGTTTCCCTTCCGAAACGATAGAACGACCATCGTTGGTGTGCATCACGTAGTTGTTACCAGAACAGGCGCTCAGGGCAAAAGTAAACGCACAGGCAGAAATGATTGCAGCTGTCTTATTCATGATTATTCTCCTTTAGCAATTAATGCTATTCAAACCTCGATTTATAACAGGCTAAAACATCCGCCTAACACTATTCAGCATAACCTGCTTTTTCGAGGTCGCCAGGATAAGCAGACGAATCTGATAGATATCAACCTCCTTGCCCTGCCGATGAAATTGCGCGACGATTTCATTATCGACATGAGGAATTCCATGAACGCATTCAGTCCTGCGCAGTTTCGCGCACAGTTTCCGGCGCTGGCCGATGCCGGTGTTTACCTTGATAGCGCCGCCACGGCCCTGAAGCCCCAGGCGGTAATCGAAGCCACGCAGCAGTTCTACAGCCTGAGTGCAGGCAACGTACATCGCAGCCAGTTTGCCGAAGCGCAGCGCCTGACCGCGCGCTATGAAGCCGCACGGGATCAGGTTGCACGCCTGATCAATGCCGAAAGCGGGAAAAATATCGTCTGGACGCGCGGTACGACCGAAGCGATTAACATGGTAGCTCAGTGCTATGCGCGCCCGTTGCTGCAGCCGGGGGACGAGATTATCGTCAGCGAAGCAGAGCACCACGCTAACCTGGTGCCGTGGCTGATGGTGGCTGAGCAAACGGGAGCGCGCGTTGTTAAACTCCCGTTGAGTGCAGACTTCCTGCCCGACGTGGCCCGTCTTCCTGAGCTGATTACGTCGCGCAGCCGCATTCTGGCGCTGGGGCAGATGTCCAACGTTACCGGTGGCTGCCCGGATCTGGCTCGCGCCATTGAAATTGCTCATGCCAGCGGCGTGGTGGTGATGGTCGATGGTGCTCAGGGCGTGGTTCATTTCCCCGCTGATGTGCAGGCGCTGGATATCGACTTCTACGCCTTCTCCGGGCACAAACTCTACGGGCCAACCGGGATTGGTGCACTGTACGGTAAACCGGAACTGCTGGCCAAAATGACGCCGTGGCTCGGCGGCGGCAAAATGATTACCGAAGTGTCGTTCGATGGCTTCAAAACGCAGGAGCTGCCTTACCGTCTGGAAGCCGGCACGCCGAACGTGGCCGGAGTCATCGGCCTGAGTGCCGCACTTGAATGGCTGGCGGAAACGGACGTGGTTCAGGCGGAAAGCTGGAGCCGGGGGCTGGCGACGCTGGCTGAGGAAGAACTGAAAAAGCGTCCGGGTTTCCGATCGTTCCGCGTTCAGGATTCCAGCCTGCTCGCCTTTGATTTTGCTGGCGTGCATCACAGCGATATGGTGACGCTGCTGGCCGGGTACGGCATTGCCCTGCGCGCCGGACAGCACTGCGCCCAGCCGCTGCTGGCGGCGCTCGGCGTAAGCGGAACCCTGCGCGCCTCGTTTGCGCCGTATAATACCCAAAGCGATGTCGACGCGCTGGTTAGCGCCGTTGACCGCGCCCTTGAAATACTGGTGGATTAATGACTAGCGCTGCTTTAGCCGGACATCCGTTTGGCACCGTCATCACTGAAGAGACCTTAAAACAGACCTTCGCCCCGCTCCAGCAGTGGGAAGATAAATATCGGCAGCTGATCCTGCTGGGTAAACAGCTCCCTGCCCTTTCAGACAACCTCAAAGCGCAGGCGAAAGAGATCGCAGGCTGTGAAAACCGCGTCTGGCTGGGTGTGAGCGCCTCCGGCGAGAAGCTGCACTTTTTCGGCGACAGCGAAGGACGCATTGTTCGCGGGCTGCTGGCGGTACTGTTAACCGCCATAGAGGGGAAAAGCGCGGCGGAGCTGCTGGCACACTCGCCGCTGGCGCTGTTCGACGAGCTGGGGCTGCGCGCGCAGCTTAGCGCCTCGCGCGGCCAGGGCCTGATCGCGCTCAGCGACGCGGTGCTGGACGCAGCCCGTCAGGCTCAGGCCTGACGTTCCGCCTTCGCCATCATCTTCTTCAGGGCGTGAGAGACCGCCACAAAGCCAAAGGAGGCGGTCACCATGGTGGCCGCACCAAAGCCTGAGGCACAATCCATTCTCTTTGGACCTTCCGCCGTGCTTTTCATCGCACAGACTGAACCATCCGCCTGCGGGTAGACCAGCGCTTCAGTTGAGAACACGCAGTCGACGCCCAGCTTGCCCTTACTGTTCTTCACCACGTTGAAGTCGCTTTTCAGGCGTTCACGCAGCTTGGCCGCCAGCGGATCCTGAATGGTTTTCGCCAGATCGGCCACCTGGATCTGCGTCGGATCGATTTGTCCGCCCGCCCCGCCCGTCGTGACCAGCGGTACCTTGTAGCGACGACAGTACGCGATCAGCGCCGCTTTTGGCCGCACGCTGTCGATAGCGTCAATCACGTAGCTGTAGCCTTTGCTCATGTATTCCGCGACGTTATCTGCCGTCACAAAGTCGTCGATCACCGTCACCCGACACTCCGGGTTGATGAGGCGAATACGTTCTGCCATCACCTCTGACTTCGCCAGGCCGACGTTATCGCGCAGGGCATGGATTTGACGGTTGGTGTTGGTGACGCAAACGTCATCCATATCAATCAGCGTAATCGCGCCAATACCGGTTCTCGCCAGCGCTTCCGCCGCCCAGGAGCCGACACCGCCAATGCCCACCACGCAGACGTGCGCATCCGCAAACAGCTGCAGGGCTTTTTCACCATAGAGACGTGCCGTGCCGCCAAAACGCTGGCGCCAGGCATCGCTGATTACCACAGACATAAAACCTCAGATGTAAAAAGGGTGAGGTTTTCCTCACCCTGAACAGTAATCCGTATTGCACTCAGAATACCACAATCAGCCGCTGAATACGCTTCCGGTACCCGGTGCCGCCTTCAGCACCCATACGCGTCCGTAGTGGTTATACCAGCCTGCACGGTGGCCCGCATCCGGACCAATGCCCTGATAGATATCAAAGTGCTGGCCTTTAATTGCTCCGCCCACATCCAGCGCTACCATCAGACGCAGCTCATACTGGCCGTTGAACTTGCCGTTGTTGTCGAGAAGAGGGACTTCCGCCAGCAGCGTGGTGCCCGCAGGAATGATAGAGCGATCGGATGCCACCGACGCGCGGCCAATCAGCGGTACGGCGCTCGCCCCTTTTACCGGGGCAAAGTTTTGCGGCTTGAAGAAGACGAAAGACGGGTTCTGCTCAAGAAGCTCACGCACTTCGGCTTCGCTGTGCTTTTCGCCCCACTCGCGGATCGCCTGCATCGACATATCTTCTTTTTTCACTTCGCCGCGGTCGATCAGCACCTTACCGATGCTGCGGTAGGCATGGCCGTTTTTCCCGGCATAGCTGAAGAAGTTGAGCGGCGAGCCGTCGCCAAAATCAATATAGCCGCTGCCCTGCACGTCCATGATGAAGTTATCCATCAGAGAGTTGCTGTAGGCCAGGACGTAGCTTTCGCTTAGCGCACCGGCGTAGATCTCGGCGCGAGACGGCAGGCGACCGCGTTTTGGCGGCATACGGTAGATAGGATACTGGAATTCGCCCTGACGCGTGTGTCGCGCCTGAATCACGGGCGTGTAGTAGCCGGTGAACTGGACGTTGCCGTAGTTATCCGCCCCTTCCATCTGCCAGGCATCAATACCAAACTGGCGCATGTTGCGCGTATCGCCGCCCGCCTTCAGCCAGTCCTGTACCGCGCTATAAACATTGTTCTGCGAGCTATACAGACGCGGCGACGCGTTGCGGATCTGGTAGACCTGCTCGGAGAAATCACCGGCGTTGATCGGCGCGCCAACGGCGTCAGGCTGATTAACTAACGAGAAAGGCTGGGATAACTTCCCGTCTTTATACTGCTGACCGCGATCGGTCGGTTTGGAAGAACAGGCCGCAAGAATCGCTACCATTGCGCCCGTCATCAGATACTTCGCCCAACGTCCTTTCATTATATCTCGTCTTTAAGTTGCCCATTTCCGCGTGATGAAGATAACAAACCGACAAAGCGAATGAAATGCGATCGCATGCCCTTTGGCAAATTCTGAGCAAAAAATAGTCCAAATGTCGCAATGCCGTTCAATTTACATACAAAGTTAATGATTTATGTGAAAAAGGGGTTGCATCACAAACCTATCCGAGTATAGTGCGCTTCCACGGACGCGGGGTGGAGCAGCCTGGTAGCTCGTCGGGCTCATAACCCGAAGGTCGTCGGTTCAAATCCGGCCCCCGCAACCAATTAAAATTTGATGAAGTATCTTCTACAACTGTAGAAAGACGGACGCGGGGTGGAGCAGCCTGGTAGCTCGTCGGGCTCATAACCCGAAGGTCGTCGGTTCAAATCCGGCCCCCGCAACCAACACTTCTGAACACAATAAACACCCTTAAGGGTGTTTTTTTGTATCTGCCGTTTGTGAATTTGCCGGGCATTCCACCCGGCTAAAAGACCTACCCGCGTCGCGCCAGCGTCGCCCCGTCGGAGAAATACGCCCGAATCCCCGCCAGAATCGACTCCGCAACCTCCTGCTGGAATTTAGCAGTCTTGAGCTTACGCTCTTCTTCCACGTTACTGATAAACGCGGTTTCCACCAGAATGGACGGAATATCCGGTGCCTTCAGTACCGCAAACCCGGCCTGCTCAACGCTGTTTTTGTGCAGCTTATTGATGTTCCCCAGCTTGCCCAGCACCGCTTTACCAAACTTCAGGCTGTCGTTAATGGTCAGGGACTGCACCATGTCAAACATAGTGTGGTCAACGTAGCGGTCGCCGCTTTTGCTCACGCCACCGATCAAATCCGAGGCGTTCTGGGTGTCCGCAAGGTATCGCGCCGCGGTACTGGTCGCACCTTTGGTGGAAAGCGCAAACACCGACGAGCCGCTTGGCTGGCGGCTGGTAAAGGCATCCGCATGAATAGAGACGAACAGATCGGCGCGCTGCTTCTGCGCTTTCGCCACCCTGACCTTCAGCGGGATAAAGACATCCTCATTGCGCGTCATGTAGGCGCGCATATTGCCCTCTTTATCAATTAACGCCTTCAGACGACGGGCAATTTGCAGCACCACGTCTTTTTCACGCGTATGGTATTTCCCCACCGCACCGGAGTCTTCGCCGCCGTGGCCGGGATCGAGCATGATCACAATCGGACGATCGCGCCCTGCTTTCCCCGGCTGCGGGCCGCTTTGCGCAGGCGGCACCTGACGCTGAAGATCGCCTTTGTTGTAATCCTCCAGCAGGGCGAGAAGCGGATCCTGAATATCCGTCGCATTGGCCGGGTAGAGATCCATCACCAGACGCTCTTTAAACGTTGCAACGGGCGCCAGGGCGAACAGCTGCGGCTTAACGTTCTGCTTCAGCTCAAACACCATGCGCACGGTTTGCGGATCAAACTGGCCGACGCGCGCCGATTTAATAAACGGATCGTCACCGCGGATCTGCGCCGCCATGCCTTTAAGCACGGAGTTGAGGTTCACCCCTTCGAGATCCACCACCACGCGTTCAGGGTTGCTGAGGGCAAATTGCTTATATTTCAGCACGCGGTTGGACTCGACCGTTACGCGCGTATAGGTCGACGACGGCCAGACGCGCACCGCCACCACCTGACTCGTGGCGGCAAGACCGACCTGGCTGACGCTAAGCAACCACATTGCCCCGGCCCCTTTTAACAAACGGCGGCGGCTTATTGCTGAATTGGATCCCGACATGCTTCTCCCGAGCAAGAAAACGAACTGATATACAAAATGGTCAGATTGACCGAAAACTTTAACGAATGACGCATAAACTGTCATCTATAAAAGGGTAAACAATCATACGTTAACGCACGGATTACTTATTAATTTCTGTAGGACGCAGAAAATTTGCACTTGCACACGCGCCCACAATCGAATAAAAATACAGAAATTACGAATAAACATTCATTAAGGGTTGTGCCATGGTGAAGGAACGTAGAACCGAACTGGTCCAGGGATTCCGCCATTCTGTTCCCTATATCAACGCCCACCGGGGAAAAACGTTTGTCATCATGCTGGGCGGCGAAGCCATCGAGCATGAAAATTTTTCCAGCATCGTCAATGACATTGGCCTGCTGCACAGCCTCGGGATCCGCCTGGTGGTGGTCTACGGCGCACGCCCGCAGATTGACGCCAACCTGGCCGCTCACCACCACGAGCCGATTTACCACAAACATACTCGCGTCACGGATGCAAAAACTCTGGAGCTGGTGAAACAGGCGGCGGGTCTGCTGCAGCTGGATATTACCGCTCGCCTGTCGATGAGCCTGAACAACACACCGCTACAGGGCGCACATATCAACGTCGTGAGCGGCAACTTTATCATTGCCCAGCCGCTCGGCGTGGACGATGGCGTGGATTACTGTCACAGCGGCCGCATTCGTCGTATTGATGAAGAAGCCATTCATCGCCAGCTGGACAGCGGTGCCATCGTGCTGATGGGCCCGGTGGCGGTTTCCGTAACCGGCGAAAGCTTTAACCTGACGTCCGAAGAGATTGCCACGCAGCTGGCGATCAAGCTCAAGGCGGAAAAAATGATTGGGTTTTGCTCCTCCCAGGGCGTCGTAAACGATGAAGGGGTGATTGTGCCGGAACTCTTCCCGAATGAAGCCCAGGCCCGCGTGGAAGCGCTGGAAGCCGAAGGCGATTACCACTCCGGCACCGTCCGCTTCCTGCGTGGTGCCGTGAAGGCCTGTCGCAGCGGCGTGCGCCGTAGTCACCTGATCAGCTATCAGGAAGACGGCGCTCTGCTGCAGGAGCTATTCTCCCGTGACGGTATTGGTACCCAGATTGTGATGGAAAGCGCCGAGCAGATCCGCCGCGCAACCATCAACGATATCGGCGGCATTCTGGAGCTGATCCGTCCTCTGGAGCAACAGGGTATTCTGGTGCGTCGCTCCCGAGAGCAGCTGGAGATGGAGATCGACAAATTCACCATTATCCAGCGCGATAACCTGACCATCGCCTGCGCCGCGCTCTATCCGTTCCCGGAAGAGAAGATTGGTGAAATGGCCTGCGTGGCGGTGCACCCGGACTACCGCAGCTCTTCACGCGGCGAAATGTTACTTGAGCGCGTGGCGGCACAGGCGCGTCAGATGGGGCTGAGCAAGCTGTTCGTCCTGACGACGCGCAGCATTCACTGGTTCCAGGAGCGCGGGTTCACGCCGGTAGATATTGATTCCCTGCCGGAAACGAAGAAAGAGATGTACAACTATCAGCGTCGTTCAAAAGTGCTGATGGCTGACCTTGGATGATACGACGCCCTCACCGTCCGGTGGGGGCTTTCGTTCAGACGGCCCCAAATATCGCGCTCAGCCCGCTTCGGCGTTCCGTACGGGCGGCAATCGCCTGCACCAGCACCCGTTCGTCGGCATAGAGCGACAGGCGCTGACGCGCGCGCGTAATGGCGGTATAGATCAGCTCGCGGGTAATGACCGGTGAAAGCTGCGTGGGCAGGATCAGCGCCGCATGGTTAAACTCAGAGCCCTGAGATTTATGCACCGTCATCGCCCATGCGGTTTCATGCTCGGGCAAACGGCTGGGCTGGAAAGACTTTACGCTGCCGTCTGGCATCTGGAACCAGACGCGAAGCCCCTGACCGCGATCGAGCGCAATCCCGATATCTCCGTTAAACAACCCCAGCGCGCTGTCGTTGCGGGAGATCATCACCGGCCGCCCTTCATACCAGCGGGAGTGCGGGGTACGGTTGATTTTACGCTTTTGCGCCAGCAGCTGTTCCAGCCTGTCGTTCAGGCCGCTGACGCCAAAGGGGCCTTCCCTCAGCGCACAGAGCAACTGATATTCGCCAAACGCGGCAATGACCTGCTCCGGCGTGCTTTGCTGCTGTACGCCCGTCAGAAAATGTTGATACCCCAGCAGGGCGTCATCAAGCATCGCCTGATATTCTTCCCCGGTTTGCAGCGATTTTTTCTCAATATCCGTATAGGTTCCGTCGAACACCGCAGTGGTGGTGCGCCGGTCGCCCCGATTCACTGCCGCCGCGAGCTGGCCGATGCCGGAGTCGCTGCCGAAACGGTAGCTTTTTTGCAGCAGACACAGGCTGTCGCGCAGCGCCCCTGCAAGCGAATGGTTTTCAGAGGTGAGCGAACATCCGGTGAGACGGGCTAATTCCTCTGCACGTTCCGCGGTATATCCCAGGCTGGCATAGGTGCAGATATCGCCCAGCACGGCTCCGGCCTCAACGGAGGCAAGCTGATCGCGATCGCCGAGAAAAATAACCCGCGCGTGCGGCGGGAGCGCATCGATCAACCGCGACATCATCGTCAGGTCAATCATCGACGCTTCATCCACTACCAGCACGTCCAGATGCAGCGGGTTACCGGCATGGTAGCGCAGACGCTGGCTGCCCGGCTGAGCGCCAAGCAAGCGGTGCAGCGTGCTGGCTTCGTTAGGGAAAAGCGCAAGCTGATCCCCGGAAAGCGGCAGTTTTTGCAGCGCCCCGCCCAACGACTCTGTCAGACGCGCCGCCGCTTTCCCCGTGGGGGCTGCCAGGCGAATACGGCATTTTTGCTCACCCGATAACTGAATCAGCGCGGCAAGCAGCTTTGCCACGGTGGTCGTTTTTCCGGTGCCCGGACCGCCAGAAATCACCGATATCCGCCGCGTTAACGCCACCGCTGCCGCCACTTTCTGCCAGTCTGTCGCGTCGTCAGAGGTAAACAGCATATCCAGCGTTTGCCGGAGCAGTGCTTCATCGCACGCTAGCGGAGCATTGGTCTCGCTGAAGAAGCGCGCCACCGTTAGCTCGTTACGCCACAGCCGGTTCAGATACAAACGTTCTCCCGTCAAAATCATTGGCGTACCGGTATCGGCGCCGCTGACGGCAGGCGAGCGGAGTAATATTTCCTGCCAGTCCACGGCCTCACCCAGCAGCGCGAAACACGCCTGTAAAGCCGGGGGCATTTTCTCATCCACCACCAGACGTGAAAGTGGCAGACACACGTGCCCCTCCCCCGCATCTTTGCTCAGGATCGCGGCGGCAAGCATGACGGCAGGCTCTTCGCCCGCCACCATCATGGCAAACTGCACATCCAGGTGGCGCAGTAATCGTTGTTCAACCGCGTCCAGCAGTAGTGCCTGCATCGTCATGCCACCTCCTCCGTGCCTGTAGCAAACAGGTTATCCATTTTTTCAATCAACTCCGCAGCCGGACGCGTACTGAAGACGCCGGAACGCGGGTCATTAGCATCCACGCCGCGCAGGAACAGGTAAATTACGCCGCCAAAATGGTCTTCATAACGGTAATTGGCCATGCGATGACGCAGGTAGCGGTGCAGTGCCAGGGTGTAAAGCTGGTACTGCAGATCGTAGCGATGCATTTGCATCGCAGAGGCCATCGCGTCTTGCGTGTAGGCTTCGCTGCTTTCACCCAGCCAGTTCGATTTGTAATCCAGCAGGTAGTAGCGCCCTTCATGGCGGAAAACGAGGTCGATAAAGCCTTTCAGCATCCCCTGCACCTGGCGGAAATTCAGCGGCGGGCACCCGGCGGATAACGGATCGTACTCGCGGATCATTGCATCAAGCGCCTCGGCCCTGAGCGGGCTGGCAATAGGAAGATAAAACTCCATCTCCACCTGCTTATCTTTGGCGGTCAACTGGCTCAGCGAAATCCCCTGCGCCGTGAGTGGCGCGTGCAGAATAGCGCGGATCCATTCCGTGAGAACCGGCTGCCACTGCGCGTCGTAGCCGCCGCTCTGCAGCATCTTCAGCACCCACTCATCGGAAACCGGCTGGGTAAAATCCAGCTCCTCAAACAGACTGTGCAAAAACGTGCCCGGCGAGGCGCCGCGTGGGAACTGATGAGGTGTGAGCACGGGCTCAACGGGCACACTCCCGGCACCTGCGGCATCGACATCCAGTTTTGGCATCAGATCCTGCGCAATACTCTGCCCGTGCTGCTGTAAACCGGAGTAGCTGGTGACGCGCCAGTCGTCGGCAATCATGCGGGCAACCTGTCGGGCATGCAGCTCAGAGGCCTGCTGCTCAGGCGTCTGCCAGCGACTGTTGTCGGGCTGGGTCGGAATATGCAGGGCAACATGCTCGGTGCAAAGCGATTCGATGCACTGGCGCAGCCCTGCGGCATCTTTGGGTTCGCCGCGCTGAATAAGCCGCCCCAGCGCGCTCAGATGAAAATCACTCTCGCCGCTTTTTTCGCCACGACGGCGGAACAGCGGCGCAATGCCCAGACTGCAGTGCCAGACTGAACGGGTCAGCGCCACGTAGAGCAGACGAAGATCTTCCGCCAGACGCTCGGCTTCGGCCAGCTCAACGCTGGACTCCGCGTTGCTGAGATCGAGCACCGCCTCAAACGACTCGCGATCGTGGTAAAAAGCCTGGTCCTGCACGCGGTAATTGGCGATAAATGGCAGCCAGACCAGCGGATACTCCAGACCTTTCGACTTGTGAATGGTAACGATCTGCACCAGATGTTTATCGCTCTCAAGGCGCATCTGCTGGCTGGATGAATTACTGTTCGGGTCAGCAATCTGCTGCGCCAGCCAGCGCACCAGGGCGTGCTCGCTCTCCAGCTGCGTGCCCGCTTCCTGGAGAAGCTCGCTGATGTGTAAAATATCGGTCAGCCGACGCTCGCCGCCCGCGGTCGCGAGCATGTTCTCCGCAATGTGACGCTGTGCCATGAGCTCGCGCACCATCGCCATCACGCCGCGCTTCTGCCATTTTTCACGGTAGCGAACAAACTCTTCTACCACGGCATCCCATGCGGATTCGTCATTGTTGAGCGCATCAATGTCACGCGCATTCAGCCCGAGCATCGCGCTCGCCAGTGCGCTGCGCAGCGTGCTTTCCCGCTCCGGCGCCAGCACGGCCTGCAGCAGCCATAGCATCTCCTGGGCTTCCAGCGTTTCAAAAACGCTGTCGCGGTTGGAAAGGTAGACGGACGGTATATTCAGTAACGTCAGGGCATCGCGGATAAGTGCGGCCTCCTGACGGCTGCGCACCAGCACCGTGATATCCGATGCCTTAACCGGGGCAGGTTTATCCCCCTTCCACAGCAGTGCTTCACCGCGCGCACCAGCGCTGAGCCAGTCCCGAATTTGTGCCGCACAGTGCTGGGCCATGGCGTTTTGATAGTCCGCGACGCCGCAGCCCTCTCCATCCAGCAGCCAGAAATTCATGGCGGGCTGCGTTTCGCCGTTAAATTCGAAGCGCAACGAGGCATTTTTCGGGGCGAATTTGACCGGCTGGAAAGGGATCTCCCGGAACATAAACGCCGTATCCATGCGGCCGAAAAGCGCGTTGACACTTTCCACCATGCCGGGAGAGGAGCGCCAGTTGGTGTCGAGCGTGTAGTGCGCGTCGACCTCGCTACGGGCTTTCATGTAGGTGAAAATATCCGCACCGCGGAAAGCATAAATGGCCTGCTTAGGATCGCCGATTAACAGCAGCGCGGTGCCGGGCTGCTGGCGCCAGATACGGCGGAAAATACGGTATTGCTGAGGGTCGGTATCCTGAAATTCGTCAATCATTGCCACCGGGAAGCGGGTGCGAATCGCGGCGGCAAGCGCTTCGCCATTTTCACTGCATAACGCCGCATCAAGGCGGCTCAGCATATCATCAAACCCCAGCTCGCCCCGGCGGCGTTTCTCACGCGCGACGGCTTCGCGAATCTCCGTCATGGCGCGGACGATCATCAGATCGTTAAGCGTTAATGGCTCTGCAAGCAGGGTTTCAATCGCCACAAACAGGGGATGTTCAGGCACAATGCCGTCAGCTTTGGTCCGCTCAACCAGGAAACGCTGCGAGAATTTTTCCAGCGCGTCCGGGAGCAGGTAGCCTCGCGTCTCTTCCTGCGCCCACGCGCTGATCTTCTCGATCCATTTTCCCTGGTTGCCGCGGTTGAACTTTCGTCGGTCGATCCCGGAATTCTCAATGATCGCGTCAATCTCGCCGACAGACTCAATCCATTTTTGCTTGATGTCGGCAATTTTCGCGATGATTTTTTCATGGCGCGAAGCCAGAGTTTCATCCGCCGGGGGCGGAGATTTGATCGCTGGTGCTTCCCCCTGAAGATAACGATCGATGGCGCGCAGCAGCGCTTCGGGCCCCTTCCACAACGCATGTACCGCTTCGGCAATATCGCGCTGTAACGGATAGCAGTGGCGACGCCAGAAATCCGCGCAGGCCTGATAGCGAAGCACGGATTCATCTTCAATAAGCTGTTGTTCAAACAGCATGCCGGATTCAAACGCATTCAGGCTCAGCATGCGCTGGCAAAACCCGTGAATGGTAAAGACGGACGCTTCATCCATCTGCCGTTCAGCGAGAAGCAGCCACTGGGCCGCCTGTTGCTTATCGGCAATCTCTTCCAGAAGGCTCGCGTAGAGAGGGTTTTCCGTGCTCTGGCGCAGGCAGGCGATACGCAGCTCGTGGATATTGGTACGAATACGGCCGCGCAGTTCAGCGGTGGCGGCCTCGGTGAAGGTGACGACCAGCAGCTCTTCCACGCTCAGAGGACGAGGAAAAGCGGCGTTACCGCCAAGCCCTAACAGCAGGCGCAGATAGAGCGCGGCGATGGTGAAGGTTTTTCCCGTTCCCGCTGAGGCTTCAATCAATCGTTCACCCTGCAGAGGTAAACGTAAGGGATCAAGGGACTCAGCGGTATTGGTCATTCTTTCTTACTCCAGGGCATAGATTGCTGCAGCGCGCTGACGCTCTTCCAGACTTTCCAGCCTTCCGGGTTCACGTAGTCCGTTTTCCCGTTCTGGCTACCGGAAACCTGAGACAGGATGGTAATACCCTGCGGCTTAATCACTGCCTGATGGAAGAAATCGGCAGCCTTCTGCGGCGTCAGCTGTTTAATCTCGGCCACTACTTTATCACGCGAATCAAATTTCAGATTACCGCGATCGAAATCTTTGCTCAGCTGCGAAGCCTCTTCACCCAGCGTCTGCGGCGGCTGCATCACCTGCGTGATAACGGCCTGCTGGATCTGGGCAAACTCTTCCGGCTTCATGGCGCGCAGTTTTGCTTCCACCTGCGGGAAGAACGCCTGATAGCGCTGCCAGAGATAGGCCGGTTGTTTGTCGCTGCTTTGCAGCAGGAAACCCAGCCCCCATTGACGGCCCACGTTCATCGAGAAAGCAAATACCGCATAGCCAAGCTGCTCTTCAGTGCGCAACTGGTTATAGAACCAAGGCTGAATAATCTGTCCCAGAACGGCGCTCTGCGCAGAACTTGCGAATTCATCATAGCCCGTTGGTACGAACACCGCGGCCAGCGCAGAATCCGTGCTGCTACCCGCTTTTTCAAAAATCACATTCTGTTTTTTCTCAACCAGCACGTCCTGGTTGCGACACCACTCGTCGCCTTTCGAACCGAGTTGTGTGCGGACATTTTCTGCCAGCGTTTTGGCCTGATCTTCGCTCATGTTGCCGACGATAAGGAACTCGGGACGCGTATTGGTTTTCAGCGCATCACGGTATGCCAGCACGTCTTTTAAGGTGACAGATGGCAGCAGCGCGCGGCGGTCTTCTCGCTGGAAATAAGGTATTTGCGAAAGCATTTGCGCAGGCATAAGCGCCTGATCGTAAGCTTTGCCCTTCTCGGCCGAGTCCATCATCTGCGCATACCAGGATTTGGCCTGCTCAAGCTGTTCTTCCGTCGGCGTGTAGCTAAAGTAACCTTCCAGCAGTGCCTGGAAAAGCTGAGGCAAACGCTGGGTATAGCCGTTTGCATTGAGCATCAACCCGTTGTTGGCGTTGGTGGAGAAGCTGATCCCCCCCACGGCCGCCTGGTTACTGAGCTGATCGAGCGCGATACCGGCCAGATAGTCATTGAGCGCGAACATGACCTGGTTTTTGGCGCTATTCATCGCTTTCGGGTTACGCAGAACCACGCTGACATCGGCCTTCGGCTCGCTCGTGAAATAGCGGCTTGGGGTGTACACCACGCGCAGCGTCGGCTCATCAATAATGAGCTCCGGATGTGGGTAATCCTTAGTCGTTTTAATCAGCGAGAAATCATCCGGGATGTAGGGGTTCAGCTCCGGCAGCTTCAACGCTATCTCACCGGCCTTCTTCTGCCAGTCGGCGAAAGTCTGGTCGCTGATTTTGTCTACCTGATAAGGGGCATCAACAAAGTACGCCGTCTTGTTGTGCGGTTCGTTCGGGCTGATGTACCAGATGCGGGCATTCTGCGGGGTCATCATCGCCAGGCGCGCTTTTACCGCCTCGGCATCATAACGATCGGCAATATTGACCGCGTCAAGCGTGTGCGCCACCGGCACGCGGATCATGGTATCCGCCAGCCACTCCACGTAATCCATGTCGCGGGTTATGGACGGGTAGCGGAAATCGAGATCCAGCACGTGCGCCAGTTCATCAAAATAGCGCTTATCGACGCCTTTCTCGCGCAGTAAAGAGAGGTAGCTAAAGATTGCCGCCACCACTTCATCACGGTTGGCCTGCCCTTTGTCGGTCAGCGTGGCGGAGATCGCCAGCACGCCGCTATTGCCGTTTACCACGGGATCGGAATCGGCGCGGATCCCTTCCACCAGTCCCTGTTTTTGCAGCCAGTCAGATAAGGTTCCCGGGCTGCGGTTACCAATCAGGTAGGTCACCAGCTCGTCGGTTTTACTGCGAAACTGGGCGGTGTTGTTATCAATGCGGAACTCAACGCGCAGCACTTTGCGGGGCATGGCAGGGACGTAATGGATAACGATCCCTTTTTGCGCGTCCGTGACAACCGGTACGTCTATCTTCGGCAGGTCGATATTTTTATTCGGCACCCGGCCAAACGTTTGAGCCGCCAGACCGGCAAGCTCCGGCAACGGTTTGTTGCTGTAAATAACCGCCTTCATCAGGTTAGCGGAGTAGTATTTGTCGCGAAACGCATGCAGAGCGTCAATCACCGGGCTACCCGGTTTATCGCTCAACGTCTCCAGATTACCGCCCGAGAAACGTGACCCCGGATGCGCCGGGTTGATCGTCTCGGCGCTGACCTGCGCCATGCGCATACCGTCCCGGGTACGGGCCATGGTCAGCTCCGCATTAACGGCATTGCGCTCGCGGTCGGCGTATTTTTTATCCAGCAGCGGCGCAGCGATAGCATCGGCAAGACGATCAACCGCCCCTGCCAGCGCGTCATTTTCGACTTCGAGATAAAAGGCCGTGCGGTACGGTGCCGTGCTGGCGTTGTGGCTGCCGCCGTGCATTTTCAGGAATTCAGAGAGGCTATCCGGCTGCGGATATTTTTTAGAACCCATCAGCGTCATGTGTTCAAGGTAATGCGCCAGCCCCGGATGCGCCTCAGGATCTTCCAGCGATCCAACCGGCACTACTAACGCCGAGAGGGATTTCACCGCCTGCGGATCGGAAACCAGCAGCACAGTCATACCGTTATCAAGGCGGATAGCCTGATACTGGCGGGTATCTTTTTCGCTCTTACGGATAGTTTCCTGAACGGGTTGCCAACCGGAGTCTGCCTGAGTGACGGGAGCCCAAAGGGCGACAAACAAAACAAACGCTTTGAACAAGGTGCTGCCTGGCATTACGACCTCTTTATCACGGCTTCATCATTAACAAACTGCGTGCTGGACACGCCAACATCTCTTTATTTAGGTACATCAGTCCGTGATAAGAAGTGCATCATAAATGAACACCCCATGCTGCGCAATTTTTATACAGCGCTCAGGACTGATTAAATTTAAACAACGGTAACAGGTAGCGTTGCGCCTCTTCCGTGATTGCCTCGAAGTATTCTGGCTCAAGCGTTCGCCATAAGCGTTGATACCAGACATCCTCACCTTCACCACGCACCATCATGTTTCCTTCGTAGGCCTGCATAAATTTACTGCGCGCTTTCTGCAACGATGCCTCATCCGTTAACATCGCATCATTTTGCGCGTCATAACAGGCTTTTATCCACGCACCGCCGCTTTCAGGCAGTAGCAAAAGGGGTTTATTCATTCCCTGAAGATAGCCCTCAATGTACAAGGACAGATAGCGTAATGCCTGTTCTGCCTCCATTGGCGGGAAGCGCCACTCCCCCTCTTTGCGCACGAATATCCGGCTTTCGCCCTGATGACCACCCGCACTGTAGACAAGATGTTCCAGCCAGAGTTGCAAACCTTGTGAAACGCTGAGCATGGAGGGCCGCCAGCGCAGCAATCCATCCGGCTGAACCTGGGTTAGCCAGCCCGTAAGTTGGATGCCGTTGCAGATGAGATCGATTTCGATGCTTTGGCCGGGCTGGCGGTGCTCCCTTACGCGCTCCGCCAGAGCAGTCATCTCCTGGCACTGCGCCTCCCAGACGATCTCCCCGAAAGCGCCGTAAGGCAGTTGTCCTGCGGCACGGTAGCGGCGGTAAAGTTTGTCAGCATCTTCTTCTTCAACCAGCGCATTCAGCAACTGGAGGTTTAACTGATAGCGCTCCAGCCCTTCCAGGGTAAAGGGCTCTGCATCCGGGATTTCGCTCTCTTCAGAACGGAAGTTGACCTGCAATCGCTGCTGGAAGAAGGCGCGCACCGGATGCGCCCAAAACCGCTGGAGCTGTTCGAATGTCAGGGTGTTAATGGGCAGCGGGTCAAGCGCCTGAATGAAATCCGTATGGGCTCGCCCCTCTTTTTTCGCTGCAGGTAGCCATTCGCGGGCATAGCTCTGCTGTTCGCTGACAACGTAGTTTACCGGGTCAAACGGCATGCGGCTGTGGATACAGGTAATGTGCGCCTTCACCCGCTGTTCGCTTTCATCACAGTTCAGCCCTTCATCGCCAGCCAGATAGTGGCTCTGGCCGATATAATCCACCAGCTCCTGCACCAGAACGGAGGGGAAACGCTCGCTGTTGTCCTGAATGGAGCGGCCGATATAGCTGATATAGAGCTTGCTCTGGGCGGATATGAGCGCTTCAAGGAAGAGATAGCGGTCATCATCACGACGGCTACGATCGCCCCGCTTTGGATCTGCGCTCATCAAATCGAACCCCAGCGGCGCCAGCGCTCGCGGATAAACACCGTCATTCATACCGAGCAGGCAGACCACCTTGAAGGGAATTGAACGCATTGGCATCAGGGTACAGATATTAATGGGGCCAGCCAGGAAACGCTGGCTGATTCGCTCCTGGTCAAGGCGTTGCGTCAGCTCATCGCGCAGCAGTGACAAAGGGATCGCTTCGAGATAATGGGAATTCACGCCCTCGTCGACGATAGCCTGCCACTGCGTTTCGATGAGCGCCATCGCCGCTTCGGTGTCGTTGTCTGGCAGGAAGAAATCATTGAGTAACGCCCTGCAAACCGGGAGCCACTCTTCAAGCGGGCGCGGCTGCATAAGCTCACGACGCCAGCGGTTAAGCTGCATCAGCAGAGAAGCTAAATGCCCCACCAGTTCAGCAATTAACCCGCTGGATTCATCGTAAGGCAGCACCTCGTTCCACTCGCCCTGGCTGCTCTCCATGGCGTAGCCGAGCAGCATACGCGTCAGGCCAAACCGCCAGGTGTGTTGCCCTGTCGGCGGGAGTTCGAACTCCTGGACGTTATCGTCATCAATGCCCCAGCGAACGCCGGACTCATTAACCCACTGGCGAAGGTAGCGCAGCCCTTCTTCATTGATGTTGAAGCGGGCGGCCAGCACGGGAACATCCAGCAACGCCAGGACATCCTCGGAGATAAAGCGGCTATCCGGCAATGAAAGCAGGGTGAGAAATGCCTGCAATGCCGGATGCGACTGACGGGCACGACGGTCAGAGATGGCGTAAGGCAGGTATCGCTCACCCGTCGCACTGCCGAAGACAGCCTGTATAAAGGGACTGTAGCTGTCGATATCCGCCACCATCACCACAATATCGCGCGGAGTGAGTTCGGGATCGTCCTGCAGCATCGCCAGCAGCCGATCGTGAAGCACTTCAACCTCACGCTGCGGGCTATGGCAGACATGGATTGTGATGCTGCGATCGTCAGCGTCCAGCTTTCGCTTGCTGTCGCTGCGTTCAAACTCTTTCGCCGTCACGCCCATGACGGCGCGATTTTCCAGATCCAGAATATCTAACTGGATATTATGCAGCAGGCAATCCGGGGCAATCTCAACAAAGGCATCCACGTCGCCCTCGCCTGATGACGTAATATCGGAGAGCATGTGTATGTAATCACGCCCCAGCTTCCCCCATGAGGCAAGCAGTGGATTGGGCAGGTTCTGGATGCCGTCTTCATCAAAAAGCAGCCCGGCAGTCGAACCGTCTTTAAACAGCGGGACGGATCGTTCTTCAAAAAGGCGCTTTCGTTGGCGAGTTACCAGCCGCGCAAGCCAACGTTCGTCGAGGATATCTCCCCAATACTGTCGACAAGGGTTGGTGAACAAAATATGGATATCAATATGTTTACCCAGCGCATTCAATGCCTTCAGATAAACAGGCGGTAGTGCGGATATCCCACAGATAAAAACGCGTGACGGCAGTCGGGCTGGGCGCGCCGACGCATTCTCGAGTATTGAGATAAACCGATCGTACAGGTTGGCACGGTGCCACTTAGGCTGCCCAAGTTTCTCCGTATGCTCTACCAGCGCCTTCCACAACGGTGCCTGCCAGATTTGCGCCTCCGGTAGCCCTTCAACCAGTTCACCCGCTTCCCAGCGAATTAGCCAGTCAGAGCGGTAAACAAGGTATTGGTCGTAGAGATCGGCGGTGCGCGACGCCAGCTGAAACAGCTTGCGCTTATCGGTATCATCATTGAGGTAGTGGCGCAGCATGGCGAATTCATCGTGCTGCAGCATCTCCGGCAGCAGTGCCATCAGCTTCCAGCTCATGCTCTGCTTGTTAAAGGCGCTCTGCTCGGGAATGTCCGGTAACACGCGAACAAACATCTCCCAGATAAAGCTCGCGGGCAGCGGGAAATCAATATTCGCGGCAATGCCAAATTTACGGGAAAGCGACATTTGCAGCCACTGTGCCATACCGGTGCTCTGCACCAGCACCATTTCAGGCTCAAAAGGATCGTCGAGCCGCTCGCGCTCAACGATAAATTCCATCAGCGCTTCCAGCACATCCAGACGATTTGAGTGGTAGACCCTTAACATAGACGCTCCCGACTACTGGCTAACCGGGCAATGCAGACGCGTTAACTCACCGCGCCGCCCCAGAGGAGAAATAAGTGTAGCCGTGATGCTGACACATCCTGCGTGCGTTGTCTGCACCCGACTGGCCTGCCAGCCTGCGGGGAGAACATTTGTTGAGAACTGAGACTGATTCCAGGCATGGTGCCAGAGCTGGCGATATTGGTTAAACACGCTAAACCGCGCCGCCAGCGCGCGGTGATAACCCGACAGAGCCGTCACAACGATCACCAGCAGCATCATCGCCAGAAGAACCTCTACCATGCTAAATCCTTTTTCTCTGTTTACGGCAGTTGGCATAGCGAACGCTCCTTTAACGGGCAAAAATCACTCCAGCCGTGAGGGGAAAAGCGAATTTTCCCGTCGATGATCTCTCCTGAACGCCAGAGCAGCAGGTCGCCGTCTCCGGCAATCAGTAAAACCGTCGTTTCACCCAGCGGGCGCAGACACACTCGCCACGACGATGCCTGTTTGCACTGGACTTCAGGATGGGATGACCAGCTCTGAACACGTCCCCACTCAAGCGCTGACTGGACAGCCGCCTGTTGCTGCAGCGAACGGCTCTCACCGCCAACAAGCGTACTGAACGTTGTCAGTTGCTGGTTAAGGCCGGTGAGGATCAGCGTACCAAGCACCAGTAAAAGCAGAACCAGCGCCAGCGAAGACATTCCACGTTGACGATTCACAGGTTATACCCCGTGACCGCGTACAAAGCCTGATAAGGCTTCCCCTGCTCGCCTTTGTGAATGGCGGACAGTTCGATATTCAGCTCAGGCGCAAACCCGGCGTGTTCAACCTTCCTCACCAAAAAGTGCGTGATAACAAGCCTGTCCGGGTCTGTAAGCTTTTCCCATCCCTTACCGTCACACGATATTGCGCCACGCAAGGTTTCCAGCGCGCCCGACTCCAGACGAAAACCGGTGCTGTCATTTTCTGATGCACTGCGATCCCAACGGCCGTTACTGTTGGCATCCCACCGCGCAATGATACAGCTACCCTGTCTTGCGATCGCCAGCCCTTGCTCCTGGCAGTTTCCCGCGCAGTAACCCGCACGCTGAAGCTGTTTGCCAAGGGCAAACAGGCGCTGCCAGACCTCTTCTTCCAGTTCTCTCTGGCCGGATTGCAGTAATACCGCCCGCTGCAATCCGGGTAAAAAGCGCGATGCGCTAATCAACAACAGGCTACTGATTGCCGTAGCAATCAGAACTTCAGTCAGTGAGAAACCGCGCTGTTTCATCGACATGAGCCTCCTTCTGAGATCTTGCACATCCTGATGCGCCCTCCATCAGAGACAATAATCAGCCATTCTCCTGCGCGGCTATGAACGCGGATCCGCCCTGCCCATGCCGTATCCCTCAATCCATAAAACCCTAATAACGGCGTTACCTCGCTCACCGCGACCTCTGACCAAAGTAGAAACAGTACAAAAGGGCTCTCCTTCTCACAGCCTTGTACGGCAGAGCTCACGAGGCACTCCTTTTCCCCCGCCCGCTGAAGGCGAATTTGATGGTCGCGGTTATGCCGGTTGGCGTCGTTGCGCAGAAACACCAGGTAGTCGCGCACCTGGCTGGCGGTTTGCCACAGCCGCTGCTGCCGTTGCCAGCTGTCCCAGCCGTAAAGACCTGAGGCACTGAGGATAACGACAAGCGAAATGGCAACCAGCGTTTCGATAAGCGTAAAGCCGTTCTCTTTTTTCATGCCGGGAGTGTGGCGAAGCGCCGTGAACATGGCGAGCAAGGGATTTTCGTTTTACGAGGCGTTATCCGGAGAATTCAGCGTGTTGCAGCGCGTTGCACACTTTTTGGATAACGCTTCGGAAAACGGAATAAAGTCGAAAAAAAACCGGCGCTAATTAGCACCGGTTATGTCACGCTTTACCGCATCAGATAGCGACGGGCGCTTTGATGCCAGGATGCGGGTCGTAGCCCTCAATCTCAAAATCATCAAAGCGGTAATCGAAGATTGATGCCGGTTTACGTTTGATAATCAGCTTCGGCAGCGCACGCGGTTCGCGCGTCAGCTGAAGATGCGTTTGCTCCATGTGGTTGCTGTACAGATGGGTGTCCCCACCGGTCCAGACGAAATCACCCACTTCGAGGTCGCACTGCTGCGCCATCATGTGAACTAACAGCGCGTAGCTGGCAATGTTAAACGGCAGGCCAAGGAACACGTCACAGGAGCGCTGGTAGAGCTGACAAGAGAGCTTGCCATCAGCAACATAGAACTGGAAGAACGCGTGGCACGGAGCCAGCGCCATTTTATCCAGCTCGCCCACGTTCCAGGCGGAAACGATAATTCGGCGCGAGTCCGGATCGTTTTTCAGCTGGTTCATAACGGTGGTGATCTGGTCAATATGGCGGCCATCAGGCGTTGGCCATGCGCGCCACTGCTTGCCGTAAACCGGGCCCAGGTTACCGTTTTCATCTGCCCATTCGTCCCAGATTGAAACGTTATTTTCGTGCAGATACGCAACGTTGGTGTCACCTTGCAGGAACCAGAGCAGTTCATGAATGATCGAGCGCAGGTGGCAGCGCTTTGTCGTCACCAGTGGGAAGCCTTCTTGCAGGTTGAAGCGCATCTGGTGGCCAAAAATGGAGAGCGTACCGGTGCCGGTGCGGTCGTTTTTCGGCGTGCCCTCGTCGAGCACTTTTTTCATCAATTCAAGATACTGTTTCATGGTTCCTCAGGAAAGTTGTTGCTGTGGACGACGACGATACGCCCAAATCATCATAATGGCACCCGCTACGATCATCGGAATGGAGAGGATCTGCCCCATGCTGATGTACTGTACCCATTCGCCGGTAAACTGGGCGTCAGGCTGGCGGAAGAACTCGACGATGATGCGGAATGCGCCATAGCCAATCAGGAACAGACCGGAAACAGCCCCCATCGGGCGCGGTTTGCGAATAAACAGGTTCAGAATGATAAACAGCACCACGCCTTCCAGCGCCAGTTCGTACAGCTGCGACATATGGCGCGGCAGCACGCCGTAGGTATCGAAAATAGACTGCCACTCCGGGTGCGAAGGCAGCAGCGCAATATCTTCTGCGCGGGAGCCCGGGAAGAGCATCGTATACGGCACGCTCGGATCGACGCGGCCCCACAGCTCACCGTTGATAAAGTTGCCCAGACGGCCCGCCCCCAGACCAAACGGGATCAGCGGTGCGATAAAATCTGACACCTGGAAGAAGTTGCGTTTGGTGCGTTTGGCAAAAATCACCATCACCAGGATCACCCCAATCAGGCCGCCGTGGAAAGACATGCCGCCGTCCCAGACGCGGAACAGATAAAGGGGATCGTTCAGGAATACCGGGAAGTTATAGAACAGCACATACCCAATACGGCCACCGAGGAACACGCCGAGGAAGCCCGCGTACAGCAGGTTTTCAACTTCGTTTTTGGTCCAGCCGCTGCCCGGACGGCTGGCGCGTCGGCCCGCGAGCCACATGGCAAAAATGAAGCCCACCAGGTACATCAAACCGTACCAGTGAAGCGAGACAGGTCCTACTGAGAAAATGACCGGATCAAACTCCGGAAAATGCAGATAACCACTGTTCATCTGTCACCACAAGATGTTGTTATTCCGCTGAAAGTGGACAGCGGTAGAAATGCGATTCTGCCTTAAGCAGAGGCTCCAAAGTTGCGAATCATAGCACAAGGCGGGCGCGGAGGATGCGCCAGAGATGTAAAAGATGTGTATAGGGTTTTGTGCACGCTGGCGCCCTCTCCACAGGGAGAGGGCGAAAGACGATTAGCGACCGCCGCGGATCAGGCCGCCCATGCCGCGTCGCTCCATAAACGCCGCGACCTGGTGACGAACCTCAGCAGCCAGCTGCGCGTCCAGGCTGCGCTCAGCCAGCTCGCGGGCATCATTGATGTCGATATGCCGCAACAAATACTTCACGCGCGCTACAGCGCGACCGTTCATCGACAGATGACGATATCCCAGACCAATCAGGATCGCGACGCACATCGAGTCGCCAGCCATTTCACCGCACAGGCGTAGATCAATCCCGTACTGTTCAGCCTCGCGGGCAATCATCGCTAACGCACGAATGATAGCCGGGTGCAGGCTATCGTAGATACTGGCCACGCGGGTGTTGTTCCGGTCGACGGCCAGAATATATTGCGTCAGGTCGTTCGTGCCGACAGAGATAAAATCAACGCGGGTTGCCAGCTGTGGCAGCATAAAGACCATTGACGGCACTTCGAGCATGACACCGATCCGCGGTTTCGGGATCGCATAGCCAATCATCTCTTCCACTTCACGACCAGCACGTTCGATCAGGCGCCGTGACTCGTCAATCTCATCAATGCTGGTGACCATTGGCAGCAGGATGCTGAGATTGCCCGTCGCCGCGTTGGCGCGCAGCATCGCACGTACCTGGATCAGGAAGATCTCCGGCTGATCGAGCGTAATGCGGATCCCACGCCAGCCCAGACACGGGTTCTCTTCGCTGATCGGCATATAGGGCAGCTGTTTATCCGCCCCGACGTCCAGGGTTCGCAGAGTGACAGGCTTGTCGTTAAACATCTGCAGCATCCCCTGATACTGCGCCACCTGCTCCTCTTCGGAGGGGAAACCGCTCTGCAGCATAAAGGGGATTTCAGTGCGGTATAAGCCAATACCGTCGATGCGGCTGCCAAGCTTCTCTTCATGCTCAGGGCTTAAACCGGCGTTGAGCATGACTTTGATCCGCTCACCACTCTTAAGCTGTGCGGGCAGGTTAACGTCATCTTCCGCCAGCTTGCTTAATTCATTCTCTTCGCTGATGAGACGCTGATATTCCTGGAGCAGAACCGGCTCAGGATCGACCAGCAGTTCACCACGGTAACCATCAACCACCAGCGTGCGGCGGTGCAGCACCGAGGGCTGGATATCCGCTCCCATAACGGTAGGAATACCGAGCGCGCGCACCATAATGGCGGCATGGGAGTTCGCTGCACCATCGCGTACGACCACCCCGGCGAGTCTGTCCTGCGGCAGCTCGGCCAGCGTTGTTGCCGAAAGTTCATCCGCCACCAGCACAAACCGTTTTGGCCAGGCATTCGGCCCCTGAATGGTGTCATCGAGGTGGAACAGCAGGCGCTGTCCCAGCGCGCGGAGATCCCCCGCCCGCTCTTTCAGGTAACCGTCGGTCAGCGCCGCGAATTGCTCGGCAAATTTTTCGATGACCTTTTTAACGGCCCACTCCGCCACTGCGCCTTTATCAACCTCGGCAAAAAGCTCACGGCGCAGACGCGTGTCGGAAAGCAGGTGTGAGTAGAGGTCGAAGATGGCCGCCGTCTCTTTTTGCGCGCCGGCGGCGAAGCGCTTGCTGTAGCGACGGAACTCATTGGCCGCCTCTTCCAGCGCGGCGGTAAGGCGCTCGCGCTCCAGCGCTTCATCAAGTGTAGAGGCCTCGTAGACCTGCTCCATCAACGGCAGCGTGGCGTCCATCCAGCCCTCCGCAATCGCCACGCCTGGCGATGCCGGAAGGGCGCGAATGCGCGTGTGGCGATACTGACCGAAGAGCGCAGCAAGCTGAGACTGAGAGAGGATCGCGGCCATCTGCGTAGCCAGCGTGACCAGGAAGGACTCTTCGCTTTCATCATACTGACGCAGCTCGCGCTGCTGGACGACCAGCACGCCGAGCAGCTGACGACGCTGAATAATCGGCACACCCAGAAACGCGCGGAAGCGCTCTTCTTTTACGGAAGGAATGTATTTAAAGCTGGGGTGTTTTTGCGCGTCGGCAAGGTTAATAGGCTCAGCCAGTCGCCCAACCAGACCGACGATACCTTCATCAAATGCGAGCGTTACGGTGCGTCCACGTGGCTTTTTCAAACCACGGGTCGCCATCAGGTAATAGCAGCGCCGATCGTGGTCGGCCAGATACACCGAACAGACCTCGGTCTCCATCGCAAGACAGATGTCAGTGACCAGAATATTCAACGCCTCGTTCAGACGCGGGGCGCTGGCCACTTTCTCGACTATTTCTCGCAAGCGGGTGAGCATGATTTGCGTAGCTTAACCTCTTTTACGTCGCCAGGCAGGTGCGGTCTGCGGCTTAGGCGGGATCTCCTGAAGCTGCATGACGACACTTGCGAACTCTTTCATCACCCTACGGTAAACATCGCGCTTAAATGACACGACCTGACGAACAGGATACCAATAGCTTACCCAGCGCCAGCCATCGAACTCTGGCGTACTGCTGGTTTGCATATTGATGTCTGAATCGTTGCCCACCAACTGCAGAAGAAACCACTTCTGTTTCTGGCCGATACAAACCGGCTTTGTGTCCCAACGCACCAAACGTTTCGGTAACTTGTAACGCAACCAGTTGCGGGTCGAGGCCAGGATGCGAACATCTTTTCGGCTTAAACCGACCTCTTCAAAAAGCTCCCGGTACATCGCTTGTTCTGGGGACTCTCCCGGATTGATCCCGCCTTGCGGGAACTGCCAGGAGTGCTGACCATATCGACGGGCCCACATGACCTGGCCCTGACGATTACAAATTACTATTCCTACGTTCGGGCGGTAGCCATCGTCATCAATCACCGGACTACCCCAAACTAAACCTTATATATGAATGATTGTTTCACACTCCAGTGAGGCGGTAAACCACTCTCTTACAGGCCTGCAACCTAATAACATTTGAATAACTCACAAATAAGTGCAGAGTTATAAACAGATGTGCGGTAACGAGGGTAATTTTATTCACCTTTTCTGTGGATATAGTTGTGAAGAAGTGTCTGATTACCGATGAACAACCTGAAACGGCCTCTGCCCTACTGTTTCCCCCCTTAAATATAAAGCTATATTTTTCATTGGATTATACTAATAGCGGCAAACAAAACGCAGAATAGCGTGACAATCGTCACAGCAGGGATCGTCGTGCTGATGAAAGATCGAACAGCGTCGGTTTTATCCACAGATTGTGCCAATAAGTTAGGCACAATTTGTTTGAAATTTGGATTTTCATCGCACGTCAAGGCTGTAAATTGAAACAGTAGTCAGGGTTATGCCCAGTTATCCCACTTTTCTGTGGATAACATGGTGTAAGATCCTGTTTATTGTCAGTGACCAGATTTGAACAACCCGTTTTTCGTCTCTGATGAAACCGTGGGAAAGTCATAAAAAAACCTATAAATCATGCACATGGAATATTGGTACAGAAAAAGTTAAACTCTATCCACAGGGGACTCTTTCTTCGTTTATTTTTTAATCAAAAGGTTATCGTCATGCATCCGCTTTCACCCTTGCTCTCACCGCCGTCGAGCGAAAGCCAGCTGCTACAGCAGGCTCAGCGTCTGGCAGGCTTCTCGCTGGGCGAACTGGCGGCGATGGCAGGGCTTCCGATCCCGAAGGATCTGAAGCGAGATAAGGGCTGGATCGGCATGCTGCTGGAGCTGTGGCTGGGTGCCAGCGCCGGGAGCAAGCCAGAGCAAGATTTCGCTGCCCTTGGCGTCGAGCTAAAAACCATTCCCATCGACAGCCAGGGTAAGCCCCTGGAGACCACCTTTGTCTGCGTAGCCCCCTTAACCGGCAATACCGGGGTGACGTGGGAAACCAGCCACGTGCGTCATAAGCTGAAACGCGTGCTTTGGGTGCCGGTTGAAGGTGAACGACAAATCCCGCTGGCTGAACGCCGCGTGGGCGCCCCGCTGCTCTGGAGCCCGGATGAAGAGGAGGAGCATCAGCTGCGCCTGGACTGGGAAGAGCTGATGGACATGATTGTGCTCGGTCAGGTCGAGCGCATCACCGCCCGACACGGAGAGGTATTACAGCTGCGCCCTAAAGCAGCTAACAGCAAAGCGCTGACCGAGGCGATCGGCGCACTGGGCGAGCCAATCCTGACGTTGCCGCGCGGTTTTTATCTCAAAAAGAATTTCACCGGCGCGCTGCTTGCTCGTCATTTCTTACTAAAAACATAGTTTTTTACTTATTTTGCGAGCTCACAAACATAATCGCCTGGTTTTTAAGATTTTACCGCTTCACCCTGTTGCCATAACGGGTTAATACTACACTATGATTTGATACGAGCCAGATGAGGACGATAACGATGAAAAAATGGGCGGTGTTGATTTCAGCAGTCGGGTTGGCGTTTGCCGTATCGGGCTGTAGCAGCGATTACGTCATGGCGACAAAAGATGGCAGGATGATCCTGACCGACGGTAAACCTGAAGTCGATGACGATACTGGACTGGTCAGCTACCACGATCAGGCAGGTAATAAAATGCAGATCAATCGCGACGAAGTCTCGCAAATTATTGAGCGATAACGGTCGGAGGTCAGTAGCCTACTGGCCTTTTTGATTTTTTTCTTCCCCTTTTGCTTCCCCTCTGCCATGTTTATAGTCCTTTGTCGGGAGGTTCCTGACGCGGTCTACATGTCTATTGAAGGAAGCCGGCTATGCATTATCACCGTATCCCCCACAGCGCTCTGGAGATAAGTCAACTGGGGTTGGGCACGATGACATTTGGTGAACAAAACAGCGAAGCCGATGCCCATGCACAACTCGATTATGCCGTCAGCCAGGGAATTAACCTGATTGATGTCGCAGAAATGTATCCTGTGCCTCCACGCCCTGAAACGCAGGGACTTACCGAGACCTACGTCGGTAACTGGCTGGCAAAACGCGGTAACCGTGAAAAGCTGGTTATCGCCTCGAAAGTGAGTGGCCCCGCGCGGAACAACGATGCCGGGATCCGCCCAAACCAGATCCTCGATCGCAAAAATATTCGCGCCGCGCTGGACGCCAGCCTGAAGCGCCTGCAAACCGACTATCTCGACCTGTACCAGGTCCACTGGCCTCAGCGTCCAACCAACTGTTTTGGCAAGCTCGGCTACAGCTGGAATGAGAGTGCCCCCGCCGTTACGCTGCTGGAAACGCTGGAGGCGCTGACCGAATGCCAGCGCGCGGGAAAAATCCGCTACATTGGCGTGTCCAACGAAACGGCCTTTGGCGTGATGCGCTATCTGCACCTGGCGGATAAGCACGATCTGCCGCGCATCGTGACTATCCAGAACCCGTACAGCCTGCTTAACCGCAGCTATGAGGTGGGTCTGGCCGAAGTGACGCAATATGAGGAAGTGGAACTGCTCGCCTATTCATGCCTCGGCTTTGGCACGCTGACGGGGAAATACCTGAACGGTGCGAAACCGGCCGGGGCACGTAATACCCTCTTTAGCCGCTTTACCCGCTACAGCGGCGAGCAGACGCAGAAAGCCGTCGCAGCCTATGTGGACATCGCGAAGCGTCACGGCCTTGATCCTGCGCAGATGGCGCTGGCCTTCGTGCGACGTCAGCCTTTTGTTGCCAGTACCCTGCTGGGTGCAACCACGATGGAACAGCTGAAAACGAACATTGTGAGTTTCCATCTGAACCTGAGTGAAGAGGTGCTAGCGGAGATTGAAGCGGTGCATCAGGTATACATATACCCGGCACCATAGCTGAACGCTTTTGCCGGGTGGCGGCTTCGCCTGACCCGGCCTACGTTTCGTGATGTTTGCTGATTTTGTAGGCCCGGTAAGGCGAAGCCGCCACCGGGCAAAGAGATCAACGACGACGCTGCCAGATCCACAACCCCGCAATCGCCGCCGCGAACAGCCCACCAAATCCGACGCCAATTGCCACCACCGGGACACCCACTTTTACCGCCAGCGAGTAAAGCCCCAGCATTAACAACATGGCCAGGTTTTCACCGAGGTTTTGTACCGCAATGGCATTTCCCGCCCCGACGGTCTGCTTGCCACGCTCCTGCAGTAACGCGTTCAGCGGCACCACGAAGAAGCCCCCCAGAATACCAATCAGGATCAGCAGGGCATAAGCGGGCAGTAACGCATGTTGCAGCGAGAAAATAAGCACCACGACGCCAATCAGCACCCCCGCGGGCATGCAGCGAGCAACCGTTTCAAGCGTCACCAGCTTCGCCGCCGCGCCCGCACCAACGACAATGCCAATCGCCACCATGGCATTAAGGTAGGTTGGCGTCGCGTTGTCAGTGATACCCAGCGCCACCGGCACCCACAGCACCAGCAGGAAGCGCAGCGTGACGCCCGCGCCCCAGAACATACTGGTTCCCATCAGAGAGAAACGCGTTTCCCCGTTACGCCACAGCACACGGCACGCGTTAAAGAAACTGCCGGTCATCGGTTTAAAGCGCCAGGATTGCCCTGGGCGTGCCACCGACAACTTCGGAATAAACAGGTTCGCCACGACCGCGCCGCCATACACAGCCGCGCATACGCCCAGTGCCGCCAGGACATGCCAGTCGGCCAGGACGCCCCCCGCAACCGAGCCGAGCAGGATAGCGGCTATGGTTGACGACTCCATCAGACCGTTGGCCTTCACCAGCTTATCGCCAGTGGTCAGCTCCCCGAGGATGCCATACTTCGCCGGGGAGTAGGCGGCAGCACCGATGCCCACCAGCGTGTAGCCAATAAACGGGTTGAAGCCGAAGCAGATACTGGCGGCCCCCAGCAGCTTAAGGCCGTTGGCAAACATCATCACCCGGCCTTTGGGGAAACTGTCTGCCACCTGCCCTACAAACGGAGCAAAAATAATGTAAGCGCCCACAAACACCATCTGCAGGATCGGCTGACTCCAGTCGGGGTAAAATTCGGCTTTCAGCAGCGCCAGAGTGGCAAACAGCAGCGCGTTATCACCGAACGCAGAGAGAAACTGCGCGGCGATGACCGCCATCATGCCTTTCGAACGCAGGGAGGTGTTAGTGTGTACTGACTCACGCATTTTGCTGCTCCGCCTCATCAACCATGCCCTTCAGGGTCACGAAATCGGGCTTGCCGCTACCCAGCACCGGAAGCTGCTTCAGAACGCGGATATCGCGCGGCACCGCCAGCTCCGGAATACCGTGTTCACGCGCATAGCTCAGTAACCTGTCGCGCTTAAGCTCACTGTCGGTCGTAAACAGCACCAGCGCCTCGCCTTTGCTGGCATCACTTTTGACCACCGTCGCATGCAGCTTATCGGCGGAGACGGCCGTCGCCAGTTGCTCCACCATTTCCAGAGAGACCATCTCACCAGCGATTTTAGCGAAGCGTTTTGCGCGCCCCTGAATCTGCACAAAGCCGTGTTCGTCGAAACGCACGATATCACCCGTGTCGTACCAGCCGGTTTCAACCTCGCCGTTGACGTTTTCCGCCGTTGGCGCTTCCAGCACGCCCGGGTTTTCCACGCGCAGGTAACCGTTCATTACGTTCGGTCCTTTCAGCTGCAGGCGGCCTCCGTCCTCAATGCCCGGCACGGCCAGCAAGCGCGCGTCCATCCCCGGCAGAATTCGGCCCACCGTCCCCGGCTTCGCCGCCATCGGTACGTTGATCGAGACAACGGGCGCGCACTCGGTCACGCCATAACCTTCAAGAATACGCAGGCCAAACTTGTCCTGCCAGATCTGACGCGTGCTCTCCTGCAGCTTTTCCGCACCGGCCACCACGTACCGCACGCGATAAAAATCATACGGATTGGCGAAACGCGCATAGTTACCCAGGAAGGTTGAGGTCCCGAACAGCACGGTGCAGTTACGGTCATACACCAGCTCCGGCACAATGCGGTAGTGCAGCGGGCTGGGATAGAGGAACACCTCGGCACCGGTCAGCAGCGGCGTAAACAGCCCCACCGTCAGGCCAAAGGAGTGGAACAGCGGCAGCGCCGACATAAAACGGTCATTGGCGGTAAAGTCGGCAATGCTTTTGATCTGCTCAACGTTGGCCAGAATGCTCTTGTGGCTGTGGACCACGCCTTTCGGGTTGCCCTCCGAACCCGAGGTAAAGAGGATAATTGCATCATCTTCCGGCTGCTGTTTGACCTGCGCCAGATGCGGCATAAACAGATGCGCAAAAATCCACAGCTTGTCGCCGGTGGTCACGTCCGCTTTCAGATCCTCCAGGAAGACCCAGCGCACCTGGGTCAGCTGTTCCGGAAGATGCCACAGCTTGCCTTTGTCCAGAAACTGTCGGGAGGTAAAGACGGTATTAATTTGGGCGGCGGTAATGGCGCTGGTCAGCCCTTTCACGCCCGCCGTGTAGTTCATCATCGCCGGAATACGGCCCCGGGAAACCGCACCAAAAATCACCGCCGCGCTGATGCCCGCGTTAGGCAGCATAAGGCCAATTTTTTCGCCCTTTTTGCTGTACTTCTCCAGAATTCGGCCCACAAACAGGGTCTTGGTCAGCAGCTTGCGATAGGTGTCCGGTGTGAAGTTGATGTCTTCAATACAGTTTTTCTTTGCGCCGTAGCGATACTGCGCCGAAAGCAGGGATTCATACAGCGTTTCGCGCGGACGAACGGCCATGCGCGCTTCCATCATAATCTGGTGCAGCATTTCCCCGGCGATTTTACGGCGATCGCGGGCGCGCGGCGCGTCGGGCATCGGGAGCGACGTTGGCGGCAGAATATGCAGGGTAATTTTAGGGAACAGGCGCTGTTTCACCAGCCCCTTCAGACGGCTGAAATGCGTCAGCTCTGCGCCTTCGATACGCAGCGGCACCACGGTCGCTTTTGACTTGGCCGCGACAAACCCCGCGCCGTCGTAGATTTTCATCAGCGATCCGGTGACTGAGATACGCCCTTCCGGGAAAATGACCACCGGACGGCCCTGTTCGACCAGACGCACCAGATGCTTAATCAACATCGGCTTTGTTGGGTCGAGCGGCACAAAATCAATCAACGGCGTGAGCCAGCGCATGTACCACTGCTGGCTGATGGAGGTATAGACCGCAAATACCGGACGCACGGGCAGAAACAGCGCCAGCAGGATGCCGTCTATAAAGGAAACATGATTGGGTGTGATGAGAACGCGTTCGCCGCGAAGCGCCTGGGCATCGCCAGTGACGCGGATGCGAAAGAGAATACGGAACAGTGTACGGAAGAACCCAAATAGCATCTCAACTCCCTTTGCCAGCCAGTATGAAGGGTAGATAGTAAATGGTGGCAGATTACACGAGAAGTGATACAGGAGCGACAGCAAAAGTGGAGGCGAAAAAAAACCTGCGCATCCGCGCAGGTTGGTGCAAGAGATGAGTACGAAACCGTACTAAGAATTCTCACCAATCAATACCTCTGGGATCTTGATTCTGGCCGTTCGCCCTGCGCTTCGCCAGCGGGAAAACGCAAGGGAATGAGCCGAAGTGCAACCAGGTGTGAATATTCTCTTTAACTGTTACAGGTTGAACTATCAGGCAAAAAAAACCTGCGTAAAAACGCAGGCTGGTGTAAGTCGTGTTAATCAACCGGAGTTGATTCCACCTATCAATACCTCTGGGATCTCGACTCTATCAACCTCTTTAACCTCCTCGCCACCGGACAATCGCAACAGCCTGAGGCAAAGTGTAACCAAAGGTTCAGAATGACATTTTTCTGACATGCCTGCGCGTGTAACGATTACACTTTCAGGGTTGTTCTGCGTCACGTTTGTGGCGTGCCAAAATTGGCGCCCCTTGAATGCGCGCTACTTTTCCGCAACACTATTTAGTGTGTAAACGCTTACCCCTAATAAGAAGGTTATGAATGGCGACAATAAAGGATGTGGCTCGTCTGGCAGGTGTGTCGGTAGCCACCGTCTCCCGCGTGATTAATGATTCACCCAAAGCCAGTGACGCATCGCGCCAGGCGGTACAAAGCGCCATGGAAACCCTGAACTACCATCCCAACGCCAACGCCCGCGCGCTCGCTCAGCAGTCCACGGATACCATTGGGCTGGTGGTGGGCGATGTTTCCGACCCCTTTTTCGGTGCCATGGTAAAAGCGGTTGAACAGGTCTCTTATCAGACGGGGAATTTTTTGCTGATCGGCAACGGTTATCATAATGAACAAAAAGAACGCCAGGCCATCGAGCAGCTGATCCGCCACCGCTGCGCGGCGCTGGTGGTTCACGCGAAAATGATCCCGGATGCCGAGCTGATTCACCTGATGAAGCAGATGCCCGGCATGGTGATCATCAACCGTATTATTCCAGGGTTTGAAAAACGCTGCGTGGCGCTCGACGACCGCTACGGCGCCTGGCTTGCGACCCGTCATCTGATTCAACAGGGCCATACCCGCATTGGCTATCTCTGTTCCAATCACCCCATTTCTGATGCGGAAGACCGCCTGCAGGGTTACTACGACGCCCTGCGCGAAAATGGTCTGCCCTGCAACGATCGTCTGGTGGCCTACGGTGAACCGGATGAGAGCGGCGGCGAACAGGCCATGACGGAGCTGCTGGGTCGTGGACGGAATTTCACCGCGGTTGCCAGCTATAACGACTCGATGGCCGCCGGGGCAATGGGGGTCTTGAACGACAACGGGATTGAGGTGCCGGCGGAAATCTCGCTGATTGGCTTTGATGATGTGCTGGTCTCCCGCTACGTGCGCCCGCGCCTGACCACCGTACGTTACCCGATTATCACGATGGCCACGCAGGCCGCAGAGCTGGCGTTAGCGCTGGCGGAACAGCGCCAGCCGCCGGATATTACGCATCTGTTCAGCCCAACGTTAGTGCGCCGTCACTCCGTTTCGGCACCTGCAGAAGCGCAGAGCGAATAGCGATAAAGGTGTACTGTTTTATCCGGATACTCCAGTCCATCGCCTATGTACTGCCAGCCGTAACGCTCATAGAAGTCACGGCAGGCAGACCACAGATGCAGTTCTTCATACCCCGCCTGCGCGGCAAAGGTTATGACATGCTGCTGTAACGCCCCTGCCAGCCCCTTGCCGCGCGCCGCGTCGTCAACGTAGAGCGCCGCCAGCCACGGACAGAGATCCTGACGGGTGATCAAATCGCAGCGCCAGAGCCCCACCGTGCCGAGAAGCCGTTCATCTTCTACGGCGATAAAGGTCAACGGCAGGGAACCCGGCGTCTGGCTGTGCTCTACGATGCTATGGAAAAACTCCCGTGCAAGCCCCTCGCCAAAGGCGTGCCAGATCCAGTCGGTGACCTGCTCCGCATAGCGCGGTGCCTCGTAAAGCGGGAGGATGACGGTCTTTTTCACGTTTTACCTGCGTTTTTAATGAATATGCTGGCCTGACGCCTCCAGCCCGGTTTGTTGATTATTTTACTAGAGTCAGACTATTTAGTTTTACTTCCGGCAGGCCAGGCGAATCGTGACTAAAAAGCGTGATCGTGGCAGAAGTTTTGCGCTTCCCGCATCGCTTATACGCTGCCAGGTCTGTGTTAAACTGCAGGCCATTACGTGGAAGCAGGAATGTAGAATGGCAACAATGCTGGATGTCTCACTGCGCGCGGGCGTGTCGAAGGCTACCGTCTCGCGCGTGCTGAACGGCACAGGTCAGGTTAAAGAGAGCACGCGTCAGCAGGTCTTTGCTGCGATGGAAGAGCTGGGCTACCGGCCAAACTTTCTCGCGCGTTCGCTGGCTAACCAGACCAGCAACAGCATTGGTCTGGTGGTCTCCACCTTCGACGGCTTTTACTTTGGTCGCCTTCTCCAGCAGGCGTCGCGGCAGACCGAAACCCACGGGAAACAGCTGATCGTCACCGACGGTCACGACGCACCAGAGCAGGAAGAACAGGCGGTGCAGATGCTGGCCGATCGCCAGTGCGATGCCATCGTGCTTTATACGCGCTATATGAGCGAAAAGGCGATCATCAAGTTGATTAATACCGTGCAAACGCCGCTGGTGGTCATCAACCGTGAAGTCAGCCAGGCGCCGGAGCGCTGCGTGTTCTTCGAACAGCAGGATGCCGCCTTTAAGGCGGTGGATTACCTGATTAATCAGGGCCACCGGGAGATCGCCTGCATTACCGTTCCGATTCACACCCCCACGGGTAAAGCGCGGCTGATGGGCTACCGTAAGGCGCTGGAAAAGCACGGAATTCGTCTGGACGAGCGTCGAATTAAATACGGTGATGCGGGAATGACGCGGGGCTATGAGCTGTGTAAAGAGCTTATCGCTGAAGGGGTGTCGTTCAGCGCGCTGTTTGCCTGTAACGATGATATGGCGCTGGGCGCGTCCAAAGCGCTGCATCAGGCAGGGCTTAAGATCCCGCAGGATATCTCCCTGTTCGGCTTTGACGATGCTCCATGCGCAAAGTGGCTGGAGCCTGCGCTGTCGTCGGTTTATCTGCCGATAGATAACATGATCGTCACGGCTATCGATCAGGCGATCCGGCTGGCAAAAAACCAGCCGGTCGATGCGATCCCGCCATTTACCGGCACGCTGGTATTACGCGATTCGGTCACAACGGGGCCGTACTTTCATCAGATGAGTTCTAAAGCCAGCAGTTCCTGAATGGTCTGACGACGACGGATCAGCCGCGCCTTGCCGTTATCAAACAACACTTCCGGCAGCAGCGGTCGGCTGTTGTAGTTCGAGGACATAGACGCCCCGTACGCCCCGGTGTCGTGCAGCACCAGATAATCACCCGGCGTCACCTCCGGCAGCGCGCGGGTTTCCACTTTACCGCCTTCCTGCTGGGTAAATACGTCACCGGATTCGCACAGCGGGCCTGCGACCACCGTCTCGCGGCGCGGGGCGTGCGTTAAATCGCGGCCATCGGCGGCCAGGGCGGTAATGTGATGGTAGCTGCCGTACATGGACGGACGCATCAGGTCGTTAAAGCCCGCGTCAATCAACACGAAGTGGCGTGAGCCCATCTCTTTGACGCTGCGTACCTGCGCCACCAGCACGCCTGCTTCAGCCACCAGGAAACGACCCGGCTCAATTTCCAGCTTCACGGCATGGCCCAGATGCGCGGCAATTTGATCGCGCGCGGCGCTCCACAGGCCGTAATAGTGATCGGTGTCGATCGCCTCTTCCCCTTCGCGGTAAGGGATGGAAAGACCGCCACCGGCAGAGATCGCCTCCAGATCCTGACCGAAGTCGACAACCTGGCGCACCATCGCGCCGCACACCTGCTCCAGGTGACCGTAATCGACGCCGGAGCCAATGTGCATATGAATGCCCACCAGCTTCAGGTTGTAGCGCTGCAATACCTCAAGCGCGGCGGGCATATCGGCATACCAGATGCCGTGCTTGCTGTTTTCGCCGCCGGTGTTGGTTTTTTGGCTGTGGCCGTGACCAAAGCCCGGGTTGACGCGCAGCCAGACGCGATGGCCTGGCGAAACCTGCCCAAGCTGCTCCAGCATATCCACAGAACCGGCGTTCACCGGAACCTGCAGTTCATGTACGCGCGCAAGCGTTGCGTCGTCGATAACATCTGCGGTAAAGACGATCGCATCAGGATCGGATTTCGGATCGTACCCGGCCGCCAGCGCACGCTCGATTTCCCCCAGCGACACGGAGTCAACCTTCACGCCCTGCTCGCGCATCAGGCGCAGAATATGGATATTGGAGCAGGCCTTCTGGGCAAAACGCACTACGTCAAACTGATGCAGGGCGACGATCTTCTCGCGAACAATCTGCGCGTCGTAGACCCACACCGGGCAGCCAAATTCGGCGGGCAGGCGCAGCAGATTTTCAGCGTTCAAATCGGTATCCGTCTGGTTGAGCGGGCGTGGCATGGTCTTCTCCGGGTAAATTCATTTTTTATGATTACGCCACAGCGGAAGGAGAATAAAAAATATCGTTTTATCGCGAGTCTATGCAAAAATGATATGGACTGTTCTCTGTATTCAGGTGCCCTATGCCCGCCGTCAATTTACGCCATATTGAGATTTTCCACGCCGTGATGACCACCGGCAATCTCACCGAAGCCGCGCAAATGCTGCATACTTCGCAGCCGACGGTCAGCCGTGAGCTGGCGCGATTCGAGAAAGTGCTGGAGCTGAAGCTATTCGAACGCACCCGGGGCAGACTTCACCCGACGGTACAGGGGCTACGCCTGTTTGAAGAAGTGCAGCGCTCCTGGTACGGGCTGGACAGAATCGTCAGCGCGGCGGAAAGCCTGCGCGAGTTTCGTCAGGGCGAGCTGTCGATTGTCTGCCTGCCCGTCTTCTCTCAATCCTTTTTACCGACGTTGCTTCAGCCTTTTCTGGCCCGCTATCCTGAGGTCAATCTCACCATTGTGCCGCAGGAGTCGCCCCTGCTTGAAGAGTGGCTGTCGGCACAGCGTCACGATCTCGGGCTGACCGAAACCCTCTCGACCCCTGCGGGAACGGCGCGCACGGAACTGCTCGCATTAGATGAAGTGTGCGTTCTGCCCGCCGGACATCCGCTAGCCCGCAAGGCGGTGCTGACCCCGGCGGACTTTCACGGCGAAAACTACATTAGCCTGTCGCAAACCGACAGCTACCGACAGCTGCTGGATACGCTTTTTGCTGAGCATCAGGTGAAGCGGCGGATGGTTGTGGAAACGCACAGCGCGGCATCAATATGCGCGATGGTGCGTGCAGGCGTCGGCGTCGCGGTCGTCAATCCGCTTACGGCGCTGGACTATGCCGGGAGCGGGATCGTCATCCGCCGTTTTAGCGTTTCCGTCCCGTTTACCGTGAGCCTTATCCGCCCGCTGCACCGCCCGGCTTCTGCGCTGGTGGACGCATTCACCGAACACTTAGTTGAGCATGCACGTCAGGTGGCGCTTCGCTTACCTGACCTGCAAAACCCGTTATGACAGCATAAATTCCACGGCATCTGCCGCGTGAATGGCTGCGGTATCAAATACCGGGATGGGGCTTCGTTCAGCCGGCACCAGCAAACCGATCTCCGTGCAGCCGAAGATCGCCCCTTCAGCCCCCTGCCGGGCGAGTTTTTCTATTACGCTGACGTAATATGCGCGGGAGGTTTCGCTGAAGGTACCGAGGCAGAGTTCGTCGAAGATGATCTGATTGATGCGCGCCCGGTCTTCCTCATCAGGTACCAGGCTTTCTATTCCAAACTCGCTGTGCAGGCGCCCGCGATAAAAATCCTGCTCCATGGTGTAGCGCGTGCCCAGCAAGGCCACGCGCGACATCCCTGAGGCGCGGATGGCGCGTCCGGTGGCGTCTGCAATGTGCAGGAACGGCAGCGAACAGCGCGCTTCAATGTGCGAGGCTACTTTATGCATCGTGTTGGTACACAGCAAAATGCCCTGCGCGCCTGCCCGCTCCAGCCCCAGCGCGGCATCAGCCAGGATTTCCCCGGCTTTATCCCATTCCCCGCTCGACTGGCAGGCTTCGATTTCATGAAAATCAACGCTGTGCAGCAGCAGGCTCGCGGAATGCAGGCCGCCCAGACGCTGTTTTACCCCTTCGTTAATCAGGCGGTAATAGGGGATGGTTGATTCCCAGCTCATCCCACCTAACAGGCCGATCGTTTTCATCATCCCTCCTTATTTGTTTAAGCCAGTGAAGCAAACTTGTGATCCTGTTTCCAGTTCTTTATTGCGTCGTTTTCTTTTCAAGCTGACCGATATAAATTAAATAAAACACCGTTTTATTATAAAGGGCGAAACCATGTTTATGTTTCACAAAGAGACAGTGTCTGAAGATCTGGGGAATGGCGTTACGCGTCGTGTGCTGGCCCACGGCGGCAGGATGATGGCGGTTGAAGTGCATTTTGAGCAGGGCGCGATTGGTCCAATGCATAACCACCCGCACGAACAGTTAACCTATGTTCTCTCCGGCGAGTTTGAATTTACGATTGGTGAAGAGAAGCATGTCGTGACGGCCGGAGATACGCTCTACAAAAAACCGCATGTGATGCACGGCTGCGTCTGCCTCAGGGCCGGCACGCTGCTGGACACCTTTACGCCTGTTCGCGAGGATTTCCTGTCATAAAAAAGGCGCCTTTAAGCGCCTTTTCATGTTTGCAGAATTTATTCCGTCATCGCTTCTGGCAGTGGATTACGGCTGAGCATGGCCTCACGCAGTAGCACGCTGCCGCAGGCAAACAGGCCACCAAGGATCGCCGCCAGAATAACAATCATGCCTTTGCCCGGTCCGTCTTTCTTCACCGGCATGGAGGGGGAAAGCTGATACCGGAACGGTTCAAGCTTAACGTCTTTAACAGAGAGTTTTTTCAGCTGCGCCAGGTGGTATTCACGGTTCTGAAAGTCTGCATTCAGCTCCGTCACGTCCTTGAGATTTTTTTCAATCTTTAGCTTTTCCGCGATACCGTCCGCCCCGAGCGCGACGGAGTAATCCGGATCGTCTTTTACCGCCTGTCCGTTGCTATAAACAGGCTTCTTAATGCCTGCCGCATTCGCCACTTCCAGCGAATAATTCAGCCGCTGCAGATTGGTATTGTGGATAGTGGTCAGACGAACCCGGTCAAGCGCCAGCTGTTGTTCAACCTCATTCGTTTTCAGGGCGATCTGGTTGCGGATATTTTGCATCGTCTCTTGTTCAACAAGAGCAGCGATATAACCGATGTACCCTTCCAGTACCGTTTGCGCATCACTGGCTTTCGGTGCCGTGAAGCTGAGCGTCCAGGAGAGGTAAGGTGCTTTATCCGCATCTTTTCCCTGCGCGTTATTCACTGCTTTCATTCTCTCTGAAATATTGACGACCGCACGGTGCAGCTCAAGCGGGTCCACCTCAATATCTTTAAGCTGGGACATCACGTAAGGGGAAGAGGTCATGTACGCTTCGAGTAATGACTGCGACTGGAATTTTTTAATAAACAGGTCAAAGACTTCCGGACGCGAAACCGGCACCTTCACATCAAGAACCTGCAGCGCAACCATCATCTGGCGCAGCGGGTTCCACTGGGTCTGTTCCGCCGGGGTGATCACCGCTTTACTGGTCCACTTTTGTGGTAATAAAAGCGCAATTGCCAGCCCTGCCAGCGCAAAAATAAAGATGATGGTGACGATGCGTTTTTTGGCGGCAAGCAACACATCTAACAGACCCAGAAGGTCGATCTCTTTAGAATTTACAGCTGGGGTGGCATAGGAGGGAAAATTGAAATCCGTGTTCTTTTTGATATCCATTGCTGACATAGCCATTCTTATGTTGAGAGTGCAGTGAGTTTCTGCCTGGTGGTTAGAATGGGACAATGATACAAGAATCTAAGAATAATCTGAACGCAAGAATAAACTGTCTATGGGCTTGCTATCAAAGTGAGTAGTTTTCTCTTTTTTACGTTAATATTTTTATTAATCATGGACTTTTCTTACGTCTTTTTCTTTCGGCATGGTTTGATTGTCTGAAATAGCGCCAGAAGGGAAATTTCCTTCTTTTATCGAAACACTATTTCGACTTCGATCACATTTCCATTATCAGGTGGATGTCTTGTGCTAACAAAAAGCCGGGTGGCGGCTGCGCCTGACCCGGCTTACATGAATTTCCAGGCCCGGTAAGCGCACGCCACCGGGCATTAACCTTACACGCCGATATTACGCAGTTTCTCGCCGCTCATCAGCTTGCGTTCAATATGCTCCAGCGTCACGCCTTTGGTTTCTGGAATCAGCCAGAATGTCACGCCAATAAACGCCACGTTCAGCGCCGTGTATAGCCAGAAGGTGCCTGCCGCGCCAATTGCATCAAGCAGCGTCAGGAAGGTGGCGCCGATGATCATATTCGACACCCAGTTGGTGGTGGTAGAACAGGTGATACCAAAATCGCGGCATTTGAGCGGCTGAATTTCAGAGCACAGGATCCACACCACCGGCGCGGCGCTCATGGCATATCCGGCGATACACATCATGGTCATGCCCACGGAGAGCCAGGAGAGGCCGCTGGACGCCGTGCCGTTATCAAACTGCATCAGGCAGTAGCCGAGGATCAGCGTGCCGAGCGCCATCACGCTAAAGCCAATCTTCAGCGCCGGTTTACGTCCGGCTTTATCGACAGTGAATACCGCAATAAAGGTGGCGAACATAAAGGTGAGCCCCACCACCAGCGTAGCGATCATCTGCTGTTCGGTGGTGGTAAAACCGGCCATTTTGAAGATGCGCGGCGCGTAATACATGATGATGTTCATCCCGGTGAACTGCTGCATCGCCTGCAGCAACATACCGAGGAACACCGCGCGGCGAACGTTGCGGTTGGCCTTAAACAGCGACCAGCCGCCCTGCTTCAGCTTCAGGCTTTCGCGGATCTCGTTCAGCTCTTCACGCGCTTTCTCAGACGTGTCGCGCAGCATGCGCAACACCTCTTCCGCCTCCACGTGACGCCCTTTTTGCGCCAGCCAGCGCGGGCTGTTGGGCAGGAAAATCACTAATACGATGAGCACCAGCGCAGGTAGCGCCAGTACGCCCAGCATCGCGCGCCAGTTGCCGCTGTAGCTGAAGTACGTATCGGACAGGAACGCCAGCACGATGCCGAGCGTCACCATCAGCTGGTACATGCTGATCATCTTCCCGCGCACGTTCTCGCTCGCCATTTCGGAGAGGTACAGCGGTGCCGTGTAGGAGGCAATCCCCACCGCCACGCCCAGCAGCACGCGGGAGAGCAGCAGCACTTCAACATTGGTGGCAAACGCCGAGCCAATGGACCCGGCAACAAACAAAATCGCCCCGACCATCAGGCTGTATTTACGGCCAAGGCGGAATGAAAGCCAGCCGTTAAACAGCGCGCCAATGGCCGCGCCGAGCATCATGCTGCTCACCACCCACTCCTGCAGGCGGCTACTCAGCGTAAAGTGATCGGTAATAAACGGCAGCGCCCCGGCGATAACGCCAATATCCAGACCGAATAGCAAACCGGCCACGGCTGCCGCGATGGAAACAAACTGGTTCATGCGTCGGGTATCACGCAGCGCAGCGGGCATCAGGGTAGAGTCATTGATAGATGTCATTTTTTTCCTGCCTCAACAGCAAAATCGTTAAGTGAAATTACGAGATACCGGAAGAAAGTGTCAGGTCGGAACTGGTGAAGATATGGATTTTTTCGCTACGACATACAGAACTGTGATGGACATTACAATTTCAAATCGGGGGGACTTATCCTCATTTTTTATTAATCATCTAATTTTTAAGCAATAAATATGTGATATTCGTCATCCATGACTTTTTAGTATGGATTTTTCATCTTTAAGGATATGGATAATGGCAATTTTTAAACAAAAAAAACCTCCACCCGGGGGCAGAGGTTCTTCACGCAAGCCGAATTAGCGTGCCAGCCAGCCGCCGTCTACGGCAACGGTGTAGCCGTTTATGTAATCCGATGCAGGGGAAGCGAGGAACACCACCGGCCCCATCAGATCGCTCGGCAGCCCCCAGCGGCCCGCCGGGATACGCTCAAGGATCGCCGCACTGCGCTCCTCATCCGCACGCAGCTGCTGGGTGTTGTTGGTGGCCATGTAGCCCGGCGCAATCGCGTTGACGTTGATGTTGTGCTGCGCCCATTCGTTCGCCAGCAGTCGGGTTACACCCATCACCGCGCTTTTTGACGCGGTGTAAGACGGCACGCGGATACCGCCCTGGAAGGAGAGCATCGATGCGATATTAATGATCTTGCCGCCTTTCCCCTGGGCGATGAAGTGCTTCGCCGCCGCCTGGGACATAAAGAACACGCTCTTGATGTTCAGGTTCATTACATCGTCCCAGTCGGTCTCGCTGAAATTAATCGCGTCTTCACGACGGATCAGCCCCGCGTTGTTGACCAGAATGTCGATATGGCCAAATTCCGCTACGGCGCGATCCAGCAGGTCCGGAATGGCGTCGATTTTACGCAGGTCAGCGGTCAGGCTCAAAAAACGACGGCCCAGCGCGGTCACGCGCTCGATGGTTTCCGTAGGCTCAACGATGTTAATCCCGACGATATCACAGCCCGCTTCCGCCAGGCCTAACGCCATACCCTGCCCCAGCCCGGTATCACAACCGGAAACTACAGCCACTTTACCTTGCAGAGAAAATGCATCCAGAATCATGTTTGTTCCTTACTCTTTCAGCGCCTGTCAGCAACAGGCAGATGTATGCTTAACTGCCCGCGACTAGCGCAGATCCTTAACCGCGACGTGGTCCATGTCATCAAAGACCTGGTTTTCTCCGACCATCCCCCAGATGAAGGTATAGGCTTTCGTCCCCACGCCGGAGTGAATGGACCAGCTGGGTGAAATCACCGCCTGCTCGTTATGCATGACGATATGGCGGGTTTCCTGAGGCTGTCCCATCATGTGGAACACGCAGGCGTCTTCGTCCATGTTGAAGTAGAAGTAAACTTCCATGCGGCGTTCGTGGGTATGGCACGGCATGGTGTTCCACAGGTTGCCCGGCGCAAGCTCGGTCAGCCCCATGCTGAGCTGGCAGGTTTCCAGCACATCCGGAACGAAGTATTTGTTGATGGTGCGTCGGTTGCTGGTGAGATTGTCGCCCAGGGTCACCGGTGCAACGTCCGCAGGCGTCACTTTTTTAGTGGGATAGCTGGTATGAGCCGGGGAGCAGTTATAGTAAAACTTCGCTGGCTTACCGCCGTCAATACTGGCAAAGACCACCTCCTTCGCCCCTTTGCCGATGTACAGCGCGTCGCGGTGACCAATCTCATAGCACTGGCCGTCCACGGTAATCGTGCCCGGCCCGCCGATATTAATCACGCCCAGCTCACGACGCTCCAGGAAGTAGCTCACGCCCAGCTGCTTGCCCACTTCACCGCCCACGGAGACGGTTTTCGCCACCGGCATAATGCCGCCCACGATAATACGGTCGATGTGGCTGTAGACCATGGTGTACTTATCGGCTTCGAACACCTGCTCAACTAAAAACTCGCTGCGCAGCCCCTGAGTATCCAGCGTTTTGGCGTGCGCGCTGTGGATGCTTTGTCTGACGTCCACGGTAACCTCCAGATGTGGTCATGCCCGAAGGCAGAAATTAAACGAAACGACGTTTCGTTTTATGATGAGCACATACTAGCGGCATAAAATAGGGTTTTCAATTGCAATTAAAACAACGTTTCATTTTTTATTTTTGTTTATAACAGAAATGACGCGCGGATCACGATTACTGCCAATGGAGAAAAGAACACGATAAAAAAAACCTCCCGGAGGAGGTTTCTTCAGTGAGGAGAGATTAGCGTTCGATGGCGAGCGCCACGCCCTGTCCGCCGCCTATACAGAGGGTAGCGATCCCTTTGCGCGCATTGCGCTTTTTCATTTCGTGGACCAGTGAAACCAGGATTCGGCAGCCGGATGCGCCGATGGGATGCCCCAGCGCAATCGCCCCGCCGTTTACGTTGACCCGCAGCGGATCCCACTCCAGCATTTTGCCGACCGAAATCGCCTGTGCGGCAAAGGCTTCGTTCACTTCAATCAGATCCACATCCGAAAGCTGCCACCCTGCGCGTTCCAGGCAGCGGCGAGTCGCATAGACCGGCGCAATCCCCATCAAAGCGGGGTCTACGCCCACGCTGGCAAAGGCCTTAATGCGGGCCAGCACGGGGAGATCGAGCTCAAGGGCTTTGCTTTCGCTCATCATCATTACGGCTGCCGCGCCGTCGTTAATGGACGAGGCATTGCCCGCCGTGACCGAGCCCTGCGTTTCAAACGCGGGATTCAGTCTCGCCAGGCCTTCCGCGCTGGCATCCGTGCGCGGCTGTTCATCGGTATCGACGACGAACGCCTCGCCGTTCTGACGTGACGTGCTGACCGGGACAATCTCGTCGCGAAAACGACCGGAATCAATTGCGGCACGCGCTTTTTGCTGTGAGCTTAGCGCATACGCGTCCTGCAATTCACGGCTAATGCCGTACTCGCGCGCCAGGTTCTCTGCCGTCACGCCCATATGATAATCATTGAACGCATCCCACAGCCCGTCATGCACCAGGCTGTCGAGCAGCTGGCTGTTGCCCAGCTGCGCGCCGGTGCGGCTGTCGGTCAGAACGTGCGGCGCGCGGCTCATATTCTCTTGTCCACCAGCAATGACCACATCCGCTTCACCGCACTGAATGGCCTGCGTCGCCAGATGCAGCGCTTTTAATCCCGATCCACAGACGTCGTTAATGGTAATGGCGGAGACGGTATTGGGCAGCCCGCCCTTCAGCGCCGCCTGGCGCGCAGGGTTTTGCCCGGCTCCGGCCGTAAGCACCTGTCCCAGGATCACCTCATCAACTTCATAGGCGGCGATCCCGCTGCGTTCCACCAGCGCTTTAACCACCACGCTGCCCAGGTCTACCGCCGAGTGACGCGCAAGCGCTCCCTGAAAACAGCCGATAGCCGTACGTAACGCACCCACTATTACGACATCTTTCATCACGACCTCTGTGTTAAATGACATGACGATAGTAGAGGATTGTTACTGGCAATTATCTTAATTGTTTAAAAATAGTGAGTTTAATCACAAGGATTAGCGCGCATCCTGCAGATACTGCCGCAGCCAGCTTCCGGCCACGCCGGGTGGGGATCGTTTGTTCCACAGCAGATCGATGCCGATCGCCCGTGGCCAGCCGGGAACATTGAGCTGTACCAGCGATTTCGCAGCAGCAAATTCATCCACCAGCGCGCACGGCAGCACGCACCAGCCGAACCCCTGGACGGCCATACTCAGCAGTAACAGGTAGTTCGGCGCTGACCAGACGGGCCCGCGCGCGATCTCCGCCTCGCGCTCAAGGTAGGTGCTAAGTCTCAGCTCCCGCCAGCCGTGCAGCTCGTCGCTCTGCACTTCATGTTGTCCGGCTAACGGATGCGTGGTCGCGACGTATATTGCCATTCGGGTCTGCATCGGCAACCGGGTGGCGCCAATATCGGTGGGATAACCGTCTCGCGCTTCCGTCAGCCCCACCTGCGCGCGCTCCTTTTGCAGCAGATCGATCACGTCCTCTTCCTCGCCAATCAGACATTCAAATTCCGTGTGGGGAAAGCGGGCGTCAAACTGCTTCATCATATCTTCCAGCACGTCCGGGTTGAGGGTATCTGAGAGCACAAATGTCAGACGCGCCTCCGTTTTCGCCGTTAACGACACCGCCAGCTCATCAAGGCGCGCGCTGGCGGCGAGGATGGCCTGCACGTAGCCCAGCACCTGTTCCCCCTGGGCCGTTAACACCGGCTGGCGCGCCGAGCGGTCAAACAGCTCGAAGCCGAGATCGGCTTCAAGATTGGCAATAGACGTGCTGATCGTCGACTGGCTTTTACGCAGCCGACGCGCGGCCGCCGAAAAAGAGCCCGCCGCGACGGTCTCAACAAACGCATTTAGGGCTTCAGGTGAATAGCGCATAATCTATCTAATTTTACGATGGATACCATCTTTAATATATCAGCTTTAGCGATAAAAATAGGCCACATCAACGCCCATACCGGCGAATTAATGAGGTCTACAACTATGCAACACCAGGATGCACTCCAACGTAAACTGCCGGAGCGGATCTTTCATGCTGTCTGTTTTGAAGGGATTGCCACGGCGATCCTCGCCCCTACGGCGGCGTGGCTGATGCAGCGCTCCGTGGTGGAGATGGGCGGGTTGACCATTATCCTGGCCACCACCGCCATGCTGTGGAACATTATCTATAACTTCGGTTTCGACCGTTTCTGGCCTGTCCAGCGGGTCAAACGCACGGCGAAGGTACGCGCGCTGCACGCCCTGGGATTCGAATGCGGGTTTATTGTGATTGGCGTGTCGATTGTTGCCGCCGTACTGGGCGTCACGCTGCTGCAGGCATTCACGCTGGAAATAGGTTTCTTCCTGTTCTTCCTGCCGTACACCATGTTCTATAACTGGGCGTACGATACCCTGCGCGAAAAATTTCTTAAGCGTCGCCAGCAACGACGCGCTCTGGCAGGCTAATCCCCCACTGGCCGGACGTCTGTTCCGGCCAAACTCCGTCGAAGCAACTGCGCTCTCCGGGCATAACTATGGTAAATTGCACGCCATTCTGATGGTTTGTTAGTTGAAACGTTGCTCTAATGTCGAAAATTTGGTCAAAAGATGAGACTCTCTGGAGTTTCGCTCTCTATGGCACGGCCGTGGGCGCAGGAACGCTGTTCTTGCCCATTCAGCTGGGCTCCGCAGGCGCTATTGTCCTGTTTATTACCGCCCTTGTGGCCTATCCGCTAACCTACTGGCCGCACCGCGCGCTGGCGCAATTTATTCTATCTTCAAAAACAAAAGGTAATGAAGGGATCACCGGGGCCGTCTCCCACTACTACGGTAAAAAGATTGGCAATCTGATCACCACGCTCTATTTCATCGCCTTCTTCGTGGTGGTGCAGATTTATGCGGTGGCCATTACCAACTCGCTCACGGAGCAGCTGGCAAAACACCTGACGGTGGATACCGCCGTTCGCGTGCTGGTCAGTTTTGGCGTGGTGCTGGTGCTGAATCTGATTTTCCTGATGGGACGGCATATCACCATAAAAGTGATGGGCTTCCTGGTGTTTCCGCTGATTGCCTATTTCCTGTTTGTCTCGCTCTATCTGACCGGCAGCTGGCAGCCCGCGTTGCTCACCAGCCAGATGGCGTTCGATAGCCATACCGTACATCAGATTTGGATTTCAATCCCGGTGATGGTGTTTGCCTTCAGCCATACCCCGATTATCTCAACATTTGCCGTTGACCGTCGTGAGAAGTTTGCTGACGCCGCCATGGATAAATGCAAGAAAATCATGAAGGTGGCGTACATGATTATCTGCCTGAGCGTGTTGTTCTTTGTCTTCAGCTGCCTGCTCTCTATCCCGCCGTCCTATATTGTGGCCGCCAAAGAGCAAGGGGTAACGATCCTGTCAGCGCTGTCGATGATGCCCTCTTCTCCCGCCTGGCTGGGCATTTCCGGGATTATCGTGGCGATTATTGCGATGTCGAAATCGTTCCTCGGCACCTATTTTGGGGTGATTGAAGGGGCGACGGAGATCGTAAAGTCGTCGCTGAATCAGGTGGGGATTAAAAAGAGCCGCGCCTTTAACCGCGCGATTTCCATAATGGGGGTGTCGTTAATCACCTTTGCGGTCTGCTGCATTAACCCGAACGCCATCTCGATGATTTACGCCATCAGCGGCCCGCTTATCGCCATGATCCTGTTTATCATGCCGACGCTATCGACGTATCTGATCCCATCGCTGAAGCCATATCGCTCGATTGGCAGCCTGCTGACGCTGATCGTCGGCGTGCTGTGCGTGTCGGTGATGTTCGTCGGTTAAACGAGCTCGTGCCCGGCGAGCTGCCGGGCGCGTGATTTACGCCCGAATATCGTCATACTCGCGCGTATTATCAAACTCATGTTTCGCAAACGGGCACAGCGGAATAATTTTACGGTTCTCACCGCGCATCTTTTCCACCACTTTCGCCACCAGCTGTTTGCCAACGCCCTGCCCCTTCAGGCTCGGATCGACATCGGTATGCTCGATAATGCTCAGGTGCTCGCCGGTCGGCACGAAGACAATCTCCGCGACCTGATTTCCGTCAGCATCGTTCACGTAAAACTTGTTATGGCCTTCCAGAATATCCATGGTTCCTCGCTTATTTTTGGCGGTACTTCAGCGCACCGCTCGGGCAGGTATCAATCACGCGTATAACCGTTTCCACGTCGACTTCGTCAGGAATAATCCACGGCTTACGTTTCAGATTAAACAGCTTTGCGCTCCCACGCACGCAGTTACCTGAATGTTTGCAGATCCCGGTGTTGAAGTAGACGTCAATTTTCTCGCCGGTATAGGCCCGGTAACCCGCATCCAGTAGTTCTTTATCCATGACATTGCCTCTGTAATTATTATCGTAATGAATGAAGCATAGCCTTACGGGATCCTGATAGCTATAACGCCGAAAACGAAAAGCCAGGTCACAACTCTTTTCTCGCCAGATTGCGTCCCCCAGTGCTGCATGTCACGCTCCGAAAATGTCTTCCTACTGCATGGCTACCGCGGATTGAATGAAACGCAGACTCTCTTTTCAGGTAAAGCTGTTTTTAGCGCTGGTGTGCTTCTCCTGCCTGCTGTTAGTTCTGCTGGGAACGATCCTGTTTCATTTTATTGACCGACAGCTTCATCACGATTTGGGCCAGCGCGCCCGGGTTCAGGCCAGTGAAATCGCCCTGATACCGGGTCTGGCAGAAAGGGTGGCAGCCAGAGATATTCCCGGTATCGCCCGCTTAATACAGCCGCTGCGTGCCGAAAGCGATGCCAGCTATATTGTGATTGGCGATACCCGGGAACAGCACCTTTATCATTCGGAATCACCGGAGCGCATTAATTTACCGATGATCGGGGGGGATAATGCGGAGGTGTTAAAAGGCAAAACCATTATTTCCGTGCGTCAGGGCGGGATTGGGGTGTCGCTGCGCAGTAAAGCGCCAATCTTTAATGCGCAGCATCAGGTGATTGGCATCGTCTCGGTCGGCTATCTAACCTCGTATATCGCCAATATTAACGCCCACATTCTCTGGCAGGCTGGACTGTACGGTATTGCCCTTCTGCTGTTGCTGTTTATTTTCTCCTGGCTGTTTACCCGCAATCTTAAAAAGCAGATGTTCCGCCTTGAGCCGAAAGATATCGCTCAGCTGGTTTTGCAGCAACGTGCGCTATTAGAAGCCATGTATGAAGGGGTATTTGCCGTCAATGAAGAGAAGCAGCTGATTTTAATTAACCGGGCAGCCAGGGAGATGCTGGATATTCATCAAAGTGAAAAAGAACTTATCGGCAAACCGCTGGAAGAGGTTTTGCAGACGTCGCCGGGATTTTTATCCCAGCGCTACGCCTCGGTAAGCGCTGGCCGCCACGATCAGATTGCAGTACTTAACCAGCGAGAGGTCATCGTTAACCGCGTGGCGATTGAGGTCGAGCCCGGCGTTGAAAGCGGATGGGTATACAGCTTTCGCGACAAAAACGACATTAACACCCTCAGCAGCCAGCTGAGCCAGATCAAGCGCTATGCGGACAACCTGCGCATTATGCGCCACGAACAGCTGAACTGGACCGCGACGCTGGTGGGGTTGCTGCAGATGAAGCACTATGACGAGGCAATTCGTTACATCCAGGTCCAGTCAGAAGGCGCGCAGCGCGTGCTGGACTTCGTTTCGGCCCATTTTTCCTCTCCGGCCCTGTGCGGGCTGCTGTTAGGAAAATACGTCAGCGCGCGCGAAAAAGGTATTGAACTGCAGTTTGACCCGGCCTGTCAGCTCACCCGCATGCCCGCCGCCATCAACGAAACGGAGCTGATGTCCGTGATCGGTAACCTGCTGGATAACGCCGTGGATGCCACGCTGAAGGCGTCCGTTCACGCGCCGGTGGAAGTTTACATTTCTGACCGCAATCAGGAATTGTTGATAGAGGTGGCAGACAGAGGCTGCGGTGTAGATGAGGCGGTGAAGCCACACATTTTCCGCCAGGGTTTCAGCAGCAAACCGGAAAGTGAGAACGACATTGTGGGTACCGAGCACGGCATTGGCCTGTTTCTGGTGGCAGGCTATATCAGGAAGGCGGGCGGCAGCATAGAGCTCGCCGACAACACGCCACAGGGCACCATTTTTTCTGTGTTTATTCCCAATGGACAACAGCATGACCCGACCACTTGACGTTGTGATAGTTGAAGATGAACCGCATCTGGCGGAACTGCATCGCGAGTATATCGAGCAGAATTTCCATTTGCGCGTAGTGGGCATCGCCGCGTCGATTGCCCAGGCGTGCAGCCTGATTCGCGAGCATCAGCCGCGTCTGATCCTGCTGGATAACTATCTCCCGGACGGTAAAGGCGTGGAGTTAATCGACAACCCGCTGCTGAAAAGCTATGAATGCTCGGTGATCTTCATCACCGCCGCCAGCGATATGCAGACCTGCAGCCATGCCATGCGCAGCGGCGCGTTTGACTACCTGATCAAGCCCGTCTTTTTCCAGCGCCTGCACGCCTCGCTGGAGCGGTTTATGCGCTTCGTCCACACCGTGCAGCAGGTGAAGGTTGTCGACCAGCACGCGCTGGATCGCCTGTTTAACCTGCCCGCTGCGGAGTCTTCGGTTACGCCGTCTACGAAGGGGATTGAGCCCCAAACGCTGGAACGGATCAAGCGTCTGTTTGCCGAACATCCCGACAGCGCGATGTCGGTGGAAGAGGTGGTGGAGAACGTGGGGATCAGCAAAACCACGGGGCGTCGCTACCTGGAATACTGCGTTGAAAGTGGGTTAATCAGCGTCGAAATGCTGTATGGCAATATCGGTCACCCACGGCGGCTATACCGCAAAGTCGACGATAAACCGTGATCCGAAACCGTTCGTTAGCTAACGTTCGCGGATTTTATGGTGTTAATTGCTGAAACGACGGCGACAGTCACACTTCGGAATCATTGCCTGCTTCCCCCTATTGTGGGTGCAGCACCATGCGCTATGTTGACAATTAGTTCCTCAAATGTAACTAAAAGGTTAACTATAATGTCGAACACGTTCCGAATTTCTCTGATTACCGCTACCGTCCTGTTCTCTGCTTCTGCACTGTCTGCCCTGCCGCAGGGGTATCCTGCTGAGTATCAAAAAGTTGTTGATGCCGCAACGAAAGAGGGCAAGGTGGTTATTTACTCTACCACCGACACCAAAGCCGCCGGGCCGCTGATTGCGGGCTTCGAAAAAACCTACCCGGGCATCAAAGTTGAATACAACGACATGAACAGCACCGAGCTGTACAACCGTTTTATCAGCGAGCAGGCCTCCGGTGGTGGTAGCGGCGATGTGGTCTGGAGCTCCTCTATGGACACCGGGCTGAAGCTCGCCACCGATTACGCCATGGAGTACAAATCGCCGGAGCAAAGTCAGCTGCCGAAATGGGCAGTCTGGAAAGATAAGGCGTACGGCACTACCTATGAACCAGTGGTTTTTATCTATAACAAGCGCCTGATCCCGGCTGGCGACGTGCCGGATTCTCACGCCGCGCTGGCGAAGCTGATTGCCAGCCAGACGGACAAATTCAAGAGCAAAGTCACCACCTACGACATCGAAAAATCGGGTCTTGGCTTTATGCTTTCCGTGCAGGATCACAAGGCCGATCCAAACTACTTTAAAACCCTGGCCGACGTCGCCAAAGGCGGCTTAGCGGTACAGTCATCAACAGGCACCATGATGGAGAGGGTCTCCTCCGGTGAAAACCTGATCGGCTTTAACATCCTTGGATCCTATGCAGAAGCGCGTGCGAAGAACGATCCTTCGCTCGGCATCTCGTATCCGAAAGATTACACGCTGGTGCTCTCCCGCGTGTCGTTCATCAGCCAGCAGGCGCAAAACAGCAATGCGGCAAAACTGTGGCTGGACTATGTGCTGTCTGAAAAAGGGCAAAGCATTCTGGCCAATCAGGCGGATATTCCTTCCATCCGTAACGATATCGAAGGCAAAAATGATATCGACGGCCTGACCAAAATACTCGGTAACGCGCTGAAGCCGATCCCGGTTGATGAAACGCTGCTGGAGTATCTGCAGCCGAAAAAACGTCTGGAGTACATCAAAGAGTGGCGTGCAGCCGCCGCTAAATAAGCGTTCGGGCGCGGCGCACGCCGTCGCGCTCCCTATCGACTGAGTTCGTTTTGCTGGGCTGCAACACCAGGGATACCCCATGAATACATTACGCAGAAAGTGGCAAAGCCTGCCGCGCGGCATCGTCGTGCTGATAACCGCTCTGGTTATCTACACGCCGCTGTCGTTTATCGTGATACAGAGCTTCCTGTCCGCTCCATTCTTTTCTCCGGCAAAAGAGTGGAGCCTTGAATCATTTGGCTTTATCTTCACTGACCCTGATTTCTATAAGGCCCTGAGAAGCGGCTTTATTCTCGCCTTCGGGCTGGTCATCATCGCCATTCCGCTGGGTGGCGTGCTGGCGTTTCTGATGGTTCGCACCGACCTGCCCGGTCGCCGCCTGATTGAACCGCTGATCCTGGTCCCGATTTTCGTATCGCCGATGGTGCTCGGCTTTGGCTATGTGGTGGCAGCCGGTCCGGTGGGCTTTCTCTCCCTGTGGGCGCAGGCGCTGATCGGCTTTGTGCCGTGGAACATCTATGACATGTCGAGCATCGTGGTCATTGCTGGACTGACGCACGTGCCGCATGCCTATCTCTATATTTCATCCGCGCTGCGCAGCGTCGGCTCTGATGTGGAAGAAGCCGCGCGCGTTGCGGGTGCCTCCCCGCTGCAGGTGATGACCTCTGTCAGCCTGCCGATGGTGCGGCCATCGATCCTGTACGCCATCGTGCTGCTGTTCTTCCTCGGGCTGGAAGTGTTTGGCCTGATGCTGGTGCTCGGCGATCCGGAAGGCAACATGGTGCTGGCAACCTACCTGTATCAGCTGACGAACAAACTCGGCACGCCTTCCTATCACCTGATGGCGGCGGTTGCCGTGGTGCTGATCTGCATCACCATCCCGCTGGTGATGCTCCAGCGCCGTCTGATGCGCACCGCCAACCGCTTCGTCACGATGAAAGGGAAAGCCTCACAGGCTCGCGCGTTACCGCTGGGCAAGTGGCGCTGGGTTGCCGGGGCGGTGGTTGCCTTCTGGCTCACCGTCACCATCGGCGTGCCGCTGCTCGGCGTGGTGCTGCGCGCGTTTATCTCCAACTGGGGCGTCGGCGTTTCGCTGTGGGATGAGCTTTCGCTGAGCACTTTCCGCACCATCTGGGCACAGCCCAACCTGCTGCGCGCCATCGTCAACTCCATGGCAATTGGGGTGATTGGCGGCGCGCTGGCCGTGGCGTGCTACCTGTTCGTCGGGATAGCGATGCACCGCAAACCGGATAACACCACGCGCTTCCTGGACTACAGCGTGCTGGTGCCGCGCGCCGTGCCTGGCCTGCTTGCCGGTCTGGCGTTCCTGTGGGTGTTCCTGTTCCTGCCGATGTGGCTGGACAACTCGCTGAAATCCGGCTGGCTTTCCGGGTTCGCCTGGACCGACTGGATGCGCGAGAACGTCATCGTCTGGCTGCGCTCGCTGCGCAGCACCATTTTCAGCGTCTGGCTGGCCTATACCGTGGTGTGGATGGCTTACGGGCTGAGGCTTATCTCTTCCACGCTGCTGCAGGTGGGGCCGGAGCTTGAAGAGGCGGCGCGCAGCACCGGGGCGACGCGCGGGCAGATCACCCGCCATGTGACCATTCCGCTCTCCCGCTACGGTCTTATCGGTTCGTGGCTGCTGATGTTCCTGATCTTTGAACGCGAATACTCAACGGGTGTGTACCTGCTTTCCCCCGGCACGGAGACCATCGGCTCAATGCTGGTTTCCCTCTGGGCCGCGGGCGCCATTGATATCGTGGCGGCGCTCTCTTTCATTAATATCCTGCTGGTCGTGGTAGGGCTGGGCATTGCCCTTCGTTTCGGAGTGAAAATACATGATTGAATTAGCGGTTGACGATCTGCACTTAACCTACGGCGACAATCCTGTTTTAAAAGGTGTCTCCATGAACCTGAAGCGCGGCGAAGTGGTCTCCCTGTTAGGCCCCTCCGGCAGCGGTAAAACCACCCTGCTGCGTGCCGTCGCGGGTCTGGAAAAACCGACGCAGGGATCGATTGTCATTGGCAGCAATAAAGTTTACGACGGCACGCCGCGCAGTGAGATCCCGGCGGAAGAGCGTAACCTGGGGCTGGTGTTCCAGTCCTATGCCCTGTGGCCGCACAAAACCGTGTTTGAAAACGTGGCCTATCCGCTCAAGCTGCGCAAAGTTCCGGCCAAAGAGATCCAGCAGCGCGTGCAGGACGTGCTGGACCAGCTGGGTCTGGGCCATCTTGGTAAACGTCACCCGCACCAGCTCTCCGGCGGGCAACAGCAGCGCGTGGCGATTGGCCGGGCGCTGGTGTACAACCCACCGGTGATTTTGCTGGACGAGCCGCTCTCTAATCTCGACGCCAAGCTGCGCGAAGAGGCCCGCGTGTTCCTGCGCGAGCTGATTATCAAGCTCGGGTTATCCGCGCTGATGGTGACGCACGACCAGAACGAAGCGATGTCCATATCCGACCGCATCCTGCTGCTTAACAACGGCAAAATTGAGCAACAGGGCACGCCGCAGGAGATGTACGGCTCGCCGAAAACGCTGTTTACCGCCGAGTTTATGGGCAGCAACAACCGTCTGCACGGCAAGGTCAGCGAAGTGCGCGACGGCAGAGCGCGCATCGAAGGAAAAGGCTGGATGCTGTGGGGTCAGGCCGCTGAAGGGGTGCAGAGCGGTGATGACGCTACGGCGGTGATCCGCGTCGAACGCGTGGCGGTGGTTGAGGGGCCCGGAGAAAATCAGCTTGAGCTGCCGCTGCTCACCAGCATGTATCTCGGCGACCGATGGGAGTACCTGTTCCGCACGGTGGGGGATGATTTTGTCATTCGTGCGTATGGGCATGAGGTGCGGGATCCGCAGCACTGCCACCTTTCGCTGCCGGAGAAGCATGTTTGGGTGTTTCCGAAAGGGTGAATTTTAAAAGGCTGCGTAATGCAGCCTTTTACGTTAGAAAACAGGAACAGCGTACCAAAGATCCTCATTTTTAGGGCAGGATCGTCTGCCGAGGCGGAATAAGTCTATAAATGACTTTGAGGTCTTTGTTAAACCCGGGGTAATTCAGGGGCGGTTTGTCCCCTTATTCTTTGGGATAAGAAAATTCAGCAGTGACTAAATGCGATTCTGATTTACCCGATTGGACGTCATACGCGAAGTTATACCGCTCTCCAGGTGCAAACTTAAATCCGAACACAGGAAGACACCCACCTTTTTGAACATACACGGGCTTGTCATCAAAAATCTTGTGAAGAGAGTCGCTATTATCGCTGTTGATTTGGATAGCAGTAATCCGTTCCTGTGGCTCCAGTGGTGACACCACACAAACTTGATTATCTTTGATTAATGCCGTTGTAGATTCACGATCTACCATTCGATCACCAGGCCCAGGGCATCCCGTTAAGATGAATACAACACCCAGCAACATTTTGTTCTTCATGTTTAACGCCCCTTCCCTGTTATGATTTTCTGGTAAAGCGAAGGGACATCCTGCAACAAATCTACGCCCCTGTACATTCCCATGCGCCCTGGTCTCTGATAGTAAGACCACTTACTGATCCCATAAACCAGCAGTAACCAGTAATCTGCTAAAATAGAGGCTTGCTGTTCAAGAGAGTAATCAGTAAGTTTTTCTTTATCCAGCCTGTATGTATATTCAGCAGCCCAGCTAAAAGCTCCCCGCATTCTCACCCATTGCCCGTGTTGGTGTTGCCAGACATGCCCCAGTTCATGGATGAAAACATATTTATCTTCGATGAAAACCGAGTTTGCGGAAAAGTCTTCTCTGTACATCGACTTTCTGTACCATAACTCTCCGTTTGGAGTCATCGCGTAGTTTTGTTTTTGTAGTCCGAATGGTAAATAACTGTCGCAATGAATCCAGACACGGCTATAAACTATCGAATCACAGAACACCTTACGAGCCATAGCAATCTCGCCTAACGTCATCCGGCGTAATGTTCCTTCCTCTGTCTGTGCACTCATAAACTGTCCTCCTTGTATGATTTATATCAGGGTATCCAGGGAGCATAAAACGAGCAACTAACAGATTTAGGACAATAGACGCCATAAAGTCCCGTTGGTGATAGAGCAACAAGCGGAGCGTAGTGACTTCATCAGATTGTCAGAGGGATCACACCTTATCAGGATAACCGTATACCCTTGCGGGAGCGTGGTTGAAACGCTGAAAGAGCCTACATATCGTTATGTACCATAAACCTGTTTACGTGGCTCATAAGGCCGCACATCGGGCTTTAATGCATGTGATCAATCTGTCGGTGACATAATGATGCCTGGATGGGCTTTTTCTTCACGTTTTGCTATCGAGGTGTGAGGATGCAACTGCCGCCAACGCTGAGTTATACGGTCATCTCACCATGTAACTTAGCGTGACAGTTACCAAGGGCGGATCACAATAGCAGAACCCTTAGGTTACAAAAAATAGATAACTATTTGAGTTCCTGATAGAGAAGGCTTTAAAGACTTGTTTACAAGCGGAAATTCTGGAGCGGGCGAAGGGAATCGAAACTCTGTTTCATAATTTCCGCAACGCGACGATCATCGAATCAACATAGTAACTATTATTGATACTTGATTGCGAGATTTTAGAGGATCAGTCTCATGACAATCAAGGGCCAGGAGTATCTTTATCTTTCACCGGACGGTGTATGGCAGTTTCAAATCTACATCCCGTCTTATATGCGTCACATGTTCGGCGGGAAGCGCCTGTATCGGAAAAGTACAGGGACAAGAGATATCTACAAGGCGCGTCACTTCCGTAACCACATGCTGGTAGAGTGGAACAACCTTAAAGAACAGTTCAAGCCTGATACTGAGGATAAGCGTATTCAGCTTGCGATCACTTCCCTGCACTCTCAAATCAGGAAGAACAAGAATAAACCATTGATTGAAGAACGAGCCAGTTCGATTCCTCACCTGTGCTTCTTACGAGATGAATACGCTACTGCCTACAAGGATCGGAGATCATTCTCCACACTGAGCAAATCGGCGCGAGCCGTTGAGGTGTTTCTCCAGAGTATTGGGAAAGTTGATATCAGCCTGGATCAGATTGGACGCCGATTAGTTACAGACTTCATAGAAGAGCAGCAGAAACGCGATGTAGCGCCCCAGACAGTGCAAAACTGGCTTACATCGTTAGGTAGCCTCTACGAGTTCGCCAAACGTCGCTATGACGCTATAGCGCCCCTAAATCCGTTTCATGGTCACAACCTTGAAGCGCGGCGCACAATTGAAAGCTATCAGCCGTTTGAATGGCATCAGCTATCTACACTACTCAACGAAGCAGACGAAGAGCTACGAGCAGTTATTCTGATCGGTTTGTTCTCTGGTGCAAGGCTGGACGAAATAGCCAGCTTGAAGAAAGAAGAGATCGTTATAGTGGAAGGGATACGGACATTCTACATTAGCAAATCCAAGACGAAGGCAGGGATTAGACACATACCTATCCATGCTTTTCTGATCGGCATGGTGGATTATTATCTGAGTTTGAACACTGGAGATTACCTGTTACCACAGGCTAACAAGATTGAACGCAAAGACGGTAAGAAAGGGCCATTCTATTCCCAGGCATTCACCCGCTTACGGCGTCGCGTAGTGCCTATGGCTACAGACCGTCAGTGCTTTCACAGTTTGAGGGGGCATTTTATCACGTGTCTCGACCGTGCCGGAGTACCCGAACAACGGATCGGCTACATCACGGGACACTCTTCCCAAGCCGCTGCCACAGAAGCATTCAAAACCTACAGCGCGGGGTGTTCCATGAAAGAGCTATCCGACTATGTGGAAATGGTGGCCTATCCAGAGATCACTTTCCCAGAATTAAACAAAGAGGAGCAAGCTCCCCATGCATAAATTTATAACTAATGTCAAATTATTTTTTTGATGCGCTGCTATTCACCTTGCTCATACCTGCGAGCTTAGCTCTCACAAAAAAAAACAACCAACCAATTGATAAATAATAAATAAAAGATAAAAAAGGATGACAGAATTTATTTACTCAAACAACTTTTAAAAAAATCAACCACCAAAAATTAATAGATTACAACGATCAAAAAGAAATTATTGATCGTTTTTATTGATAAATAGTATTTTTTAGATGATAATCAGTACATAACTAAAATGGGCAATTAGTATGGAACACATTTATATTGCAGAACCAATAATGAATGTTGACGAGAGATTAATGGGCGTTGAACTTTTAACTCGTTTCATTTCCAATGATGGCCGTCCTTGTCATCCTGACTTTGTTATTTCATCTTGGGATTTAGATAGGAAGCGGCTCTTTCTATACGAACAATGCGGTATCATTTCCAGCAAACAAAAGTGGTTCGAACGAAATAAACTTTTTTGCACACTAAACATTGATCAACAAATGGCTTTTCTCGTTCGGCACGATCAAACATTGATAAAAGCATTTGAATCTATGCCATTCGTCAAACTTAAACTTTCTGAGCATTTCCCTGGTTTGGATAAGGGATTGAAAAGTCCCTTATTAAAATCGCTGAGCCAGGGTGTAAATGGGCTATGGCTCGATGACCTTGGCGCAGGAAACGCGAATGTAGTTAGTTTGATCGAAGGATACTTTGAGGTTGTAAAGGTAGATCGCTGCTTCTTTAATGAACAGGTGCAGAAACCAACCTTCAACCCGTTGATTGCATCAATCAAAAAACACTGCGACAAAATTATTATTGAAGGGATTGAGAATAGAGATCATATGGGGTTACTGCGTGAGGTGGGAATTTGGGGATTACAGGGCTATCTTTTTAAATCTGTCCCTTTTAAAAATGTGGATTCATTGCTTTAGTGTTGAAACCATCAAAAAAGGGGCATAAGCCCCTCATTTTTTAAACTCCGTCGTAACAGTGTCAGATTCAGTTTTCTTAGGTGCATTGTTCACCACCTTCTGTTTCACCGTACCGCCTACAGATTTATTTCCCTGCGTTTTATTTGCAATCACATTAACTGTAGCTTTACTGACAAGCCTGATCTGTTCAAATTCAAGATCGAATTGCATCGCGTATTCAGATTTATAATCGTAGGAAATACCGGAGAGAATAACATTATCGTACACTTTGTGCTCTGTCACTAATGTGATGGGCTGGCGACTGTCAAACATCTTATCGAGGTATTCGATAGCTTGACTGATACGAGTGCCATTCACACCAGCGCTGTATAACAAATCCTTTTCCAGCCTCACCGGAGTTTCGGAAATAATCCCCGATAGCTTGAATGTATTATTCTTAATCTGAACGTGATCGCTCACCTCTGCCCCGCTCTCAACGGGATAGCTGGTAATATCAGCCTGTCTGCGTATTCCCGTATCCGTCACGGCATCAAACACTATCGCCTGATAGTTCTGAATATAGCTATCTGAGGACGAATTATATACAGATGCAAGGATGGTGAATCCGTTTTCACCTTTGATGCGGGTAGCACTGCTATTATTACTATTCGAGGTTGAATTGATACGGGAGGCATCGCTGCCCCCGATTGTTAGACTTCCAGGTGTTGCCATTTAGCCTCCCGTCCCTTGTCCAGATGAAACAGCAAGCACCATACGCTGATTGTTATCATTGATACGCTGATCAACGGTAGCATTCAGCATGTTTCCGAATGTCGGATCAGGAGAAATAGTTAGATGGATAAGCCCTTCCGGTAGCTGATTCTGCAACACTACAGGCTGCATGATCGGTGCATTGGCTGGCTTAGCTGGCGCTGCTGCACTCTGTTTCAACATTGAAACAGGAGAGTAATCTCCGTTGGTGCTCTGCGCGTAGCTGCTCACGTCCTTAGCGTCGCTTGTCCCGTTCCACCATTCACGCATTGTGTCGAATACATTAGGCTCATGACCGTCTGCTTTAGGCTGGCTGGCTCCGTAAGTGTTAGCCACAGGGTTACTTCCTGGCTGTGCAGGTGCTGACGTAGTGCCGTAATGCTGGCTCACCGCTTCTTTAGAGGTGTTGTCACCGTTCAGAAGGTTTAGCTTGCCTGTGATCCAGTTAGTGAGTTTCAGCAATCCTACGGCAGCATCCCCCGCCGCCCGCCCGATCCCCTTGAAAAAGGGTAAAGCGTCTTGCATCGCTTCCTTAAACTCTTTAACCGTCGCAGGGTCGAGAGACTCCATGAAACCTTCGAAGAAGGCCAACTTCTGGCTATCGTTGAGAATGTCCATTTCCTGATTAAACTTACGGTATGCAACAAGCTGATCTTGCTGTTCCTGGTTCAACCACTGCCCGTTACGCTTGAGTACGTCCACCTGATCAGTGAGTGCCTTACCTTGATTAGAAAATGCCTTGTGATACAAGCCTAAATCGTCTGCAAGGTCTTCCAGGTTATGAAGGA
>NZ_QZCS01000008.1 GCF_003594915.1 Enterobacter chuandaensis
AAGGCCATCCGAAAGGATGGCCTTTTTGCGTTTCTGCGCTGCACAAACTAATCCCCCAACGCCCTGCTTATACGGTAAACTACCTGCGTTTTTGCATCAGGATAGCGTCTATGAACCACTCCCTTAAGCCCTGGAATACCTTTGGCATTCAACGTAATGCTAATCAAATTGTACGTGCCAATACCGCACAGCAACTGCTGGATGCATGGCAAAGCGCAACCGAAAATAACGAACCCGTACTGATTCTGGGCGAGGGAAGCAATGTCCTGTTTCTCGACGATTTTGCGGGAACAGTGATCGTTAACCGCATCATGGGCATTGATGTGGAAGAGCGTGCCGATAGCTGGCATTTGCACGTGGGGGCCGGAGAAAACTGGCATCAGCTGGTGCAATTTACCCTCGAAAAAGGGATGCCGGGTCTGGAAAACCTTGCGCTGATCCCAGGCTGCGCCGGATCGTCACCCATTCAAAACATCGGTGCCTACGGTATCGAACTGAAGCATGTCTGTGAATATGTCGACTGCATCGAACTGGCGACCGGAACGGCTAAGCGTTTAACGGCAGAACAGTGCCGATTTGGCTATCGTGACAGTATTTTCAAGCATGAATATCAGGATCGCTACGTGATTGTCGCCGTGGGCCTGCGTCTGTCGAAGAACTGGCAGCCGGTGCTGACCTATGGCGATTTAACGCGTCTCGATCCGGCAACCGTCACTCCCCGTGACGTGTTTGACTCAGTTTGCCATATGCGAATGACCAAACTTCCCGATCCGAAAGTTAACGGAAATGCAGGAAGCTTCTTCAAAAACCCGGTTATCAGCAGCGAAAATGCAAAAGCCTTCCTTGAAGGATGGCCCACTGCGCCGCATTATCCTCAGGCAGATGGCAGCGTGAAGCTGGCCGCAGGCTGGCTTATCGATCAATGCCAGCTAAAAGGCACGTCAGTGGGGGGGGCTGCCGTTCACCAGCAGCAGGCTCTGGTACTGATTAATCAATGTGACGCGACCAGCGATGATGTTGTACAGCTGGCTCATTATGTTCGTCAGCGTGTGGGCGAAAAGTTTAACGTCTGGCTGGAGCCAGAAGTCCGCTTTATGGGCCGCACAGGTGAAGTGAATGCCGTGGAGACCATCGCGTGAAGGACAATACCATCCCGTTAACCCTGATTAGCATCCTTGCTGACGGGGAGTTTCATTCTGGCGAGCAGCTGGGTGAACAGCTGGGCATGAGTCGTGCCGGCATTAACAAGCATATCCAGACGCTTCGCGACTGGGGCGTTGATGTGTTCACGGTGCCCGGAAAAGGCTACAGCCTGCCGGAGCCTATTCAATTACTGAATGAAGAGACGATCCGCAGCCAGATTGGATACGGCAATGTTGCGGTGCTGCCGGTGATTGATTCGACGAACCAGTATCTTATGGATCGGCTGAGCGAACTCTCCTCCGGTGATGCCTGTGTTGCCGAGTATCAGCAGGCTGGTCGCGGCCGTCGCGGTCGCAAATGGTTCTCGCCATTTGGCGCCAATCTCTATCTGTCCATGTACTGGCGCCTGGAGCAGGGCCCGGCCGCTGCCATCGGACTGAGTCTGGTCATTGGTATCGTCATGGCGGAAGTGCTGCACGATCTGGGTGCCGATCGAGTGCGCGTTAAGTGGCCAAACGATCTTTACCTTAACGATCGTAAACTTGCCGGTATTCTGGTTGAACTGACGGGAAAAACCGGTGATGCCGCGCAAATTGTCATTGGCGCGGGGCTCAATATGGTGATGCGCAATGTCCAAAATGACGTGGTCAATCAGGCCTGGACCAACCTCCAGGAGGCGGGGATCGTCATCGATCGTAACACCCTTGCCGTGCGTATGATTAAAGAGTTACGTAGCTCACTCACGCTTTTTGAACAGGAAGGTCTGGCACCGTTCCTGTCTCGTTGGGAAAAGCTGGATAACTTCATCAACCGACCGGTGAAGCTGCTGATTGGTGATAAAGAGATCTACGGGGTTTCCCGCGGTATTGACGCACAGGGCGCGCTGCTTCTGGAGCAGGACGGCGCGATCAAGCCCTGGGTGGGCGGTGAGATTTCCCTGCGAAGCGCCGAATAACCGGATGGAGTGAACGATGCGAAAATCCGTCTGCGCTACCTGCTGGTGCGGATTTCAGCGCAATAATAACGCACTGACTATCCCCTCTCCCCTGGGGGGAGAGGGTTAAATCAGTTACTGCGGATACGGTACCCAGTCCCCGCCGTTCAGACGAACGTACGGCTTGTTCTGATACTGAATCACCACCGCGTTGGCGTTCTCGGAAACTTCTGCCGTTTGCGGCAGATTACTGGTGAGCTGATCCCAGTTCACGCTATCTTCCACAAACAGCTTACCGTCAACGGCGCGGGCCACCAGTTCTGAGATCGCCAGATAGCTGCCTGGCTGGGTAATCTCAATTGGCGCGCCCTGGTGCGGAGCCTTCATGCCAAAGAATTTAATACCGGCTGGCACGTTGGTGATGGACGGGCTTGGGATATCGCGCAGGCCGGATACCTGCATTCGGTCGCCTTTCAGCGCGCCACCGTGTTCAGGCACCACAACCACCATTACTTTACGTCCGGATTTTTCCAGCTCCGTGAAGAACGCATCCAGCTCGTCGAAGAATTTCTGCGCCCGAACTTTGTAATCCGCCGTTTTGCTCACGCCCGGGAAGTGATTACCGTCGTGAAGCGGCAGGGTGTTATAGAACGTCGCACTGCGCGGATTGCTGTCTTTTTCGATGGTCTGCAGCCAGCGCTGCAGCACGGCGGTATCGTCATAAACCGGCGAGCCATCGAAGCCCAACAGCGTAACGGGAAGACCGGTTTGATCCATCAGCGGTGCCTGCATGCCACCCTGTTCACGTACCTCTTTCAGGAAGTTACCGAACTGGCCGTTATGCCCCAGCATCAGATGCTGCGTAAAGCCCAGCTTCGCGAGATTATCGAACAGATAACACTGGTTACCGGCGGGCTGATACAGGTTTTTATGCGACGTCTGGCCGCAGCTTGCTCGCAGCAGGCGGATTGCCGCCGGGCCGCTGTACGAGGTGGCAGAGTTAAAGTCTTTAAACTGGATGTCAAAGTGGGACCACAGCGGGTGAGACATTAACCCGGCGGCATCCACGTCGGCCCAGGAGAGGGAGCAGATGTTAATCACCAGCAACTCAAACGGCTGCGCATCGGCTGGCAGCGCATCCGGGAATTTCGTCTGTCGCTTATCTTCAGCGGTATAAAAGCTGGAGAGCCACGCATTGAGATTGGTAGAGGTTGGCGGCGCGGTCTGCGTTGGAATATCGCCCACCACCGGCGTATCGCCTGCCGTTGTCACGGTTGCCGCTGCGCTTCCACCCGTCGTTGTCACCGTTGTCGTCGGCTGGCCGGCAGGCCACAGGGAAAAGCCTGGCCCCGCCAGCGTCAGCACGTTAAGCCAGATCATAATGGCGACGACAAACACCGTGACGCGGATCCACTGGGACAGGAAAAGCCAGGCAACCAGCAGGATAAAGACGGCGCCAATCATCTGCCAGTTAATAAAGCGCTCAACCAGGTCAAGCACATAGTCTGCGCTGAAGCCCGCAACCTGCGATCCCTGGCTCATAATGCTTTCCGGGCCAGGCAGCCAGGTATCGTGCCAGAACAGCGCAAAGCCGATAGGGATAGCCACCCAGTGACGTAAACGATGCAGCCTGATATTCGGCAGCGGCATCAGCAGGAATGCCATAAACACCAGGTTAAGCAGAGGATGGAAATTCAGATAGCCTGCCCACAGCAGACCAAACTTCACCAGAAAGTAGAAGTTCCAGCCGGAAAGGCCACGCCAGTATTGCCAGAGCGGCGAGGGTGACGAAGCGGTATAGGTAGAATTAGTCATGTTTTCGGTCTGCCTTGACGTGTGATGCCCGTGTCAGTGTTCCGGCTGGTTTTACATAGCGAGGTTTTACAAACATCACTCTGGCCGTATCACGGATACGACGTATGGAATGGCGCGCATAGTAGCCAAGCGGGAAAAAGATCAGCGCACAGACTATAACCAGTTGCAGGATATCGCTGATATTCATGATGGTGCGTTCTCCGCATTGTCTGTTAATAAGCGAAGGGGCTCCGGAACCCGGCGCCAGACGTGTCCATCATGTCTGGCATTGAGGATCGGCTTCACATCGCTCGTGATCGCAAGGGGTTTAGCCCATTGTTCAGGCTGAAGCGCGCGCATCTGCACCAGCTCCGCGCTGATAGCATTATCTTCGAACCAAATCATACGGTTTGAGAAAATATCCCCGGTAGGCAGGGGGAAGATGTGGTTAAGCGCGGTATCGAGATCGTTCACCCGGCAGAAGGACAAAAACAGCACCAGGCGATTGTCGCCAATGGTCATGATGTCCCCTGTGCGGTTCGGGCGGCATAAGGTGAGCGCCTGCTCAACGCGAATGCCCGGTACAGGTCGCAGGGCAACCATAACCCCTTTACCGTCCGCAGGCAGCAACGTGTTGTTCATCATGTTGCCGACGGCATCGCAGAACGTGTCCCATTTCTGGTATCCGCGCAGCTTCATCGGCTGCGTCATGGAGAGCAGCGTGGAAATATCTTCCGGTACATGACGGCTGAACTGCTGGCCCTGAACGCTCTCAATAAGCGTCAGGCAGCGTGACAGTGGCGCATTCTAGGGGATAACCATATTGGCCCCGCAGCCAAGCAGCAAACGCTCATCGGTGGCGCGCAGGCTGGTATTGTTTTCGCGCACGATAATTTTTAACGCGCTTCCGCGCTGGCGGCGCAAGGTATGAATTTGTCTCGCCAGCGTCTCAATCTGGTTATTTTGCATCAACGAGAAAACGAGGGTAGCCGCCTGGGTGGTACGGGCTTCATGAAAAAGCGCTTCGTTAGATTCAAACAGCGACCAGTTTTCCGACAGTGCAGGCGCGCCTTCTAAAACGGCAATATGGCTCAGAATGCGCTTTTCATCGCTGCGCGGCTGCACTACCGTTTCTTCCTGCTGTGCCAGATGCCATTTCCTCTCGCGATGACTAAGGGTGAGCTGTTGCCTGGCGCTCACGCCTTTTTCGTTACACCAGAAGGCAATATCGTAGAGATAGCTGCCCGCCTGGTCACGCAGGCTTGCCAGTCCGAACAGGGAACGATATTCGCCCATTAAAAGTGAGAACAGCTTGTCATTATTACTGCCGGGGTTGACGACCAATAGCGTGCAATTTTGAAACTTTGCCCATTTATTGATTTTTTCCAGCCACGGCAGCAGTTTTTCAGCAGGAATATTTTGCAGTACGTTATTTGCACATTTCAGAATCACTAAATAGTGATCCGGATCAATAGAGCACTGAACGTCGCGGGACAAAAAGTATAGACTATCCGCTTCCGCTGACATGGAAAACAAACGTATTTTCTGGGGGCCGCTGTCACTTTCCAGCGTAATAATTTTCTTCGGCTCTTCGCCCATACTAATGACGGCCACGCGGGAATCCTTATCCTGAGCGGCAATTGTCTGGTTTACCAGACTGATAGCATCTTCATTACGATCCGTATTAATCCACCAGACTCCACCGACTGGCATGTGGCTCAATTCGTCCCATAATGACTGGATGCCAATAGAAAATATGGAGTCCACGGTGTCCCTCTTTTCGTCTAATTTATCTGTATCTCAGTTTACTAGCGAAAGCGTAGAAATAAACCTAACATTGAAATTAAAGAACATCAGATTTAGCATGTAAATGAAATTTGTCAGGGCAGGATGCCCCGCGACTTCTGAGCGTGCGATTTTCCTCAAAGGGATGGAAAAAGAATGGATAATAACGAACCCGGAACCCCAGTCGACTCGACCCTGGGTTACACTTTCCAGAACGATTTTCTGGCGCTGACGCAGGCCTTTTCATTACCCGAAATAGATTACACCGATATTTCCCAGCGGGAACAGTTGGCCGCGGCTATTAAACGCTGGCCGTTATTAGCTGAATTTGCCCATCAACAATAAGGGAGCCATTGATGGCCATACTCGGATTACAGGGCGTCCGTGGCGGTGTGGGTACCACATCTGTTACCGCGGCGCTGGCGTGGTCATTACAGCTTTTTAGGTGAATCGGTGCTGGTGATTGATGCCTGCGCCGATAATTTGCTGCGTATGTCGTTCAACGTCGATTTCACGCGCGAAGAGGGCTGGGCCCGCGCGCTGCTTGATGACAAAGACTGGCGGGACGCAGGTCTGCGTTACACCTCCCAGCTGGATTTGCTGCCTTTTGGTCAACTGACCACCACGGAGCGCGAAAATGAAGCCGCCTATCAGCGTCTGTTTTCGCAGTTCACGCTTGCGCTGCAGAGTCTGAAAGAGAAGGGAGATTACCAGTGGATCCTTCTGGATCTGCCGCACGGCGCCGGGACGCTGACCCGGCAGCTTATCGCCCAGTGCGACCATGTGCTTTCCATCGTGAACGTGGATGCGAACTGCCATATTCGCCTGCATCAGCAGGGACTGCCTCAGAATGCGCATCTCCTGATTAACGATTTACGCATTGGCAGCCAGATTCAGGACGATCTCTACCAGGTCTGGCTGCAAAGCCAGCGACGCCTGCTGCCCATTGTGATTCATCGGGATGAGGGGATGGCAGAATGCCTCGCCTCCAAGCAGCCGCTCGGTGAGTATCGCAGCGACTCGCTCGCAGCAGAAGAGATCCTGACGCTGGCTAACTGGTGTCTGCTGAACTTCGCCAGCAAGGCGGAGCCCGCAGGGAGTTCGGTATGAGTCGACTCGCCAGCTGGCTTCTTATCCCGCCGGTCAGTTCGCGTTTGAGCGACCATTACCGGCATTTTCGCCGGCATGGCGCCTCGGCATTCAGCGCCGCGCTCGGCTGTTTCTGGATGATCCTGGCCTGGACGTTCATTCCACTCGAACACCCGCGCTGGCAGCGCATACGTGCGCGCCACGCTGAATTATATCCCCACATTAATCCCGATCGGCCACGGCCTTTGGATCCGGCGCGCTACCTCATTCAGGCCATCTGGCTGGTGGCGACGTCTCCCCGGTCAGAAAATAAAGTTCCGCACTGGCGCAGCTACTCCCGCGTACAGCAGCTACGCGAACGCTATCACCAGTGGCTGGATAAACTGCCCGATAGCGTCAGCGATAAGACCAGCCATCTGGATAACCATAAAGAGCTCGGGCATCTCCACCCGGGCTTGCGGCGTTTTATCCTTGGCGTGATTGTCGTGTTCTCGCTCATTCTGGCGCTGGTCTGTATCACGCAACCCTTCAATCCCCTGGCGCAGTTCACCTTCCTGATCCTGCTGTGGGGCGTGGCGTTGCTGGTTCGCCGTATTCCGGGCCGCTTCTCGGCGCTGATGCTGATTGTGCTGTCGCTGACGGTTTCCTGTCGGTATATCTGGTGGCGTTACACCTCAACGCTGAACTGGGACGATCCGGTCAGCCTGGTGTGCGGTCTGGTGCTGCTGTTTGCTGAAACCTACGCGTGGATTGTGCTGGTGCTGGGCTATTTTCAGGTGATCTGGCCGCTCAACCGCCAGCCGGTTCCGCTGCCGAAAGACACCACGCAGTGGCCGACCGTCGATCTCTTCGTCCCGACCTACAACGAAGACCTGAGCGTGGTGAAAAACACCATCTATGCCGCGCTGGGCATCGACTGGCCGAAAGATAAGCTCAAAGTCTGGATCCTGGATGACGGCAACCGTCCGGCGTTTCGCCAGTTTGCCGAAGAGGTCGGCGTTGAGTATATCGCCCGTCCGACTCACGAACACGCGAAGGCCGGGAACATCAACAACGCCCTGAAGTATGCCACCGGGGAGTTCGTCTCGATCTTTGACTGTGACCACGTGCCGACGCGCTCGTTCCTGCAGATGACCATGGGCTGGTTCCTGAAAGAGAAAGAGCTGGCAATGATGCAGACGCCGCACCACTTCTTCTCGCCGGACCCGTTTGAACGTAACCTTGGCCGCTTCCGTAAAACCCCGAACGAAGGCACACTGTTCTATGGCCTCGTACAGGACGGGAACGACATGTGGGATGCCACCTTCTTCTGCGGCTCCTGTGCGGTTATCCGCCGTAAGCCGCTGGATGAAATTGGCGGTATTGCCGTTGAGACGGTGACCGAAGATGCGCACACCTCTCTGCGCCTGCACCGTCGGGGCTATACCTCTGCCTACATGCGTATTCCTCAGGCTGCCGGTCTGGCGACGGAATCACTCTCGGCGCACATTGGCCAGCGTATTCGCTGGGCGCGCGGCATGGTGCAGATTTTCCGCCTTGATAACCCGCTGATAGGTAAAGGGCTTAAGCTTGCGCAGCGTCTCTGCTACGTCAACGCCATGTTCCACTTCTTATCCGGTATACCGCGTCTGATCTTCCTGACCGCGCCCCTGGCGTTCCTGCTGCTTCACGCCTATATCATCTACGCCCCCGCGCTGATGATTGCGCTGTTCGTTTTGCCGCACATGATCCACGCGAGCCTGACGAACTCGAAGATTCAGGGTAAATACCGCCATTCGTTCTGGAGTGAAATCTACGAAACGGTGCTGGCGTGGTACATCGCGCCGCCGACGATGGTCGCGCTGATTAACCCGCACAAAGGGAAGTTTAACGTCACCGCGAAGGGCGGCCTGGTAGAAGAGGAGTACGTCGACTGGGTGATCTCCCGCCCGTATATCTTCCTCGTGCTGCTGAATATTGTCGGCGTGATCGCCGGTATCTGGCGCTACTTCTACGGCCCGGAAAACGAAATCCTCACCGTCTTTGTGAGTATGGCCTGGGTGTTCTACAACCTGATTATCCTCGGCGGCGCGGTGGCGGTGTCGGTGGAGAGTAAACAGGTTCGTCGCGCGCATCGCGTTGAAATCTGCATGCCTGCGGCGATTGCCCGTGAAGATGGTCACCTCTTCTCCTGTACGGTGCACGACTTCTCTGACGGTGGTCTGGGGATCAAAATCAACGGCCAGGCGAAAGTGCTGGAAGGGCAGAAAGTTAACCTGCTGCTTAAACGCGGCCAGCAGGAGTACGTCTTCCCGACGCAGGTTGTGCGTGTGGCAGGCAGTGAGGTGGGTCTGCAGCTGATGCCGCTGACCAAAAAGCAACACATTGATTTTGTGCAGTGTACGTTTGCCCGTGCGGATACATGGGCTCTCTGGCAGGACAGCTTCCCGGAAGATAAACCTCTGGAAAGCCTGCTGGATATTCTGAAGCTGGGGTTCCGTGGCTATCGTCACCTTGCAGAATTTGCCCCGTCGTCGGTGAAATTAATTTTCCGGTCACTTACTTCGCTGGTTTCCTGGGTCGTGTCGTTCATTCCTCGTCGTCCTGAGCGGGATGAGGCGAAGCAGGCGGACCCGGTTATGGCTCAACAATGATGATAACGCGATGAAAACAAAACTTTCCTGGTTATGTGCAGTGGCAATGGGAGTGAGTGCACTCCCCGCAACAATGGCTAACGCAGCACCTGGTAACGCAGCGGCTACGCCTGCGCCAACGGTGCCCGTGGTCGCGCAGGCAACCGATCCGGTTGTTACGGCGGCACCCGGTCAAACAGAAAACGTCATTCCGAACCAGCCAACGGAGGGGAACACCCTGCCGGCAGACAGCCAGGTCATCGGGCAGGTGATGCCGGGCGTGCGGGGAGCTAACGCGCCCGTCGTCGCGGATAATGTGCCGTCGCGGGACGTGAAGCTGACCTTCGCACAAATCGCGCCGCCGCCGGGCAGCATGGTGCTGCGCGGCGTCAACCCTAATGGCAGCATTGAATTCGGTATGCGCAGCGATGAGGTTGTCTCGAATGCGGTACTGAACCTTGAATACACGCCGTCGCCCTCCCTGCTGCCGACGCAGTCTCAGCTGAAGGTCTATCTCAACGATGAGCTGATGGACGTTCTGCCGGTGACCAAAGAGCAGCTGGGCAAGAAAACCCAGGCGCAGGTACCGATCAACCCGCTGTTCATTACCGACTTTAACCGTATCCGCCTGGAGTTTGTTGGTCACTACCGCGATGTCTGCGAAAACCCGGCCAGCAACACGCTGTGGCTGGACGTCGGGCGTAACTCCTCGCTGCAGATGACTTACCAGCCGCTGGCGCTGAAAAACGATCTGTCGGCGTTCCCGGTTCCGTTCTTCGACCCGCGTGATAACCGTCCGCTTACGCTGCCGATGGTGTTTGCCTCATCCCCTGACGTGACCGAGCAGCTGGCGGCGACCATTGTGGCCTCCTGGTTTGGTTCCCGCTCCGGCTGGCGCGGTCAGAACTTCCCGGTGATGTATGACAAAATGCCGGACAGAAACGCGATTGTCTTTGCAACCAACGCGAAGCGTCCGGGCTTCCTGCGCGACCACCCGGAAGTCAAAGCGCCAACCATTGAGATGGTAAGCCACCCGGATAACCCGTACGTGAAGCTGCTGGTGGTCTTTGGTCGTGATGATAAAGATCTGGTCCAGGCCGCGAAGGCGATTGCTCAGGGCAACGTTCTTTTCCGCGGCAACAGCGTGGTGGTGGACGACGTTAAGCCGCTGCTGGCGCGTAAACCTTATGACGCACCAAACTGGGTACGTACCGACCGCGCCGTAACGTTTGGCGAGCTGAAAACCTATGAAGAGCAGCTGCAGGCGTCCGGCCTGGAGCCATCGCCGATTAGCCTGTCGCTGAACCTGCCGCCGGATCTGTACCTGCTGCGCACCAACGGCATTGATATCAATCTCAACTACCGCTATACCGCGCCGGCAACGAAAGACAGTTCGCGCATGGATATCAGCCTGAACAACCAGTTCCTGCAATCGTTCAGCCTGCAAAGCACGCAGGACACTAACCGTCTGATGCTCCGTCTGCCGGTGTTGCAGGGGCTGCTGGACGGTAAAACGGACGTCTCTATTCCGGCACTGAAGCTTGGCGCGATCAACCAGCTGCGTTTTGATTTCCAGTACATGAACCCGATGCCTGGCGGCTCGGTGGATAACTGTATCACCTTCCAGCCGGTGCAGAACCACGTGGTGATTGGCGATGAGTCGACCATCGACTTCTCGAAGTACTATCACTTCCTGGCGATGCCGGATCTGCGTGCCTTTGCGAACGCGGGCTTCCCGTTCAGCCGCATGGCCGATCTCTCAGAATCCATTGTGGTGATGCCAAAAGCGCCAAACGAAGGCCAGGTGACGACCCTGCTCGACACCATGGCGACCGTTGGGGCGCAGACGGGATTACCGGCGATTAACGTCACGTTGACGGACGATGGCAGCCAGATCCAGAACAAAGATGCGGACATTATGGTGATCGGCACCATTCCGGATAAGCTGAAGGATGAAAAACGTATCGATCTGCTGGTGAAAGCCACCGAGTCGTGGGTTAACACGCCGCTGCGCCAGACCGAGTTCCCGAGCATTATGCCGGACGTGAACGACCGCAAGGCCAGCGCGCAGACGGCCGTAACCTCTCAGGGGGCGATGGCTGCGGTGGTGGGCTTCCAGTCCCCTTATAACGACCAGCGTAGCGTGATAGCCCTGCTGGCGGATAGCCCGCGTGGCTATGAGCTGCTGAATACCGCGATGAACGACAGCGGTAAACGTGCCGCAATGTTTGGCTCGGTGTCGGTGATCCGCGAGTCCGGCGTCAACAGCCTGCGCGTGGGTGATGTGTACTACGTCGGCCATCTGCCGTGGTTCGAACGCCTGTGGTATGCGCTGTCGAACCATCCGGTTCTGCTCGCCATCCTGGCTGCGGTCAGCGTGGTCTTGCTGGCATGGGTGCTGTGGCGTCTGCTGCGTATCATCAGCCGTCGTCGCCTTAACCCGGATGAGTAAGTGGTGATGAAAGCCTTTCGCTGGTGTGTAGTGGCAGCGTTGATGCTGGCGGTGATCCCTCTTCGCGCCGCCTGTACCTGGCCTGCCTGGGAACAGTTTAAAAAGGGTTACATCAGCGAGGGCGGTCGCGTCATTGATCCCAGCGACACGCGCAAAATTACGACGTCGGAGGGGCAAAGCTACGCGCTGTTCTTTGCCCTGGTTGCCAACGATCGTAACGCGTTTGACCAGCTGCTGGCATGGACGCGCGATAACCTTGCCAGCGGCAATCTCAACGATCGTCTGCCCGCCTGGCTCTGGGGGCAGAAAGACAAAGAAAACTGGGGGGTGATTGATACCAACTCCGCCTCAGATGCCGATGTCTGGATTGCCTGGTCGCTGCTCGAAGCGGGGCGGCTATGGAAAAACCCGGACTATACCCGCACGGGTAAAGCGCTGCTAAAACGCATTGCCAGCGAGGAAGTGGTGAAAGTGCCGGGGCTCGGCTCAATGCTGCTTCCCGGTAAAGTCGGCTTTGCCGAAGAAAACGCCTGGCGCTTTAACCCCAGCTACCTTCCTCCACAGTTAGCGAGCTATTTCACCCGCTATGGTGCCCCGTGGACCACGCTGCGTGAAACCAATCTGCGGCTGTTGCTGGAAAGCGCGCCGAAGGGATTCTCGCCAAACTGGGTGCAGTATCAGAAAAACAGAGGCTGGCAGTTACAGCAGGATAAGACGCTGGAAGGGGGCTATGACGCCATCCGTGTCTATCTTTGGGTGGGCATGATGAGCGATAACGATCCTCAAAAAGCCCGGCTGCTGACGCGCTTCCAGCCGATGGCGGTAAAGACAATCAAACAGGGCGTGCCGCCGGAGAAAGTGGATGTGGCGACGGGTAAACACACCGGCAATGGCCCGGTCGGGTTCTCTGCCGCGATGCTGCCGTTTTTACAGCAGCGCGATGCCCAGGCGGTTCAGCGCCAGCGCGTGGCAGACCATTTTCCCGATAACAATGCCTACTACAGCTATGTATTGACTCTTTTTGGTCAGGGATGGGATCAGCATCGTTTTCGCTTCACCGCTAAGGGTGAATTAATACCGGATTGGGGCCAGGAATGCGCAAGTTCACAGTAAATCTACTCACTCTATCGCTTGGGCTGGCACTGATGCCGCTGGCGCAGGCCGTCAACTCTCCGCAACAGAAACAGCTGCTGGAGCAGGTTCGGCTGGGCGAATCGACCCATCGTGAGGATTTGGTTCGCCAGTCGCTCTACCGTCTTGAGCTGATCGATCCGAATAACCCTGACGTCATTGCCGCCCGCTTTCGCTACCTGCTGCGCCAGGGCGATAACGCCGGTGCGCAAAAAGAGCTGGATCGCCTGAAGGGGATGGCCCCGGACTCCAGCGCTTACCAGTCCTCACGTAACACGATGCTGCTTTCCACCCCGGATGGCCGCCAGCAGCTTCAGCAGGCGCGATTACTCGCCACGACAGGGCACACGCAGGAGGCGATTGCCGCCTATGACAAGCTCTTTGACGGTAACCCGCCGGGCGGTGACGTAGCGACGGAATACTGGAATGTGGTGGCGAAAGATCCTGCCCGTCGCAATGCGGCCATTAGCCAGCTGAAAAAAATAAACAGCAGCAGCCCCGGGAATACGCAGCTCCAGACGACGCTGGCCCAGCTTCTGTTCCAGAGCGGACGCCGTGATGAAGGCTTTGCGGTGCTGCAGGAGATGGCTAAATCCACCGGCGGCCGCAGCCAGGCGTCTGATATGTGGTATGAGCAGATCAAAGACCAGCCTGCCAGCAGCGCCAGCGTTAGCGCGCTGCAAAAATACCTGACCGTCTTCAGCGACGGCGATAGCGTTGCGGCGGCGCGCGCCCAGCTTGAGGCGCAGCAAAAGCAGCTCGCCGACCCGGCGTTCCGCGCAAAAGCGGAAGGGCTCGCGGCAGTGGATGCCGGGCAGGGGAGTAAGGCGGTGGCGGAGTTGCAAAAAGCCGTCAGCGCCAACCATGCCGACAGTGAAGCGGTGGGGGCTCTGGGGCAGGCCTATTCCCAGAAAGGCGACCGCGCCCGCGCGGTGGCACAGTTTGAAAAGGCGATTGCCCTCGATCCGCAGAGCGATAACCGCGGGAAATGGGACAGCTTGCTGAAGGTTAATCGCTACTGGCTACTGCTCCAGCAGGGTGATGCGTCGCTGAAGGCGAATAACCCGGCGCAGGCGGAGCGTTACTATCAGCAGGCGCGCAACGTCGACAATACCGACAGCTACGCGGTGCTGGGGCTGGGCGATGCCGCCGCGGCGCGTAAAGATAACGACGCGGCGGAGCGTTATTACCGCCAGGCGCTGCGGATGGACAGCAGCAACAGCAATGCGGTTCGCGGCCTGGCCAATATTTACCGCGCGCAGTCCCCGGAGAAGGCCTCGCAGTTTATCCAGTCTCTCTCCGCCAGCCAGCGCCGGAGCATTGATGATATTGAGCGTAGCCTGACTAACGAGCAGCTCTCTGCCCAGGCAGAACAGCTGGAGAATCAGGAGAAATTCGCACAGGCGGCAGAAATTCAGCGTCGCCGTCTGGCGCTCTCGCCCGGTGACGTGTGGATAACCTATCGTCTCTCGCGCGATCTCTACAGCGCGGGTCAGCGCAGCCAGGCGGATACCCTGATGCGCCAGCTCGCCAGCCAGAAACCGTCTGACCCGGATCAGGTCTACGCTAACGGGCTCTATCTCTCAGGGAACGATCAGGACCGGGCCGCGCTGGCGCATCTGGATACCCTGCCGCGCAGCCAGTGGAACGGCAATATTCAGGAACTTGCCGACCGCCTGCAAAGTAACCAGGTACTCGAGACCGCCAACCTTCTGCGCGACAGCGGCAAAGAGCAGGAGGCGGAAAACCTTCTGCGTCAGCAGCCAGCCTCCACCCGTATCGACCTGACCCTGGCAGACTGGGCGCAGCAGCGTGGCGATCTGAACGCGGCAAAAACGACGTACAACGCCGTCCTGCAGCGTGAGCCGCAGAACGAAGACGCGATCCTTGGTCTGACCGAAATTTACAGCGCGGAAGGTAACAACGATGCCGCGCGTGCGGAGCTGGCGAAACTGCCCGCCGCACAAAACGGCGAGCCGCTGTCGCTCAATATGCAGCGCCGGATCGCGATGGCGCAGGCAGGCCTGGGCGATTCTGCTGCTGCAGAACAGACCTTCAGCAAAATCATTCCGCAGGCCAAATCGCAACCCGCCTCCATGGAAAGCGCGCTGGTGCTGCGTGATGCTGCCCGCTTCCAGACGCAAAACGGCCAGCCGCAGCAGGCGCTGGAGACGTATAAAGATGCGATGGTGTCGTCCGGCATCACCACGACGCGCCCGGTGGATAACGACAGCTTCACCCGTCTGACGCGTAACGATGAAAAAGATGACTGGCTGAAGCGCGGCGTGCGCAGTGATGCCGGTGATTTGTACCGTCAACAGGATGTTAACGTCACGCTCCAGCACGACTACTGGGGCTCCAGCGGCACGGGCGGCTATTCCGACCTGAAAGCGCATACCACCATGCTCCAGGTAGATGCCCCTCTCTCTGACGGGCGCATGTTCTTCCGAAGCGATCTGGTCAACATGGACGCCGGCACCTTTGATAACAATAACGGGACTTACGATCCTAAATGGGGGACCTGCTACGATACGCCGTGTAGCGGCAACACCAGCCAGAGCGACAGCGGCGCCAGCGTCGCCGTCGGCTGGCAGAATAAAACCTGGGCGATGGATATTGGTACCACGCCAATGGGCTTCGACGTCGTCGACGTGGTGGGCGGTATCAGCTACAGCAGCGATTTAGGCCCCATCGGCTATACCGTCAACGCCCATCGTCGGCCTATCTCCAGCTCTCTGCTGGCGTTCGCCGGGCAAAAAGATACCAATACTGGCACCACCTGGGGCGGCGTGCGCGCGACGGGCGGTGGGGTAAGCATCAGCTATGACAAAGGCGAGGCGAACGGCGTCTGGTCAAGCCTGAACGCGGAAACGCTGACGGGTAAAAATGTGGAAGATAACTGGCGTGTCCGCTGGATGACGGGTTACTACTACAAGCTCATTAATAAAAACAACGAGCGTCTGTCGGTTGGTGTCTCCAATATGCTCTGGCACTACGACAAGGATCTGAGCGGCTATTCGCTCGGTCAGGGGGGCTACTACAGCCCGCAGGAGTATGTCTCGTTCGCGCTGCCGGTGACCTGGCGTAAGCGCACGGAAAACTGGTCCTGGGAGCTGGGTGGCTCGGTGTCCTGGTCCCACTCTAAAACCAAAGACGAGCTGCGTTACCCGATCCAGAGCCTGATCCCGACCGATGAGCCAGGCCGCTATACCGATCGTGGTGCGATGGAAACCGGCAGCTCCTCCTCCGGGACGGGTTATACCGCACGGGCAATTATCGAACGCCGGGTCACCTCCAACTGGTTTGTGGGCATGGGCGTGGACATTCAGGAAGCGAAAGACTATACCCCAAGCCATGCGCTGATTTATGTGCGCTATTCTGCTGCAGGATGGCAGGGCGATATGGACTTACCGCCGCAGCCGCTTATTCCTTACGCGGACTGGTAATCGGATTTTCCTTAATCCATTTGTAAGTCTCTCTTAATAGCGCGGCAATCAGGTATACTCAGGCGCGCCAGGTTTACACCCTGGCGCGCCCTGCGCTTCGAGTTTTGTGGAGAGTCATTTTGCGTGTCAGCCGTTCCTTAACGATCAAACAGATGGCGATGGTCTCTGCCGTCACTATGCTGTTTGTACTGCTCTTCTGCGTAATTCTGCTGTTTCATTCCGTACAGCAGAATCGCTACAACACGGCTTCGCAGTTAGAAAGTATTGCCCGCTCGGTGCGCGCTCCGCTCTCCGCCTCGATCCTGAAAGGGGACATTCCCGAAGCGGAAACTATCTTAAAACGCATTCAGCCTGCTGGCGTCGTTAGCCGCGCCGATGTCGTCTTGCCCAACCAGTTTCAGGCGCTGCGGATGAGCTTTATCCCGGAGCGTCCTGTCCCGATGATGGTGATGCGCCTGTTCGAGCTGCCGGTGCAAATCTCTCTGCCTCTCTATTCGCTGGAGCGTCCTGCTAATCCGCAGCCGCTGGCTTACCTGGTTCTGCAGGCGGACTCGTACCGGATGTATAAATTCGTCATGAGTTGGGTGGTTACGTTAGTGACCACTTGCTTACTTATGACCCTGATCCTTAGCGTGGCGCTGACGTGGTGTATAAACCGCCTCATTGTCCACCCGCTGCGCCGTATTGCCCGCGAGCTAAACGGGCTCACGCCGCAGGATCAGCTGGGGCACCAGCTTGAACTGCCGCGCCTTCATCACGACGACGAAATCGGTATGCTGGTGCGCAGCTACAACCTCAACCAGCAGCGCATCCAGCGTCAGCAGGATGAGTTAAACAACAGCGCCACGCGCTTCCCGGTGTCTGAGCTTCCCAATAAGGCGTTTCTGATGGCGATGCTGGAGCAGACCGTTGCGCGACAGCAAACCACGGCGCTGATGGTTATCGCCTGTGAAACCCTGCAGGACACGGCGGGCGTGCTTAAAGAGAGCCAGCGCGAAATGCTGCTGCTGACGCTGGTGGAAAAGGTGAAGTCTGTCCTTGCCCCGCGCATGGTGCTGACGCAGGTCAGCGGTTACGACCTGGTGGTGATTGCCAACGGCGTGAAAGAGCCGTGGCACGCCATCACATTAGGTCAGCAAGTACTCACTGTCATAAATGAGCGGCTGCCGGTACAGGGTATCCAGCTTCGTCCGAGCGCCAGTATCGGCATCGCCATGTACTATGGTGATTTAACGGCGGAACAGCTGTACCGCCGCGCGTTCTCGGCGGCGTTTACCGCCCGGCGCAAAGGGAAAAACCAGATCCAGTTCTTCGACCCGGAGCAGATGGAAAAGGCGCAGCAGCGCCTGACGGAAGAGAGCGACATCCTGACCGCCCTGGACAACCGTCAGTTTGCCCTCTGGCTACAGCCGCAGGTGAATTTACAGACGGGTGAAGTAAAAAGCGCTGAGGCGCTGCTTCGCGTGCAGCAGCCGGATGGCTCATGGGAACTGCCGGAGGGGCTGATTGAGCGCATCGAATCCTGTGGGCTGATGGTCACCGTCGGCTACTGGGTGCTGGAGGAGTCCTGCCGTCAGCTTGCTGCCTGGCAGGAGCGCGGCGTAATGCTGCCGCTGTCGGTCAATTTGTCAGCGCTGCAGCTCATGCATCCGACGATGGTCTCCGAGATGCTGGAGCTGATCCACCGCTACCGGATCGCGCCTGATACGCTGACGCTGGAAGTGACGGAGAGCCGACGCATTGACGATCCTAACGACGCCGTCGCTATTCTGAAGCCGCTGCGCAATGCCGGCATTCGCATTGCGCTGGACGATTTTGGTATGGGATACGCCGGGCTGCGTCAGCTTCAGCACATGAAAACCCTGCCGGTGGATGTGCTAAAAATCGATAAAGCCTTCGTTGACGGGCTGCCGGAAGACAGCAGCATGGTGCAGGCCATTATCCAGATGGCGCGCAGCCTCAACCTGCATCTTATTGCCGAGGGGATTGAAACCGAAGCGCAACGCGCCTGGCTGGCCGGGGCGGGCGTGGAGAGCGGCCAGGGCTACCTTTTTGCCCGCGCAGTGCCGCCGGATGTCTTTGAACAGCGATACCTTTCTGGTGCTGCCAATAACGCAAAAGTGTAATTTTGTTGCTGGCTTGTGCGAGCCAGCTCAAAGTTTTTAACATTTGTGTTTCAAATTTGAACCGGGTTTATTTCTGTCCTGTTATACGGGTGTTATTTTAGAGCCGCAGGTTAACCATAACCTTACAAAGCCTGTGGTTTTTCTTCCCAAGGACACCCTATGAAAACCTCACTCTTCAAAAGTCTTTATTTCCAGGTCCTGACAGCCATCGCCATCGGTATTCTGCTGGGTCATTATTACCCGGAGCTGGGCGCGCAAATGAAACCGCTTGGCGACGCGTTCGTTAAGCTCATTAAAATGGTCATCGCCCCGGTAATCTTCTGTACGGTGGTGACGGGCATCGCTGGCATGGAAAGCATGAAGGCGGTAGGCCGTACCGGTGCAGTGGCGCTTCTCTATTTTGAAGTGGTCAGTACCCTTGCGCTGATTATTGGTCTGATCATCGTCAACGTGGTACAGCCTGGCGCGGGTATGAACGTTGACCCGTCAACGCTGGACGCCAAAGCGGTCGCGGTCTATGCCGAGCAGGCGAAGGATCAGGGCGTGGTCGCCTTCCTGCTGGACGTCATCCCTGGCAGCGTCATCGGCGCCTTCGCCAGCGGAAACATTCTGCAGGTGCTGCTGTTTGCCGTGATGTTTGGCTTCGCCTTACACCGTCTGGGCAGCAAAGGCCAGCTTATCTTCAACGTGATTGAAAGCTTCTCGCAGGTCATCTTCGGCATCATCAATATGATCATGCGCCTGGCACCGATCGGTGCTTTCGGTGCGATGGCCTTCACCATTGGTAAATATGGCGTCGGCACGCTGATCCAGCTGGGGCAGCTGATCGTCTGCTTCTACATCACCTGTATTCTTTTCGTGGTGGTGGTGCTGGGCTCCATCGCCCGTGCGACAGGCTTCAGCATTTTCAAATTCATCCGCTACATCCGTGAAGAGCTGCTGATTGTTCTGGGAACCTCCTCTTCTGAATCGGCGCTGCCGCGTATGCTCGACAAGATGGAAAAGCTGGGGTGCCGTAAATCGGTCGTCGGCCTGGTGATCCCGACGGGCTACTCCTTTAACCTGGACGGTACCTCGATTTACCTGACGATGGCGGCGGTGTTTATCGCTCAGGCGACCAACAGCCATATGGATATTTTCCATCAGATCACCCTGCTGGTGGTGCTCCTGCTCTCATCTAAAGGGGCTGCGGGCGTAACGGGTAGTGGCTTTATCGTGCTGGCGGCCACCATCTCTGCGGTGGGGCATCTGCCGGTGGCCGGTCTGGCGCTGATTCTCGGTATTGACCGCTTTATGTCTGAAGCACGTGCGTTAACCAACCTGGTGGGTAACGGCGTGGCAACGGTCGTGGTCGCGAAATGGGTGAAAGAGCTGGATCACAAAAAACTCGACGATACGCTGAATAATCGCGCGTCTGATAGCAAAACGCCTGGTTTAACCTCCTAATCTTGTCACAAATGCCCGCATTCCCTTGTCGGGATGCGGGCTCCTGCGCATAATAACTGTTCATACCTGTCATAATTCGACAAGATTTTTTTTGGGTATATTTCACTTCGGACCGTGACGTTTTGCCGAACGCGCGGTCTAATCGACGTGTTTTCATCGTCATCTTTTAGAGTGAAGCGCGTCGCGAGACACTCTTTTTAACCAGGAATGTTGATCAGGGGTTCACATGCAGGGCACAAAAATTCGACTCTTAACCGGCGGTTTGCTGATGATGGCAGCAGCCAGTTATGTGCAGGCAGATGCGCTCCAGCCAGACCCGGCCTGGCAACAAGGTACGTTAGCGAATGGTTTTCAGTGGCAGGTTTTGTCCACACCGCAACGTCCCAGCGATCGTATTGAAATCCGTCTGTCCGTTAATACCGGCTCCCTTACGGAAAGCACTCAGCAAACCGGTTTTAGCCACTTTATTCCCCGTCTGGCGCTCACGCAGAGCGGCAGCTTGCAGGCAGTTCAGGTGCGTTCGCTGTGGCAACAGGCCATCGACCCGAAACGCCCGCTTCCTCCGGCTGTAGTCTCCTATGACTACACCATGTTTAACCTGAGCCTGCCAAATAACCGTAACGACCTGCTTAAAGAAGCGCTTACGTATCTCTCTGATGCCTCTGGCAACCTGGCGATTACGCCGGAAACCGTGAACTATGCGTTGAGCAACAGCGACATGGTGGCGACCTGGCCTGTGGATACCAAAGAGGGCTGGTGGCGTTACCGCCTGAAAGGCTCAACGTTGCTGGGTCACGATCCGGCCGAGCCGCTGAAGCAGCCGGTGGACGTCGAACAGGTAAAATCGTTCTACCAGAAATGGTACACCCCGGACGCGATGACGCTGATCGTCGTCGGCAATGTGGATAGCCGCGCGGTGGTTGAGCAGATCAACAAAGCGTTTGGCGATCTGAAGGGCAAGCGCGAAACGCCAGCCCCTGTTCCGACACTCTCTCCGCTGCGCGCCGAGCCTGTCAGCATCATGACGGACACCGTGCGTCAGGACCGGCTTTCCGTGATGTGGGATAACGCCTGGCAGCCTATCCGCGAGTCCGCGGCGCTGCTGCGTTACTGGCGTGCCGATCTGGCGCGTGAAGCGCTGTTCTGGCACGTCCAGCAGACGCTCAGTAAAAACAACGTGAAGAATATTGGCCTTGGCTTTGACTGCCGCGTGCTGTTCCAGCGTGCGCAGTGCGCCATTAACGTTGAATCGCCGGGCGATAAACTGAATGCGAATCTCGGTGTGGTGGCGAAAGAGCTGGCAAAAGTGCGGAAGGAGGGGCTTTCCGAAGAGGAGTTCAACGCGTTGCAGGCCCAGAAAAAACTGGAGCTGCAGAAGCTGTTTGCCACCTACGCTCGTGCCGATACCGATATTCTGATCAGCCAGCGGATTCGCTCCCTGCAGAACCAGGTTGTCGACATTGCGCCTGAGCAATACCAGAAGCTGCGTCAGGATTTCCTCAATGGTCTGACCGTTGATATGCTCAATCAGGACTTACGTCAGCAGCTGTCGCAGGATATGGCGTTGATCCTTCTGCAGCCGAAAGGCGAGCCGGAGTATGACATGAAGGAACTTCAGAAGACCTGGGATTCCATTATGGTCACCGCGTCGCAGCCGGCGCAGGCGGCCTCGGCGGATGATCTACACCAGGACGCGTCGGATATTCCGCAGGGGCAGTAATGCTTAAACATTCCCTCTCCCCGTGGGAGAGGGTTAGGGTGAGGGCATCAGCCCGCACCTTACTTAAACAGGCATCGCCTCGCGCGGAATAATCGCCCCGCGATACTGAATCACGGTGCTGGCCGTTAGGTGACCGCGCTGTGCCGCTGCTTCCGGCGTTCCTCCCGTCAGACGTACCGCCAGGTAGCCCGCGCTGAAGGAATCCCCCGCCGCGGTGGTATCAATCACTTTCTCTTTGGCCAGCTTCACAGCAGGAAGCTCGACCACCGCTTCACCCGCAATCGCGACCAGGCACGACTCCGCGCCGCGCTTAATCACCACTTCGCTCACGCCGGCCGCCTGTGTGCGGGCAATCACGTCCTCAACCGGCTTTTCACCCCACAGGGCGTCTTCATCGTCGAGCGTCAGGAAGGCGATGTCCGTGCACTGCAGCATCTGCTGATAAACCTGCTGCGTCTCTTCGCGGCTGGCCCACAGGCGTGGGCGGTAGTTGTTATCAAAAATCACCTTCCCGCCGTTGGCGCGGCATTCGCGCAGCAGCGAGAGCAGCTTTTCGCGGCTGGTCGGGCTTAAAATTGCCAGGCTAATGCCGCTCAGATAGAGGTAATCAAACGTCGCCAGCTCTTCGCATATGGCCGCAGCGGCGTCGCTCTCCAGCCAGAATTTGGCCGCCGCTTCGTTACGCCAGTAATAAAACGTGCGTTCACCGGTGCTGTCGGTTTCGATGTAGTAAAGCCCAGGCAGGCGGTTTTCCATCCGCTGGATCAGCGAGGTTTCAACATGTTCACTCTGCCAGGCTTCCAGCATCTGCTGGCTGAAGCTGTCCGTACCCAGGGCGGTAACGTAGTTCACGGTGAGTGCCTCAGGCGCAACCTGACGGGCAATGTAAACCGAGGTGTTTAACGTATCGCCACCAAATCCGCGGCTGACTTCCGCGCCTTTTTGTGACAGCTCAATCATGCATTCGCCAATCACGGCAATTTTTTTGGACATAGTCGTGAACCTGAACAGAAGAATTTTCAGCAGTGTGCGCTGAGTGAATTAGATGGTCAACTATATTAAAACGACGTTCCATTATTTTATTTGAGCCAGCGCGTGTTCCGGCAAATTTCTGTCATCTTAATTTCATTTTCGCGGTGAATTGAACATAAAGTTCTCAATTGTCGGGCCGATAACCCATTGACGAGTCCAGAAAGGCCATCCCAACAACAGGACATCTGAAATGAAGTCAGAGCAGGTTATCCAGCGGCTGAGCACTACGCCTGAGGCAAGTATTGAGAACTTGCAGGAGCATCGCTACTGGCTGCAATGTGAGCGCGCGTATACCTGGCAGCCGATCTACCGAACGGATGGTCGACTGATGGCAATTGAAATTTTGACAGTCGTCACGCACCCGTCAAATCCTTCCCAGCGTATCGCGCCGGATCGCTATTTTGCCGAAGTTGCTGTTCGCCAGCGTCTGGACGTGCTGGAAGAGCAGATCCGTATGCTGGCGACGAAACAGGCTTTTTTCGAGCAGCATACTCTCCTCGCCTCGGTTAACGTTGATGGCCCGACTCTGCTGGCGCTGCGTCAGAACGCGAAGCTGCAGGAGCTGATCGCCACCCTGCCGTGGCTGCGCTTTGAACTGGTGGAACATGTCCGCCTGCCGCAGGACTCCTCCTTTGCGTCGATGTGTGAATTTGGCCCGCTGTGGCTGGATGACTTTGGCACCGGTATGGCGAACTTCTCGGCCCTCAGCGAAGTGCGTTATGACTACATCAAGGTAGCCCGCGATCTGTTCATCATGCTGCGCCAGACCCCGGAAGGGCGGAATCTGTTTACGCTGTTATTACAGCTGATGAACCGCTATTGCCAGGGCGTGATTGTTGAAGGCGTGGAAACGCTGGAAGAGTGGCGTGATGTGCAAAACTCTCCCGCAGCGGCGGCGCAAGGCTATTTCCTCTCTCGCCCCGTGCCGATGGATCTCCTCGAAAGCGTCAGAACGACCCTCTGATAACCCCGTTTCCCTTTGTCTGGACTATAGTTTTACAGGACAGGTCATCAGGAAAGGGGATAACAATGACAAAAACAACCAGGGTAATTTCCTGGACTACAGGGATTTTCTTGTTGTTGATCGCGATCGTCGTTGTCATTATTGCGACGTTTGACTGGAACCGCCTTAAGCCGACCATCAACCAGAAAGTCTCCACTGAGCTAAACCGTCCCTTCGCCATTCGCGGCGATCTGGGTGTGGTATGGGAGCGTCAGAAAGAGGAGACCGGCTGGCGAAGCTGGATCCCCTGGCCCCACGTCCACGCCGACGACATTATTCTCGGCAACCCGCCGGATATCCCCGAAGTGACCATGGTGCATTTGCCGCGCGTGGAAGCCACGCTGGCGCCGTTAGCGCTCCTGACCAAAACCGTCTATTTGCCGTGGATCAAACTTCAGCAACCCGATGCGCGCCTGATCCGACTCTCTGAAAAAAACAATAACTGGACGTTTAACCTTGCCAGCGACGGCGAAAAAGATCCTAATGCCCAGCCTTCTTCCTGGTCATTCCGACTCGACAATATTCTTTTCGATCGCGGGCGGATCGTCATCGACGATAAGGTCAGCAAGGCGGACGTGGAGATCCAGGTCGATCCGCTGGGCAAACCGCTGCCGTTTAGCGAAGTCACGGGCAACAAGGAGAAAGGCGATAACACCAAAGCGGGTGATTATGTCTTCGGCCTGACGGCAAAAGGGCGCTACAACGGTCAGCCGCTGACCGGGAAAGGGAAAATCGGCGGCATGCTGGCGCTCCGGAGCGAAGGCACGCCGTTCCCGGTTCAGGCGGATTTCCGCTCGGGGAATACGCGCGTGGCGTTTGTGGGGACGGTTAACGACCCGATGAACATGGGGGGCGTCGACCTCCAGCTCAAGTTCGCCGGTGACTCGCTGGGTGAGCTGTATGAACTGACCGGCGTACTGCTGCCGGATACCCCGCCGTTCGAAACGGACGGACATCTGGTGGCCAAAATCGATACCGAAAAATCGTCCGTTTTTGACTACCGGGATTTCAATGGCCGCATCGGCGACAGTGACATCCACGGCACACTGACCTACACCACCGGCAAACCACGGCCAAAACTTGAAGGGGATGTCGAATCTCGCCAGCTGCGTCTGGCCGATCTGGGCCCGCTGATTGGCGTGGATTCCGGCAAAGGCACTAAATCAAAAGAGGTGAAAAAAGACGTTCAGCCTGCGGGAAAAGTACTGCCTTACGATCGCTTTGAAACCGATAAGTGGGACGTGATGGATGCAGATGTGCGCTTCAAAGGACGCAAGATTGAGCATGGCAGCACGCTGCCGCTGAGCGATCTCTCGACGCATATCATCCTGAAAAATGCCGACCTGCGCCTGCAGCCGCTGAAGTTTGGCATGGCGGGTGGGACGATTTCCTCCAACATCCACCTGGAAGGCGATAAGAAGCCGATGCAGGGACGGGCGGAGATTCAGGCCCGTCGATTAAAGCTCAAAGAGCTAATGCCGAACGTGGAGCTGATGCAGAAAACCCTCGGTGAAATGAACGGCGACGCGGATATTCGCGGGGTGGGGAATTCCGTGGCAGCATTGCTGGGCAGCGGCAACGGTAACCTGAAACTGCTGATGAACGACGGTCTGGTCAGCCGCAACCTGATGGAGATCCTGGGGCTGAACGTCGGTAACTTTATCATCGGGCAAATCTTTGGTGATGACGAGGTGCGGGTGAACTGCGCAGCGGCGAACCTGGATCTGGTGAACGGCGTGGCGCGTCCGCAGATATTTGCCTTCGACACGGAAAACGCGGTGATTAACGTGACCGGTACCGCCAGCATGGCCTCGGAGCAGCTGGATTTGACCATCGATCCGGAAAGTAAGGGGATTCGTATTATCACCCTGCGCTCGCCGCTTTACGTGCGCGGGACCTTTAAAAATCCGCAGGCGGGCGTCAAGCCAGGGCCGCTGATTGCGCGCGGTGCAGTAGCGGCAGCGCTTGCCACACTGGTGACGCCCGCTGCGGCGCTGCTGGCGCTGATTTCGCCGTCAGAAGGCGAGGCGAATCAGTGCCGGAATATTTTGTCGCAGATGAAGAAGTAGCTCACTTTTTCCCTCTCCCACCGGGAGAGGGTCGGGGTGAGGGCATCAGGCCGCAATAAATTACAGCGCCTGATGCTTAGTCTCATGGGTCAGCAGCAGCGCAATCAGCGTCAGCGCCGCCATGGCCGCCAGGTAAACGCCCACGTAGAACAGACCATAATTTGCCTGCAGCCAGGTGGCGATATACGGTGCCACGGACGCACCCAGAATAGACGAGACGTTATAGGAGAACGACGCGCCGGTATAACGCACTTCCGTCGGGAACAACTCCGGCAGCAGCGCGCCCATCGGGCCGAAGGTCAGCCCCATCAGGCTCAGACCAATCAGCAGGTACGCCATCACCAGCGCCGGACTACCTGAACCCAGCAGCGGCGGGAAGACGAACAGCGCGAACAGAATAATCAGCGTGGTGATCGTAATCATGCTCGCGCGACGGCCAAACTTATCTGCCAGCAGGCCGGCAATCGGTACCATCACGCCAAACCCAATCACCGCCATCATCAGCATCCACAGCACTTCGTTACGCGGCAGACCCAGCCCAACCGGCGCGGCGGCGGTACTGTAGGTCATGGAGTAGACCGTCATGATGTAGAACAGCGTGTAGGTCGCCAGCATGATAAACGTGCCCAGCACGGTCACGCGCACGTGTTTGGTCAGCAGGGTGCCCAGCGGCACTTTTACCTGTTTTTTCGCCGCGGCCACTTTTGCGAACACCGGCGTCTCATGCAGGGAAACACGCACATACAGGCCAATCAGCACCAGCACCGCTGAGAATACAAACGGAATGCGCCAGCCCCAGCTCATGAACTGCTCGTCGGTCAGCAGCCAGGAGAGCAACAGGAAGGTCCCGTTGGCAAAGAAGAAGCCAATCGGCGCGCCAAGCTGCGGGAATGAACCGTACAGCGCGCGTTTACGCGGCGGCGCGTTCTCGGTCGCCAGCAGCGCTGCGCCACCCCATTCACCGCCCAGCCCCAGACCCTGACCAAAACGCGCCAGCGCCAGCAGGACCGGCGCCAGAATGCCGATGGTTTCATAGGTCGGCAGCAGGCCGATCGCCACGGTGGAGATCCCCATCGTCAGCAGCGAGGCCACCAGAGTGACCTTACGACCAATACGATCGCCAAAGTGCCCAAACAGCGCAGATCCAATCGGACGCGCCACAAACGCGATAGCAAAGGTCGCCAGAGACTGTAGCGTCGCCGCCGTCGGGTCACCCTGCGGGAAGAATATATGCGGGAAAACGATGACCGCTGCGGTGGCGTAAATGTAAAAGTCGAAGAACTCAATGGCGGTGCCAATCAGCGATGCGACGACAACTTTATTGCGCGAGTTGACCGGGACGTTTTCCGCACCAGAGTCGAGTGTTGTGGCTGTTGCTTGCATAATATTTTCTTATTTTTTGCCGAACGAAAGGCCATATTACGCACAGCAAAAGCGACATTTCAATCTGTAACAAGGCCGCGTTCTGGTGATAAAAGCAACAAAAAGCGAATAATGTTCAGACCAGCCGAAATGCTTCCATGAAATGCTTCACAGTTTTTAAATATTGGTTGATTAAACTGGTTTTCGGTTAAATAAAAGTTACGGACTGGATTTATATGCTGAAATGATGAGTCGGGCTGAAATATCAGCCCGAGAGCGGAGTTAGCGGTGTGTTTTACCGGGCATTCGCGTATCGCCTTTGTACTCGGCGGTGGCAATCCACGCCGCGCAGAACAGGGTCAGGCGGGCGAAGAAGTAGAAGAAGGCCATCAGCCCCAGCACCGAGCCAAACGCCGCGCCGGACGGGGATTTCACCAGCGACGGCAGCGTGTAGGTCATCACGATTTTAATCACTTCAAAGCCTATCGCCGCAATCAGCGTGCCGCGAAGCAGCGCTTTCTTGCGCGGACGATGGCGGGGCAGACGCCAGAAAATCCAGAAGAACAGCAGGTAGTTGGCGAAGATAGAGATCGCCAGCCCAATGCCGCGCCAGGCGGGCTTCAGCCATTCGATGTAATCAAGATAGAGCGCCGAGATAATCATCTGCTGTGCGGAACCGGCAACAGAGGTGATGGAGAGCGTCACGACCAGCGCGACGAGCAGACCAATCAGCGAAATAAAATCACGGAAATACTTAACCCAAATCTTCTCCTGATCCTGAGGCGTGCGCTCCCACACGTCGCGCGACTGGGCGCGAATGGCCTCGCGCAGGTTGCCCATCCAGTTAACGCCGGAGTAAAGGGCGATCAGCAAACCGACGATCCCGACCGTGGTACGCTGCTGAACGGCGGTATTAATCGTGCTTTTAAGCGTGCTGGCGAGGGTCGGATCACTGACGTTATTCAGGATCTTATTGAAGATATCCTGCAGCAGCGTCGGGTGCGACGCGAGTACAAAACCGGCCGCCGCAAACGACACCATCAGAATGGGGATCATCGACAGGAAGGAAAAATAGGTGATAGCGGCACCAAACTGGTTCCCCATGCGGTCATTAAAGCGCTCGGTCGCGCGTATCAGATGCGCCACCATGGGAAACTGCTGAATTCTTTCTGCCAGGCTGGTGACGGTACCCAGCGCCTTGCTGGCGGTACCGGGGGCTTTAGCCTCTTCTGGCTCGGTTTCCATCTTCTTGATGGGGTCATACTCTAAATGTTGGGTGGGTCGTTGCGGGTTATTTTCCGGCGTCACGCGTCTTTTCCTTTTCGTTTGGCTGGATGTTACTGAATTATAGCTTGCGACTAGTCCACGTAAGCTTTTGTGAGTTCGGTTAGCCACTCCATAAACAGATGTACCCGGCGGGAGAGGTTGCGCCGATGGGGGTAAATCAGGGAGACAGGCATCGGTTCCGCGCGATACTGCGGGAGGATCTCAACCAGCTTCTTTGCGCGCAGTAAATCACGCACCCCAACGCGCGGCGCCTGAATGATGCCCAGCCCGGCGAGGCAGGCGGCCTGGTAAGTTTCGGTGCTGTTGACGGTTAACACGCCGCCCGTTTTTATCCACTGCGTTGCACTGCCGTTATAAAACTCAAAACCCTGAGGGCGGCTTCCCAACATCGCGGCGTAATGAATCACGGCGTGCGAGCCTAAATCGTCCAGCGTGTCGGGGTAGCCAAAGCGCGCCAGGTAGTCCGGGCTGGCACAGTTAATCACGGACAGCTTGCCCAGCGGACGGGCAATCAGCCCCGAGTCCTTCAGGGAACCCACGCGGACGACGCAATCAAACCCTTCGCGGATCACATCCACCAGGCGATCGCTGCTGCTGAGCTCCAGCTCGATACCCGGATACTGCTGTAAAAACGCAGGTAGTTTGGGGATGACGACATTTCGCGCAACGCCAACGGGCATATCCACGCGCAGCCGTCCGCTGATGCTGGAGGGATCGTGCTGAAACATACCGTCCAGCTCATCCAGGTTCGCCAGCAGATCTTTTGCCCGCTCGTAATAGACCATGCCGTCCTGCGTCAGGCTGACGCGGCGCGTGGTGCGGTGCAGTAGCTGTGTGCCAAGCCGGTTTTCCAGAGCCTGGATTTGCCGCGAAACGCTGCCTTTTGGCAGCGTTAATGTCTCTGCCGCGCGGGAAAAACTTTCCAGTTCCGCGACGCGAACGAACAGCTGCATTGCGTGAATTTTATCCATAGAGAAAGCTCATTGTTGTTTGCACTGAAACAGTGAAGCGTTTTAACCCGCCTTTATTGATTTTCTATCACCTAATAAGCTCTTTCTCAATCTCCATAACAGCCAAAACGAGGTTTAAGATGACTGAACGTATCGCTTTAGTAACGGGTGGTAGCCGTGGTTTGGGTAAAAACGCTGCGTTAAAGCTGGCGGCAGACGGGACGGGAATTATCCTCACCTACAACCGCAGTCAGCAGGACGCGCTGGACGTAGTACGCGAAATTCAGGGAAAAGGCGTCAAGGCGGCGGCATTACCGCTCAACGTCGGGGATATTACCAGTTTCGAACATTTTGCCCGACAGCTTCAGGAAATCCTTATGAGCGTCTGGCAACGTGAAACCTTTGATTATTTATTGAACAATGCCGGAACGGGTTTATACGCGCCCTATACCGAAACAACGGAAGCCCAGTTTGATGAGGCGCTGAACATTCACTTCAAAGGACCGTTTTTCCTGACGCAGCGCCTGCTGCCGCTGCTTAACGACGGCGGTCGGATCCTCAACGTCTCCAGCGGACTGGCCCGCTTCACCCAGCCTGGCTCGGGGACCTACGCCGCCATGAAAGGGGCGATGGAAGTGCTGACCCGCTATCAGGCGAAAGAGCTTGGCGCGCGCGGGATCGCCGTTAACATCATCGCGCCAGGGGCGATAGAAACCGACTTTGGCGGTGGACGCGTGCGCGACAACGCCGAGCTTAATCACATGCTGGCGTCGCAAACGGCGCTGGGGCGGGTGGGGCTACCGGACGATATCGGCGATGCCATCGCGGCACTGCTCAGCGATAAGCTCGGCTGGATGAATGCGCAACGTATTGAAGTGTCTGGCGGAATGTTCCTCTGATGTTTTCGCTTAAGGGGAGGGAATCCCTTAAGGAAATCCTTAATGCGAATGTGTCAAAATGCGGGTAAATATAAAAACCACTGGCGGATTTGTAACGTCTCCATTCATTGAGTTTTTTCTTAAAAAATGCCTCTGTAGAATCCCCCTTCGCTATTCTCAGAGGGAGAAATACGATGCGAGTAATCATGTTTGACAGGCAGTCGATATTTATTCATGGAGCGATACACGGTCTGCAAAAGTTGATTCCTGAAATAAATATAACGGGGGCTTGTCAGGCAGACGATTTATGGGCGCAAATATCTGCTTCACCGTCTGCTATCGTCATGATTGATGGCAGTTTAATTCAGGAAGAGGGGCGTTCTTTCCTGGAGGAAATCATGCATCGCTTCCCGGCGATACGGGTGATCATGGTGTTGGCAAAAAAAGAGGCCAGATGGGTGGAGCAACTGATGCAGCGAAACGTAATGGCCATTATCCCCCGTAATGCCAACCCCGAGCGGTTTTCCGCCGTGCTGGATTCCGTGTCCCGAGGGATGGTCTGCTTCCCCGGGGAGTGGGTCAACCAACAATCGTCTGCGCAGGCGTTGTTATCCCTGAGCGAACGTCAGCGTGAGGTCCTGAAACTGCTGGCTGCGGGGGAATCAAATAAAGAGATTGGCCGCAATCTCAATATCAGTGCGGCCACGGTGAAAGCACACCTGGAAGCGCTTTTCCGCCGGCTGGAGGTGAAAAACAGAACCCAGGCCGCCATGTATTACACCCGGGCGACGGCCTGAAGCACCGCTTTCGGCAGTGAGGACGTCACGCCGAAACTTAATATCATCAGGACCAGCGCGTCATGCTGCTGCTGGGTTAATGGACGTACACACATTTCCCGCAGCAGCGTTTCACACAGCTGAATATCTTCCTGAAGCAAATATTCCGCCTGAAGAGGCGTTATAAGGCCGTGAAATTTTTCCCGCTCGCGGATCACATGTCCGTACCCGATAACCCATAAACCGTTTTCGTCACGATATTTCTCCAGTGAAAGCCCTTGATGGGTCTTAATTAACGCAATGGCGGCAGAAGAGATATTCAGCGCATGACCTTTCATATTCGTTTCCTCTTAATGGCGATACTGTAGAGGAATCGGGCCAGGAGAAATATCCGCCAAATGGCTATTGTTCAGAAATTATTATGCAGGTATTCCTGCCGTAATAAGCCAAATAACCAGTCATTCTGCCAGCGCCCGGAAAGGTAATAGCTCTCGCGTAGCTCCCCTTCCAGGCGAAAATGGGCTTTTTCCAGCAGGCGTCTGGAGGCGACATTTCCCGCGGTGACGGTGGCGGTGAGCCGGCGTATACCGCCCTGATGAAAGGCGTAATCACAAAGCGCTTTAAGGGATTCAAAACCGTAACCTTTTCCCTGCGCCTCAGGTGCAAAAAGAAAGCCTACTTCGGCGCAATCTTCTTCCCGATGAATATACCCGGTTAAGCCCAGCGGGGTCTGTGAGGCGGCATCACGCACGACCAGACAAAGCCAGTGCGTGCTGCCCGGCGACCAGGGCGTCAGGCGTGAATCAAACGCCTCGCGGATCGCCGCGACGGGGCGGTCTTCCGCCACATATCGCATGACCTCGGGATGCTGCTGCAGTGCCAGAAAAAAGGGCCAGTCTTGCTCCTGCAGGGGTGAGCAGCTCAGGCGTGAGGTCATTAAAACCGGCATTTAAGATTCTCCTGAAACATTTTAAATGATTTTAGGGTTGTCACTTTATTTCAACGGAAAGTCAGGTATGGTTAAGCGCGTATAAATAAAAAGAAAAACGGCCATTAGTGCCCATTCCGGATGTCTTCGTTGTCGCTTAAGGAAAACAATGACTCTCAGCACATCACATCATATTCGCGAACAGTTCGAACACTGTCTGGCGGTCATTCGCCAGGCGTCGGTAGAAATTTTACTTCTTCTGAATGTACATGTTTCTGAGGGAAAAGATCCACGCTGGTTTCTGGAACAGCTGGACAGTGCGCGTTCAGGCCTGGGAGGATGGGGCTCCGTTGCGAAGAAGCTTAACCTGAATGATGCCGAAATGTCGGAATTTACGCTGCAGTTGCGTCTGCTGCAGCAGCGCGTACCGCAATATGAGAGCGGACAGGATGTCAGTGAAAATCAGCTGATTGCGGCAATGCGGTTTGTAACCGCGCTGGAGCATCTTCGTCTGCAGCAGCCACTGCTGACCTACAGCACCGAGCTGGCCCCGGGAAGCGAACTCCAGCAACAGCAGGCGCACAAGCAGGTACGCGCTATCGAGCTGATGATTAAAGGGCTCATCCAGCAGGCCTGGCCCGATCAGGTGCGGCTCAATAATCATCTTAAAACCTTATTTAACGCTGACCGCGTACGACGCTGGCTGAAGCTTGGCGAAATCAACGATGTTCTGAGCGGCATGATGTTCAGCGAGCTGGCGCAAATGCTGGTGGATAAAAAAGAGTTCAGCCGCTATTACGCCTCGTTGTTTAACGATCCTTCCATGTTGACGCTTCTGGTAGAGCCGCGCAAAACCCTGCAAACCTTCCTCGACGACATTCGACAAATCCGCAACAGCATCACGGTGCAGAAAACGCTAAGTTCTGCGCAAATTCAGCTGCTGGACAACTACTACACGCAAATCTCCCGACCGGTCCAACGCGCGTTCGAAGAGGGGAGAACGCGCGTCAACCCGGCTGGACTCATGGCGGTGGACGCCAGCGAGCTGCACGCGTTCTGGGAAAAGGCGCAGAAAATGGATCGGGTCACCGGTGGGGATCTGTTTGAAGTTCGCGACACGATTGAAAAGCCGACCCAGCGCGCGCCGCGCACGCCGGAGCAGCGTGAGCAACTTATTTCCGGTGTGTTATGGGGGGCGGTAGGCGTGATGGTGATTGCCATTGTGGCGGGGGGCTTCTGGCTGGTGACCAGCAGCAAACCGCAGCCTGTAGCGGTGGCGGCTACGGTGCAGGCGGCCCCGCCGCAGGAGATGCGCGAGACGCCGTCCTCGCGTGAGACGCTGACGCGCATGGGGGTTACCTGGGACGAGAGTAATTTCCGTTCGGCGATTAACCGCAACGACACCCGCGTGGCGCTGCTCTTTTTGCAGGGCGGGATGGACTGGAAGCTGTCATGGACCGAAGAGGCGATGTCGGCAGACTATGACGACGTGCTGGAACTGATGCTGCGCTACCGGCAGAACATGGTGGAAGAGAAGCCGTGCCGCCGTTTCATCAATACGCTCAGCCACGCCATGTCCAACGGCGAGTCGTTGACGTCAATACGTAAAGAGTATCTGAAAGCGTTCTGCACCGTGCCGGCCGTGGTCAAGCGCCAGAAGCACGATCTTGAGATGGCAACGCGCCGAGCGCAGTCTCAGCCGGATGCCACCACGAAAAAATGGCAGTCTATTCAGACCGCCATTTATGAGGTGATTCGCTAAAATTTTTCACCCCTCACCCCGGCCCTCTCCCCAAAGGGGTTAGGGTGAGGGGCCAGACCGCGCCCTAACCCCCTCAAGGCTCCCCATACAACCCAATCAACCGTCGCACCACGCCGTTGGTCCAGCCGAAGCCATCCTGCAGCGGATACTCCCCGCCGCCCCCTTCGCGTGGCGTGCTGCTGGCGATGTGGTACTTCTCAATCAGCTTATGGTGCGTCTTGTAGAAGTGGTTCACCGTATGCAGCCAGCTCCAGGCGATTTCATCCCCCAGCGAGTCATTGCCGTACTGCTTGAACCCCTGAATCGCCATCCACTGCAGCGGCGCCCAGCCGTTGGGTTTATCCCACTGCTCGCCGGTTTCGTACTCGGTTGCCAGAATCCCTCCCGGCGTCAGCAGACGCGCTTTTACCGCGTCAGATAAACGTTCTGCCTGCTCATGCGTCGCCATTCCAACATACAGCGGCACAATGCTGGCGGCAGAAAACAGCGCCAACTCCTCGCGCCGCCAGTCGTAATCGCGGTAACAGCCGCTCTCCTCGTCCCACAGGTAGCGGTTCACCGCCGCGCGGCGATCGGTGGCTTTCTGGCGGAACAGCTCAGCCGTCTCTTTATCCCCTTTCGACGCCGAGATATTGGCAATCGCGCTCTCCAGCTTAAACAGAAAGGCGTTCAAATCGATGGGGATAAACTGCGTTGTGCGAATGCTGGCGAGCCGCGCCGGATCGCGCAGCCAGCGGGACGAGTAATCCCAGCCAGACGCTGCACCCGCACGCAGGTCGCGATAGACCTCATTCGGCGGACGGCCTGAGTGGCGGGCGGTTTCCACGTCCTCAATCCATGATTCGTCGCGCGGAGTATCGCGGTCGTCCCAGTAGCGGTTCAGCAGCGAGCCGTCCGGCATGCGCACCGCGCTGCGGTAGGCCTGATTAAGCAGCAGAGACTCCGCGCCGTCCATCCAGAAGGCATGCTCCATTTTAAGGTGATCGAGGTAGCGCTTCGCGCCGCGCACCCCGTCCTCTTCAAACAGCTCCACCATCAGGGCAAAAACCGGTGGCTGCGAGCGGCTGAGGTAGTAGGTGCGGTTGCCGTTAGGGATATGGCCGTAGCGCTCGATCAGCCAGGCGAAGTTATCCGCCATGCACTTTAGCAGGTCATTACGGCCGCTCTCCGCCAGCCCCAGCATGGAGAAGTACGAGTCCCAGTAGTAGGTCTCACTGAATCGTCCGCCGGGCACGATATAGGCCTGCGGCAGCGCCAGCAGGGACGACCAGGGGATGTGGTCCTGCGGCTCACGCGTCAGCACGGGCCACAGGCTATCAATGTGCTCTTTCAGCGACAGGCCAGGGTCAGAAACATATTCCGTGCTGTAGGTTTCAGGCAGCCAGAAGTGGTTCTCCACGAACTGGCGTAGGTCGAAATCCCGGTGTCGTCTGACCTTGCGGTAGCGGATCAGGATATCCAGCGGGTCCATCTTCGGCGCGCAGTCGGGGAAGGTTTTGCTGTCTGCAAACAGCCTCGTCGATTGTACGTGCTCGAACAGTTCAAGGTAGCGATCGGCGGGCGTCAGGGCATCGGAGGCGGGTAGCCCCTCGATCATTTCGGGTTCCGGCTCCGCCTCAATCATCTCATCCAGTTTTAACTCGCAGGGATCGGTCTCGTAGCGCAGCTCTTCTGCAATCTCGAATTCGACGTTCTCGGTAGCCTGTAGTTTCTGGTTGAACATGGTGATAAGGACCTCCGGTTGTGTGTTCTGAAGACAGGTTTTTCCGGGCGTCCTATAAGCGTAGACATTCGCTTCGGTGGATGTGGAGGGATATGTGCGGTAGATCACTCTTTTCGGAGCATTCGTTTTGCAACGATTTATGTCATCAAGCCCGAACGAACCGTCGTCCGGGCTGCTTCCGGCGCTCAGTACAGATAATTCCGTTTTGCCAGATCGACCAGGTCCGCCAGTCGGGTGATGTTAAACTTTGCCATGATACGCTGCTTATAGGCGCTGACCTTTTTATTATTTATGTCCAGCATCGAGGCGATAATCTGGTTGCTATAGCCAGCGGAAATATAACGCAAAATACAGATATCAATATGGGACAGGGATAATAATAACGAGGCATCCTGCGGATATCTGGCGTGATGATGCCAAAGCTCAGAGCCGTAGCAATACTTACCGGAAAGGACGTTATTGACGGTTGTGGTTATTTTTTCTAACGAGCTATTTTTATTGATGTAACCTGCTGCGCCAGCCCGCCTGCTTAGCTGGATGTGAAAATCACTGAATGATGAGGACAAAATGAGAACACAAATCTCAGGGTGTGTTTTCCTTATTTTCGCCAGGTAAGAAAATACCTCGGCGCTTTGTTGCAGATGTTCCATGATAATCAGGTCAGCATGTAACGCAGGTAATGCACTGTGCAATTCCTCGATGGCGGGGAATTGTGCCACAACCTCATAATCTTGTTCTGTTAATAAGCCCTTGATACCTGCACGCAGCAGTGGGCTGGAATCCATGAGAATGACTTTTTTACCTGACATTCCTGACTGTCCTGAGTGGGTAACAAAAACATTATTTTCTATCCATCGCTAAAAAAGTGAACCAAGACTTGTCTTTATCTTCGCCATTATTTTCCTCACGCCATCCTGACTGTTCCTGCCCCTTAAATGACTTATAAGACGGGTTTGCGACAGGTCTTATTAAGCCAAAACTTGCCCGCCGGGAAGATAGCGTCAGCCAGGGAGTGTATCCCGTATGGAAGTGCGTCTGGCGCGTTGCGCGGACACAGATCGATTATTTACACGAGAATTTAGAAAATGAATCTCAAGCCAGTAAATATTGCAGTCGTTGATAAAGAGACGATTGTCAAAGCTGACGTTCTGCGCAGTGAAAAGGTTGGCAGTGCTGTCAAAATTAAAGCCATCCCGAATGCAAAATACATTCTTGCGGAAGGGGAAAATGGCGTCGCGCCAGAAAACATTACGCTGAAACGCGTCGGGAAAGACCTGTTCGTTCTGCTGGAAGGCACTGACGAAGATCAGCCACAGCTGATCATTGAAGGCTATTTCGATAATCCGGGTGAGCTGGTCGGTAAAGGCGAAGACGGTCAATGGCACGAGTACATTGCCACTGACGGCGATGACGACCACAAAGCCGCTTTCCTGCTGGATGGTGAATCTTCCGCCCAGGCGCTGGGTGCGGGCGCTATTGCGGCTCTCGACGGTTTAGCCGTTGCGGGTACCGCGTTCTCGCCTGCCTTACTGGCGCTGGGCGCGTTAGCCGGTATTGGCGCGCTGGTGGGCCTGGGCGCCATTATTCGTCATAACCGTGACGATGGCGGTAATAACAATGGCGGTGATAACGGCGGTGCCGTTGCGCCTGTGCAGACACCGGTGCTGACCGACGTTCACGACGATGTCGGCACGAAAACCGGCGCGATCCCTCAAAACGGCGTCACCGATGACGCCACCCCAACCTTCAGCGGTACCGGTACGCCGGGTGACATCGTTGAATTCTGGGAAAACAACCAAAAACTCGGCGAAACCCGCGTCAATCCTGACGGTTCATGGAGCTGGACGCCGGAAACCCCGCTGGCGCAAGGCGACCACAGTATTGTGCTGATTGGTAAAGGCCCGGACGGCCGCACCAGCGCGCCGAGCGATTCTTTTGATTTCACCGTGGATCTGGACGCACCAGCTAAACCGATTATTGGCGAAGTGGAAGACGACGTCGGTGCGGCGACGGGCCCCATTCAGAACGGCGGCGCGACCGATGATACCCAGCCGACATTCCGCGGCGAAGGTGCGACCCCTGGCGACACCGTCAGGCTGATCGTTGACGACGAAGTGGTCGGCACAGCAATCGTCGGTGAAGACGGTAAATGGGAAGTTACGCCTGAACAACCGCTGCCGGAAGGCAGCCACACCGGGACCGTGATCATCACCGATCCGGCGGGTAACGACAGCGAACCGTCTGATGACTTTGAATTTATTGTCGACCTTGAGGCGCCAGCCAAACCGGTTATTGGTGACGTTGAAGATGACGTCGGTCCGGTTGTGGGCCCGATCCACGATGGGGATACCACCGATGATACCCAGCCGGTATTCAGCGGCGACGGCGGCACGCCTGGCGACACCGTTCGCCTGATTATCGACGACGAAGTCGTGGGTACCGCAATCGTGGGCGACGACGGCAAATGGGAAGTGACCCCGGAAAATCCGCTGCCGGAAGGCGAGCACGAAGCGGTTGTGGTCATCGTTGATCCGGTGGGCAACGCCAGCGAACCGTCCGATCCGATCAGTTTTATTGTCGATACCACACCACCGGAAAGGCCGACGATTGAGACCGTATTTGATGACGCGGGTCTGAAAACGGGCAACCTGGCGAACGGTGATATTACTGATGACAGCACCCCTGACTTTACCGGCACAGCCGAAGAAAACAGCATTGTGCACATCATCGTCAATGGCCGTGAAGTGGATTCCGTTACCGCTGATGCTACAGGCAAATGGACCTGGACGCCGTCTCCGGCGCTGGCCAATGGTCACTATGACGTTGAAGTCGTGGCCGAAGACGCGGCTGGCCTGCGTTCCGAGCCGTCTGAGTCATTTTCCTTTGATCTGGTAGCGGGCGGCATTCCTACCGCTCCGGCCATCACGGATGTCATCGATGATGTGGATGCGCATCTGGGGACCGTGCAGCAGGGCGGTATTACCAACGACGATCGTCCCACCATTACGGGAACCGGCCAGAACGGTACGACCGTTTACCTGTATGACGGCACCAACCCGGATCCGATCGGCAGCGCTGTGGTCACGGGGGGAACCTGGACCATTAATTTCGATACGGCACTGGCGCAGGGCGAACACCGCTTCCGTGCGGTGGCTGAAAACGCGGCGGGTAACCGCAGCCCGGAAACCGGTGAATGGGTAATTATTATTGATTCCGTGCCACCAGGCGCCGCGACGGACGTTGAGCTGTGGGACGACTTCGGCACGCCGGGCGTTATTGCAGATAACGACACGACGGATGACAACACGCCGACCTACCGCGGCAAAGGTGAACCTGGCGGTACCGCGATCGTCGATCTGGGTGACGGCACTACCGTGCGCATTCCGATCGATAACAACGGTGACTGGAGTTACACCCCGGCCCCGGCGCTGGCGGATGGCGACTACGCCTGGAAAGTCTCCATCGAAGACAAAGCGGGTAACGTGGGGCCAGCGACGGACCCTATCCACTTTACCGTGGATACCAGCCGTAACGGCATCTCCATCAGCCACGTAGAAGATGATGAAGGGGCGCTGCAGGGCAATCTGGCCAGCGGTAGCCACACCGATGACACGACGCCAACCGTTGTGGGCCGCGCGACGCCGGGTGCAGAAGTGAAAGTGTATCTGGACGGCAGGCTTGTCGACAGCGTGATTGCCGATGCGCGCACCGGTGAGTGGCGTTACACCTTTAACCCGGCGCTGACCGCAGACGGCACATACCAGATCACGGCCAGTGAAAACACCGGCACGGGTGATAGCGCTCAGACTGAGCCGTTTGAGCTGACGCTGGACACACGCGTACCGGCTGGCTCGTTCGATAGCGTATCAGATGACGTGGGCCTGGTGCAGGGCGACCTCGCGAACCCGGCAGTGACCGATGACACCACGCCAACCCTGCACGGGACAGGCGTGGCGGGTGATGTGGTCTTCATTTATGACGGCACCACGCTGATTGACTCCGTGACCGTTGGGCCAGGCAACACCTGGAACTACACCCTGCCTGCGCAGAACAACGGTACTGAGTTGGTACTGACGACAGTCTTCCAGAGCCCGACTGGCGTAAGAAGCGCGCCGTCTGCGGAGTGGAAAATCATCATTGATACCGAGGCGCCAACGGGCAGCGCGGTGGTCGATGACATGACCCAGGACTCCGGTTTCAGCGGCAGCGACTTCCTTACCAACAGCGGTAAAGCGGGCAGCCTGGTGAGCGGCCATCTCTCTGCACCGCTGGAAGCGGGCGATCGCGTGATGGTTTCCACCGACGGTGGGAAGACCTGGACAGAAGCCATGGTTGACGGTGACAAGTGGGCGTTTGTTGATGCGACAGGCCATAGCGCGGACTGGACTATCCAGACTCGCGTCGTCGATGCCGCCGGAAACTACACCGAATCCTCGCAGAAGGTGGTGCTCGATCAGGTTGCGCCAGACGCGCCAACCGACGTGGTGCGCAGCGGTAATGACGTGACCGTCACGCTGCCGGGCAGCGGCGTTGTCGAGGGTGACACCGTGGTGCTGAAGAGCGGTGACATCACCGTCACGCACACCCTGACGGCGGCGGATATCGCTAACGGCAATGTCACCCTGACCATGCCAGCGGGTGGCTACACCGATATTCCGGTGGGCGCGGCGATAGTTGACGCGGCGGGCAACAGCTCCAGCTACCGCACCAGCGCGTTTACCAGTACCAACAACTTCGAGTCACCTGCGGAGTTCAGCGCGATTGATGCCGGTGAGTGGGTGCACGGGATGCGTTTCTCCCACACCACGAATACCGCTACGGAAGAGTATGCGTTCAATAATGAGATCGTGGGTCCGGCTGGAAGCACCGGCATTCTGTATTTGTACAGTAATTCGCCCGTCAACGGGATGGAAGGCAGCATATTTGTCGACTTCCAGTACGGTGCTCGCACCGTCAATTTTGATTTCAACCCGAGAGTTGCTGGCCCAACGACGGTCGTCACCTTCTACGACATCAACGGCAATGAGATTGGCTCTCAGACGGTGAATGCCTTTAACAACGGTCGTAACGTCCCCGTGTCGTTTACCAGCCCGGATGATACGTCGGTTTACCGGATGGAGATCCACCATCAAGAGCAGGCTGGCAGCTCCGGGTTCGGTTTCAGTATCGACAACCTGGTAGTAAGCGGGCCAGCGACAACCGTTACCCCTGGCGAATTCCTGGCGGATAACCAGGGCGATATCTGGTACGGCGATGCGGCGGACAACCTGTATCAGGTGGCTGACGTGGCAAACCTGTCCGATGCGGTAATTCAGGGCGGAGAAGGCACGGACACGCTGAAGCTGCTGGGGGCGGATCAGCACCTCGACCTGAGCGTGTTGACCAACAAAGTCCAGTCAATGGAAGTGTTCGACATTACCGGAACAGGCAACAACACCCTGACGCTGAGCGCGGGGGATGTGCTGGAAAACGCCACGCAGAACCTGTTCCACGACAACGACTTTAACCAAATGATGGTGAAAGGCGATGCGGGCGACACGGTCAACCTGAGCGATCTGCTGCCGAACGGCATGGACCCGGGTAACTGGACCGATGGCGGTACGGTGAATGTTGGAGGAGTGGAGTATCAGTCTTACCAGATGGACAGCCTGAATACCGAGATCCTCGTTCAGATGGGAGTCACGGTCACGCTGCAGAACCATTAATTGATGCCAGGAAAGGGAGGTTCCCTCATTGGGACCTCCGGAACGTTTTTGACCAGAACATAAACAGAATTTATTTGGAAAATAGTATGAAAAAGACCATCTCTTCTAACAACAATACCGAACCAAATATCGGCGCTATGGCAATGCTGCCGCCACTGCCTACAGATATTTTATTATGGAACGATTTTCAGTTCCCACGTGAAATTCATAACGGGGACCTGAGCGAAGATAATACCCCCACTCTCAGCGGTAAGGGTGAGCCGGGCATGACTGCGGTGATCGACCTCGGTGGCGGTCAGAGCGTTCGCGTACCGGTTGATTCAACCGGTAGCTGGAGCTGGACGCCTGCGCCTGCGCTGGCGGACGGAACCTACACCTGGTCTGTCGCGCTGGAAGATGCGGCGGGCAACCGCGGGGAATCCACTACGCCAATCACCTTCATCGTTGATACGTTAGGGAATGCGGTGTCCATCAGCCACGCCGAAGATAATACCGGCACGCTGACCAACCCGCTGGCAAGCGGTAGCAGCACCGATGATGTGAACCCGGTTATCGTGGGTACGGCGACGCCGGGCTCTCTGGTGACGCTGTATGTGAATGGCGAGGCCGTGGGCTCGAAGATTGCCGACCCGGTAACGGGTGAATGGGACATCGAGATCAACCCGGCGCTGGAATCCGGTAAAACCTACGAAATCACCGCGGGTGAGTACAGCGGTCCTGGAGAAATCCCGCCGCCGACACGTCCGTTCCTGCTGACCATTGATACCGTTGTCCCGACGGGAACGTTCGATCGCGTGTCGGATGATGTTGGCCGCTATCAGGGCGATCTGCCTAACCCGGCGGTCACAGATGACACCACGCCAACCCTGCACGGTACCGGCCGTTCCGGGGATATCGTGTTCATTCGCAACGGGAATGACATCATCGATTCGACCACCGTACGTGCTGACGGCAGCTGGGAATATACCCTGCCTGAGCAGACAAACGGCACCGCGCTGGACGTCAGCGTCGTATTCCGCGGCCCGACCGGTGTGGAAAGCGCACCGACCGCGCCGTGGAAGCTGGTGATTGATACCGAAGCACCGAACAAACCGATCATTGGTGACGTTGAAGACGACCAGGGTCCGGTTGTCGGGCCTATCCACAACGGTGATGTCACTGACGATACGCAGCCGGTATTCAGCGGCGAAGGCGCTGTGCCTGGCGAAACGGTTGAACTGATTATCGACGACGAAGTCGTGGGCACCGCGATTGTGGGCGACGACGGCAAATGGGAAGTCACCCCGGAAAACCCGCTGCCGGAAGGCGAGCATGAAGCCGTGGTGGTGATTGTCGATCCTGCGGGTAACGCCAGCGAGCCGTCCGATCCTATCGGCTTTATCGTGGATACCCAGCCGCCGGCAAAACCGACGATCGATACCGTGTTCGATGACGCAGGTCAGCAGACCGGCAATATCGCTAACGGCGGCATTACGGATGACAGCACCCCGGACTTCACCGGTACCGCCGAGAAGAACAGCCTGGTGTTTATCATCGTGAATGGCCGTACGGTTGACTCGGTGACGGCTGACAGCACCGGCACCTGGACCTGGACACCGCCGCTGGGCCTGGCAAACGGTCATTACGACGTGTCCGTCGTGGCGCAGGATAAAGCGGGTCTGCGTTCTGAACCGTCTGACACCTTCTCGTTCGATCTGCTGGCGGGCGGCATTCCGACGGCACCGGCTATCACCGACGTAATCGACGACGTTGAGTCGCATGTCGGGACGGTACAAAACGGCGGCATCACCAACGACGATCGCCCGACCATTACCGGGACCGCGCAGGATGGTACGACCGTCTATCTGTACGATGGCACCAACCCGAACCCGATCGGCAGCGCCATGGTAACGGGCGGCCGCTGGACGATTAATTTTGACACCGCGCTGTCGCAGGGCGAGCACCGTTTCCGCGCCGTCGCGGAAGATGTCACGGGTAACCGCAGCCCGGAAACCGGCGAATGGGTCATTATTGTGGACTCCGTAGATCCGCTGGCCGCGACCGACATTGAGCTGTGGGACGACTTCGGCACGCCAGGCCTCATCGCCAACGACGACACCACCGATGACAACACCCCAACCTACCGCGGTAAGGGTGAGCCTGGTGGTACCGCGATTATCGATCTGGGTAACGGCACCACCGTGCGCGTACCGGTAGACGATAAAGGTAACTGGAGCTACACCCCGGCCCCGGCGCTGGCGGATGGTGACTACACCTGGAAAGTCTCTATCGAGGATAAAGCGGGTAACGTCGGTCCGGCTTCAGATCCGATCCACTTTATCGTGGACACCAGCCGTAATGGCGTCTCCATCAGCCACGTTGTGGACGATCAGGGCGACATCGTGGGTAACCTGGGCAACGGTAGCCACACCGACGACACGACCCCAACGGTTGTGGGCCGCGCAACGGCCGGCGCGCTGGTGAAGGTGTATGTTGACGGCAAATACATGGATAGCGTGCGTGCAGACGCCGTGACCGGCGAATGGCAGTACACCATCAGCCCGGCGCTGTCTGTGGATGCCACCTATAAGATCACCGCGAGTGAAGACGCCGGTGCGGGTGAGAGTGCGCAAACCGCGCCGTTCGAACTGACGCTGGATACTCGCGTACCAACCGGTTCCCTGGACCGCGTGGCGGATGACGTGGGCCTGGTTCAGGGTGACCTGGCGAACCCGGCTGTGACCGATGACACCACGCCGACGCTGCACGGTACCGGTGTGGCGGGCGACGTCGTGTTCATTTACGACGGTACCCGACTGATCGACTCCGTCACCGTTGGACCAGCGAATACCTGGAACTTTACGTTGCCACAGCAGAACAACGGAACCGAGCTGTCTCTGACGGCGGTATTCCAGAGCCCAACCGGCGTGAAGAGTGCGCCAACGGCCCCGTGGAATATCTCCATTGATACTCAGGCGCCGGATGCACCGACCATCAAGGGCATGTATGACGACGCGGGCAACCTGATCGCCGACGGCAGCCGTTCACGCGATGCAACGCCTGAACTGCGTGGTACCGCTGAGAAAAATAGCCTGGTGAAAATCTACGTTCCGGGCAGCAACGTGCCGATTGATTCCGTATATGCCGATGAGAATGGTAACTGGAAATGGACCTCTCCAGCCCTGTCCGATGCGCAGCATGACTTCTATGTGAGGGCGCAGGACAAGGCGGGTAACGTGTCGGGTGAATCCAACCATTATGGTCTGGAAGTCGATACCAAAGCGACCACGCCGGTGATTCTGGGCGCGTACGATGACGTGGAAGGCGGCATCTATAAAGCCCTGGTGCCGAACGGTGGGCTGACCAACGATGCGAATATGGAACTGCGCGGGACGGCAGAAGCGAACAGCATCGTGTACATCTACAACGCGTATAACAACGCGGTGATTGATACGGTGAAAGCCGATGGAAACGGCAACTGGAGCTGGGAGCGTGCTGTCGCAAACACGGCTGCAGGCCGTCCGCACATGTTCTACACCATCGCGAAGGATGACCTGGGCAACGTGTCCGAAAAATCGGCGACCTACTCACTCAACGTAGACACGGTCAACGCTGCGCCGGTGATCACCGGTGCCTATGACAATGTTCAGGGCGGGGTATACAACGGTCTGGTTGGTAACGGCGGTGTCACCAACGATCGCACGCCGGAGCTGAAAGGTACAGCAGAGCCTGGTAGTGTGGTTTACATTGTGGTGGATAACTACGGTACGGTTGCGGGCTCCGTTACTACGGGCGCAGATGGCCAATGGTCATTCCCGATTACCACGAACTACAACCAGACGTACAACTTCCATGCATATTCTGTTGACGCAGCAGGGAACCGTTCCGCGAACTCGTCGGGCTTTGCGCTGACGGTCGACACCGTCAATAACGCACCGACAATCACCGGTTCGTTCGACGATGTCCAGGGTGGCGTTTATAACGGCCTGGTAGGTAACGGCGGCGTCACAAACGACCGTACGCTGGATCTGCGCGGCACGGCGGAAGCGGGCAGCGTGGTGTATATCATCAACCCGGCAAACGGTGCTGTGCATGGTTCGACCACGGCGGGTGCGAATGGGCAATGGTCCTTCCCACTCACCACGAACTACAACATGACGTATAACTTCCAGGCTTATTCTATCGATCCGGCTGGCAACCGTTCGGCGAATTCAACAAACTTCGCGATTACGGTGGATACGGTTAACGCCGCGCCAGCGATCACCAGCGTGATAGATAACGCAGGGGCAGAAACAGGCAATGTTGCCAACCTGGGGCGGACGGATGACAGTACGCCAACGTTGAATGGTACGGCAGAGGCAGGTAGCACGGTTTATATCGCGGTGAATGGAACCACGTATAGCACTGTTGCCACCAACGGTAACTGGAGTTTTACGCCGCCAGCGCTGCCACTGGGCAACCATACCTTCAGCGTATTCTCTGTTGACCAGGCGGGTAACAGGAGTGCGGGTGTTTCGCGAAGCCTGACAATCGTTTCGCCTGTCACCAGTGGTAAAGAAGACTTCAACGCGCTGGCGAATATGTCCCTTACGATTGGTAAACCGACCGATTCAGGCTTTACGTTATTGTCAGGAGATGCCCGCGTATCGACCACGGCAAACGGTGGTTATTACAGTAACCCGTTCCTGTATATCGCTCAGGGAAGCGCAGGAACAACCTTTACCGTGGGTGAAACAGATCGCATTAACTTCCAGTTAATGGGATGGGGTGGATACGGGAGCGGCACAACAACCTCAGCAGCTTACGTGAAGTTTTATAATGCTGCGGGAAAAGAGATTGGCTCACTGAGCGGGCGTGGAACGAGTGGTACGGACTACGTGAACTTTAATTTCCAGGCACCAGCCGGTGAAACGATCGCTAAAATTCACATTTACAGCAATGACCAGAGTGGTCTGGGGCTGGACAATATTTCATGGGGAACACAGGCTGCCAGCCGTTCCGCAGGCCGCTCTATGTCCATGATGATGAATGCTGAAGAGCAGCATGACGATAACGCCAGTGTTGTCAGCACGCTGAACGATCGTGAGATTAACCTGGATAACCTCCAGCACAAGACCATTGATCTGACCAACAGCAAGCAGGACAAGCTGAATATCAGCCTGAACGATGTGCTGACCCACGCAGAGAAGGATATGTTTATCGCCGATGGCAATAAACAGCTGATGGTTCAGGGGAACAAAGGTGATGTGGTGAACCTGAGCGACCTGCTGCCTGATAACAGCGATCCGGGTAACTGGACCAATGCCGGTAACGTCAAGGTGTCTGGTGTCGAGTACCAGATATACCAGGTCGAAAACCTGGATGTGGAACTGCTGGTGCAAACCGGTGTGACCGTCAACGTGAATAATCACTAACTTAAACTTTTCCAGGCCTCCTTTCGGGGAGGCCTCTGGAGGATTTATGACTTTTTTCAAGACCTCTTTATTCGCGGCGCTGTTTACCTCATCCGCATTTATTCTTCATCCGGCGCTGGCGGCGGAGAATTTTGGCAAGACCTATCAGCCCGTTGCGCCCGTCAGCCAGACGCAAACGCAGGTGGTTTACTACCGTGACGCCAGCAATACGGCGGGCGGTGCGGCGCATATTTATGTCGACAATGAATTCCATGACGCGCTGTTACCTGGCGGCTTTACGACATTCTGTCTGGCTCCGGGTAAGCATAATCTGGGTGCGTATCAGAATGATGCGCCGCAGTACCATGGCAAAGAGCAGGGCTATAACGTTGAGATGAGCGGAGGGCAAACCTACTTTGTGCGCGTCAGCTCCACGATGAATGCGGTGCCGGAAGCCCGTACGCGCGAGCAGGCGGAGAAGGATCTCGCGGGTCTGCGCGAGCAGATCCACGTGCTGTCCCGCGCGTCCAGCGTCGAGGCCTGTAACTATCTGCCTGCACCCCGGTACAAAGATTACACCCTCTCTGGTGACGTGATGTTCCGTTTTGGTCAGGGCAGCGCGAAAGGCGTTTCTGCTCAGGGTCATCAGGCCGTTAAGGATCTGGTGGCGACGATCAAACGTGAAAACGTTGAGCTGAAGCAGATCCAGGTGATCGGCCACACGGACGCCATCGGCAGCGATCGCGGCAACTACGCCCTTGGCCTGAAGCGCGCGCAGACCGTGCGTACTATGCTGGCGGAGAACGGCCTTCCGGCTCGCCTGATGAGTGCGACCAGCGTGGGCAGCAAGGAGCCTGTCGTGAACAACTGCGCGGCATCCGATAAAAAAACGCTGATCGCCTGTAATGCCCCTAACCGTCGTGTTGTGGTGCGCGTGAGCGGCGATCGCGACATGAGTGCTTCTGCACAAAAATAATGTATCAACGCTGCCTTCCCGCCACGGGAAGGCCCTTTTCCCCCGCTCAGAACCTCTTTCGTGCCAAAAAATAAGCACTTCCATTGAGACAGGTCTCATTAAGGCAAGACCATTCCGCGTGACAGAATATTCCTAATTCACTCAGAAAGTTAACTTATCTTTTTGATTTATTTGATTTTTTATAACCTGGAATACACGAAATATGGAATCCTCAATGGCTAACACCCAGGAGGAACAGCTGCATGCCATCGCCCGCGATACCCGACTTAATGATGACTCCCTGCTACGAAGTATTGCCTGGCTGTCGGAGCATTATGGTCTGGGTAAGAGCGACGATGTCCTGCTGGCTGGTCTGCCTGTTGAACAAACGCTCACACCCTCTTTAGCGCTTGATGCGCTCAAAAACGCCGGTATCACCGGGGGGCTCATCAAGCGTAACAGCGCTGAACTGCCCGAGCAGGTTTTCCCCATGATTCTGCTGCGCAAAGGTGCGGGCGGCATGGTTCTGCTCGCGCGCGAGCGTCGTAAAAATGCCGATGATAAATGGGACCTGTTTTATACCCTGATCATGCCGGAAGTGGGTGATGAGCCGGTTGAGCTGAACCATGCGGCGCTCAGCGAGCTGTATGTCGGCTATGCCATTGCGGCGAAGCCGGCGGCGCGCATTGACAGCCGGATGAGCGATATTGCCCCGCCGCAGCCGAAAGGCCACTGGCTGTTCAGCACCCTGTGGCGCTATCGCAGTTACTACCGCAGCGCCGCGCTGGCCTCGGTGCTGGTAAACGTTCTGGCGCTGGCGTCCGTCTTCTTTACCATGAACGTCTATGACCGGGTGATCCCCAACCAGGCGTTTACTACCCTGTGGTCGCTGGCGATTGGCGTACTGGTGGCGATGGTCTTTGAGGCCGTCACCCGTACGGTACGTGCGCACCTGCTCGATACCGCCGGGAAAAAAGCGGACTTGATCGTCGGCAGTATTCTGTTCCGTCAGTCGCTGGCGGTCAAAATGGAACATAAGCCGGCCTCTTCCGGCTCGTTTGCCAACCAGCTGCGCGAATTTGAATCCGTCCGTGACTTTGTTTCTTCCGCCACGCTGGCGGCGATTGCCGACTTACCTTTTGTGCTGCTGTTTATCGGCATTATTTTTGCCATTGGCGGATCGCTGGCATTCATCCCGATGCTGATGCTGCCGATGATCCTGCTGGTGAGCCTGCTTATCCAGTGGCCGCTGGCGAAAGTGATGAAAGCCAGCCTGCAGGAAGCCTCGTTAAAGCAGGGCGTGCTGATTGAATCCATCGAAGGGATGGAGACCCTGAAGTCGGTCGGCGGGGAGTCCTGGATGCAGAGCCGCTGGCAGAAGTTCAGCGCCATGCAGTCCTCCAGCGCGGCGGCGTCGAAGCACTACTCGACGCTGGCGATGAACTCGGTGAGCTTCCTGCAGCAGCTGCAGACGGTGATGCTGATTGTCACCGGGGTATATCTCATTGATGCCGGGAACCTGACCCAGGGTGCGCTGATCGGTACCGTGATGCTGGCCGGGCGCGTGACGGCACCCTTAAGCCAGGTGATTGGTCTGGCCGTGCGTTATCAGCAGGCCAAAGCCGCGCTGACCTCGCTGAACAGGCTGATGGAACATCCGACCGATCGCAGCAGCGAGATTGATTACATCAAACAGCCTGAACTGAACGGCGATATTGAACTGAAAGGCGTGACCTTCTCCTACCCGGCACCGCCGATGCAGCCTAACCCGGAGATCCTGAAAGGCGTCAACGTGACGATCAAACCGGGCGAGCGCGTGGCGATTGTGGGCAAAATTGGCAGCGGTAAATCGACCCTGCTGCGCATCATTGCGCGTCTCTATACCCCGGTGAAAGGGCAAATGTTCAGCAGTGGGCTGGATGTGAACCAGATTGAACCGTCGGACTGGCGTAACAACGTGGGCTTTGTCGGCCAGGAAGCGCGTCTGTTTTACGGCACTCTGCGTGAAAACATCATGATTGGCCGCCAGAACGCCTCCTCCGATGAATTCCTGCACGTGCTACGGCTGACGGGGCTGGATCAGGTTGCCGCGCGTCATCCACGCGGTATCCACATGCCGGTGGGCGAGCAGGGGAATAGCCTCTCCGGCGGTCAGCGTCAGCTGGTATCCCTGGCCCGAACGCTGCTGGCGAGACCGAACCTGCTGCTGCTGGATGAACCCACCAGCGCGATGGATTCCCAGACGGAAGCCCTGTTCTTACAGCATCTGAAAATGGCGACCGCTGGGCACACGCTGGTGGTGGTCACCCATCGCCCGTCGCTGCTGGCGCTGGTGGACCGCATGATTGTTATAGATGACGGCAAAATTGTGGCGGATGGCCCTAAACAGCAGGTTCTGGCCGCACTGAACGGCGCACCCGCCAATGACAGCCATCCAGCGAAAGCCGCTACCGGAAAACAGCCCGTGGAGGCAAGCGCATGACCTTCTTCAAACGCAACCGTAAACAGAAAAACCTGTCGGCGCGCGACGCCGCCTGGATGAGCGACATCCAGGAGGCCCTGTTCTCGCAGACGACGCCGAAATCCCGTCTGGTTCTCTGGCTGATTCTGGCGGTCTTTGCCGGTTTCTTAACGTGGGCGCATTTTGCCAAAGTGGAAGAGATCACCAAAGGCGACGCCAAAATTGTCTCTAAAAGCCGTGAGCAGGTGATTCAAAGCCTCGAAGGCGGGATCCTTGAAGAGATGAACGTGCGTGAAGGCGACATCGTCGAGCCGGGTCAGGTGCTGCTCAAGATTGACCCCACCCGCGCCCAGTCCAGCTATCAGGAGACGCTGCGTAAAGTGGTGGCCCTTGAAGCAACCGTTAACCGCCTGCGTGCGGAAGCCTACGGTCTGCCGCTGACCTTTAGCGATCGCGTGAAGCAGTACCCTTCCGAAGTGGACCTGGAAACGCGCGCCTACAACAGCCGCAAACAGGCGCTGGAAGAGGGGGTGGCCTCATTAGAGAAAAGCTACCGCCTGGCGCAGAACGAAATTGCTATGTCAGAGCCGCTGGCAGCACGCGGCCTGCTTTCGGAAGTCGAACTGCTGCGCATGCGTCGTCAGGCGAACGATCTGCAGTCGCAAATCGTCGAGCGTCGTAACCGCTACCAGGCAGATGCTAACGCCGAGCTGATTCGTCAGGAACTGGATCTGGTGCAGGCCGAAGAGAACCTGACGGGACGCGCCGACGTGGTAAGCCGTACCGCCATCACCGCGCTGGTGAAAGGCACGGTGAAAAACGTGCGCGTCACCACCATCGGCGGCGTAATCCAGCCCGGTGAACACATTATGGAAATCGTACCGCTGGAAGACCAACTGCTGGTGGAAGGGAAGATCAAACCCTCTGACGTGGCCTTTCTGCATGCCGGGTTACCGGCGATGGTGAAGATCACCGCGTATGATTTTGGTATTTACGGTGGCCTCAAAGGGCACGTTTCTCTCGTCAGCCCGGACACGCTGAAGGATGACGCCAAAGCCGCCGCAGGCCGCCCTGACGATACCTATTATCGGGTGATGGTGCTAACCGACAGCAGCACGCTGAGCGCCGGTGGCAAGTCACTGCCGATCATCCCGGGCATGATTGCCACGGTAGAAATCCGCACCGGTGAAAAAACCATTCTTGATTACCTGTTGAAACCTATCTTCAAAGCGAAGGAAGCGTTCCGCGAGCGTTAATATGAAAAGTGATTCAATGTTTGTGCAGCGCCGTCTGGCGGCGCTGCTGACGGCCGCGGCGTGCCTGGCATCGGCTAAAGGTGCAGCCAATAGTGATGGTTTATTAGCCTTTGAGCCTGCAGCCCCTGTGGTAAAATCTCGCATGGTGATGGCCTCCACACCGCCTGCGCCAGCCGCGCCGTTAGTGGAGTCGTCATCCGTGAAAAGAGCGGCTGCGACGCCGAAGCGTGAAAGCCTTGCCCAGGCTGCAACGGCCCGGGCACCCAGCGAAGGTGAGATTCGCGCCCTGTTTAATGATGCGGTAAATACCGCGCTGAGCATCAGCCCCGAAGTGCGTGGCGCGCATTACAACACTGAAGCGGCGGAAGCCAACGTGGACGAAGCCAAAGGTCAGCGCTGGCCGCAGATTGATGTTGGTACCCGTTCCAAAAGTTACCAGTTTGGCGGCGGTGAACGCCGCTACAGCGACAGCCGACCAGCAGTGACCGTCAATATGGCGACCACACTGCTCGATTTTGGCCGCACCAGTAACACCATTAAAAGCCGAGAGGCACTGCATGACGCGGCGAAAAACAACGTCGATGCTCAGGCGGAAGATATCGCCTGGCAGGTCAGCAGCTCGCTGGTTGAGCTGAGCAAACAGCGCCAGATCATCAGCCTGAGCCAAAAGTACGTGGCCCGCATGAACGAGCTGGTCAACATGCTGGACGGGATTGTGAAGGTCGATCAGGGGCGTCGCAGCGAGCTGACTCAGGCGCGCGGGCGCTTGCTTCAGGCGCAATCATCGCTGGATACGGCGGTTTCACGGGCTCGCGATATTGAAATCACCCTTAACCGTCTGCTGGGGGATAAAAAAGTGCCCCTGCCCGCGGCAACCGTCTGGAACCTGAAGCCGGGAGAGTTGACGACGCAGCTGACGGCCCTCAATAGCCATCCGACGATTCGTCAGGCAAAGGCGGAAACCGCATCGGCGCTGGCTGACGCGGACGCCGCGCGCTCTGCATCGTTTCCGACGGTCACCTGGAACGTTGGCAAAAGCACCGGGCGTGACGAGCTGGGGCGTGAACAATCCTGGGAGACGGGCGTAAACGTGAGCTGGCCTATTTTCCGCGGCGGTTCTCAACGCGCCGCTGAACTCTCTGCTGCGCGTCGGGCTGATGCCAGCAGAGAGGCGATTGAAAAACAATTACGCGATTTGGATAACCGCGTGCGCGCGGCGGATCAGGATGCCCGCAGCATGCTGGAACGCGCCGAGTTGTACCATGACTTAGCCTTTGAATCCGATCGTATTCGCCATGATTTCTTCGATCAATGGTACCACCTTGGCAGACGAACCCTGCTGGATGTGCTGAGTGCAGAAAGTGATTATTACGGTAACCAGGTTGCAGAAGCCACCAACCGCTTTGACGCTTACGCTGCAATATTTCGTAGTTATGCCAGTGCGGGAACATTATTGCAGTGGCTGAGAAAGCAGTAACCAGCCGTTTAAATAATGAACCACACAGCAGGCACAGAAAGAGAGTGCAGATGAATCAGTTTTCAGGAAAAAAATCTATATTGCCTTACTCGACGATCATCCTATTGTGCGCAAAGGGCTGGAAATTATTTTCAGCCAGGAGCCGGATTTCGAACTGAAAGGCAGCTTTGCCAGCCGTATCGATTTGATTAACTTTTTACGTACCAATCGTATCGATGTGCTGATCCTGGACTATTTACTCGGCGATGAAGATATCGACGGATTACCGATGATCAAGCAGCTGATGAGTAATTTTCCGTGGCTGAAAATATTAATCTCATCGACGCTGGAAAATACCGCCATTGTCCGTATGGCGCTTAAGGCGGGCGTGCGCGGACATATTGGTAAAAGCCGTGACGCCTCGGAAGTGGTGGATGCCGTGCGCCGCGTGGCGGCGGGTCATATCTGCCTCTCTGAAAGCATGGAGAAGGAGTTTTATCTTATCTCCGAGCCGACGACGTCCGGCAACGCTGAAGATGAACAGCAGGTCATCGACGGTATTGGCCGCCTGGACCAGCTCTCTGCGCGGGAGCTGGAAGTGCTGCGCCTCTTCCTCTCTGGTATGTCCGTGCTGCAAATCTCCGAGAAGTTCAGCCGCAGCCGCAAAACCGTTAGCGGCCAGAAGAAAGCCGCGATGAAAAAGCTGGGTGTGAAGACCGATCCTGAGCTGTTCCTCTGGCACGACCAGTTGTTGTGATGATCAACCCCGGGTCGTTTTTATAACCGGGTGGCGCTGCGCTTGCCCGGTCTACCGTTCCTCGCAGGCCCGTGCAAGCGAAGTGCTGCCGCAAGATCGCTGATAGAGCACGGCTTAAAGAGACAATCATTCATCCCCGCCTGTAAACACCGTTCCTTAATCTCATGCATCGCATTCGCCGTAAACCCGATAATCCATGCGGGTGCCCGGCCCTGTTCACGTTCTGCGTTACGCAACATCCCCGTTAGCTGATAGCCGTTGATGCCGGGCATGTTGCAGTCGGTGATAATGACATCGAACGCCGTGTCGGCCCAAATTTTTAGCGCCTCATCGCCGCCGGAAGCCAGGTGCGCATGCTGTCCCAGCCACGCCAGCTGTTTGGCTAGCAGGATACGGTTTGCGGGATTGTCATCAACCACCAGTACGTTAAGCGCCGGTAACGTTTCCTCTTCCGTATGAGGCTGGGCACGAGTCGTCACGGCACGGGTGACTTTAGGCAGAGAAAAGGTCGCCCTGACCGTGGTGCCAACGTGCTTTTCGCTGGCAAGCGTGAGCGTACCGTTCATGCTTTCACAAATCGTCCGGCTGATATATAACCCCAGCCCGGTTCCCGCCCGGCGATTATCCGCCTGACTGAAAGGCCTGAACAACGCAGCCTGCTGGCTGGCATCAATGCCGACCCCGCTGTCCTGCACCTCTATCACGAACTGTATGTTGTCGGCGTCGGCCTCTTCCCGCTGCGACAGGGTCAGCGTCACGCTGCCGCGATCGGTGAACTTAATCGCGTTGCTCAGCACGTTGGAGATCACCTGCTTAATGCGCAGCGGGTCGGCGTAGACCTCATACAGCGCTTCGGTCGGAAAGACTTTATTCAGCTGGATATTCTTCTCCGTCGCCACTCCCTGAAATACCCGCATCATGTTGTCGATGAGTTTGCCAAACTGGACGGGTTCCGGGTTGAAATCGAGATGCCCGCCCTCGATCCGCGAGATATCCAGAATATCGCCAATCAACCCCACCAGACCCTCTGCCGAGTCGTAAGCGACCTCCAGGGCCTGAAGATCGTGTTCGCCCCGACGTCCTTTTTTCAGCACGATGTCGAGCATGCCAATGATCGCGTTCATCGGCGTGCGGATCTCATGGCTCATGGTTGACAGAAAAACGGATTTTGCCCGGTTGGAGTCTTCCGCCCGCTCTTTCGCCTCGCTCAGCTCCGCCAGCAGCGACTCGCGTTCGGTGAGCATTTCGCGCAGCTGGGTGAGCTGCTCGTTCAGTTGCCTGCGCAGCGCCGCCTTACGTACAATCTGCCGACGTAAATAGAGCGCCCATCCCAGGGCTAATAACACCAGCACGGCACTGAAGACGCCCGTAGCAATCAACACCTCGCGGTAGCGATACCAGAAGCTGTCGACCACCACCAGCTCGTTGGGTCTCCAGCGGTTAGCCAGATTTTCCATCTCAATGGGAGAGATACTCAGCAGGACTTTATCCAGAATGCGCTGCAGTTCCGGGTTTGCCAGCCCCACGCCAAAGGAGATCCAGGCGGGTGATTCTCCGACAATTGAGACCACCTTCAGCTTGTCCTGAAAATTGGTGTAAATCTGGTAATCCGTCATCACCAGAATGCCTATCGCAGCATCAGCATCACCGCGGGTGATGCTGGAGAGCAGCTGCGATTCATTGCCAACATGCACAATCTTAATTTCCGGGTAACGTTCGCGTATCCGTTGCTCCACGCCAATATTTTTCACCAGCGCCAGACGTTTGCCGCGCAGGTCGGCCAGCGTCGTGATGTCGTTGCGTGAGGTTGATGTGGTGAGGGCAAACGCGCTGCGTAAGTAGGGCCGCGTGAAGAGGATCCGATCCTTGCGCGCGTCGCTCGGTGTCAGTGAGGCGAGCATGTCGGCCTGCCCATGGTTGACCTGGTCGATTAGGTCATCGGTGGTATTGCCGGTCTCGAAGCTAAAGCGCAATCCGGTGCGCAGCGACACCACGGAAAAGAGATCTGCCACGACGCCGCGCAGCACGCCTTTGTTATCAATGAAGGAGACCGGCGCGGCATTGTCCTGGCTGTAGATCAGCACGTTCACCACAGGATGACGAGCGATCCACGCTTTTTCCCGATCGGTAAAGTCCAGTGACTTGGTTCCCTGGGCAATATCGACGCGATCGGGCTGCCAGCGCCGATATAGATCCAGCTTTTCCTCTTCGGGCACAGCACGAATCGTTGCGTTGATGAGCTGGTTGAGCTGCGGATGACTCTGGCTCAGGGCGAACCCCACCTCACGGTTGGGGAGTCGGGAGAAGCGCTCGATGTGAATGTTGTTTAAATAGTTTCGGCTCAGCGAATAACTATTCCCCAGATAGGCGCGGGACTGACCAAATGCCACAGCGCTCAGCGCCTCCTGGTAACTGTCAAACAGGCGAAAATGCGCTTTAGGATAGGCCGCTTTTACCTGCGCGAGGGGCAGATAGTCCCTGACCATCGCGACATCGGTGTCGGCAAGATCGTCGGCGAGGGGCTGGGTGTCGCGGTCGTTAATACCTAATACCGGTTTATCGCTGGCATAGGGCGTTGAGAAAACAAAGGTGTCATTCGCCTCGAAGGCGGCGACAGAGGGAATAATGTCGATTTCACCGCGGGCAAGCGCCTGCCACAACTCGTCCGGCGAGTCGTACATGTTGACCTTAACGGGCAGATTCAGCTGCCAGGAGACCAGGCCGATGAAGTCGGCGCTCAGTCCTTCATATTCATGGCGCATATTGCGCATCCCGAAAGGGGGCGCGTCATCGCGGGTGATGCCTACCGTCAGATTTTGCATCTGCTTCAGCAGCGTGGCCTGCTCCCCGGTAAGCGGAAGGCGGTTCATGCCTTCAATGGGGGTGCGCATCAGAATTTTATATTCTTCACTGTGTGCCGAAGACGTACCAGGTAAAAATAAAACCAGAAGCAAAAAAAGACGAAGGTAGTGGCGCATATTTTTTTATAACGCTCCAGAGGATGGGGTTCTGATAGTTTCATTCTGATGAAACGAGAAACGCATTGTTATAAGACCAGGCTTGTTTATTATTCTGGCAATCATCAATAACGAAAAGCGCAATGTCTGGGCAGGAACGTTATTAATTCTGCGCTATCAACGCAATGATAATAAAAGCTTACATCCTCATCGGCTTTTTAACGTATAAATTTTTATTTCCGGCTTAACGGCAACATCAAGACGGGTCTTGTCGCTTACCTTACTCGCGGAGGGGAAAATAATACTCACGTTTATTTCATTTACTGAGCCCGGACGATGCGCCCATCTTTTCTTCCTCATTCTTCTGCGACGAAACAAAAAGCACTGCGCCAGAAATTTTCTGCGCTGGCGGAGCAGTATCGTCACGCCATGGCCGTTGCGGATTACGCGACGGCTTCCCGCTGCTGCGAAAAGGCGCTGGCTGTTCTGCCGAACAATATGTCGGTACAAAGCGATTACGCCCTGAGTCTGATGCGTGAGGGAAAGCATGACCGGGCTTATAAGGTTTATCGCAAGATTTATCAGTCGCTCCGCCGTCACGAAGCGTCAGAAACCTGGCTTGATGGCCTGACGGAACTGTGCGGACATATGGGCAAAACGGCTGAAATGCGTGCCTACGGTCTGGAGTCATTGACCCTTTCTGACCAGCGCTTTCGTCAGGGAACCGTCTGGCCGCTGCCCCAGACGCCACCGCCGACTTTTCAGGCGGATTGCCGCGAAAAGAACATCATCGCGTTTAGTCTGTACGGCGACCAGCCGCGCTACTGCGAAACCTTAATTAAAAATATCGATGCCGCCGCCGGGCTGTTTCCTGCGTGGCGCTGCCGCGTCTATCTCGACGACTCCGTGCCGCAGCACGTCTGGCAGCGGCTGGAGCAGGCGGGCGCGGCGCTGGTGGATATGAGCCATGAAAAGGGGATCTACCCGACGATGTGGCGTTTTCTGGTGATGGATGACCCGCAGGTCGACCGCTTTTTGGTGCGAGACGCCGACTCCTTGCTGTCCGAGCGGGAACAGGTCTGCGTGGAAGCCTGGCTGCGTTCGCCGTTTTATTTCCACCATATGCGCGACTACTTTACCCATACCGAACTGCTGCTGGCCGGGATGTGGGGCGGCTGCGGCGGGCTGGTCCAAAATGTGGAAGGGATGATGCGTCAGTTTGTGGCGGGCTATCAGGGCAGCGCGCGTTTCACCGATCAGTATTTCCTGAAGGTGGCGTTGTGGCCCACCGTTCGGCAGAGCATTATGAATCACGACGAGATTTTCGCGTTTCACCATGCCCGGCCCTGGCCAGAACACCCGCCTGTCCGCTGGGAGGCAGAGCATTTTCATGTTGGCAGTAATGCCGGGTTTACCGTACTGGCGGGGCCGAGCGAGAAAGCGGACGGCGAAAAGCAGGCCGTTGTGCTACGGTTTGATGGTGTGAGCTATCGCTATACGGCGCTGGTGCGTAACGGGCAGTGGACCTTACCCGTGCCTTTCTTCCTCGCCGACCGTTTTCGTCAGGGAGAGATGCAGGTGGAGGCGATCGGGGATACCGGCACATGAGCCGTTACTCAAGAGACGCGACCTGCATACCGACCTGCACCAGCAGCTCCGTCTCAAGACCCGAGTGGTGATAGACCTCGTACTGCACACCATCCACGGTGACAGACCCTCTGGCTTTCATCCACTCTCCCGGCTCTGAATCGGCGGGGAGCAGGTCGGAAAGATTAACCTGTTCCCCCGAAGTCCCTTTTATCAGCCATTGTTTACTGTTGTCATTAATAAAAAGGCTCTCCTCGCGCTGAATTAAAATATCGCCGAGGGAGATCGCCGTCAGGGCCGGAAAGTTATCGTTAATTGCCTCGTCCGTGTGGGCTTCTGTGCTGTTGTCGCTGTTATTGTTCATCACGAAGTAACCTGTTTACGCATAGCAAATCTGCCTGATTTTTACCTGCCATGGAAAAAGGGAACAATAAGGTCGGTCTTATAAAAAAGAGATTTACGCTTATTCGCAAAAACAAGACCGACCTTAATCAGGGCTGGCGCCTGTATTGCTAAAATTCCCGCAAATTATGGCGGGTAATCAGGCAATGTGGTTCGACGCGCAGTTGCTAAAATAGAGACAACCTCTTTACTGGCCCCTCCAGTTCTTCTCCTCAGGGAACCACTCATACGATGCGTTTTTTATCTGCCCGGTTGATAAGCCTGTTTTTACTGTTGTGCAGTGTCGGACAGATTCAGGCCCAGGAACTGTCTCTGCAACGCCGTGTGCAGGTCAATGCGCCGCACGTCCAGTTTAATGTTGATGTGCAGCAGTGGCTGGACAACAACCAGACGCTTCATGTGGGCGTCTGGGGGCAGCCCCATCCCCCTTTGAGTGAAGGCATGGGCCACGGGCTTTTCAGCGGCATTGCTGCCGATTATCTGGCGCTGCTGGAGGATAGCCTTAAGGTCAACGTCAAACTGCATTATTACAGCCATAGCCGCGATGCGTTCCAGGCGCTGCGCCGTCATGAAATTCAGATGGTGGCGATGTGGAACCCGGAACTTTGGCCAAATCCGGATCTGGTAACCACGCCGCCATGGCTGCTGGATAAGGCGGTCCTGATGACCACCCGCGATCATGCTGACGACGCACGCGAAGCCATCCCCAGGAAACTGGGGCTGATGTCGGATACCAGCGCCAGCCCGGCGCTGCGTCGTTACTACCCTGGCAGCACGCTCCGTTTTCAGTACTGGTACCCATCAGCCGTCAGCGCGCTGGCGTTTAAGCAGATAGACGCGCTGTGGATTAACCGCGCAAGTGCGGAATACCTCACCCAGTATCATCAGGCCCAGGGGCTGCACTGGCGCTATAGCCCGGCGCTGCCCAATCTGAACATGAGCTTTGGCGTGGATCGCCAGCTGCCGCAGCTGGCGGAAGCCATCGACACGGTGTTTAAACACATTCCGTTAGCCAGCCGTTTGCGTATTACCAACAGCTGGGGACTCAACCGGAGCTTCGTGATCACCACCAACCCGCTGGCGCTGGATCAGGAGGAAGAGAACTGGCTGCGCGAGCACAGTCAGATCCAGGTGATCCTGGATAGCCGCCAGCGTCCGCTGTCGTTTGTGGAGGAGGGATCGCCCGCGGGTCTGGTGGTTGACCTGCTCAATCAGTTTAGCGAGCAGTACGATATTCAATTCACGATTCTGACCGCCGGTAGCGACGCCGAACTGAATGCACTGAAGCGGGACAACCCGGACGCGCTGATGCTCAGTCTGCAGACCGACATAGCGCAAAAGTCTACCGCGAGCATGGCGATGACCTCACCGTTGCTCACCACGCCCTCTGTGGTGGTCATGGATCAGGAGATCAAACGACCGGATGATTTTTCCCAGCTGAAGGGCGAAAAGCTGGCGATTATGGCTGATGACCCGCTGATCCACTGGCTGGAAACCTGGTATCCCACCATCCAGCTGGTGCCGCTTACGAAGATGGATGATGCGCTCGCGTGGCTGAAAAAAGGCGACGTGCGCGGCGTGATTGCGCCGCAGTTTATCGCCAACTATCTGGTGACGCGCCATCATCCCACCCGCTTTCATCTGGCGGTGACGGTACCCGTACCGCCCACGGATGTGGTGATGGCCGCGCAAACCGACACCAGCCAGCCGATTAATATTCTCAATAAGGCGCTGGCGGATATGCAGCCGCAGGCGTTGATGCAGCTGGCGGGCGACTGGCGACAAGCCGCCATCGACAATAGCGAAACCTGGGCGCAAAGCACGGTGCTTAATTCCCTGGTCTGGGGCGTGCTGCTTCTGCTGGTGGTCACCGGGTGTTGGCTGTGGATCCAGTATCTGCGCGCCGCGCTGCGTCGCGGGAACGTCTGGCAGCAGCAGCTTGCCGAACAGTTGCGTTTTACCCAGGCGCTTATAGACGCCTCACCCGTGGCGCTCTATGTGCGCGATCGCAACGGAAACCTGCTGCGTTACAACCAGGTCTGGGCGGAGACCATCGGTCAGCCGGGTGAGGTATTGCAGGGGCAGCCTGTCACGGCGATCGCCATAGCCGAACCGGCGGTGCTGGCGAACCTGGAGGCGAAGTACCAGCAGGCGTTGCAGGATGGACAGCCGCAGAACTGGTCTGAAAGCTGTACGATCAACGGCCAGCGACGTTATCTGCAGGGCTGGGTTGTGCCGTGGCATGACGGCCAGGGCGATATCAGCGGCCTGATTGGCGGCTGGCTGGATGTCACGGAAAAAGAGCAGCTGATTGCCCAGCTTTCAGAAACGAAAAATAACCTGGAACAGGCGATCGGCAGTAAGAACGCGTTTATGCAGAGCATGGGGCATGAAGTGCGCACGCCGCTAAGCGTGATCACCGGCCTGCTGGAGATGGAGCTTCAGGCGCTGGAGGCGCGGCATGAGCATAACGAAAATCTGAATCTGATCTGGGAATCTTCCCTGAGCCTGCTTTCGCTTATCGGGGATATGTTTGATGTCTTCCGGGCCGATAACCCGCAGCTGAATGGCACGACCCGCAGCACGCATTTGCCCCAGCTGATCCACAGTACGGTGGCGCTCTATCGTCAGCAGGCGGAAGCCAAAGGGATCACCCTGAACGTGTTGATCGAGCTTTCCGGCGAACGCTTTATTACCGATCCGCTGCTGATTATTCGCATCCTCTCCAGCCTGCTTCGCAACGCGATCAAGCACTCGAACGGCGAAGAAATTGACGTTGAGGTGTACGAGGGCACCAGAGACGCGGGCTCCACAACCGTCCCGCTGGTCATTGAGGTGTGTGACCAGGGAGAAGGAATCGACGGAAAGCGGCTGGAGGAGATTACCCGACGCGCTCACCACGTGACGCTGAAATCCGAGTGGACAGATACCGGGTTCAGCTTACCGGCCTGCCTGTATATGGCGCAGGCCGCAGGGGCGGAGGTGCGTATCGACAGTGAACCGCATGAAGGCTGCGTGGTGAGCCTTCACTTTGATGCGCAGCCCGCCGCCAGTAAGGTGTTAACACCTCCTCCCGTCGACCAGGCGCGCAGCCTGCATATTCTGGGAGTGGATGACTACCCGCCTGCACGCCGGGCGCTGCAACAGCGGCTGGAGTCATGGGGGCATCGGGTATCGCTGGCGACGCAGGGCGCGGAGGCGCTGTCGATGTGGCAGCAGAATCCTGGCCGCTACGATGTGATTATTACCGATTGCACGATGCCGGAAATGGACGGCTATGAACTGGCACGGCAAATCCGCCACACCGAGCAGCTGACAGGCCAACCGCCGATCCCGGTTTTCGGTTTGAGTGCGATGAGCGGCGCGGAATCGGCTGCGCGCTGCATTGAAGCCGGTATGAATGAATACCTGGAAAAACCGCTGACGGCAGAAAAACTCCAGACGCTGCTGGACCGCTATTTTGCTGGCAGCGGCGCTAAATCTGAGTGGGTGAATGATGCCACGCGGGCACTGCAGGCCGAAATGGTCGAGGTCAACAGGCAGGATGCCAGCAAGCTGACGCAGTGGCTCGCGCAAAAAGAACGCGATAAGGTGGGCCGCATGGCGCACCGCATTAACGGCGGCGCAAGGATGATGAACATGACGTCTCTGCAGCAGGCCTGCGAACAGCTGGAAGCGGCCTGTAATGAAGAACGCGGCTGGCAAGAGATTGAATCCCTCGTCAACCGCGTCCTGGAAGAGATGAGCCGGTTTAATCAGCAGCTGTCGTCAGAGAACAGCGATGCGCGCTGACGTTCTGGCATTAACGCATGGTCACAAACTCTTCCGCCGCCGTCGGGTGGATTGCCACGGTGTTGTCGAAGTCTTTCTTCGTGGCGCCCATCTTCAGCGCCACGGCAAAGCCCTGCAGGATCTCGTCCATGCCGAAGCCAATACCGTGGATGCCGACAATCTTCTCGTCCGGGCCGACGCAGACCAGCTTCATGCGGCACGGCTGGCGGTGCGAGGTGACGGCGGTATACATCGCGGTAAACGCCGATTTATACACTTTCACCTGGTCGTCGCCGTACTGCTCGCGCGCCTGAGGCTCGGTTAAGCCGACGGTGCCGATTGGCGGGTGGCTGAAGACCACGGTCGGGATGTTGCTGTAGTCCAGATGCTCGTCCGGCTTGTTGTTGAACAGGCGCTCGGAGAGACGACGGCCCGCCGCAACGGCGACCGGAGTCAGCTCAACGGCTCCGGTGTTATCGCCGACCGCGTAAATGCCAGGCACGCTGGTGTTCTGGAATTTATCGACAACGATATAGCCTTTGTCATTGGTTTTTACGCCGGTCACGGCCAGGTTGAAGTTGTCGTTCGCCGGTTCACGGCCAATCGCCCAGATCAGGCAATCGACGGTCTGGCTGCGGCCATCCTCCAGTTCCAGGGTCAGGCTACCGTCTGCATTTTTCACGACCGCTTTTGGCACGGCGTTAGTGTGCAGAGTTGGGCCTTCGGCGTTCATCACTTCTACCAGCGTATCGACGATCAGCGGGTCAAAGCTGCGCAGCGGCGCGTGTTTACGCACGAACAGGTGCGCTTCAGCGCCCAGGCCGTTAATCACGCCGGCCAGCTCAACCGCAATGTAACCCGCGCCAACAACGGCAACGCGTTCTGGCAGGGCCGGCAGCTCGAAGAAGCCGTCGGAGTCGATGCCGTATTCGGCACCCGGAATGTTCGGGTGGCTCGGACGGCCGCCGGTAGCGATCAGGATGTGATCGGCGGTGATCGTCTCGCCGTTCACTTCGATCGTTTTGGCGTCCACAAAGCGGGCGAAACCGTGGATAACGTCGACGTTATTTTTACCCAGCACGTTGTCGTATGAGGTGTGAATACGGTCGATGTAGGCGGTACGGCTGGCGATCAGCTTGTCCCAGTCGAAGTGGTTGATGGTGGTGTCAAAGCCGTAGTCCGGGCCGTACATATGGATAGCTTCACGGATTTGTGCCGCATGCCACATCACTTTCTTCGGTACACAACCCACGTTCACGCAGGTGCCGCCCAGCGCTTTCGCTTCAATCAGCGCACACTTCTGGCCGTACATGGCCGCGCGGTTGATGGAGGCGATGCCGCCGCTGCCGCCGCCGATTGCGATGTAGTCATAATGCTTAGTCATAGCTTTTGTCCTTAATCGTGAATTGCCGCGATTGTATACCTGAAATCAATAGTTTCCACCGATGGCTGCGATTACTCCGGCACGATCCAGCTGACGGTGGCGTGGCCCGTACCGGCTGGCACCAGCTTTTTATGCAGCCACGGCAGCACGTTGTTCATTTGCGCTTCAAGCTTCCACGGCGGGTTGATCACAATCATGCCGGAGGCGGTCATGCCGCGCTGGTCGCTGTCCGGGCGCACCGCCAGCTCAATCTGCAGGATTTTGCGGATGCCGGTCGCTTCCAGGTCTTTGATCATGCGCTTGATTTGCGCGCGCAGGACCACCGGGTACCACAGGGCATACGTCCCGGTGGCGAAGCGCTTGTAGCCTTCGTGGATGCCGGTCACCACCGCCTGATAGTCGGTTTTAATTTCGTACGGCGGGTCGATCAGCACCAGGCCGCGGCGTGAAACCGGCGGCAGCTTGGCTTTCAGCTGCTGGTAGCCGTCGGCTTTTTCCACGCGGGCGCGGCCGTCTTTCTGGAATTCAGAACGCAAAAGCGGGAAATCGCTCGGGTGCAGCTCGGTCAGCTGGAGGCTGTCCTGCTCGCGCAGCAGCTGGCGGGCAATCAGCGGCGAGCCCGGGTAGTAGCGCAGCTGGCCGTTGCGGTTGAAGTGGTTCACCACGCCAATGTACGGCTCCAGCTCGGCAGGCAGATCGTCCTGCTGCCAGATACGCGCAATCCCTTCCAGGTATTCGCCGGTACGCTCGGCATGCTCGCCGCTCAGCTGGTAACGGCCCGCGCCCGCATGGGTGTCCAGATAGAGAAACGGCTTCTCTTTCTCTTTGAGCGATTCGATGATCAGGCTCTGAACGGTGTGTTTGAGGACGTCGGCATGGTTGCCAGCGTGGAAGCTGTGGCGATAACTGAGCATGGGTAATGATTTTCCGCTGAATTGACGATTTGCCACAGTTTACAGCAGAACGGCACAGATTACCCGCAGGCCCGGTAAGCGCAGCTATTGAAATCCTCTACACTTAACCCCATTACTGAAAACAATATGCACAGCGCCGGATGCGCGCTTCATTCACCTATTTCAACAGGACAGCGTTTATGACCAATCCATTACTGACGCCTTTTTCGTTGCCACCGTTTTCTAAAATCCTCCCTGAGCATGTGGTTCCAGCCGTTACCCAGTCGCTGGACAACTGCCGAGCGGCGGTAGAAAGCGTGGTTGCGCAGGGCGCGCCGTACACCTGGGAAAATCTGTGTCAGCCGCTGGCCGAAGTGGATGACGTACTGGGGCGTATCTTCTCCCCGGTGAGCCACCTGAACTCGGTGAAAAACAGCCCGGAACTGCGCGAAGCCTACGAACAAACCCTGCCGCTGCTCTCTGAGTACAGCACCTGGGTCGGTCAGCACGAGGGGCTCTACAAAGCCTACCGCGACCTGCGCGACGGCGACCACTATGCCGAACTGAACACGGCGCAGAAAAAATCGGTTGATAACGCGCTGCGCGACTTTGAGCTGTCCGGTATCGGCCTGCCAAAAGAGAAGCAGGTTCGCTACGGTGAAATTGCCGCGCGCCTGTCCGAGCTGGGCAACCAGTACAGCAACAACGTCCTCGACGCCACCATGGGCTGGACGAAGCTGATCACCGATGAATCCGATCTGGCCGGTATGCCGGAAAGCGCGCTGGCGGCGGCAAAAGCCCAGGCCGAAGCAAAAGAGCAGGAAGGCTTCCTGTTAACGCTGGATATCCCAAGCTATCTGCCGGTGATGACCTACTGTGACAACCAGGCATTGCGCGAAGAGATGTACCGCGCCTACAGCACCCGCGCCTCCGATCAGGGGCCGAATGCCGGTAAGTGGGACAATAGCCCAGTGATGGCGGAGATCCTCGCGCTGCGTCACGAGCTGGCACAGCTGCTGGGCTTTGAAAACTACGCCGATAAATCCCTCGCCACTAAAATGGCCGAGAACCCGCAGCAGGTTCTCGACTTCCTGACCGATCTGGCGAAACGCGCTCGTCCTCAGGGGGAGAAAGAGCTGGCCCAGCTGCGTGCCTTCGCGAAAGCGGAGTTCGGCGTGGACGAGCTGCAGCCGTGGGACATCGCGTACTACAGCGAAAAACAGAAGCAGCACCTCTACAGCATCAGCGACGAGCAGCTGCGCCCGTACTTCCCGGAAAACAAAGCCGTTAACGGCCTGTTCGAAGTGGTAAAACGCATTTACGGCATTACCGCTAAAGAGCGTACTGATATTGACGTCTGGCATCCGGACGTGCGCTTCTTTGAGCTGTATGACGAGAAAAACGAGCTGCGCGGTAGCTTCTATCTGGATCTTTACGCGCGTGAAAACAAACGCGGCGGGGCGTGGATGGACGACTGCGTGGGTCAGATGCGTAAAGCAGACGGTTCTCTGCAAAAGCCGGTCGCCTACCTGACCTGTAACTTCAACCGTCCGGTAAGCGGCAAGCCTGCGCTGTTCACCCACGATGAAGTGATCACCCTTTTCCACGAGTTCGGTCACGGCCTGCACCACATGCTGACCCGCATCGAAACCGCAGGCGTTGCAGGCATCAGCGGTGTGCCGTGGGATGCGGTCGAGCTGCCAAGCCAGTTTATGGAAAACTGGTGCTGGGAGCCGGACGCGCTGGCGTTTATCTCCGGTCATTACGAGACCGGCGAACCGCTGCCGAAGGAACTGCTGGATAAAATGCTGGCGGCGAAAAACTACCAGGCGGCGATGTTCATCCTGCGTCAGCTGGAGTTCGGCCTGTTCGATTTCCGCCTGCACGCGGAGTTCAGCCCGGAGCAGGGGGCGAAAATCCTCGAAACCCTGGCCGAGATTAAAAAGCAGGTTGCCGTTATTCCAGGGCCAACCTGGGGCCGCTTCCCGCACGCGTTCAGCCATATCTTCGCGGGCGGCTATGCGGCAGGCTATTACAGCTACCTGTGGGCCGACGTGCTGGCGGCGGATGCCTTCTCTCGCTTCGAGGAAGAGGGGATCTTCAACCGCGAAACCGGCCAGTCGTTCCTTGATAACATCCTGACCCGCGGCGGTTCAGAAGAGCCGATGGAGCTGTTCAAACGCTTCCGTGGCCGCGAGCCGCAGCTGGACGCGATGCTTGAGCATTACGGGATCAAAGGCTGATAGCTACGTGAAGATCTGCTTAGTGGATGAAACGGGCGCCGGAGACGGCGCCTTATCTGTTCTGGCGGCCCGCTGGGGGCTGGAGCACGATGAAGAGAACCTGATGGCGCTGGTGATGACGCCGGAACATCTGGAGCTTCGCAAGCGCGACGAGCCAAAGCTCGGCGGGATTTTTGTCGATTTCGTTGGCGGCGCGATGGCGCACCGGCGCAAGTTCGGCGGCGGTCGCGGCGAAGCAGTGGCCAAAGCGGTCGGCATTAAGGGGAGCTATCTCCCGGACGTGGTCGACGCCACGGCAGGGCTGGGGCGCGACGCGTTTGTGCTGGCGTCTGTCGGCTGTCACGTGCGGATGCTGGAGCGCAATCCAGTGGTGGCCGCACTGCTCGACGACGGGCTGGCGCGGGGCTACGCGGACCCGGAAATCGGCCCGTGGCTGCAGGAGCGCTTGCAGCTTATCCACGCCTCCAGCCTGACGGCGCTGACCGATATCACCCCGCGCCCGCAGGTGGTCTACCTCGACCCGATGTTCCCGCATAAGCAGAAAAGCGCGCTGGTGAAAAAAGAGATGCGGGTATTTCAGTCGCTGGTGGGGCCGGATTTAGACGCAGATGGCCTGCTGGAACCGGCTCGTCAGCTCGCGACGAAGCGGGTGGTGGTGAAGCGTCCGGACTACGCGCCGCCGCTGGCGGACGTTGCGACTACTAACGCGGTGACCACGAAAGGGCATCGGTTTGATATTTATTCGGGTACGCCAGAATAAAAAAAGCCGGGTGGCGGCTTCGCCTTACCCGGCCTACTTTCAGTGCCGCTTTTTTTGCACTTACTCGTCTTCTTCGTCGCGCAGCGGAACAATCAGCATGTCCACGTGAACGGTGTTAATCAGCTGGCGCGCTGAAGACATCAGTTTGCTCCAGAAGTCCTGATGGTGACCGCATACCACCAGGTCCATATCGTATTTCTTAATTGCATCAACCAGCACCTGGCCCAGGTCGCCGCTGCCGCTCAGGGTTTCGGTGATCGGATAGCCCGCGTTGGTGGAGAGTTCGCTCAGCGCGTGGTGGGTCTCTTCGGAGATGCGTTTCTGCATATCGCCAAGATTCACGTCGATCAGACCGGTGTAGAGGTCGGAGTAATTCACATCAACGTGGATCAGCGAAACTTTCGCGTTGTAAGGACGTGCCATGGAGACTGCTTTATCAACCAGCACTTTGCTCTCCGGGGAGAGGTCTACCGCGATAAGAATGTGTTTGTAAGCCATAGTGTTACTCCTTCCTTAAGTTATCGATGACTAAATGGGAAAGCGTCGTCTGATGCTTTCATTACGGCCCAGTTAAACATATTTTTCAAGCTTTGGTGTTGATAACGATTAACCTTGTGGCAAAAAAATTAACGGATCTCCTACACTATTTAATGAACCGTTCGGATATTAAAACTCGAACCGGATCGATTTTTAGTCATTCTTTCACTGAACTGTCTGTCAGGGCATTGGGGTGCGGTAGCTCAGAAGCCTTGCTTCGTGGGCGGACGCCGGGGAGGATGTATGATTAGCACCGTCGCATTATTTTGGGCGTTATGCGTAGTTTGCATAGTGAATATGGCGCGCTACTTCTCATCATTACGTGCGCTGTTAGTGGTACTTCGTGGTTGCGATCCGTTGCTGTATCAGTATGTGGATGGTGGAGGGTTCTTCACCTCGCATGGGCAGCCCAGCAAGCAGATGCGTCTGGTGGGGTATATCTACTACCAGCGCTACCGCGATCATCACGATGAAGAGTTTATCCGTCGCTGCGAACGTCTGCGTCGTCAGTTCATTTTGACCAGCGCCCTGTGTGGGCTGGTCGTGGTCAGTATGATTGCGTTGATGATTTGGCACTGAGCATAACAGCAGGCGGGGTAAGACCCGCCTTGTTTCATCTGGCCCAGGGTTTAACTGAGAATCGAAGATCTGAAATATTGTCCTCAATCGAGATAACCCTCCCGCTGTAGGCAATTTTCACTTCTCCGTTTGCATCAATGCTTGCTGAGGTAATTGTGCCTGTACCTTCAATGATCGGATGCTTCATAGCGAGCTGATGGATAATGTCAGTATCTTTCCCTGCTATCTCTTCTGAGAGATAGTAACGGTAGATTGTGGGAACGGTTGCGTCACCCTGATTGTTCACGGTCATATAGAGCCAGACACTGTCAGATAATTTATAAGCGCGCTGAAGCTCATCGCTATTACGCTGATTGGGCTGGTAGTTTAACCAGAGAAACCCAATGACCAGAGCTAAAAGCGATAGTGTCACAAGGCGATGAATCCATTTAGTAGCCGTTTTGAATGGCATACTCTATTCCTTCTCTGATATTGCGTTGGTCCGTCGGGTCGTCCCCGTAAGGCGGTTTTTCGTGCCACCTTCCCCATTCAGGTTTTGAGGTGCCAGCGCGTCCTTGGGCCCAGCCTGCGCCCATAAGAAGAATGTTTGCAGGGATTCCCGCGGCAGTTCCGGCGGCACCGAAATTGAAGTTACCAAATGCTGCAAAGTATGGGTCGAACTTTTTGTAGTCCCAGGGACCACCATTCCTGACTTTCTGGTAGAACCAATAATACGTTGAGGGAGTGGCCATATTACGCGACATGCCGTGAATGCGTGCTTCGCGCATGTTGTTCGCTATAACAATTGAGCCTGGTCCTGGAATAGGGACGGAAGCCATACATTCTCCTTTGTCTGGTTTTTCTTCTGGCGGCCATGATAGTTTTATCTTCGCAATTGGGTTGGGCAAAAAATGTTCAGAAAATCCTGACGTTATAAAATGTCCGACTACAAACAACAGCCATAAAAAAAGCGGGTCAGTTTCCTGACCCGCTTTTTTGTCGCCTTCAACCGATTAAAGCAGCTTCAGCGAAATCCAGTACAGACCGCCAGACAGCAGGATGGACGCCGGAAGGGTGAACACCCAGGCCATCAGAATGTTGGTCACGGTTTTGCGTTGCAGACCGCCACCGTCAACAATCATGGTACCTGCCACGGACGAGGAGAGTACGTGGGTGGTGGATACTGGCATACCGGTGTAGCTTGCCAGGCCGATAGATACCGCCGCCGTCATCTGCGCGGACATACCCTGCGCATAGGTCATGCCTTTCTTACCGATCTTCTCGCCGATGGTGGTCGCCACACGACGCCAGCCAATCATCGTACCGATACCCAGAGCCAGCGCGACGGCCATGATGATCCAGATTGGCGCGTACTCAATGGTGTTGAGCATGTCGCTTTTCAGTTTCTTCAGCAGACGTTTGTCGTCCGCATTAACCTCTGGCAGCTTCGCGACTTTATCGGTCACGTCAGAGATGCAGAGCATAATGCGACGCAGCTGACCACGCTGTTCCACAGCCAGTTTGTCGTAGCTTTCGATATCGCCCAGCATGCCTTTGGCACGTTCCAGCGCGTTAATCGCGTTAGCCGGATGGCAGTGGAACTCACCAGGGGCGGTAGTTGCCCCAGCTTCCGGAGACGGGATGAGCTGGTCAACGCCGGTCGCTTTTTTCAGCAGCTCAGGGTGCTGCTGGAAATAGGTCTCAACGTTGTTGACCGCATCACGGGTACGGGTAATTTCGTAACCGGAGGCGTTCATGTTAACCACGAAGCCCGCCGGTGCGACGCCAATCAGTACCAGCATCACCAGACCAATGCCTTTCTGCCCGTCGTTCGCGCCATGAGAGAAGGCCACGCCGATAGCGGAAATGATCAGGGCGATACGCGTCCAGAACGGCGGCTTTTTCTTGCCGTCTTTCTTTTCACGCTCTGCTGGCGTCAGGTGGATTCGCGCACGTTTCTTCGTGTTGCTCCAGTAGCGACGCAGGATGAAAATCAAGCCACCCGCCACCACCAGACCCACGATAGGGGAGACGATGAGTGAGGCAAAGATCCCCAGTACTTTCGGGATATTTAACGCATCAACAACCGAGGTCCCGGTCATCAGGGCATTCGTTAACCCGATACCGATAATCGCGCCGATGAGAGTGTGAGAACTGGATGCAGGCAGGCCGAAATACCAGGTACCGAGGTTCCAGATAATCGCAGCAAGCAGCATTGAGAACACCATAGCAAGGCCATGGCCAGAACTAACGTTAAGCAGCAGATCCGTTGGCAGCATATGCACGATCGCATACGCAACGCTCAGTCCGCCCAGGAGGACACCAAAAAAGTTAAATACCGCCGCCATAACAACCGCAAGCTGCGATCGCATTGCGCGAGTGTAGATAACCGTTGCTACTGCGTTTGCAGTGTCGTGGAAGCCGTTGATCGCTTCGTAAAACAGTACAAAAACCAGAGCAAGCAATAGTAAAAGCCCGGTATGTAAATCCAGGCCGGCAAACAAATGTAGCATAGGACGTTACGCCATTTTGAGGACATGAACGCGGCGCATTATCCAGGACAAATGCGCAACGGGCAAAGTGAAATATAGACTTTTTTTGACATACCACCTGATTTGAGAAAAGTGCCTTAAAGGATAATCGTTAAATTTCAATGAAATGGCTTTGTAATATCTTTTTACGCTGGTGTGACCACAGAGGAAACTTTACAATCCGCGGCAGTTAACGAAGAGGATTTTGACGTGGAAAGGTTTGATGCCGTGGTCATTGGCGCCGGTGCGGCGGGTATGTTTTGTGCGGCAATGGCCGGACAAGCGGGTCGTCGTGTGCTGTTACTCGATAACGGCAAAAAGCCAGGCCGCAAGATCCTGATGTCCGGCGGCGGGCGCTGCAACTTTACCAATCTCTATGTCGAACCCGCGGCCTATTTGAGCCAGAACCGCCATTTTTGCAAATCCGCGCTGGCGCGTTATACCCAGTGGGATTTTATCGATCTGGTCGGTAAGCACGGCATCGCGTGGCATGAAAAGACGCTGGGACAGCTCTTCTGCGACGACTCCGCGCAGCAGATTGTCGATATGCTGGTGGCCGAGTGCGAGAAGGGCGGCGTGGTCATGCGCCTGCGTACCGAAGTGCTGGAGGTTGCCCGCGACGAGCAGGGCTACACGCTGCAGCTCAATGGTGACACTGTCAGCGCCGATAACCTGGTCATCGCCAGCGGCGGTCTGTCGATGCCGGGGCTGGGGGCGTCCCCGTTCGGCTATAAGATTGCCGAGCAGTTTGGCCTGAACGTATTGCCTACGCGCGCCGGGCTGGTTCCGTTCACGCTGCACAAACCGCTCCTGGAACAGCTTCAGACGCTTTCCGGCGTGTCCGTTCCCTCCGTTATTACTGCCGAAGATGGGACGGTGTTCCGCGAAAACCTGCTCTTTACTCACCGCGGTCTCTCCGGCCCGGCGGTGCTGCAAATCTCCAGCTACTGGCAGCCGGGTGAGTTTGTCACGGTAAATCTGGTGCCGGACTGCGATCTGGATGCGTTCCTCAACGAACAGCGCACCGCTCACCCGAATCAGAGCCTGAAAAATACCCTGGCGATGCAGCTGCCAAAACGTCTGGTAGAGTGTTTGCAGGTGCTGGGGCAGATCCCGGATGTGACGCTCAAGCAGCTGAACAGCCGCGAGCAGGAAACGTTGGTGGATACGCTAACGAACTGGCGCGTCCAGCCAAACGGCACCGAAGGCTACCGCACGGCAGAAGTGACGCTGGGCGGTGTCGACACCAATGAGCTTTCCTCGCGTACCATGGAAGCGCGCAACGTACCGGGGCTCTATTTTATCGGCGAAGTGATGGACGTTACCGGCTGGCTCGGCGGGTATAATTTCCAGTGGGCGTGGGCCAGCGCCTGGGCCTGCGCGCAGGCGCTGGCGGAAAAGAACGTTTAGAATTGATTTTTTTTGAGTGTGGCCTTCACTGAAAGCCCACTCTTTTTCTCTGCTGGTTTACGCCAGCCTGCATGGTGCTGTGTTCTGCCTCTATAAAAGGGTTGTGTATGTCTGCTGCTCATCTCGGTTTCCCGACGGAAACCGTTGTTGTCTTTGTGGTGATGGCCGTTGGGGCGATGTTTATCGACCTCTTCATGCACCGTCACGATAAGCCTGTCTCGCTGAAAAGCGCGGCGATGTGGTCCGTTTTCTGGTTCTCAATGGCAATGGCGTTTGCCGGGTTCCTGTATATCCATCACGGCGCCGAGATGGCGAGCCTGTTCCTCACCGGCTACGCGCTGGAAGAGGTGCTCTCCATTGATAACCTGTTTGTGATGATGGCGATCTTCGCCTGGTTCGGCGTGCCGGATAAGTACCGTCACCGCGTGCTCTACTGGGGCGTGCTGGGGGCGATTTTCTTCCGCGGTATTTTCGTGGCGATCGGCACCAGCCTGCTGAGCCTGGGGCCGTACGTGGAGGTTATTTTCGCGCTGGTCGTCGGCTGGACGGCGGTGATGATGCTCAAACGCAACGAAGAGAGTGACGAAGTGGAAGATTACTCGGGTCACCTTGCCTATCGCCTGGTGAAACGCTTCTACCCCGTCTGGCCGAAAATCAGCAGCCACGCCTTTATTCTGACCCAGAAAGAGGTGGATGCAGAGCTTGAGAAGCCGGAAAACCAGGACGTAACGGTTGGCCGTGTGAAGAAGGCGAAGCGCTATGCGACGCCGCTGCTGCTCTGCGTGGCGGTGGTCGAACTCTCAGACGTGATGTTCGCGTTTGACTCCGTACCGGCCATTATCGCGGTGAGCCGCGAGCCGCTGATTATCTACAGCGCCATGATGTTCGCCATCCTCGGCCTGCGTACCCTCTACTTTGTGCTGGAAGCGCTCAAGCAGTATCTGGTGCATCTGGAGAAAGCGGTGGTGCTGCTGCTGTTCTTCGTGGCGTTCAAGCTGGGTCTGAATGCGACCGATCACTTCTGGCACCACGGTTACAGCATTGGCGCGACGGCCAGTCTGTTTGTTGTGTTAGGCGTGCTGGCGCTGGGGATTATTGCGAGCGTGTTGTTCCCGGGGAAACGTGAAGCCTGATGTACCGTTTTTCTCCCTCTCCCTGTGGGAGAGGGCCGGGATGAGGGCATCAGGCCGCACTTAACCCTTAATCGGTGAATTCCGGCGCTTGCGCGGGTGATGGAAATGCCGCCAGTGCGGATCCTGCGCCGCCGCCAGCAGTTCGTGGTCGCCGCGGGTGTCTCCCCAGGCGCGCAGGTGATAGGCGTTCAGATCGCCATACACCTTTTCCAGTCTCGCCACCTTCTGCGCACAGCGGCAGTTGTTGCCGGTGATACGGCCCGTCAGCTTGCCGTCCTTCACTTCCAGCTGTGTGCCAATAAGCTTAATGCCGAGCTTGTCCGCCCACGGCTGGAGCACCAGCGCCGGCGACGCAGAGCAAATTGTCACTTCCGCACCGGCATTCACCTCCGCCGCCACCGCCAGCACCCCTTCAGGGCGCATCAGCTTGCTCCAGTATTTTTCGCAAAAGGCTTCCGCCTGCTGGCGCAGCCAGTGTTCGTCCACGCCCGTCAGGAACGTTTTAATCAGCACTTCTTTTAGCTCATCGCGCGTCAGCTTGCGGCGCACGCAGTGGAGCGTGGGCAGCGCCATGCGCACCAGGCGACCCGCGAAATAGCGTTTCCCAAAGGCAAAACGCAGGAAAGGGATAAAGCTGTCGTGGTGCGTTAATGTCCCGTCAAAGTCAAAGACAGAGAGCACGTTGGATTTTGCCACCGTCTCGTCGGCAATCATATTGGTCATAAATACGTCTTAGCTGAAATACACATTCTGCGGATCAGTGTACCTGCTTTACCTGAACAGTCCTTACATCACCGCCATTTTTTTCTCGATCTTGCGATCTGAAAGTGAGTCCAATTTTGGCCTCAATAATGATTGGTGAAAAAATGAGCTGTCTATATTATCGCCACATCGCAAGATATTTCGGGGGAACATTGGCCCCCACCGGTAAGGAAAAATTCACGCTTAGTTCCAGTATAGATATGACGTTCAGATCGCTTATTTCAATCCTCACGTTAAGTTTTGCTTCGTTTTCTGCGCTGAGTTTTCAGCTGCCCGCATCGATGATCTCCGTAGATAGCACGTTTGCGGAATCGCCGGTGAAATCGGCTCTGTTTCACCAGGAAACAGGCCCGCTGCGCTCGCGCATTCTCGATCAATACCAGAAGTGGAAGGGCACCCAGTACCAGTGGGGCGGCACCACGCACCGCGGGGTAGATTGCTCCGCGCTGATGCAGCATCTGTTCAGCGATGCCGTGCACCTTTATCTGCCGCGCACGACGAGCGAGCAGATCCATCGCGGCGTTCGGGTGGCGCAATACCGCCTGAAGGCGGGAGATTTGGTCTTCTTCCAGACGGGTCCGAACCGCAGGCACGTTGGCGTGTATATCGGTAACAGCCAGTTTATTCATGCCTCAAGCAGCCAGGGCGTAACGGTCTCAACCCTGACCGATGACTACTGGCAGGCACGCTACATTACCGCCCGTCGTGTCGCGGGCAGTGCCGCCTGACGACGTTAAATAATATCATCCACCACGCCGCCATCGACGCGCAGTGCCGCGCCCGAGGTGGCGGAGGCCTGCGCTGAACAGACATAAATCACCATATTAGCGACTTCTTCAACGGTGGCGGCGCGCTGAATAACCGAGCTGGGGCGGTTGGCCATGACAAACTCTTTCGCCAGCTGCTCCAGCGATTTACCGGTTTTCTCGATCTCATCTTTCATCATTTCAGCGAAACCGTCCGACATCGTTGGGCCCGGCAGCACGCTGTTCACCGTCACGCCGCTTCCCGCCACGAACTTTGCCAGCCCGCGCGCCAGCGAGAGCTGTGCCGTTTTGGTCACCCCGTAGTGGATCATATCCGCCGGGATATTGCAGGCCGACTCGGAGGAGATAAACACCACGCGGCCCCAGCCTTTTTTCACCATCCCCGGAAGCAGGGCGCGGGAGAGGCGCACGCCGGACATCACGTTGGTCTGCCAGTAGCGTTCCCAGGTTTCATCGTCGGTGCCATAGAAATCCTGTGGACCGTAAATCCCGGCGTTGTTCACCAGAATATCGACGTCGCTCGCGACCTTCAGCAGCGATTCAACCCCTTCCGCGGTGCTGAGATCGGCAATGGCGGCACGCACCTGCACGCCCGGCACCACCTGCTGTAGCTGCTGAATCCCCTTGTTCACCGAGTCGGTACTGCGGCCATTAACAATCACTTCCGCGCCGCTTTCTGCCAGGCTTCTGGCAATGGCGAACCCGATGCCGCCGGTAGAGGCGGTGACCAGCGCCACTTTCCCCGCAAAGTCGATTTTCATCATCAGCTCCTTATCGTTTTAACGTTCGGACCTTAAAGCGTAGCAGGTGATGATGACGGCTCCTGGCTAAAAAGGCGCAGCAGGGTCTCTACCTGCTCATCCAGCGGGGCGAGAGTGCGCTTCACAATCAGATGCAGCGGCGTGGCGCGGCGGACACCGTGGCTCAGCGGAAGCATTCGCAGTACGCCTTGCTCCAGCTGGGGCTGAATGCGTTCCTCAGGCAGCCAGCCGTAGCCGACCTGCGAGACAACGGCCTCTATGGCGGCATCAATGGTTGAGAACGTCCACGACTGGCTGGCGGCCCGCGCGGCGTTCTGGCTGTCCGCAATCTGGATAAGCGGCCACGGATGCAGCATCTCATCGCTTAGCGGCGCGTCGAGGCTAAAGAGGGGATGCTGGTGATGCGCCACGGCGACAAAGTCGATATTCATCAGCCATTCGCCGAGCCCGGTAATGTCATGGCGGCGGGTTAGGACCATCACATCGGCTTCGTTATTCATGACATCGGCGCGGGTGTTTTCCAGCACCTCCGTGAGACGGACCTGAGTTTGCGGATACTGCTGCTGAAACTGACGCAGGATGGCGAACAGGCGGCGGCGCGGAAAAATCGAGTCCACGACCAGGTCCAGCCGCGTGCGCATCCCGTTACGAAGGGTCGCTGCGCGCGTCTCGACGTACGCAAACGCTTTCAGCAGCGGCTTAACCTGGTTGAGAAGCAGTTCTCCGGCGGGGGTCAATACGGCCCGACGCCCTTCTGGGACCAGCAGCGCTACTCCCAGCCTTTCCTGCAGCAGCGACAGGTTATAGCTCACCGAGGACTGGCTGCGGTGGGTTTCTTCCGCGGCTTTGGCAAAGCTGCCCGCTTCCACGACTCGTTCCAGCAGAGACCATTGTTCCAGCGTCGTCTTGTGCATAATTTATCTAAAAATTGGATGGGTTTGATTAAAACATAGCGTTATTCATTCATTTTTTGAAGGCTTAAGATCGTCTCATCAAAACAAGGAGACATCATATGAACACTTTCGATAAACATGACTTAAGCGGCTTCGTGGGCAAACATCTGGTGTATACCTATGATAACGGCTGGAATTACGAGTTTTACGTTAAAAACGAAAACACCATCGACTACCGTATTCACAGCGGGCTGGTGGCGAATCGCTGGGTTAAAGATCAGCAGGTTTACATTGTCCAGGTGGGCGAGAGCATCTATAAAATTTCATGGACTGAGCCAACCGGCACCGACGTCAGCCTGATTGCGAACCTGGGAGACAGACTGTTCCATGGCACTATCTTCTTCCCGCGTTGGGTCATGAATAACCCGGAAAAAACCGTCTGCTTCCAGAACGATCACATTCCGCTGATGAATAGCTATCGCGATGCTGGCCCGGCCTACCCAACGGAAGTGATTGATGAATTCGCGACAATCACCTTTGTACGCGACTGTGGCCCTGACGATGACAGCATTATTGCGTGCCCGGCTAGCGAGTTACCTGCAAACTTTCCAGATAACTTAAAATAAGCGCGACAATTAACTAAACGGAAAAGTTCCCGGTTATTTCTATTTCGATGGAAATAATCGGGATTTTTTTTGTTTGTTGATGTCTGGTTTAAAATAACATTTAGAAAAGATTGTGGTAGATCACGAAATAAATAATTCATAATTAACTAACTCCTTGTTTTTTAATTATTTAATATTCTTATCGTAACATTTAAAAACACCATCTTAATTTTTTCCTAAGAAATGAACGCTACCTTGATATGAGTTTATGGTTCGTTGAAATAAACGAAAAGGTAATTGGTTAATATCAAGCGCGTGCCATTCTTATTGCAAGGAAAATAATGATGAGTGATTTTTTGCCTTTTTCCCGCCCGTCGATGGGTAATGAGGAATTAGCGGCGTTGCAGGAGGTATTAACCTCCGGCTGGATCACCACCGGACCTAAAAATCAGGAACTTGAAGCGGCATTCTGTCACCTGACGGGGAACCAGCACGCGATTGCCGTCTGTTCAGCAACGGCAGGCATGCACGTCACGCTGATGGCGCTGGACATTGGCCCGGGCGATGAGGTCATTACCCCCTCCCAGACCTGGGTTTCCACGCTGAATATGATCGTGCTGCTGGGCGCCACGCCGGTGATGATCGATGTGGACAACGATACGCTGATGGTGACGCCGGAAGCGGTTGAAGCCGCCATTACCCCGCGTACCAAAGCGATTATTCCCGTGCATTACGCCGGTGCGCCGTGTGATATCGACGCCATTCATACCATCGGTGAGCGTCACGGTATTCCGGTGATTGAAGACGCAGCCCATGCCGCCGGAACGTACTACAAGAACCGTCACGTGGGCTGGAAAGGCACGGCGATTTTTTCCTTCCACGCCATCAAAAACATGACCTGCGCGGAAGGCGGTTTAGTCGTCACGGATAACGCTCAGCTTGCCGCGCGGATCCGCAGCCTGAAATTCCATGGCCTGGGTGTGGATGCCTATGACCGCCAGACGCACGGTCGTGCGCCGCAGGCAGAAGTGATCTCCCCGGGCTTTAAGTACAACCTCGCGGATATCAACGCCGCGCTGGCGCTGGTGCAGCTGGGCAAGCTGAAAGAGGCCAACACACGCCGCGAGGAAATCGCGCAGCGCTACCTGCGGGAGCTTGCCGATACGCCGTTCCAGCCGCTGAGCATTCCGTCATGGCCACACGTTCACGCCTGGCACCTGTTTATTATTCGCGTTGATGAAGCGCGCTGCGGGATCTCACGCGACGGCCTGATGGCGGCGCTGAAGGAGCAAGGCATCGGTACCGGCCTGCATTTCCGCGCGGCACACACCCAAAAATACTACCGCGAGCGTTTTCCTGATGTATCGCTTCCGAATTCGGAATGGAATAGCGCGCGTATTTGTTCTCTCCCTCTTTTCCCGGACATGACTCATGACGACACAACCCGCGTCATTACCGCGCTCCATCAGCTTGCAGGACATTGATATGTTCAGCGCACCGCCTGTACAAAAAGTTTCTGTGGTGATCCCTGTTTATAACGAGCAGGAGAGCCTGCCCGAGCTGATCCGCCGCACCACGGCCGCCTGCGACACGCTGGGCAAAGCCTATGAAATTCTGCTGGTGGATGACGGCAGCAGTGATGATTCCGCAATGATGCTGACCGAAGCCGCCCAGGCAGAGGGGAGCCATATCGTCGCGGTTTTGCTAAACCGCAATTACGGCCAGCACTCTGCCATTATGGCCGGGTTCAGCCACGTTACGGGCGATCTGATCATCACCCTGGACGCTGACCTGCAAAACCCGCCGGAAGAGATCCCGTGCCTGGTGGCGAAAGCCGATGAGGGCTATGACGTGGTGGGCACGGTGCGTCAGAACCGTCAGGACAGCCTGTTCCGCAAGCTGGCCTCGCGAACCATCAACCGTCTTATCCAGCGTACCACCGGTAAAGCGATGGGTGATTACGGCTGCATGCTCCGCGCGTACCGCCGCCACATCGTCGACGCCATGCTGCACTGCCATGAGCGCAGCACCTTTATTCCGATCCTCGCCAATACCTTTGCCCGCAAGGCAACGGAAATTCCGGTCCTGCACGCCGAGCGCGAGCACGGGGAGTCGAAGTACAGCTTTATGCGTCTCATCAACCTGATGTACGACCTCATCACCTGTCTGACCACCACGCCGCTGCGTCTGCTGAGCGTGTTCGGCAGCGTCATCGCCCTTGCCGGTTTTACGCTCTCCGTTCTGCTGGTGGTGCTGCGGCTGGTCTTTGGCCCGCAGTGGGCGGCGGAAGGGGTCTTCATGCTCTTTGCCGTGCTGTTTATGTTCATCGGCGCCCAGTTTGTCGGGATGGGCCTGCTCGGTGAATACATTGGCCGTATCTATAACGATGTTCGCGCACGTCCGCGCTACTTTATTCAACGTGTTGTCCGTCAGGAACACAAAGCATCTCAAGAGGAAAACCACCCATGAAAGCCGTTGTATTTGCCTATCACGATATGGGGTGCGCGGGCACGCTGGCCCTGCTGGAAGCGGGCTATGACATTGCTGCAATCTTTACCCATCCGGACGCGGCCGGAGAGAATCACTTCTTTGGCTCCGTGGCGCGTATCGCCGCTGAACGCGGAATTCCGGTATATGCTCCGGACGACGTTAACCACCCGCTGTGGGTGGATCGCATTCGCGCGCTCGTGCCTGACGTGATCTTCTCGTTCTACTATCGCAACCTGATCTGCGACGAAATCTTAGGTCTGGCCGCCAAAGGGGCGTTTAACCTTCACGGCTCTCTGCTGCCCGCCTACCGTGGCCGCGCGCCGCTGAACTGGGTGCTGGTCAACGGCGAAACGGAAACGGGCGTGACGCTGCATCGCATGGTGCACCGCGCGGATGCCGGAGCCATCGTCGCCCAGCACCGCGTGGCAATTGACGCGGATGAAACCGCGCTCGAGCTGCATCAGAAACTCTGTGCCGCGGCGCAAAGCCTGCTGCGTGACGCGCTGCCAACGATCCTCAACGGCACCTTCAGCGAAACCGCGCAGGACGAAAGCAAGGCCAGCTGCTTTGGCCGCCGCACGCCGGAAGATGGTCGTCTGGACTGGAACAAACCTGCCCGCCAGCTGCACAACCTGGTGCGCGCCGTGACCGATCCGTGGCCGGGCGCGTATAGCTTTGCGGGCGTAAGCAAATTTATCGTCTGGAAATCCCGCGTGCGTGACGATATCCCGGCGGCTAAGCCAGGAACCGTCGTCTCCGTCTCCCCGCTGATTGTGAGCTGCGGCGAGCAGGCGCTGGAGATTGTCACCGGGCAGACCGACAACGGGCTGTACGTTCAGGGCACGCAGCTGGCGCAGTCTCTCGGGCTGGTGACCGGGGCGCTGATCACCAGCGCGCCGGTGGTGGCCATCAAGCGCCGCACCCGCGTGCTGATCCTCGGCGTGAACGGCTTTATCGGGAACCACCTGACCGAACGTCTGCTCAAAGACGATAACTACGAGATTTACGGTCTGGATATCGGCTCTGACGCCATCAGCCGTTTCCTCAACAACCCGCGCTTCCACTTCGTGGAAGGGGACATCAGCATTCACTCTGAGTGGATCGAATATCACATTAAAAAATGCGACGTGGTGCTGCCGCTGGTCGCCATTGCCACGCCAATCGAGTACACCCGTAACCCGCTGCGCGTGTTCGAGCTGGATTTCGAAGAGAACCTGAAGATCATCCGCGACTGCGTGAAATACGACAAGCGCATCATCTTCCCGTCCACCTCTGAAGTGTACGGCATGTGTACCGACAAAAACTTCGATGAGGATGCCTCCAGCCTGGTGGTCGGGCCGATTAACAAACAGCGCTGGATCTACTCTGTCTCCAAGCAGCTGCTGGACCGCGTGATTTGGGCCTACGGCGAGAAGGAAGGTCTGCGCTTTACCCTGTTCCGTCCGTTCAACTGGATGGGCCCGCGTCTGGATAACCTGAACGCGGCGCGTATCGGTAGCTCCCGTGCGATCACCCAGCTGATCCTGAACCTGGTGGAAGGCTCGCCTATCAAGCTGATTGAAGGGGGGAGCCAGAAACGCTGCTTTACGGATATTAGCGACGGTATCGAAGCGCTGTTCCGCATCATTGAGAACAAAGATAACCGCTGCAACGGTGAAATCATCAACATCGGTAACCCGGAAAACGAGGCGAGCATTCGCGAGCTGGCAGAGATGCTGCTGGCAAGCTTCGAGCGCCACCCGCTGCGCGATCGCTTCCCGCCGTTCGCCGGTTTCCGCGAAGTGGAAAGCAGCAGCTACTATGGTAAGGGCTACCAGGACGTTGAGCACCGTAAGCCAAGCATCCGCAACGCGAAGCGCTGCCTGAACTGGACGCCGACGGTGAAGATGGAGCAGACCATTGATGAAACGCTCGACTTCTTCCTGCGCACCGTGGAGCTGTCGGAACAGGCCTCATGAAAAAAGTCGGTTTACGCATCGATGTCGACACCTTCAGGGGAACGCGTGACGGCGTGCCCAGGCTGCTGGAACTGCTGAGCAGGCACGGCGTGCGTGCCAGCATGTTCTTCAGCGTGGGGCCTGACAACATGGGACGCCATTTATGGCGTCTGGTTAAACCGGCATTTCTGTTCAAAATGCTGCGCTCGCGCGCGGCATCCCTCTACGGCTGGGATATTTTGCTGGCCGGCACCGCCTGGCCCGGCAGACGCATCGGCGCGGGTAATGAAGACATTATCCGCGAGGCGGCGGCGCATCATGAGATTGGCCTGCATGCCTGGGACCACCATGCCTGGCAGGCCTGGGCGGGCGTCTGGGATATCCCGCGCCTGTCCCGTGAGGTCGAGCGTGGGATGCTGGAGCTGGAGGCCATCATCGGTCAGCCCGTGCGCTGCTCCGCCGTGGCGGGATGGCGTGCGGATCAGCGAGTGGTGAAAGCCAAAGAGCATTTCGCGTTTCGCTATAACAGCGACTGTCGCGGAACCGGGCCGTTTTTGCCGCTGTTGGGCGAACATCGCTACGGTACGGTGCAAATCCCGGTCACGCTTCCCACGTGGGATGAGGTGGTGGGGCGCGAGGTGAAGGCGGAAGCATTTAATCGCTACATTCTGGACCGCATCCATCGTGACGCCGGAACGCCGGTCTATACCATCCATGCAGAAGTGGAAGGGATTGCGTATCAGCATGATTTCGATGAACTGCTGACGATGGCCGCCCGGGAAGGCATTGCGTTCTGCCCGTTGAGCGAGCTGCTGCCGGACGACCTCAGCACCCTGCCCGTGGGCAAGGTTGTCCGTAATGAACTGGCTGGCCGGGAAGGCTGGCTTGGCTATCAACAAACCGTGAGTTCGGTCCCATGAAAACAGCCCGTTATGGCGTAGCGCTTTTCGCACTGTTTATCGTTTACTACCTCATTCCGGTCGATATCCGCCTGCTGTGGCAGCCTGATGAAACGCGCTATGCGGAAATCAGCCGCGAAATGCTGGCGTCGGGTGACTGGATCGTCCCGCATTTTCTGGGGCTGCGCTACTTTGAAAAGCCGATTGCCGGTTACTGGATCAACAGCATCGGGCAGTTGCTGTTCGGCCACACGAACTTTGCCGTACGCGCCGGGTCGATCTTCTCCACGGGGCTCGCGGCGCTGCTGGTTATCTGGATGGCCTGGCGGCTCTGGCGGGATAAGCGGACGGCCATTTTCTCCGGCCTTATCTTCCTGACCCTGTTCCTGGTGTATGGCATCGGCACCTATGCGGTGCTGGACCCCATTATTACCCTGTGGCTGGTGGCGGCGATGTGCAGCTTCTGGCTGGCGTCACAGGCCCAAACCGTTGCCGGAAAAGCGGGGGGCTATGTGCTGCTTGGGCTGGCCTGCGGCATGGGGGTGATGACCAAAGGCTTTCTGGCGCTGGCGGTACCGGTTATCGGCGTGCTGCCGTGGGTCATCGCCCAAAAGCGCTGGAAAGAGGTGCTGATTTTTGGCTGGCTTGCGATCCTGAGCTGCGTGCTTATCGTGCTGCCCTGGGGGCTGGCCATCGCGCACCGTGAGCCTGATTTCTGGCGCTATTTCTTCTGGGTTGAGCATATTCAGCGTTTTGCCCAGAGCGACGCGCAGCATAAAGCCCCGTTCTGGTACTACCTGCCGTTCCTGCTCGCGGGCAGCCTGCCGTGGCTGGCGCTGCTGCCAGGCGCGCTGCGTCTCGGCTGGAATGACAGACAAAACGCGGGCGGCGGGTTCTACCTGCTGGGATGGGTGGTGATGCCGCTGCTGTTCTTCAGCATCGCCAAAGGCAAGCTGCCGACCTATATCCTGCCCTGTTTTGCCCCGCTGGCGATCCTGATGGCGCGCTATGCCTGCCTCGCGGCGGAAAAAGGGGCCAGAGCGTTGCGCATTAATGGCGGGATTAACCTGGCGTTTGGCGCTATCGGCGTGGCGGCGGCGTTGGTGGTCTCACCATGGGGGCTGGCTAAGCATCCGGTCTGGACGTCGGTTGAACTGTATAAAGTCTTCTGTGCGGTGGTGGCGTTCCTCATCTGGGGCGCGGTAGGCTGGTTTACGCTGCGGCAGAGCCCGCGGCGCTGGTGGCTGGCGGCACTGTGCCCAGCCGGGCTGGCGCTGCTGATCGGTTTTGCCATTCCGAACCTGGTGGTGGATTCCAAACAGCCGCAGTCGCTGGTGGATACCGTGCGCGAGCCGCTTCAGGGCAGCCGTTTTGTGCTGACGAATAACGTTGGCGTGGCCGCGGGCCTGGCGTGGGAGCTGAAGCGCAGTGACATCACGCTGTTTGCTCAGAGCGGCGAGCTGCGCTACGGGCTGGATTATCCCGATGCGAAAGATCGTTTTGTCAGTGAGGACGACTTCGCGCAGTGGCTGGCAACGCATCGTAAGCAGGGGAGCGTGTCATTGGTGATGCTGCTGTCTAAGCGTGACGATATTTCAGAGGCAAATTTACCGCAGCCGGACAATCTCTATATCCAGGGACGTCTGGCCCTGCTGGAGTATCTGCCGAAGTGATGACCTGGACCTGGCTGATACTGGCAAGCCTGCTGAGCTGCGTGGGACAGCTGTGCCAGAAACAGGCTACCCGTCCGGCGAAGGCCGGGCGGCGTGGGGCGCATATCGCGCTGTGGCTTGGGCTGGCAGTGCTGGCGCTGGGCTGCGGGATGCTGGTCTGGCTGGTGGTGCTGCAGCGCCTGCCCGTCGGCGTGGCTTACCCTATGTTGAGCCTCAACTTTGTCTGGGTGACGCTGGCGGCGAAGGTCATCTGGCGTGAGCATGTTGCTGTGCATCACTGGCTGGGGGTCGGGTTCATCATCATGGGGATTATCGTGCTGGGAGGAAGCCTGTGAAAGGCGCGTTCTGGGCGTTATGCAGCGTGCTGTTAGTCAGCGCCTCGCAGCTGTTGCTGCGCGATGCCATGCAGGCTCTGCCATCGGTCAGCGATCTTCTGACGTTTATCTCCGCGCTGTGGCACGTTTCGTCCGGCACGGGCGCGCTGCTGCTGGGGTTAACGGGGTATGTGGCCTCAATGGGGTGCTGGTATCTGGCGCTGCATCGCATGGCGCTCAGCAAAGCGTATGCCTTGCTGAGCCTCAGCTTTATCCTGGTGTGGGGCGCAGCAATCCTGCTGCCCGGCTGGGGGGAGCGCTTCTCCTGGCATGGGCTGCTGGGCGTCGCGTTGATTATGCTGGGTGTACTGGTGATTTTCCTGCCCCGACGTGAATAATCGACTCGGTGGTCAGGATAAAGGGTGTTGGGGTACAAACGGCCAGGCTCAGGGAGCCGAGCTGTAGCTGACTGACCGCGTGCGTCTGCGCCGTGCTGTCGATGCTGACAATCTGCCAGGCGCTGCCGCCACGCTGTTTAACAATCGCTTCTTTGCGCGTCCAGATACGCCAGAAGGCCGAAAGCTGCTCCTCCGGCGCTTCACGCTCCAGCTCGTCGTGCTCAGTCAGGCTGAAAACGGCGTTGGCCAGCGCCTGCCAGTTCTTGCGTGGGCGAATCACTTCGATATCGCAGCCCACTTCGCCTTCATCGCTCATCAGCAGGGCGATATCGTCTCCGCTATGGCTCAGGTTGAACCACAGCGGCTCCCCCTTCGCAAAGGCCGGTTTCCCCTGCTCGCCGTAAATGATATCGGGGAGCGGGTGGGGGGATAACGTTCTGGCGAGCAGCGTCCGGCCAGCCAGCCAGGAAGCCTGTCGTGCACCCTGAGGTGCCGTATCTGCGAGCGTTGACGCCAGCGGGTCCGCGCAAAGGGTGGAAATTTTTCCCAGTACAAACCGGTACATAGTTACGCCCAGCGTTTAATGATAATCGAGGTATTGATGCCGCCAAACGCGAAGTTATTGCTCTGCAGATACTCGCAGTCAATCTGACGGGCTTCTCCCATAATATAATCTAAAGCCCCGCATTGCTCATCCGGCTGCGTTAAATTGAGCGTCGGGGCAAACCAGCCTTCGCGCATCATCTGCAGGCTCATCCACGCTTCCAGCGCGCCGCAGGCCCCTAACGTATGGCCAAAATAGCTCTTCAGCGAGGAAACCGGCACGCTGTCACCGTAAATGGCAGCCGTCGCCAGGCTTTCGGCGATATCGCCTCGGTCGGTGGCGGTACCGTGCGCGGAGATATACCCCATATCCCTTGCGCTTAACCCCGCCATCGCCAGCGACTGCTCCATGCAAATTTGCATGGTGTCACGCTGCGGCTGGGTGATATGGGCCGCGTCACAGTTGGTGGCAAAGCCCACGATCTCACCGTAAATGGTGGCCCCGCGCGCTCTGGCGTGCTCCAGCTCTTCCAGTATCAGTGTGCCTGCGCCTTCCCCAATCACCAGCCCATCGCGCTGCGTATCGAACGGCGAGGGGGTGGTTTTGGGTTCGTCGTTGCGCTGGCTGGTGGCAAACAACGTGTCAAACACCGCCGCTTCAGATGGACAAAGCTCTTCCGCGCCCCCCGCGACCATCACGGTTTGATACCCGTGGCGAATGGCCTCCCAGGCGTAGCCAATCGCCTGGCTGCCGGAGGTACAGGCGCTCGACGTCGGGATGACGCGGCCACGTAGCCCAAAGAACAGGCCAGTATTCACCGCCGTGGTATGCGGCATCATCTGGACGTAGGTTGTCCCGGTGATGTTATTGGTGTGCTTTTCGGTGAGCATGGTCGCGAATTCGCTGACCGGGCCGGTGCTGCCTGTTGAAGAACCGTAGGCGATGCCGGTTTGCCCGTTGGTGAGCACCGCTTCGCCAATCAGCCCTGCCTGCTCCAGCGCCAGCTCGGTGGCGCGGGTCGACATCAGCGACACGCGGCCCATGGCGCGAATACGCTTGCGGGTATAGTGTTCCGGCAGCGTGAAATCATCGATCGGCGCGCCCAGCAGGGTATGCAGGCCATCATACACCTGCCATTCCGGCATTTTCCGCACCGCGTTTTCATACGCCAGCAGCCTGCTGGAAACGGACTGCCAGTTCTCGCCAAAGGCGGTCACGCCGCCCATGCCCGTAATCACCACGCGACGCGTCATAGCATTCCTCCGTTAATCGAGATGACCTGGCGGGTAACGTAGCCCGCAATATCCGACATCAAATAGCTTGCCAGCCCGGCGACCTCTTCGGCCTGGCCCATACGTTTCATTGGGATGATGGACATGGCTTCTTTGAGCGCGGCCTCCTCCATCTCAATCATGCCGGTATCAATCAGCCCCGGGGCAATGCAGTTCACGGTGATTTTGCGTTTTGCCAGTTCAATCGCCAGCGCTTTGGTGGCGCCGATAATGCCCGCTTTGGCCGCGCTGTAGTTCACCTGGCCGCGGTTGCCCATCACGCCGGAGACGGAGGATAGGGTAATAATGCGCCCGCCTTGACGGGTGCCGATCATGGGCATAATGCAGGGGTGAATGACGTTATAAAAGCTGTCGAGATTGGTGTGGATCACGCTGTCCCAGTCGTCTTCACTCAGCGCCGGAAAAGCACCGTCGCGGGTAATTCCGGCATTGCTGACCACGCCATACCATGCGCCATGGGTTTCGATCTCCTGCTCCAGCACCTTGCGGCACTGTTCGCGGTTGCCCACGTCAAACGAGAGTAAACGGCCGCTGCCGCCCGCCTGCGTGATGGCGTCCAGCGTCTCCTGCGCGCCTGAGGCATCGCGATGGTAATGTACGCCGACGGTGAACCCGTCAGCGGCAAGCTGGCGGGCGATGGCACGACCAATGCCTTTGCTGGCCCCTGTGACCAGTACGGAACGACTCATGCGTGGGATCCCTGATTAAAAAGCGATGTTAATTCTTCTGCACTTGGCTGGAAGGTGTTGACCCGGCCCGTGGCCAGCGTCTCTTCCCCTGCGCTAATCGTGCATTCAAAACTGCCGAAGCGTTCGTCCTGCATCAGCAGTCTGACGGTAATGTCCAGCGTTAAACCTGTGGCGAAACGTCCGCTGGCGCAGACCAGCTCGCGCGCGCCGAGCACCATGCCCAGTGCGATATGTTCCTGTCCCTGCCGCTGACGATGCCAGCCTGACCAGACGCCAACGGTCTGCGCCATCAGCTCAAGCGCGTACCAGCCCGGCAGGTCGCCATCGGCATTCAGAAACGGTGCCAGCACGCTTTGCCTGTTGACCGCAACGCGGCAGACCGCCGTGTCGTCCGTGACGCATTCAACGGACCCCAGCAGCATCATGGGCGCATCGTGCGGCAAATAGGCTTCGGGTGACAGGTAGCTCATGACGCTCTCCCCAGCAGAATGCTGGCGTTGTTGCCGCCAAACGCGAACGAGTTAGACAAAATCACCGGCTTTTTCAGGGCGGTGCGCTGGTGCAGCAGGCCGCACGGTGCCAGCGTCTCGTCCGGGGCGTAGCGGGCAAAATCCTGCGGCGGCAAGGGCAGATCGCGCGTCAGGATAAGCCAGCTTAAAGCCGCTTCGGTGATGCCGGCAGCGCCCAGCGTGTGGCCGGTAAGGTGTTTGGTTGAACTGCACGGCACGCTTTCCCCGAAGAGATCGTGTACCACTTTCGATTCAATCTGATCGTTAAGCGGCGTGGCCGTGCCGTGCAGGTTGATATAGCCGACGTCCTGCGGCTGCATCCCCGCGTCGTTAAGCGCCTGCGTGATGGCTCTCATCGCCCCTTCGCCCTGCGGATGCGGCGCGGAAATGTGGTACGCATCGCTGGATTCGCCCGCCCCCAGCAGCGCCACGTCCGCGGGTTCCCGGCTCAGCACCATCAGCGCCGCTGCTTCACCGATGGTGATCCCCCGGCGGTCGCGGCCAAACGGCTCACAGAGCGTGGGGGAGAAGGATTCAAGGCTGTTGAAGCCGTTGACGGGCATGCGGCTCAGGGTATCGGCCCCGCCGACAATGGCGATGTCCACCAGCCCGGCTTCGATCAGGCGTTTACCGCCGATCATCGCCCGCGCGCTGGAAGAGCAGGCCGTCGAGATCGTATAGGCCGGGCCGTCAAGCTGCAGCCAGTTGGCCAGGAAGCGGGACGGATCGCCCAGCTCCTGCTGCGGATATTGCCAGCGCGTGCTGGTCTCGCCGTCGGTCATGCGGCGTACGTGCTCATCGCCCTCATCCAGCCCGGAGGTACTGGTTCCCAGCACCACGGCTACGCGGTCGCGACCGACGCGGGCGATAGCCTCGTCAACGGCGGGCTGGATCTGCGCCAGCGCGGCCAGCAGCAGCTGGTTGTTGCGGGTGCGGTGTGCAGAGAAGGTGTCCGGGATAGTCGGCAGCTCGCCTTCCACGCCGCCCAGTACCGCTTCGGGTGTTCCCTGCAACCAGCCGGTCCGGGCGTGCATCCCCGGCGCCACGCCTGCCGTCAGGTTGGCGGCAATCTCGTCAGGCGAGTTGCCCAGCGCGTTGACCATGCCAACAGCGGAAATATAGATCATCTCAGTCACCCAGATATTGAATGGTGATGTGGTATTTGAATACGTGTTGCTCGATGCTGATCGGCTCGCGCTTGCCCTTGCGCTGGAGGTAGACAATCTCCGTCACCAGCTTGCCACTGGCGTTACGCAGCTCGCGCCGATCGCCATTGTCCTTCAGCGTCCAGCCCTTCGGCAACTGCGGCTGCCAGGCGCTAATCGGCCAGTGGCTGAGCATCACGTCGGCCAGCACCTGGCTGGCGGGCGGCAGCTGCGGCACGACGATGGACTGCTCGGTATGAATACCGCTCTCGTCGTACGTTGCCAGGAACAGGCGAATGCCCACAGAAGAGAGCCCGGCCAGCGTGACCTTATGCGCATCCGCGTTGAGCATCACCAGCAGGGACTGCGTTTGCCCGTTAAAGCTGCCGGTCAGCAGCTGCTGGGAGCTTACCGCCGGGCTGATGCCGGGCGGCGGGAGCGTGACTTTGGTGCCCGGCTGGAGCCAGGCCTGAGGCCGCGTCTCTTTGGTATCGGTCGAATGGCTGCAGCCTGCCAGCAGCAGCGCCGTGGCCAGCGCGACGGCGCGATAAACAGCGTTCATTTACGTTTTCTCTCTTTCTTATCCGGCATCGCCAGCGGGGCCAGCAGGAAGGCGGTGAAAATACCGCTCACCAGCACAATACCAAAGCTGCTGATGGCCTGGGTGGCGCTGAAGACGAGCATGCCCAGCGTCAGCAGGGTGGTCATCATCGCCAGGGTAATTGCCAGCATCGAGGTCAGCGGCGTACCGCGCGGGTTGCTGAAAAACAGCGTGTAGTTAATGCCAATGCCGAGCACCAGTACCAGCGCCAGCAGTGAAAACAGGTTCACCGGGTGGCCCGTTGCGGCCAGCACCGCCAGCCCGCAGCTCAGCGACAGCACGGATGGCACCAGGCTTATCAGCCCTTTACGCCAGCCGAGGCGCAGCATCGCTCCGCAGGCAATCACCGCCAGCGCGGCAAAGAGTAGCCCCGTCAGCAGCGTGCGGTAGAGGGCAAACAGGCTGTCAAAGCTGGCTTTGCGATCGACCCAGACGACCCCGTCATGGCGCGCGGCCAGCTCATCGAGCGCCGCGCTGTTTTTCGCGCCGTCCACCGGCACCAGCACGCCGCTTTCCCCGTCGGGCAGGGTCAGCCAGAGCAGACGCCAGCCTTCGCTGGCCGGGCTGTTAAGCCACGCGTCCACGCTGACCGGCATGGCGTCGAGATTCGGGGATACGGCGTTAAGCCCGGCGCTTTTCAGCACGTTCGTCACCGCAGGGGCGGCGTTCCGCAGCAGCGTAAGGTCGCTTTTCTGGCGAGCCAGCGAGTTCAGCGGCAGGGTGCGCCAGCGGGCAATCTCTCCCGCTTTTTGCGCCTCGGCCAGCGCCGGGGTAAAGGCTTCCAGCCGCTCCAGCGTTTGCTGGGGCGAAGCGCCATACACCACAAACCATTTCTGATCGACGCTTTGGCCGGTCAGGGCGGTAATGGCTTTCTCCTGCGTCAGAATATCTTTCGGCAACGCCTGCAGCTGGGCGATGTCGTCGTCCACCTTCAGGGTGCTCATTCCCACGGCGGAGAGCAGCGCCAGCGCGACGGGCAGACCAACGGACAGTTTTTTACTGCGTCGCCAGGCGGCCAGCCAGCGCAGCATCAGGACCATAAAGGGAACCGGGCGCACCGGCAGACCCCGGCACAGCCACGGATGCCAGAAAATCACCGTCAGGCAGGAGGCGCTCAGCCCCGTCGCGGCAAATACCGCCATCTGGCGGATCCCGGGGAAGGGGGCCAGCATCATAATCAGGTAGGCGGCGACGGTCGTCAGCAGCGCCAGCAGCAGCGCATTGCGCACTTTCGCCAGGCTTTGCCAGGGGGAATGCTCCGCGCCGTGGACCATCCGTTCGGTCAGGTAGTAGAGCGTGTAGTCGGCCGAAATACCGATGATGCTCATGCTCATCACCAGCGTCATCAGGTGCAGTTCGCCAAAGAGCAGCAGCGTCACCACCGTGCCCGCCAGCGCGCCGATGGCAATCGAGAGCACGCTCAGCAGCAGCGGGCGCAGAGAGCGGAACACCGCCACGATGAGCAGGAACACCCCGAGCAGGGTGGCGATGCCCAGCGTCGAGACGTCGCGCTTGGCCTGCTGGCTGGCGTAATCGCTGTAGAACACGGTTCCGCGCGAAAGCAGCTGCGCCTGCGGGTAATGCGCTTTGAGCGTCTGTTGCAGCGCGTTAAGCGTCGTCACGAGCCGGTGGGTCTGCTGCATATCAAATGACGAGCCCGCCAGTTCGCCGTGCAGCAGATACCAGTAGTTCCCCGCTTCATCCTGCGTGACCAGCCAGCCGTCCATCAGCCGCAGCTTCTGGCCGTTTTGCGCCAGAGCGAGCTGCGAGCCGCGCATCAGCATCAGGGGATCGTTTTGCAGTTCTTTGCCGCTGACGCCGGAGAAGGCGGAGTAGAGCTGGGATAAAATCCACTGCGCCTGTGCTTCTCCGCCGTTTTGCAGGCGGGCGCGGGTGGCCGGGTCAATCAGCCCGTTGCGGTGCTGCCAGAAGAATTCTCCCCAGGCCTTTTGCCCGGCGGCGTCCATCGGGCCTTTGACCTCACTGAGCGCGTCGCTGCTGTGCAGCAGTTCAAGCCACTGCTGCGCCACGCGCGGATCGGGCTCTTTGCCGGGGCTGACCAGCCAGACCAGCTGGCGGTCGAGACGTTGCATAAACCCGTCGTTGAGCGCCGGCGGGATCGCCCCCAGCGTCTGCTTCGGCAGCATGGCCAGCACGCTGCTGTTCAGCCGCGCGCCGGGCAGCAGCGACAGCAGCACGCCCAGCATAATCAGACATACCGTGGCCCACAGCAGCGCCGGGCGCAGGGATTTACGGTGCGGCAAAGCGTTGGCGTTCGTCATCGGTCAGGGTGGCGGGCGTCAGTTGGTGGTTTGAAAGGGCGATATCGGTACGGTCGCCCTGCTTATCGTTCAGGCGAATCGTCTCCAGATAGGTCGCGCCGCCCAGATCGAGGGTGGCGAAAATCTTGTCCAGCGGCGTCGTTTTTGGCGTAAGCACCAGCGACCAGCGGCCCGCGCCCAGGTCTTTAAAATCGATGCGGAAGTTCTCTTCCAGCACCTTGCGGTCGGCCTGGAACAGGGCTCGCAGAAGGTGGTTGAACTGGAACATCTGCGGATTATTGTCGGCGGTGATGGTCTGCGGCGGCTGGCCGTTGATCGCCTGAACCATCCGCTTGTCGTCCAGCAGGAGCGTCATCGGAAACGGCGCTTTTTGATCCCACAGCAGGCCGCTGTCGCGGGCGATCAGCATCTCGCCCTGCGAGCGCAGCGGCTGCGGCATATCTTTTATCGTGCGGACCTGTTCGAAGTGCGCGCGCACCACGGGCTGCTCGGTGAAGCGCTGCTGCAGTTCATCCAGCGTCACGGCGCTGACCAGCGGGCTGACGATCAGCGCCAGCAAAGGCAACCATTTCATGGCGTGACTCCCATACGTTCAAACAGAATTGCCGGGCTGACAAAGCACATTTCGCGGGTGGCTTCTTCGACCGCCACCTGGATGGTGTACCCGGTGGTAGTGCGTTTGCCGGTCTGCGCATCGAATATTTGATAGGCAATGCGCAGACGGTTTTCATACTCTTCAATCTGCGCGCGGACGCGAATGCGCTGCTCAAAGGTCACCGCATCGCGGTATTTCACCCGCGTGTCGACAACGGGCCAGACGTAGCCGGAGGCCTTCATCTGGCGATAGCCATAGTCAAACTGATTGAGCAGTGCCTCACGGGCGATCTCAAAATAGCGGAAATAGTTGCCGTGCCAGACCACGCCCATCATATCGACGTCGTGGAACGGAACGGTGATCTCAACTTCAGTCGTAAAGCGGGGATCGGTCAGCACCCTTTACTCCTTCTCTCTGGACTCTGGCAGATGCCAGAAATCGAAAAAATTAAACCAGTCGAGCGGCGACATCAGGGCGTAATGCTCCAGCCGCTGCGCGTAGCGATCGACGGTAGCCTGCAGCGCCTGCTGGCGTTCCCCGCGCGGCAGGATCAGCGGGTCGGCAAACGGCTCGCTGCGCAGGACAAGCTTCCCCTGCTGGCGCAGGGCGAAAATCAGCACCACCGGACAGCGCAGGATGGAGGCCAGGATAAACGGCCCCTGAGGGAACGGCGCGGGCTGGCCCATGAACGGGCTCCAGATCACCCGCCACTCGCCGCCACGCTGCGGATTCACCGCGATGCGGTCGCCCACGATCGCGACCCATTCTCCGCGCTCAAGCTTCTCTTTGATGGCGATGGCGGTGTCCGGGCCGATGTCGGTGACCGACATCAAATTCACGCCGGCCTGAGGCGCCATTTCGCGCATAATTTGCTTAAAGCGCTGGGCGTTTTCGCTGAAGACCAGGGCGTTGATGGTTTTACTGCCGTCCAGCTGGGCCAGCGCCCGGCAGGCTTCGACGTCGCCAAGATGCGAGGCCAGCAGCAGCTTGCCCTGCGGCGTCGCGATATTAAGCGTTTCGCTCGCGCCGGGAGCAAAGACCACGTCGCGCGTAAACTTCAGCTCACCTCGCCAACTGGCGACTTTGTCCAGCATCGCGTTGCCGAAGCGCATGAAATGGAAAAAGCTGTTGAACCGTGGGGGAACGGGCATGTTTCGCTGAGTCAGAACCAGCTTCACCCGCGAAATCCACTGCTGCGAAGCCTGGCGCGCCTGCCGCGCGATAAGCCAGTACACGCCGATCACCGGCCACAGCAGCACGGTAAAGGCCCGCCGTCCCAGCAGCTGCCAGACCCGCAGCATCAGGCGCATCCCCCACAGACCCTTGACCTCGTCCTGCTGCGCCCAGTGCTGGCCGCGTCGACGGAAGATCAGGCCGGGAATGCGGGGCAGCATGCCGAAGAACAGCCGGGTATGCATCAGGGAGATCCGCACGTTATCTTTTAACGCGTCGAAATGGGACAACCCGTCCTGCGGGTAGGTCACACGGGTGGGCAGAAAGACGCTGGTGTTGCCTTGCCAGTAGAGACGGACCATCACTTCGGTGTCAAAGTCCATCCGTTTACCGAGCGTTTCACGCGCGGCCAGACGCAGCGTGGGCGCGACCGGGTAAACACGAAAGCCGCACATGCTGTCTTTAAGCTGCAGCGATAAGGTTTCAATCCACACCCAGACGTGGGTGACCCAGCGTCCGTAGAGTCGCGAACGCGGAATAGAATCATCGTAAATGGGCTGGCCGGAAATCAGCGCATCCGGGTGGCGCTCCGCCAGCGCCAGCAGTTTGGGAATATCTTCGATGGCGTGCTGGCCGTCCGCATCCACCTGCACGGCGTGGGTATAACCCGCACGCGCGCACTCCTCCAGCCCCCTGATGACCGCGGCACCTTTCCCGGCGTTTTGTGCCAGACGGACCAGCGTCATCTGCGGCTGCTCTGCTGCGAGGCGCTCCAGCTCCTGACGGGTGACGGCTTCGCTGCCGTCATCCACCACCAGGCACGGCAGGCCAAACGGCGCGAGACGCGACAGCACGCTGGCGATCATGGCGCCGTGGTTGTAGCACGGGATCAGCACGCAGGGGCGGAAGGTTACTGACATAGACGAATTTTCCCGCTGCTGGCGGTATGGCGTTCAGCCCCGTCATGACGCAGGTAGCTGAAGGACAGCATTTTGCGTTCGGCGTGCCACTCAAGCACCAGCGTCACCGTGGTTTCCGGCAGCAGAGGCGCCTGGAACTTCACGTTTTGAATGCTGTGAAAGCGATAGCCTGGTGCCAGTAAGGTCGTTGCGTAGTGCATCACCCAGTCAAGCTGCGCAACGCCGGGCAGCAGCGGCTGTACGGCAAAATGGCCCTGAAACCAGAACAGAGAGGCGTCGAGATGTAACACGATCTCCAGTTTCTCCGGCTGTGCCTGATGGCGCTCAATTTCATGAATTTTCATGAAATAACTCCTCTAACTGCGCATAGACACGCTTGTTCATACTGTTTACCGGCATTTCATCGACAATGCGCCAGTAGCGTGGAACGGCGACCGGCTCAAGCCACGGGAGCAGGGCGCGACGCCAGGCGAACTCCTGCGCTTTTTTGTCCTGCATATACCCGCGCTGACGAACCGCTTCGTCCAGCACCAGCAGTGCGCCAATCCCCTGACGGCCCCCGCGCGTAACCGGCAGCGCAGCCGCTTCGCAAACGCCGTCGAGCTCCAGCAGGCGACGTTCGATCTCGTTAAGCGAGATGCGCTTTTCTTCAATTTTGACCACCCGCCCGCGACGCCCGGCGATGCTGAACAGCCCCACGCTGTCGAAGTGGAGGATATCGTCCAGCTGGAGTCCTTCAACCTCATGGATCAGCGGCGACGTGACGCGGCAGGCTTCGCCTTCCTGATGGAAGTTTACGCCGGGGAAGGGCAGCCATGGCAGGCTATCTTCCCGGCGATGGCGCCAGGCGAGGATCCCGGTTTCGGTGCTGCCATAAATTTCGTCCGGCCAGATGTTAAGCCAGCCAACCGTGGTGGAGACGTCACGCCAGGGCAGCATTCCACCTGCGGAAATCAGCACCCTGACGGGCGGCGCGGCCAGCTCGGTATCCAGGCGCTTCAGAAACGCCGGGCTGCTGATGAACAGATAATGCCGGTCATGAGGAAGGGCGGCCAGCTGCTCTGCGTAGTAGAGCATCGCGGCATGCAGCGGCAGGCCCATCGCCATCGGCAATACGATGCGGAAGGTGAGGCCATAGAGATGTTGCGGGACGACGGAGGCCACAACGCTACAGCCAGCCAGACGCACGCCGAAACGGTCAGCCAGCAGGCGGGCTTCGCGATCCAGGCTGACGATGTGCTTAATCACCCGGCGCGGCGTACCCGTAGAGCCGGAGGTGAACAGCTCAACGAAGCGGTTTTCGTCAATCGCGGGCAGGGGCGCCCAGTGGCCGATCGTCTGGTGGCGGGAGGCCACCACAATCAGCTTCCCATGGATATCGAGAGTGCGATCGCTCAGGACGCCGCTAAACAGCGACTGCTGCTCTTCAAGCAGCGAAACGCGGCTATGGCCGGGAATAACCGGCGTTTTACCGGCATGCAGCGAGGCCAGCAGCGCAACAATAAACAGGTAGCTGTTTTCAAAGCACAGCGCCCAGCGCTCGCCCTCCTGCTGACGCAGGGTGTTAACCAGTAACGTCACGTCGTGGCGCAGCTGGCCCAGCGTCCAGATACGGTCGTCAAGCCAGGCAACGGGCGTGTCGTCTGGGCGCGGCGCGTTTAACCACTGGCCCAGCGGAAGGGGGTTATTCATTGTGCATCTCTTTTTTTATCACCCGCTGGCGCACCAGCCACTCTGTCGCCATCAGCGTCCCCATCAGGATGTAGGCCACCATACCGTTCCACAGCGTCCACAGATGCATGTCGCCGTGCAGGACGGTAAACAGCGCCATCGCCCCGTTGCCGATGAAAAAGCCGCACCAGACAAGGGTCACCCTGCGGGTATAGCGCACGCCCTCCGGGGGTAGATTGGGCTCACGCAGGCGCGCCAGGCGTTCAACCAGCGGCATCGCTGTCCACAGCGAACCGCCAAAAACGGCCAGCATCACAAGATTAACGACCACAGGGTAGAACAGCAGCCACTGGTGGGTTTTCAGCAGGTAGCTTGCCGCGCAGAGCGCGATCCCCGCCAGCGCCACGCACTGCACCACATACCGCATCGGGCCGGTGTTTCGCCGCGCCTGACGCAGCCGCAGCAGCAACAGCAGCGCCATCACGGGCAGCAGCCACGGCAGGCTGTTATGCGTCAGCCCAAATCCAATCAGGAAGGGCCACGCCAGCAGCATCAACCCCGTCAGCAGTGGGATGAGCGGGAACGTCCGTCCACCACGCACGACGTCTTACTCTTCGCGCAGAAGCTGTTCGACGGCGTCTACCACATCCTGAACGGTACGAACCGATTTGAAGGTTTCCGGCTTGATTTTCTTACCGGTTTTCTTCTGCAGATGGACAATCATGTCCACCGCGTCAATGCTGTCCAGCTCCAGATCTTCGTAAAGACGGGCTTCGGGCGTAATGTCCTGCGGGTCGATTTCAAAGAGTTTGGTCAGAAGGCCGCAGACTTCCTGATAAATGGTTTCCTGGTCGGTCATCGTTCACACCTCAGGCGCGTTGAGCGTGGATAAAGGACGCCAGCGTGGCGACGGAAAAGAAGTGCTGGCGCATCTCTTCGCTTTCGGCAGAAAGCACCACGCCATACTGGTTTTTCACCGCCAGACCCAGCTCCAGCGCGTCGATAGAGTCGAGACCCAGCCCATCGCCAAACAGCGCGGCATCGGTATCAATATCCTCTGCGGTAAGCTCGTCCAGATTCAGCGTGGTGATAATGAGATTCTTAATTTCAAGATAAAGCGCTTGCATCATTAATTCCTGACAAAGATTGAAGGCCTGATGTTAATCGATGCTGCAGGTGCCGGTTTAACTGCCTTGCCGTCAGTGCCGGTTCTTGTTGCCTTGCATCGTAAAATTCGTCGATGTTCACGCGGTCGCGGACATCCACGGTGAAGACGGGTTTTGCGGGCGGTACATCATACCAGCGGCTTTTTTTATCCAGCAGGTGCTCGCTGCAGTGGATGAGAACGATCCGCAGATCGCTGTGGCAGCGCACGGCGATATTTGCCGCGCCGCGCTGGAGGGTCATCGCCTCGCCTGGGCGGGTCCGCGTCCCTTCAGGGAAGATTAACAGCGTGTCGCCCTGGGCCAGACGCTGCTGGCTGGCGGCGAGCAGGGGCTCGGCTTCGCTGTTAATCAGATAGTCCGCCGCGCGGATAACGCCGCTGACAAAGGGATTGCGCAGCAGGGCGCTTTTCACCAGACAGTCGGTTTCCGGCATCACCGACGCCAGAATCACGTAGTCAATTAACGTCGGGTGGTTAGCCACCACCAGACAGCCCCGTTCGCCGCGCAGGGCGTCAAGATTGTGGATGCGATAGTCCAGCACCCCGGTGCCGCGGGCCACGGTTAAGAAGAAGCGGAAGCTGGCCGCAATGCTGCGGCGTGCCAGACGACGGCGTTTGGCGCGATCGCGCTGGACAATCAGCAGCAGGTTGAACCAGACCAGCGACAGCAGCAGTCCGCCCGCGCCAAACAGCGCGAAGCAGAATCCGGTCATGACCAGACGCCAGAGCCAGTTGATGCGGGCGGTCAGGCGGTTCATTGGCGCGTCCACTGCCACAGCAAACGTTCGCCGGAGACCACAAACTGGCTTTCCTCGCTGAGGTAGCGTTGCAGGAACATCAGGCTTTGCGGCAGGGCGGGCTCTTCACCCGTGCTGCCGCTGCGGGTCTCACATTGCAACTCGCGGCCAGCTTCAATCACCAGCGCCAGCGCGTACGGCCAGGTGGGCATCTGCGGCGGTAACGCCGGGTGGTAAAATTCCGGCAGCGCGCCGTCAAAGTCCACCAGCAGGACGCGGGAGTAGCCCGCCTGCAGCAGGCTCAGCACTTCGCATAAGGCCTGCTGGAAGGTGTCCAGCCCGGCAGAGATGGATGACGAGACGATGGCCTGGCGTGCGGTAATTGTGAGATTGCCCACCGCGGAATTGTGCACGGACATGGCGAAGTCGGTAGGCGAAACGGACTGCCCGGTCGCCAGAGCATGCAGGATACGGTAGTTGCGCTCCAGCTCGCCGTGGCGGCTGGCATAGACGACGGCGTCAATGGCGTGGCTTTGCAGCATGGCAAGACCAATATCCACCGCCAGCTTACTGCCTGAATTGAGGCGGCGCGCGGTCATCATCGGTAACGCGGTCAGCCGTGGGAGCGGCGCTGATGGGTCTATCGTCGCCTGCAGGCGTGACCACGCCTGCCACTCTGCGGCATCGCTTAGTCCTGGCGCTCTTGCCTGCCAGTCAATAATGTTCAGTGAAAATTTCATCTACGCGCGTCCGCGGAAAAACCGTATTCAAAGGGCAGGCTGGGCCACCCGGGCAGCTAAACTGCTCTATTGTTCACGTTTGTTGCAAATCAACAGGGTATGACCTACCCCAAGGTTATCCAGCCGCTGTTCTACGCTGAAACCCGCTCTCTCCAGGTAGTGATAAAACTTCTCTACGCTGTAAAACCGGCTATTACCATTCGCCATACAGGTGAAGTAGAGCGAGGTGGCATTCAGGCTGAAAGAGGCCGCTTCAAACTTCTGGGCATCCCAGAAAAGCTCCATAATGCACAGCCGTGCGCCTGGCTTCATGGCCTCTGCGACGCGCGTCAGCATGGCGACAATCTGATCCGGAGAGAAACAGTCCAGGAACTGGCTCATCCACCAGACGTCGGCATCACCCGGCAATGTCGCTGGGCTAAGCATATCGACAGCATGGAATCCAATACGATGAGAAAAACCTGCTTTTGCGATGTTTTCCTGCGCCAGCGCTACCTGCTGAGGCAGATCGAGGATCGTCACGGCAACGTTGTCGTCATAGCGGCAGCAGCGTAACGCCCATTTACCCGTATTTCCGCCTACATCGTACAATTTTGTCGGCGAGCTTGCGAATATATATGGCAACGCAGCGTCAAACGCGGCGTCGGAATAGTAGTGATCGAAGGCGAACCAGCTCTCTTTCGCCGGAGCCGGTAATTGGGATAATGCCGGGTAGATGGTCGGCCAGTTGCCAAACACCGCTAATCCGGCCGGCTTTTCTTCCTGCAGGGCATCCGCCAGGTGAAATAATCCCTGATAACAAACGTCCTGAGTAAAATCCATATTTACGCGGGTCATTTCGTCGTGCAGTAAAAAATGGCCTACTTTCGCCAGAAAATAACGTCCATTCTGTTGAGTAACGATTCGACCGCTTAATCCCATATCCAGTAGTACGCTGGCGCCATAGCTGCCGAGCGTGCTGTTTTCGGTTATTTCTTCAAGGCTGGCACCCGCTTTACCCTGTTTATCGAGCCAGGCGAGAATGCCTGAGTTACGCAGACAAAGCGCGGTCTGAAATAACATCGGCGCAAATGCGATGCGTTGCGCTTCGGTAATGGCATCCAGTGCGCTGAGCGTGTCCTTTTCGTACATTGCTGCATAACCTTTCAGGGCAAGAAATAGGGGTTATCGGGCCATATCTGGCCCGACTTTAGAAAAATATTACAGTGCGGCGCCCGCAGAGAGGTTCAGCTGAATATCGTGGTCGAGGTTATTCACCCAACGGTTATAATTTTTGTGAATTTTACCGTCTGCCGCTTTCAGGTTCAGGCTGCTTTCGTAATTGATTGAATAGCTTGTTGCTGAATACGGAATACGCACCTGGACGGAGTGATCGCGCGCCTGTAAACGCCCCTTAATCACGCCCGGACCCGCTTCCGTCATGATCCAGTCACGTTTCTGGCCCGCTTTCAAAATCGCCGTTTTCACCTGATCGGCAGTATGGCCTGCACTGACGGTGGAGTGAACCTGAGCGATAGGGGCGGTACGCGCACAGCCTGCCAGTGCGCCAACGAATACTGCTGCTGCACACCATTTAACGATCTTTTTCATCAACAACTCCATATCAATAATAACAATTAAAGTTAGTGGTTTTCACAAATAATATTCATCCAGTCGGTCGTTTGCGCTGGGTGTATTTTTAATCAATATTAATGTTTGCATTACGTTGACGCGAAGGAGAGGTATAATATCACGGAAAAAATAGCGCTTTTCGGTTTTTTTCAATTTGCGTTAGAGCAGTCATTGCGTTTTGTAGAAATACGTGGGGAGCAAATAAAAACAGAATTAATATACCTTAACGCAAATAAAAAATACCGCGACGGATGATAATCGCGGTAATGTACGGCGTATTATTGACGCTTTAAACCTACCGATACTGGTAGGTTTGCTACCCCGGCAGCCGGCTTTTTGGCCGCCCCGGCCCAAGCAGGATCGCCAGCTTGCTGCCCCCTTTGGTGGTTTCCATCCAGATTTTACATACGCTGGTCAGCGGGACCGACAGCAGCATGCCGACCGGGCCCAGCAGCCATCCCCAAATCAACAAGGATAAAAACACCACCAGCGTCGACATGCCGAGCCGGTGTCCCATCATCCGCGGTTCAAGAATATTACCCAGCACCATATGCACGACGAGGAACAGCGCGCCGACCAGCATACATTCGTAAAAACCGTTAAACAGAAACGCCTGAATCATCGGCGGCACGGCGGAAAGCACCGCGCCAATATTCGGCACGTAGTTCAGCAGAAACGCCAGTACGCCCCACATCAGCGCGAACTGGACGTCCATCAGCATCAGCCCCAGCCAGACAATAATCCCGGTCCATACGCTGAGCAGCGTTTTCAGCGCCAGATATTTGGAGACGCCCTTTAATGCCCGGTGTAAACCGGCAATATGTATTTGCGGGTTGTTTAAAGCAAAGCGCAGCTTATACGGAACATGACGCACTTCGAACAGCATAAACACCACCGTCATGACCAGCAGCAAAATGCTGGCCATCGCGCCGGAAAGACCGGTCATCAGCGTGGTGGCGTAGGTCATGACCTTCTCGGAATCCATCCTGCGCAGCATCCGTTCGGGTGAGATATGCAGGTTAAGAAAGGGCATCATCTCCTGCAGCGCGACGATCTTACGCGTCAGCTCTTTATTGTACTGCGGCAACATGGTGGAGAATTCGCTCAGTGACGCCGCCAGTACGCCGAAGAGCGCCGTCAGGCCAATCAGCATCACAATAACCACGATGGTGATGGCCACCGGGCGGCTCACGCCCCGACGTAAAAACCAGGTCACCAGCGGATTGAGGACAATGGCAAAAAAGAGCGCCAGCAGGAGCTGGACGATAATGTCAGCGGCAGCATGGATACCCGCAAGGATAACCACCAGACAGGCGAGTTTTAATAAGATATGGAGTCCTGCTTTATCGGGCTGGGGAGCTAACATGCGCGTTCCTTAATAAGATGACCCGATAAGTGTAGTGCCTGGGGGCCGCTTCGTCTGGCACCGATAATCTGAAAGTCGGGGCTGATTTTCTTATTGCGCCGTGGTAATAGTGAAACACTGTTGCAAAAAATCAGGTAGAACCCGATGCCCGAACCTGCCGCCGAACCGGCGCTGAGCGGATTGCGCCTCAATCTGCGCATTGTTTCCGTTGTTATCTTCAACTTTGCCAGCTACTTAACGATCGGCCTGCCGCTGGCGGTTCTGCCGGGCTACGTCCATGACGTGATGGGGTTTAGTGCATTCTGGGCGGGACTTGTCATCAGCCTGCAGTATTTCGCCACGCTTCTGAGCCGCCCGCACGCCGGACGCTACGCCGATCTTTTCGGTCCAAAACGCATTGTGATTATGGGGCTCTGCGGCTGCTTTCTGAGTGGCCTGAGCTACCTGCTGGCCGCTACCACCAGCCACTGGCCGCTGGTCAGCCTGGCGCTGCTCTGTCTGGGGCGCGTCATTCTCGGCATTGGGCAAAGCCTGGCAGGAACCGGCTCGACGCTGTGGGGCGTGGGGGTTGTCGGTGCGCCACACATTGGCCGGGTGATCTCGTGGAACGGGATCGTCACCTACGGGGCGATGGCGCTCGGCGCACCGCTTGGCGTGGCTTGCTTTGCGCTTGGCGGGCTGTATGGCCTGGCCATCACCATTATGGCGGTCGCGCTTGCGGCGATTCTGTTTGCGCTGCCGCGCCCGAAGGTGAAGGCCAGCAAGGGCAAGCCGCTGCCGTTTCGGGCCGTGCTGGGGCGCGTCTGGCCTTACGGCATGGCGCTGGCCCTGGCGACCACCGGCTTCGGCGTGATTGCGACCTTCATTACCCTGTTTTATGACGCCAAAGGCTGGGAGGGGGCGGCCTTTGCGTTAACCCTCTTTAGCGGAGCGTTTGTGGGCACGCGCCTGCTTTTCCCGAACGGCATCAACCGTCTGGGCGGGCTGAACGTGGCGATGATCTGCTTTGCGGTAGAGATTGTCGGGCTGCTGTTGACCGGCATCGCGATGGTGCCCTGGATGGCGAAAATTGGCGTATTCCTCGCAGGGGCGGGGTTTTCACTGGTCTTCCCGGCGCTGGGCGTGGTGGCGGTTAAAGCCGTGCCGCAGCAGAACCAGGGGGCGGCGCTGGCGACCTATACGGTATTTATGGATATGTCTTTAGGCATTACCGGCCCTCTGGCGGGGCTGGTGATGGCCCGGGCAGGGGTACCGGTGATCTACCTTGCCGCGGCGGGTCTGGTAATGATTGCGTTGTTGCTGACGTGGCGGCTAAAAAAATGGCCCCCGGTGCAGGCACCGGAGGCCACGTCATCATCGTGAAGCGTTACTGGATCACGATGGTGTTAATGATGTTTTCAGCAGCCGTCTGCGCTTTCTGCTGGTCTTCCGCTGGCAGGGTAATCTGCAGGGTCAGCAGTTTGTTATCCACCTTGCCCAGCACCACAGAAGAATAAGCGGTCTGGCCTTTTGCGGAGATGATGCTGTCCAGCTGTTGCAGCTTATGGCCTTTCAGCTCGATGGATTTATTCGTCACCACCTGCAACTGCGGATCGCGGCCGCGCTGCTGGTCTTCCAGACGTTTGGACAGGACGGCCAGGTCTTCGCTGGTGTCGTCGCCCACAATCACAATGACCGCTTTCTGGCCGGTTGCGTCGGAGTAAACGTGCATGTTGTTCGCCTGGGTGCCCAGCTTGCCGCTCTGGTCAGTCATATCGGCTGGCAGAGAGAAACTGAGTTTGCCATCCATCAGATTCACCGGCTGACCGGTCGCGTTGCTCTCTGCGGATGCGCCCTGAGCAGGCGTTTTCGTGTCGCTGTTATCACAGGCTGCAAGACCCACAACCAGCAGGCCAATCCCGACATATTTAACCAGATTGCGCATTGACTTCTTCCTTTCGATAAACGGCCATAGCGGCTCATTCACCCATCTTATCACAACTGATAAAGCGAACCCTTAACCAGCCTGCAATGCCGTGATTTCAGATTTATCTGCCAGCCTTTTCAGCAACATATTCAGCAGCACGCCGTACATCGGCAGGAAGAAAACAATGCTTATAAGCACCTTGAAGCAGTAGTCCACCAGCGCGATCTCCATCCAGTGCTCGGCCATGAAGGCATCCGGGCTGCGCCAGAAGGCGATGAAGAAGAAGGCCAGGGTATCGCTCACGTTGCCGAACAGCGTGGACGCGGTCGGCGCCATCCACCAGCGATGATTCTGGCGCAGGCGGTTAAACACGTGCACGTCGAGGATCTGCCCCAGCGCGTAGGCCATAAAGCTCGCTGCGGCGATACGGGCGACAAACAGGTTGAAGTGGGTCAGCGCCTCAAAGCCCTGCCAGCTTCCCATGTAAAACAGGGAGGAGATCACGTACGAGATGAACAGCGCCGGGAGCATGACCGCAAAAATAATGCGACGCGCCAGCGGGGCGCCAAAGATACGCACGGTCAGATCGGTGGCGAGGAAAATAAACGGAAAACTGAATGCGCCCCAGGTGGTATGAAAACCAAAAATGGAGATAGGGAGCTGCACCAGATAGTTGCTGGAGGTGATCACCAGCAAATGGAAAAGCGAAAGCCAGAACAACGCTTTTACGCGCTGTGATTCAGAAAACTGCGTCATATTGTGACCTTTTTATACGTTGGGGTGAGGGAACCCAATAAAAACCGCAGCATGATACTGCTTTGGCTGGACATTGCAATGGTTAGTTTTTGCGCAATCGTTAACCTGGTTTGCATTGCCCGCGCCGGGGCGTAAACTACAGCCGTTTTTACCTGACCGAGAAGATCATGACCGACCTGTTTTCCAGCCCAGACCACACCCTTGATGCCCAGGGCCTTCGCTGCCCGGAGCCGGTAATGATGGTACGTAAAACCGTGCGTAACATGCAGACCGGTGAAACGCTGCTGATTATTGCCGACGATCCGGCCACCACGCGCGATATTCCCGGTTTTTGTACCTTTATGGAGCATGAGCTGGTGGCGCAGCAGACCGAGGCGCTGCCGTATCGGTATTTGATTCGTAAGGGTTAGGTGGGCTGTCCTCTGCGGCCTGATGCCCTCACCCTGGCCCTCTCCCACAGGGAGAGGGAGAAAGTCAGCCTTTCATCCACGCCCGGATCCCATCCAGGAACATCTGCGTTGCCATCATCACCAGAATCAGCCCCATCAGGCGCTCCAGCGCGTTTACCCCTTTCTCACCCAGCAGGCGCAGGAACAGCGACGACTGCAGCAGGATGATAAACGTCCCGCCCCAGGCAATGAGCAGAGCAATGACCAGATGGCTCATCTGGTTCGGATACTGATGCGACAGCAGCATCAGCGTCGCCAGAATCGTTGGCCCGGCAACGAGTGGAATCGCCAGCGGCACAATAAACGGCTCTTCGCCCGCGGGCAGGCTGCTGCTGCTGCCTTCGGCGCTCGGGAAAATCATCTTAATGGCAATCAGGAACAGAATAATCCCGCCGGAAATTGAGACCGTTTCAGCGCGCAGATTCAGGAAAGCGAGGATTTTTTCACCCGCGAACAGGAAAATAAACATCACCAGCAGGGCGATGAGCAGCTCGCGGATCATGATCGCCCGGCGGCGCTTCGGCTCGGTGTGCTTCAGCACCGACATGAAGATTGGCAGATTACCGAGCGGATCCATAATCAGGATCAATAAAACCGCGGCGGAAATGATTTCACTCATCTTTAAATTATCCCTGATACTTAGTAGTGTTATTCCGATGATTAGCACTTTTTCTGATAGCCGGGCAATCATCGATTAATTTCGCTTGCGACTTTGGCAGCATTTTGTAATGTGAAGCATATCCCAGTTCAATACTGGCTTGCACAATCAGCACACACCCCTTGCAGGAAAAAATGCTATGAAAAACGTTGGTTTTATCGGCTGGCGCGGTATGGTCGGCTCTGTACTCATGCAACGCATGGTTGAAGAGCGCGATTTCGACGCCATCCGCCCGGTCTTCTTCTCTACTTCCCAGCTCGGCCAGGCTGCACCGTCCTTTGGTGGTACCACAGGCACGTTGCAGGATGCTTACGATCTGGAAGCGCTGAAGGCACTCGACATTATTGTGACCTGCCAGGGCGGCGATTATACCAACGAAATCTATCCGAAGCTGCGTGAAAGCGGCTGGCAGGGCTACTGGATTGACGCGGCGTCTTCACTGCGCATGAAAGACGATGCCATCATCATTCTCGACCCGGTTAACCAGGGCGTGATCACCGACGGCCTGAACAACGGCGTGAAAACCTTTGTCGGCGGTAACTGCACCGTCAGCCTGATGCTGATGTCCCTCGGCGGCCTGTTCGCGCAGGATCTGGTGGAGTGGGTCTCCGTGGCGACCTACCAGGCGGCCTCCGGCGGCGGCGCGCGTCATATGCGTGAGCTGCTGACCCAGATGGGCCAGCTGCACCAGAGCGTCGCGACCGAGCTGGCAAACCCGGCGTCCGCGATCCTCGACATCGAGCGTAAGGTCACTCAGCTGACCCGCAGCGGCGAGCTGCCGGTGGATAACTTCGGCGTACCGCTGGCCGGTGGCCTGATCCCGTGGATCGACAAACAGCTGGATAACGGCCAGACCCGCGAAGAGTGGAAGGGCCAGGCGGAGACCAACAAAATCCTCGCGACCGCGAACACCATTCCGGTTGACGGTCTGTGCGTGCGTATCGGCGCGCTGCGCTGCCACAGCCAGGCCTTCACCATTAAACTGAAAAAAGATGTTTCTATTCCGACCGTGGAAGAGCTGCTGGCCGCACACAACCCGTGGGCGAAAGTGGTGCCAAACGATCGCGATATCACCATGCGTGAACTGACCCCGGCAGCCGTGACCGGCACGCTGACCACCCCGGTTGGCCGCCTGCGCAAGCTGAACATGGGGCCGGAGTATCTCTCCGCATTCACCGTCGGCGACCAGTTGCTGTGGGGTGCCGCAGAGCCGCTGCGCCGCATGCTGCGCCAGCTGGCGTAATAATTTGTTAAACACGGGGGGGTGATTTTCGCCCCCCTTTTTATGCGTACTACATGGAGTAAAACGCAGATGTCTTATTTTTTATCGGGAGGAACCACGTCGTTGGCTATGCTTTAAGGAAGATTTATTTCTCACCTGAGGGTAGGACGGAGCAGAGAGGATTAGCTGCACCGTTTAGGTCACATTAAAAGTCGTCCCGGAGCGCGTAAAAAGGGCGACATAAAAAAACAGGATGAATACCATGTCCGATCGTATTTCGAGAGACGTGATTAATGCGCTTATTGCGGGTCACTTTGCCGACCCCTTTTCTGTGCTAGGGATGCACCGTACAGAGGCCGGACTGGAAGTTCGTGCGCTGTTACCGGATGCAACAGAAGTGTGGGTTATCGAACCCAAAACCGGCCGCAAGGTGGGTAATCTGGAATGCCTCGACTCGCGTGGCTTCTTCTCGGGCGTGATGCCCCGCCGTAAAAACCCCTTTCGTTACCAGCTCGCCGTCATCTGGCACGGCCAGCAAAACCTGATTGACGATCCCTATAGCTTCGGCCCGCTCTTAAAAGAGATGGACGCCTGGCTGCTGTCCGAAGGGACCCATTTACGCCCTTACGAAACGCTGGGTGCCCATGCGGATACCATGGACGGTATCACCGGCACGCGCTTTTCCGTATGGGCGCCAAACGCCCAGCGCGTCTCCGTCGTCGGGCAGTTCAACTACTGGGACGGACGTCGTCACCCCATGCGCCTGCGTCGGGAAACCGGCATCTGGGAGCTGTTTATCCCCGGCGCGCACAACGGTCAGCTCTACAAATTTGAGATGATCGATGCCAACGGCAAGCTGCGTATTAAATCCGACCCGTACGCCTTTGAGGCAGAGCTGCGCCCGAATACCGCCTCGCTGATTTGCGGGCTGCCGGAAAAGGTTGTCCAGACGGAAGAGCGCAAGCAGGCCAACCGCTTCGATGCGCCGATCTCCGTTTATGAGGTGCATCTCGGCTCGTGGCGTCGTCACACCGATAACAACTTCTGGCTGAGCTATCGCGAGCTGGCGGACCAGCTGGTGCCGTACGCCAAATGGATGGGCTTTACCCACCTGGAGCTGCTGCCGGTTAACGAGCACCCGTTCGACGGCAGCTGGGGCTATCAGCCTACCGGGCTGTATGCACCTACTCGCCGTTTCGGTACCCGCGATGACTTCCGCTATTTTATCGATGCCGCGCACGCCGCCGGGCTGAACGTGATCCTCGACTGGGTGCCGGGCCATTTCCCGTCGGATGATTTTGCGCTGGCAGAGTTCGACGGCACGAAGCTGTACGAGCACAGCGACCCGCGCGAAGGCTATCACCAGGACTGGAACACGCTGATCTACAACTACGGTCGCCGTGAAGTGTCGAACTATCTGGTCGGGAACGCGCTGTACTGGATCGAGCGTTTCGGCATTGATGCCCTGCGCGTGGATGCGGTGGCCTCAATGATCTACCGCGACTACAGCCGCAAAGAGGGGGAGTGGATCCCGAACGAGTATGGTGGCCGTGAAAACCTGGAAGCGATTGAGTTTCTGCGCAACACCAACCGCATCATCGGTGAGCAGGTGGAAGGCGCCGTGACCATGGCGGAAGAGTCCACCGACTTCCCGGGCGTTTCCCGTCCACCGTCAATGGGCGGTCTGGGCTTCTGGTACAAGTGGAACCTCGGCTGGATGCACGACACGCTCGACTATATGAAGCTCGACCCGGTCTATCGTCAGTATCACCACGATAAGCTCACCTTCGGGCTGCTCTACAACTACACCGAAAACTTCATGCTGCCGCTGTCGCACGATGAAGTGGTGCACGGCAAGAAATCCATTCTCGACCGCATGCCGGGCGACCCGTGGCAGAAATTTGCCAACCTGCGCGCCTACTACGGCTGGATGTTCGCCTTCCCGGGCAAAAAGCTGCTGTTTATGGGCAATGAGTTCGCCCAGGGGCGCGAGTGGAACCACGACGCCAGCCTCGACTGGCACCTGCTGGAAGGCGCGGACAACTGGCACCACGGCGTGCAGCGTCTGGTGCGCGATCTGAACCTGACCTACCGCCACCACAAAGCGCTGCACGAGCTGGACTTCGATCCGTACGGCTTTGAATGGCTGGTGGTGGACGACCACGAGCGCTCGGTGTTTGTCTTTGTGCGCCGCGACAAAGCGGGTAACGAGATCATCGTTGCCAGCAACTTTACCCCGGTGCCGCGCGAACACTATCGCTTCGGCATTAACCAGCCGGGTAAATGGCGCGAAATTCTCAATACCGACTCCATGCACTACCACGGCAGTAACGCCGGTAACGGCGGGCTGGTGCAAAGCGATGCCATCGAAAGCTACGGGCGTCCAAACTCCCTGAGCCTGACGCTGCCGCCGCTTGGCACCATCTGGCTGGTGCGGGAGGGCGAATGACGCAGCTCACGGCAGGTAAACCCGAACCGCTCGGGGCGAGCTTTGACGGAAAGGGGGTGAACTTCACGCTCTTTTCTGCTCATGCGGAACGGGTGGAACTCTGTGTGTTTGACGGGGAAGGTAACGAGCACCGTTACGATTTACCGGCGCGCACGGGAGATACCTGGCATGGCTACCTGGCCGGAGGACGGCCAGGAATGCATTACGGTTTTCGCGTTCACGGCCCCTGGGTGCCTTCTCAGGGGCACTGGTTTAACCCGGCGAAGCTGCTGATTGACCCGTGCGCGCACCGCGTGGACGGCGAGTTTAAAGACGACCCGCTGTTCCACGTTGGCTACGGCGAACCTGACCACCGCGACAGCGCGTCCGTCGCGCCCAAAAGCGTGGTGGTGCACGATCTCTACGACTGGGAAGACGATGCCCCGCCGCGCACGCCGTGGGGCAACACCGTCATTTATGAAGCGCACGTCAAAGGGCTGACGTATCTGCACCCGTCGATCCCTAAAGAGATGCGTGGCACCTACAAAGCGCTTGGGCATCCGACGATGGTCGCTTACCTGACGCACTTAGGCATCACCGCGCTGGAGCTACTGCCCGTGGCGCATTTCGCCAGCGAACCGCGTCTACAGCGTCTTGGGTTAAGCAACTACTGGGGCTACAACCCGCTGGCGATGTTCGCCCTTGACCCACGCTATGCCGCCCATCCGGAAAAGGCGCGGGATGAGTTTCGCGATGCGGTGAAGGCGCTTCACGCGGCGGGCATTGAGGTCATTCTGGACGTGGTCTTGAACCACAGTGCGGAAAGCGATCTTGACGGTCCGACGCTCTCACAGCGCGGAATCGATAACCGTAGCTATTATTGGATCAGGGACGACGGCGATTACGAGAACTGGACCGGGTGCGGTAACACCCTCAACCTCAGTCATCCGGCGGTCACGCATTACGCGTATGAATGCCTGAAATACTGGGTTGAGACGTACCACGTGGACGGTTTTCGTTTCGACCTGGCGCCAGTGATGGGGCGTACCCCGGCGTTCAGCCAGCAGGCGCCGCTGTTTGAGGCGATAAAAAACTGTCCGGTGCTTTCACAGGTGAAGCTCATCGCAGAGCCGTGGGACATTGGTGAGGGTGGTTATCAGGTGGGAAACTTCCCGCCGCTGTTTGCCGAGTGGAACGACCACTACCGCGACGCTATCCGCCGCTTCTGGCTGGCGCGCGATCTGTCGCTGGGGGAGTTCGCCGGACGCTTTGCCGCTTCAAGCGATCTCTTTAAGCGCGACGGCAAACGTCCGTCGGCCACCGTTAATCTGGTGACGGCGCACGACGGTTTCACGCTGCGCGACTGTGTTTGTTTCAATCAGAAACACAATGAGGCAAACGGCGAAGAGAATCGCGATGGGACTAACAATAACCATAGCTTTAACCATGGTATAGAAGGGTTAGGCGGAAGTCTGGATGTGATCGAGCGGCGACGCGCCAGCGTTCATGCGCTGCTGACGACGCTTTTGCTGTCGCAGGGCACGCCGATGCTGCTGGCGGGCGACGAGCACGGCCACAGCCAGCACGGCAACAACAACGCCTATTGCCAGGACAACACCCTGACCTGGCTCGACTGGGGAGAGGCGAACAGCGGGTTGACCCATTTCACCGCGGCGCTGATCCACCTTCGCCAGCAGATCCCCGCCCTTACCGCCGACCGCTGGTGGGAGGAGGGCGACGGCAACGTTAGCTGGCTGAATAAAGACGCGCAGCCGTTGAGCGCGCAAGAGTGGCAACACGGCATCACCTGCCTGCAAATCCTGCTCTCGGATAAGTGGCTGGTGACGCTGAACGCGACGGACGACGTCGCAGAGATTGTTTTACCTGACGGGGAGTGGCGAGCTGTTCCCCCCTTTGCCGGAGCGGATAATCCGGTAGTAATGGCTGTCTGGCACGGGCCTGCGCACGGAGTGTGCGTATTCCAAAGATGATAAAAAAGGAGTTAGTCATGGTTAGATTAGAGAAGAACGATCCGTTAATGTTGGCGCGCCAGCTACCATTAAAAACAGTTGCCCTGATACTCGCGGGCGGGCGTGGTACCCGTCTGAAAGATTTGACCATCAAGCGCGCCAAGCCGGCCGTTCACTTTGGTGGTAAGTTCCGCATTATCGACTTTGCGCTCTCCAACTGCCTGAACTCGGGCATTCGCCGCATTGGCGTCATTACGCAGTATCAGTCGCACACGCTGGTGCAGCACATCCAGCGCGGCTGGTCATTCTTCAGCGAAGAGATGAACGAGTTTGTCGATCTGCTCCCGGCGCAGCAGCGCGTTCACGGGGAGAACTGGTACCGCGGCACGGCGGATGCGGTGACCCAGAACCTCGACATCATTCGCCGCTACAACGCGGAATACATCGTCATCCTCGCGGGGGACCACATCTACAAGCAAGATTACTCCCACATGCTGATCGACCACGTTGAAAAAGGGGCGCGCTGCACCGTGGCGTGTCTGCCGGTGCCCGTTGCGGAAGCAACCGCGTTTGGCGTGATGCATGTAGATGGCGACGACAAGATTATCGACTTCGTTGAAAAACCGGCGAACCCGCCAACCATGCCAGGCGACGACACCAAATCGCTCGCCAGCATGGGGATCTATGTCTTTGATGCAGATTATCTTTATGAGCTGCTGGAAGAAGACGACAAAGACGAAAGCTCCAGCCACGACTTCGGTAAAGACATCATCCCGAAAATTACCAAAGCTGGCATGGCGTATGCACATCCCTTCCCGCTGTCCTGCGTGCAGTCTGACCCGAATGCGGAGCCTTACTGGCGCGATGTGGGAACCCTGGAAGCGTACTGGAAAGCCAACCTCGATCTGGCATCCGTGACGCCTGAGCTGGATATGTACGACCAGAACTGGCCAATTCGCACCCATATGGAATCGCTGCCGCCGGCGAAGTTCGTCCAGGATCGCTCCGGTAGCCATGGCATGACCCTGAACTCGCTGGTTTCCGGCGGGTGCATCATCTCCGGTTCTGTGGTGGTGCAGTCCGTGCTGTTCCCGCGCGTGCGTATAAACTCATTCTGTAATATCGATTCGGCGGTTCTGCTGCCGGATGTCTGGGTAGGGCGTTCGTGTCGTCTGCGTCGCTGCGTGATCGACCGTGCCTGCGTCATTCCTGAAGGAATGGTGATTGGTGAAAACGCGGAAGAAGACGCGCGTCGCTTCTACCGTTCTGAAGAGGGGATCGTGTTAGTCACACGGGAAATGTTGCGGAAGCTGCAGATCAAACAGGAGCGATGATGCAGGTTTTACACGTATGTTCTGAGATGTTCCCGTTGTTAAAAACGGGCGGCCTGGCGGATGTTCTTGGTGCATTACCCGCGGCGCAAATCGCCGGTGGAGTCGATACCCGCGTCCTGCTGCCCGCCTTCCCGGATATCCGGCGCGGCATTCCCGATGCAAAGGTCGTGACGCGCCGTGAAACCTTTGCCGGACGCATCACCCTGCTGTTTGGACATTACAACGGCGTAGGGATTTACCTGATCGACGCGCCGCACCTGTACGACCGTCCGGGCAGCCCGTATCACGATACGAACCTGTTCGCCTACACCGACAACGTGCTGCGCTTTGCGCTGCTCGGCTGGGTGGGGGCAGAGATGGCCGTCGGGCTGGATCCTTTCTGGCGTCCGGATGTCGTCCACGCGCACGACTGGCACGCCGGGCTGGCGCCTGCGTATCTGGCGGCGAAAGGGCATCCGGCCAAATCGGTCTTTACTGTGCACAACCTCGCGTATCAGGGCATGTACTACGCCCATCATATGAATGACATCGATCTGCCATGGTCGTTCTATAACATGCACGGTCTGGAGTTTAACGGGCAGATCTCGTTCCTGAAGGCGGGGCTGTACTACGCCGACCACATCACGGCGGTGAGCCCAACCTACGCGCGTGAAATCACCCAGCCGGAGTTTGGCTACGGTCTGGAAGGGCTGCTGCTGCAGCGCCACCGTGAAGGCCGCCTGTCGGGTATTCTGAACGGCGTGGATGAGCAGATCTGGAGCCCGGAAACCGATCTCCTGCTGGCCGCGCGCTATGGCCGCGACTCCGTGGAAGACAAAGCGGAAAACAAACGCCAGCTGCAGATTGCAATGGGGCTGAAGGTCAACGACAAGGTGCCGCTGTTTGCGGTGGTCAGCCGCCTGACCAGCCAGAAAGGGCTGGATCTGGTGCTGGAGGCGCTGCCAGGGTTACTGGAGCAGGGCGGCCAGCTGGCGCTGCTCGGCGCGGGTGACCCGGTGCTGCAGGAAGGTTTCCTCGCCGCCGCGGCGGAACATCCGGGGCAGGTGGGCGTGCAGATTGGCTATCACGAAGCGTTCTCGCACCGCATCATGGGCGGTGCGGACGTGATTCTGGTGCCGAGCCGGTTTGAGCCCTGCGGCCTGACGCAGCTCTACGGCCTGAAATACGGCACCCTGCCGCTGGTGCGCCGCACGGGCGGGCTGGCAGATACGGTGTCGGATAGCTCTCTGGAAAACCTGGCGGACGGCATCGCCAGCGGCTTTGTCTTTGAAGACAGTAACGCCTGGTCGCTGCTTCGGGCGATTCGGCGTGCTTTCGTCTTGTGGTCCCGTCCATCCCTGTGGCGTTACGTTCAGCGTCAGGCGATGTCCATGGACTTTAGCTGGCACGTTGCGGCGCAGTCCTACCGCGACCTTTATCAACGCTTGATGTAACGAGGCGAAGTTACTGATATGAATGCTCCATTTAGCTACTCTTCCCCCACGCTCAGCGTTGAGGCGTTAAAGCACTCCATCGCCTACAAGCTGATGTTCACCATCGGGAAAGATCCGGTCATTGCCAACAAGCACGAATGGCTGAACGCCACGCTGTTTGCGGTGCGAGACCGTATGGTCGAACGCTGGCTGCGCTCTAACCGCGCCCAGCTTTCGCAGGAGACGCGGCAGGTTTACTACCTGTCGATGGAATTTTTGATTGGCCGCACCCTTTCTAACGCGCTGCTGTCGCTGGGTATTTACGACGACGTCAAAACCGCGCTGGAAGAGATGGGGCTGGATTTAGAAGAGCTGATTGACGAAGAGAACGACCCGGGGCTGGGCAACGGTGGTCTGGGGCGTCTTGCCGCCTGCTTCCTCGACTCGCTGGCGACGCTGGCGCTGCCGGGCCGCGGGTACGGCATTCGCTACGACTACGGCATGTTCAAGCAGAACATCGTTGACGGTCGTCAGAAAGAGTCCCCGGACTACTGGCTGGAATATGGCAACCCGTGGGAATTCAAGCGCCACAACACGCGCTACAAGGTGCGCTTTGGCGGACGTATTCAGCAGGAAGGGAAAAAATCCCGCTGGGTGGAAACCGAAGAGATCCTCGCCGTGGCCTATGACCAGATCATCCCCGGCTACGACACCGACGCGACCAACACCCTGCGCCTGTGGAACGCCCAGGCGAGCAGCGAGATCAACCTCGGCAAATTTAACCAGGGCGACTACTTTGCGGCGGTGGAAGATAAAAACCACTCCGAGAATGTCTCCCGCGTGCTGTACCCGGATGATTCAACCTACTCCGGGCGCGAGCTGCGCCTGCGCCAGGAGTATTTCCTTGTCTCCGCAACGATTCAGGATATCCTCAGCCGCCACCATCAGCTGCATAAGACCTACGCCAACCTGGCCGAGAAGACGGCGATTCACCTCAACGACACCCATCCGGTGCTCTCCATTCCTGAGCTGATGCGCCTGCTGATTGACGAGCATAAGTTCAGCTGGGACGACGCGTTTGAGGTAACGTGTCAGGTGTTCTCTTACACCAACCACACCCTGATGAGTGAAGCGCTGGAGACCTGGCCGGTGGACATGCTCGGCAAAATCCTGCCGCGCCACCTGCAGATTATCTTCGAGATCAACGACTACTTCCTCAAGACGCTGCAGGAGCAGTACCCGAACGATACCGGCCTGCTGAGCCGTGCCTCGATCATTGATGAATCTAACGGTCGCCGCGTGCGCATGGCGTGGCTGGCGGTGGTGATCAGCCACAAGGTCAACGGGGTGTCTGAGCTGCACTCGAACCTGATGGTGCAGTCCCTGTTCGCTGATTTCGCGAAGATCTTCCCGACGCGTTTCTGCAACGTGACCAACGGCGTTACGCCACGCCGCTGGCTGGCGCTGGCCAACCAGCCGCTCTCTGACGTACTGGATGAGAATATCGGTCGCACCTGGCGCACCGATTTGAGCCAGCTGAGCGAGCTTGAACAGCACATTGATTTCCCGACGGTGAACAAGGCCGTGCGTGAAGCCAAGCTGCTGAACAAAAAACGTCTCGCGGTCTGGCTGGCGATGCATCTCAACGTGGTGGCAAACCCGAAAGCGCTGTTTGACGTGCAGATCAAGCGTATCCACGAGTACAAGCGTCAGTTGATGAACGTGCTGCATGTGATCACCCATTACAACCGCATTAAGGCCGATCCGACCGCAGAGTGGGTGCCGCGCGTGAAGATCTTCGCCGGTAAGGCCGCGTCCGCCTACTACATGGCGAAACACATTATTCACCTGATCAACGACGTGGCGAAGGTAGTGAACCAGGATCCGGATATTGGCGACAAGCTGAAGGTGGTGTTCATCCCGAACTACAGCGTGAGCCTGGCGCAGCTGATCATCCCGGCGGCGGATCTCTCCGAGCAGATCTCCACGGCGGGGACGGAAGCGTCCGGCACCAGTAACATGAAGTTCGCCCTCAACGGCGCGCTGACTATCGGCACCCTGGACGGCGCGAACGTCGAGATGCTGGAGCACGTAGGGGAAGAGAATATCTTTATCTTCGGCAATACCACGGAAGAAGTGGAGGCGCTGCGGAGAAAAGGCTACTCCCCGCGTGAGTTCTACGAAGGGGATGAAGAGCTACGTCAGGTCCTGACGCAGATTGCGACCGGTGTGTTCAGCCCCGACGAGCCGGGCCGCTATCGCGATCTGGTGGACTCGCTGATTAACTTTGGCGACCACTATCAGGTGCTGGCGGATTATCGCAGCTACGTGGACTGTCAGGATAAGGTGGACGAGCTGTACCGTCAGCAGGAGAAGTGGACCAGCGCGGCGATGCATAATATCGCCAATATGGGCTATTTCTCGTCTGACAGGACCATCAAGGAGTATGCCGAGAATATCTGGCATATTGATCCGGTGCGGTTGTAAAAACAAAGCCCGGTGGCGCTGCGCTTACCGGGCCTACGGGATCGAGTAGGCCGGGTAAGGCGGAGCCGCCACCCGGCTTTTTTTATTTACGACGCCAGCGACAATTCACGCTTTCCCGCATGCTGCTGCAACCACTGTGCCACGCGAGACTGCTGCTCGGCATTCAGCCACATCCCTTCTTTAGTACGACGCCAGACGGCATCTTCGAGACGGCGAACCCACTCGTGCTCAACCAGGTAGCGCAACTCGGCCTCATACAGCTCGTGGCCGAAATGTTCACCCAGATCGGCGAGCGCTTTCGCGTCGCCCAGGAACAGCTCGGTATTGCTGCCGTAGGTGCGGGCGTAGTGACGCGCCATCCCTTCGGTAATGAACGGGAAGCGACGGCGCAGCTTCGCGGCGTAATCGTCGCGGTTACCGCCGATATCCCCGCCGGGCAGCACCGCCTCTTTGGTCCACGCCGGGCCAATGCCTTTGTAGTATGGCGCCAGTTTTTCCAGCGCGTGCTCGGCCAGCTTGCGGTAGGTGGTCAGCTTGCCGCCAAACACCGACAGCAGCGGCGCCTGTCCATCTACGTCGTGGATATCGAGCGTGTAGTCGCGGGTGATGGCCTGCGGTGAGTCAGACTCGTCATCGCACAGCGGACGCACGCCGGAGTAGGTCCAGACCACGTCATCGCGTGACAGCTGTTTCTTAAAGTGTGCGTTATACACTTTCAACAGGTAGTTCACTTCGCTCTCGTCGATCTCGACGTTTTTCGGGTCGCCTTTGTACTCCACGTCGGTGGTGCCGATAATGGAGAACTCGTCCATCCACGGGATCACAAACACGATGCGTTTATCTTCGTTCTGCAGAATGTAGGCCTGCTTCTGGGTATGCACGCGCGGCACCACAATGTGGCTGCCTTTAATCAGGCGGATGCCGTACGGGGAAGGCAGATGCATGCCGTCGTCGAAGAACTGCTTCACCCACGGACCGGTGGCGTTCACCAGGCCGCGCGCTTTCCAGCTGAATTTCTCGCCGGTATCGATGTCTTCCGCTTCCACAATCCACAGGCCGTTTTCACGACGAGCGGCGGTCGCGCGGGTGCGGGTTTTCACCTCGCCGCCTTTCTTCTCGACCATCTGCGCATTCGCCAGCACCAGGCGCGCATCGTCCACCCAGCAGTCGGAATATTCGAAACCGCGCACGATTTCAGGCTTAAGGACCGATTCTGAGCCAAAACGCAAACCGTTCGAGCCCGGCAGGCTGGTGCGTTTACCCAGGTGATCGTACATAAACAGGCCGATGCGGATCATCCATGCCGGACGCAGGTGCGGGCGGTGAGGCAGGCGGAAGCGCATCGGGATCGCCAGATGCGGGGCCATTTTCAGCAGCACTTCACGTTCGGCCAGCGCTTCGCTGACCAGGCGGAATTCGTAGTGTTCCAGGTAGCGCAGGCCACCGTGGATCAGCTTGGAGCTGGCGGACGACGTCGCGCAGGCGAGATCGTTAGCTTCCAGCATCAGCACGGATAAACCGCGTCCTGCGGCATCAACCGCAATACCGGCACCGTTGATGCCACCGCCTATCACAATCAGATCTTTGGTTTCCATAACACCCTCATGCACTTTCGTTAAAGCTCAAAAATGTTCGATATCGCTCATAATAGCAAAGGAACGCGCTTTTGGTAACATCAAAAAAACAATTTAGAGTGATATGGATAACATAATGGCGTTTACCCGCCGCCAGGACGTACACTACGGGGTAAAATCTTGTCGTTGACCACTGTAAAGAGAACACCATGGATCAGTTTGAATGTATTAACGTAGAAGAAGCCCATCAGAAGATGCACCAGGGAAAAGCGGTGCTGGTGGACATCCGCGATCCGCAGAGTTTTGCGATGGGCCACACGCCGGGCGCGTTCCATCTCACCAACGACTCATTAGGCGCGTTTATGCGCGATAACGACTTTGAAACGCCCGTTATGGTCATGTGCTACCACGGCAACAGCAGCAAAGGCGCGGCGCAGTACCTGATTCAGCAAGGCTATGACGCGGTATACAGCGTCGACGGCGGCTTCGATGCCTGGCATCGTCATTTCCCGGCAGAAGTGGAATACGCGTTTGAGCGCTAATCCCGCTATACTGTCCCCTTTTGTGTGGAAATAAGCGACCGCTGCCCATGTTGATGATCACCTCTTTTACCAACCCGCGCGTCGCCCAGGCGTTTGTCGACTATATGGCGACGCAGGGCGTTATTCTGACCATCCAGCAACATACTCAGACCGACGTCTGGCTGGCCGACGAGAGCCAGGCAGGGCGGGTAAACGAGGAGCTGGCGCGTTTCCTTGAGAACCCCGGCGACCCGCGCTATCTGGCGGCAAGCTGGCAGTCCGGCCAGACCGGCAGTGGACTTCACTACAGCCGTTTTCCCTTCCTTGCCACGATTCGCGAGCGCGCGGGCCCGTTTACGCTGCTGCTGATGGCGGCCTGCATTATTGTCTTCATTATTATGAACGTGGTGGGCGACCAGAGCGTGATGATCGCGCTGGCGTGGCCGTACGATCCGTCGCTGGATTTCGACGTCTGGCGCTATTTCACCCACGCGCTGATGCACTTCTCGGTAATGCATATCCTCTTTAACCTGCTGTGGTGGTGGTATCTCGGCGGTATCGTTGAGAAGCGGCTCGGCAGCGGCAAGCTGATTGTTATCACGATTATCAGCGCCCTGCTGAGCGGCTATGTGCAGCATAAATTCAGCGGCCCGTGGTTCGGTGGGCTGTCTGGCGTGGTATACGCCCTGATGGGCTACGTCTGGCTTCGCGGGGAGCGCGACCCGGAAAGCGGCATCTATTTACAACGCGGATTAATAGCCTTTGCGTTAATATGGCTAATTGCCGGATGGTTTGATCTGTTTGGTATGTCTATCGCCAATGGTGCGCACGTCACCGGCCTGGCTGTCGGGCTGGCAATGGCAATGGCCGACACGCTCCATGCGCGAAAACGAACATAATTTTCAGGGATAATTGATGAAACAAACACAACGTCATGACGCCATTATCGAACTGGTCAAAAAACAGGGATACGTCAGCACCGAAGAGCTGGTAGAGCAGTTTGCCGTCAGCCCGCAAACCATCCGTCGTGATCTGAACGATCTGGCCGATCAGAACCGTATTTTGCGCCATCACGGCGGCGCGGCGCTGCCGTCCAGCTCGGTCAACACCTCCTGGCACGACCGTAAAGCCACGCAGACGGCAGAGAAAGAGCGCATTGCGCGTAAAGTTGCCAGCCAGATCCCGAACGGGGCGACGCTGTTTATTGACATCGGCACCACGCCGGAAGCGGTCGCCCATGCGCTGCTGGATCACGAGAACCTGCGCGTGGTGACCAACAACCTGAACGTTGCTAACACACTGATGCAGAAAGACGATTTCCGCATCATCCTCGCGGGCGGCGAACTGCGCAGCCGCGACGGCGGGATTATTGGCGAAGCGACGCTCGACTTTATCTCTCAGTTCCGCCTGGACTTCGGCATTCTGGGGATCAGCGGCATCGACAGCGACGGCTCATTGCTGGAGTTTGATTACCACGAGGTGCGCACCAAGCGTGCGATTATTGAAAACTCACGCCACGTGATGCTGGTAGTGGACCATTCGAAGTTTGGTCGTAACGCGATGGTGAATATGGGCAGCATCAGCATGGTGAATGCGGTCTACACCGACGTGATGCCACCGGCGGGCGTGATGCAGGTGATTAAAGATAATAATTTGCAGCTGGAACTGTGCTAACGGTTGTGTCGGGTGGCGCTGCGCTTACCCGACCTACAAAACCCGTAGGCCCGTGCAAGCGTAGCGCCGCCGGGCAATGAATTACACTCCGTATCCCATCATCTTCAACAATTGCTGTGCATGCTGCACCGCGTCCTGACGGTGCGCCACGCCCAGCTTTTGATACAGATTGCGAATGTGCGTTTTGATGGTGGTTGCCGCCACCGCCAGCTCACCGGCAATCTGCTCGTTGCTGTAGCCGGAATAGATCAGCCCCAGCACCTGCCATTCGCGCTGGGTGAGCGGGCTGGTGCGAATAAGCTCCGGCACTTCCGGGTGGTTCAGCAGACGTTCCACGAAGTTCTCATCGAAATGCGCAAACTTGTGGCGATGATGCTGGTTAATCTCGCGCAGAATGCGCTGGGCGCGATGCTGATCCAGCTCCGGCAGCGTGTTGAGCTGAATCAGCTGGCGCAGCTGCTGCGCCATCACTTCACCTTCAATCACGAAGTGGCTGATAAACCCGGTGCGGTTCGCCAGCTGCAAGGCTTCCAGCAGCACGCGCTGGGCGTCATTTTTACGCCCGGCCTGCCAGTAAAGCTGGTTTAACAGCAGCAGGTTGCGGTTCAGGTCGCTCATCAGACGCAGGCTGCGGGCGTTTTCGTTTAACTCTTCCAGCACAATTTCGGCAGGCTCAAAGTCACCCAGCAGGATCTGCACGCGGGCGATGTTGCGCCACTGGCTTTGCAGGAAGTGGTTATTGGCAAATTCCGGTTTAGGCGTCTGGCGCAGCCAGTTGGCGGCGGATTTTTTGTCCCCTGTCATCTGCCAGTAAATCACCCGCACCTTGTCGGCGTTCGATACCCAGTCGCTGTGGTACTGACCGTTGCCGAGCAGGTTTTCCAGACGGTTAAGGTGATTGCGGGCGTTATCCAGATCGCCACGCGCCAGCGAGCACTGCACCAGCAGGGCCAGACACTGCAATTGCTGCTGAGGCTGGAAGCCAGAAAGCACGTTTACACCCTGACGGGCGCAGCTTTCTGCTTCATCCAGGCGCGACCATGCCCACAGCAGCTGAGCGCGAATGCGCAACAGGAACTCGTGCATCGGCAGCTGTTCCAGGTGCTGTTCACGAATCAGCTGGAACGCTTTTTCCTGATTTTCCCAGGCGGCCTGCAGGAACCCCTGAGCAAATAAAATCTCACTTTGCTGGATCAGGCTCCACAGGGCGTAGTGCCAGACATCATGGCGGCGCGCCATCTGCTCGGTTTGCTGCATCAGCGAAAGGGAGCGCGTCAGCTCGCCCTTGCAGTGCAGCACTTCGCCGTGTACCGAGGTGGCCACAATTCGGCTGTAGAAATTCGCCAGCGGCAGTTCGTCCAGCGCGACCATCGCCAGTCGTTCAGCTTCATCCGCATCGCCGTCGTTAATCGCGACCTGCGCCCGCAGGGCGTTAAATTCGCCGTGCAGGGTGGTATCCATTTCGCTTTCCATCTCCTGCTCGGCACGCGCCAGCAGGGTATTCACTTCGCTGTAGCGGTGCTGACTTTGCATCAGCCAGGCCTGGAGCAGCACCAGGCGCGGGTTCTCCAGCAGGCTCTCCCACGGCAGGGCTTTCAACGATTCTTCCAGCAGCGTCAGTTCGCTGTGGTTAAACAGCCCCCACGCGTGGTTGAGCAGGATATCGCGCAGCATGCTGGCATCACCGGCGGCCAGCGCGTGATGGATAGCTTCGCTCGGGAAGCCTTGAGCCATCCAGCTTTCGGCGGCAGCGCGGTGGATTTCCGGTAATTCCGTGGCCAGCTCCCACTGACAGCGCTGGCGCAGGAAACTGCCAAACAGCGGGTGGTAGCTGAACCACTCGCCGGGATCGTCCATGCGCGTCAGGAACAGCCCCTGACGCTCAATCTCTTCCAGCTGCAGCTGACCGTTTTCACAACCGGTAACGCGCACAATCAGCGCGTCGTTCATGGAACGCAGCAGGGAACTTTTCAGCAGGAAATTGCGGGTGGAGGGATCGACGCTGTTGAGCACCTCATCCACCAGGTAATCAGAGAGATGGCTGGCGTTGATGCCGGCCAGACGACGCGCAGACTGGTGCGTCGGGCTGTTGTTTTGTCGCGCGGAAAGGGCAATCAGCTGCAGCGCCGTGGCCCAGCCCGCGACATCATCACACAGGCGGCTGCTTTCGGAGGCCTCAATGGGTGAGGTCAGGCGGCAGTCGAAGAACTGTTTCGCTTCCTGGTGGGTGAAGGCTAGCTGCTGGCTGCCCACTTCCAGAAGCTGATCGCGCACGCGCAGGTTGGCAATACCGAGCTGCGGCAGGTTGCGTGACAGCACGACTAAGGTCAGGTTTTCCGGCTGGTGGCGCAGGAAGAAACGCATCGACTCATGGATAACCGGGTTCGTAATCAGATGATAGTCATCAATCACCACGTACAGCGGACGATGCCATTCGGCCAGCTCGATAAACAGCTGGGAGAAAAGGGAGGACAAGCTGGCGTACTGGCGCTTTTGCACCATTGCCTCGCTGGCGACGCAGTGTCCATTGGTTGCCTGTTGAATAGCGGCAATCAGATAGCTGGCAAAACGCTCTTGCTGGTTATCGCCCTCGTCGAGGGAGTACCAGCCTAGATCGCTCTTACCTGCGGCCCATTGCGAAATGAGCGTTGTTTTTCCATAACCTGCAGGGCTCGTAACCAGCGCCAGTCGGAAATTATGCGCGCCGGAAAGTTTAGCCAACAGACGCTCTCGGACCACTGTATGGTCAAGACGAACCGGGCGACTTAATTTAGACGGAATCAACATAGGTTTCACTTCACTGTGGGGAACGAGAGAATTTATTTTTTTTGCGCTTCGTAATTAATAGCTATAAGGTCGGTCAGAAAGAGAACTATTGCAAGTTATGTCTGGCTTTTGTGGCTCTGAATTTGCACTCTGTCACAAAACATTCAGACTGTTGCTGGAACTTTTTCAAAAATGCGTTGACACCGCGCCACTGCTGGCTTGTATGGATGTCAGGCGGTTGCGCTGAAACTGGTTTCAGAAAGGGATAATGACGTCGAATTTAATAAACTTCGGGTAAAGTTGAGTGAGATTAATAATCTCCTTAGGCAGAACCCGATTGCTGAAATATTATTCTCCGTAAGCAATCATTTCCGCGTGGATTAATTTCATCCAAAACTGCATTTCATTTCTTTGACATTCTCCCCGGTTACTTTTTCCTCTTCCGGGCACACTCAAATTATGCTCTCTGAGTGGCCTCGATCACACTTTTACGCTCATCCCCGCTACTCCTCCCTGTCTAATCCCCCACGGGAGGAGGAAGAGGTGAAATGAGCCAGGCACACTAGCGCTAACTTGTGTTTTCTTTCTAAAGGATGCCGATCCCCTATGTCACAGCCTACCTTCAACAAAGCTCAATTCCAGGCTGCCCTGACGCGTCAGTGGCAGCGTTTTGGCCTTCATGCTGCAAATGAAATGACGCCTCACCAGTGGTGGCAGGCGGTGAGCGGGGCGCTCGCAGAGCAGCTGGATGCTCAGCCCGTGGCGAAGCCCGTCAAAGGCCAGCGTCACGTTAACTATATCTCGATGGAGTTCCTGATTGGCCGCCTGACCGGCAACAACCTGCTGAACCTCGGCTGGTATCAGGAGGTGGGGGACGTGCTGAAAGAGCACGACATTAATCTGACCGACCTGCTGGAAGAAGAGATTGACCCGGCGCTGGGCAACGGCGGTCTGGGGCGCCTGGCGGCCTGTTTCCTTGATTCCATGGCGACCGTCGGCCAGTCGGCGATTGGCTATGGCCTGAACTACCAGTATGGTCTGTTCCGTCAATCGTTTGCCGACGGCCATCAGATGGAAGCGCCTGACGACTGGCACCGCAATACCTACCCGTGGTTCCGCCACAACGCGCAGCTGGATGTGCAGGTTGGCATCGGCGGGAAAGTGACGAAGCAGGGGCTCTGGGAGCCAGCGTTCACTATTACCGGTGAAGCCTGGGATCTGCCGGTGCTTGGCTACCGTAACGGCGTGGCGCAGCCGCTGCGTCTGTGGCAGGCGAAGCACGCGCATCCGTTCAACCTGACCAAATTCAACGACGGCGATTTCCTGCGCGCCGAGCAGCAGGGGATCGACGCCGAGAAGCTGACCAAAGTCCTCTACCCGAACGACAACCATCTGGCGGGTAAAAAGCTGCGCCTGATGCAGCAATACTTCCAGTGCGCCTGCTCCGTGGCGGACATTCTGCGTCGCCACCACCTGGCGGGCCGCAAGCTGGCGCAGCTGCCGGACTTCGAAGTGATTCAGCTCAACGACACGCACCCGACCATCGCCATCCCGGAACTGCTGCGCGTACTGATCGACGAGCATCAGCTGAGCTGGGACGACGCCTGGGCCATCACCAGCCGCACCTTCGCCTACACCAACCACACCCTGATGCCGGAAGCGCTTGAGTGCTGGGATGAGAAGCTGGTGAAAGCGCTGCTGCCGCGCCACATGCAGATCATCAACAAGATTAACGACCAGTTTAAAGTGCTGGTGGAGAAAACCTGGCCGGGCGACAAAGCCGTCTGGGCCAAGCTGGCGGTGGTGCACGACAAACAGGTGCGTATGGCGAACATGTGCGTGGTGAGCGGCTTTGCCGTTAACGGCGTGGCGGCGCTGCACTCCGATCTGGTGGTGAAAGATCTGTTCCCGGAATACCACCAGCTGTGGCCGACCAAATTCCATAACGTGACCAACGGCATCACGCCGCGTCGCTGGATCAAGCAGTGCAACCCGCTGCTGGCTGGCCTGCTGGACAAGACCCTGAAGAAAGAGTGGGCCAACGATCTGGACCAGCTGATCAACCTGGAAAAACAGGCCGACGACGCGAAATTCCGCGAGCAGTACCGCGCGATCAAGCTGGAGAACAAGGTTCGCCTGGCGGAGTTTGTGAAAATGCGTACCGGGATTGAGATCAACCCGAACGCGATTTTCGATATCCAGATCAAACGTCTGCACGAGTACAAACGTCAGCACCTGAACCTGCTGCACATTCTGGCGCTGTACAAAGAGATCCGCGAGAACCCGCAGGCCGACCGCGTGCCGCGCGTGTTCCTGTTCGGTGCGAAGGCGGCGCCGGGCTACTACCTGGCGAAAAACATTATCCTCGCCATTAACAAGGTGGCGGCGGCGATCAACAGCGATCCGAAAGTGGGCGACAAGCTGAAGGTGGTGTTCCTGCCGGACTACTGCGTCTCGGCGGCGGAAATGCTGATCCCGGCGGCGGATATCTCCGAGCAGATCTCGACCGCAGGGAAAGAGGCGTCCGGTACTGGCAACATGAAGCTGGCGCTGAACGGCGCGCTGACCGTCGGCACGCTGGACGGTGCTAACGTCGAAATCGCCGAGAAGGTCGGTGAAGAGAACATCTTTATCTTCGGCCATACTGTTGAAGAAGTGAAAGCCATCAAGGCCAAAGGCTACGACCCGGTGAAATGGCGTAAGAAAGACAAAGTGCTGGATGCGGTGCTGAAGGAGCTGGAAAGCGGCAAATACAGTGACGGCGATAAGCACGCGTTTGACCAGATGCTGCACAGCATGGACAAACACGGCGGAGACCCGTACCTGGTGATGGCGGACTTCACGGCCTACGTTGAAGCGCAGAAACAGGTCGACGTGCTGTACCGCGACCAGGAGGCGTGGACCCGGGCGTGCATTCTGAACACCGCGCGCTGCGGCATGTTCAGCTCTGACCGCTCAATCCGTGATTATCAGGCCCGTATCTGGCAGGCAAAACGCTAAGGAAGCGCGATGGAGAGTAAACGTCTGGACAGTGCCGCGCAGGCGGCGGGAATTAGCCTCAGTTACATCAATGCGCATGGCAAACCGCAGTCTATTGGTGCGGACACCAAAAGACGTTTGCTGGATGCCATGCACAAAACCGACGCGAAAGCGTCGGTTGCTCCGGTGCCCAACGTGAAGGTCTTTACCGCAGGCAAAAAGATGCCGCTGGCGGTGGAGGGGCGCGGCGAGTTTAGCTGGCTGCTCACCACCGAAGAGGGGCATCAGCATAAAGGCCACGCCACCGGCGGCAAAACGTTAAACCTTCCGGCGAAGCTGCCCGAGGGCTATCACAGCCTGACGCTCACCCAGGACGAACAGCGTTTTCACTGTCGGGTGATCGTCGCGCCAAAACGCTGCTATGAGCCGCAGGCGCTGCTCGAAGGCAAAAAGCTGTGGGGTGCCTGCGTGCAGCTCTATACGCTGCGTTCCGACAGCAACTGGGGCATCGGCGATTTTGGCGATCTGAAAAAGATGCTGGCATCTGTTGGTGAGCGCGGCGGCGCGTTCATCGGCCTCAACCCGATCCACGCGCTCTATCCGGCGAATCCGGAAAGTGCCAGCCCGTACAGCCCGTCTTCCCGACGCTGGCTGAACGTGATTTACATCGACGTTAACGCATTAGACGATTTCAAAAACAGCAAAGAGGCGCAGGCGTGGTGGAAGCTCGAGACCACCCAGCAGATGCTGAAACAGGCCCGCGATGCGGACTGGGTAGATTATGCCAGCGTGACCGCGCTGAAAATGGCGGCTCTGCGTCTGGCGTGGAAAGGCTTTGCGAAACGCGACGATGAGCAGATGGCAGCCTTCCGCCAGTTCGTGATGCAGGAAGGTGAAAGTCTCTACTGGCAGGCGGCATTTGATGCGCTGCACGCGTATCAGGTGCAAGAGGACGAAATGCGCTGGGGCTGGCCGGTCTGGCCGGAAGCGTATCAGACCGTGGATACCCCTGAAGTCAAAGCGTTCTGTAAAAATCATGCCGACGAGGTGGACTTCTACCTGTGGCTGCAGTGGCTGGCGTACAGCCAGTTTGCCGCCTGCTGGCAGGTGAGCCAGGGCTATAAGATGCCGATCGGCCTGTATCGCGATCTGGCCGTGGGCGTGGCGGAAGGCGGCGCGGAAACCTGGTGCGACCGTGAGCTCTACTGCCTGAAAGCGTCCGTCGGCGCGCCGCCGGATATCCTTGGCCCGCTCGGTCAGAACTGGGGCCTGCCGCCGATGGATCCGCACGTGATGGCGGCGCGCGCCTACGAGCCGTTTATCGACCTTTTGCGCGCGAACATGCAGAACTGCGGGGCGCTGCGTATCGACCACGTGATGTCCGTGCTGCGCCTGTGGTGGATCCCGTACGGTGAAACCGCCGATCACGGGGCGTATGTGCAGTATCCGGTGGACGATCTGCTGTCGATCCTGGCGCTGGAGAGTAAGCGCCACCAGTGCATGGTGATCGGTGAAGATCTCGGTACCGTGCCGGTGGAAATTGTCAGTAAGCTCCGCGACAGCGGCGTCTACTCCTATAAAGTGCTCTATTTTGAAAACGACCATGAGAAAACCTTCCGCGCGCCGAAAGCGTACCCTGAACAGTCAATGGCAGTCGCGACGACGCATGACCTTCCTACGCTTCGTGGCTATTGGGAAAGCGGCGATCTGACGCTCGGTAAAACGCTGGGGCTGTATCCTGATGAGGAGGTTCTGCGTGGACTGTATCAGGATCGCGAGCTGGCGAAGCAGGGGCTGCTGGATGCGCTGCATAAGCATGGCTGTCTGCCGAAGCGTGCCGGACATAAGGCCTCGCTGATGGCAATGACGCCAACGCTCAACCGTGGTCTGCAGCGCTATATTGCCGACAGCAACAGCGCGCTACTCGGCCTGCAGCCGGAAGACTGGATCGATATGGCGGAGCCGGTGAACGTTCCGGGAACCAGCTATCAGTACAAGAACTGGCGTCGTAAGTTGTCCACAACGCTTGAGACGATGTTTGCCGATGACGTGGTGAACAGGCTGATTAAGGATTTGGATAAGCGGCGAAAAGCAGTCGCGAAGAAGTGATAAAAAAACCCGCCAGTGGCGGGTTTTTTATTGCCCGGTGGCGCTACGCTTACCGGGCCTACATGGAGCGAGTAGGTCGGGTAAGGCGAAGCCGCCACCCGACTTATGGCATCAGACCACCATATTCAACAGCAGCACCCCGACCAGACCGCACACCGAAATAATGGTTTCCAGCGCGGACCAGGACTTGATGGTTTCACCGATAGTCAGGTTGAAGTACTCCTTGAACAGCCAGAAGCCCGGGTCGTTCACGTGTGAGAAAATCACGCTACCGGAACCGACGGCAATAACCATCAGCTCAGGGCTGACGCCCGTGGTGGCAATCAGTGGCGCAACGATACCGCCCGCGGTGATTGCCGCAACGGTTGCAGAACCCAGCGCGATACGCAGAACTGCGGCGATAGACCAGGCCATCAGAAGCGGCGACACGTTGGTTTCATGCATCATGGCCGCGATGTATTTATCCACACCGCTATCGACCAGCACCTGCTTGAACGCACCGCCACCGCCGATAATCAGCAGCATCATGGCAATGATTTTGATGGATGAGGTCAGCGTGTCGTTGATCTGATCCATTGAGCGGCCACGGTTCAGTCCGAAGGTGAACATCGCGATCAGTACCGCAATCAGCGTTGCCATCACCGGGTCGCCGAGGAATTCTGCAACGGCCAGGAACGCGTGACCTTTTGGCAGGATCATCTCCGCCACGGCGCGCATCGCCATCAGGATCACCGGCACCAGTGAGGTCCAGACGCTGACGCCAAAGCCCGGCATCTCTTCTTCGGTGAAGGTTTTGGCGCTGTACAGACCTTCCGGGATCGGCTTATCAATGCCTTTCAGGAAGCGGGCATACACCGGGCCTGCCAGAATCACGGTCGGGATCGCCAGAATCGTACCGAACAGCAGGGTTTTACCCATATCGGCGTGGAAGATGGTGGCGATAGCGGTTGGGCCCGGGTGCGGCGGCAGGAAGCCGTGGGTGACGGACAGCGCCGCAGCCATCGGCACGCCCACGAACAGCAGCGGGATGTTGGCGGCAGCGGCGATGGTGAACACCAGCGGCAGCATCAGCACGAAGCCTACTTCATAGAACAGCGCGAAACCGACGGTAAAACCGGTTAACACCACCGCCCACTGGATATTCTTCTTACCAAATTTTTCGATAAGCGTGGTGGCAATACGCTGCGCGCCCCCGCAGTCCGCCAGCATTTTACCGAGCATGGCGCCGAAGCCCATGATCAGCGCCAGGCTGCCGAGCGTGCCGCCGACACCAGCTTTAATGGAGCTGATAACTTTAACCAGCGGCATACCCTGCATCAGACCGACTGCAAGTGCCACCAGAACCAAAGCGATAAACCCGTTCATTTTGAAACGGATCATCAAGAGCAGTAATAACACAACACCGATAGCAACGATGACTAATGGCATGATTTACCTGGCCTTTGAATTGTTATGGGTAACGTCATTGTTTCAACGACAATTTCCGATTGTCCCAACTGGGAACAGAGTGGTTAACGGCACTAATACTGATATCCTGGAAACTATTTAGTTTAGTCGGCTGTTATGAGTGTGCTTAGTGCCCACGAGAATGATACGGGTAACATGTCGCGGTTGAGAATCACCCAGGGAGGCAAAATTTAAATTATGAGACGCAGGTCAACATATAGAGGGAGAAAGCAAGGGAAGGTCGGCCCGGTAAGCGCAGCGCCACCGGGCATTACAGACGGGGACTGAATTAGTAGTAAGAGTGCTCGCCGCGCTGGTGCTCGGTCAGATCGCGCACGCCTTTCAGTTCCGGGAATTCGTTCAGCAACTGCTTCTCGATCCCTTCTTTCAGGGTCACGTCGACCATGGAGCAACCGTTACAGCCGCCGCCGAACTGCAGGATCGCCAGACCGTCTTCGGTGATTTCCATCAGGGAAACGCGACCGCCGTGGCCCGCCAGCTGCGGGTTGATCTGGGATTGCAGCAGATACTCTACGCGCTCCATCAGCGGCGCATCGTCAGAGACTTTACGCATTTTGGCGTTTGGCGCTTTCAGGGTCAGCTGAGAACCCAGCTGGTCGGTGACAAAGTCGATCTCCGCATCTTCAAGATACGGCGCGCTCAGTTCATCGACATACGCGGTGAGCTGTTCAAATTTAAGGGCAGTGTCAGTTGCTTCCACAGCGTCCGGAGGACAATAAGAGACACCACATTCTGCATTCGGAGTGCCTGGATTGATCACAAACACGCGGATCTGCGTCCCTTCTTCCTGATTTGCCAGCAGTTTGGCAAAGTGCGCTTGTGCAGAATCGGAAATACGGATCATAGCTTTGGCCTAATAGTTGACTAAATTACCTGGGTATAATCATACGCCCATTGAAGAAGGGCTACAAGGTACGGCACAGACACCATACCTGAACCGACGCGGCGCCGCTTTGCAAAAGCAGTCGGGAAAGTTCAGCAACGGTACTGCCTGTGGTGACGACGTCATCCACGATGGCGATATGGAGGCCGTGGACCGGCAATTCAAGGCGAAAGGCATTTTTAAGGTTTCTTTTGCGAAGCCGGGCGTTGAGCTGGTGCTGGATGGCGGTGGCATGCACGCGAGTAAGTGCGCTGGCATCATAGCGACAGCCCAGCCACCGGGCGAGAGGGCGGCAGAGCAGGTCGCTTTGATTATAGCCGCGCCGCCAGTGCCGGCGTCGGTATAAGGGAACATTCACTACCATATCGGTTTTCGGCAGAGCGCGGGCGCGTCGCGCCTGCAAAACCGCCAGCAGTAACAGGCGGGCAAGGGGCTGCGCCAGCGAACTCTGGCCGGAAAACTTCAGGGTGTGAATCAGCCCGCTCAGCGGCGGAACATAATCATCCACGGCCACCAGCGCGCTCCACGGCGGGTTTTTTTTCAGGCAGCGACCGCAGGGTAAATCGCGGTGTGTCGCCGATAAACCGCATTGTGGGCAGCGGGTGATTGGTCTTTCCAGCGAGCGCGTGCAGACGGAACAGACGCCCCACGCGCTGAGGGCAAGCGGCATTTTGCATAGCCAGCACAAGCCAGGCACTGTTAGCATGTGCAACCTCCATGTGAAAAAAGAGAACAGTAACTGATGAAGACGCTGTGGTGGCAGACCGTAGGGACAGGAAATTGCCATCTTGTGCTGCTGCACGGATGGGGCCTGAACGCGGAAGTATGGCATTGCATAAGCGAGGAACTTGCCTCGCACTTTACGTTACATCTGGTCGATCTGCCGGGCTACGGTCGCAGCCGCGGCTTTGGCGCGATGTCGCTTGATGAGATGGCGCAACAGGTTGTGGACGCCGCGCCGCAAAATGCCATCTGGCTGGGCTGGAGTCTGGGCGGGCTGGTGGCAAGCCAGATTGCGCTCACCAGGCCCGAGCGCGTAAAGGCGCTGGTCACCGTGGCCTCGTCGCCATGCTTTAGCGCGCAAGAGGCGTGGCCCGGCATCAAACCTGAGGTTCTGGCGGGCTTTCAGCAGCAGCTGAGCGACGATTTCCAGCGGACCGTCGAGCGATTCCTCGCCTTGCAGACGATGGGCACCGAAACCGCGCGCCAGGATGCCAGAGCGCTGAAACAGGTGGTACTTTCCCTGCCGATGCCGGACGTTGACGTGCTTAACGGAGGGCTGGAGATCCTGAAAACGGTTGACCTGCGTGAGCCGCTGGCCGGGCTGACCCTGCCGCACCTGCGCATCTATGGCTATCTCGACGGGCTGGTACCGCGCAAAGTGGTTCCATTACTGGATTCCCTCTGGCCGGACAGCGAATCACAGGTCATTGCCAAAGCCGCACATGCGCCGTTTATCTCCCATCCGGTTGAATTTTGTTCAGCGCTTGTTGCGTTAAGTCAACGTTTAGACTGATTATTTTCTATCCAGCCTGGAAAAAGTAACACACCGCAACCATACTCCAGATGTCGTTGCGGTTGTTCTGCCTACGATAATCAAAACAACAATCCTATGGAGAGTCAGGCTATGAAACTTGTTACAGGTATTGTCACTTCTCTGGTTATTGGGTCACTGTCATTTGGCGTCTTTGCAGCGAAAGAGCTGGAAAAAGATAAAGTTGCCGGGATGAATCTGACGAAAATTGGTGAGATTTCTACGTCTGACACCACTGCGCCGATGGATGCAAGAAAAGAGCTGTCGAAGAAAGCGGATGAGCTGGGCGGGACATACTACGTCGTCACCAGCGCAGAAAAACAGACCAAAAACGTTCGCGCTACTGCGGACGTCTATAAGTAATACGATAAAGCCGGGCAGCAATGCCCGGCTTTGTTAGCGCAGTGCCCACCACTCCCTGAGGCAGGCCTTTCCTTCCGGGCAGCTTTTACAACTGCCGGAGAGGCAACCCTCCGCGTCCTCCTGAATCCGCACGGCTTTACCCATCGCTTCCAGGCGTTCCAGCATGGCATCGATCATCGGCTGCGGCGTATGCAGGCTGAGGCTGAGCTGCTTTGCCTCCATCCGCCCCTGAAGCGCCAGCAGGTCACGAACCTGAATCAACGATGCCATCTGTTTTCCCCCTTAGTGACAGTCGCCAGCCGGGCTGTTGCAGCAGGTGGCCGGGGTTTTACGCGTCGCCAGCAGGTTGATATCAACGCGGCTCCGCGCCCGGCGCAGCAGGCCAATTACAATTACGTTAAACAGGACGACCGCCAGAATGCTGACCAGGCTGTAGCGCGGGTGCTGGCTGAAGTTAACGGTCTGATAAAACAGCGTCGCCAGCGAGTAAGCGATATTCAGCCCCCACAGGATGGAGAAGCCCATCCAGCCGCGGCTGGACTCGCGGGCAATCGCCCCCATCACTGAGATGCACGGAATATAAAGCAGAACAAAGATGAGGTAGCTGTAGGCCGCAGACGCGCTGCCAAACTTCTCGCCCATCACGCCCATGGCACCGGTCGCCATTTCGCCGTCGCCTTTGCTGGCCTCAATCGGGTTCGCCAGCACGCTCAGGCTGAAGGTGTCTTTCAGGCTCTGCCAGGTTTCCTCTACGGCACCCAGCAGTTCGTCACCGAGGTGAAACTCCGCCGGGTTAAATTCCTGCTCCTGAATGTTCTCTGCGGTGTAGAGCGTGTTCAGCGTCCCGACGACCACCTCTTTTGCCATCGCACCGGTGAACAGGCCCACGGTCGCCTGCCAGTTATCCTCCTGCACGCCAATCGGTTTGAAGACCGGCGTGATGACGCGGCTGACGGAGGCAAGGGCAGAGTCGTTGATGTTGTCTGCCGCCTGACCGGTGAGGGTGAAGCTGTTCAACGCGCTCAGGAAGATACTGACGATGACAATCACCTTACCGGCGCGCAGCACGAAGCCTTTCAGGCGCTGCCAGGTCTGGATCGCCAGGCTTTTCAGATGCGGAACGTGATAGACCGGCAGCTCCATTACAAACGGTGATGCTTCACCGCGCATGATGGTGTGCTTCAGCATCAGACCAGTCAGGATCGCCATCACGATGCCCAGCACGTACAGCGAAAAGACCGCCAGCGCGCCCTGCTGGCCAAAGAAGGCTGCGGCAAAGACCGCAAAGATTGCCAGACGGGCACCGCAGGACATAAACGGCGCCATCATGATGGTCATCAGGCGCTCGCGCGGCGCATCAAGCGTGCGTGCGCCCATTACCGACGGCACGTTACAGCCGAAGCCGACAATCAGCGGGACGAAGGATTTACCCGGCAGACCCAGCGCCTGCATCAGACGATCCATGACGAACGCGGCGCGGGCCATGTAGCCGGAATCTTCCAGGAACGAGAGGAACAGGTACATCATGCCGATCTGCGGCACCAGCGGCAGAACGGTGTTGATACCGCCGCCGATCCCCTGTGCGAGGAAGATGGTTAACCATTCCGGGAAGTGCAGGGTGTAACCCACCCACTGAATACCGTGCACGAAGACCGCGACGGAACCGGCGTCGAAAATGGGCTGGAGTGCGCCACCGATGTTAATGGCGAGCAGGAACATCACGTACATCACCAGCAGGAAGATGGGCAAACCGAGGAAGCGGTTAAGCACAACTTTATCCACCGCCGCCGTAAAGCGGCTGGGCTCTGCCGTCAGGGCGTTGCTGACAACGTCGCAAATCGAGGCGATGGCCTGATAACGCGCATCGGCGATGTGCAGCGCCGGGTCGTCCAGCTCGTCGCTAAGACGGGCCACCGTCGCGTCCAGCTTATCTGCCGCATGCCCGGCGTAAGCGCGGCTGTAGATATCCCCTTCCAGCATCTGCAGGCCGAGCCACAGACGCTGTTTCGCAGGCATGCTGTTGTCCATCTCCTGCGCCAGCAGATCGGCTTCGCGCAGCAGGGGCTGGGCGTAGTGCACCAGCTCAACGTCGCGGTTTCCCGCGTGACGGTCAATCGCCAGCTTCAGGGCGTCGATACCGCGAGCGCGCGTTGAGACCAGCGGAACCACCGGACAGCCCAGGCGCGCGGAGAGCGCATCGACGTCGATGCGCAGCTTTTGTTTTTCCGCAATGTCGAGCATGTTGAGCGCCACGATGCAGGGGATCCCCAGCTCCAGCAGTTGCAGCGTCAGGTAAAGGTTTCGCTCGAGGTTGGAGACGTCAACTACGTTAATCAGCAGATCCGCGTCGCCGCCCAAAATGTAATGACAGGCGATCTGCTCATCGAGCGAGGTTTGCGACGAAATCGTGGTTAAGGAGTAGGTGCCGGGAAGGTCAACCAGGGTGACCTGATTGTCCGTTGTCGTGAACTGGCCTTCTTTACGTTCAACCGTCACGCCCGCCCAGTTGCCTACGCGCTGACGCGCCCCCGTCAGCTGGTTAAATAACGTTGTCTTGCCGGAATTAGGATTGCCAATTAAGCCAATAGTTAACTTTTTCATTTTTTTAGACTCACTGAAACCGCTGGCTTGTTATCGGGATAAGGCTTCGACTTCTATTAATGCGAGGTCTTTTTTACGCAGAACCAGATTGACGCGTCGGGTTTCGATATGAACAGGATCGCCTAACGGCGCCACGCGTACGACCTGGAATGACGAGCCCGGCAGCATGCCCAGCGACAGCAGCTTTTGCCGATAGGCTGGGCTAATTTCGCGGGTAAAACCGGTAATTTTCCATGCACTGTCTGGAGTGAATTGCATAATGCCTGATTCCACGAGAGGTTAAATAATCTACACTGCGATGATAATGAGAATAGTTTTTATCAGCAATAATTAAAATGTGACCGGATGTTGTTAATCGTATTAATTTGCGGTCTGCTTGACCTTGCTCAATATTTACGGAATTGAGGTGAAAATAAAAAGAAGGGTATTTGTTAACGAGGTGATAATTCGTGGTTTAAATATGGATATGCAATCGGTTTCATATTTTACGATATAATTTTTCCCCTCACCCCGGCCCTCTCCCCTTTGGGGAGAGGGTTAGGGTGAGGGGGGTGTTGCCTTAGCGTTTCTTACCCATCGCCGCCGCCAGCGCATCCATCATTGCGCTGTTGCCCGCAGGCTGGGCGTCACGCCCGCGCGGTTTTGCGGCTTTCGCGGCCGGACGCTGCTGCTCGCGGCCTCCGCCATTGCCGCCACGGCGCGCGTTGGTGTCGCCCGGCTGCTCGTCCAGACGCATGGTCAGGGCAATACGCTTGCGCTGCAGATCCACTTCCAGCACCTTCACCTTCACGATGTCGCCCGCTTTGACCACGGTGTGCGGGTCTTCAACGAACTTGTCGGCAAGGGAAGAGATATGCACCAGACCGTCCTGATGCACGCCGATATCCACAAACGCGCCGAAGTTGGTGACGTTGGTCACCGCGCCTTCCAGCACCATGCCCGGCAGGAGATCGTTCATGGTCTCGATGCCGTCAGCAAAGGTCGCCGTTTTGAACTCAGGACGCGGATCGCGGCCCGGTTTTTCCAGCTCTTTGATAATATCGGTGACGGTAGGCACGCCGAATTTGTCGTCGGTGAAGTCCACCGCTTTCAGGTTGCGCAGGGCGCCGCTGTCGCCCATCAGGTCTTTAAGCGCCTGCTGAGTCGCGGCCAGGATGCGCTCAACAACCGGGTACGCCTCCGGGTGAACGGTAGAGGCATCCAGCGGGTTATCGCCGTGGTTAATGCGCAGGAAGCCCGCGCACTGCTCAAAGGCTTTTGGCCCAAGACGGCTCACCTTCAGCAGCTGCTGACGGTTCTGGAACTGGCCGTTCTCATCGCGCCAGGCGACGATGTTCTGCGCCATCATGCGGGTTAAGCCCGCCACGCGGGTCAGCAGGGGAACGGAGGCGGTGTTCAGGTCAACGCCGACGGCGTTTACGCAGTCTTCCACCACCGCATCCAGCTTGCGCGCCAGCTGCGTCTGGCTCACGTCGTGCTGGTACTGGCCCACGCCGATGGATTTCGGGTCGATCTTCACGAGTTCGGCCAGCGGATCCTGCAGGCGGCGTGCGATAGAAACCGCACCGCGCAGGGAAACGTCCAGGTCCGGGAACTCCTGCGCCGCCAGCTCGGACGCGGAATAGACGGATGCCCCCGCTTCACTGACGATCACTTTCTGTGCCGTCACTTTCGGGAACTGCTTCTGCACGTCGAGGTAGAAACGTTCGGTTTCACGGGACGCCGTGCCGTTACCGATGGCAACCAGCTCCACGTTGTACTTCTCGCACAGCGCCGCCACCACGACGGCGGCTTTCGCTGCCTGCCCGGTATGCGGATAAATGGTATCGGTCGCCACCAGCTTGCCGGTGCCGTCAACCACTGCGACCTTCACGCCGGTACGCAGGCCCGGATCGAGACCCATGGTGGCGCGCAGGCCCGCAGGGGCAGCCATCAGCAGGTCGTGCAGGTTACGGGCGAAGACGTTGATCGCTTCATCTTCTGCGCGCTCGCGCACGGTGCCCATCAGCTCGGTTTCCAGATGCATCAGCACCTTGATGCGCCAGGTCCAGCTCACCACGCCTTTGCGCCAGCTGTCCGCCGGGGCGTTGTTCAGGCGCAGGCCAAGATGGTCGATGATGATCTGCTCGCAGTGGCTCTCTTTCGGCGGCTCGTCAAACTGCGGGTCGGCGTTCAGGGAGAGCTGGAGCACGCCTTCGTTGCGGCCGCGGAACATCGCCAGCGCGCGGTGTGAAGGGGTGGTTGAAATCGGTTCGTGGTGATCGAAGTAGTCGCGGAATTTCGCGCCTTCTTCCTCTTTACCTGCGACGACGGTAGAGACGATGTGGGCGTTCTTCCACAGATAATCACGCACTTTGGCGAGCAGTGCGGCGTCTTCGGCGAAGCGCTCCATCAGAATGTAGCGCGCGCCGTCCAGAGCGGCCTTGGTGTCGGCGACGCCTTTGTCGGCGTCGATGAATTTCGCCGCTTCGGCATCCGGGTCGTGAGAAGGTTCGTTCCACAGCAGATCGGCCAGCGGCTCAAGGCCCGCTTCAATCGCAATCTGCCCGCGCGTGCGGCGCTTCGGTTTGTAGGGCAGATAGAGATCTTCGAGTTCGGTTTTGCTCAGGGTGCCGTTAATGGCGCTTTCCAGCTCGCTGGTCAGCTTGCCCTGTTCGCCGATGGATTTGAGGATTGCCTGACGTCGGTCTTCCAGTTCGCGCAGATAGCCCAGACGGGTCTCCAGGTTACGCAACTGCGTGTCATCCAGACCGCCGGTGACTTCCTTACGATAACGTGCAATAAACGGCACGGTGTTCCCTTCATCAAGCAGGCGAACGGCAGCTTCTACCTGTTCGGCTCTGGCCTGAAGTTCACCCGCAATAATGCGGCAGAGCGAATCTTTCATCATGGCTTTATCATCTTGTGGGTCAAAAATCAGGGGATAGTTATACGGGCTGACACGGCAAAATGCCAGCCGGGGAGGGCGCTCTCGGACTATTTTACGTAGACGATCTCATTGACATACCAGCTGGCTTCACCGGCGGGGGTCTGAACGACGGCCAGGTCACCCACTTCTTTTTTCAGCAGCGCGCGGGCCATCGGGGAGTCGATAGAGATGTAATCCTTACGACCGAAAATTTCATCGTAACCGACGATGCGAAAACGCAGGGTATCACCGTCATCGTTTTCTATCTCCACCCACGCGCCGAAGAACACTTTGCCCTCCTGCTGCGGGGAGTAATCGACAATTTTGAGATTTTCGAGGCACTTGGTCAGGTAGCGTACCCGGCGGTCGATCTCACGCAGTCGCTTTTTGTTGTACTGATAGTCCGCATTTTCGCTGCGATCGCCCAGGCTGGCCGCCCAGGTCACCTTTTTGGTCACTTCAGGACGCTCTTCGCGCCAGAGGTAATCCATCTCTTTTTTAAGTTTTTCGTACCCTTCGCGGGTGATCAGGGGCGTTTTCATGGTGAAGCCTTTGCTGCCGGTTTTCTGTCTTTGCGCACAATACGTACCACACAGTGTAACAGACAGGAATAATAATGATTTATGTGATGAAATGAGCAGATAAGCTGCTGTTAAATATGCTTTGTAACAATTTCGACTAGAATTTATACCAGAATTCGCTGGTCGAATACGTGCACTTTTTTAGAATACGCTGTTACAAAGACTATCCGAACCTTTGGGAGTACACACAATGCAAGAGAACTACAAAATTCTGGTCGTGGATGACGACATGCGCCTGCGCGCGCTGCTTGAGCGTTATCTGACCGAGCAGGGCTTCCAGGTTCGTAGCGTCGCGAACGCTGAGCAGATGGATCGTCTGCTGACCCGTGAATCTTTCCATCTGATGGTCCTTGACCTGATGCTGCCTGGCGAAGACGGGCTTTCCATCTGCCGACGTCTGCGCAGCCAGAGCAACCCGATGCCAATCATCATGGTGACGGCGAAGGGTGAAGAGGTTGACCGTATTGTAGGCCTCGAAATCGGCGCGGACGACTATATTCCTAAACCGTTTAACCCGCGCGAACTGCTGGCGCGTATTCGCGCCGTGCTGCGCCGTCAGGCGAACGAGCTGCCGGGCGCGCCGTCGCAGGAAGAAGCCGTCATTGCCTTCGGCAAGTTCAAGCTGAACCTTGGCACCCGTGAGATGTTCCGTGAAGATGAGCCAATGCCGCTCACCAGCGGAGAGTTTGCCGTACTGAAAGCGCTGGTCAGCCACCCGCGCGAGCCGCTTTCCCGCGACAAGCTGATGAACCTGGCGCGCGGTCGCGAATATTCCGCAATGGAACGCTCCATCGACGTGCAGATCTCCCGCCTGCGCCGCATGGTGGAAGAAGATCCGGCGCATCCTCGCTATATTCAGACCGTATGGGGTCTGGGCTACGTGTTCGTCCCGGACGGCTCTAAAGCATGAGGCGAATGCGCTTCTCGCCGCGAAGCTCGTTTGCCCGCACCCTGTTACTGATCGTCACCCTGCTGTTCGTCAGCCTGGTGACGACCTACCTGGTGGTGCTGAACTTTGCGATCCTGCCGAGCCTCCAGCAGTTTAATAAGGTCCTGGCCTACGAAGTGCGTATGCTGATGACCGATAAGCTGCAGCTGGAGGACGGCACGCAGCTGGTTGTTCCCCCGGCGTTTCGCCGTGAAATCTACCGTGAGCTGGGCATTTCGCTCTATTCCAATGAAGCGGCAGAAGACGCTGGCCTGCGTTGGGCGCAGCACTATGAATTCCTCAGCCAGCAGATGGCGCAGCAGCTAGGTGGCCCAACGGAAGTGCGCGTTGAGGTCAACAAAAGCTCGCCCGTCGTCTGGCTGAAAACCTGGCTGTCACCCAATATCTGGGTGCGCGTTCCGCTGACCGAAATCCATCAGGGCGACTTCTCGCCGCTGTTCCGCTACACCCTGGCGATTATGCTGCTGGCGATAGGCGGCGCGTGGCTGTTTATCCGTATCCAGAACCGACCGCTGGTCGACCTGGAGCACGCGGCGCTGCAGGTCGGTAAAGGCATTATTCCACCCCCACTGCGCGAGTATGGCGCCTCTGAAGTGCGTTCAGTAACGCGCGCGTTTAACCATATGGCGGCAGGCGTGAAGCAGCTGGCTGACGACCGTACGCTGCTGATGGCGGGGGTCAGTCATGACCTGCGCACGCCGCTGACGCGTATTCGCCTGGCGACGGAGATGATGGGGGAAGAGGACGGTTATCTCGCCGAGTCCATCAACAAGGACATCGAAGAGTGTAATGCCATCATCGAGCAGTTCATTGACTACCTGCGTACCGGGCAGGAGATGCCGATGGAGATGGCGGATCTGAACGCGGTGCTGGGTGAAGTGGTGGCGGCGGAAAGCGGCTACGAGCGCGAGATTGATACCGACCTGCAGGCCGGTGAAATTCAGGTTCGTATGCACCCGCTCTCGATCAAACGTGCGGTCGCCAACATGGTGGTCAACGCGGCGCGCTACGGCAATGGCTGGATTAAAGTCAGCAGCGGGTCTGAACTCAACCGCGCCTGGTTCCAGGTGGAGGACGACGGTCCGGGCATTAAGCCTGAGCAGCGTAAGCATCTGTTCCAGCCGTTTGTGCGCGGCGACAGCGCGCGCAGCACCAGCGGAACGGGCTTAGGCCTGGCGATCGTGCAGCGTATTATCGATAACCATAACGGGTTGCTGGAGATTGGTACCAGCGAGCGGGGTGGGTTAAGCATTCGCGCCTGGTTACCGGTGCCGGTGACGCGAGGGCAGGTGAAAGAGAGTTAAAAAAGGTGCGGGCTGATGCCCTCACCCCGGCCCTCTCCCACGGGGAGAGGGAGAAAACATTAAAAAAGGCAACTTTCGTTGCCTTTTTGCTTTTACCTACAGCTTCGGTCCCGCACTCACCAGCGCTTCGCCTGCCGGTGTATCGGTATACTTCTCGAAGTTCTCAATAAACAACTTCGCCAGCGATTCCGCCTTCTCGCGCCACTGCTCCGGCGATCCGTAGGTGTTGCGCGGGTCAAGGATACGCGTGTCCACGCCCGGCAGTTCCGTCGGAATGGCCAGATCAAACATCGGCAGCGTGAAGGTTTCGGCGTTATCCAGAGAACCATCCAGAATGGCGTCGATAATGGCGCGGGTATCTTTGATAGAGATACGCTTGCCGGTGCCGTTCCAGCCGGTGTTCACCAGGTAGGCCTGCGCGCCGGAGGCCTGCATGCGCTTCACCAGCACTTCCGCGTACTGCGTCGGGTGCAGCGACAGGAATGCCGCGCCGAAGCAGGCGGAGAAGGTTGGGGTTGGCTCCGTGACGCCACGCTCGGTACCCGCCAGCTTGGCGGTAAAGCCGGAGAGGAAGTGGTACTGCGTCTGGCTGGCCGTCAGGCGGGAAACCGGTGGCAGCACGCCGAACGCATCCGCCGTCAGGAAAATCACCTTCGTGGCATGGCCCGCTTTTGACACCGGCTTGACGATGTTGTCGATGTGGTAGATCGGGTAAGAGACGCGGGTGTTTTCGGTCTTCGACGCGTCGTCGAAATCGATAGAGCCGTCGGCACGTACGGTGACGTTTTCCAGCAGCGCGTCGCGGCGGATCGCGTGGAAGATATCCGGCTCGGCCTCTTCAGACAGGCGAATGGTTTTCGCGTAGCAGCCGCCTTCGAAGTTAAACACGCCGTCATCGTCCCAACCGTGCTCGTCATCGCCAATCAGACGACGTTTTGGATCGGTGGAGAGGGTGGTTTTCCCGGTTCCGGAAAGACCGAAGAACACCGCCACGTCGCCTTTCTCGCCGACGTTCGCCGAGCAGTGCATGGAGGCGATACCGCGCAGCGGCAACAGGTAGTTCATGACCGAGAACATCCCTTTCTTCATTTCGCCGCCGTACCAGGTACCGCCGATCAGCTGAATACGCTCGGTCAGGTTGAAGGCAATGAAGTTTTCGGAGTTCAGACCCTGCTCTTTCCACTGTGGGTTGGTGCATTTCGCACCGTTCATCACGATGAAGTCAGGCGTGAAGTCCTGCAGCTCTTCGTCGGTCGGACGAATAAACATATTCTTAACGAAATGCGCCTGCCAGGCCACTTCGGTAATGAAACGCACGGAAAGGCGGGTGTCGGCGTTAGCGCCGCAGAAAGCGTCGACGATGAACAGACGCTTGCCGGAAAGTTGATGGGTGACGAGCCCTTTCAGATGCTGCCAGGTTTCCGGGGAGAGCGGTTTGTTGTCGTTCTTCCCTTTGCCTTTGTCAGCCCACCACAGCGTATCGCGAGTGGTTTCGTCTCGGACGATATACTTATCTTTCGGCGAACGACCGGTAAAAATACCGGTATCGACGGCGATAGCACCAAGATTCGTCAACACACCTCGCTCGTATCCTTCCAGTGCTGGATTGAGCTCTTCCTGATACAGCGTATCGTAGTCGGGGTTGTAGACGACTTCCTGGACGTCGTGAATACCATAAGCCTTGAGATCTTGCGGGGTTAAACCAGTAACACGCATATCACTGCTCCTTAGCCAATATGTACTGCCTGAAATTGTAGGGTCTTTCTGGGGATGTTAACCGCGACGGGGCTCATAGATTTATGCATCTGGACAAAACCCTTACTAACGGAAAACGCTGCGACTCCAGTCACAGTGCAGGCGGATTATCGCAGGAAACGCTTTTTGGTTGGGGAAAATGTTCCGAAAAGGTTAAAGGCTGGTGATTTTATCGGAAGGAATGTGAATGTAATCGCATACATGTAAGAAAATTACGTAAGGGTTACATTATGAAAACGATTCAGCTTTTGGGGGCAGCCCCTCACCCCAGCCCTCTCCCCAAAGGGGAGAGAGTTAGGGTGAGGGGGACAGAGGTTTAATGAACCTGCGGATCCGCCGGAGAGGCGTTATTGCGGATCTCAGCGATATCCATTGAATTGAACACGTAGTGCGTACCGCAGTAGTCACAGTGCATATCAATTTCGCCGTCTTCCGCCATGATGCTGTCGATCTCTTCATCCGGCAGGGTTTTCAATGCGCCAGCGCAGCGTTCGCGGGAGCAGGTGCACTTGAATTCCACCGCCTGCGGGTCGTACACGGTCACTTCTTCTTCGTGATACAGACGCCACAGCACGTCGGTCGCCGACAGGTTGAACAGCTCTTCCGCTTTGATGGTTTCGGTCAGCGTCGCCAGATGCTCAAAGTCATTGGTCTGCGCATCCTGTGCAGGCAGAACCTGCAGCAGCATGCCGCCCGCAGCAGGCTGGCCGTCCACTTCACCGGTACGGATGAACAGACGCGTTGGCAGCTGTTCGGAGCGCATGAAGTAGTCTTCCAGGCAGGCTGCCAGGGTATCACCTTCCAGACCAACGACGCCCTGATAGCGTTCACCTTCCTCCGGGGAGATGGTGATCACCAGGTAGCCATTGCCCACCAGCGTTTTGAGATCTGCATTTTCAGGCACGTCGCCCTGAACGCGCGCCACGCCGCGCATCTGCTGCTGGTTATTACCGTTGATCACTGCCAGCGTCATCGGGCCATCGCCCTGCAGCTGCACGGTGATATCACCGGCAAACTTCAGCGTGGCGGTCAGCAGGCTGGTGGCAACCAGCAGTTCGCCCAACAGGGTCTTCACCGGCAGCGGGTAGTTGTGGTTTTCCAGAATCTGTTTCCAGGTTTCGGATACGGTGACCAGCTCGCCGCGCACGGCGAATTGTTCAAACAGATAGCGGTGTAATTGGTCGTGTTGGGCCATTTTCATCTCTCGTGCGGGTGAGTGTTACTCAGTCTCACCGTGTTTAAATTTCATCAGATCGCGGCGCTCTTTTTTATCCGGTCGCCGGTCCGGGTGAGGCATCGTCAGCGCATTCATTTTGCGCGCCAGCGCGGTCTTCTCGCGCTTTTCAATGCTTTCAGCCGTCTCTTCATAAAGCAGTACGGCTTCCGATGCGGGCCGCCGCTGTTCGGTAATGGCTTTAACCACTACCGTACGTTCATCGTTGCCCTGGCGCAGCGTTAAGGTAGCGTTCAACTCAACCAGCTTGCTCGGCTTACTGCGCTGGCCGTTGTAATGCACTTTACCGCCATCAACCATCTCGCGGGCAAGGGCGCGCGTTTTATAAAAACGGGCTGCCCACAGCCATTTATCCAGTCTTACCCCGTCAGAGGGTTTTTCTTTCATGGCGTCTCCTTCACGGTCAGTGAGGGGATCATCTGGCGGTAGTCGTTCAGTCCAGGATGTCGCAGATAGCTTTTTTCAGCCAAGCCAGAGTCAGGATTGGTAACGCCCAGACAATAGCGAATGCCAAATGCTGCCGCAGAATCCAGAATGGGCTCGCTGTCGTCAATGAACAGCGTGCGCTCCGGCTGCAAACCGGTCTCTTCCTTCACCGCATGCCACAACCGCTGATCCTCTTTCGGATAACCAAATGTGTGGGTGGAAAGTAATAAATCAAGGTGCGACGCCAGCCCCGTATGCTCCAGCTTCACGGCCAGGTTATGCGGATGCGCGTTGGTCAGCAAAATACGGCGCTTGCCGCTTGCTTTCAGCGCATCCAGGAACGGAACCGTATCTTCGCGCAACACGGCGCGTGGTCCCTGGGCGGTGGTCATGGCACAAATATCCAAACCGAGGCGCTCGCTCCAGTAGTCAAGACAGTACCAGTTTAGCGTATGTTGTACCGCGCTATATTGCGAACGAATGAACGCCTGCGCTTCTGCCGGGGAAATACCCTGCTGCTCGCCATAGGTTTCCGGCACCAGCTTTTGCCAGAAATAGTTATCAAAGGCGAGATCGAGCAGCGTGCCGTCCATATCCAGCAGAACCGTGTCGACCTCCTGCCAGGCGATATCAAGATGCATAAGGGGAACTCCAGCCAGAAGAAACGTGCGCGACAGGGTAGCACATCTTGTCGCGCAACGACGTTATCAGATCAGGCTCTCAGAGGAGGGGATCAGCTTAGGATTAAGGCAGTTTTCGTAGTATTGCTGGATCTCAGCCAGACGCGTGCGCGAGCGCTGGTAGCGGCGCAGGGCCATAAAACCGTTCCAGAAAATGGAAACCAGCATGGCGAGCATCAGCAGAGAGGTGCCAATGTAACGCCACAGACCTGCGCTGTCCGGCATCCGGTGCAGGCCGATATGGCGGGTACCGTTGGCATCGGTATAAATACCGGTGACGATCCCTTCGGCACTGAACGGGGTTTGCATCAGCATCTGTGCCAGACGCTGGAACTGGGCCCACTGTTCCTGTGCCGGATAGTCATACAGCGCGACCTGCGGGTAAGGCTGGTCGACCAGGTCGCTGCCTTCATCGCTGGCAATCACAAAGCCACCCGGCGCCGGACTGTTGAGCGCCTGAGCCGCACGGGTGGTTTCACGCATCATAAACGGCGATGTCGAGGTGGCGACCAGGTTATCCAGCGACTCCGCGCTGACCGGACGCAGCAGCACGTTAACGCCATCCAGCCGTCCCGCTTCGGCGCGTTTTACCAGCGAGTCCCAGTCTTTGCTATTCCCGAGGTTAACCAGCGCGTTTTTGAGGCGTACACACTCATCCTGCGAGGAGCATAAATCCTGAGTTTTCAGGACAATGTCGCCGAAGTCATCCAGCAGCACCATGCCTGATTTCTGAATGGCCGAGCGTAGCGCGGGGCTGACGCGTGAATCATCATCCGGTTTCGGGTGCAGCTGGCGGTTGACCGTCTGGGTCAGCGCCGTGGCTTTATTCACCACTTCAGATTCCGGCAGCGGCAGCGGCGGCGCGTCGTTCCAGATAATTTGCGAGCAGTCGAACGGCATGAACGGTGAGTTCTGGCGCGTGTTCCACGCCCCCGGAGTGTGGATGTTACACATCCCGGTGCCTTTCAGGCGCAGCGTATCGCCTACACGTACACCCGCTTCATCGAGCTGGTTCACGCTGGTCGCTTCGATGGTCTGCGCCCCTTTGATCCACGACAGGGTGAATTTGATAGGCATATCCAGCGGCACGAAAAGCAGCAGCATGATGAATACGAGCGCGGCGCCTGCGGCGATAACCGTACTGCGCAGCCAGTGCTGAAGCGGGAAGTTTTTGACTTCATCATGCAGAGACAGGAAGCGCCCCTGACGCACAACGTGGCGGTCAAGGTAGATATCAATGTCGGTTTTCTGCCCTAAATCCTGCGCGATCCACGGCTGCCAGTGGCGCGGGTAAATCAGGTCGATGATACCGAGCGAAATATTGTTGAGATGCTCCTGATCGTTTTCGCCGAACAGGCCCCAGCGCTTTGGCGTGCCGCGCAGGCAGTGGATCTCTCGCAACGAGGTTTTTGCTGGCGGGGCAAAGATCCCCCACAGCCCGGCAGCCAGAAGCAGCACTGCGCCCCCCGCCAGCCATGGAACAAACACGTCCGGCGTCAGCAGGCAGACAAAAAAGAGCAGGAAAGCGGCAACGATCAGGATGGCTTCACGAATGCCGTCCGGACGGCTCAGGGCGTACTCTTCATGCGTCTCCTGACGAATGTTCAGCAGTTCAATCTGCTCGGTCTCTTCACCACGAATGGAGGCCTGCGTTGAACTCGCGCGCTCCAGCGCAAAGCGCGGGGCTTCGTGAAGATAATCATTCAGAGTATGGCCGTTGAGCGAGATAACCAGCGGCAGCGAATCGGTGTGAATCAGCTCAACGCTGTTTTCGTCGTTAATGTACTGCTCCCAGGACGGAGGCAGGTGCACTTCGACGGAATCGAGATAGTAGCGCCACTTGTTAGGGTCATCGGTGGTGATACCATAGCGTGTGATGGAGCGCGTTACGCAGAGCACGGTATCACTCTGCGCGTTAAGCTTCAGTGCGACAGGCGCAGCAGTAGCCCCCGTCGGCCCGGGCGTTAACTGAGAACGGTTAAGCGTTTCGAGATAGTTTTCAACCGCATCACGTTCGTCTTGCGTGAGTTTACGGGTTGTCGCCCCCGCGAAGGCATTTAAAAAAGGCAGCCGGTAACGGCGCTGCGCGCGTCGCCTGTACAGCCATCCTGCAATCAATGCGCTGGCCAGCATAGCAGCGAGAACAATCAAAATGGTGCTCATGCTTTCCCCATCTTACTTATCTTACAGGTGTAGTCAGTAGCACCTTTACATTGAATGAGAGTCTGTGGCTGGCTATCGGCAAGTATGGAGTCGAACTTGAGCATTCTGAAGCGCATCCCAGTGACCGGTGATGATAGCAAAGCCTGTCATGGCGCGATATCAGCAAATTCCTGGAAACATTTCAACCTCTTGACATTTGTTTTGAATTGAGGATTGATCCCGAATACGTTGCATAAATGTAAATAAAGAACAATTGACATTGCCGAAACCGTGCGGCATATCGCACAATAAAGCCAGTTCACACTGCTAAGACCCCATCAAGATGAGCAAACCACTACAAAAACCCACCATTCTGAATGTTGAAACTGTCGCCAAATCGCGCCTGTTTAATGTCGAGAGTGTGGATCTGGAGTTCAGCAACGGTGTGCGTCGTGTTTATGAACGTATGCGCCCCTCTTCGCGCGAAGCGGTGATGATCGTCCCTATCGTCGACGATCATCTGATTTTGATCCGCGAATACGCCGTGGGGACGGAATCTTACGAGCTTGGGTTCTCAAAAGGGCTCATCGACCCGGGTGAAACGGTTTTTGAAGCGGCAAACCGCGAGCTGAAAGAAGAGGTGGGGTTTGGCGCGAACGAGCTGTCGTTCCTGAAAAAGCTGAGCATGGCGCCGTCCTATTTTTCCAGCAAAATGAACATCGTGGTCGCGGAAGATCTCTATCCAGAATCACTGGAGGGCGATGAACCAGAGCCGCTGCCGCAGGTTCGCTGGCCGCTGGCGCATCTGATGGATCTGCTTGAGGACCCTGACTTTAACGAAGCTCGCAACGTGAGTGCGCTGTTCCTGGTTCGCGAGTGGCTGAAGGGGCAAGGGCGGCTGTAGGACATAAAAAAGCCGGGTGGCGGCTTCGCCTTGCCCGGCCTGGATTTCTTTGCCCGGTTTTTACCGGGCATTTTTATGCTTAAAACAGCTCGTGCGTCTCGCCGTTATCAATAATCTCTGTACCCACCTCGTGCACCGCCTGTGTGGTTGGCTGCGTACCTTCGATGAAATACTCGGCACGGCTATTACCGCCGTTCGCGAGCTGGCCGGTGCTGCGGTCAATATTAACGGTCACCACGCCCGGAGGCGGCGTCAGCGGCTGCTCTGGCACGCCTTCAAGCACGGATTTCATGTACGCATCCCAGGCGGGTTGCGCGCTTTTGGCGCCGCCTTCGTAACCGGAAATCTGATCTTTAATCGCGCCGGAGGCGGTCGTACGACCTAAGTCACGGCGGTGGTCGTCGAAACCGATCCAGACTGACGTTACCACGCCCGGACCGTAGCCGGAGAACCACGCATCTTTCGAACTGTTGGTCGTTCCGGTTTTACCGCCGATATCGTGACGCTGCAGATCGCGTCCTGCTCGCCAGCCGGTACCCTGCCAGCCTGGTTCACCGAAGATGTTGGTGTTCAGCGCGCTCTTGATCAGGAACGCCAGCGGCGTGTTGATCACGTGCGGGGCGTATTCCTGCGCGCCGGTTTGCGCCACCAGCGACTGGTTAGCCTGCTCCAGCTGCGGCTGCGGCACGACGATATTCGGCTGCTCCTGAGAAACAGCAGGGTCTTCCATGTCCTTATTTTCGAGCACATCGGATTTCGGCGTGTTGCCGTAAATGACCGGAATATCACACTCAGGGCAAGCAATTTTCGGCTTCGCTTCAAACAGCACGCCGCCCTGGTCATTCTCGATTTTACTGATGAAGAATGGGTCAACCAGGAAGCCGCCGTTGGCCATCACCGAGTATCCGCGCGCGACCTGAAGCGGCGTAAAGGAGGCTGAACCTAACGCCAGCGATTCGGTGCGAACGATATTCTGCGCCGGGAAACCGAAGCGTTGCAGATACTCTGCCGCATAGTCGACACCCATTGCGCGCATGGCTCGTACCATCACTACGTTTTTCGACTGTCCCAGACCCTGGCGGAGACGAATAGGGCCGGCATACTGCGCAGGGGAGTTCTTCGGCTGCCAGTCGGAACCAGCACCAGCATCCCAGCGGGAGATCGGTACGTCGTTAAGGATGCTGGCAAGCGTCAGTCCCTTATCCATCGCAGCCGTGTAGAGGAACGGTTTGATGTTGGAACCCACCTGACGCAGCGCCTGCGTGGCGCGGTTAAATTTGCTCTGGTTGAAATCGAACCCGCCGACCAGCGCCATTACCGCCCCGTTCTGTGGGTTGATAGAGACCAGAGCCGAGTTCACATCCGGCACCTGCGCCAGCCACCAGGCATCGCCCACCTTGCGCACCCAGATTTGCTGCCCGGTCTGTACCACGTCGGTCACTTTGCGCGGCGTTGGCCCTTGCAGGGTGTCTGAACGGTATGGACGCGCCCAGCGAATACCGTCCATACGCAGGGAGACGGACGTGCCGTCCGCCAGCGTCGCAACGGCTTCCTGAGGATCGGCCTGCGTCACCACGGCGGGAAGGAGCGGGCCATAAGTTGGCAGCGCTCTCAGCGTACTGGTGATTTTTTTGCTGTCCCAGGCACTCTCACCCACTTTCCAGAGCACGTTCGACGGGCCGCGATAGCCGTGACGCATATCGTAGTCCATCACGTTATTGCGCACCGCGTCCTGGGCCGCCTGCTGTACTTTGCGGGTGACGGTAGTGTAAACGCGATAGCCATCTTCATACGCCTTATCACCATAACGATTCACCATCTCCTGACGCACCATTTCGGTCAGGTATGGGGCAGAGAAGGCGATCTCAGGAGCGTGATAGTTGGCGTCAATAACGTCGTTACGCGCCTGGTCGTACTCGCTCTGACTGATATAGCCTTCGCTCAGCATACGTGACAGAACGACGTTACGACGTGAGGTGGCACGATCGAGCGAGTAGAGCGGGTTGAACGTGGAAGGCGCTTTAGGCAGACCGGCGATGGTTGCCATTTCGCTTAAGGTGAGCTGCTCAACAGGCTTACCGAAGTAGACCTGTGCGGCAGCCCCCACGCCATAGGCGCGGTAGCCCAGGTAGATTTTATTGAGATACAGCTCAAGGATCTCGTCCTTGCTCAGCAGTTGCTCAATACGAATCGCCAGGAACACCTCTTTGATCTTACGTGTCAGCGTCTTTTCAGGGCTGAGGAAGAAGTTACGCGCCAGCTGTTGCGTAATGGTACTCGCCCCCTGAGAGGCGTGACCGGAGAACAACGCAATGCTCGCGGCGCGGAAAATCCCCACCGGGTCGACACCGTGGTGCTCGTAGAAACGGCTGTCCTCCGTGGCGATAAACGCTTTCACCATGACGGGGGGGATTTGGTTTAAGGTCAGCGGGATACGACGCTTTTCGCCATACTGCGCCATCAGCTCGCCATCGGCGCTATAGACCTGCATCGGGATCTGGAGCCGCACATCGCGAAGCGTGGCGACATCAGGTAGCTGTGGCTCAATATATTTGTACAAACCGTAAATCGAGCCTGCTCCCAGCAGAATGCAACAGACTGCAAGGATGAATAAATACTTTACGAACTTCACCGGAGATTTCCCATTTGGTTTCACTTGGGCAGTTTCTAAACAATCGCGCGGTAGTATAAAGGCAAGCCTGATTCATTGATATAGCCGTCAAGGTGACGGGCGATAAGGAGATCGTGAAGCATGGCTTTAAAAACATGGCAAACGGGCGTTCATATTCAACAGGATAGGGTGCTGATTGTTGCGCTGGTCAAGGCGCGAACCGGCTGGTGCTTACGCCGCTGGTGGGCCATTCCTCTGGCCGAAGGCATCATCCGCGACGGCAAAATAAGTCAGCCAGAACAGTTGGTTGAGGCGTTACGCGAGTGGCGGAAAACGTTGCCGCACTATCACCGGGTGTTTCTCTCCTTTCCGGCTGCACGCACCCTGCAAAAAGCGCTTCCCAGACCAGCCGTTGCCCTGCGCGACAGCGAGCAACTCACGTGGCTGGGGGCGGCGCTCTCGCGCGAACTGGAGATGTCGGCAGAGTCCCTCTGTTTTGATTACACCCAGGATACGTTCAGCAATACGTTTTACGTGACTGCCGCACAAAACAAAGAGGTTGAAACGCTTCTGGCACTGGCGAAAACGCTACGTTTGCGGCTGGCGGCTATCACCCCGGACGCCAGCGCGCTGGCGAACCTGCTGCCAGCGGTGGGGCCGACGCAGTGTGTCGCCTGGCGGGATGCGCATCAATGGCTGTGGGCCATGCGCCATCAGTGGGGGCGTCGTTATACCACTGAAGCTGAAAACGTCGCTGAACTGGCGGCGCTGCTGGCCCTCAACCAGCACGACATTACGCTGTTTGATACCCAACGGAATCCATGGGAAACGCTGCAGCGCTGCCATGCGCTTCTTCCCGAAAGTGGGGCTGACTATACCGTCGCGCTGGCGCTGGCCATGAGCGAGGTGCCTGAATGAACGTCACCAACCTCCTTCCCTGGCGTCAGCAGCGACGCACGCGATGCCTGCGTTTCTGGGGAACCGTGTTTTTCGGCGCATCGCTGCTGATGCTCATAGCCGTTTTCACTCTGCGAATGAACCATCTCGTGACGCTGCGCGCGCTGCAAACGCAACTGGTGGGAATGCAGTCCGTGCAGCGGGGGCTTGTCTCTCGTCAGAGACTCACTGCGGAGGCACAGAAACCTGCGCGTATGCTGCAACGACGCGCATGGCAACCGGTACTGGAATCCCTTTCCGGCACCATTCCGACGCAGGTCTGGCTAACAGAGCTGCGTTATCAGCCTCCAGCGCTGATGTTGATCGGGTATGCCGCCACCCTGCCGGCCCTCTCTGCCCTGCGCGATGGGTTGGGACAGCTCGCTGGCTTTATGCCTGGCCCTGAGGGGGAGCTCCGCCAGGATAGCCAGGGGCGCTGGATGTTCACGCTGCACCTGAAAAGTGAGGGATAACGCGTGAACACCTTGTCAGAACGCTGGTGTGCAAGCCGCCCCTGGTGCCGTCTGGCCTGCGGAGGGCTGGGTATTTTTCTTGTGGTGCTGGCAGCGTGGAGCATATTGCTCCGGCCAGTAGAGCGGCAGTGCGCGGAGCGACAGCGACAGCTGATACAGAATGCGCGGACTAACGCGTCGCTCTGGCCTGTCGCCATCCAGGTGCCGTTTCGCCCGGAAACCCAGGCGGCAGTGGAGATGCCGCCCTTTTCACCGCTCGACTTTCAGGGCGAGGGCATGGCATTGGTTCACTGGAAACCGTTGCAGAAGGGAGGCGAACTGGCGCTGGACGCGGAGTGGCAGACGATCACGCATGTTTTTTCCCGGCTGGCACAGCGGGATGTGAAGGTCGCTGCGTTCACTGTTTCGCCCCAGGGCGCGGCGTTACGCCTGCTGCTGACGCTGGAGCCAGATAATGCGAAATAGCGCGAAATATCTGCTGGTTTGCTCCGCGCTGTTATTGACCGGCATGCGCGATCCGTTTCGTCCACCGGACGATCCTTGCGCCACCGGTGAGCTGGCGCGATGGCACTACCGTGGAATGGTGGAGGGGCAGCAGGCCATCGCCATTTTGCAGGATGGACAACAGCGCTGGTATCGCCTGAAAGCGCAGGAGCGTTTCCCGGCTGGCTGGCGGATAACGGACATAAATGAAACGGAACTGTCCATTGCTGTGGGCGAAACATGTGAACCCGAACAATGGACGTGGCAACGAGAAGGAAAGGATAAAAATGACGTTAAGGATAGTGCTGTTGCTGCTGGCGTTCAGCCACCCGCTGTGGGCCGCCGCGCCAAAGCCGGTCACGCTGGTGGTGGATGACGTTCCTGTGGTCCAGGTGTTGCAGGCGCTGGTTGCACAGGAGAACCGTAATCTGGTGGTATCGCCTGATGTCAGCGGCACGCTTTCGCTCAACCTGACCCGCGTTCCCTGGCGGCAGGCGCTACAGACGGTTGTCACCAGCGCCGGGCTCGTTTTGCGTGAGGAGGGCGGCATTTTTTATGTTAATACCGCAGCATGGCAGCGTGAACAGCGAGAGCGTTCGGAACAGGAGAAGACGCGTCGACAGCTCGATGCGCCGCTGGTCTCACACAGCATCCCTTTTTCTTATGCTGATGCCGGGGGGCTACAAAAAGCGGCTGAAAAGCTCCTGAGTCCAAAGGGGAGTTTGTCTGTCGACAAACGTACCAACCGTCTGCTCATCAGGGATAACAAGGCGGTGCTGGAGACGCTGCAGCAGTGGGCGGCTCAGATGGATATTCCCGTCGAGCAGGTCGAACTGGCGGCGCACATTGTCACCATTAATGAAAAAAGCCTGCGAGAGCTGGGGGTGAAGTGGAATCTTGCCGAAGCCACCGAAGCGGGCAAGGTTGGACAGCTCACGACGCTTGGCAGCGATCTTTCCGTGGCCAGTGCTACCACGCATGTGGGGTTTAACATCGGGCGGATTAACGGCAGGCTGTTGGATCTGGAGCTGTCGGCGCTGGAACAAAAACAGCAGGTCGATATCATCGCCAGCCCGCGCCTGCTGGCCTCGCATATGCAACCGGCCAGCATCAAGCAGGGAAGCGAGATCCCGTATCAGGTTTCAAGCGGTGAAAGCGGGGCGACTTCGGTGGAGTTTAAAGAGGCGGTCCTCGGGATGGAGGTCACCCCCGTGGTCTTGCCCGGTGGACGCGTGCGTCTGAAGCTACACATCAGTGAAAACATGCCGGGGCAGGTTCTGCAGCAGGCCGATGGCGAAACGCTGGCGATCGACAAACAGGAGATTGAAACCCAGGTGGAGGTAAAAAGTGGAGAAACGCTGGCGCTGGGGGGAATTTTTTCACAAAAGAATAAAACCGGTAGTGACAGCGTGCCTGGACTGGGGAAAATCCCCTGGCTTGGTCAGCTTTTTCGCCACGATGGTAAGGATAACGAACGGCGTGAGTTAGTGGTGTTTATTACGCCACGTCTGGTCGGTATTCACTGACGGGCGACGATCCCCGCAATGATTTTGCATTCAGTTTGTTGCAGATGTTTGACGTGGGGCATGAATTAGCATACAAGGAGTACCGATTTGAGTCTGACTTACGTCTTATTACCTTATGCGCCCGACGCGGTGATTTAATCAGTTGCCAAACAAGCCGGAGTATTGAGATAATTTTTAGTCTGACTCTCGCTCTATTGCATATGAGGTTTCAGTTCATGTCCTGCTACGCTGGGTGTCTGCGAAGCAGGGATTACCATTAACGAATAGTCTTAGTAGTACCGATAAAATGGCAGAGAAACGCAATATCTTTCTGGTTGGGCCTATGGGTGCCGGCAAAAGCACTATTGGGCGTCAGTTAGCTCAACAACTCAATATGGAATTTTACGATTCTGATCAAGAGATTGAGAAACGAACCGGAGCTGATGTGGGCTGGGTTTTCGACGTAGAAGGCGAAGAAGGTTTCCGTGACCGAGAAGAAAAAGTGATCAACGAACTCACGGAAAAACAGGGCATCGTTCTGGCAACAGGCGGTGGCTCTGTGAAATCTCGCGAAACCCGCAACCGTCTCTCCGCCCGTGGCGTAGTGGTCTATCTTGAGACGACCATTGAGAAACAGCTGGCACGCACGCAGCGCGATAAAAAGCGCCCGCTGCTGCAGGTTGAAACGCCACCACGCGAAGTGCTGGAAGCGTTGGCCGATGAACGCAATCCGCTGTATGAAGAGATTGCCGATGTGACCATTCGTACTGACGATCAGAGCGCTAAAGTGGTTGCAAACCAGATTATTCATATGCTGGAAAGCAACTGATTCTGGCTTTATATACACTCGCCTGCGGGTAAAAGCATTAAAGGTGGATGTCGCGTCATGGAGAGGATTACAGTTACTCTCGGGGAACGTAGTTACCCTATCACCATCGCGGCTGGTTTGTTTAACGACCCAGCTTCCTTTTTACCACTTAAAGCGGGTGATCAGGCGATGCTGGTCACCAATGAGACGCTGGCTCCGCTTTATCTCGACCGCGTGCGCCATCTGCTTGAGCAGGCAGGCGTAAAAGTCGACAGTGTGATTCTGCCCGATGGCGAGCAGTATAAAAGCCTGACGGTACTGGATACCGTCTTTACCGCATTGCTGCAAAAACCGCACGGTCGCGATACAACACTGCTTGCCCTGGGCGGCGGTGTTGTGGGCGATCTGACCGGCTTTGCGGCCGCAAGCTACCAACGTGGCGTCCGTTTTATTCAAATTCCAACCACGTTGCTGTCTCAGGTTGACTCCTCTGTCGGTGGCAAAACGGCAGTCAACCATCCGCTCGGCAAAAACATGATTGGCGCGTTCTACCAGCCCGCATCGGTGGTGGTGGATCTCGACTGTCTGAAAACCCTGCCGAAGCGCGAGCTGGCTTCGGGTCTGGCTGAAGTGATCAAATACGGCATTATTCTGGATGGCGAGTTCTTTAACTGGCTTGAAGAGAATATGGATGCGCTGCTGCGTCTGGATGAGGCGAAACTGGCATACTGCATTCGTCGTTGTTGTGAGCTGAAAGCAGAAGTTGTCGCGGCAGACGAGCGTGAAACCGGCTTACGTGCTTTACTGAATCTTGGGCATACGTTTGGCCATGCCATTGAAGCCGAGATGGGTTATGGCAACTGGCTGCACGGTGAAGCCGTCGCGGCTGGCATGGTCATGGCAGCCCGCACCTCTGAACGTCTGGGTCAGTTTAAACCTGAAGAGACGGCACGTATCATCGCGTTGCTGGAACGTGCAGGTTTGCCGGTAACCGGGCCGCAGGAGATGTCGGCGCAAGCGTATTTACCCCACATGATGCGCGATAAAAAAGTATTGGCAGGTGAGATGCGTCTTGTACTCCCGCTTGCAATAGGGAAGAGTGAAGTGCGCGGCGGAGTGTCGCACGATGTCGTTCTTGGCGCTATCGCTGATTGTCAGCAGGCGTAACAACTAGAAAGGTCAGGCCACTGTTACCGGTGGTCGTTTAGCTTCAGGCGAAATGCAAAGACGTAGGCATAAGCCTTTGAGTGGGGTGTTAAATGGATGAATTCAAACCAGAAGACGAGCTGAAACCCGATCCCAGCGATCGTCGTACTGGTCGTTCTCGTCAATCTTCAGAACGTGATAACGAGCCGCAGATCAACTTTGACGATGTTGATCTGGATGCAGACGATCGTCGCCCTTCGCGCAGCCGCAACGCGCGTGATGAGCGAGAAGAAGAGGATTATGAGTCCGAAGAAGATTCAATGGACGAACAGCCTGTAGAGCGTCGCCCGCGTAAACGTAAAAAAGCCGCTGCGCAGAAACCGGCCTCCCGTCAGTACATCATGATGGGCCTTGGCGTTCTGGTGCTTGTGCTGCTGATTATTGGCATTGGCTCCGCGCTGAAAGCACCGTCTACGAACTCAACCGAACAAACCGCCTCCGCAGAGAAGAGCATCAACCTTTCTGGCAATGATGCGACGGATCAGGCGAATGGCACACAGCCTGCGCCGGGCACCACTTCTGCTGAGCAGACTGCGAGCAATACAACGACGCCGCAGGATGTTTCTCTGCCGCCCGTTTCGTCAACGCCTGCGCAGGGCCAGGCACCTGCCACGCCTGAAGGCCAGCAGCGTGTAGAAGTTCAGGGTGACCTGAACAATGCGCTAACGCAGCCGCAAAACCAGCAGCAGGTTGATAACGTCGTGGTGAACTCTACGCTGCCAACTGAACCTGCAACCGTCGCGCCGATTCGCGGTGCTACCGCTCAACCGCAGACTGCAGCAACGGAAACCAAACCTCACCAGACGCAAACTGCGACGCGTCCTGAGCGTAAGCAGGCGGTGATTGAGCCTAAGCGTGAAACTAAACCTCAGGCCGTAGTCAAAGCGCCTGAAGTGAAAGCCGCACCGGCACAGCCGAAACGCACAGAAACGGCTGCGGTAAGCGAGCCGGCTAAAGCGCCAGTCACGCAGACCGCGCCGAAAGCAACCGCGACCACAACGGCACCTGCTGCCACCACTGCGCCTGCCGCAACTGCATCCAGCACGGCAGCAGGTAAAACAGCGGGCAACGTCGGTTCCCTGAAATCTGCGCCATCCAGCAACTACACGCTGCAGTTGAGCAGTTCGTCTAACTATGACAACCTCAACGGTTGGGCGAAGAAATCGAATCTGAAAAACTACGTGGTTTATCAGACGACCCGTAACGGTCAGCCGTGGTACGTGCTGGTGAGCGGTGTGTATGCTTCCAAAGATGAAGCGAAACGCGCCGTGGCGACACTGCCAGCAGACGTTCAGGCGAAAAACCCGTGGGCGAAGCCGATTCATCAGGTGCAGGCCGATCTGAAGTAATGTTTAAAGCGCAGGATGCTGTCGGAGCTTTCTCCACAGCCGGAGAAGGTGTAATCAGTTAGTCAGCATGAAAAAAAATCGCGCTTTTCTGAAATGGGCAGGGGGGAAATACCCCCTGCTCGATGATATTAAAAAGCACCTGCCGAAAGGCGAGTGTCTTATCGAGCCCTTCGTGGGCGCTGGATCGGTATTCCTGAATACCGATTTTTCTCGTTATATCCTGGCGGATATCAACAGCGACCTTATCAGCCTCTATAACATCGTCAAGCTGCGTACCGACGAGTATGTGGAAGAGGCGCGGAAGCTGTTTACGCCAGAGAACAACCAGCCTGACGTCTACTACCAGTTCCGCACTGAGTTTAATCAGAGCCAGGATCCGTTCCGCCGCGCGCTGTTGTTCCTCTATCTTAACCGTCATGGCTATAACGGCCTGTGCCGGTATAACCTGCGCGGGGAATTTAACGTGCCGTTTGGTCGTTATAAGCGCCCGTATTTCCCGCAGGACGAGCTGTATCACTTTGCTGAAAAAGCGCAGAATGCAGAATTCCACTGTCTCTCCTACGAGGAGTGCATGGAGCTGGCTGGCGTAAACTCGGTGGTTTACTGTGACCCCCCTTACGCGCCGCTCTCTGCAACGGCGAATTTTACCGCCTACCACACCAACAGCTTTAGCCCGGCCGAACAGGCGCGTCTGGCGGAGATGGCGGAAAAGCTGGTCAGCAAAAGAATTCCGGTGTTAATTTCAAATCACGATACCCCTGATACGCGCGAATGGTACAAAGCCGCGAAGCATTTTCAGGTTAAGGTGCGGCGTAGCATTAGCAGCAACGGCGGCACACGTAAAAAGGTGGACGAACTTCTGGCTCTTTATCGCCCCTGAGCCGTTTTGCCCGCCGGTAAACACATTTCAAGGAGATGCGGATGAAACAGTTTTTGATTGCCCCCTCAATTCTGTCGGCCGATTTTGCCCGCCTGGGTGAAGACACCGCTAACGCACTGGCGGCGGGCGCGGATGTCGTCCATTTCGACGTTATGGACAACCACTACGTTCCCAACCTGACGATTGGCCCAATGGTGCTTAAGGCGCTGCGTAACTACGGCATTACCGCACCGATCGACGTTCACCTGATGGTGAAGCCCGTCGACCGCATAGTGCCTGACTTCGCCGCAGCGGGCGCCAGCATCATCACTTTCCATCCTGAAGCCTCCGAACACGTTGACCGTACGCTCCAGCTGATCAAAGAGAACGGCTGTAAAGCGGGTCTGGTGTTTAACCCGGCCACGCCGCTGAGCTATCTCGACTACGTAATGGATAAGCTGGACGTGATCCTGCTGATGTCCGTTAACCCGGGCTTTGGTGGCCAGTCATTTATCCCTCAAACGCTTGATAAACTGCGGGAAGTGCGCCGTCGTATTGATGAGTCGGGTTATGACATTCGTCTGGAAGTGGACGGCGGTGTGAAAGTGAATAACATTGGTGAAATTGCGGCAGCGGGCGCGGATATGTTCGTTGCAGGTTCGGCGATTTTCGACCAACCGGATTACAAAAAAATCATTGATGAAATGCGCCGAGAGCTGGCGAAGGTAAGTCATGGATAAATTGCAGGCAATTCGGGGTGTGGCGTTCGACCTCGACGGTACGCTGGTCGACAGCGCGCCGGGCTTAACGAGCGCCGTTGACCAGGCGCTGTATGCCCTTGAGCTGCCCGTTGCGGGTGAAGAGCGCGTGGTGACGTGGATTGGTAACGGTGCCGACGTGCTGATGGAGCGCGCGCTGACCTGGGCTCGCCAGGAGCGCGCATCGCAGCGTTCCGCGCAGGGAAAACCGAGCGTCGATCACGCCGATATCCCTAAGGACGAGCAGCTGCGCATACTGCGGAAACTGTTCGATCGTTTTTATGAAGAGACGGTCGAGGAGGGAAGCTTCCTGTTCCCGGACGTTCTGGAGACGCTGAGCGCGCTGCACGCGAACGGCATCCCGCTGGGACTGGTGACCAACAAGCCGACGCCGTTCGTGGCGCCACTGCTGGAAGCGCTGGATATCGCGAAGTATTTCTCCGTGGTTGTGGGCGGGGATGACGTGCAAAACAAAAAGCCGCATCCGGAACCGCTGTTGCTGGTGGCAGGAAAATTATCCTTAACACCTGCGGAGCTGCTCTTTGTTGGGGATTCACGCAATGATATTCTGGCTGCCCGAGCGGCTGGGTGTCCTTCCGTCGGATTAACCTATGGCTACAACTACGGTGAAGCCATTACGCTGAGTGAGCCGGATGTTGTGTTCGACCACTTCAAAGATTTGTTGCCCGCACTCGGGCTTTCGCACAGTGAACATCAGGAATTGAATAATGACTAAGCCCATCGTTTTTAGTGGCGCACAGCCTTCAGGTGAATTGACCATTGGTAACTACATGGGTGCGTTACGTCAGTGGGTTAGCATGCAGGATGACTACCATTGCATTTACTGCATCGTAGATTTGCATGCTATCACTGCGCGCCAGGATCCTGAGAAGCTGCGCAAAGCCACCCTGGACACCCTGGCCCTCTATCTGGCCTGCGGTATCGATCCAGAGAAGAGCACCATTTTCGTTCAGTCCCATGTGCCAGAGCACGCGCAGCTGGGCTGGGCGCTGAACTGCTATACCTATTTCGGTGAGCTGAGCCGCATGACCCAGTTCAAAGACAAGTCTGCGCGCTACTCCGAAAACATTAACGCCGGTCTGTTCGACTATCCGGTGCTGATGGCGGCGGACATCCTGCTGTACCAGACTAACCAGGTGCCGGTGGGTGAAGACCAGAAGCAGCACCTGGAGCTGAGCCGCGATATCGCCCAGCGCTTTAACGCGATCTACGGCGACGTCTTCAAAGTGCCAGAGCCGTTTATTCCGAAATCCGGCGCGCGCGTGATGTCGCTGCTGGAGCCGACCAAGAAGATGTCCAAGTCTGACGATAACCGCAACAACGTTATCGGCCTGCTGGAAGATCCGAAATCGGTAGTGAAAAAACTCAAGCGCGCGGTCACCGACTCCGACGAGCCGCCTGTGGTGCGCTACGACGTGCAGAACAAAGCGGGCGTCTCCAACCTGCTGGATATCCTCTCCGGCGTGACCGGGCAGAGCATTCCTGAGCTGGAGCAGCACTTCGAAGGTAAGATGTACGGCCACCTGAAAGGTGAAGTCGCGGATGCCGTTTCCGGCATGCTGACTGAGCTGCAGGAGCGCTATCATCGCTACCGTAACGATGAAGCCTTCCTGCAGAAGGTGATGAAAGAGGGCGCGGAAAAAGCCAGCGCGCGTGCGTCCGAGACCCTGAAAGCGGTGTACGAAGCGATTGGGTTTGTTGCGAAGCCGTGAGCCTGTTTGCCGGGTGGCGGCTTCGCCTTACCCGGCCTACGGAACGGTGTAGGTCGGGTAAGCGTTAGCGCCACCCGACGAAAAAACCGCACTGTGCAAACAAAAAAACCGGGGACTCCCCGGTTTTTTTGTGCCTGAAAATGTTTACTGCTGTGCCGCCGGGCCGCAACCACCGATAACCTTCGAAATAGAGATCGCCGGGTGTAGCAGATAATCGTAGCTGCAGTTATTTTTGGTGTTTTGAACGTGACCGGTACAGGCCGTCAGGGTCGATAACAGGCCAACCAGAACGGCGGCTTTTGCCAGTTTGAACATACGCATTCCTTGTCTAAAAAATTGGATGTAATACGAGGGAATAAATGGAAAAGTTCCACTATGCGGGCGGTATGTTATCGGCAGCAGGTAGAGGGGAGTAGTCCGCATAAGGACTACTCGAAAAGGGAAGAATATGCGTTAGTGATTCGAGAACCAGTTCAGCTTATCGCGCAGTTCAACCACGCGACCCACCACAATCAGCGCCGGGCTTTCAACCTGCTGCGCCAGCTCACCGAGCTGCGTCAGTACGCCATTCACCACGCGCTGCTTGATTGACGTACCGTTTTCCACCAGCGCAACGGGCATATCCGCCTCCATGCCGTGCTCCAGCAGTTTCGCCTGGATAGTGGCGGCCTGATTCAGCCCCATGTAGAACACCAGCGTCTGCTTTTCAGCGGCAAGGTTATGCCAGTCAAGCTCGCTACCGGTTTTCAGGTGGCCCGTGACCAGACGCACGCTCTGGGCGTAGTCGCGATGGGTCAACGGAATGCCAGAGTAGGCTGAACAGCCGGACGCCGCCGTTATGCCGGGCACCACTGAGAACGGAATGCCTGCATTGCACAGGGTTTCCAGCTCCTCGCCGCCGCGACCAAAGATAAACGGATCGCCGCCCTTAAGGCGTACCACGCGCTTACCCTTTTGCGCTTCGCGCAGCAGGATCTGGTTAATCTCCTCCTGCGGCACGCAGTGGTAGCCCGCGCGCTTGCCGACGAAAACGCGGTCGGCGTCGCGGCGTACCAGGTTCATGATGTCATCGGAAACCAGGCGGTCATAAACCACGATATCGGCCTGCTGGATCTGCTGCAGCCCTTTTAGCGTCAGTAACCCTGCATCACCCGGGCCTGCACCTACCAGCACGACTTCACCACGGTGATCCAGCGGCTCGCTCAGCAGCTGCTCGGTCGTCTCTTCAACGGCTTTGGTGTCCTGATTCGCCAGCGACTGCGCCAGCCTGTCGTTAACGAAGAATTTCTCCCAGAAGCGGCGACGTTCGCCCACGGTTGAGAAGGTTTGCTTCACGCGGGAGCGGAGCTGTCCGGCGTAATGCGCAATATGACCAAGGTGCTGGGGCAGCACGGCCTCCAGTTTTTCCCGCAGCAGACGGGCGAGAACGGGCGAACGACCGCCGGACGACACTGCAATCATCAGCGGTGAACGGTCGATGATCGACGGCATGATAAAGCTGGCCTCTTTCGGCGCATCCACCACGTTGCAGAAAATGCGGCGCGCTTCACAGGCGTCGCTGACGCGCTGGTTCACGTCATCGTCGTCCGTCGCGGCAATCGTCAGCCAGCAGGTATCGAGCAGGGACTCATCAAACGCCCCCTGCACCAGCGTGAGCATCCCTTCCTGAGCCCAGACGTCAAACTGCGGGGCGAAGGTGAGGGCGTTGACGGTCAGCCGGGCGCCAGCCTCCAGCAGCAGGCGAGCTTTGCGTTCAGCCACATCGCCGCCGCCCACAAGCAGGCAGTCGCGATGGCGTAATTGACAGAAAATCGGCAGGTGGTCCACGACGTTACCTCACAGCATTCAAGGAGGGGGTAAGAATTGACGTCAGGATAACAGCAGGAATCGTACAGAACATACGGTTTTTCCTGCCGTTACCCATAAGGGGTCATAAGCCTTTCCTATTGAAAAGGCGGAGGGTTAGGCTTTGAGCTGCACCTTGCCGTCCTTCACGCGGACGTCGTAGTGCTTCACAGAAAAGCTTTCATCTTCCATGCAGTGCCCGTCGGTTAAGCGGAAACGCTGCTTTTTCAGCGGGCTGGCGACCCACAGCTCACCCTGATGCTCCGCAATCAGTCCGCGGGAGAGTACGCTGGCCTCGAAGAACGGGTCGATATTGCTGATGGCAAAGACCTGCTCATCGTGGCGAGGGCGGAAAATGGCGACCTGCTCGTTGCCCAACAGCGCACACACGCCGGTGGCGGGCAGAATGTCGTTAATCTCGCAGATGTTTACCCACTGGCTCATGCGTTTTCCTCCACCAGCGTCACTGGGATGCGTTCATACGGTGTTGCCGGGCGATGCTGTTCGCGCTCTGGCACAACCTGCACGTTCGGATCGCGCTGGGTGCTGTTGATAAAGTGTTTGAAACGCGTCTGCGCCGCCGGGGTGTTGACGGTTTCAGTCCACTCGCAGATCACCGCCTCGCGCAGGCGAGCCATCTCGGCTTCCAGATGCTCGTTCAGGCCCAGCTTGTCGTCGATGATCACCGCTTTCAGGTAATCGATGCCGCCTTCCAGGTTATCGAGCCAGGAGGCGGTACGGGTCAGCTTATCGGCGGTACGGATGTAGAACATCATAAAGCGGTCGAGATACTGAATCAGCGTGTCGCGATCGAGATCCGCTGCCAGCAGGTCCGCATGGCGTGGCTTCATCCCGCCGTTGCCGCAGACGTACAGGTTCCAGCCTTTTTCGGTGGCGATAATACCCACGTCTTTACCCTGCGCTTCCGCACATTCACGGGTACAGCCGGAGACGCCAAACTTCATTTTGTGCGGGGTGCGGATGCCTTTGTAGCGGTTTTCCAGCTCCACGCCGAAGCCGACGCTGTCGCCCACGCCGTAGCGGCACCAGGTGCTGCCCACGCAGGTTTTCGCCATGCGCAGCGCTTTGGCGTACGCGTGGCCGGTTTCAAAGCCCGCTTCAATCAGCTGACGCCAGATTTCCGGCAGGTCATCCTTCTGTGCGCCAAACAGGCCGATACGCTGGGAGCCGGTGATTTTGGTGTACAGGTTAAATTCACGGGCGATACGGCCCACGGCCACCAGTCCTTCCGGTGTTATTTCGCCACCGGCGGAACGCGGAATAACGGAGTAGGTACCGTCTTTCTGGATGTTCGCCAGGAAGTTGTCGTTGGTGTCCTGCAGCGGCGTGTGTTCCGGCTTGAGCACGTACTCGTTCCAGCATGAGGCCAGCAGGGAGCCGACGGTCGGTTTACACACTTCGCAGCCGTAGCCCTGGCCGTGCTTCGCCAGCAGTTCGTCAAAGGACTTAATACCTTCCACGCGGATCAGGTGATACAGCTCCTGGCGAGAGTAGGCGAAGTGCTCGCACAGGTTGTTATTCACTTCGATGCCCTGTTTCGCCAGTTCAGCGTTCAGCACCTGAGTGACCAGAGGAATACAGCCGCCGCAGCCGGTACCGGCTTTGGTTTCCGCTTTCAGTGCCGCCACGGTGTGGCAGCCTTTATTGATGGCGGAGATCAGCATGCCTTTGGTGACGTCGAAGCAGGAGCAAATCTGCGCGCTGTCCGGCAGTTTATCCACGCCGATAGACGGCTTGCCGCTGGAGGCATGAGCCGGGAGGATCAGCGCGTCCGGGTTTTCCGGCAGTTCGATGGCGTTCAGCACCAGCTGGAGCAGATTGCCGAAGTCGCTGGTGTCGCCCACCAGCACCGCACCGAGCAGGGTTTTGTTGTCCTGGCTGACGATGAGGCGTTTGTAGACTTCTTTGCTTTCGTCGAGATAGACATAGCTGCGGGAGTTCGGGGTGCGGCCATGCGCATCGCCAATACCGCCCACGTCCACGCCCAGCAGCTTCAGCTTGGCGCTCATGTCTGCGCCAGTAAATGCGTTTTCGCTGCCGAGGATATGGTCCACGGCGACCTGCGCCATTTTGTAACCCGGCGCGACCAGACCGTATACGCGGTTATTCCAGCTGGCGCATTCGCCGATGGCGTAGATATCCGGATCGGAAGTCTGGCAGGCATCGTTAATCATGATCCCGCCGCGCTGCGCTACCGCCAGGCCGCACTGGGTTGCCAGCTTGTCGCGCGGGCGAATACCGGTGGAGAAGACGATGAAGTCCACTTCCAGCTCGCTGCCGTCGGCAAAGCGCATGGTTTTACGCGCTTCGGTACCTTCCTGCACGATCTCTTTGGTGTTCTTGCTGGTGTGAACCTTCACGCCCATGCTTTCGATTTTACGACGCAGCTGGTCGCCACCCATGTGGTCCAGCTGTTCGGCCATTAGCATTGGCGCAAATTCGATGACGTGGGTTTCAACCCCGAGGTTTTTGAGCGCGCCAGCCGCTTCCAGACCCAGCAGGCCGCCGCCGACCACCGCGCCGCGTTTGCTTCGGCGCGCGCAGGATTCGATGGCGTTGAGGTCTTCAATCGTGCGATAAACGAAGCAATCCTGCGTCTCCGAGCCTTTAATGGGCGGGATCCACGGATACGAGCCCGTCGCCATGATCAGCTTGTCGTAAAAAACCGTACGCCCGGCGCTGGAGTGGATCACTTTTTCCTGACGGTTAATGGTGATGGCGCGTTCGCCCACCAGCACTTTTACGCCATGCTTCTCGTAGAAACCTTCACGCACCAGAGAGAGTTCTTCGGCGGTATGATGGGAGAAGTAGGAAGACAAGTGCACACGATCGTACGCCTTGCGGGGTTCTTCACAGAACACGGTAATATCGAACTGCTCAGCATCGGCTTTATCGAGAAGATCCTCAATAAAGCGGTGGCCGACCATGCCGTTACCGATGATAGCGAGTCTGACTTTGCTCATTTTTGCCTCGATTTCTTATCTATTACTGCCTACCTTAACGATTCAGCAGTAGCGCTTATTGATGTAAATCAAATACGTCTTCGCCTACTCCTTAGGTGGTATGAGCCTGATTTGTCAGGATTTTTATAAGTTGTGGAAATCGCAGGCTTTTCGATGTCGTCGATTTTGTGTACAAAACAAAGGCGGATTTTCAAACAAAAGTACGCTTTAACAACCGTTGCGTTTATCAGGGGAAATGAAATGTCTACAACACCGCTTTGGCTTGTACAGAATGTTCACTTACCGGGCCGGGAAGGACTGTGGCAACTCGCCATTGAAAACGGCCGATTTGGTGACATCACCCCAATGGACGATACCCACGCTGAGAGTTATGAAGTGTTAAATGCGCACGGTGGGCTCGCCATCCCGCCGTTTATTGAGCCGCATATCCATCTTGATACCACCCAGACGGCGGGTGAACCAAACTGGAACCAGTCCGGCACGCTGTTTGAGGGCATTGAGCGCTGGGCCGAGCGCAAGGCGTTGCTCAGCCATGAGGATGTGAAAGCGCGCGCGTGGAAGACGCTGAAGTGGCAAATCGCCAACGGCATCCAGTTTGTGCGTACCCACGTTGATGTCTCGGACCCAACGCTCACCGCCCTGAAGGCCATGCTGGAGGTGAAGCAGGAGGTCGCGCCGTGGGTGACGCTGCAAATTGTCGCGTTTCCGCAGGAGGGGATTCTCTCTTACCCGAACGGCGCGGCGCTGCTGGAAGAGGCGTTAAAACTGGGGGCCGACGTGGTGGGGGCGATCCCGCATTTCGAATTCACCCGCGAGTATGGCGTCCAGTCGCTGCATATCGCTTTTGAACTGGCGAAGAAGTATGACCGACCGCTGGATATCCACTGCGATGAAATTGACGACGAACAGTCGCGGTTTGTCGAGACGGTGGCAGCGCTGGCCTGTGAGGCCGGCATCGGCCCACGCGTGACGGCCAGCCACACCACCGCCATGCACTCCTACAACGGCGCATATACTTCGCGGCTGTTCCGGCTGCTGAAGATGTCGGGGATTAACTTCGTGGCTAACCCGCTGGTGAATATCCACCTGCAGGGGCGCTTTGACGACTACCCGAAGCGCCGCGGCATCACGCGCGTGAAAGAGCTGCAGGAGGCGGGCATAAACGTCTGCTTTGGTCATGACGACGTCTTCGACCCGTGGTACCCGCTCGGCACCGGCAATATGCTGCAGGTGCTGCATATGGGGCTGCACGTCTGTCAGATGATGGGCTATCCGCAAATCGACAGCGGTCTGGATCTCATCACCCATAACAGCGCCCGAACCTTTGGCCTGCGCGATTATGGCATTGCGACGGGAAACCCGGCGAACCTGATTATTCTTCCTGCGGAGAGTGGCTTTGAAGCGGTGCGCCGTCAGGTGCCGGTGCGCTGGTCGATTCGTCAGGGGCGGGTGATTGCGACCACGCAGCTGGCGCAGACGTGGATCCAGACGGACGTTGGGGGAGAAGAGGTGAGTTTTGCCAGAAACAGCCCCTCTGCCGATCGCAAAGGGGCGTAGGGATTAGTGAGACGCCGCTGCCGCGTTGTGCTGGCGGTGGCGGGTCACGAAGCCCAGGATGAAGCACATGATGAACACCACGGCGTACAGACCGTTCGCGGTGTGCAGCGCCGCCAGCGGGCCGCTGTGGGCGACGATCGGGCCCGTCACCACGAAGGTCAGCATGGTGCCGATGGTGCCGCAGGTCAGCACGAAGTTAACCAGCTTCGGCGAGGCCACTTTAGTCTGGAGGGAGCCCAGGGTGATGATTGAGGTGTAAATCGCGCTGGAGAAGAAGCCCAGGGGCAGAATGAACCACGGCATATGCTCCGGTGAACCGTTGATGAACAGGTACATCAGCACGGTCGCCAGGCCCGCCAGAACGGTCAGGATGCGCTGCAGGTCGAAGAAACGCAGGATGAAACTAAACGCCCACATGCCGAACATGTAAGACATCCAGAAATCGCTCACCAGTTTGCCCGCGTCGTTCAGGCTCATACCCAGGCCTTTCGCGTATTCCGGTACCCAGGAGATAAAGCCCAGCTGGCCCAGAATGTAGCACAGCGCGGCGATGGAGAGGAACAGCACGCCGATACCCCATTTCTCTTTCGCGACGGGCTCTGCGGTGGTTTGCGCTTTTTTGCCCAGCACCGGGAACTCACAGCCGAAGGTCAGGATAAAGATCGCCACGTAGACGAGGCCGATGCAGGCGTATACCCAGTACCACTCAATGCTGCGCGCCAGCAGAACGGCGGCAACCATCGGGAAAATCATCCCGGCCATGCTGAAGAAGGAGTCGGTAAACAGCAGGCGCGCGCCGCGCTGGCGGCCTTCATACATATGGGTAATAAGGAACGTACCGATCGACATGGTGATCCCGCTGACCAGACCGAGCACGAACATGGCGGCGGAGAACAGCGCGATGCTGTGGCTCAGCATCAGGCCCGCCACGGCAGCGACCATCAGCACAAAGCCAAAGCGCAGCTGGGTTTTCAGCGGGACGATTTCCATCAGCCAGGCATTCAGGAAGATAGAGATCAGGATCCCCGCGTTGAGGAAGGTGAAGGTGTTACTCATGCTGGAAACGGGCAGCTGGAAGTAGTCTGCGATATTTCCCATCACCATCCCGGTGACGATTACCAACGCGCCGGTCAGGGCGTAGGAGAAGAAGCTGATCCATGTGAGCTTGATGCGATTGCTGTTAGTCATGTCTGGCCTGTTAGAAAAAGAAAAGCGCCGAGGGGGCGCTGAGAGCGGGCAGATTTTAGTCGCTAAAGTGATCTATTCCTATCTTTTAAAGGCAATGAATATTCAATTGCAGATTTTAGTGTGATCTAAATCACACAAATGCGGGCATAACCAATCGTTTGCGCGGTAATAATTGTTTCAATTTCGTAAAATTAGGTAAAAGGCTGGTCTCGGTTCATACTGCTCTTTAGAATCAAGCCATTCGCTTTTTATACTGCGCTTTGTTAAGGAATTCTCATGCTCAAATCAACACTGGCGGCTATCGCAGCTGTGTTTGCTCTTTCTGCCGTTTCCCCTGCTGCGCTGGCAGCCAAAGGGGACCCTCACGTTCTGCTGACCACCTCTGCCGGGAACATTGAGCTTGAACTCAATAGCCAGAAAGCTCCGGTTTCTGTGAAAAACTTCCTCGACTATGTAAACAGTGGTTTCTATAACAACACCACATTCCACCGCGTGATCCCGGGCTTCATGATTCAGGGCGGCGGCTTCAACGAGCAGATGCAGCAGAAACAGCCGAATCCGCCAATTAAAAACGAAGCGGACAACGGCCTGCTGAACAAACGCGGCACCATCTCCATGGCGCGCACGGCGGATAAAGACAGCGCTACCAGCCAGTTCTTCCTCAACGTGGCGGATAACGCCTTCCTCGACCACGGCCAGCGCGACTTCGGCTATGCGGTCTTCGGTAAAATCGTGAAAGGGATGGACGTGGCGGACAAGATTTCTCAGGTACCGACTCATGACGTCGGCCCGTACCAGAATGTACCGTCTAAACCTGTCGTGATCCTCTCTGCGAAAGTTCTGCCATAAGCTTCTTTGACACGGGCGATCCTCGCTCGTGTTGTGACCCCTCCCTGCGAAAGCGCGTTTTGCTGCTTATACTTGTGGCAAACGGACTATTCAGGGAGGCGTTAAGTGAAAAAACTCACCGATAAGCAAAAATCCCGTCTCTGGGAACAGCAGCGTAACGTCAATCTTCAGGCCAGTTGTCTCCTTGAAAAAGGTAATGGTCCCTCAGAACCCCACATCGAGACGCTGGAGCTTGGGCCTTCCGCGCCCGGGCTGCCCCATCTGTGCCTTATTCACCGCCATCTGTATCACAGCGAGATGAAGCGGGCAGGCGAATTCCGTACCGACGATATTTTTAAGGGTGACATTCCCTTCTGTCATTTCGAGTACATCGAGAAGATGGGTAACGAGCTGATGGCGGCGCTGGAGAGCGATAAGTATCTTGTGGGTCTTGAGAAAACGGCGTTTGTTGACAAAGTCAGCCATTACTACTGTGAAATCAACATGCTGCATCCCTTTATACGCGGTAACGGCATTGCGCAACGCGTCTTCTTTGAGCAACTGGCCCTCCATGCGGGTTACGCGCTGGACTGGCGGGATATCGATCCCGGGCTGTGGGTGGCGGCGAACCGAAGCGGGGCCACGGGGGATTTGAGCGCACTAAGCGCTATCTTTGCCAAAGTAGTGAGCGTAGCGCGGGAATCTGAGTAGAATAGGGAGGCATTTTTTTCGGGAGCCGCCATGATTCTGCTGATTGATAACTACGATTCCTTCACCTGGAACCTTTACCAGTATTTTTGCGAACTGGGTGCAGAGGTGGTTGTCCGCCGCAACGACGAGATCGGCATGGCCGACATTGAGACGCTGGCTCCGCAGAAAATCGTGATTTCGCCGGGGCCGTGTACGCCGTCGGAATCGGGCATTTCTCTGGATGTTATCCACCACTATGCCGGCAGGCTGCCAATTCTGGGCGTCTGTCTGGGGCATCAGGCCATTGCCCAGGTATTTGGCGCAACAATTGTCCGTGCCGCAAAAGTGATGCACGGAAAAACCTCGCCAGTCACGCACACCTGCACGGGCGTATTTACGGGGCTGAATAATCCGTTAACCGTGACGCGCTACCATTCCCTGGTGATTGACCCGCCGACGCTGCCCGACTGCTTTGAAGTCACCGCCTGGAGCGATACGCAGGAGATCATGGGCATTCGCCACCGCGAGTGGGATCTCGAAGGCGTGCAATTCCACCCGGAAAGTATCCTCAGCGAGCAGGGGCACGCCCTGCTGGCAAATTTCCTTCATCGCTGAATATCTGTTGCCTTGTTGTGATTTTTTATGCATATTTTGTGATTATATTTTCACAATAACTGTGACGTAAAATGGATGGGCATGACATGGCAACTGAACAACCAGCAATTACCCGCGCAACATTCGATGAAGTGATTCTGCCGATTTATGCACCGGCTGAGTTTATCCCGGTGAAGGGGAAAGGCAGCCGCGTCTGGGATCAGCAGGGCAAGGAGTATGTGGATTTCGCGGGCGGCATTGCGGTTACGGCGCTGGGTCACTGCCATCCTGCGCTGGTGGAGGCACTGAAAACCCAGGGTGAAACCCTGTGGCACACCAGCAACGTGTTCACCAACGAACCGGCGCTGCGTCTGGGTCGTAAGATCATTGATGCCACCTTCGCGGAACGCGTGCTGTTTATGAACTCCGGCACCGAAGCGAACGAAACCGCCTTTAAGCTGGCACGCTACTACGCAACCACGCGCCATAGCCCGTATAAAACCAAAATCATTGCCTTCCATAACGCCTTCCACGGACGCTCCTTCTTTACCGTCTCCGTTGGCGGCCAGCCGAAGTATTCCGACGGCTTCGGCCCGAAACCGGCCGACATCGTCCACGTGCCGTTTAACGATCTGCACGCGGTGAAAGCGGTGATGGACGACCATACCTGCGCGGTAGTGGTGGAGCCAATTCAGGGTGAGGGCGGTGTGACCGCAGCAACCCCGGAATTCCTGAAAGGGCTGCGCGAACTGTGCGACGAGCATCAGGCGCTGCTGGTCTTTGATGAAGTGCAGTGCGGGATGGGGCGTACCGGAGAACTGTTTGCCTATATGCACTACGGCGTGACGCCGGATATTCTGACCAGCGCCAAAGCGCTCGGCGGCGGTTTCCCGGTGAGTGCGGTGCTGACGACGCAGGAGATTGCCTCCGCGTTCCACGTCGGGTCTCACGGCTCCACCTACGGCGGTAACCCGCTGGCGAGCGCCGTGGCAGGTGCCGCGTTCGACATCATCAACACCCCTGAGGTGCTAAACGGCGTCAGCGCAAAGCGTGAGCTGTTTGTGCAGCATCTCCAGCAGATTAACGATAAGTACGACGTCTTCAGCGAGATCCGCGGCATGGGGCTGCTGATTGGCGCGGAGCTGAAGCCGCAGTACAAAGGCCGCGCGCGCGATTTTCTGCACGCAGCCGCCCACGAAGGGGTGATGGTGCTCAATGCCGGGCCGGACGTGATGCGCTTTGCGCCGTCGCTGGTGGTAGAAGACAAAGACATTGAAGACGGGTTAACCCGCTTTGCTGCGGCGGTTGAGAAGATCGTAAAGAGCTAATACTCGGTGCGTTTTAACCGCCGCGTTAACCAAATGCCGTGATGCGGGCGCTGACGCCATGCCACCGACGAAATGGTGTGCATGGTGTTCAGATGTCCCAGAACGCGCTGCAAATGCTGCTCCAGGGTGCTCATCGGCCCGTGGGTCAACGTCTCCGGTGCTTCCAGAATGTTCGAATCTCCCGACTCACCCGGCGCGTCATACTCCAGACGCTGCTGACACCGCTGCAACGCAATTTCACACGACTGCAAATAGCGCTGCGCCAGATCCGGCGTCAGCATCGTGTGCTCGCGCGCCAGCGTGGTCATGGCGTTAATGTGCTCGACGATAAACTGGCTGTGCGTCACCCACAGCTTCATGTCCGCCAGATAGTGCGCGTTAAAGCCCGGCTCCTGCATCGCCTGATTCAGCGAGTTAAACAGGGCGTTATGCGCCTGGTTGACCTTCATACGTTCGTAAGCCAGCGGGGAAGGCTGCGGGTCGTCGCTCAGGATCAGACGAATGGCCTGCTGGTCAGCTTCCAGCGCGTCGTGGGCGTTCTGCCTCAGCAGCCCGCTCTGCCACTGCGGCCACAGCCAGACCATGCCGCCAAAGGCGATCAGGCAACCAATCAACGTGTCGATCAGCCGGGCAACGATGAACTGTTCGCCGTTAAGCGTAAGCAGCTGCAGGGTATACACCGCCGTCACCGTAAAGCCCACCATCGCCCAGCCGTAGTTTTTGCGGATGATAAGGTAGCTCACCAGCGTGATCGCCAGCATGCCCGCCAGGGTATAGCCCTCGGGTACGTGGAAGTGCAGCGTCACGCCCGCAATGATCAGCCCCGCCATCGTGCCGCCTGCCCGGTGCAGAATGCGCACCCGCGTGGCGCCATAGCCGTTCTGGGTAACAAACAGCACGGTCATTAAGATCCAGTACGGTTTCGGCAGGTGCAGGGCCATTCCCATCAGGCTGGCGATGCTGAGCATGACGCTAATCCTTGCGGCGTTGCGCAGGGCGGATGATTTCAGCGACAGGTAGCTTTTGAGGGCGGGCAGCAGCGGCAGACGTTTTTGTTTATCCGCCATAAGGTCTCGGGGATAAAGCGGTCGCTGGGTGCGCAGCACGCGGGCGATGCGGCTGAAGTGCCAGGCGGCGAACTGGCCGACCGGGTTTTCCGGGTGCTGGCGGGCAATTTTCTCCAGCGCGCCGAGTTGTTTGTCCATGGTAAAGCGCGTGGGGTAGCGGTGGTAGAGAATATCATCCGCCAGCACCCGCAGGCGCGCGGAGACGGTCTGCGCGTTCCAGCGGATCACCGCTTCGGCATGGCTGCGCTCAACCAGCTTTTGCACCTCCTGCGGATGATGCAGGCTTACGGAAATATGCTCCTGCAAATCGAGCCCGACCTGGAAGGTGCGCAGCAGCCGTTTGTATTCGTGATTTTTGTTGGCGGCAAGCATGTGCAGTTGCTGATAGCACTGGCTTATCAGGTCTACCACCTTTTGCTGGCGCGCAAGCAGCGGCGGCAGCGATTTTTCCGGGTCAGTGTGCTGGGTAAGCAGGGTATATTTCGCTTCGCAATAATCGGCCAGTTGGCGGTAGAGCAGGCTCAGGGATTCGCGCAGCGGCTGTTCACGCCACAGCCAGAACCAGAACCAGTTAAACAGCCCGTACCACAGCGTGCCGAGGGCGTAGATCAGCAACGGCTCCCACATGGGCATATTCCCGGCGAGGCTCAGGGTGAAGATGGCCGCAATGAGTGACGCGGGAAGCAGACGGGCGTGCAGCGAGCTGATTTCGGCGGTGACGCCGAGCGTCATCGCCAGCACGGACAGGATCAGCGGCAGCGGAATGTCGCGGGCCAGTAAAAGCTGGACGGCAAGGCTACAGCCAGCAAACAGGCTGCCACCGATAATCAGGCGTTTGAAAAAGCGTTTATGCGGCGTGTCCAGACCGGCAATGTTGCAGCAGGCGGGGACGAGGGAAAACAGCAGACCCTGCTGAAGATGTCCGAGGATCAGGCCCACGGCCACGGGAAGACACAGCACCAGCGTTTGTCGCAGTGCGTAGTTAACTTCCGGGTGATAGATCAGCCTGCGCCACATGGGGAATAGAGACAAAAACGGCGTGACACCCTGCGGTGACACGCCGTTTGACCGGGATTAACGGGTTCCGTAAACCACGATGGTTTTACCGTGGGCGGAGATCAGGTTTTGATCTTCCAGCATTTTCAGAATACGGCCCACTGTTTCGCGTGAGCAACCGACGATCTGACCGATTTCCTGACGGGTAATTTTAATTTGCATGCCGTCAGGGTGGGTCATCGCGTCTGGCTGTTTCGCCAGGTTCAGCAGGGTCTGCGCGATGCGGCCGGTCACGTCCAGGAAGGCGAGGTTACCCACTTTCTCTGACGTGACCTGCAGACGGCGCGCCATCTGGGAAGAAAGACGCATCAGGATGTCAGGGTTAACCTGAATCAGCTGACGGAATTTCTTGTAGGAAATTTCAGCCACTTCACATGCTGTCTTTGCACGAACCCAGGCGCTACGTTCCTGGCCTTCTTCAAACAGGCCCAGTTCACCGATAAAATCGCCCTGGTTCAGATAAGAAAGGATCATCTCTTTGCCTTCCTCATCTTTGATCAGCACTGCCACCGAGCCTTTGACGATGTAATACAACGTTTCCGCTTTTTCACCCTGGTGAATCAGCGTGCTCTTCGATGGGTACTTATGAATGTGGCAATGAGACAAGAACCATTCGAGAGTCGGGTCTGTTTGCGGTTTGCCAAGCACCATGCGCTGTTATCCTCTGTTATAAGCTGTCACCAGAGTCATCAGATGCATCCGGACTCTGGGGTTGCAATCGAATTCTTACCCATACCCTGGGAAGTCGGCTGTCGTAACGTTTCGCAGCCAGTAAAGTTTGATGTCCTCTGCATACATGTGTAACGTCAATGTATTACTGTAGCATCCTGAGTGTTTTAGCATAGCTTTCGCCGCGTGTCTCCTGGTGTCTCGCTTCAGCATGATGCAGGTCGCCTTCCATTGCGAGAAATGTAACGCACGCGTAATCTGTCACCAAAAATGCAACGTTGGAGTTAATGAATATGCAAGCGCGCGTGAAGTGGGTTGAAGGTTTAACGTTCCTGGGCGAGTCCGCATCAGGGCACCAGGTTTTGATGGATGGTAACTCCGGCGATAAAGCCCCTAGCCCAATGGAAATGGTGCTGATGGCGGCAGGTGGATGCAGCGCGATTGACGTGGTGTCGATTCTGCAAAAAGGTCGTCATGACGTGACGGATTGCGAGGTTAAACTCACCTCAGAACGTCGCGAAGAGGCGCCACGCCTGTTCACCCATATTAATCTGCACTTTATCGTCACCGGCAAAGAACTGCAAGACGCGGCGGTTTCACGTGCGGTGGATCTTTCTGCGGAGAAATACTGCTCTGTGGCGTTAATGCTGGAGAAAGCGGTAAAAATCACCCATTCGTATGAAGTGATCGAGGCGTGATTCATGGGGCATCGTGCGTGTTGATGCCCTCACCCTAACCCTCTCCCACGGGGAGAGGGAACATGTTTACGCGATCTGCTTCCCTTCCATCAGTCGCTGAACCAGCGGCGTCATGATGAGCTCCATCGCCAGCCCCATTTTCCCGCCCGGTACCACTAACGTATTCATGTGCGAAATAAACGAGCCCTGCAGCATCGCCAGCAGCCAGGGGTAATCAATGCCTTCAAGATTACGGAAATGGATCACCACAAAGCTCTCATCCAGAGACGGGATACTTTTGGCGGCAAACGGGTTGGAGGTGTCCACCGTCGGCACGCGCTGGAAGTTAATGTGGGTGCGGGAGAACTGCGGCGTGAGGTAGTTGATGTAGTCTTCCATGGAACGCACCACCGAGTCCATTACCGCCTCGCGCGAATGGCCGCGCTCGCTCATGTCACGCGTCAGCTTCTGGATCCACTCCAGGTTAACAATTGGGACCACGCCGACCAGCAGATCCACGTGCCGCGCCACGTCGTGCTGAGGCGTAACCACGCCACCGTGCAATCCTTCATAAAACAGCACGTCGGTGGGTTCCGGCAGCGGTTGCCAGGGGGTAAAGGTGCCCGGCACCTGGTTCCAGGGCACGGCTTCGTCGTAGGTGTGCAGATACTTGCGGGACTGCCCGGTGCCGCTCTGCCCGTATTCACGGAATGTCTGTTCCAGCAGGCCGAAATCATTGGCTTCCGGGCCGAAGTAGCTGATGTGTTTGCCCAGATCGCGCGCCTTGCGGATCGCCATGTCCATCTCTGGCCGCGTATAGCGGTGAAAGCTGTCGCCTTCGACCTCCGCCGCACGGAGATTCAACTGGGCGAAAATCTTGCGAAATGCGAGGCTGGTGGTGGTGGTTCCCGCACCACTCGAGCCCGTAACGGCAATAATGGGATGTCTGGCAGACATAGCAACTCCCTGACTGAAAAGGTTGGAAGATCAGCCGTGAAACGCGTTGCGGGGCATGATATTGACCGTCTCATGCAGTTCTGACCACACCAGCACCACGTCGCCGCTTTTCAGCTGGCGTTTTACATCGTTGACCTTTTGCTCAAGCGAACGCTCATGTTCACCATAATCGGTGCCTTCGCGTAATACAAAGCTTTCAATCAGATTATCGAGCGTTTCGGGAGCCAGATCCTGCCAGGGAATGATCATTTTGCACCGTCCAGATAAGGAGTAAGCCAGTCAGGAATTCGCGCCTCCAGCCACATTTTCGGCCTGCGCAGCGTGCCGCCGATGAACCCGACGTGGCCGCCATGCTCGGTCAGCTGATAGTGAACGTTGTCAGGCAGGAATTCCTGCGCGGGAATAGAGTGATGGTCCATAAACGGGTCATCTTTGGCGTGAATAATCAGCGTCGGCTGCGTGATTTTGCTGAGCAGCGGCATGGCGCTGCACTGACGATAATAGTCGATGGCATCGGCGAAGCCGTGGATTTTCGCGGTGATCAGGTCGTCGAATTCGCGGATGCGGCGCACCTTTTTCAGCTGGCGCAGGCTTACCGGCAGGGTATCCGGGTAGGCCTTCAGCTTGCGCGCCGCGTTGGCTTTCAGAAGGTTGAGCAGATAGCGCTGATAGACGCGGGAAAAGCCTTTTTCCATGTGGTAGCTGCACTGCTCCAGCATAAATGGTGCGGAAACAATGACGGCGGCATTCAGCGGTACGCTGTCGCCCTCTTTAGCCAGCAGGCAGGCCAGCATATTACCACCCAGCGAGTAGCCGACGGCGGCCGTTGGCACAGTGTCGTAATTTTCCCGCAGCCAGTGTAAAAACCAGGTGCCGTCTTCGGTTTCACCCGAATGATAGATGCGTTTCTGACGATTGGGCTCGCCGCTACAGCCGCGAAAATGCATCACCACGCCGAGCCAGCCGCGCGCTTTTGCCGCCTCAATTAACCCATGTGCATACGGGCTGTGCAGGCTGCCTTCTAAACCGTGAAACACCACCAGACGCGGCTTATGACGAGCCTGCTCCGGCGCTTCGCTCCAGGCGAGATCCAGAAAGTCACCGTCGGGCAGATCGAGCCGTTGCCAGTGCGGGGTGAACTGAACCTTACGGCGAATCAGGCGAGGCAGCATGGTTTGCAGGTGGGGGTTAGCCACGCCGCGCATGGGCACGAACTCGGTGCTGTCTTCGGCTGCGATGTCGAAGTCTGATGGAATGATTTGGGTCATAAGCGCGATGCTGATTCTTGTCGGAAATTTACGATACTTTCCGAATTGTACCCCGTTTAGCCTGGATTTCCGAACCAGGGACAAATTCCGTTCGCACAACGGGGTAAATAGGTCACTCCGCCTGCAGCATCGCTTCCAGCTGTTCCTGCGCGTCCAGCCACGCCATTTCGCACTCTTCGAGGCTGGATTTGGTCTTCGCCTGCGTTTGCAGGCAGTCCGTCAGTTCAGCTTTACGGCTCTGGTCGTACAGACCGCTATCGCCCAGCTTTTCTTCAACGGTGGCAAGCGTGGCGTTGAGTTTTTCCATCTCTTTTTCAAGACGGGCAATCTCTTTACGCAGCGGCTGCGTCTGGGTGCGCAGCTCGGCTTCACGACGCTTTTGGTCTTTACGCGACTGTGCACTGTTGGCGTTGTCTTTGGCTGACTCTTCCGGCTGGTTTTCCTGCTTTTGTACGTCCGTCAGCCACTGCTGATAGTCTTCCAGATCGCCGTCGAACGGTTCGACTTTGCCGCCATGCACCAGGTAGAGATCGTCCGTGGTGGAGCGGATCAGGTGACGGTCGTGCGACACGACAACCAGCGCGCCTTCGAACTCAATCAGCGCTTCGGTCAGCGCCTGACGCATGTCGAGATCGAGGTGGTTAGTTGGTTCGTCGAGCAGCAGCAGGTTCGGTCGCTGCCAGACGATCAGCGCCAGCACCAGACGGGCCTTTTCGCCGCCGGAGAAACGCTCGGTGTTTTCGGTCACCTTATCGCCCTGGAAGCCGAAGCCGCCGAGATAGTCGCGCAGCTTCTGCTCCATCTCCTGCGGCGCCAGGCGCGACAGGTGCTGAATCGGGGATTCATCCGCGCGTAAAAATTCCAGCTGGTGCTGGGCGAAGTAGCCCAGCTTGATGCCCTTCGCCAGGCCGATTTCACCGCTTACCGGATTAAGCTCGCCCGCCAGCAGTTTAATCAGCGTCGATTTACCGGCGCCGTTACGCCCCAGCAGGCCGATACGTGAACCCGGAACCAGGTTGAGCTTGATGGAGTCGAGAATAATGCGGTCGGCATAGCCCGCGCTGACCTTTTCCATCTTCAGCAGCGGATTTGGCAGGCTTTCCGGCTCGCGGAAGCTGAAGTGGAACGGGTTATCCACGTGCGCAGGGGCAATCATCTCCATGCGTTCCAGCATCTTGATGCGGCTCTGGGCCTGCTTCGCTTTTGACGCTTTAGCTTTGAAGCGATCCACAAAGCTTTGCAGGTGCGCCACGCGCTGCTGCTGGCTTTCGTACATGGACTGTTGCTGGGCAAGACGCGTCGCGCGCTGGCGCTCAAAGGAGCTGTAGTTGCCGGTGTACTCGAACATCGTTTGTTGTTCGATATGAATGATTTTATCCACCACCGGGTCGAGGAAGTCGCGGTCGTGGGAGATGAGAATCAGAGTGCCCTGATAGCTCTTAAGCCACTTCTCGAGCCAAATAACCGCATCGAGATCGAGGTGGTTAGTCGGTTCATCGAGCAGCAGCAGGTCTGAGCGGCAGATCAGCGCCTGCGCCAGGTTGAGACGCATACGCCAGCCGCCGGAGAAGTCGCTGACCGGGCGTTCAAGCTGTTCATTGCTGAAGCCCAGGCCGTGCAGCAGGCTGGAGGCGCGGGAGCGAATGGTCCAGGCGTCGATGGCGTCCAGCTTGCCGTGAACGGTGGCGATGGCGTGACCATCGTTGCGCTCGTTCGCGGCATTGAGTTCCGCTTCGAGCTTACGGTATTCGCGATCGCCGTCGATAACATAGTCGAGCGCCGGTTCGCTCAGGGCTGGCGTCTCCTGGTTTACCCATGCGAGCTGCCAGTTCCCCGGGAAGGTAAAGTTACCGCCATCAGCGCTAATCTCGTTTTTCAGCAGCGCCAGCAGGGTGGATTTACCGCAGCCGTTTTTGCCGACCAGCCCCACTTTCTGGCCCGGGTTGATGGTAGCAGTGGCGTTATCCAGCAGGACGCGCACGCCGCGACGAATTTGTAACGAGGAGAAAACAATCATAGAAGCGCCGTATGTTCCGACTATGTTAATTTGTCATTATGATAATGTAAGGTGTGGGCCATTTTCCGCACCGGGCCGCCATGGTAGCCCAAAACAACGACGATACACAAAAACAGAAACAAGACCGGGAGGGGAATGATGTCTCAGACAGCAAAAGTGCTGCTGCTGTATGCCCATCCGGAATCTCAGGACTCGGTGGCGAACCGGGTGCTGCTTAAGCCGGCCACACAGCTCAGTAACGTAACGGTGCACGATCTCTACGCGCACTATCCTGATTTCTTTATTGATATTCCTTACGAGCAGGAACTGCTGCGTCAGCATGACGTGATCGTGTTCCAGCATCCGCTTTATACCTACAGTTGTCCGGCGCTGCTCAAAGAGTGGCTGGACCGCGTGCTGAGCCGGGGCTTCTCCAGCGGGGTGGGGGGCAACCAGCTGGCGGGAAAGTACTGGCGTAGCGTCATCACCACCGGCGAGCCTGAAAGTGCGTACCGTCACGACGGGCTGAACCGTTATCCGATGAGCGACATTTTGCGGCCTTTCGAACTGACGGCGGCAATGTGCCGTATGCACTGGATGAGCCCGATTATCGTTTACTGGGCACGGCGTCAGGATCCGAAAGCGCTGGCGAGCCACGCCAGAGCCTACGGCGAATGGCTGGCGTCACCCATTCCGGCTGGAGGTCGTTAAATGGAAGGATCGAATTTGCTCCTCGCCGGGGTGCTGTTTTTATTTGCGGCCGTCGTCGCGGTGCCGCTTGCTGCACGGATTGGTATCGGTGCGGTGTTGGGTTATCTGCTGGCGGGGATCGCGATTGGCCCCTGGGGACTGGGATTCATCAGCGATGTAGATGAGATTCTCCATTTCTCCGAGCTGGGCGTGGTGTTCCTGATGTTCATCATCGGCCTGGAGCTGAACCCCTCCAAATTGTGGCAGCTTCGACGCTCTATCTTTGGCGTGGGCGCCGCGCAGGTGCTGTTTAGCGCCGCGATTCTGGCTGGCCTGTTAATGCTGACCAACTTTTCCTGGCAGGCGGCTGTGATTGGCGGGATAGGCCTTGCGATGTCGTCGACGGCGATGGCGCTGCAGCTGATGCGCGACAAGGGGATGAACCGCAATGAGGCCGGACAGCTCGGCTTTTCGGTACTGCTGTTCCAGGATTTAGCGGTGATCCCGGCGCTGGCGCTGGTGCCGTTGCTGGCGGGGTCCGGGGACGATCACTTCGACTGGGCAAAAATCTCCATGAAGGTGCTGGCCTTCGCCGGCATGCTGATTGGCGGACGTTTCCTGTTACGTCCGGTGTTCCGCTTTATTGCCGCTTCGGGCGTGCGCGAGGTGTTTACCGCCGCGACGCTGCTGCTGGTGCTCGGCTCGGCGCTGTTTATGGACGCGCTGGGGCTGTCGATGGCGCTGGGCACCTTTATTGCCGGGGTGTTGCTGGCGGAGAGTGAATACCGGCACGAGCTGGAAATTGCCATCGATCCCTTCAAAGGTCTGCTGTTAGGCCTGTTCTTTATTTCGGTAGGAATGGCGCTCAATCTTGGCGTGCTCTATACCCATCTGCTGTGGGTTGTGGTGAGTGTTGCGATCCTGGTGGCGGTGAAAACCCTGGTGCTGTACGTCATGGCGCGTATTTACGGGCTGCGCAGTTCAGAACGCATGCAGTTTGCCAGCGTGTTAAGCCAGGGGGGCGAGTTCGCGTTTGTGCTGTTCTCCACCGCTTCCTCCCAAAAGCTGTTTAAAGATGACCAGATGGCGTTGCTACTGGTGACGGTCACGCTGTCTATGATGACCACGCCGCTGCTGATGAAGCTGGTGGATAAACTGCTGTCGCGCCGCCTGAACTCGGCTGACGGTGAAGATGAAGCGCCGTGGGTGGAAGACGATAAGCCGCAGGTGATTGTGGTGGGCTTTGGCCGTTTCGGACAGGTTATCGGCCGCCTGTTGATGGCGAACAAAATGCGCATTACGGTGCTGGAGCGCGATATTAGCGCGGTCAATCTGATGCGCAAATATGGCTATAAGGTTTACTACGGCGACGCGACCCAGCTTGAGCTTCTGCGCTCTGCCGGGGCGGAAGCCGCAGAGTCTATCGTCATCACCTGCAACGATCCGGAAGATACGATGAAGCTGGTGGAGCTGTGTCAGCAGCACTTCCCGCACCTGCATATTCTGGCGCGTGCCCGGGGACGTGTTGAAGCTCACGAACTGTTGCAGGCAGGTGTGAAACACTTCTCCCGCGAAACGTTCTCCAGCGCGCTGGAGCTGGGGCGTAAGGCGTTAATCTCCCTGGGGATGCATCCTCACCAGGCGCAGCGCGCCCAGATGCACTTCCGCCGGCTGGATATGCGAATGCTGCGCGAGCTGATACCGGTACACACCGATACGTTGCAGATCTCCCGCGTGCGGGAAGCGCGGCGCGAGCTGGAGGAGATCTTTCAGCGAGAGATGCAACAGGAACGACGCCAGCTCGATGGCTGGGATGAATTTGAATAAAGGGTAACGAAAGATGGCTGTACGTAAACGCTTTATCGCGGGTGCAAAGTGCCCGTCCTGTCAGGCTCAAGATACGCTGGCGATGTGGCGGGAAAATAATATTGATATAGTTGAGTGTGTTAAGTGCGGTCACCAGATGCGTGAAGCCGATAAAGAGGCCCGCGATCACGTTCGCAAAGAAGAGCAAGTTATCGGCATTTTTCATCCGGACTAGCGATATGCCCTGAGTTTTTTTAAGCTAAAGGGTACACGGGTGCAGATTTCCGCTACAATCTGCGCCAGCAATTTTCCCACGCTCAGGAGATATCATGAAAGTAGCAAAAGACCTGGTGGTCAGCCTGGCCTATCAGGTACGTACAGAAGACGGTGTGTTGGTTGATGAGTCTCCGGTGAGTGCGCCGCTGGACTACCTGCATGGTCACGGTTCCCTGATTTCCGGCCTGGAAACTGCGCTGGAAGGTCATGAAGTTGGCGATAAATTTGACGTTGCTGTAGGCGCGAACGACGCTTACGGTCAGTATGACGACAACCTGGTTCAGCGCGTTCCTAAAGACGTGTTCATGGGCGTTGACGAACTGCAGGTTGGCATGCGCTTCCTGGCTGAAACTGACCAGGGTCCAGTTCCTGTTGAAATCACTGAAGTTGAAGACGACCACGTTGTGGTTGACGGCAACCACATGCTGGCTGGCCAGAACCTGAAATTCAACGTAGAAGTTGTTGCGATCCGTGAAGCGACCGAAGAAGAGCTGGCTCATGGCCACGTTCACGGTGCGCACGGTCACGACCATGACCATGATCACGGCCACGACGGCTGCTGCGGTGGTCACGGCCACGACCATGGTCATGACCATGGCCACGGTAAAGGTGGTTGCGGCAACGGCGGCTGCGGTTGCCACTAATTCCGTCAAGCGGAAAATAAAAAAGCGGGAGAATCCCGCTTTTTTTACGCCTCAATAATGAGGTGGTGGCGTCTCTTCCGACTGTGAGGCAATGTTTGACGGCTGCGTAGCCTTCAGCTTTTCCGTCAGCAGGCGCATATGATCCCGCAGTTTCGCCATTTCAAGTTCGTGCGCGGTCACGGTCTGGTTAAGCTCTTCGATGGTGATGTCCTGAAAAGCCAGGCGGCTTTCCAGCTCAGCCATTCTCGCTTCTATCGTTGTGTCCTTCATCATTCACCTCGTTTATATCTGATACGCCATATTGGCCCAGCGGCGGCGCAGTTTAACTGAGTTTATCCTTAAGTGCAGTCTCTATCCCGTTGGCAAGAAACTTATTTAAACAAAAATAGTCTGAAAAGTGGCGAGAATTGGAAGTGTCTGTCTGTAGATTTCTTCCGCAACGTTTTATAGTACGTCACTCATTTACGTTTAATGCTGGGGTGAGAGACCCCAGGCCCTGGAGATATGGATGAAATCACTGTTTAAAGTAACGCTGCTGGCGACGACGATGGCTGTTGCGCTGAACGCGCCGCTGTCATTCGCTGCTGATACTGCTGCGAAGCCTGCTGCCACTGCAGACAGCAAAGCGGCGTTCAAAAATGACGACCAGAAATCCGCCTACGCACTGGGCGCATCTCTGGGCCGTTACATGGAAAACTCTCTGAAAGAACAAGAGAAACTGGGCATCAAACTGGATAAAGCCCAGCTGATCGCCGGTGTTCAGGACGCCTTTGCGGATAAGAGCAAACTGTCTGACCAGGAAATCGAACAGACTCTGCAGGCGTTCGAAGCGCGCGTGAAGGGTGCCGCGCAGACCAAGATGGAAGCGGACGCTAAAGACAACGAAGCGAAAGGCAAAGCCTACCGCGATACCTTTGCTAAAGAGAAGGGTGTGAAAACTTCCTCTACTGGCCTGGTGTACAAAGTTGAGAAAGAAGGTACCGGTGACGCACCTAAAGACAGCGACACTGTTGTAGTAAATTACAAAGGTACGCTGATCGACGGTAAAGAGTTCGACAACTCTTACACCCGTGGTGAGCCTCTTTCCTTCCGTCTGGACGGTGTGATCCCGGGCTGGACCGAAGGCCTGAAGAACATCAAAAAAGGCGGTAAGATCAAGCTGGTCATCCCACCGGATCTGGCTTACGGCAAAACCGGCGTTCCGGGTATTCCTGCTAACTCTACGCTGGTCTTTGACGTAGAACTGCTGGATATCAAACCAGCACCTAAAGCGGATGCCAAGGCAGACGCTCCGGCTGACGATAAAGCCGCTGCTGCTAAGAAGTAATGCTGAAAAAAAACCGCCGCCCTTGAGGCGGCGGTTTTTTATTGTGGGGCAGATATAATTAACACTGGAAAGCGTTATACACGCTGTATTAATTTAGTTGTCCGTGTAGATAATGAGCCTGCCCTGAAAACCTAACGACAGGCTCCTGAAAAGGAGTGTTTTTTTCATGTCCAGGTCGCTTTTAACCAACGAAACCAGTGAACTTGATTTGCTGGATCAACGTCCTTTTGACCAGACCGACTTCGATATTCTTAAATCCTATGAAGCGGTAGTGGACGGGTTAGCGATGCTCATTGGTTCCCACTGCGAAATCGTATTGCACTCCCTGCAAGATCTGAAATGTTCTGCCATCCGCATTGCTAATGGTGAGCATACTGGCCGAAAAATTGGTTCGCCAATTACCGACCTTGCATTGCGTATGTTGCATGACATGACCGGCGCGGACAGCAGCGTCTCCAAATGTTATTTCACCCGCGCCAAAAGCGGCGTGCTGATGAAATCAGAAACTATCGCGATTCGAAACCGCGAGCATCGTGTGATTGGGCTGCTGTGCATCAACATGAACCTTGATGTGCCTTTCTCGCAGATCATGAGCACTTTTATCCCGCCAGAAACGCCAGACGTTGGCTCTTCTGTTAACTTTGCTTCCTCCGTTGAGGATCTTGTGACGCAGACGCTGGAGTTCACCATTGAAGAGGTGAATGCCGACCGTAACGTATCGAACAACGCCAAGAATCGCCAGATCGTACTCAATCTCTACGAGAAAGGGATTTTCGATATTAAAGATGCCATCAACCAGGTGGCCGATCGTCTGAACATCTCCAAGCATACGGTCTACCTTTACATTCGCCAGTTCAAAAGCGGTGACTTCCTGGGGCAAGACAAGTAATGCGTTTTGCGTTAATGGTGACAGGCCCGGCGTATGGGACTCAGCAGGCCAGCAGCGCGCTGCAGTTTGCGCATGCGCTACTGGCGGCCGGACACGGGCTGGCGAGCGTCTTCTTCTATAGGGAAGGGGTGTATAACGCGAACCAGTTTACGTCACCGGCGAGCGATGAGTTTGATCTGGTTCGCGCCTGGCAGGCGTTAAACGAAACGCAGGGCGTTGAGCTGCATATCTGCGTGGCGGCGGCACTGCGTCGTGGCGTGACGGATGCAACCGAAGCCGAACGCCTGGGGTTATCGGGTGCTAACCTGCAGCCCGGATTTTCGTTGAGTGGTCTGGGCGCGCTGGCCCAGGCGGCGTTAACCTGCGACAGAGTGGTGCAATTCTGATGAAGCGTGTGGCATTTGTTTTTACTTCTGCGCCGCACGGCAGCGCCTCTGGTCGCGAAGGCCTGGATGCGCTGCTGGCAACATCGGCATTAACGGAAGATATCGGCGTCTTCTTTTTGGGGGATGGAGTGTTTCAGCTTCTGGCGGGGCAGCAGCCGCAAGCTATTCTGGCGCGCGATTACATCGCAACGTTCAAAGTGCTACCGCTTTACGATATCGAAACCTGCTATGTTTGTGCTGACTCATTAGCCGCGCGCGGTTTAAACGAGGCAACGCCTTTCGTGCTGGATGTGACGGTCCTGCCTTCTTCTGCATTGCGCGAACACCTTTCCCACTTCGACACTGTTTTGACTTTCTGAGGCTGCCATGCTCCATATTCTGAGCCATTCACCGTGGCAATGTGATATCGACACGCTGCTGAGCATGCTGCGCGAAGGTGACGATCTTCTGCTGATTCAGGATGGCGTGCTCGCTGCACTTGAAGGCGGTCGTTTCGTTGAAATTCTCACGAATGCCCCCATTACAGTCTCTGCGCTGAAAGACGATCTTGACGCGCGGGGTCTTTCTGGTCAAATTTCAGCCAAAATTGACGTGGTTGGCTATACTGATTTCGTCAATCTTACTGTAACGCACGCCAGTCAAATGAACTGGTGATTTGAGATCGCTGTATATTTCTTGACACCTTTTCGACGTAGCCCTAAAATTTCGCGTCCTCATATTGTATGAGGTCGTTTTATTACGTGTTTACGAAGCAAAAGCTAAAACCAGGAGCTATTTAATGGCAACAGTTAACCAGCTGGTACGCAAACCACGTGCACGCAAAGTTGCAAAGAGCAACGTGCCTGCGCTGGAAGCCTGCCCGCAGAAACGTGGCGTATGTACTCGTGTATATACCACCACTCCTAAAAAACCAAACTCCGCACTGCGTAAAGTATGCCGTGTGCGTTTGACTAACGGTTTCGAAGTGACTTCCTACATCGGTGGTGAAGGTCACAACCTGCAGGAGCACTCCGTGATCCTGATCCGTGGCGGTCGTGTTAAAGACCTTCCGGGTGTTCGTTACCACACCGTTCGTGGTGCGCTGGACTGCTCAGGTGTTAAAGACCGTAAGCAGGCTCGCTCCAAGTACGGCGTGAAGCGTCCTAAGGCTTAATGGTTCTCCGTTAAGTAAGGCCAAACTGATTTATCTTAATGTCAAACTAAACTCGTAGAGTTTTGGACAATCCTGAATTAACAACGGAGTATTCCCATGCCACGTCGTCGCGTCATTGGTCAGCGTAAAATTCTTCCAGATCCGAAGTTCGGATCAGAACTGCTGGCAAAATTTGTAAATATCCTGATGGTAGATGGTAAAAAATCTACTGCAGAAGCAATCGTATACAGCGCGCTGGAGACCCTGGCTCAGCGTTCTGGTAAAAATGAACTGGAAGCTTTCGAAGTCGCTCTCGACAACGTTCGCCCAACTGTAGAAGTTAAGTCCCGCCGCGTTGGTGGTTCTACTTATCAGGTTCCAGTTGAAGTTCGTCCGGTTCGTCGTAATGCCCTGGCAATGCGTTGGATCGTTGAAGCTGCTCGTAAACGCGGTGATAAATCCATGGCTCTGCGTCTGGCGAACGAACTTTCTGATGCTGCAGAAAACAAAGGTACTGCAGTTAAGAAACGTGAAGACGTTCACCGTATGGCAGAAGCCAACAAGGCGTTCGCACACTACCGTTGGTAATCCCTTCGGAGTATTAGTCACCAGGCGGGCGCTTCAGAGAAGCCGCCCGCTCTGGGTAACTTAACTGAACGCCTAAAGATATAAACGAGGAATCAAATGGCTCGTACAACACCCATCGCACGCTACCGTAACATCGGTATCAGTGCGCACATCGACGCCGGTAAGACCACTACTACCGAACGTATTCTGTTCTACACCGGTGTAAACCATAAAATCGGTGAAGTTCATGACGGCGCAGCCACCATGGACTGGATGGAACAGGAGCAGGAGCGTGGTATTACCATCACCTCCGCAGCGACTACTGCATTCTGGTCAGGTATGGCTAAGCAGTACGAACCGCATCGCGTAAACATCATCGACACCCCAGGGCACGTTGACTTCACCATCGAAGTAGAACGTTCCATGCGTGTTCTTGACGGCGCGGTAATGGTTTATTGCGCAGTTGGTGGTGTTCAGCCACAGTCTGAAACCGTATGGCGTCAGGCGAACAAATATAAAGTTCCACGCATCGCGTTCGTTAACAAAATGGACCGTATGGGTGCTAACTTCCTGAAAGTTGTTGGTCAGATCAAAACCCGTCTGGGCGCGAACCCTGTTCCGCTGCAGCTGGCAATTGGTGCTGAAGAAGGTTTCACCGGCGTTATCGACCTGGTGAAAATGAAAGCCATCAACTGGAACGACGCAGACCAGGGCGTTACCTTCGAATACGAAGATATCCCGGCTGAGATGCAGGACCTGGCTGACGAATGGCACCAGAACCTGATCGAATCCGCTGCTGAAGCTTCTGAAGAGCTGATGGAGAAATACCTGGGTGGTGAAGAACTGTCTGAAGAAGAGATCAAAAAAGCTCTGCGTCAGCGCGTTCTGAACAACGAAATCATCCTGGTAACCTGTGGTTCTGCGTTCAAGAACAAAGGTGTTCAGGCGATGCTGGATGCGGTAGTTGACTACCTGCCATCCCCGGTTGACGTTCCTGCGATCAACGGCATCCTGGACGACGGTAAAGACACTCCGGCCGAGCGTCACGCAAGTGATGACGAGCCGTTCTCTGCACTGGCGTTCAAAATTGCTACCGACCCATTCGTGGGTAACCTGACCTTCTTCCGCGTTTACTCTGGTGTGGTTAACTCCGGCGACACCATCCTGAACTCCGTGAAAGCGGCGCGTGAACGTTTTGGCCGTATCGTACAGATGCACGCTAACAAACGTGAAGAGATCAAAGAAGTTCGTGCGGGCGACATCGCTGCAGCTATCGGTCTGAAAGACGTGACCACTGGTGACACCCTGTGTGACCCGGATCACCCGATCATTCTGGAGCGTATGGAATTCCCTGAGCCGGTAATCTCCATCGCGGTTGAACCAAAAACCAAAGCTGACCAGGAAAAAATGGGTCTGGCTCTGGGCCGTCTGGCGAAAGAAGACCCATCATTCCGCGTATGGACTGATGAAGAATCTAACCAGACCATCATCGCTGGTATGGGTGAACTGCACCTGGACATCATCGTTGACCGTATGAAACGTGAATTCAACGTTGAAGCGAACGTGGGTAAACCTCAGGTTGCTTACCGCGAAGCGATTCGCGCGAAAGTTACCGATGTTGAAGGTAAACACGCTAAGCAGTCTGGTGGTCGCGGTCAGTACGGTCACGTTGTGATCGACATGTACCCACTGGAGCCGGGCTCTAATCCGAAAGGTTACGAGTTCATCAACGACATCAAAGGTGGTGTAATTCCTGGTGAATACATCCCAGCCGTTGATAAAGGCATCCAGGAACAGCTGAAAGCGGGCCCTCTGGCTGGCTATCCGGTTGTTGACATGGGTATCCGTCTGCACTTCGGTTCTTACCACGACGTTGACTCCTCTGAACTGGCGTTTAAACTGGCTGCGTCTATTGCCTTTAAAGAAGGCTTTAAGAAAGCAAAACCAGTTCTGCTTGAGCCAATCATGAAGGTTGAAGTAGAAACTCCTGAAGAGAACACCGGTGACGTTATCGGTGACTTGAGCCGTCGTCGCGGTATGCTGCGTGGTCAGGAATCCGAAGTAACTGGCGTTAAGATCCACGCTGAAGTTCCGCTGTCTGAAATGTTCGGATATGCAACTCAGCTGCGTTCTCTGACCAAAGGTCGTGCATCATACACCATGGAATTCCTGAAGTATGATGATGCGCCTAACAACGTTGCTCAGGCCGTTATTGAAGCCCGTGGTAAGTAATCCACAGGATTAAAACCTAAGTCCCGTGCTCTCTCCAGAGGGGAGAGCACTATAGTAAGGAATATAGCCGTGTCTAAAGAAAAATTTGAACGTACAAAACCGCACGTCAACGTTGGTACTATCGGCCACGTTGACCATGGTAAAACTACCCTGACCGCTGCAATCACTACCGTTCTGGCTAAAACCTACGGTGGTTCTGCTCGT
>NZ_QZCS01000009.1 GCF_003594915.1 Enterobacter chuandaensis
ACCTCTCTTTAAGCCATCTTAAATGACTCTGAGGTGTCTGTTAAACCCGTGGCGATTCATAACCTGAATCTGAGGCAGCACCTGGCACGGCTGGGACGGAAGTCGCTGTCGTTCTCAAAATCGGTGGAGCTGCATGACAAAGTCATCGGGCATTATCTGAACATAAAACACTATCAATAAGTTGGAGTCATTACCCAATGGTAGATCTCTGGTAGCTTCGAAATGCCGTATTTAAGCATTGCTTAAGTCCTGCAACACCAAACCTAACCGTTTTTCTCAAGGTTAACCAGTAAACGACTGTTAGTTCTGCTGGATCATTTGGCCTTTTTTAAAGGGATTGAAAATCCCCGTGTCCTTGGTTCGATTCCGAGTCCGGGCACCAAATTCCTATTAACGGACCTCCACGGAGGTCCGTTTTTGCATTCTGAGCCCGCCAAACCCAGCACTTCTACATTCCCTTAGCGACACCCGAACCACTGCGTCAGCAGCGCATACAATTTAGCTGGCTCCAGAGGCTTGCGCAGCACCAGGTACCCTTCCTGCTCTGCCTCCAGCAGAACCGGTGAATTAAATTCGCCGCTGACTATCGCGCCGCTCATATCCGGCAGACGTTCAAAAAGCGCTTTAAGGACGTCGAAGCCGCTTTCGCCGGATCGCAGGCGCTGGTCGCACAGCACGGCTAACGGTGTGAAGCCGTCGTCGATAATGGCGAACGCTTCTTCAGCGGAAGCCGCGCAGCGCACGTCGATTCCCCATACGCTCATCAGGCTCTCCCAGGCAGACGTCACCAGCGGGTCGTCATCAACGACCAGGCAGGAACCGTGCAGCGGTGCATATCGTACCGGCGTGGCGGTGCTTTCACAGGCGGGCGTGGTGTCCAGCGCGATGTCTTCACCAGCATATTGAGTGAAGCGCATCCAGAAGCGTGAGCCTTTGCCTTCAATGGATTGCATCCCGTACTTCACCTTCATCAGCTTGGCACAACGGGCCACTACGGCCAGCCCCAGCCCGTGTCCGGCGCTGTCTATCTTCCATGCCAGCTCGGGGCGGTAGTAAGGTGAGAAGATTTTCCCTTTCTCGTCATCGGCGATACCGACACCCGTGTCCCACACCTCAACCATACACTCCTCACCGCGTGGTCGGATGGCGACCAGCACACCGCCCTTGAGCGTGTAGCGAAGGGCGTTTTGAATCAGGTTAATCAGGGATTGTCGCACCAGCAGCGGATCGCCTGTCACGTAGATACGGCGTTTGGGCCGACGGGTAGACAGCCTAAGTGCGCGGCTGTTGGCTTCTTCGCGAAACAGCGTGATTACCGAGTCAAGCAGAGCGCCGATATCCAATTTGGTCGGGGCAGAAAGTACATTCCCGGATTCAATTTTGCTGAGATCGAGCAGAGAGTTAAGCATCAAATGCACCGAGCGAACGCTCTGCTGCAGGTCAAGAAGCTGTGGCGTCAGGCTGTCGTCCCGGTTTCGGTGGAGGATGGCTTCGATCAGAAAACCCATGGCGTGCACGGGCTGGCGCAGATCGTGGCTGGCGGTTGTCAGGAACTGATTTTTATCCAGCAGAGCCTGCTCCGCGTCCTCTTTGGCCTGACGAAACTGCTCCGCCAGGCGCGAGCTTTTTTCCTCAAGAAGCGCTTGCTGAATAAAGAACGCGTGTGAAGTTAATGCATGGCGGTAAATCGCGAAGCCGTAAAGCAAATTCAGCATGAGCACGATGAACATCAGCTCATCCAGCCGCCAGATAATACCGAGGTTTAATACCCCCCAGGAGGCGAAGAAAAAGCGCGTAAAGGTGCTGATGACGGGCGTCAGATGCGTCGCATTGGCGGCGACGATAGCGGCGATGCTGATATTAAGAAGCAGGAAAAAGTCAAAATTCTGCGTCTGCGGGGTAATTAAATAGAGTGATGAAATGCCCAACCCGTGAACAAAGGCGATATTATTGATACGCGGAAGCCAGCGTCGCAGCACGTCCTTTTCAATATTGTCTTTCGCTTCGCGCTGATAGCGTCGATGCAATATTCGTATCGCCACAGCACACAGCAGATAAATGATTATCCAGGTAATCGTTGGGCCGAGGTCGTCCCCAAGCATATAAATCCAGATGGCGAAAGGAATCCCGACAAAGGGCACCGCGCTAAAGCTAAACACCAGCCGCAGAAAGGTGTTGTTTAGCAAACGGATCTGCGCCGCAGGAGAGATACCATCGTTCTGTAAGCTCTGGAAAAACCTCATTCCGACGGTTCCTGCTTGCTATGCAGAAGCGTAATGGCCTCTACCCGACTGTTCACGCCTATCTTTTTCAATATATTGCTGATGTGTTCTTTGACCGTGGGCTCAGAAATTGAAAGCTGCGCGGCGATTCTTTTATTTGGCAGACCGCGCATAATCATATTTAACACGTCTATTTGTCGCGGCGTTAAGTTAAATTTACTTAACTTCTCATTATTCGACTGAACGGAAAGTTCGCTTCCGTCAGGAAACCAGGTCACATTATTAGCGAGTGCGAAAACGGCCTGTGAGAACATTTCAGGCGGTTCGCTTTTCAATACAAAACCGTGCCCCCCGGCGGCATGAACTTTCCGCCAGAGATCATTATTGTCATCCCCGCTGACTACCAGGAGTCGTACCTGTGGGTAAAGTTGTTTCACTTCTTTGAGTAATTTCAATGCCGTTCCGGACGAGAGCCAAAAATCGATTACCAGCAAACGTGGCGGGCCATTATCCCTAATTTGACGGTAGCAATCGTCTTCATTCGTCACCACACTCGCCTGCTTAAATTGGCAATGTGTAATCAGAAAATTGGCGATGCCGCTTGCTACCAATGGATGGTCATCAACGACCAACGCATAATTCTGTCCCAAAGGGTCCTCCTTTGACCTTCGCATATCTGAGAATACAGATGAATTATTATCTACCCACCCTACTTTAGGAGGGTTTTTTCGATTAGGAAAGGGAAATATATTATTCGCTGATTTGAGTAAATGAAAACATAAATACAATCAGTGAAATTAACTGATTGGATATCAAGGATAATTTATGAAAAAACCTCTCGTCTTTTTAACCGTTACGTTGATGCTAGCCGGTTGTTCGACGCTGAAAACCGATCAGGCTATTCCACTCCTGCAGGCGGAGACCGCTAAAATGCTGGGGCTGGGTTCATCGGATGAAATAACCGTGACCAATGTTAATGGCGCCCAGCCGGACGCACTGGGCGGACAAAAGCTCTCTTATCGCGCTACGACCGAAAAAGGGCGTATTTTCGATTGCTCATCAATGATGATGCCGGGGATTTTAGGATCCGCACCGACGCTGAGCGCGCCAACCTGTACCCCTGTTGTCACGCATAAATAATTAACTTCAAATCAAAAGGCGTACATAAATAACGCCTTTTATATTTTCTGACGTATCTGAGTTTTCATAAAAACGATTTTCCAGACATCACGCTAATGAGTACGGAGATAGCCCGTGAATAACTCTACATCGCATGCTTTAGCGGTTAAGACACCGCTTTCCAGACTTTACCTCGCTCTATTTTCCGCGCCGCTGTTACTGCTTTCACCTGCCGATTTCGCGCGTGCAGCCGATGCCATTTTTGATGGCGACGCGCGTATTACCGAAACGCTGGGTTACACCGGAGATGTTTACGTTGGACGTAATCAACGCGGAAACCTGCTGATCGATAATGGCAAAATCACCGCCTATAACATCAATATCGGTCGGCTGTTCGACGGCCAAATTTATGAAAGCGTGGTCACGGTTCGTGGGCCAAACGCTGAGCTAAACGCGGTAAACGATCAGTACGTCCTGCGCGGCGACCTGAATCTTGGCCTCGGCACCCTGCGTGTCGAAGAGGGCGCGCTGGCGAGCGCGAAGGAGATCGTTGTCGGCACCACCCGCGGCTACGACAGCCACCTTATCGCCACGGGCGCCGGCTCTCGCGTGATCAGTAATTTTCTCAGCGTAGGCACCGATCTGGGGGCACGCTCCACGCTGTCGATTGAAGACGGCGCGGCACTCAGCACCGCCTACGATGCGCGCATCGGCAACGGTACCGGGCCGGGTGAAACCGACACGCTAAGCCCGAAAGCCACCGTTACGGGGAGCGGCTCACAGTGGAACGTTGGCCGTACATTGACGCTTTATGGCGACCTGGACGTGTTGAACGGCGGTGCGGTTAACGTTGGCGGCGTGCAGGTGGCGGGCGTCTCCGGGGCGGGTAAAACCGCCGAACTGGTTATTGCGAGCAAAGACTCGCGCTTTACCAGCGGAAGCAGCGTGAGCGTGGGCGATTATGGCAATGGCGTGCTGTCGGTGATTGACGGCGGTTCATTTTCCGCAGGCAGCAATACGCTGATCGTGGGGACCTCGGGTTCCGGTTCGAACCGGGGGGCGCTCATCATCGGCAGCCGCGGAAATATGGACACCGGAACGGGTTTAACTGAGCCAACGCTTGGCACAGCGGGCGGCGCGGGTACTCTCGATGCGAATACGGCAATCAGCCTGCGCGGCGGGCTGTTCGGCAGCTATGTCTACTTCAACCATACCGACGGAAATTACGTCTTCAGCAACAAGATGAGCGGCGAAGGTGAGGTGATCAATACCTCCGGGCAGACAACGCTGAACGGCGATCTTTCAGCCCTTCAGGCGAACGTGACCGCGCGCGGTGGCAAAGTCATTATTGCCAGCAACATCAACACCCAGCCAGAAGACGATATTTTTGATATTCAGACCCTTAGCGCCGAGAACGGCGGGACGCTGATCCTCAACGCGACGGCGGGATCCGACGTTAGCAACGGGCTGGGCTACAGCAGCGCCGCGTCAATCAAGGCCGGCGGCACGCTGGGGGGGAACGGCACGCTGGGCCAGACCGAGATCCTGTCCGGCGGGCATATCTCACCAGGGGATGGCGATATCGGTACGCTGACGCTGAAACGTTATCTGAATTTTGTAGGTGAGTCTTTCTATGATGTCGATATCGCCGGTGATGGCCGCAGCGACCAGTTGCTGGTAGCAGGCAAAACGACCATCAGCGATCGGGCTCAGGTACAGGTCACCGCGCTGGATCCGCAAACCAGCTACAAAACGGGTCAAAGCTATCGCATTTTAACCTCCGACGGGGGAATTGACGGTCAGTTCGCGGGGGCGGTGTCCAAATCCGCCTTCCTGGACGTGGCGCTCAACCAGAGCACCAACGCCGTCGATCTGACCATCGCGCAGAAAGAGACCGGCGGCGAGAATCCGGGAGGCGAAAACCCAGGAGGCGAAAATCCAGGAGGAGGAAACCCAGGCGGTGAGAACCCGGGCGGAGAAAACCCGGGCGGTGAGAATCCGGGCAGCGGCAAGCCGGGGATTTTCCAGACCGTGGCCAAAAGCGGCAACCAGTGGAATACCGCCGGTGCGCTCTCCACGCTGACGCAAAGCGGCCCGTCGCTGGCGCTGTACAACTCGCTGCTGCTGCTGAGCGCGCCGGAAGCGCGCGAGGCATTCAATCAGCTGTCCGGTGAAGTTTATCCGTCAATACAGTCCAACCTGATCGCTGGGAGCACGCAGGTGTTTAACGTGTTAAACCAGCGTATGCAGCGCGCGTTTGATAACGACAGCCTGCCGATACCACCGTTAGCGATGTCGCTGGTGCAGCAGCCTGAGCCGCAAAATAACGGCGTCTGGGGTCAGACCTTCAGTTCATGGAGCCAGAACAACGGCGATGGTAACGTGGGCAAGCTGGACGGCAACACCACCGGTTTCCTGCTGGGGGCCGATCGCAAGCTGGCGGACCATAACGTGCGTGTCGGCGGCTACTTCGGCTACAGCCGGGGTGATTACGACGTCGACAGTCGTCGCTCCTCAACGGATACCGACAACTATCATCTTGGCCTGTATGCGGCGGGTCAACAGGATGCGTTCTCCCTTCGCGGCGCGCTGGGTTACACCTGGCACAAGATCGAAGGCGAGCGCAATGTTGATTTCAGCGGCTTCTCGGATCGTCTGAAGTCGGATTACGACGCCAACTCGCTGCTGGCGTTCACCGAAGCGGGCTACCGTTTCGGCCAGCCTGATATGAATATTGAGCCTTTCGTCAATTTATCGTACGTTCGACTGCATACCGACAGCTTCAGGGAAGACGGCGGCGCCGCCGCGCTGAGCGTACGTAACGAAACGATGAACACCTTCTATTCCACCCTCGGAGTGCGCGGTGTGACCGAGCTACCGAAGAACGTTAACCTCTACGGTTCGTTGGGCTGGCAGCACGCCTATGGCGATAAGAATACCTCTTCGCGCATGGCGTTTGCAGGCAGCGACGCGTTCATTACTCAGGGGCAGGCCGTGGATGAGGACGTGATGGTGGGTGATATTGGCGTGAGCGTACAGCTGTCGCGGGCTGCGACGCTGGATGTGGGTTACCAGGGGCAATATGGTGCGGATACCCGCGTCAACTCGGTTAACGCTAATCTGCGCTGGTCGTTCTGAATTATCTTCGTTAAAAGAACCCGCCCTTGTGGCGGGTTCTTGCTTTTGGGCACACAGGAATTCAGGGATCGTTCCCAACCGCATCCAGCAGTTTGTTTTTAAAGATAAACAAACACGCCTCGTTGAAGTTTTCGGCCCCCAGGCGTTCCGACAGCGCCGTTCGTTTGCGATAGAGGCTTTTCACCGACGTATTCAGCTCATCGGCAATCGCTTCCATCGACATCCCTGCCCTCAGTAACCGCAGCATAATCGCTTCATGTGTGCTAAGCCGTAAGTTAAGCAGCCATTTGGTGGTCAGACGCCTGCCCTTCATATTGAGCACCAGGTTAAATAACGACGCCATATCCGGTGCCGTAAGCGACGTGTTCATAAACAACTTCATACTGAGTAGATTCTCCTCGCGATGGCGCATATCCAGCATCACGCAGCAGATCGTTTTTTTCGTTCTGGCCGGATGGCGTATCAGGTAGTCATATAAACGGAGCGGAGAACGACTATCAATCAACACAGAATATTCATCTGCACCGTTATCAAATATGTTTCTGTCAATCGAGTCGAGCAGGATAATATCCGGAAAAAATAGCCTCATCCCCCTGACAAGATAGCGATCCTGAGTCACTAACACTATTGAAGTTGCCACTAACCATCCCTTTTAGATTAAAGCAAGAACGCCTCCCCTGAAAGAAGAGCGCCTTCGTTTTATAGCGTATTTGTATTAACGACAAATGTATTCCAGCTTTGATCATCCCTCAATGCACGCATTGATGCGTTAGACTTCCTGTAGACTATCATTCAATGGCTGATATTAATTATAAATAAAAAACAATCTCAGAAAAGACGCTTCACCAAACATTAAGAATTTTTGTCATGAAACTTCCCAAACATGTACCAGAAAGTACTTTAACTGGCACGAATGAACTACATTAAAAATATAAACAAAGTCTTTGCAATAAAAATAAAATACAATTTAATCAATGAATTACAAATAACACCCCAATTCAAAATAATCATCAAAAACGTGCCATTACAGAATTATCTCAAAACCATCCACCCGCTTTTCAACATATTTATCCGGCAACATATCAGGTGTACATTACCTTCCATCCAGTTCACCGAGATAAGGATCTATAATTACCTTTAAGTAAGTACCCCATAACATCACCGCTTTCAGATTTAATGTTCTCATTTATGGCCTTTAACGCAGAGTTAAAAGGCAGCCGTGTTATGCAATGGATTCATGATAAACAAATGGCAAATAGATATGGAAAGATCGCTTCGTTTCAAAACGTTATTCTTTTATCGCGCCCCAGGGTTATTGTTTCTGTTATTACTCTTTCCTGTTCTGGTTCAGGCGACGGAATCCGTTTATGAAAAGCAGATTCAACAGGCGCGTAACGGTAATTACACGCCGTTTCTCGATTATGTTCAGCATTATCAGCAACAGAATGCGCTGACGTCCGGGCAGGTGGCAGACTGGTTACAGGTTGCCTCCTGGGCAGGCCGCGATGACGAGGTTATTCAGGTCTGGCAGCGTTATGGCGTTTATATGCCGCTGCCCGCCCGGGGTGTTGCTGCCGTCGCACAGGCGAGGAGAAATCAAAAAGCGTGGCAGCCAGCCTTATCGCTCTGGAAGGAGGCGCTTAGCCTTGCGCCGGATAACGACGATTATCGTATCGGCTATATCAAAACCCTGGCCGATGCCCGTATGGATGCGCTCGCTCTGCAGGAAGCCCGACGGCTGGTTGCGGAAAATCCCTCTCAGGCACACCTTCAGACGCTGTCGTACGTCTGGCTACGACAGGGTAAAAGATGGGATCGGCTTTTAGCCGACACGCGCGCGCTGACCCTCGCGCCGGAGAATAAAGCACTCCTCAGCGAGCAGATCGACGCGCTAACGGATAGCCGGGTAAATACCCCCGCGCTCCAGCTGTCACAAGGGGTAACGCTGCCCCCCGCGGAGCGTCGTCTTCTTGAGCGTAATGCCGCCGCCGAACTCGTCCGCCTTGCCGATGTGCCAGGCAGAACGGAAAAGGAGCGCCTGCAGCTGGCGCAAACGGCACTTAATCGTTACGACGCCCTGCTCTCCCGCTGGCAACACGAGCCGCAGGCGGCGGAGGACGTCATCCTGGCGCGCATCGACAGGCTTGGTGCGCTGTACGCGCATGGCGATTACCCGCAGGTCATCCGTGAATATCAGGCGCTGACGGCAGCGCAGCATCCGGTGCCGGACTGGGCCATCGGCTGGGCGATCTCCGCGTATCTGCAGGAGCAAAACGCTTCTGCCGCCTTCTCGCTGCTGCAACGCTATCCGCAATACGCCGCCGATCCGCAGGACGATGAGCATGCGCTTTTCTACGCCTGGCTGGACACGGGGCAATATCAGGCCGCTCGCCAGTACGTAGAGCGCCAGACCCGCGGCGTTCCGTGGATCCGCTACGATTTCGGCTCGCCCACTCCGCAGCCCAACGATCGGTGGCTTACCGGGCAGTCGCTCAAATTAAACTATTTGCTGGCAACCAACGCCCTGCCGGAAGCCGAAAAGCTGGCGCACCGTCTGGCGTCAACGGCGCCGGGCAACCAGGGATTGCAGATTGACTATGCCACGCTGTTACAGGCGCGGGGCCTGCCGCGCGCGGCCGAGCAAACGTTAAAAAGGGCGGAGGCGCTGGAGCCATCAAACCTGGAGCTGGAACAACAGCAGGCTTACGTCGCCATGGATCTGCAGGAGTGGCGACAGATGGACCTGCTGGCCGACGACGTGCTGGCTCGCGCGCACGTCGATCGCAGCGCCCGGCGTCTGGACAGGCTCAGAGCCGTCCACCATATGTCCGAGCTGCGCCTTAACGCGGGCAAAGGTTTGCACTCCGATAACCCCGTCAGCGGGACGCACGACCTCACATGGGACGCCACGCTCTATGGTCCCCCGATAGCGGATAGCTGGCGGCTGTTCGCGGGTGCCCGCTATGCGCAGGGTAATTTCGATGAAGGCAAAGGCACCAGCCGCCATCTCCTGGGCGGCGTCGAGTGGCGGCCTCGCGACCTTCAGCTCGAAGCCGAGCTCTCCAGCAACCGCTATCACGGTGAAAACAAGCCGGGTGCTCGCCTCTCATCCACATACTTTCTCAATGATAACTGGCAGGTCAGCGGCAGCCTTGAGCGCTTATCCCGCACCACGCCGCTACGGGCATTACGCAACGGGATCAGCGCCAACCGGGGTGAAGCTGGGGTGCGTTGGTATCAAAACGAGCGCCGCGAGTACCAGTTCAGCGCCGCAGTCAGCCGCTTCTCAGACCATAACCGCCGACAGGAATACACCCTTACGGGTCAGGAGCGTCTCTGGCAGTCCCCGACCCTGACGCTGGATCTTGAACCTGGGCTCGCCGCCAGTAAAAACAGCCTGCGCAACACGCTCTATTACAACCCGGCGCGGGATCTGTCCGTGACGGCCGCCCTGGCCGTGGACCATGAGATGGTCCGCCATTACGACACCCTCTGGAGCCAGCAGTTTGTGGCGGGAGGCGGCAGCTACTGGCAGAAAAACCAGTCCGCTGGCGCCATCGCTCTGCTGGGCTACGGGCAACGCGTCCAGTGGAATAACGTCATTGATACCGGCGTGATGCTGAACTGGGACAAACGCCCTTACGACGGCAAACGCGAGAGCAACCTCTCCGTCACGCTTGATGCGACTTTACGCTTTTAAGGATGAATATGCTGAACACACGTTTTTCCGTGAGCCTGATACTCATCGGCTGGCTCTGCCTCAGTGCGAGCGTCTGCGCGCAGGCTATCTCGTTCATTGCGCCCAAAGATCGGCCGCAGCCGGAGGCGAGTAAACCCTGGCCGAAGAATCAGTTTCTGGTGCTGGCCTACCACGACGTCGAAGATGATGCCGCCGATCAGCGCTACCTCTCCGTACGCACCAGCGCGTTAAACGAGCAGATAAGCTGGCTTTTGCACAACGGCTATCACGCCATCAGCGTGCAGGACATTCTGGACGCGCATGACGGGAAAAAAACGCTGCCGCCCAAAGCCGTTTTGCTCAGCTTTGACGACGGCTACAGCAGCTTCTACACCCGCGTCTGGCCGCTGCTTAAGGCCTGGAACGTGCCTGCGCTCTGGGCGCCGGTGGGAAGTTGGGTGGATACGCCAGCAAACCAGAAGGTGAACTTTGGCGGCCTGATGACGCCCCGGGATCGCTTCGCGACCTGGGACATGGTGCGCGAATTAAGCCAGTCTCCTCTGGTTGAGATCGGCTCGCATACCTGGGCCTCGCATTACGGCATTGTTGCCAACCCGCAGGGCAGCCGTGAACCGGCCATCGCCAACCGCTTTTATGATAAAGCGACGGGACGCTATGAAACTGACCAGCAGTTCAGCCAGCGGATCGGCGATGACGTGCGTAAGGTGACCGAAAAAATCACGCAGGTGACCGGTAAGGCGCCGCGCGCCTGGGTCTGGCCTTACGGGGCCGCCAGCGGTACGTCGCTCGCCATCGCCAGACAACAGGGTTACCAGCTGGCCTTTACCCTGGAGGACGGGCTGGGTGACGTGCGCAATCTCGGTAGCATTCCCCGTTTGCTGATCGCCGGTAACCCCTCGCTCAAAGCGTTTGCCAGTTCGGTCAGCCAGGTTCAGGAGCGCGATCCCGTGCGCGTGATGCATGTCGATCTCGACTACGTTTACGATCCCGATCCGGCGCAGCAGACCCAAAACATCAACAGGCTGATCCAGCGGGTCTATGACATGAAGATCGGCCACGTCTTCCTGCAGGCGTTTGCCGACCCGCAGGGCGACGGCAGGATCAAAGCGCTCTATTTTCCCAATCGTCGGCTGCCGGTCCGGGCCGATCTCTTTAACTTCGTCTCCTGGCAGCTGCAAACCCGCGCGGGGGTGAAGGTCTACGCGTGGATGCCGGTACTCTCGTTTGATCTCGATCCTGCCCTGCCGCGCGTGCAGCGCCGGGACGATCGGACAGGACAGCTGCGCGAGGCCACCGAGCCCTATATCCGGCTCTCCCCGTGGGACCCGCAGGTGCGCCAGCAGGTGACGGATATCTATGAAGATCTGGCCCGCTACGCCAGCTTCAACGGGATCCTGTTCCATGACGATGCGGTGCTGACGGATGTTGACGATGCCATGCAGGACACGACCCGCCAGAAAAGCCGGATGCTTATCGGGTTTACCCGCGCTCTGAGCCAGGCGGTGAAGCACATCCGCGGCCCGCAGATAAAAACCGCGCGCAATATGTTCGTCTTACCCATTCTGCAGCCCGAGAGCGAAGCGTGGTTTGCACAGAATCTCGATGATTTTCTGGCGGCCTATGACTGGACGGTGCCGATGGCGATGCCGCTGATGGAGTCCGTTCCGGCGAACGAGAGCAATGCGTGGCTGACGCGTTTGATCAAAGCCGTCGCCGCGCGGCCCGGCGCGCTGGATAAAACCATTTTCGAGCTGCAGGCCAGGGACTGGGAGCAAAAACCGCAGCGCGCCGTCTCCGACAGCCAGCTCGCGGCGTGGATGCGGGTGCTCCAGCTGAACGGCATTAAACACTACGGCTACTACCCCGACGACTTTATCAATAACCAGCCTGATATCTCGCGCATCAGGCCCGTATTTTCTTCGTACTGGTACCCTGACAATGACTGATCGCTTAATCGCCTTTTCAATTTTATGTCTGGTATTCGGGCTGCCGTTAGGCGTGGCCGCCCTCTTTACCGGCGAACTGATTCTGGATTTTGTCTTTTTCTGGCCGCTGTTTATGTCCGTGCTTTGGGTCACCGGCGGCCTCTATTTCTGGTTTCAGCTTGAACGCCACTGGTCATGGGATAAAGACACGCCCGCCCCGACGCTTACCGGCGAGCCGCTTATCTCCATTCTGATCCCCTGCTTCAATGAGGAAAGAAACGCCAGAGAGACCATTAGCGCCGCGCTGGCTCAGCGGTATGAGAATATAGAAGTGATCGCCATTAACGACGGCTCGTCTGACAACACCGCACAGGTGCTGCACCAGCTGGCGCTGGAGCAGCCGCGCCTGCGGGTGATTAACCTCGCGGAAAACCAGGGAAAAGCCGTGGCGCTCAAAGCCGGGGCGGCGGCGGCCCGGGGCGATCTGCTGGTCTGCATTGACGGCGATGCCCTGCTCGACCGCGACACCGCGGCGTATCTGGTGGCACCGCTGATTCAGTATCCCCACGTCGGGGCGGTTACCGGGAACCCGCGCATTCGCACGCGCTCCACGCTGATTGGCCGCATTCAGGTAGGTGAGTTCTCGTCCATTATTGGGCTCATCAAGCGGACGCAGCGGATCTATGGCCGGGTGTTTACCGTTTCCGGCGTCATTGCTGCCTTTCGCCGACAGGCGCTGGCGGACGTCGGGTACTGGAGCCCGGACATGATCACCGAAGACATCGACATCAGCTGGAAGCTCCAGCTGCGCCACTGGGATATCTTTTTCGAGCCGCGGGCGCTGTGCTGGATCCTGATGCCGGAGACGCTGAAGGGCCTGTGGAGACAGCGTCTGCGCTGGGCGCAGGGGGGCGCGGAGGTGTTTCTGGTCAACCTGCGCAAAATGGTGCGCTGGGAACACCACCGCATGTGGCCGCTGTTTCTGGAGTACGCGCTGTCAACGCTGTGGGCATTCGCTTACGCGATAACCGTGCTGCTATTCGCCATCGGGCATATTGTTCCGCTTCCGGCCAATCTGACCGTTGATACGCTGTTCCCGCCAGAGTTTACCGGGCTGCTGCTGGGAGTGATGTGCCTGCTGCAGTTCCTGGTCAGTTTGTACATTGAGCGGCGCTATGAGCGAAGAGTGGCCAGCTCGCTTTTTTGGGTGATTTGGTTCCCGATGGTGTACTGGATGATTGGCCTGTTCACCACTCTCGTCGCATTTCCAAAAGTCATGCTTAAACGCCAGCGCGCCCGCGCGCGCTGGATCAGTCCGGACCGGGGAAAAGGAAGCCTTCAATGAACGAAAATACCTTAATTTTGACGGAGCATCGGCTATTGCCGCGTCTTTTCGATGCTGCGTTAACGCTACTGGCGTGGGGAGGATTTCTGTTTTTCCTGTACGCCAGGCTGTGGATGCACCTGACCGAAGAGAGCGACTACCGCTGGGGAGCCATTATTGCTTCCTTTAACACGGTGTTGATCTATTTTCTGCTCGCCGCGCTCAACGGCTGGCTGCTGATTTTGTGGTATCAGTACAATCGCCGCCGCGCGAACGTAAGACGGCGTCAGCCGGGCTTGTTGCATCATGACGAACTTGCCCGCAGCTTTAACGTCTCACCGCAACTCATCTCGGAGATGAGCCAGCACAACCTGCTGACGGTTTATCATGACCAGATTGGACGCATTATCGAGTTGAAAACCAGCGCACAGCAGGACGAGGACGCGCAGTAACAAAAAGCCCCCGCTGGATGCCCGGCGGGGGCTTTTTTACCGCAAATGGACGTTACTTATCCTTCAGTACAATCAGCGGCTCGATATCGCTCTCTTTTTTCACCACCAGCGAATCGTCGCCGCGCAGGCAGGTCCCGCCGTAGTTCCCGCCCACGGTGAAGGTACAAACCTGAATGTATTTGCCGTCGACCTTCGGCAGGCACCACAGCTGCTGGTAGATGTTTTTGCGATCGACAAACTTACCGCTGGATTTATCCAGCAGTTCGTCCTGCGCGCTGATGAGATCGATATTGCTGCCGCAGCGTCCGGCAATCGGCTTGACGGCATAGCCGGTCTGCTTCAGCAGATCGTTAACCTCAAAATCGGTATCAAGCAGGTAACGGTGGTTCGGGAACAGCTGCCACAGCACCGGAAGAATCGCTTTGTTGCCGGGAATAACGGTCCACAGCGGTTCAAAGACCAGCACCTCCGGGCGCAGCAGGACGTCAATCAGGCGCACCTCGCCCTCAGGATGCCCGGTGCGGATCGGCACGGCGGCGTATTCGGTTTCGCTCACCTCGCGGATCTGCTCTATCGCCGTTTCCCACGCCCAGGTTTTCCACACGCAGTTGACGTGGCGACCTTCGTCGTCAATCAGCTGCCCCGCGGCATCCCAGCTCAGCGCCTCCAGCCCGTGCAGAATTTTGGTCTCGAACCCGGCCTGCATTAGCGAACGCTGGATAAAGAGCGCGTGGTAGTCTTCTTCGACGTCATTGTCCTGCATGATGTGCACGAACGGCCGCGCGTGGCTGTGCTTCCAGGCGCCGGTCAGCTCCTCCAGCAGCCCTTCCGCCGGGTTATGCCCGTTGCCGCGATAGCCGTTTTTCACCCACTCTTCAAGTATGAGCCCGCCTTCGGTGTGGCAGGACGCAGAGTCGGCGTTGTACTCGTAAACCTTAATGCCGCGCTCATCCATGCAGAAATCCATACGACCGGTGATCATATGGTGGCGACGCCACTGCCAGGAGAGGCGCAGGCGCGGCCAGAGGATTTTCGGAATGTCGAACAGCGCCAGCAGGCTGTCGTCTTTCAGCACTTTATCCGTCGCGTGCAGGTACATCAGGTGCAGTTCGTTGGTGGCCTTGATCAGCTCCTGCTCAGCGCTTTCGGTGATGGTGAAATACTGGCAGGGATCTTTGTTGATCACATGCCCGTTTGCCCGAATATACGCCTGCTGAAGCGCATCGTCCTCGTTAAGCCATTTCCCGTCGAACTGACGTTTGTTTTTCAATCGTGCGCCGCGGATTTTCAGCAGTTCACCGTCCGGTTCAGGCTGGGGAATGCTGTGCTCGGTGTCCTCCGTCTGGATCATCCAGCCGAGGATTTCGGTATCGCTGAAGGTGTCATGAAGGGTGTAGCAGCCGTTCTCGACGGTCATGCGCAGCTCGCGCGTCCACTGCTGCCCGAGCGGCAGCGGGGAGTGAATCACGTTCTGCTCCGCAATACGCACCTTATCGTCCAGAAGCTGAGTGATCACCGCCACGTGGCCGGTCTCATGAAACTCGCCGCCCTTTTGCCAGATCAGCAGTGCCCCGGCGCGCGGCGCGCGTTTCGAACCGTTGGAAAAGGCCTGCAGCGGCAGGATGTTATCGTTTACCACCTGGCGTAAAAAGCGCAGGGAGAAAATCTCCCACGCCATGCCGACATCGGTAAACACGAAGCCATAGTTGAGGAACAGGAAACGGCGGGCAAACTCAACGCACTGCCACTTGTGGCCCATGTATTCGTTGCCGATATAGCTGCGGAAATCCGCCTCTTCCGGGTAGTTGCGCGGATCCAGACTGCCATAATTTGATGAGTAAATCGCCACGCCACCCGGCGCATAGCCTAACAACGTCCCGAATGGCGCATCACTGCTTAACTTTCCTTTACGCATGTATCCAACCTAAAACAGGCAGGCGGCAATTTTTTGAAGGGTTGTCGTCGTCTGCACGTTGTAATTAACCTGACAGAGGTGGATTTATCATACACCTGCCCTGTGCATTACGCTCGCATCGTTAAACGGTTCCCCTGCCACCTGCTACACTGCCTCAACACAACACCGAAAAGGCAGGCCAACATGTCAGAAGAAAACACCTATCAGCCACCGAAAGTGTGGGAATGGAAAAAGAACAACGGCGGCGCGTTCGCCAATATTAACCGCCCGATTTCCGGCGCGACGCACGAGAAAGATCTGCCCGTGGGTACCCACCCGCTACAGCTCTACTCCCTGGGAACGCCCAACGGCCAGAAGGTGACCATCATGCTCGAAGAGCTGCTGGCGCTGGGCGTGACGGGCGCGGAATACGACGCGTGGTTGATCCGCATCGGCGAGGGCGATCAGTTCTCCAGCGGGTTTGTTGACGTGAACCCGAACTCGAAAATTCCGGCGCTGCGCGACTACTCCACGAACCCGCCAACGCGCGTATTTGAATCCGGCAGCATCCTGCTTTATCTGGCAGAAAAATTTGGTCACTTCCTGCCAAAAGATCCGGCTGGCCGCACCGAAACCCTGAACTGGCTGTTCTGGCTGCAGGGCGCGGCCCCCTTCCTCGGCGGCGGCTTTGGTCACTTCTACAACTATGCACCGGTGAAGATTGAGTACGCGATTGACCGCTTCACCATGGAAGCCAAGCGCCTGTTCGACGTGCTGGATAAACAGCTGGCGCGCGGTCGCTACGTGGCGGGTGAGGAGTACACCATCGCGGATATGGCGATCTGGCCGTGGTTCGGCTGCGTGGCGCTGGGCAGCGTGTATAACGCCGCCGAGTTCCTGGAAGCTGAAAAATACACCAACGTCCAGCGTTGGGCAAAAGACGTGGCGAACCGCCATGCCGTTAAGCGCGGACGCATCGTTAACCGCACCAGCGGCGAGCTGAACGAGCAGCTTCACGAACGCCACGCGGCGAGCGACTTCGATACTAATACGGAAGACAAGCGTCAGGCATAATGTTCCGCCGGGCGGCTCCCCGCCCGGCAACTGAGATCCTTGCCCAGGGCATGATTAGCCTAAAGGTTGAGCCGGTATTGCTGGCACTATCTGGACGTTTTTCTCGCATGAGAAAGTGAGAAACGACGTATCAACCGACAGCAGTCACAAAGGATCTGTTATGAAACTTATTAAAACAACGCTGGTTATCAGCGCCCTCATTTTTTCCACCTCGGGAATGGCCATCGACAAAACCGCTGCAGGTGCAGTCGCAGGTGCTGCTATTGGCGCCGCCACGGGCAAAGATCTGAAATCAACCGTGGGTGGCGCCGTCGTTGGCGCAGGCACGGGTGCAATGTTCAAAAACGGCGAAAAAGGCAAAGACGCACGTAAGGGCGGTGCCGTAGGTGCTGTTGTTGGCGCGGGCGCGGCTGCAGTGACGGGCAAGAGCGTGCTGAAAGGCGCAGCCGTGGGTGCCGGCACGGGCGCGCTGATTGGTGAAGCGACGCACTAACAGCATCGGGACAAGAAAGAGTAAGGCCGCACCAGGCGGCCTGTTGTGTTATGCCGTCAGGCGGAACTTCTGCACCGAACGCTGAAGCTCTTCGGTCTGACGCTCCAGCGCCGCCGCCGCCGCGGAAACCTCTTCTACCAGCGAGGCGTTCTGCTGAGTGACGCCGTCCATCTGCGTAATGGCAATTCCGACCTGCGAAATGCCCTTGCTTTGCTCTTCAGAGGCGGAAGCGATTTGCTTCATAATGGTCGTCACTTCCGTCACGTCACGCAAAATTGCATCCATGGTGGTGCCGGTGTCGCTCACCAGCTGCGCACCCTGCTCTACGCGGGTCACGGAATCAGTAATCAGCCCCTCAATTTCTTTTGCCGCATTGGCGCTTCGGCTTGCCAGGTTACGGACTTCACCCGCCACCACGGCGAATCCACGCCCCTGCTCGCCCGCGCGCGCCGCTTCTACGGCCGCATTGAGCGCCAGAATATTGGTCTGGAAGGCGATGCTGTTGATCACGTTGGTAATTTCAGCAATTTTCTTCGAGCTTTCCGAAATACCGCTCATGGTGGTGACTACCTCTTCCACCAGCGAACCGCCGCGGCTGGCGGTGGTTGAGGCCACATCGGCAAGCTGGCTGGCCTGGCGCGCGCTTTCCGCGTTCAGCTTCACGGTGGCGGTCAGCTGTTCCATGCTGGCCGCCGTCTCTTCCAGCGCGGCAGCCTGCTCTTCGGTACGGGAAGAGAGATCGTTATTACCGCTGGAGATTTCCGTCGCGCCGCGCCAGATGTTCTCACTGCCGGAGCGAATGGTGCTGACCGCTTCACGCAGGCTGTCCTGCATGGCGCTCAGCAGCGGCACCAGCTGCCCCACACAGTTGCGACCGAACGGCTCAATGGGCTGGCTGAGATCGCCCTGGGCAATCTGGCGGAACTGCTGGCGAATGCGATCCAGCGGTTTAACCAGCATCGAAACCAGATAGCGGTCGGTGAAAAGCAGGATCAGCAGACCGACGATCGTCGCGGCGATAATCACCGTGCGGGTCATGCTGGTCAGGCCGTCCACCATCACGCGGGTGCTGTCGAGCGTCTTCGCGGCGGCATTGTTGAACTCTTCGGCGGCGGCCCCGAACGCACGGCTCAGCGGCGGCGTGACGTTATTGGCCTGCTGACGATAGCCCTCAAGCGAGGCCTGCTTCGCCTGCTCCATTTGCGGCGTGACGCCCTGTTCAAGCAGCGCCTGCCAGGAACCTATCACCTGCGCAGAGACCTGCTCATCCATTGGGCCAGGTGAGATCGCCTTCATTTCGGCCAGTTTCTTACCCATGTTGTTCAGCGCCTGTTGGGCAGAGGACAAATCCGGCGTGCCGCCAGCGGCCTTCACTTCCATTGCGCGGCTCAGGCGGGTGACAAAGCGGAAATACTGATCGTTGCCCTGGCTGAGCACCGTCATCTGTTTCACCAGCTGGCGATCGACTTCATTGCCATCTGATACCCGTGACAGGGACCAGGTGCTGTACAACCCAACGCCTGCCCACATTAAACAAAAGATCCCGAGGATCGTCAGCATGACGAAACGGATCGTGAAATTACGTAGCATATTCATAAATCTTCCTTGCCGTGAGGGTGAATTCGCCCAGAGGCGAGTGCTACTCTCGTTATCGGCAGGCAGCGCGGAAATTATAACCTTTTGTGATTATTTTTGATTAGCGTGGCTTCACAGGTCACACAGTCATGGTTAATCGTCACGTTTCAGCATGATGAGAACAGGCCGTGTCATCGCTTCTCCGTACAATTTATGATTTGATAAACGCAGAACAAAAACGTTGTTTCGAAAATTCATTAAATAAGAAAGGAGACATCATGTCCTGGTACCCTGACGCTACCCGCTACGAGAATATGCAGTACCGCTACTGTGGAAAGAGCGGCCTGCGCCTGCCCGCGCTGTCGCTGGGCCTGTGGCACAGCTTCGGCCACGTTCAGCCCCTTGATTCCCAGCGCGCGCTGCTGCGTAAAGCCTTCGACCTCGGCATTACCCATTTCGATCTTGCTAACAACTACGGCCCGCCAGCGGGTAGCGCGGAAGAGAATTTTGGCCGCCTGCTGCGTGAAGACTTCGCCGGGTATCGCGACGAGCTGATTATCTCCACCAAAGCCGGTTACGACATGTGGCCCGGGCCTTATGGGTCCGGTGGTTCACGTAAATATCTGCTCGCCAGTCTCGATCAGAGCCTCAAGCGCATGGGTCTGGAATATGTTGATATCTTCTACTCCCACCGCGTGGACGAAAATACGCCAATGGAAGAGACGGCCTCCGCGCTGGCCCATGCGGTTCAGAGCGGGAAAGCGCTGTACGTGGGCATCTCCTCCTACTCTACCGAGCGCACACAAAAAATGGCCGCGCTGCTGCACGAGTGGAAGATCCCGCTGCTGATCCACCAGCCATCCTATAACCTGCTTAACCGCTGGGTCGATAAGACCGGCTTGCTGGATGCGCTGGAAGCTAACGGCACGGGCTGCATCGCCTTTACCCCGCTCGCGCAGGGTCTGCTGACCGGAAAATACCTGAACGGCATTCCGGAAGGTTCACGCATGGAGCGTGAAGGCAATAAAGTGCGCGGGCTGACGCAGAAAATGCTGACCGACGCCAACCTGAGCAGCCTTCGCCTGCTGAACGAGATGGCACAGGCGCGCGGGCAGACCATGGCGCAAATGGCGTTGAGCTGGTTGCTGAAAGATACGCGCGTGACGTCAGTGCTGATTGGCGCAAGCCGCCCTGAACAGCTTGCTGAGAACGTTCGGGCGCTGGATAACCTGCACTTTACTGAGGAAGAGCTCACGCGGATTGACCAGCACGTGGCGGATGGTGAGCTGAATTTGTGGCAGGCGTCGTCGGATAAATAGCTTTTCCCCTCACCCTGCCCTCTCGCCAGAGGGGAGAGGGCAGGGTGAGGGAGAAATGTGTACCTTATTTCTTACTGATCTTATCCAGATACCCCATCACAAACGCCGACAGCACAAACGTCAGGTGGATGATCACGTACCACATCAGCTTGTTATCCGGGACGTTTTTCGCATCCATAAACACGCGTAACAGGTGGATTGAGGAGATTGCCACAATCGAGGCGGCCACTTTATTCTTCAGCGACGAGGCGTCCATTTTGCCCAGCCAGTTGAGCTTCTCCTTGCGCTCGTCAATATCAAGCTGGGAGACAAAATTCTCATAGCCGGAAAACATCACCATCACCAGCAAACCACCCACCAGCGTCATATCCACCAGCGACAGCAGAACCAGAATCAGGTCCGCTTCGGCGACGGAAAAAATGTTCGGCAGAACATGGAAGATTTCCTGGAAGAACTTAATCGTCAGCGCGATCAGCGCCAGCGAAAGGCCAAAATAGACGGGGGCCAGTATCCAGCGAGAGGCGTACATGGCGTTTTCGAAGAAGCGTTCCATAAAGTCCTGTTTGCAAAAGAAACCAGCGCCCAGTATATCTCAACGGCGCTGACTGTTTGCAAGAACTAACCAGTGTATTGCTCAGACGTTGTCCGGGTTAACCTCCGGACGCGCATACTGCGGCCAGACCAGCGCCACCAGTTCCGGGTAGGCTTCCAGGCTGAACTCGCGAAAACATTGACGTAGATTTAAAACGTCCAGATCGGCACAGGAGACTTTCTCACCGTTAAGACAGCGCTTTTTGATATTGTCGTAATATTTATAAACCGCTGAATTCAGGTCGCTACACCGACGCTGCGCCTCAAACAGACCGGGCGTGTCGTTAATTTCCGACATATTCATGCGCTTAATTGTCGCATGTAAGAAGTCGATATATTCGTGATTCACCCGCCAGTACCAAACGGGTGTTACCGAGTTCATCAAAACGGAGAAATGGTCCTCTCCTTCCTCTTTTGTCATCAACTCAGGCTGCGGGGCTTCACCGGTGTCCTTCGAGGCTTTGGTTTTATTGAAATCCTGCATCAATAAAAGCACACCAGCGGTCAGTAATAGTAATACGATGACCGTAAAAAAGATGCTGTTCATGGGTTGGCTCCATTTTTTTTGATTTTAAAATTGCCTCATGATATTGTCAACGAATCTCACGCCTTTACCAACCCCACCCTGTTGAAATTAAAGGAAATTAAAAATGCTGCCCGACTATCTCGTCCCGGCTAAGTACCACATTGCGCCTGTGGAACAGCAACCGACGGAAGCAGAAAAAAAGGCGAGTTTCACTCAGGGGAAAAGAAAACTCTCTGATTTCGAACCTGATATATTAATTGGCGTCTCCAGCACCGGCAAATCCCGTAATATGCTGCTGGAAGAGCACGATCGCCATATAAAAGATCGCTTATTTCGCGCTATCAAAATTGAAGCGTTCGTCCATCTGCTGAATGACCTGCAGGCTGAAGGCGAAATAGATGCCCAGAAACTCAGTCAAATAATGGCCGAAAAAACAAAAGAAATAAATGAAGCGGGCAATGAAATTTGGCTTAATCTAATTACGCGCGAGAAAAACAACCCTATTTTTTATACCCTGGGGGAAGATTAACGTGAAAGAAGTTAAAGATAACGACGTTTATTTGACTTTAGATGATAAAAAAAGTGATGAATTTATCTTAAAGCAAAATCTCGAAGCCTTAAGAAACACTAAAAATGACGAGATGACGCGTATTACCCAGGATCTGGTATCGATCCCGGCCACGCTGGTGCGTCTGAAATGGCAGAATCGCCGCGAGATTTATCCCCTGCAGGTCAAAGAAGAGATTTACGGTGCCGTGATGAACACCATCATTGAGCAACGACCCGAGCTGAAAGAGAAGCTACTGGGACGCCTTGAGGCCAACTACCAATATCTGCTTGCCAGAGAAACCGCCACCCTGCGGCTGACGCGCAAACTGTCAGAGGGAAAGTACCGGACTTCAAACGTCACCTGCGTTGCGCTCGATGAAGATGCGCTGGCAGTTGACGCCAGCGCCTCCTCAACACCGCAAAGCTAATTAAATCTGAATACGGCAATCGCCTCTTTTAACTGACCCGTCTGCTGACGCTGCTGCTCCGCAACCTGCAACGTTTGCGCTACGTGACGCACGTTCTCCTGCACGCTGGCATCAATGCTGGCAATACTGTCGTTCATCTGCGCAATGCTCGCCCGCTGTTGTTCGCTCATCTGCGAAAGCTCTTCCAGCAGGGAGCGAAGCCCTTCGATGCTCTCAATGATCGACCTCATCGTTAACCCGGCGTGCTCCACCTGCTCGACGCCATGCTGCGTGGTCGCCTGCGATGCGGTCAGAAGCTGGCGGATATCTTTTGCCGCCCCCTCACTGCGCTGGGCCAGCATGCGCACTTCAGAGGCCACCACCGCAAACCCTTTGCCGTGCTCACCCGCTCTGGCAGCTTCGACCGAGGCGTTGAGCGACAGAATATTCGTCTGGAACGCGATGCCGTCAATCAACTCCAGAATGGCGTAGATGCGCTGCGACTCCTCGCGGATCTGCTCCATCGCCGCGATCGCCTGACGTACGTTGTTGCCGCCCTGCTCCGCCACGTGACTGGTGCTGAGGGCTACCTCTCTTACAAGGCTGGCCTTTTCGCTGGTCAGGGTGGCAACCGCTCTGAGCTGTTCCATAGCGCTGGCTGCCGTTGCCAGCGAACTTGCCTGATGTTCGGTGCGTTCCGACAGCGCGTTATTGCGCTGACCCAGCGCACGCGACGCCTCCAGCAATTGCCCAATGTTAGCGCTGACCTGTTCAAGCGTGGACCGCATGGTGCCAAGCGTCAGGCTAAACGTGCGCGCAAAAGGGGACTCGGCGGGCATCGCATCGACGGCGAGCGTCAGATATCCCGGTTCGCGGTTGATCACGCCCGCAAGGCTTGCCACCTCGCTCGCCGAGCGGGCATCCTGCTCCATTCTCACCGCCAGCAGAACCAGGATAGCGGTCTGAGCCACCACAAACAGCCCGTGGAACACCACCATATGAAAGCCCGTGTGGGTGAAAACCACGACACCATAGAGATCGTTTTCCTGCAGATAGTTAAATATCAAATGGTGTAATGCGATGACCGCAGCCCCCATCACCAGGGGCCGCCAGTCCCGCCAGGCCAGCAATGCGGAGAGCAGGACGAAAACAGAGAAATGGTATTCGGTCTCCCCCTCCCCCAGATGGATCAGCAGCGCGGAAAAGGCCATCAGCACAAACGCAGAACTCAGATGCAGCAGCAGAGCGCCCGGGAAGCATAGCGTCATCACCGTGGAAAAGAGCGCCAGCAGAGTCCCGGCCGTCGCCCCCTGAACCAGATTGTCATTCATATAGCCCACCCCGAGCGATACGGCCCATAGCGCCCAGACCAGAACCAGAATTAAACGGTCGGCACGCCGACGGATTGCCGTTAAGGAGATAAGATCGCGTGCTGGCGCGTGAGGACGCAGCCCTGTCGTGATAGCCATAGGGAGTCTCTTGCTGTGCAGGTGAATTAAACCCTTCAAAGAAGGTATGTTTTTATTATCTGTTATAAGCGTAGTGGGTATATTCCACGACGTCATTTCAGCAAAAGATATATTTTTATGGTGCAGGAGAATATTGATATTTACTTAACTATCAACAGATTATTAATCGTGGCTTTATTGATTAAGAAATATGAAGGGTGAGGATATACAGCAGAAAATAATAAAAATTTAGCGTAGCAACAAACAAAAAAGCCGGCTTTCGCCAGCTTCTTTTCTATTTTTTGGCCGCTTTCTCTTCGCCGACCAGACCAATCTTCAGATAACCCGCCTGATGCAGCGTGTCCATTACCTTCATCATGGTTTCATAGTCTACGGTTTTGTCCGCCCGGAAGAAGACGGTGGTGTCTTTCTTGCCGCCAGTAAGCTGGTCCAGCGCCGGAATAACGGAAGCATCCGTAACCGGGTCGTTGCCCAGGAACATCGATTTATCCGCTTTTACCGACAGATAGATAGGCTTTTCCGGGCGCGGCTGCGGCTGGCTGGAGGAGGCAGGCAGGTTTACCTTCACGTCCACCGTCGCCAGAGGTGCTGCCACCATAAAGATAATCAGCAGAACCAGCATGACGTCGATAAACGGCGTCACGTTGATTTCATGCATTTCGCCGTTATCGTCCAGATTTTCGTTTAGACGCATCGCCATAACTTTAACCTACGCGCAGTTTGGACGCCGCGTGCACCGGCTTAGCGCCGCTGGCGTTCAGGTCAAGATCGCGGCTTTGCAGCAGCAGAACCTGCGCGGCGACGTCGCCGAGGGTCGCTTTGTAGCTGCCAATCATACGCGCGAAGATGTTATAGATAACCACCGCCGGAATCGCCGCGACCAGGCCGATCGCCGTTGCCAGCAGCGCTTCTGCGATGCCCGGCGCAACCACCGCCAGGTTGGTGGTCTGCGTCTGTGCGATGCCGATGAAGCTGTTCATAATGCCCCAGACGGTACCGAAAAGACCGATAAACGGCGAGATCGCACCGATCGTCGCCAGATAACCATTACCGCGCCCCATATGTCGGCCAACGGCAGCGACGCGACGCTCCAGGCGGAAGCCGGTACGCTCTTTAATGCCTTCGTTATCTTCACTGCCTGCGGAGAGTTCCAGCTCGTTCTGCGCTTCGTTCACTAACAGGGTGGTCAGGCTTTTTGCGTGGAAGGATGAGGTCATATCAGAAGCCTGATCCAGAGTGCGGGCTTCAGCCAGCTGCTGCTGTTCCCGCTTAAGGCGACGCTTCTGCGAAAGCAGCTCGGCGCTTTTGCTGAAGAAAATAGCCCAGGTGACAACGGACGCCAGAATCAGGCCGATCATCACAATCTTAACCACGATGTCAGCATGATGGTACATGCCCCAAACGGAAAGATCCGTCTGCATCAAATTATTACCCACTCTGTATCTCCAGGACGCAAATCACAAATTCTGAGCGTAATAATATCAAAACGTCGTCGAATTGATAGTAGTTCTCATTAGTATTTACATAGTGCCGCAATTTTCGCTCACTTTCCTTGCGCTTACGCAGTAAAAATTTCTTATGCTCATTTTTGCTAATATTTTCTGCTTATTCGATAAGCCTGCGGGTGCAGATTTTTACAATCGTGGTAGTCTGGACGTCCAGACGTATAAAAACAGGGTTAGCGAACATGACAAAAAAGCATCTTGATACCACGCTGGTGCAGGCGGGACGCAGCAAGAAATACACGCAGGGATCGGTCAACAGCGTGATTCAACGCGCCTCCTCGCTGGTGTTTGACACCGTTGAGGATAAAAAAATCGCCACGCGTAACCGCGCAAAAGGCGGGCTGTTTTATGGCCGTCGCGGCACGCTAACCCATTTTTCACTCCAGGAAGCGATGTGCGAGCTGGAGGGCGGTGCGGGCTGCGCGCTGTTCCCGTGCGGTGCGGCGGCGGTGGCTAACACTATTCTGGCGTTTGTGGAACAGGGTGACCATATCCTGATGACCAACACCGCCTACGAGCCAAGCCAGGATTTCTGCACCAAAATCCTCAGCAAGCTCGGCGTGACCACCGGCTGGTTCGACCCGCTGATTGGGGCAGGCATTGCCGAACTTATTCAGCCAAACACGCGCATTGTGTTCCTGGAATCTCCCGGCTCCATCACCATGGAAGTGCATGACGTCCCCGCTATCGTGAAGGCCGTGCGCAGCAAAGCGCCAGAAGCCATCATCATGATCGATAACACCTGGGCGGCGGGCGTGCTGTTTAAGGCGCTGGAATTCGACATTGATATCTCGATTCAGGCGGCAACCAAATACCTGATCGGCCATTCGGACGGCATGATTGGCACCGCGGTTTCCAACGCGCGCTGCTGGGACCAGCTGCGGGAAAACGCCTATCTGATGGGGCAGATGGTCGACGCAGACACGGCCTACATGACCAGCCGCGGTCTCCGCACGCTGGGAGTTCGCCTGCGTCAGCATCATGAAAGTAGCCTGAAAATCGCTGAGTGGCTGGCGCAGCATCCGCAGGTTGAACGCGTGAATCACCCCGCGTTACCGGGCAGCAAAGGCCACGAATTCTGGCAACGTGACTTTACGGGCAGCAGCGGGCTGTTCTCGTTCGTGCTGAATAAACGGCTGAGTAATGACGAGCTGGCAAGCTATCTGGATAACTTTACCCTCTTCAGCATGGCCTACTCCTGGGGCGGCTTTGAATCCCTGATCCTGCCTAACCAGCCGGAGCAAATTGCGGCCCTGCGCCCGGGCGGTGAGGTCGACTTCAGCGGCACGCTGATTAGATTGCATATCGGTTTAGAAAGTGTGGACGATTTAATTGCGGATTTGTCAGCAGGGTTTGAACGTATCGTGTAGAGTGCAGGCTGAAAATGTACTCCTGGACGTTTTCGTGAACACTGCAAGCAGAAAAGTCTGCATGAGTTGCGTCCGCGATCAACCCCAGCGAGCCAATTCAGGAGTACAATAGCGTTATATCTGCTGTTCCACAGGAAAGTCCATGGCTGTTATTCAAGATATTATTGCGGCGCTCTGGCAACACGATTTTGCCGCGCTGGCGGATCCGCACGTCGTGGGGATTGTTTACTTCGTGATGTTCGCGACGCTGTTTCTGGAAAATGGATTACTGCCAGCCTCGTTCCTCCCCGGTGATAGCCTGCTTCTGCTCGCAGGCGCGTTAATCGGCAAGGGGGTGATGGACTTCACGCCGACGATGGTGATCCTCACGTCAGCCGCCAGCCTGGGCTGCTGGCTGAGCTATTTACAGGGCCGCTGGCTGGGCAACACGCGCGTCGTGAAAGGCTGGCTGGCGCAGTTGCCGCATAAGTATCATCAACGCGCGACCTGCATGTTCGACAGGCATGGCCTGCTGGCGCTGCTGGCCGGGCGTTTCCTCGCTTTCGTTCGCACGCTTCTGCCGACGATGGCGGGCATTTCCGGCCTCTCCAACCGCCGCTTCCAGTTCTTCAACTGGCTGAGCGCCCTGCTGTGGGTTGGCGTGGTAACCACCCTCGGCTACGCGCTGAACATGATCCCCTTTGTGAAGCACCATGAAGATCAGGTGATGACCTTCCTGATGGTGCTGCCGATATTCCTGCTGGTCGCAGGGCTGGTGGGGACGATTGCGGTGGTGATTAAGAAAAAATACTGCAGCGCCTGACCCCCTCACCCTGACCCTCTCCCCATAAGGGAGAGGGGAAAAAGCCTACGCTCCCTGCATCGTTCGGATGCGCGACGCATCTTCTCCCGGCGTAACGCCGAAATAGCGCTTAAACTCCCGACTGAACTGCGAGGCACTTTCGTACCCCACCCGCATTGCCGCCGCGCTGGCCTTCATGCCGTCGTGGATCATCAGCATCCGCGCCTTATGCAACCGGTAGGTTTTGAGGTACTGCAGCGGCGAGGTGCTGGTCACCGATTTAAAGTTATGGTGAAACGCCGAGACGCTCATGTTCGCTTCCGCCGCCAGCTGGTCGACGCTGAGGTTTTCCGTGTACTGACTTTCGATACGCTTAAGCACGCGGCTTATCAGGCTGAAGTGGGTCTGTCGACTGACCAGCGCCAGTAGTGCCCCGCCACCCGGCCCCAGCAGCACGTGATAGAGAATTTCGCGGATGATTTGCTTACCCAGAATACGCGCGTCCAGCGGCCTCTCCATCACATCCAGCAGGCGCTCTATCGCGCAGAGGATCTCTTCCGACAGCGTTGCCGAGTTAATCCCGCTTGAGGCCATCGACGGCTGAAAAAGCTCGTCTTCGCCAATCTCCATCAGCAGCTCCTGCAGCTGAAGAATATCGACGTTGACGCGAATACCGGCCAGCGGAACCGCCTCTGTCGCGAAGGTTTCACATTCGAAGGGTAAAGGTACTGTCAGGAGCAGGTATTCATTGGTGTCGTAGCGGAATACACGCTCGTTGATATAGCCAATTTTATGGCCCGAAAAGAGAAAAACGATGCCCGGCTGGTACATCACCGGCGTACGCGTCCCGGGCTGCGTGCCATAGAGCAGGCGAATGTCTGGCAGCAGATTGCTGACGCCATTTTCTTTATCCATCAGTCGTTTAATCTGCGCCGTGAGCTGACGGCAGATTGCTTCGCGGTTCATTTAGCGTTACTCCGGGTACGGTTTCCGACGTTGACAGTGTGCGTGCTTTTCCGCGCTTTCTCCAGCGCTCTGTAGAAATGGGCAAGACATCGGCAGGAATGTGCATTGAGAGGATAGCGCCGGGCGGCCACAATGAGCAGCATCAGGTAGCCACCCGCGCCACCACGGTTTTTCACCCACTAAAGGGAACGAGCAATGAACAACTTTAATCTTCACACCCCAACCCGCATTCTGTTTGGTAAAGACGCCATCGCCGACCTGCGCGCGCAGATCCCTGCGGACGCCCGCGTGCTGATCACCTACGGCGGCGGCAGCGTGAAAAAAACCGGCGTGCTGGATCAGGTTTACAGCGCCCTGGACGGTCTGGACGTGCGTGAGTTCGGCGGCATCGAGCCAAACCCCTCTTATGAAACGCTGATGAACGCGGTGAAAATCGCCCGAGAAGAGAACATTACCTTCCTGCTGGCCGTCGGCGGCGGCTCCGTACTGGACGGCACCAAGTTCATCGCGGCGGCAGCGCACTACGCTGACGGCGTTGACCCGTGGCACATTCTGGAAACCCGCGGCAGCGACATTAAAAGCGCAATCCCGATGGGCTCCGTGCTGACCCTGCCGGCCACCGGCTCTGAATCCAACAAGGGCGCGGTGATCTCCCGTAAAACCACCGGCGATAAGCAGGCCTTCATGAACGAACACGTTCAGCCTGTGTTCGCGATCCTGGACCCGGTTTACACCTACACCCTGCCCGCACGTCAGGTGGCGAACGGCGTGGTCGATGCCTTTGTTCATACCGTTGAGCAGTACGTAACGTATCCGGTCAATGCCAAAATTCAGGATCGCTTCGCGGAAGGCATTCTGCTGACGCTGATTGAGGAAGGTCCGAAAGCGCTGAAAGAGCCGGAAAACTACGACGTTCGCGCGAACGTCATGTGGGCCGCGACGCAGGCGCTGAACGGTCTGATCGGCGCTGGCGTGCCGCAGGACTGGGCGACCCATATGCTCGGCCACGAGCTGACGGCGATGCACGGCCTCGATCACGCTCAGACGCTGGCCGTTGTTCTGCCTGCGCTGTGGAACGAAAAACGTGATGCAAAGCGCGCCAAATTGCTGCAGTACGCCGAGCGCGTGTGGAACATCACCGAGGGTTCTGACGACGCGCGTATTGATGCCGCCATCGAAGCGACCCGTAACTTCTTTGAGAGCCTGGGCGTACCAACGCGTCTGTCCGGCTACGGCCTGGACGGCAGTTCCATCCCTGCCCTGCTGGCGAAACTCGAAGCGCACGGCATGACCCAGCTGGGCGAGCACGGGGACATTACGCTGGACGTGAGCCGTCGTATCTACGAAGCGGCACGCTAAGCGTTTTTGCCCTCCCGACTTTCGTTTTTTGACATTTCGTCCAGACTTAATGCACACCCCATCGCCGGAGTCCCCCTCCGGCGATGCGCACCTGAAGGAGGAAAAATGGCAAACCAAACCGTAATCAAGCTGCAGGACGGCAACGTGATGCCCCAACTGGGGCTAGGTGTATGGAAAGCCGGTAACGACGAGGTCGTCTCCGCCATTCATAAAGCCCTGGAAGTCGGCTATCGGTCGATTGATACCGCCGCCGCGTACAAAAACGAGGACGGCGTGGGGACCGCACTGGCCAGCGCCGGCGTCCCCCGCGATGAACTGTTCATCACCACTAAACTGTGGAACGACGATCAAAAGCGCCCCCGCGAAGCGTTGCAGGAGAGCCTGGAGAAACTCCAGCTCGATTTCGTCGATCTGTACCTGATGCACTGGCCGGTTCCGGCTATCGATCACTATGTTGACGCCTGGAAAGGGATGATTGACCTGCAGAAAGAGGGGCTGGTGAAAAGCATCGGCGTCTGTAACTTCCAGGTGCATCACCTGCAGCGTCTGATTGACGAAACGGGCGTCGCACCGGTGATTAACCAGATCGAGCTGCACCCGCTGATGCAGCAGCGCCAGCTTCACGCCTGGAACGCCACCCACAAGATCCAGACCGAGTCCTGGAGCCCGCTGGCGCAGGGCGGTGAAGGCGTGTTCGATCAGAAAATCATCCGCGACCTGGCGGATAAATACGGCAAAACCCCGGCGCAGATCGTCATTCGCTGGCATCTGGACAATGGCCTGGTGGTGATCCCGAAATCGGTCACGCCGTCGCGCATCGCCGAGAACTTCGACGTCTGGGATTTCCGTCTGGACAAAGACGAGCTGGGTGAAATTGCGAAGCTGGATAAGGGCAAGCGTTTAGGGCCGGATCCGGACCAGTTTGGCGGTTAGTAAAAAGCCGGGTGGCGGCTTCGCCTTACCCGGCCTACCAGTCAGAGCGTAGGCCCGGTAAGCGACGCGCCACCGGGCAATCGGTTTAACCGATCTTACGTTTTACACTCTTCTTCGGCGCTGTCCCACCATTCGAACGCTGATGCACAATCGGCGTGTGCTTGGTCAGCGCCGGGCGCGTATTGCGGTTCTGGCGACGCGCTTCGCGCATCTCATCCAGCGTCGGGGCCGGAACCAGGCAGTCGCGGCGCGAGCCGATCAGGTGTTTTTTACCCATCTCTTCCAGCGCCTGGCGGATCAGCGGCCAGTTTTTCGGATCATGATAACGCAGCAGCGCCTTATGCAGACGACGCTGTTTATCCCCTTTCGGCACCACCACCTCTTCACTCTTATAGCCAATCTTACTCAGCGGGTTCTTGCCGGTGTAATACATGGTCGTCGAGTTGGCGAGCGGTGACGGATAGAAGTTCTGCACCTGATCCAGACGGAAGCGACGCTGCTTCAGCCACAGCGCCAGGTTCACCATGTCCTCGTCACGCGTGCCCGGGTGCGCAGAGATAAAGTACGGGATCAGATACTGCTCTTTACCCGCCTGCTTCGAATAGGTGTCGAACAGCTCTTTAAAGCGGTCATAGCTGCCCATGCCCGGCTTCATCATCTTCGACAGCGGGCCTTCTTCGGTGTGCTCCGGCGCAATCTTCAGGTAGCCGCCGACGTGGTGCGTCGCCAGCTCTTTGATGTAGCGCGGATCTTCCACGGCGATGTCGTAACGCACCCCGGAGGCAATCAGGATCTTCTTGATCCCCTTCAGGTCGCGCGCGCGGCGGTAGAGGTTGATCGTCGGCTCGTGGTTAGTGTCCATGTGCTCGCAAATGCTCGGGTAGACGCAGGAGAGACGGCGGCAGGTCTGCTCCGCGCGCGGCGACTTGCAGCGCAGCATATACATGTTCGCGGTTGGGCCACCAAGATCGGAGATCACGCCGGTAAAGCCCGGCACCGAGTCGCGAATGGCTTCGATCTCGTTGATGATCGAATCTTCAGAGCGGCTCTGGATAATACGCCCTTCATGCTCGGTAATAGAGCAGAACGAACACCCGCCGAAGCAGCCGCGCATAATGTTGATCGAGAAGCGGATCATCTCATACGCCGGGATACGGGCGTTGCCGTATGCCGGGTGCGGCACACGCTTGTACGGCAGCGCAAAGACGCTGTCCATCTCTTCGGTGGAAAGCGGAATGGCTGGCGGGTTGATCCAGATGAAGCGCTCGCCGTGCTTCTGCATCAACGCGCGGGCGCAGCCCGGGTTGGTTTCATGGTGCAGAATACGGGACGCATGCGCGTAGAGCACTTTATCGGCTTTCACCTTCTCGTAGGACGGGAGCAGCACATAGGTCTTTTCCCACGGCTTCGGGCGCGGCGGCTGCACAACGATAGCCTTCGCTTCCGCTTTCTTTGGCTCTACCGGTTTGTTATCGGCACACGGCAGATCTTCACCGTACGGGTGCGGGATCGGGTCGATTTTGCCCGGCATATCGATGATGCGGGAATCCACCCCGCGCCAGCCCGGCAGCGCCTCTTTCACCATGATCGCGGTGTTGCGCACGTCGCGGATGCTGCTCACCGGCTCGCCCTGCGACAGACGGTGCGCCACTTCCACCAGCGGACGCTCGCCGTTACCGTAAATAAGCATGTCAGCCTTGGAGTCCACCAGCACCGAGCGGCGCACGGTATCTGACCAGTAGTCGTAGTGCGCGGTGCGGCGCAGGCTTGCCTCGATTCCGCCCAGGATCACCGGCACGTCTTTCCAGGCTTCTTTACAGCGCTGGGTATAGACCAGCGTTGCGCGGTCAGGGCGTTTGCCCGCCACGTTATCCGGGGTATAGGCGTCGTCATGGCGCAGCTTACGGTCGGCGGTATAGCGGTTGATCATCGAGTCCATGTTACCGGCGGTCACGCCAAAGAACAGGTTGGGTTTCCCCAGACGCATAAAATCGTCTTTGCTGTTCCAGTCGGGCTGGGAGATGATCCCCACGCGGAAGCCCTGCGCTTCGAGCATGCGGCCACAGATGGCCATGCCGAAGCTCGGGTGGTCAACGTAGGCATCGCCCGTGACCAGAATGATATCGCAGCTGTCCCAGCCCAGTTGGTCCATCTCTTCCCGGGACATCGGCAGGAACGGCGCCGGTCCAAAGCAGGCCGCCCAGTACTGGGGCCAGGAGAAGAGGTCACGATCCGGCTGGATCAGGGAAATTGCGCTCATAGTGCTTCCGAAGAAAAAATAGACAAAAGGAGCGGGATTATACGCTGGATCAATGTGGGAAATGAAGGGGTATTTATTGCCCGGTGGCGCTACGCTAACCGGGCCTACGGCCTGTAGGTCGGGTAAGGCGAAGCCGCCACCCGACTCGTTTTACGGTGCCGGATTCACCAGCATCTGCCCCACGGAGCCCCTGTCCATCATCTCCAGCGTCTGGCTGTGGAACAGGAACGGGAAGTGCGGCCACGAAGGCTGACCGTAGTAGACGAGCAGTTCAACCTGGCCGTCCACCCAGACGGTATCTTTCCAGCCGCGGTCTTCCGGGAACGGCATCGCGCCGTTAACGTTGCGGATTAGGAATGACACCCCTTCAATATGGAACGACTGCGGCATATCTGAACGCACCGTCCAGCGCTCCCAGGTTCCTTGCTGAGCGGTAATATCAATGCGGTTCACATCCCACAGGGCGCCGTTGATGCCCGGATCGTCGCCCAGGCTGATATCACGGCTGCGCACCGGCGAACCGCTCATGATCTCCTGCGGCAGCAGGCGCATCGGCAGGCTGTCGGTGACCAGCGGCAGCAGGCCGGTTGGACGCAGGGTTAACACCAGCGTGGAGACCAGAATGCTCGACGGCTCAAAGAACCCGCGAATACGGTCAACGATGCTCGCGGCTTCACCACAGGTGACGGAGACTTCATCCCCGTTGGTCATATCCACCAGAATTTCACGGCGCTCTCCCGGTGCCAGCGCCAGCTGTTTCACGGAGACCGGCGCGGGTAAAAAGCCCTGGTCGCCGGAGATCACGTGCAGCGGACGGCCATCGCTCATCTGCAGCTGATAGCGACGCGAGTTAGAGGCGTTGAGCAGGCGCAGGCGCACCCAGCCACGGGACACTTCCACGTACGGACTTTGCGCGCCGTTAACCAGCAGGGTATCGCCGACGAAGCCACCGCTGCCCGGCTCGCTGTACTCCGGCGTGCCGAAGTTATCCAGACGTTTGTCCTGAATAATGACCGGGAAATCATCCACACCGTAGTGGTTCGGGATCGGCAGCGATTTACTGATCTCATCTTCCACCAGCCACATGCCGGCCAGACCGTTATAGACCTGCTGCGCCGTACGGTTAGGGGTGTTGGCGTGATACCACAGGGTTGCCGCGCTCTGGCGGATCGGCAGGACGGGCGCCCAGTCAGCATTGGGGGACATCATTCGCGCCGCGCCGCCAATCAGCGGGCCAGGAACCTGTAAGCCGCTGATGGTCATGGCGACATTTTCAGCCGTACGGTTGCTGTAAATGAGCTTAACGTCATCGCCGTTCCACACGCGGATGGTCGGCCCGAGGTAGCGCCCGTTGATGCCCCACACCGGCGCGCGCGTGCCCTGGGTAAATGACCAGTGGCTGCGCTGAAGCGTGAGGAAAAGCGGCTGCCCGCGACGGGATTCGATCAACGGCGGAATGGGCAGCGGCTGTTGCTGCCCGGCGGCGCTGGCTGTCAGCGGCATCGCACCCGCACAAAGGGCAATCCCCGAAGCCTGAATAAACTGACGCCGACTGAGTGACATATAAGCTCCATCTGAAACGACTAACAACGCGGGAATTCGTTTTCCCTTTAACGCCGGATTAAACCTTACCGGCGGCTTCTCTTTCTGCGACTTCTTTATCGAGCAGCGCAATATGCTGAGCCATCAGCTCGCGGCAGTGCGCTGCCAGCTCGCGCACCTGGTCTTTACCGTATTTGCTGGTATCGACGGGTGGCAGCATTTCGACAATCACCAGACCATTATTCAGGCGGTTAAGATTAATCTTATTAGAAGTATTGGAAACGCACACGGGAATAATTGGAACACCTGCCGCAATTGCGGCATGAAACGCGCCGGTTTTAAACGGCAGCAGGCCGCGACCGCGGCTGCGCGTCCCTTCCGGGAACATCCAGATGGATATTTTGCGCTTTTTAAAATGATTCACCACTTCCGCAATGGTGCCGTGCGCTTTTGCACGGTTGTTACGGTCGATCAGCAGGTTACCGGTCAGCCAGTACAGCTGGCCAAAAAACGGGATCCACAGCAGGCTTTTTTTCCCTACCGTCACGGTTGGCGGCAGAACGATATTGGAGGCCGTCACCATATCGTAGTTGTTCTGATGGTTGGCGATATAGATGGCGTTGCCGAAATTCTCCGCTCCTTCAGGCAGGCGTTTTTCAACCTTCAGACCAAACAGCGGCGCAAGGCGACCGAACATATGGCCAAAGGTGGCAACATGCTTCGGATTACGCGGGCTGAACAGGCAGTAAATAGAGCCGAAAATACAGACCAGAATGCAGTAGATAACGGTAAGAATTAGACGAACAATATATAGCATAGCGACCTCTGAAGCCCTGACAGCTGACAATTATACTTCACCTGTGGCCAGGTAAGGACTTTATTACGAGCGCGTATTGTTAATCGCAACGCACGAATTAACAACGATTTTACGGGAAATTTTATTGAAATACCCCCTCCGGACAGAGGGGGTGTTACGACATTACTCTTCGCTGTCACCCGCGCTGCTGCGCGCAGGCGAATCAATCTCCACGCGGTCGATACGCTGCAGACCGCGCATCAGCGAACCGCGACGACCGCGCTCGCCCACCACTTTCTGCAGCTCTTCCGGACGCAGTTTGATCTTACGCTTGCCGACGTGAATAGTCAGCGTGCTCTGCGGCGGCAGAAGGAAGAGGTGCGCCAGGCCATCTTCGCCTTTCGCGGCTTCCGCCGACGGGATGTTGATGATCTTGTTGCCTTTACCTTTCGACAGCTCCGGCAGATCGCTGACCGGGAACATCAGCATACGTCCGGCAGAGGTGATCGCCAGCAGCATATCGCTTTCATTCTCGATCACCAGCGGCGCCATCACGTGGGCGTTGTCCGGCAGGCTGATCAGCGCCTTACCGGCACGGTTACGCGACACGAGGTCGTTAAAGGTACAGATAAAGCCGTAACCCGCATCGGAGGCCATCAGCAGCTTCTGGTCGTCGGCTTCCATCAGCATGTGGTCAACCGTTGCGCCCGGCGGCAGCGTCAGCTTACCGGTGAGCGGTTCGCCCTGGCCGCGCGCGGAAGGCAGCGTAATCGGGTCGATGGCGTAGCTGCGGCCCGTGGAGTCGATAAACGCCACCGGCTGGTTGCTCTTGCCTTTCACCGCCGCTTTGAAGCTGTCGCCCGCTTTGTAGCTTAGGCCCGGCGCGTCAATATCGTGGCCTTTGGCGCTGCGCACCCAGCCGCTCTGCGACAGCACAATCGTCACCGGCTCGGACGGCTGCATGTCGTGCTCGTTCATCGCCTTCGCTTCTTCGCGCTCGTGCAGCGGAGAACGACGGTCGTCGCCGAAGGCATCGGCATCCGCCTGCAGCTCTTTCTTCAGCAGGGTGTTCATCTTGCGCTCGGAGGCGAGGATCGCCTGCAGCTGATCGCGCTCTTTTTCCAGATCGTTCTGCTCGCCGCGGATCTTCATCTCTTCCAGTTTGGCGAGATGGCGCAGCTTCAGTTCGAGGATTGCTTCGGCCTGGGTTTCGCTGATGCCAAAGCGCGACATTAGCGCGGGCTTCGGCTCATCCTCGGTGCGGATGATCTCGATCACTTCGTCGATATTGAGGAACGCCACCAGCAAACCTTCGAGGATATGCAGGCGCTTAAGCACTTTCTCCAGACGATGGTTCAGACGACGGCGCACCGTATCCCGGCGGAATGTCAGCCATTCGGAGAGGATCTCCAGCAGGTTTTTCACCGCCGGGCGACCGTCGAGGCCAATCATATTCAGGTTGATGCGGTAGCTTTTTTCCAGATCGGTGGTGGCGAACAGGTGGTTCATCACCTGCTCCATGTCCACGCGGTTGGAGCGCGGCACGATAACCAGACGGGTCGGGTTCTCGTGATCCGATTCGTCGCGCAGGTCGTCCACCATCGGCAGCTTTTTATTGCGCATCTGGGAGGCAATCTGTTCCAGCACTTTGGCACCGGAAACCTGGTGCGGCAGCGCGGTGATCACCACGGCGCCGTCCTCTTTATTCCACACCGCGCGCATGCGCACGGAGCCGCGACCGTTCTGGTAAATTTTGCGGATTTCCGCGCGCGAGGTGATGATCTCGGCTTCGGTCGGATAGTCTGGCCCCTGCACGATATCCAGCAGCTCGTCCAGCGAGGTTTTTGGCTGCTCAATCAGGGTGATGGCGGCTTTCGCCACTTCACGCAGGTTGTGCGGCGGAATATCCGTCGCCATGCCGACCGCGATACCGGTGGTGCCATTCAGCAGGATGTTTGGCAGACGCGCGGGCAGCATCTTCGGCTCCTGCAGCGTACCGTCGAAGTTTGGCACCCAGTCAACGGTTCCCTGACCCAGCTCGCCCAGCAGCACTTCGGCGTATTTGGACAGGCGGGATTCGGTATAACGCATCGCCGCGAAGGATTTCGGATCGTCCGGCGCACCCCAGTTCCCCTGCCCGTCAACCAGCGGGTAGCGGTAAGAGAACGGCTGGGCCATCAATACCATCGCTTCATAGCAGGCGCTGTCGCCGTGCGGATGGTATTTACCCAGTACGTCACCCACGGTACGGGCGGATTTCTTGAACTTGGCGGTGGCGTTCAGCCCCAGTTCGGACATCGCATAGACGATGCGGCGCTGAACGGGCTTCAGGCCATCCCCGATAAACGGCAACGCCCTGTCCATGATGACGTACATGGAGTAGTTCAGGTAGGCGTTTTCCGTGAATTCATGTAGCGCGAGGCGCTCTGCCATATCGCTCATTACGTGTGATTCCTCAACTCAGAAACCGAAGGGTTTCAGGCAATATTGCCGCAGATACTACCTCATCTGACGAATTGAGTCACAAAGAAAAAGGGCCGCGTATGCGGCCCTTTTCGGGTTATTTGTTTAGCTTAATAACCTGCTTCACGTCGATTTCAAACTCGTTCCAGTCTTTGTCGACTTTACCCTGCAGTTCGACTTTATCCTGCGGGGTGACGGTCACGCCGTTCCAGCGCTTGTGGTCAATCTCAACCACCACCATGCCGGACTCATCGCGGAAGGTGTAGCGGTCATCGGACAGGCGCTCGGTAATATTCCCGCGCAGCTTCACCCAGGCATCGTCCTTCAGGTCTTTCACTTTTGCCGCAGTGGTGAGGTTGGCGTTGTTATCGACAAAACCGCCCTGCTGGGTTTGCGTCTGGGTCTGTGTGGCTGATGGGCCAGTAAAACCGCCCTGAGCAGCAAAGACCGGCGCGGTGGTCATCATCATGATGGCAGCAATTGCAGCGAATTTTTTCATCTTTATCTCTCCCTTTAATGTCGTTTCACAATCCATTAAACAGGGTAAACCTTAACAACTTCTTAAGGGGAAAATTTATTTATTTTTACTGTACAGCAGGCGCTTACAGAGGGTTTACTGACGGCATCAAGGAGGGAATATGCGCATTTTACTGGTAGAAGACGACAGGTTAATCGGCGATGGCATCAAAGCAGGCTTAGGCAAACTGGGCTTTAGCGTGGACTGGTTTACCGACGGGAAAACCGGGCAGGCCGCACTCACCTCTGCGCCCTATGATGCCGTGGTGCTTGACCTGACCCTACCGGAAATTGACGGTCTGGAGATCCTGCGCGCCTGGCGCGAAAGCGGGCGCAGCGAACCGGTGCTGATCCTGACCGCGCGGGATGCGCTGAACCAGCGCGTTGAAGGGCTGCGCCTCGGTGCGGACGATTATCTCTGCAAGCCGTTCGCGCTAATAGAAGTGGCCGCCCGTCTGGAAGCGCTGGTGCGCCGCAGCCACGGCCAGACCCGCAGCGAGTTGCGTCATGGCAAGGTGACACTCGACCCGGCCAGCCTCGTCGCCACGCTGGAGGGCGAAACGCTGACGCTTAAACCGAAAGAGTTCGCTCTGCTGGAGCTGTTAATGCGTAACGCGGGCCGGGTGCTGCCGCGCAAGCTGATCGAGGAAAAGCTGTATACCTGGGACGATGACGTTTCCAGCAATGCCGTCGAAGTCCACGTTCATCATTTACGCCGCAAGCTCGGGAGCGAGTTTATCCGCACCGTGCACGGCATCGGCTACACCCTGGGTGACGCATGAAACTGAGCCTGAAGCTGCGCCTGACGCTTCTCTTTTTAGCGCTGTCTCTGACGGCCTGGTTTGCCGCCAGCCTGGTGGCGTGGCAGCAGACCACCCACAAGCTCGATAAGCTGTTCGATACGCAGCAGATGCTGTTTGCCAAACGGCTGCTGACGATGGATCTGGACGAAATCCGCGCGCCGGAACGCATGCGCGAGGTGCCGAAAAAGGCCAAACACGGGCATCTGGACGACGACGCGCTGGCCTTCGCTATTTACGCTTCAGATGGCACGATGATCCTTAACGACGGCGAAAACGGGCGCGATATCCCGTATCACTATCGTCGTGATGGCTTTGATGACGGACGGCTTCAGGATGACAACGACGAATGGCGTTTCCTGTGGCTAACCTCTCCGGACGGAAAATACCGCGTCGTTGTCGGCCAGGAGTGGGAGTACCGGCAGGATATGGCGCTGGATGTGGTCAGCTCGCAGCTGACGCCGTGGCTGGTGGCACTTCCGGTGATGCTGCTGTTGCTGATCGTCCTGCTGAGCCGCGAGCTGAGGCCCCTGAAAAAGCTGGCCCAGACCCTGCGCTCCCGCTCGCCGGACGCCACCGATGCCCTGCCCACTCAGGGCGTGCCCGCAGAAGTGCGCCCCCTGCTCGACTCGCTGAACCATCTTTTTGCCCGTACCCAGGAGATGATGATCCGCGAGCGTCGCTTCACCTCTGACGCCGCCCACGAGCTGCGCAGCCCGCTGGCGGCGCTGAAGGTGCAAACCGACGTGGCGCAGCTCTCTCAGGACGATCCGCAGGCGCAGGAAAAAGCGCTGACGCAGCTGCACGCGGGTATCGACCGCGCCTCCCGGCTGGTGGATCAGCTCCTCACCCTGTCTCGCCTGGACTCGCTGGATAGCCTGGACGGCATAGAACAAATAGCGATGACCGACCTGCTGCAGTCCGCGGTAATGGATATCTACCCTCCGGCGCAGCAGGCAGGGATCGATATTCGCCTGCACATCAACGCGCCGGAGGTGACCCGCACGGGTCAGCAGCTGCTTCTGAGCCTGCTGGTGCGTAATCTGCTGGATAACGCCACCCGTTACAGCCCGCGCGGCAGCGTGGTAGACGTGACGCTGAACACCCGGAGCTTTACCGTGCGCGACAACGGGCCGGGTATTTCGCCCGATGCGCTGGCGCGTCTCGGCGAGCGCTTTTATCGTCCACCGGGTCAGGACGCCACGGGCAGCGGGCTGGGGCTATCTATCGTGAAGCGCATCGCGGCGTTACACGGGATGCGCGTCTCGCTGGACAATGCGACAGAAGGCGGCTTTGAAGTGAAGGTTAGCTGGTAAGGGATTATTGCGCTGAGCGCAAAAGACTTTGCACATTTTGCTTATTTTTCCGCTCCGTCCTCGCGCGTAGAATACCCGGCATACTCTCAGCATCGAGGACAAAAAATGAGCAACATCCTGATTATCAACGGCGCGAAAGAATTTGCGCACTCTAAAGGCCAGCTGAATGACACCCTGACCGAGGTCGCGGACGGTTTCCTGCGCGACGCCGGGCATGATGTTAAGGTCGTGCGCGCGGACAGCAATTATGACGTGAAGGCCGAAGTGCAGAACTTCCTGTGGGCCGACGTGGTGATTTGGCAGATGCCGGGCTGGTGGATGGGCGCGCCGTGGACCGTGAAAAAGTATATGGACGACGTCTTCACCGAAGGTCACGGTTCGCTGTATGCCAGCGACGGACGCACCCGCTCAGATGCCTCTAAAAAATACGGTTCCGGCGGCCTGATTCAGGGCAAAAAATATATGCTTTCCCTGACCTGGAACGCCCCAATGGAAGCGTTCACCGAAAAAGATCAGTTCTTCGAAGGCGTGGGCGTAGACGGCGCGTATCTGCCGTTCCACAAGGCGAACCAGTTCCTGGGGATGGATCCGCTGCCGACCTTTATCGTCAACGACGTGATTAAAATGCCTGACGTCCCGAGCTATATCGCAGAATATCGCAAGCATCTCGCGAAAATTTTTGCTTAACTGGTAGCCTGGAATTAAAGGAGTAGTAACCATGCTTACAGTAATCGCAGAAATCCGTACTCGTCCAGGTCAACATCACCGCCAGGCGGTGCTGGATCAGTTCGCGAAAATCATCCCAACCGTACTGAAAGAAGAAGGCTGCCACGGCTACGCGCCGATGGTGGACGCCGCTACCGACGCAAGCTTCCAGGCCACTGCGCCAGACTCCATTATCATGGTTGAGCAGTGGGAAACCGTCGCGCACCTTGAAGCCCACCTGCAGACCGCACACATGAAAGCGTGGAGCGACGCGGTGAAGGGTGACGTGCTGGAGACCCATATCCGTATTCTGGAGCAAGGGGTTTAAAACCTGCCTTCCCTCTCCTTCCGGGGAGGGAAATCTCTCTGACCTGCTATGCTTATTCTGACTTCATGATTAACAGGAGGATGGAATGGGTCTTTTTAACTTCGTAAAAGAAGCAGGCGAAAAGCTATGGGATAACCTGACCGACCACAAAGGTCAGAGCGACAAAATCACCGAGCACCTCAAGAAACTCAACATTCCCGGTTCAGACAAAGTTCAGGTTAACGTTACCGATGGAAAAGCCAGCGTGACGGGCGACGGGCTGACCCAGGAGCAGAAAGAAAAAATCCAGGTCGCCGTCGGCAACATCGCGGGCGTCAGCGAGGTGGAAAACAACATCACCGCCACCGATGCCAAAGATGAAGCCACTTACTACACGGTGAAATCTGGCGACACCCTGAGCGCTATCTCCAAAACCGTGTACGGCGATGCCAATCAGTACAACAAGATTTTTGAGGCTAACCGCCCGATGCTCTCCAGCCCGGATAAAATCTACCCCGGCCAGACGCTGCGTATTCCAAAAGCGTGATCCGCGAGTCGGGGGACGCCCCCCCGACCGTTTTTACCAGTACAGTTTCCAGCTCTGCGTAAAGCGCACCAGCGCCTCCACGTAGAAGTAATCTCCCCAGCTTGCGCACTCATCCACGCCTTTGTGGCTCGCCAGGTGATAGACCGAGTGCTTCAGCAGCCCGTCGCCCTTCTCCTCTTTGCCCATCAGGTAGTGCTTCGTCAGTGACGACATAATGCCTTTGGCCCACTCCAGATACCGCTCCCGGTCCGGATCCGTCACCGGCAGATGCTTCACCAGCTCCAGCAGCCCGCACACCGCGATTGCCGCTGACGACGAATCGCGCAGTGCGTCGGTGCCCACCAGCGCCAGATCCCAGTGGCAGACGTAATCTTCCGGGAGGCGGTTGAGGAAGTAGTTCGCCAGCCGCTTAGACAGGGCAATCATCGTCTCGTCGCCGGTATAGATATAGCTCAGCAGGAAGCCGTAGATGCCCCACGCCTGCCCGCGCGACCAGCAGGAGTCGTCGGCATACCCCTGCTGGGTGTTGCCGTAGCGCGGCGCGCCGGTTTGCACATCCATGTAATAGGTGTGGAACGTCGAGGCATCGTCGCGGATGAGATACCTCGCCGCCTGCATGACGTGCGCTTTTGCGGCGTCAGCAAAGCGCGGATCCCCCGTCTGCTCAGTTGCCCAGTAGAGCAGCGGCAGGTTCATGTTGCAGTCGATGATCATCCGCCCGGCCTGCTCCGGGTCTGAAAGATCGCCCCACGCCTGAATGATCTTCGCCTTCTCATGGAAGCGCTCCAGCAGGGCTTCCGCCGCCAGCAGGGAGAAGCCGCGCGCCTCGCGGCTGCCGGTGAGTCGCCAGGCTGCCACGCAGGAGAGCGTGTACAGGAAGCCCAGATCGTGGGTATTGGTGTCGCTGCGCCCGGCAATACGCAGGCCGAACGAGCGCACGTGCTTTTCCGCCATCGCGCGGAATTTCTCCTCACCGCTCATCTCCCACGCCAGCCACAGCTGGCCGGTCCAGAAGCTGGTGGTCCACTCCACGTTGTCCGTCAGCGGGTAAAAACCGTTCCGGCAGGTTTCCGCCGGGAACTGCTCTCCGAACGCCGTTAAATGACGGCTAATCAGCTCGAGGACGTGGCTGCGCGCAGAGGTCAGTTCATCGCTAAACAGGCGCGAGTCTACGGGAACAGGAATGGCAGACAGGCGTTCCTCACTGATACGACTTAACATATTTCGGTTCCTTGTGGTCAGCGTGATGAAGGTTCTGCTACGTTCAGCGGGCGGGGGCCGCGCCATTTGCTCTGGCAGGCAGATAACGTAAAGGCAGAAATAAGGGTAAAGGTCAGCGCCGTCGCGCCCATAATGATATAGGTCTGCTCAAAGCCAATGCGGTCATACATATATCCGGCAGGTGAGGAAACCACCACGTTGCCGACATAGAGCATCGCCTGATAACCGAGTAAATACATGGTGGCATTCACGCGCTTGTCGAAATGCTCCGCGATATATTTAAATACCGACACCAGCAGCAGACAAATTTCCAGACCGTACAGCGGCTTGAGAATGGAAATTAACAGGTGCGAATCGCACATCCCGGAAATAATCAGCCGTGCCCCGACCACCAGCCCGACAATCAACAGCCCGCGTTTAGCGCCAATAATATTCACGAACAGCGGGACAATCATATACATGACGAATTCCATGCCCGACTGCACGGTGCCGAGATAGCCAAACACCGCGTTACCCTCGTGAATATCGTTAAAGAAGGTGACGAAATAGCGCGAGAACTGCTGCTCGGCGATAAACATCATCCATGCCACCCCCGCCACGTACAGGCAGAAGGCCCAGAATTTACGGTTACGCAGCAGGGCATACACGTCTGCCGGTGCGATTTTCTCTTTCGTCAGCACCTCGCCCGCATATGCGGAGTTAGTGTTCACTTTCAGGCTCAGCAGGACAACCAGCATCACCACCGACGCCGCGCTACCCAGAATAAAGTTATAGGCCGGAGAGAGGTTAAACAGCAGGCCAGAGAAGGACGACGCCACCGCCCAGCCGAGCGAGCCCCACATACGAATTTGCCCGAACTCCATGCCGTTTAAGCGGCTGAAGCGGTCGGAATAGGATTCACACGCCGCGACGCCCGCATACCAGGCAAAGCTTAAATAGAGTGCGCCGATAATAATCCCCAGCAGGGTATTGGACATTAACAGCGGCTGATAGACATAAATAAAAAACGGTGCCATCAGGGCTGACATGATCACAACAAAATAGAGCAGGTATTTGCTCATGCCGATTTTATCGAGAATATAGCCGTAGATGGGTTTGAGAATAACGGAAAAAATACCGTTAACCGCGAAGACGGTGCCTATTACCGAACCGCTGAGATTCGCTTTTTGACCAAGCCAGATCGCCAGCAGGCCAATACTGGCAGACCAGGTAAAAAAATAGAGAAAAATAAAGCTGCTGATTTTGTAATATTCACTTCTGTTCGTTGTAGATGTCTTTTTCATAGCATCCTCGCCGACGTGTAGGGTCAGAATTTTTATAACGTGAACGACAGCAGACGTTCGCCTCCAGGTTCGCGGATCGCGACCTGGTTATGGGTAATATCCAGATGCGGCGCGGTCGCAACGCTCTGTTTTTCGCTGGCAATGACGGCGCAACAGAGCCAGCTCTCTCCCGGATGGAGATCGGTTGTTAACAGCGGAATGGAGGCGCACTCCGGGAACATGATGCTGCTGTTCGGCGGCGTGACGATGCTGTCCGGGGTGCGTTCAATGAAGGGCGACAGATCGATAATCGCGCTGCTGCCGTTCTCTGCCGCCAGATAGCTGCCGCGCGCGCGGATTTGGTGCCCGGTTTTCATCACGGCGAAACCACCCTCGGCCGTTTGCAGCGTGCGCGCGCTGTTAATGCGGTGCAGGCGCAAATGCCACTCGCCGAAGGGAATTTGCCAGGTCTCGATATGCACATCGTGCCACGGCGACCAGCGTGAATAGATAGCGTTATCATCCACCCGCACCGCTTCGCACTCGCGACGGCCGCGGAAATAGTTATCCCCGTCCGCCAGCAGCAGCATGGAATCACAGGCCGCATGCTTCAGGCCAAAGCGCCCGCGCTCAATGGTGAAGCCAAAGCGGCAGGAGTAGGCAAATTTGGTGTATTTCGCTTCAGTGTTGACGTAGTTGTTCAGCTCCAGCTGACCGGCGGTGAGCATGGTGACATGCTGAGAGTTCGTCGAATGCATCAGGATTTGCTGCGCGTGCGGGATGACGCGCTTCTCCGCCAGCGCGGGCAGCGGCTGTTCTTCTGCCTGCCAGAACGGATGCGCCTCCGGCAGCGCCAGGATCAGGTAGCTTTTCAGCGCCCAGTAGGGCGAGCCGGGAGAGTTATAGTCCTCACACATGGCGAGGTTCGGATAAGCAAAACCGAGGGTCAGAATGCCGTCCCGGTCGGTAATCGGTCGCTGCTGCCACCAGCGGAGATGGCGCAGGATAATTCCCTTCACAATACCCGGCGTGAACACGTCAAGTTCAGAGAAGGCGACCGCACTCCAGAAGGCGACCATCGCAAAGCGGTAGGTCAGGCTGCGGCCAAACGGTACTGACGCGCCGTCCGCGGCGGACCAGTAGATAAAGTCCTCCGCAAACAGGCGCGAGCGCTCGCGCAGCACCTCCGCCCTCGCCTCGTCCCCGCTCAAAGTGGCGTAAATCAGGCCGTAGAAGTGGAACGCCATGGAGATGTAATAATCTTTCGGGCGTCCAGGACCGTCGGAATACCAGCCGTCGCCCAGATAATAGGCCCCCATCAGCGCAAACCGCTGGTCAATGGCGGCCTGGTCGTACGGCAGCCCGGCGCGTTTGAAGCCCAGCTGGACAATGATAGCGAAGTAGTTCCAGTTGCTGTCGGGCATCTGCGCGTCGGCAATCTGATTGAGCCACGCGTGCAGATTCAGCACTTCGCGCTCGCTCAAACAATCGGTGAGTCTATTCCCCATCAGGGAGAGCCCCAGACCATAGGACGCCATCTCGACCAGACGCTGATCGTACGGGCCGGTTTCACCCCAGTAGCCCGGGCTTTGCGGATCGGTGCCGATCCTGATGGCCTCCATGTACTTCTCGCTAAACGGCGAAGCATCGCCCGAAGCCAACAGCGGAAACAGCCCCCACAGCGCGCGGGAGAGCCCCTCCATCTGCGCAATATCCGTCGCGTAGTGCGCGCAGGTATCACCCAGCGAGAACCGCGAATGATTTACCGGAAACTGCGTATCCAGCGCGCCAAGTAAGGTATTCAGAGACACCACAACATCCTGGCGTGAAGACAACGGATTTGATTTTTCGTCGTTTGTCGCACACATAGTTCCACCCTCGTCATCAACTGCGGCCAAGCATAGTGAATGCGTAAGGTGGAGAAATGTTAGCCATGTCACAGGTGAGAATGTTCAATAAACCTGCGGTTGATAAAATTTAAAAAGGTGGTTTATAAATCTCGTATGACGGGAAAAAGTTGAGTTTTATTGCACTATGCACGACGCGCCCACATCCGATCATCTTGAGTTGATTACCTTAAACGACACCGTGGCGTCGTTCAGCCGCCTCTTTGCCAACACGGTGCGTTACCACCACTGGCATCAGTGTCTGGAAATTCTCTATATAGAAGAAGGATTTGGCGTCGCGATTGTCGATAATCGTCACTACACTATGCGCCCCGGACGCCTGTTTTTCTTTCCGCCCTTCACCCTGCATAAAGTGAGAGTGGACGAACAGGCGGAAGCGATTTACCGGCGCACGATTATTCATCTCGACCACCACGCGGTGCTGAAGGCGTTGCGTGATTTCCCCCATACTCATCAGCGGCTGGAAAAACTGTCTCGTCGCGGCTCAGAGGCGTGGGTAGCGGACCTGGCGCACTGTCATAGCCATGTCGATCATCTGTTCAGCTGTTATCCGCCGCCGATGACCAGCGAAAACATCGCCGGGCTGCTGATCGGCCTGTTCGCTATGTTACCTGACGATCGTTCCGGCGCACCGGGCAGCAGCCAGGGGATCGCCAACCAGGTGATGTTCTGGCTGGATGAGCATTATCAGGAGAAATTCCACCTCGACGCGCTGGCGGCGGAGCTGGGGAAATCACGCAGCTATGTGTCGCGGAAATTCCATGCGGAGACAGGGGAGAAGATCCACCACTACCTGAACACGCTCCGCCTGCGCAAGGCGTGTGAATGCCTGCTGCACAGCGACGCGAGCGTGCGGGAGATTGCCGCGCGGGTGGGATTTTCTGACGTCACCTGGTTTATCAGCGCGTTTAAGAAGGGGATTGGCGAGACGCCGCTGCAGTACCGGAAGAACCATCGTGCGGTATGACACCCTCACCCGCCCTTCTCCTTCAAACGAGAGGGAGACAATCAACTGCTTTTCTTGCCCGGCTTTAACCCCCGGTGAAGCTCGTTGATGCGCTTCATCGACTTGATGGTGCGCTGCGGCTCGGTGGAGGCAACGGACAAAACAATCATCTCCAGGCACAGCAGCACCGTGCCGTGAAGCGGGATTTTGCCCTTCTCGCCGCCGCGCGGAACGTGGATCACCACGCTGGCTTCTTTGCTGAATCGCGAGTCGGTGGCATTGGTCAGCAAAATGGTGGGGATCCCCAGCCGTTTCGCTTCGCGCAGTGTGGTTTGTCCTTCCCGATGCGCGGATTTTTGCGCCATCATGATCAGCACATCTCCGCGCTGGAGCCCGATCAGCTGCTCGGCCAGCCCTATTCCGGTACGGTTAAGCGGCGTGGCGGGTAGCCCCATCCGGCTGAACAACCTGGCGGTGTAGTCGGCCAGAATGCCGGACGCGCCAATCCCAAATATGGCAACCTGCCTCGCCTGCGCCAGCAGGGAGACCGCCTGCGCCATCGCAAAGCGGTTGTGGGGAGCGGACAACACTTCACAGGTGTGCTGGTGCCCCTCCAGCACGAAATCAATGCTCGCATTGACGTCGCTGGTCAGCGTATTCACCGTGGTGGAGATCTTTTCGCTGGAGGTCACGACCGGACCAAACCACTGCTCCAGCGTCTGCTTGAGATCGCGCAGCCCGGCGAAACCCAGCGCCTGGATGGCGCGAACGACGGTGGCATCCGACGTCTTCAGCAGCGTCGCGATCTCCATTGCCGTCTGCTCCATCACCACTTCACGGTTTTCATTGATATAGCGTGCCACCTGCAGCAGGCGCGGCGTGAGCTGGTGCGAGCGCGAGCGAAGGCGATCGCCAAAGACATCGACTTTACGGCTCACCGTGACGCCTCCGGCAGTGGACGTCCGGCAATCTGCGACTGAACCTGCGCGGCCATCAGCCCTAACGAGGCGAACGAGTTCGAGATGGCCTCTTCACGCGAGATCAGCACGTAGTGCCCGGTCCGGCAGGCATTCAGGAACTGACACCAGCCCGGCATCACCGCATCCATTGCTGCCAGCTCATCCTGCGGCTTGCCGCCCGTATCCCCGCGCCAGGTAGCAAAAACGAAATCGGCATCCAGCTCCGGCAGGCGCTCGGCGCTGACGTCAATCCGCCCCCCTTCCGGGATGGACTCAATAAGCGGCGGGAAGGTGAACCCGGCATCACGCAGCACGCGGCCCAGCGAGTGGTAGCTGTGCATGGCGTTAATTTTCCCCTGATTGGCCTGAATCACCGACACGGTTACCTTGCGGGTATCAATAGTCGCTTTCAGTGCCTTAATTTGCTCCTGGTAGCGCCGCTCCAGAACCCTGAGCCGCGCCTGCGTTCCCGTCAGCTGCGCCAGCTTACGGTAGATCTCCGGCGCGCCGCCGTCGAGATGATCGATACTCACCGTCGGGGCAATTTTCTCCAGTTGCTCCACCGGGGTATTGCGGGTTGGCTCGGTAACGATCAGGTCTGGTTTTGCGGCGGCGATGGCTTCAATGTCGATATCCGCAGTGCCGATAAATTTGATGTCAGAATTATCGAAGTCGACGCCCGTTAACATGCCGCTGGAGCGCAGAAAATGGCTGCCGTCCGGCCGGGTGCGGCCATGGCTCGCCACCGGCGGTACGCCAAGCTCAATCAGTGGAATGGTGATATCCAGATCGTGTAACGAGACGATCCGTTTTGGATGCACCGGTACCACCACCTTACGGTTCAGATCGTCAGTAAACGTCTGCGTTGGCTCCGCCGCGCTCACCGCGAACCCCACCAGCAACAGCATCGAAAACAGTATGCGCATGTTAATCCCCTAAAATCTGTCCCGACGCTGCCAGAGCAGCAGCAGGAAAAACGGTCCGCCAATCAGCGAAATCACAATTCCCGCCGGCAGCTGCAGCGGGAGGAAAGCCAGCCGCCCGACGTTATCCGCCAGCAGCACAAGCAGCGCCCCCAGCGCGGCGCTTCCCGTCAGGAGCGCGGTTTGCCCACCGCGCAGCAGCAGGCGCGCCATATGTGGCGCAATCAGCCCGACGAAACCAATACTGCCCACGCAGGAGACGCAGGCCGCCGTCAGCACTACCGGGGCGAGAACCCTTATAAGCGCCAGCCGGTTTGTGCGCACGCCAAGGCCTGCTGCGGCGTGATTGCCGAGTAACGCCACGTCCGCAGCGCGGGCGGTAAACAGCAGCAGTGCAAACGCCGGAAGCGCCCAGACAGCGGCAATGCAGACCAGCGTCCAGTTTGCCGCATGCAGGCTGCCCGCCAGCCACAGCATCGCGGTCTGCACGTCGCGCACGTCCGCTGTGGTCATAAAGACGCCCATTGCGGCAGCAAAGACCCACGACACGCCGATGCCGATCAGGATGAATCGCGGACGTGAGATATCGCGCGCCAGGGCCATCACAAGCAGCGCGGTAAGCAGCCCGCCGCCCATGCCGACCAATGGCCGCCAGGCCATGCTCAGCGCCGGAAACTGAAATATCAGCAGCAGTACCGCCGCGCTGCAGCCCTCTTTCACGCCGATAAGGCCGGGGTCAGCCAGGCCATTGCGGGTAATGGACTGCATCGCCGCCCCCGCCATGCCGAGCATCCCACCGCACAGCGCCGCCATCAGCAGGCGCGGCAGGCGGATATCCATCACGATGTAGCGCGTCTCCGCCGTCAGGCTTTCTGGATAAAACAGCGCGCGCCCGATGGCGGAGGTGGGGATGGGCAAAGAACCGTGCGTCAGGCCAAACCCCGTCAGCAGGCAGGCGACCAGCGTCAGGATGACCAGACATACAAGCGCCTTTGGGCGGACCAGCGCCGAGAAGGCGCCAACGCGTAGCGCACGCAGCCCGGCGCGGTTCATTTGAACATCCTCGAGGCCATGAAGATAAAGACCGGGGCGCCAACCAGCGCGGTCATGATGCCGGTTGCCAGCTCCCAGGGCGAAAACAGCGTGCGGGCAGCGATATCCGCCAGCAGCAGAACCAGCGCCCCGCACAGGGCGGACAGCGGCACCATCACGCGCAGATCGACCGACACCAGACGGCGAATAAGCTGAGGCACCACGAGCCCGATAAAGCCGATCGGCCCGGCAATGGAGACTGCCGCACCACAGAGCAGCGCAATGGCAAGCAGGGCGAGCAGCCGGGTTTTCAACAGCGATACGCCAAGCCCCTGCGCCATCCTGTCGCCCAGCGCCAGCATGTTGAGCGACGGCGACAACCAGAGCGCCAGCGCAAACCCCACACCAGCCACCCACAGGGCAGCGGTAATCGTTTCGCCGCTAAGCCCGGCCAAATCCCCCGCCAGCCAGGTGCGCATGGCGAGCAGCGTCTGTTCATCAAGAATGAGCACCGTGGCGGTAATCGACGAGGCAAACGCCGACATCGCCACGCCGCACAGAGTGACTTTCATCGGCGTCAGCCCGGTGCGACCAGAAGAGGAGAACGTGAGCACCAGCAGAAACAGCGCCGCGGCACCGGTTGCGGCAATCAGCGGGCGGCCAAACGGCAGCGTCATCCCCAGCGCGCTTGTCAGCACCACCGCGAGCGCTGCCCCGGCGTTAAGCCCCAGAATATGCGGTTCGCCGAGCGGGTTGCGGATCACGGATTGCAGCAGCACGCCCGCCACGCCGAGCGCGGCGCCTGTCACCATCGCGGCGCAGAGGCGCAGCAGCCTGAGTTTGATGATGATGTTATGGTCGAAATTGCGCGGATCGAAGTTAAAGAAGGCCTCCACCACCGTTTGCGGGGCGATAAAGCGTGCGCCGATCCCAAGATGGGCAATCGCGCCCGTTGCCAGCAGCAGGGCGAACATCAGGAAAGCCAGAGAGGTGCGCATCATGGCTGTTTTGTGACCTGGCGAAACGGCATAAAGAACGGTTTACCGGTCAGCGGATTGATGGACATATGCACGTCGACATCAAACACCGCTTTAATCAGCTCCGGCGTGCAGACATCTCCCTCATGCAGTACGCCCTCGACTTTTCCCTGGCGTAAAAAGACCAGCGAATCGCCGTAGTTCACGGCGAAGTTCAGGTCGTGCAGCACCACCACCACGGTACGCCCATGCTCGCGCGTCAGCGTATGCAGCAGTTCGAGGATCTCCACCTGATAGCGGAGATCGAGGAACGTGGTGGGTTCATCCAGCAGGATATAGGGCGTTTGCTGCGCCAGCGCCATGGCGATCCAGCAGCGCTGACGCTGGCCGCCGGAGAGGCTTTCGACGGGCATATGGGCAAACTCAGCCGTGCCGGTCAGGCGCAGCGCCTCTTCCACCGCCCGCTCGTCTTCGTCGCTCCACTGGCGCATAAAGTTCTGCCAGGGAAAACGCCCGCGTGAGACCAGCTCAAAGACGGTTAACCCTTCCGGCAGCAGCGGAGACTGCGGCAGGATGCCCAACTGGCGGGCGACGGTTTTGGTCGGCTGCGCGTGGATCGCCTTACCGTCGAGAACGGCCGCGCCGCCAAGCGGCTGGAGCAAACGCGCGATGGTACTCAGCAGCGTGGATTTTCCGCAGCCGTTCGCGCCCACCAGAACGGTGATTTTCTGCTGGGGGATCGCAAGGGAGATACCCTCAACGATGATTTTTTTCTGATAACCGGCAGAAAGATTCTCCAGAACCAGCCCCGGTTTTGTCGTGTTGTGAGCCACGTGAACGCCAACGTAATAAAAAACAGCAATAAATATAAATAAAAATCATTCTCTTTTGAGAGTTTGAGGCCGCGCCATGTAGTAGTCAAGAGAAGAAACACCCTAAAAAAACCAGGGGCAACGGAGCGCTACTACGCTAAGCAAAAAGAAAATAAACACTTATTTATCAAAAAGATAATTATTAATATTTTCACTTTTCCGCTGCGTTTTATCCATGTAGCCGTTTTTTAACTTTTTTCATTTACTACTACATTGACGCATGATTGAATGATTCTCAATTACATGTTCGATGCCGTCTCTGGCTAACGAGCAGACCATCAAGGGCAATGACTCACATGTTCTTCCGTGAAGGTGCTTCACGGATATTTCGGGATAACAGATGTAATGGCTACGTTCACACCTTCACTCTCTGGAGTAAAAGGGCGCGCGCTCTTTTCACTGCTGTTTATGGCACCGCTGGTGCAGGCAGCAGACACCACGGCTAAAGACGGCGAAACGCTTACCGTCACCGCCGATCCAAATGCTGCAGCGGAGGCCACCAGCGGTTACCAGCCGCTGAACACCTCCACCGCCACGCTGACCAACATGCCGATGCTGGATATTCCGCAGGTGGTGAATACCGTCAGCGATAAGGTGCTGGAGGATCAGCACGCTACCACGCTGGATGAAGCGCTCTATAACGTCAGCAACGTGGTGCAGACCAACACCCTGGGCGGCACGCAGGATGCCTTTGTGCGCCGCGGATTCGGCGCAAACCGCGACGGCTCGGTCATGACCAACGGCCTGCGCACCGTGCTGCCGCGCAGCTTTAACGCCGCAACCGAACGCGTGGAGGTGCTGAAAGGCCCGGCCTCCACGCTGTATGGCATTCTCGATCCGGGCGGCCTGATTAACGTCGTCACGAAGCGCCCGGAGAAAACCTTCGGCGGCTCGATTTCTGCCACCTCTTCCAGCTTTGGCGGCGGCACCGGACAGGTTGATGTTACCGGTCCGATTGACGGCACACGCCTGGCGTATCGCCTGACGGGTGAATATCAGGACGAGGATTACTGGCGCAACTTCGGCAATGAACGCAGCACCTTTATCGCCCCGTCGCTGACGTGGTTCGGCGACGATGCCACCGTGACCGTGCTCTATTCACATCGCGACTATAAAACGCCGTTCGATCGCGGAACGATCTTCGATCTCAACACCAAAAAAGCCGTCGACGTCGATCGCAAAACCCGCTTCGACGAGCCGTTTAACGTGACCGACGGGCAGTCCGATCTCGCTCAGCTCAACGCGGAATACCGCCTCAACAGCCAGTGGACCGCGAAGTTCGACTATAGCTACAGCCAGGATAAATACAGCGACAATCAGGCCCGCGTCATGGCCTACGATTCAAAAACCGGCACCCTGACCCGCCGCGTGGATGCGACCCAGGGTTCCACCCAGCGCATGCACAGCACCCGTGCGGATCTGCAGGGCAACGTGGATATCGCGGGCTTTTACAATGAGATCCTGACCGGCGTGTCGTATGAAAATTACGATCTGCTGCGCACGGACATGATGCGCTGTAAGAACGTTAAAGGCTTCAATATCTATAATCCGGTTTACGGCAAACTCGACGAGTGTACAACCGTCTCCGCCGCTGACAGCGACCAGACGCTCAAGCAGGAGAGCTACTCGGCCTACGCCCAGGATGCCCTGTATCTGACGGATAAATGGATCGCCGTCGCCGGGCTGCGCTACCAGTATTACACCCAGTACGCGGGCAAAGGCCGCCCGTTTAACGTCAATACCGACAGCCGCGACGATCAGTGGACGCCGAAGCTGGGGCTGGTTTACAAACTGACGCCTGCAGTCTCGCTGTTTGCCAACTATTCGCAGACGTTTATGCCGCAGTCGTCCATTGCGAGTTACATTGGCGATCTGCCGCCGGAAACCTCAAACGCCTACGAAGTGGGCGCAAAGTTTGACCTGTTCGACGGCATTACCGCCAACATCGCGCTGTTTGATATCCACAAGCGCAACGTGCTTTATAACGAAAGCATCGGGGGCGAGACCATCGCCAAAACCGCGGGCCGCGTGCGCTCTCAGGGCGTGGAGGTGGATCTCGCCGGGTCGCTGACGGAGAACACCAACATTATCGCCAGCTACGGCTACACCGACGCGAAAGTGCTGGAAGACCCGGACTACGCGGGCAAACCGCTGCCGAACGTGCCGCGCCATACCGGATCCCTGTTCCTCACCTACGATATCCACAATGCGTTTGCCGGGAATACCCTGACGCTCGGCGGCGGCGGGCACGGCGTGAGCCGCCGCTCGGCGACCAACGGCGCGGATTACTATCTGCCGGGCTATTTCGTGGCGGATGCCTTTGCGGCGTATAAGATGAAGCTGCAGTATCCGGTGACGCTGCAGGTGAACGTGAAGAACCTGTTTGATAAGACCTACTACACGTCGTCGATTGCGACCAACAACCTGGGCAACCAGATTGGCGACCCGCGTGAAGTGCAGTTTACGGTGAAGATGGAGTTTTGATTTTAGTGCGAGGGTGAAAAGACGGCTCCGTGCAATCCCCTCTCCCCTTTGGGGAGAGGGTTAGGGTGAGGGGGACATCAGGCCTCAATATCCGCCATATCGCCTTTCTCCTGCAGCCAGTTACGTCGGTCTTCCGAACGTTTCTTGGCAAGGAGCATATCCATCACGGCGTTGGTTTGCTGTTCGTCCTCGTCGCTGATCGTCAGCTGCACCAGACGGCGCGTGTTCGGATCCAGCGTCGTTTCGCGAAGCTGCATCGGGTTCATCTCGCCCAGCCCTTTAAAGCGCTGCACGTTCGGTTTGCCCTTCTTACGCTTAAGCTGCTCCAGCACGCCCGCTTTCTCCTCTTCCGTCAGCGCGTAGTAAACCTCTTTGCCAAGGTCGATACGGTAGAGCGGCGGCAGTGCCACGTGGACGTGACCGTTTTTCACCAGCGTGCGGAAGTGCTTCACAAACAGCGCACAGAGCAGCGTAGCGATGTGCAGACCATCGGAGTCCGCATCCGCAAGAATACAGATCTTGCCGTAGCGCAGCTGGCTCAGATCTTCGCTGTCAGGATCGATACCGATCGCCACCGAGATATCATGCACTTCCTGCGAGGCCAGCACTTCGTCTGAAGAGACTTCCCAGGTGTTCAGGATCTTACCCTTGAGCGGCATGATCGCCTGATATTCACGATCGCGCGCCTGCTTGGCCGACCCGCCCGCCGAATCCCCTTCCACGAGGAACAGCTCGGTACGGTTGAGATCCTGCGCGGTACAGTCCGCCAGCTTGCCCGGCAGCGCAGGGCCGCTGGTCAGCTTTTTACGCACCACTTTCTTCGCGGCGCGCAGACGACGCTGGGCGCTGGAGATGGCCATTTCGGCCAGCATCTCTGCCGCCTGGACGTTCTGGTTCAGCCACAGGGTAAACGCATCTTTCACCACGCCGGAGACGAACGCCGCGCACTGGCGCGATGACAGACGCTCTTTGGTCTGCCCGGCAAACTGCGGGTCCTGCATCTTCACGGAGAGCACGTAGGCGCAGCGGTCCCAGATATCTTCCGCCGAAAGCTTCACGCCGCGCGGCAGAATGTTGCGGTATTCGCAGAACTCGCGCATCGCGTCCAGCAGCCCCTGACGCAGGCCGTTGACGTGCGTACCGCCGAGCATGGTCGGGATCAGGTTAACGTAGCTTTCAGTGAGCAGCTCGCCGCCTTCCGGCAGCCACAGCAGCGCCCAGTCCACGGCTTCGGTATCGCCGCTAAAGTTACCGACGAACGGTTTTTCCGGCAGCGTCGGCAGGCCGTTTACCGCTTCGCACAGGTAGTCGTTCAGGCCATCGGCGTAGCACCAGGTTTGTTCGGTATTATTAACGTGGTCTTTAAAGGTGATTTCCACGCCCGGGCACAGTACCGCTTTGGCTTTCAGCAGGTGCGTCAGGCGAGAAACCGAAAAGCGTGGGCTGTCGAAGAAGCTTTCGTCAGGCCAGAAGTGGACGCTGGTGCCGGTGTTGCGTTTACCGCACGTGCCGACGACCTGCAGATCCTGCACCTTCTCGCCGTTTTCAAACGCGATGTTGTAAACCTGGCCGTCGCGGCGGACGTTCACTTCCACGCGTTTGGACAGGGCGTTCACTACGGAAATCCCCACGCCGTGCAGACCACCGGAGAACTGATAGTTCTTGTTGGAGAACTTACCGCCCGCGTGCAGACGACAGAGGATCAACTCAACGGCAGGCACGCCCTCTTCCGGGTGGATATCCACCGGCATGCCGCGACCGTCGTCGATGACCTCCAGCGACTGATCGGCGTGCAGGATGACGTCAACGCGTTTGGCATGGCCCGCCAGCGCTTCGTCCACACTGTTATCAATAACTTCCTGGCCCAGATGGTTTGGGCGCGTCGTATCGGTGTACATCCCCGGGCGGCGGCGAACCGGCTCAAGCCCGGTGAGTACCTCAATGGCATCAGCGTTATAGGTTTGCGTCATGATTTAAACTAGCAATTCGCATTGATTGTCAGTGGCTGTGCAGTCCAAGAAAATCGACAATCTGGGTGAAATGATCCTCAAAGCCCGTGAAAGCATGGTTTCCGCCCTCTTCTATAGTCTGGCGGCAGGAGGCGTAATACGCCACTGCCTGGCGGTAATCCAGCACTTCATCACCCGTCTGCTGCAACAGCCAGATGAGATCCGGCGCTTCAAGCGGGTCGACCTGCATAACTTTGAGATCGTAAATATGGCGTGACTCTAGCACATATTGCTGCCCGGTGTAGGGGTTCTCGTTTTCGCCAAGAAAGTCCCTCAGCAGCTCAAATGGCCGTACCGCCGGATTAACCACAACGGCGGGCAGCATAAAGCATTGCGAGAGCCAGGTGGCGTAGTATCCACCCAGCGATGAGCCGACCACGCCGAAGGATTCACCGCCGTGTTCGAGCACGATCGATTCGAGCATTTCCGCCGCCTCCGCCGGATAAGGCGGCAGCTGCGGGATAATCATCTCAACGTGGGGATGTTGCACGCTCAGCCACTGGCGAAACTGCGTCGCTTTTGCGGAGCGCGGCGAGCTGTTGAATCCGTGCAGATAAAGGAGCGTAGACATCAGTAGCCTTCTGAAGCGGTATCCGGGCGGAACTCTGCGCCTGCCAGACGGCAGACTTCCGTAGTCAGCGTGCCATCGGCATGCAGTTCCAGCCAGCGCCAGCCTGGCGCGATAGTATCCAGCGTAAAGTTGGCGCAGTGCGGTTTAAACTGCACGCAGGTTGACGGCGTCGCCAGCATGCGGCGTCCGTTCCAGTCGAGATCCTGTTCCTGATGAATGTGTCCGCACAGCAGATTTTTCACCCGCGGGTATTTGGCCAGCACGCTATCCAGCGCCGCTGAGTTACGCAGGCTGTGCTGATCGAGCCAGCTGCAGCCCGCCGGCAGCGGATGATGATGGAGCAACAGCAGCGTATGACGTTCAGGTTCGGCAGCCAGTTTGGTCTCCAGCCAGTCGAGCTGAAACTCGCTTAACTCACCGTGCGGGACGCCAAATACCTGGCTGTCCAGCAGCAGGATCTGCCACTGTTCACCTGCAAATACGCATTTTGCCGGAGAAATCCCCGCATCCTGAAGGGAGCTGTACATTGCTGGCTGGAAATCGTGGTTTCCGGGCAGCCAGACGCAAGGCACGCTAAAGCTCGCGATGCCTTCAGCAAAATGCTGGTAGGCCGCGGAGGACTGGTCCTGCGCCAGATCGCCCGTTGCGACAATCAGATCGCAGGCGCGATTTTCAGCGTGAATGGCGCTCAGTACCGCCTGATAACTCTCCCAGGTATTGACCCCCAGCAAAGTCTCATGCTTTTCGGCAAAAAGGTGGGTATCGGTGATTTGTAATATCCTGACTGGCGCCCCACCAGCAACAGTCAGGTTCAACAGGCTTTCCAAATGGTGTCCTTAGGTAGGTTTATGACGCTAACAAACCGGAATCGCCATTGCTCCATGTGCTAAACAATATCTTAGCCAGTCGGCTAAAAACTGGTTAATTTGATGCTTTTCGTCGCGTTGATGCAACTTTTTATTCGGGTAATCATACCGCGCCTTGAAGCGAAAGATCTGCTGACTTGAACACACTTCAGCGACCATTGCGTCATGATAAAGGCGCACCGTCATTGACGGCAGGCTCCAGTAACTAATGCTGGGCGCAGTTTGTTCTATTTCCACCAGCGTAGTGTAGCGCGTTGATTCTGTTATCGTTAACCGATACTGCGCGTTGCTCACCTGATAGCTTACCGTTTCGCCGGGTGCGTCGTTTCTCGGCAGCAGGCGGCGCAACTGTGCGAAATTGGTTTCGCACAGGCGCATCATTTCTGGGAAGTCAGGCGTATAGCGCTTCATTTTTTCCACTCGTGTCGTAATGTCTGATAATGCAGCTGTAGCCATTGCAGGGCGATGACAGACGCTGCGTTGTCGATTTTCCCCTCTTCTACCCACTGATAAGCCTGTTCCCGGCTCACCACATGAACCCGAATATCTTCGTTTTCATCAGCCAGACCATGAATCCCTTCCGCCGTCGTGGCGTCCACTTCGCCCACCATTATGGACAAACGCTCGCTGGTGCCACCGGGGCTTGCCAGATAACTCAACACCGGCTTTGTGCGGCCCACCATCAGCCCGGCCTCTTCCAGTGCCTCGCGACGGGCGACGTCTTCGACCGACTCGCCCTCTTCAATCATCCCGGCCACCATCTCCAGTAACCACGGGCTTTCGCTGGTGTCATACGCGGCGATACGGATCTGCTCCACCAGTACCACTTCATCGCGCACTGGGTCAAAGGGTAGCAAGACAGCCGCATGCCCGCGCTCAAATATTTCACGTCGGATTTCGCCGCTCATTTCACCGTTAAACAGGCGATGCCTGAAACGGTAAAGATCCATTGAAAAAAAACCGCTATAAAGCGTTTCTCGTGCAATAATTTCTACATCGTTTTTGGCGAATGTCACGGGCAACTTTTCTGGTTTTTGCATGAGTCGAGTCCTGGTAGCAATGGTGATGAAATTGTGAATTTCAAGGCTGTTTGGCTGCCGTTTGTAAGGCTATATGGTAGATTGGTGCAAATTACCGCCAGATGGCACGTAACGCCAACCTTTTGGTGTGGATGATTCTGTTAGAATCGGCAATTATTTTTTAATTAGATCAGCGCTAATACTGCTTCACAACAAGGAATGCAAATGAAGAAATTGCTCCCCATCCTTATCGGCCTGAGCCTGACGGGCTTCAGTGCAATGAGCCAGGCGGAAAACCTGTTACAGGTCTACCAGCAGGCACGTCTGGGCAACCCTGATTTACGTAAATCAGCGGCCGATCGTGATGCTGCGTTTGAAAAGATTAACGAAGCGCGTAGCCCACTGCTGCCACAGTTAGGTTTAGGTGCAGATTATACCTACAGCAACGGTTTCCGCGATGCTAACGGCGTTAACTCCAATGCTACCAGCGCCTCACTGCAATTAACACAGACGCTGTTTGATATGTCCAAATGGCGTACCCTGACCCTGCAGGAAAAGAGCGCGGGCATTCAGGATGTGACCTATCAGACCGACCAGCAGACGCTGATTCTGAATACTGCCACCGCGTACTTTAACGTACTGAGCGCCATTGACGCGCTCTCCTACACCGAAGCGCAGAAACAGGCGATCTACCGCCAGTTGGATCAAACCACCCAGCGCTTCAACGTGGGTCTGGTGGCGATCACCGACGTGCAGAACGCCCGTTCACAGTATGACACCGTGCTGGCTAACGAAGTGACCGCGCGTAACAACCTCGACAACGCGCTGGAATCCCTGCGTCAGGTCACCGGAAATTACTACCCTGAGCTGGCGTCCCTGAACGTGGACAGCTTCAAAACGGATAAGCCGCAGGCCGTTAACGCCCTGCTGAAAGAGGCGGAAAACCGCAACCTGACGTTGCTGCAGGCGCGTCTGAGCCAGGACCTGGCACGCGAGCAAATTCGTCAGGCGCAGGATGGCCACCTGCCAACCCTGAGCCTGAGCGCATCTACCGGCGTCTCTGATACAACCTATAGCGGCTCCAAGACCAACTCTGCTCAGTATGACGACAGCAATATGGGTCAGAACAAAGTGGGCCTGAGCTTCTCCCTGCCGCTGTATCAGGGCGGTATGGTTAACTCCCAGGTGAAACAGGCGCAGTACAACTTTGTTGGGGCGAGCGAGCAGCTGGAAAGCGCGCACCGCAACGTGGTGCAGACCGTGCGTTCGTCCTTCAACAACGTGAACGCTTCAATCAGCAGCATCAACGCCTATAAACAGGCCGTGGTGTCTGCCCAGAGCTCTCTGGACGCGATGGAAGCCGGTTACTCCGTCGGTACACGTACTATCGTTGACGTGCTGGATGCGACCACCACGCTGTACAACGCGAAACAGCAGCTCTCCAGCGCGCGTTACCAGTACCTGATTAACCAGCTGAACATCAAGCAGGCTCTGGGTACGCTGAACGAGCAGGATCTGCAGATGCTGAACAGCACCCTGGGCAAACCGGTTTCAACGTCGCCAGAAAGCGTCGCGCCAGAGAACCCGGATCAGGTTGCCGCCGTTGATAACTTCAACGCTAACGGCAGCGCGCCAGCTGCACAACCAGCGGCAGCGCGTACTACTACGTCCGCCAGCAAAGGCACAAATCCGTTCCGTAACTAAGATTGTTATCACGCCCTCTCTCACCGGGAGAGGGCGCATCTAAATCACATCCGAACGTAAGCCAACGTAAAGATCCCCCTGATTCCGCCTCTCTTCGCTTCATTTTCAACCACTCATCCTCTATCCTGAGCGTTATTACCACTGGGTCCTGGAAGACAAACATGAAACGGACAAAAACGATTAATCACGCGTCGTTCCGCAAAAGCTGGAACGCACGCCATCTCACCCCTGTCGCATTTGCGATCACCGCTGTGTTTATGCTGGCGGGCTGTGAGCAGAGCGACGAAACGGTTTCGATGTACCAAAACGCGGACGACTGTTCGGCTGCCACCGGTAAAGCCGCAGAGTGTACGACTGCCTATAACAGCGCCCTGAAAGAAGCAGAACGTACCGCGCCAAAATATGCATCACGCGAAGACTGCGTAGCGGAGTTCGGTGAAGGCCAGTGCCAGCAGGCTCCTGCTCAGGCGGGCATGGCGCCAGAAAATCAGGCGCAGGCACAGTCCAGCGGCAGCTTCTGGATGCCGTTAATGGCGGGTTATATGATGGGTCGTCTGATGAGCGGCGGCGCGGGCTACCAGCAGCAGCCGCTCTTTAGCTCGAAAAACCCTAACAGCCCTGCTTACGGTAAATACACCGACGCCAGCGGTAAAAGCTACGGCGCAGCAACGCCTGGCCGTACAACGACCGTGCCGAAAACCGCGATGGCGCCGAAGCCAGCAACCACCAGCACCATCACCCGCGGTGGGTTCGGTGAGTCTGTGGCGAAACAGACCAGCATGCAGCGTAGTGCAACAGGCACTTCTACTCGCTCAATGGGCGGCTGATCATGGAACGAGTCAGTATCACCGAGCGCCCGGACTGGCGCGAAAAAGCCACTGAATACGGTTTTAACTTTCACACCATGTACGGCGAGCCGTACTGGTGTGAAGATGCTTACTACAAACTCACGCTCGACCAGGTGGAAAAACTGGAAGAGGTGACGGCCCAGTTGCACCAGATGTGCCTGAAGGTTGTGGATAAAGTCATCGACAGCGACGAGCTGATGACTAAATTCCGTATTCCGAAGCACACCTGGAGTTTCGTCCGTCAGTCGTGGAAAACGAATCAGCCATCGCTTTACTCTCGCCTCGATCTGGCGTGGGACGGTGTGGGTGAGCCGAAGCTTTTAGAAAATAACGCGGATACGCCAACCTCGCTTTACGAAGCGGCCTTCTTCCAGTGGATTTGGCTGGAAGATCAGATGAACGCCGGAAATCTGCCGGAAGGCAGCGACCAGTTAAATAGCCTGCAGGAAAAGCTGATTGAGCGTTTCGCCGAACTGCGCGAGCAATTTGGCTTCAACCTGCTGCATCTTGCCTGCTGTCGCGACACGGAAGAAGATCGCGGTACGGTTCAGTATCTGCAGGACTGTGCTGCCGAAGCAGACGTGGCGACTGAATTCCTCTATATCGAAGATATCGGTCTGGGTGAAAAAGGTCAGTTTACGGACATGCAGGATCAGGTGATCAGCAACCTGTTCAAGCTCTATCCGTGGGAATACATGCTGCGCGAGATGTTCTCTACCAAGCTGGAAGACGCGGGCGTGCGCTGGCTGGAACCGGCGTGGAAGAGCATTATCTCCAACAAAGCCCTGCTGCCGATGCTGTGGGAGATGTTCCCGAACCACCCGAACCTGCTGCCTGCGTACTTTGCCGAAGATGATTTCCCGCCGATGGAGAAATACGTCGTTAAGCCGATCTTCTCCCGCGAAGGCGCTAACGTCTCCATTATCGAAAACGGTAAAACGCTGGAAGCGGTTGAAGGGCCGTACGGTGAAGAAGGGATGATCGTCCAGCAGTTTTATCAACTGCCCAAGTTTGGCGACAGCTATACCCTGATTGGCAGCTGGCTGATTAACGATCGGCCTGCCGGGATTGGCATTCGCGAAGATCGTGCGCTGATCACGCAGGATCTGTCACGGTTCTATCCGCATATTTTTGTTGAATAAGGCTGCGGCCTGATGCCCTCTCCCCGTGGGAGAGGGTGCAAACACTAAAAACGGCAAACTGATGTTGCCGTTTTGCTTTTATTACCCTACCTGCACCGACAGCATACTCAGACTCCCCATCTCAATACCGTCGATCGGGATCGTAACCGGCTCCTGACCGTCCCATGCGCCTAAAACATACAGCAGCGGCAGGAAGTGTTCCGCCGTCGGGTTAGAGAGCGAGCCGCCTTCATGATCAAGATAATTCACCAGCGGATGTTCCTCGCCAGGCCCCTGCCAGGTCAGATTGGCTTTCACATAATCGTTGAAAGAGGTCGCCCACGGATATGGCGTATTCTCACCGTGCCAGCGCGCCGTACGCAGGTTATGAACCACGTTGCCGCTTGCCACCAGCATGACGCCTTCATCACGCAGGGTCGCCAGCTTACGCCCCATTTCCAGGTGCCAGGAAGCCGGTTTGGTGCTGTCGATGCTCAACTGCACCATCGGAATGTCTGCATCCGGGTACATCTTAATCAGCACGCCCCACGAGCCATGGTCAAAGCCCCAGGCTTCTTTGTCCAGCGCAACCGGGACAGGTGCGAGGAGCTCTACCAGCCGCTGTGCCAGCGCAGGCGAGCCGGGAGCCGGATAATGCGTGTCATACAGCGCCTGCGGGAAACCGCCGAAATCATGAATAGTCTTAGGCGCTTCCATGGCCGTCACGCCAGTGCCACGGGTAAACCAGTGCGCGGACACCACCACAATCGCCTTCGGTCGCGGCAACGTCTCGCCCAGATGACACCAGGCGCGGGTATAGACGTTATCTTCCAGAACGTTCATTGGGCTGCCATGGCCTAAAAACAGTGCTGGCATACGAGAAGAAGACATGGTGATATCCTTAGAGAAGGTGTCAATTTGATGGTTCTACATTACGCGCATTCAGGTGAAGATGAACGCAGATAACCGTGAAGATCATCATCAGGAAATTTGAATGTCAGATACTGCTTAAGGAGAGTGCATGTCAGTACCCTTGATCTTGACTATATTTGCGGGTGCCGCGACCTTTATCGGTGCGTTCCTCGGCGTGCTCGGACAAAAGCCTTCCAATCGCCTTCTGGCTTTCTCGCTGGGTTTCGCCGCCGGTATTATGCTGCTTATTTCACTGATGGAGATGCTGCCCGCAGCGCTTCATGCAGAGGGAATGTCACCGGTACTCGGCTACGGCATGTTCATCGTCGGCCTGCTGGGCTATTTTGGGCTCGACCGTATGCTGCCCCACGCACACCCTCAGGATTTAATGCACAAAAGCGTTACCCCGATCCCGGGCAACATCAAGCGCACGGCGATCCTGCTGACGCTGGGCATCAGCCTGCACAACTTCCCGGAAGGTGTCGCCACGTATGTCACGGCCAGCAGCAATCTGGAGATGGGCTTTGGCGTGGCGCTGGCGGTAGCCTTACACAATATTCCTGAAGGACTGGCGGTTGCCGGGCCGGTTTATGCGGCCACTGGCTCGAAACGCACCGCCGTGTTCTGGGCGGGTATTTCCGGGATGGCCGAAATTCTTGGCGGCCTGCTGGCGTGGCTGATCCTCGGAAGCCTCGTTTCCCCTGTCGTTATGGCGGCGATTATGGCTGCCGTCGCCGGGATCATGGTTGCGCTCTCCGTCGATGAGCTAATGCCGCTGGCGAAAGAGATCGATCCGAATAACAATCCCAGCTATGGCGTACTGTGCGGCATGTCGGTGATGGGGTTAAGCCTGGTACTGTTACAATCTGTGGGTATTGGGTAATGTTACCCTGCCTCCGTTTAATACGGAGGCAGGGTAACAAAACAAAAAGAAGCATATAATTATTTATCTTTATACCAACACATGATTTACTATTTACAGCAACCTTTTTAATGACCATTATTCCATAATAAAAACTAATACAACCCTCTCAGACAAACCCCTAAATTATGAGAGTTAGCCCGCACTTACAATCAACATGCGTTATATATTAAAACAATCTTAAAATAGCTTTAAGTTAGAGTAATCGCATTATCTCTTCTTCCTCCCGTATACTTGACTCGCATCCTGAAATTAATATTCAGAGTATGAATTCATTTGAAAAAGGATATTTTCATGTATATGGGTAAAAAAGTACTGTTAGCGGTTGCTATGGCTGCCATTGTATCGGGTTCTGCTTTTGCTGAAGACCAGGGGTCAGGCAAAATCAAATTTAAAGGCGTGGTTATTGATGCGCCATGCAGCATCGCACCTGACAGCGTTGACAAAGAAGTTGACCTGGGTGAAGTGACCACTGCCGTAATCAATGCCAACAAAAAGTCTACCGCGGTTCCGGTTGATATCAACCTGGAAAACTGCCAGCTTGACGATCCGGCGGATGAGACCGACACACCAATTACCAAAGTTGATGTTACCTTCACCAGCGCAGCAACAGACGCGACTGACACCAGTCTCATGACCAACACCTATGCCAGCGGCGCACAGAACGTGGGTGTTCGTTTGCTGGATAACGCTGAATCCAACATTACGCTGGGCGAGCCTAATGAAGTCGATCTTCTGGCTGGCTCCACCACCCAGACACTGCACTTTAAAGCGTTAATGGAAGTTCCTGCCGGTAAAACCGCCACTGCCGGCCAGGTTGAAGCCACCGCTAACTATGTTCTGATGTACAAATAAGAGCACGCAGCAAAATAGACCGACTGACTTAAGGCGTCAGTCGGTCCGTTATATTACTTTGAGTAACAGGATGATGACATATAAATTACTATCAGTACTCATCATTGCATCCCTGTTAATGACGAAAATCACCTCCGCCACTGAGTTTAATATCAACGCCATTGATAAAGACCAGCGAGGAAGCGTCGATCTCTCCCTCTTTAAAGATGAAACTTCCGTCATCCCCGGAAACTATTTTGTTACCGTTTCAATAAACGACGCACCTTTGGCTAACGGCTGGCAGCTTAACTGGAAAGAGATTAATAATTCCGTACAGGTATGTATTCCCCCTGAACTGGCTGATACCTTTGCGTTAAAAGAGAATATTCGTGATGCCTTGCCGGAAAAGGACGGGTGCATTGATTTCGCCTCCAGGCCCGATATTACCTTTAAATTCGAGCAAGCCACCCAAACGCTAAAAGTGACCATCCCGCAGGCATGGCTACAGTACCGCGCCGCAGACTGGATGCCACCTTCCACCTGGGACAACGGCGTCCCAGGCGTATTGCTGGATTACAACCTGTTCGCCAGCCATTACCAGCCCAATAGCGGCTCAGGCACGGACAACGCCAACACCTACGGGACCGCAGGTGCCAATATGGGCGCGTGGCGGTTGCGCAGCGATTATCAGTACACGCAAACGCATACCGATGCCGGCTCTGAACATGACGGGCGCTTTTCGCGTATTTACATGTTCCGCCCCCTGCCTTCGCTCGGCGCGAAATTGACCCTGGGCGAAACCGATTTTCAGTCCGCCATTTTTGATGCTTTCACCTATACCGGCGCCTCCCTGATTAGCGATGAACGCATGCTGCCATGGTCCCTGCGTGGCTACGCGCCGCAAATTACCGGGATCGCGCAAACCAACGCCACGGTAACGGTCAGCCTTGCCGATCGTGTGATTTATCAAAGCAAAGTTCCGCCAGGACCGTTTGTTATTCAGGATCTTAACCAGTCGGTACAGGGCACGCTGGACGTCAAAGTGACGGAAGAAGACGGGCGCGTCAGCACTTTCCAGGTCTCGGCGGAATCCGTGCCGTTTTTAACACGCAAAGGTCAGGTTCGCTATAAGCTGGCAGGCGGGAAAGCACGCAAAGATGCCTCCCATGACGTTGAAGATAATGCGTTTATGAGCGGCGAATTCTCCTGGGGGATGCTGTCTCAGACGTCCCTTTATGGCGGTACGCTCGCCGATGGCGATCATTACCGCTCCATCGCCGCCGGGATCGGGCAAAACATGGAGTACCTGGGTGCCCTCTCATTTGACGTGACTCAGGCAACCAGCCAGTTGCCTTATCAGACCAGCCAAACCGGTTACAGCTACCGCTTTAACTACAGTAAGCGTTTCGATACCACCGGCAGCCAGCTCACGCTCGCCAGCTATCGCTACTCAGACCCGCAGTTCCTGAGCTACGCCCGTTTTCTGGATGATGACAACGGTGACCGCCAGTCTGAGAAGCAGACGCTCAGCGTGACGGCCAGCCAGTACATTTCTGCGTTATCGCTCAACCTCTATGTAAACATGCTGCGCCAGACCTGGTGGGACGATTCGCCCTCCACGACGGGCAGCGTGACCGCAGGCTATAACTTTGACATAGGACGCTGGAAAAACCTGGGCGTCACCGTGTCATGGAGTAAAACGCACTATGAAGACGAAGACGACGATACGCAGTTCTACCTCTCGCTGAGCGTCCCGCTCGATCCCGATCATCGTCTGAATTATGACCTGCGCAACAGCGACAGCCTGAGCCAGAACGTCTCGTGGTATGACACATCAGATCGCAATAATACCTGGGGCGTTTCAGCAGGCACCGAGAGCGAGAAGTCAGATGCAGGCGCGCAGGTAAGCGGCAACTATCAGCATTGTTCCCCTTATGGCGATCTGAATCTTTCCGGGAGTTATAAGGCTCATGAATACAACTCCCTGAGCGCCAGCTGGAATGGATCCTTTACCTCAACGGCCAGAGGCGCTGCGCTGCACCGTCGCAGTTACGGTAACGAGCCGCGCGTGATGGTCAGTACCGACGGCGTGGGTAACATTCCGCTGAACATGTCGCGGGATGAAACCAACCGGTTCGGCATTGGCGTTTTACCGTCTATTTCCAGCTATTCGCCCTCCAGCGTGCAGGTCAATATGAATAATCTGCCCGATGGCGTGGACGTAGACACCCGCGTGGTGACCTCAACCTGGACAGAAGGCGCCATCGGATACCGTCAGATTGCCACTCGTGCAGGAAACGATGTCACGGGCATCTTACGCACGCCGTCCGGCACACCGCCGCTGGGTGCGACGGTTCATCTGCTGGAAAATGACCGACAGATTGGGATGGTTGCCGATGATGGCCACGTCTGGCTGGGCGCCGTAGAGCCAGAACAACAGTTCCGCGTAACGTGGGGGGACAATCAACAGTGTCGCTTCGCGTTACCTTCACACCTTGAAAACAGTATGCAGTTGATACTGCCATGTCAGTAAGAAACCATGATGAAACTCACCCCACTCAAAAGCCTGTGCCTGATGCTGCTCAGCACCGCATTTGCCAGCCACGCAGCCGTTAACCTGGACCGCACGCGCATTGTTTTTCCGGAAAGCGATAAGGCCAGCAGCCTGAAGATTGAAAATCAGAGCAAAGCGCTGCCCTATCTGGCGCTCTCATGGATTGAAGATGAAAAAGGCCGTAAGGAGGATACGCACTTCATGGCGCTTCCTCCGATTCAGCGCATCGAAGCGGGCTCCGCGTCGCAGGTCAGGATCGTTAAGCAAGCCGCCACCAGCCAGCTGCCGAAAGACAGGGAATCCTTGTTTTACTTCAACCTGCGCGAAGTACCGCCGAAAAGCGCCAGCGCCAGCGATGAACGCAGCGTCATGCAGGTGGCGATGCAGAGCAGGATCAAACTGTTCTGGCGACCTAAAGCCATCACCAAAAAGTCAGGCGAGCAGGCGGAAATGCGGATGGAAATTTCAGCCAATGCGAAAGGGCTGACCGTGCACAATCCGACGCCGTATTACATTACTCTGGCGTGGCTCAGTAAAAATGCGAAAACCATGCTGCCGGGCTTTGACAGCCTGATGATTGCCCCCTTCGCGACGGCGACGACCTCCACTGGTGGCTACCACGGTAATTATTACAGCATCGGCTATATCGACGACTACGGTGCCCTGAAAAAAGTCGACGTGCAGTGCGCAGGAACGGCGCAGTGCACGCTTAGCGAACGGAAGATCGAAAAAGATGCGAAAACTATATAACTTATTGTTTATATTGTTATTCTCTGCACTACCTTTTAAAGGAGCGCTGGCGCTCGATTGCTACCTGGGCGGTTCCGGCGGCCCCGTTGAAGAGGCCAAAACGATCTCGCCGTTTGCTATTCCCAGCAATGCGCAGGTGGGTGAAAAAATCTGGGAGTCGGATGACATCAAAATCCCGGTGACTTGCGACCACAATGTCACAAGCAGCTTTGAACCTGAAGATATTTTTGGCTGGGTGAATCCTTATCCTTCAACCACCGATCCCTATTATGAACTTGGTGTAACCTATGAAGGGATAGACTACGATGCAACAGGCCAGCCCAACGGCGTCGATACCCGACAGTGTCTGGACAATCAAAACATCACAATTTATACCCCTGACCAGATCCGACAAATGGGATGGGAAAATCGAATCTGTTCCGGTAACCCGGACGATATTCACACCTCGCGCACTTTTGTTGCTCGCTTGCGCTTATACGTCAAAATCAAAGCGATGCCGCCCCACGGCTACGTCAGCTCGCTGAGTGATTACATCGTTGTCCAGTTTGACGGTAAGGGCGGCGTTAACCAGATGGCGGATGCGAAAAACCTCAAATATCACATCAACGGTCTGCAAAACATCACCGTGCTGGACTGTGGGGCGACCTTCAGTATTTTCCCGGAAAACCAGGAGATTGATTTTGGCACCTTCAGCGCGCGCGATATTGTGAATCAACAGACGCGTAAACGGACCTTTTCGGTGAAGACGACCAAGGTGCAGGACGCGCAGTGCTCGGATGGGTTCAAAATGGACTCGTCGTTTTATACCACTGAGGCACTTTCCGCAGATGACACGGCATTACTCATTGGGAATGGCCTGAAGTTGCGAATACTGAATGGCACTCAGCCTTATACCTTCAACCATTATGAAGAATATGCCGATTTTACGGGCAGCACGTTGCAGTATCAGCAGGATTACACCGCAGAACTGTCTCCCGTAGAAGGAAAAGCGATCCAGTCCGGTCCGTTCGAAACGGTGGTGCTGTTCAAAATTAACTATCACTAGAGACAAAAAAGCCGGGTTGCCCCGGCTTTTTCACATCAGCACTTTCAGCTGGCTTTGCGCTCGTGCGCCTGGCGATACTCCACCAGATCTTCAATTGTCACTACCGGCATGTTGTGCAGACGCGCAAAGGTGATGCACTCCGGCGCGCGCGCCATGGTGCCATCATCATTGGTCAGCTCGCACAGTACGCCTGCAGGCTTGAAGCCAGCCAGCGTGACCAGATCGATAGTCGCTTCGGTATGACCACCGCGGGTCAGCACACCGCCAGGCTGTGCGCGCAGCGGGAAAACGTGGCCGGGACGGTGCAGGTCGGAGGGTTTAGCACCGTCGGCAATCGCTGCACGTACGGTGGTCAAACGGTCAGCCGCCGACACGCCGGTAGTTACGCCATGCGCCGCTTCAATGGTTACGGTAAAACCGGTCCCGAAGGCGCTGGTGTTGTTCTCAACCATCATCGGCAGTTCAAGCTGCTGGCGACGGTCTTCGGTGATACACAGGCATACGATGCCGCTACCGTGACGGATGGTCAGCGCCATCTGCTCAACGGTCATGTTTTCGGCGGCAAAAATCATGTCGCCTTCGTTTTCACGGTTTTCATCGTCAAGCACCATCACACCGCGGCCTTCGCGCAGTGCATCCAGTGCATGTTCAACACGTTGAATTGAAGTGCCAAAAGAGGAAAGTAGCGTCTGATTCATGGTAAAAAAACCTCATTAACATTATGGTTACCAGAATCAGGGCAGTCTTAGGAGCGCCGTACAAGCGGCAAAAAAATAACGTGAGCGGGCCATGCCCGACTGGATCGTTACTCTCTCCCATCCGGACTTTAACCGTCGGCCCCGGAATTACACCGGATCTGCTGACCTTTGAGAATTCACCCAAAGCGCTCGCGGGCTTTCAGCGTTAAGCTGATTTACCGCCGGTGGGGAATTTCGCCCCGCCCTGAGAATAAGCGAGATAACTATAACGCTATTGATTACCCTGGGCAATGCATAAGCTTCAAACAATTTTGTTTAACCCGCGGCATGACGCGCTACAATAGGCACTAACACCTTTTCATCAAGGGAAACGACAATGATTGACCCAAAGAAAATTGAGCAGATCGCGCGTCAGGTTCATGAGTCCATGCCGAAAGGCATTCGTGAATTTGGTGATGACGTAGAGAAGAAAATCCGCCAGACGCTGCAGGCGCAGTTGGTTCGCCTTGATTTAGTCAGCCGCGAAGAGTTTGACGTGCAGACCCAGGTTCTGCTGCGCACCCGCGAGAAGCTGGCGCTGCTGGAACAGCGTCTGAGCGAGCTGGAAAACCGTAATGCGCCGGAAGAAGTGAAGCCGGCTCCGGCTATTCCACCGGTGGATGACCAGGCATAACTGCGGCCTGATGCCCTCACCCCAGCCCTCTCCCACAGGGAGAGGGTGAAAAAAAACGGGCCAACTGGCCCGTTTTTTTTACTGACTGTCTTTCTGGATCTTCTTGATGATGTTGGTGGTTGAACACCCGTCCTCAAAGTTGAGCACCATCACTTCACCGCCGTTGGCCCAGACCTCTTCGCTACCTGCGATTTGCTCCGGCTTGTAATCCCCACCTTTTACCAGCAGGTCAGGCAGAATGCCGGCAATCAGGCGCTGCGGGGTATCTTCTTCAAACGACACCACCCAGTCCACCGCTTCCAGCGCGCCGAGCACGATCATGCGCTGCTCCAGCGGGTTCACCGGACGCGTTTCTCCTTTCAGGCGTTTGGTCGACGCATCGCTGTTGACCGCCACAATCAGGCGATCGCCCAGCTTGCGCGCGTTCGCCAGGTACGAAACGTGGCCCGCATGTAGAATGTCAAACACACCGTTGGTCATCACCACTTTTTCACCACGCTTGCGCGCGGCGGCGACGGCCACCTTCAGCTCGTCTTCGGTCATCACCCCAAAACCGGTGTCGGCGCGGCCGCGCACCGCGTTTTCCAGCTCGATTGGCGAAACGGTTGAAGTACCCAGTTTACCGACGACCACACCCGCCGCGGCGTTAGCAAAGTAGCACGCCTCTTCCAGGGAGTTACCCGCTGCCAGCGTTGCCGCCAGCACGCCGATCACCGTATCACCGGCACCGGTCACGTCGTACACTTCCTGCGCCTGGGTTGGCATATGCAGCGGCGCTTTGCCCGGCTGCAGCAGCGTCATCCCCTGCTCGGAGCGAGTTACCAGCAGCGCGGACAGCTCGAAATCAGCGATGATTTTCATGCCGCGCTCAACCAGCTCTTCCTCGGTTTTGCACTTGCCCGCCACCGCTTCAAACTCAGAGAGGTTTGGCGTCAGCAGCGTCGCGCCGCGATAGCGCTCGAAATCGGTGCCTTTCGGGTCGATGAGCACCGGCACGCTGGCTTTACGCGCCAGCTGGATCATCGTCTGCACGCTCGCCAGCGCGCCTTTGGCGTAATCAGACAGCACCAGCGCGCCGATATTGTCCAGCGCCTGGTTGATGCGCTCGTGCAGCGGCTCAGGATCAACGCCTTCGAACCCTTCTTCAAAGTCGAGGCGGATCAGCTGCTGGTTACGCGACAGCACGCGCAGCTTGGTGATGGTTGGGTGTGTCGGAACAGAAACGAAGTCGCACTTCACGTTCACGTCCGCCAGCGACTGACTCAGCGCACGCGCCGCATCGTCAATGCCGGTCAGGCCCACCAGACGCGAATGCGCGCCCAGCGAGGCTATATTCATCGCCACGTTTGCCGCGCCGCCAGGACGCTCTTCAATGGTATCGACCTTAACCACCGGTACCGGTGCTTCCGGAGAGATACGGCTGGTCGGCCCATACCAGTAGCGATCCAGCATCACATCCCCGACAACCATAACTCCAGCACGTTCAAACTCTGGCAGTGTTACTTTCATTCCTGACTCCAGAAAGATTCACAATTTGCGCGCGATAATATCACACTTGATTTGTTACGCACGGTTCCACCAGCCACTTCTGCCAGCTGGCCTTTACCTGGGCACGTTCATGAGCAAAACAGTCCAGCGCCACGTGCCCCGGCTGTTCCTGCAGCGCCAGGTGGTGAAGCTCATCGCGCAGCGTCGTGTAGGCGCGGGTTAAGGCCTGCGCCTCCTGCTCATCCATAATGTCGTTTTGCGCCAGCAGTTCCAGAATGCGCACGTTATCGGACCAGCGCGTCAGCTTCGGTTTATCGTGAGCGTGCAGCAGCACCAGATACTGAGTGATAAATTCAATATCGGTAATTCCGCCCTCATCAGCTTTGATATCAAAGCGATCGCGATGCTTATTGCCGAGATGGGCGCGCATTTTTTCCCGCATTTCCCGCACTTCCGTTTGCAGCGTGCTGCCTTCGCGCGGGGTAGTCATAACCTCCCTGCGGATCGCATCGAACTGCGCGTGCAACTGCGGATCGCCGTACACCACGCGGGCGCGCACCAGCGCCTGATGCTCCCACGTCCAGGCTTCGTTCTTCTGGTAATCGGCAAAAGATTCCGTCGAGGTAACCAGCATGCCCGCCGCGCCGGACGGGCGCAGCCGCGCATCCACTTCGTACAGAATGCCTGACGAGGTGCGGGTGCTGAACAGGTGCATAATGCGCTGGGCCAGGCGGAGGTAGAACTGACGCCCGTCGATTTCACGCTCGCCGTCGGTTATCACGTCGGCCGGGCAGTCGTGCAGGAAGATCAGATCCAGATCGGAGCTGTAGCCCAGCTCCCAGCCGCCCAGCTTGCCGTAACCCACCACCGCAAAACCACGGCCTTCACGGTCGGCAAGATGTTTTGGCTGGCCGTAGCGGGCCACCATCTGCACCCACGCCTGATGGACAACCGCGTCGATAATCGCCTCCGCCAGCCAGGTTAAGTGATCGCTCACTTTCATCACCGGCAGCGTGCCGGCAATATCCGCCGCCGCCACGCGCAGCATCTGCGCCTGCTTAAACTGGCGCAGCGCTTCAAGCTGCTGCTCTTCATCTTCTTCCGGCACGCGCAGCAGGTACTGACGCAGTTCGTCACGATAGGCATCCGTCGCCGTTGGCTGGTAGAGCGTGTTCGGGTCGAGCAGTTCATCCAGCAGCAGCGGGTAGCGCGCCAGCTTGTTGGCCACCATTGGCGACGCGGCGCAGAGGGTAATCAGGTGCTTCAGTGCCCCCGGAAACTCACTCAGCAGTTCAAGGTAGGTGGTACGCGTGATAATCCCGCTCAGGAGCGGCATCATGCGCGACAGCGGCACCGGCGCGTCTTCGCGCGAGCACACCTCGCTGAGCAGATGCGGCATCAGGTGATCCAGCACCTGACGACCGCGCGGGCCAATGGCGCGTTTGTTCAGCTCAAGGCGGAAATCGGCAATCAACGCCACCACCCGATGGCGGGCATCGTCGCTTAAGTGCGTCAGCACCGGCGTGGTGTCATCTTCCTGAAGCGCATCCTGCCACAGCTCGCGCCAGTGTTCGGAAAGCGCATCGTCCGGCGATTCACTTTCGTCGTCGCCAATCAGATCGTTGAAGATGCGGCGCACGCCTGCCATATGGGCATCCAGCCGTTCAGTCAACGTTGACCAGTCGTTCACGCGCATGCCCCAGACCAGGCGCGCCCGGTTAAGGTCATCGCCCGGCAGGGTCTGGGTCTGTTCGTCGTTGATGCTTTGCAGCAGGTTTTCCAGGCGGCGCAGGAACAGATAGGCCTCGCGCAGCGTTTGCGCGTCACCATCCGGCAGCAGGTGAAGCTGCTCAATGGCGGACAGCGTCGGCAGCAATGAACGAGACTGCAGCGACGGCTCGCGCCCGCCGCGAATAAGCTGGAAGACCTGGACGATAAATTCGATTTCGCGGATGCCGCCCGCGCCAAGCTTGATGTTGTCCTTCAGACCGCGACGGCGCACCTCGCGGGCAATCATTCCTTTCATATTGCGCAGGGACTGGATCACGCTGAAGTCAATGTAGCGGCGGAACACGAACGGGCGCAGCATGGCGCGCAGCTCGTTAGCCCAGGTATCGTCGCCGTCCCCCATGATCCGCGCTTTGACCATCGCGTAGCGTTCCCAGTCGCGCCCCTGTTCCTGGTAATAGTCTTCCAGCGCGGCGAAGCTCAGCACCAGCGGACCGCTGTCGCCAAACGGGCGCAGACGCATGTCGACGCGGTAAACAAAGCCGTCCTGCGTCGGCTGGTCCAGCGCCTTAATCAGACGCTGGCCGAGGCGGGTAAAGAACTGAGCGTTATCCAGCTCGCGACGACCGCCGCGCGTGGAGCCGTTCTCTGGCCAGGCAAAGATCAGGTCGATATCGGAGGAGAAGTTCAGCTCACAGCCGCCCAGCTTGCCCATCCCCAGAATCAACAGTGGCTGCGGAACCCCTTCGTCGCTGCACGGCGTGCCCCACTCTTTACAGCAGGCGTCGTAGAGCCAGTCCCGCGCGGCGACAATCAGCGTCTGCGCCAGCTCGCTCAGCTGCTGCAAGGTGCTCTCTTCGCTCACCAGCTCCAGCGCCTGCGCCCAGGCAATGCGCACCATCACCCGGCGACGGAACTGACGCAGGACGCGCATCAGCGTGGCTTCATCCGCCACCTCTGCCAGCGCGGTTTGCAGCCAGCCAGCATAATGTCGCCACTCGTCAGCCTGCGGCGGCGCGCTTTCCAGCTCCGCCAGCCAGTCCGGGTTGGCGCTGACGCTCTCCTGCACAAAATCACTGAACGTGAGCACGCTTTTCGCCTGCTCGCTTAACGATGACGCGGGTAACGACTCGGGCAGACGTTCGCAAACGGTCTGCCAGTGCTGCTGTAACTGCGAAGAAAGCGGCATATCAGGGGTTCCTTGCCAGAATTAACGTTTTCCGCTGTGCAGCCAGTACGGATCCTGCGAAATGGCTTCGTTGCGGAAATGCTCGATCTCAATCTGCTGACGGGTCTCAATGGCATGCTTAAGTCCCTGCCAGTTCTCCAGCCAGGCCTGCGCCTTCACGCCCTCATACGCACCGGACAGCAGCAACATGCTGTCGATATTACGTGCCAGACGAGGAAGCTGGTCGCCATACTGGTCGCCCAGCGGATGCGCGAAGGTGGTTCTCAGCTCGGCGGCGTGGCGGGAAAGATGGATATCCGCGAAGCGTTTAAAGTTATCCGCGATTTTGGTCTGCGCTTTTGCATCGAGGAAGGCGCGCCAGCCGCGCGTCACCAGAAACTCGGTCAGGGCCAGTTTTGCCGCGGCATTTTGCGGGCTGTAAAGCGCGGTTTGCGCCGACACGTCGGAAAGCAGCAGCGTCTCGGTCTGGGTCAGCAGATCGCGTAGGTGAGCGCTAGCTTTTCGTGGAACGATACCGCCAAACAGCGTCAGGGTATGACGCACCAGCCCGATGGCGGCCAGCACCTGTTTTTTGCCATTTTTGACGTTACGCGCCCACAGCTCTTCATGGTACTGCCATTGGGAGAGCGCCAGCTCCAGCGCTGCTTCCATGCCCTGCTCAATGCTGGCTTTCGGGACGACGCGCAGAATAGGGATCTCTCTCAGCACGCGTGGCGCATTTCCGGCAGCCAGGTGATAGCCGCGCGCCGCTTTGCTCAGGCTCCCCTGACGTAAACCCGGCTGGCTCACCAGCTTACGCGCCAGCTTCAGCACGTCGCTCGCATCACCTTCCAGCAGCTCCAGTTCCAGCTCACAGATCGGTTCCTGGAACTCACCCGCCTTCACCTCGCCTAAATCCAGCGCGATTTCAATGCGGCTCTTGCCTTCCGTCACCAGCCATTTCTCACGAGCGAAATCGGTGCTGAACAGCGGCTGTACCTGCCCTGCCAGCGTGGCGGGCAGTTCGCCTTCCGGCCAGACTTCCGCCGGGAAACGTTCGAGCTCAAGTTCTGGCTTACTGATGTCGATATTGTATTCCGGGCGCTGATGCAAACCGCCGACCACGCGGCCAGCGATTTTCATCGTCATCTCGTAGCGCCCGTTCGCGCCGCGGATGCGCAGCCCCATATCGTGGTTGCGCAGCCAGTTGTCCGGCGTTTCGTAGTAGATGTTGAGCAACTGTACGGGTTCATGGTGCTCGCCGGAGAGGGTATTCAGATGCTGACGGAGCGCGTCAACGCTGTCTTTTTCGACGATAAATTTTAATTCGATTTCCTGAGCCATAGCCTTGTACTTTTGCGGGCGTCACAGACGCGTCAATGAGGGCGAACTTCCTCGCCATTTGTTTGTCAGTACATAGTATTTTGCGCCAAATTGCCATGCAATGAGCAATTTGTCGGGCGTAAATGTGTAGAGTCGTGACACAGATGATTCTGATTGCTGATGAATGCTTTGCGTAGAGACACTGTTGCCACTACTATCGTTCCACTATTTATGAAAATAACGACTAATGATGCTTAAATTACGCCTGATTGGACTTACTTTACTCGCTTTTAGCGCCGCAACCGCAGTGCACGCTGAAGAGAAGCGTTACGTTTCTGACGAACTGAACACCTGGGTACGCAGTGGCCCCGGAGATAATTATCGCCTCGTGGGCACGGTGAATGCCGGCGAGGAAGTCACCCTGTTACAGACCAACTCGGAGACCAATTACGGTCAGGTTCGCGACAGTTCCGGCCGTACCTCCTGGATCCCGATGAAAGAGCTGAGCACCGTGCCAAGCCTGCGCACCCGCGTGCCGGATCTGGAAAACCAGGTGAAGACCCTGACCGACAAGCTGAACAACATCGACGGCACCTGGAACCAGCGCACCGCCGAAATGCAGCAGAAGGTGGCGCAGAGCGACGGCGTGATTAACGGTCTGAAAGAAGAGAATCAAAAGCTCAAAAACGAGCTGATCGTCGCGCAGAAAAAAGTGAACGCCGCGAACCTGCAGCTTGATGACAAACAGCGTACCATTATCATGCAGTGGTTTATGTATGGCGGCGGCGTGCTGGGCGTAGGTCTGGTGCTGGGTCTGGTTCTGCCACATCTGATCCCAAGCCGTAAGCGTAAAGATCGCTGGATGAACTAATTCGTCTTCTCTGCCAGACTTACGTATTATCTTGCGAAAAGAGAAAACGGGAGAGTTGGGCGTGAAGAGTTATCTGGTCGGTGGTGCGGTACGTGATGCGTTGTTAGGTCTGCCGGTCAAAGATAAAGACTGGGTGGTGGTGGGTGCCACCCCGGAAGAGATGCTCGACGCGGGCTACCAGCAGGTAGGCCGCGATTTTCCCGTGTTTCTGCACCCGAAAAGCCGGGAAGAGTACGCCCTGGCGCGTACCGAGCGGAAATCCGGTTCCGGCTATACGGGATTCACCTGCTACACCGCGCCGGATGTAACGCTGGAGCAGGATTTGCTGCGCCGCGATCTCACCATTAACGCCCTCGCCCAGGACGAAAACGGCCATATTATCGACGCCTACGGCGGGCAGGATGACCTGCGCGACCGTCTTTTGCGCCATATCTCCCCTGCATTCTCTGAAGATCCGCTCCGCGTCCTGCGCGTGGCGCGCTTTGCCGCGCGTTACGCCCACCTGAGCTTCCGTATTGCCGATGAGACAATGGCATTGATGACGGCCATGACCGAGGCGGGCGAGCTGGAACACCTGACGCCGGAGCGCGTCTGGAAAGAGACAGAAAACGCCCTCACCACCCGTAACCCGCAGGTCTTTTTCCAGGTCCTGCGCGACTGCGGCGCGCTGAAGGTGCTGTTCCCGGAAATCGACGCGCTGTTTGGCGTCCCCGCGCCGGCAAAATGGCACCCGGAAATTGATACCGGTGTACACACGCTGATGACCCTAAGCATGGCCGCCATGCTCAGCCCTGAAGTGGACGTACGCTTTTCCACCCTGTGCCACGATCTCGGCAAAGGCTTAACGCCGAAAGAGTTCTGGCCGCGCCATCACGGGCACGGTCCGGCGGGCGTAAAACTGGTTGACGGGCTCTGCCAGCGCCTGCGCGTGCCGAATGACATCCGCGATCTGGCAAAGCTGGTCGCCGAGTTCCACGACCTGATCCATACCTTCCCGATCCTGAAGCCCGCCACCATCGTTAAGCTGTTCGATAATATCGACGCCTGGCGCAAGCCGCAGCGCGTGGAACAAATTGCGCTCACCAGCGAAGCCGACGTTCGCGGCCGCACCGGGTTTGAAGCCTCTGATTACCCGCAGGGGCGCTTGCTGCGCGAAGCGTGGAAAATCGCAAAAGCGGTGCCGACGAAAGACGTGGTCGAGGCAGGATTTAAGGGGCCGGACATTCGCGAGGAGTTGACGAAACGGCGGATTGACGCGGTAGCCGCGTGGAAGGAAAAACGTTGCCCTCAGCCGAAAGAGTGAGGGCAACCCGTCATCAGAAGAAGACCACGTACACCGCTGCGGCGACGATAAAGCGGTAGATCGCGAACGGAATGAACGAGATACGCTTGATCAACTGCAGGAAGGTTTTGATGGCAATCAGCGCCACGATAAACGCGGTGATAAAGCCCACGGCAAACATCGGAATGTCGCCGGTGCTCAGGAAGTGATAGCTCTTATAGACGTCGAGTACGGTTGCGCCCATCATCATCGGCACCGCCAGCAGGAACGAGAACTCAGACGCGGCGTAACGGCTCACGCCCATCAGCATCCCGCCTGAAATCGTGGCCCCTGAACGGGAGAAGCCCGGCCACAGCGCCAGACACTGGAAGCAGCCAATGATAAACGCCTGACGGTAGGTCATGTCATCCAGACCTTCCGCACGCGGGACTTTTGGCTTCAGCACTTCGGCGGCAATCAGCAGGAAGCCGCCCACCACCAGCGCGTACATGACGTTAATCGGGTTAAACAGCGACTTAATCGTGTCGTGGAAGACCAGCCCCAGCACCACCGCCGGGATCATCCCGAGCAGGATATGAATCAGCGTCAGGCGGCCCTTGCTTTCACCTTCACGCTGCGGCAGGCGGCCAAAATGGATGCCGATCAGGCCAAACAGGCGACGCCAGAACATCACCACTACCGCCAGAATCGAGCCCAGCTGAATCACCACCTCAAACGTCTTTGCGGTATCGCCTTCAAAGCCCAGCAGATGGCCAACGATAATCATATGGCCCGTACTGGAAACCGGCAAAAACTCCGTCAATCCTTCGACCACACCCAGAATTGCCGCCACCAGCAGCGAGTGCATATCGCTCATCTATAAACCCCTAAAAAGATATAAAAAAACGGTGCCCCATTCGGACAACCGATAAGATACAGTCTTGAGACCGGTATAACCTAAAATGGTTTAGCAATTATGACGTTAAATCTTCCCTTTCAGATTTGTGCCACGCTCGATAATCACGCCTACGTTGGCCGCACGCGCCACTGCACCCGGCTTGCTCAGCTTGATGCGCACCCACGGTGAGTTGAATTTGGTCAGCAGCAGGTCCGCTACCTCTTCCGCCACCCGTTCCACCAGCGCAAAACGTTGCCCTTCCACGTGGGCGATAACCGTTTCACTGATATCGGCATAGCTCAGACAGTCGTTCACGTCATCGCTTTTTGCCGATTTGCGGTTATCCCATCCCATTTCGATATCGAACACCAGTTTCTGCTCGATGGTCTGTTCCCAGTCGTAAACACCAATTGTGGTGATTACCGAAAGTTGCTCTATAAATACAATATCCATCACGACCTGCCTGCTTTTTGGCTAAACCGGATACCACTTCCGGCGAATTATGCGTATTATCCACAGATGCTGAGAATACAGATACATTTTCAAAACGGAACAGCGTTATGAGTGCAATCGCGCCTGGAATGATCCTCCTCGCCTATCTTTGCGGCTCAATCTCCAGCGCCATTCTGGTCTGCCGCATTGCCGGGTTACCTGACCCGCGTGAAAGTGGTTCCGGGAATCCGGGAGCGACCAACGTGCTTCGAATTGGCGGCAAGGGAGCAGCCGTAGCGGTTTTGATTTTTGATGTTCTGAAAGGGATGCTACCCGTATGGGGCGCGTATGCGCTGGGCGTCACGCCGTTCTGGCTCGGTCTTATTGCCATCGCCGCCTGCGTCGGCCATATCTGGCCCGTATTCTTTGGTTTTAAAGGCGGCAAAGGCGTTGCAACCGCCTTTGGTGCCATTGCGCCCATCGGCTGGGACTTAACCGGCGTCATGGCCGGGACCTGGCTGCTGACCATTCTGCTGAGCGGCTATTCGTCGCTGGGGGCCATCGTCAGCGCGCTGATCGCCCCGTTCTACGTCTGGTGGTTTAAACCCCAGTTCACCTTCCCGGTATCGATGCTCTCCTGCCTGATCCTGCTGCGTCATCACGACAATATCCAGCGCCTGTGGCGTCGTCAGGAAACCAAGATCTGGACGAAGCTTAAGCGTAAGAAGAAAGACGCTAAATAAAGCGTTCGTTATGCCTTATAACCAAATGTGATTTTGGTCACCTTCTGCCTGTGGTAACTGTTAGAGACACAACACAACCACACAAAAAGAAAAATGACAGAAATCACAGAATCAGCTCCCCTTTCAACGGCAGGAAGCACCCCGGATGGCGACATCAAGTGGGTGCGCAGCGCATCGGACGTTTCACGTCTCGTTAATGACGGCTCACAGGGCCGGGCCAACGCCCGGATCGTGGTGGGTATCGCGCTGGGCGGGATTTTCCTCGACGCCTACGATCTCGGCGCGCTGGCGTTCGGCATTAAAGACATTACCCGCGAATTTAACCTGACGCCCGCCGGTACCGGCATGGTGGCCTCGGCGATTACCTTTGGTGCCATTGTCGGGGCGCTGCTCGGCGGCTACCTCACGGATAAAATCGGGCGCTACCGCGTGTTTATGGCTGATATGGTGTTCTTCGTGGTCGCCGCTATCGCCTGCGCGCTGGCCCCGAATGAATATGTGCTGGCGGGCGCGCGCTTTGTGATGGGGCTCGGCGTGGGGATCGATCTTCCCGTGGCGATGGCGTTCCTGAGCGAGTTCGCCAGGCTCAAAGGGCCGGGCAATAAGGCCTCCAGCGTCGCGATGTGGTGCCCTACCTGGTATGCCGCGATCAGTATTTCCTATCTGCTGGTACTGTTCTTCTACGCCGTGCTGCCGGAAAGCCACAGCGACTGGCTGTGGCGTTTGATTCTCGGCTTTGGTGCAGTGCCCGCGCTGGTGATTATCGCCATCCGCAGCCGCTACATGAGCGAATCGCCGGTCTGGGCGGCGAATCAGGGCAACCTGAAAGAGGCGGCGTCCATTTTGCGGCAGTCGTACAATATTAACGCCCACGTCCCGCAGGATGCGCTTACCCAGCCAGCGCCTGTCGTGAATAAAGCCAAATGGTCGAACTATCTGAACCTGTTCCGCGGCATCTATCTGCGGCGTACCACGCTCGCCACGCTGCTGTCAGTCGTCTCCTCGTTCGCCTATAACGCCGTGGCCTTTGGCCTGCCGGTGATTATTTCAAGCTTCTTTGTGCAGTCTATGCTGACCACCATTCTGATCTCGCTGGCGCTGAATCTGCTGTTTGCGTTTATCGGCGGATTACTGGCGGTGCGCTACGTGCCGCGCTTCGGCGCGTGGCGGATGTCGCTGGCGGGTTACGCCTGTCAGCTTGTGGCGCTGCTCGGGCTGGCGCTGATTGGTCGTCCTGATGGTGCAACAGAAGGCGCGATCGCCGTCGCGATGCTGGCGCTTTTCTTGTTCGGTCAGGGATTTGGCCCGGGTGCACACACCATGACATTTGCCTCGCTGAGCTACCCGACCTCCCTGCGCGGCGTGGGCGTGGGTCTCAACCAGACGCTGATGCGCAGCAGCTCCACACTGTCGCTGTTCCTGTTCCCGCTGCTGGTCGCGTCTCTCGACACCGCCGTGTTCTGGGTGATTGCGCTGGCGCCGTTTATCGGTCTGGCGTCATTGCTGGCGATCCGCTGGGAGCCGTCCGGATATGATGTGGATGCGGAGGATTACCGGTAACGACACATCGCTTCGGTGGGTTCACCCCACCGAAGTGCACTTACAAATCTTCCAGCAGCGTTCGGGAGAGTTTTTTTAGCATTTCCAGCTCATCATCATTCATCCGCATGCTGCAGCGAATCTGGTCCGGCAGCGCCATCACCTGCTTTTTCAGTTCTTTCGCCTTATCCGTCAATACGACATTTTTCATCCTTTCATCCCCCACAACCGCGATACGGTTGAGAAACCCTTTTGCCTCGAGCTTCTGAACCAGCGGGGTCAATGTGCCTGAATCAAAATTGGTTTTATCGCTGAGATCGCGAAGCGGGATGTTGTCTTTTTCATAAAGCGCCATCAAAACAACAAATTGCGGATAGGTCAGATCCATCTCCTGCAGCAGGGGGCGATACTGGCGCACGAACGCATTGGTGACCGAGTACAGCGAGAAGCACAATAAATCATCTAGCGTTTTGTTTTCTTTCATTTTTCTATCAACCCTGAATCTGTTGTCTAAAAAAATTATAAATAATGTTTGACTAAAAGTATCTTGCGCGCAAGTATTATACTAACAATTAAATAGCGCACTATTTAGTTATCCAATCAAATACGTTAAAAGAGGTACCACCATGAAAACATTAACCGCCATCCTGATTTCTTCCGTCTTCGCGTCAGCCGCGGCATCCGCTCAAACCACCAATACTCCAGCCCCGACCGCAGGCGTACAGGCATTTCTTGATGTCCTGAATGCTGGCAAAGGGAAACCGATGGAACAGATGACCCCGCAGGAGGCCCGCCAGGTGCTGATCGGCGCTCAACAAGGAGCAAAATTGCCGCCCGCTCAGGTGACGGAAAAAACGATCCAGGTCAATGGCCAGACGATCGCCCTTAAAATTGTGAAGCCTGAACATGCTGCCGGTACGCTCCCGGTATTTATGTTCTTCCACGGTGGCGGTTGGGTGCTGGGTGATTTTCCAACCCACGAACGTTTAATCCGCGATCTGGTTCGCGCATCAGGCGCCGCAGCGGTTTACGTTGATTACACACCGTCACCTGAAGCCCATTTCCCGGTGGCAATCAATCAGGCCTATGAAGCGACAAAATGGGTCGCCGAGCACGGCCAGGAAATTGGCGTGGACGGTAGCCGTCTGGGCCTGGTAGGTAACAGTGTGGGCGGCAACATGGTGGCTTCCGTGGCGCTGCAGGCAAAACAGTTCAACGGGCCAAAAATTCGCTACAACGTTATGCTCTGGCCGGTTACCGATGCGAATTTTGATACTGCCTCGTATAACCAGTTCGAGAACGGCTATTTCCTGTCGAAAAACATGATGAAATGGTTCTGGGATAACTACACCACCAGCGCTGCCGATCGTAACAATATCCTTGCCTCTCCGCTTCGCGCCAGCACTTCACAGTTGAAAGGCTTCCCGGAGACGCTGATTCAGACAGCTGAGCTGGACGTTCTGCGGGATGAAGGTGAAGCATTCGGGCGTAAACTGGATGCGGCTGGCGTCCCGGTGACCGTCACGCGCTATAACGGCATGATCCACGATTACGGCCTGCTTAACCCGCTGAGCCAGGAGCCAACGGTTAAAGTCGCCCTTGAGCAGGCAGGTGCAGCATTGCATGACCACCTGAAATAGGATCGTCATGCTTCACACAGAGCACGGCCCCGGGCCGTGCTTTTTAATTTTCTCTATCCATAAGCGACTCATATGACAGCCTTCATTTCCGCCAGGGCATACTGAAACGACCCCGATGATACGCAGATGGAAGCAGCATGTTAGCAGCTCAGGTCACTGATAATACGTATAAAGGCTGGCAGGCGTCGCTTGCCCTGCAGTTTTGTCACACCCCTGAGAAAACCCTCCTGCATTCCGCGCACCACGTCGGGCCGCTTACGGTTCAGCGGCCGTTTTACCCTGAAGGCGAGACCTGCCACCTTTACCTGCTGCACCCGCCCGGCGGCGTTGTGGGCGGCGATACGCTGGATATTTCCGTTCGGCTAAACGCCAATAGCCACGCGCTTATCACCATGCCCGGCGCCAGCAAGTTCTACCGCAGCAGCGGCCCGCAGGCCCGTCTGAGCCAGCACTTTTACCTTGATGAAAACGCCACGCTGGAGTGGCTGCCGCAGGACACCATTATCTTTCCCGGCGCGAACGCCGCGCTGCGTTCCGTCTTCCACCTTACGTCCTCCAGCACGCTGCTGGCGTGGGAGCTGTACTGCCTGGGCCGCCCGGTGATCGGTGAGACCTTCAGCCACGGCACGCTGGAGAGCCGTCTTGAGGTGTGGGTGGCTGACGAGCCGCGCCTGATAGAGCGCCAGCACCTCAGCGACGGCGATCTCACACCCGTTGCCGGACACCCATGGATCGGCACCCTGCTGTTCTATCCGGCCCGGGAAGAACATCTCGACACGGTGCGCGCGCTGCTCGCGCCTCTCGGCCATTTTGCGGGGGCAACGCTCACCGACGATCTGCTGTCGTTGCGTTTTCTCTCCCACGACAATCTGATTTGCCAGCGGGTGATGCGCGACATCTGGCAGTCGCTTCGCCCGCTTCTCACTACCAAAACCGCCTGTTCGCCGCGCATCTGGCAGACATAAGAGAAACGTTATGGAACTGACCCCCAGAGAGAAAGACAAGCTGTTGCTGTTCACCGCCGCGCTGGTTGCCGAACGCCGCCTTGCGCGCGGGGTAAAGCTCAACTACCCGGAATCGGTCGCGCTGATCAGCGCCTTTATTATGGAAGGTGCGCGCGATGGCGAAACCGTCGCCTCGCTAATGGAGGCGGGCCGCCACGTCCTGACGCGGGATCAGGTGATGGAGGGCGTGCCGGAGATGATCCCGGATATTCAGGTAGAAGCCACCTTCCCGGACGGCTCCAAGCTCGTCACCGTCCACAACCCGATCGTCTAAGGAGCGCGTGATGATCCCAGGTGAATACCAGATCCAGCCCGGTACTATTGCGATCAACGTCGGGCGCGAAACCCGAACCGTGATTGTTGAAAACCACGGCGACAGGCCGATCCAGGTCGGCTCGCACTACCACTTTTACGAGGTCAACCCGGCGCTGAAGTTTGACCGTGAAGTGACCCGAGGCTACCGGCTGAACATTCCGGCGGGTACCGCCGTGCGCTTCGAGCCCGGCCAGAAGCGGGAGGTGACGCTGGTTCAGGTCACGGGCGCGCAGCGCATTTTCGGTTTTCGCGGCGAGGTCATGGGCGAGGTGAAACATGGCTGAAATTTCGCGCCGGGCGTATGCCGACATGTTCGGCCCCACCACCGGGGATAAGGTGCGGCTGGCGGACAGCGAGCTGTGGATCGAAGTGGAGAACGATCTCACGGTCTACGGCGAAGAGGTCAAGTTCGGCGGCGGGAAAGTGATCCGCGACGGCATGGGCCAGGGGCAGATGACCGCTGACGGCTGCGTGGATCTGGTTCTCACCAACGCGCTGATCGTCGACCACTGGGGGATCGTGAAAGCCGATATCGGCGTCAAGAACGGGCGGATCTTCGCCGTTGGCAAAGCCGGAAACCCGGACATTCAGCCCGGGGTGACGATCCCGATCGGTGCTGCGACGGAAGTGATTGCCGCCGAGGGGAAGATCGTCACCGCCGGCGGGATCGACACCCACATCCACTGGATCTGCCCTCAGCAAGCGGAAGAGGCGCTGGTCTCCGGCGTCACCACCATGATCGGCGGCGGCACCGGTCCGGCGGCGGGCACCAACGCCACCACCTGCACACCGGGGCCGTGGTATATCGCCCGCATGCTGCAGGCTGCCGATACGCTGCCGGTGAATATTGGCCTGCTCGGCAAGGGGAACGGCTCCAACCCGGACGCCCTGCGCGAGCAGATCGCCGCGGGCGCCATCGGGCTGAAGATCCACGAGGACTGGGGCGCGACGCCCGCGGCGATTAACTGCTCGCTGGAGGTGGCCGAAGAGATGGATATTCAGGTGGCGCTGCACAGCGACACGCTGAACGAGTCCGGATTTGTTGAAGACACGCTGGCTGCCATTGGCGGGCGCACCATCCACACCTTCCACACCGAAGGGGCGGGCGGCGGCCACGCGCCGGATATCATCACCGCCTGCGCGCACCCGAATATTCTGCCCTCCTCCACTAACCCGACCCTGCCCTACACGGTGAACACCATCGACGAGCATCTCGACATGCTGATGGTTTGCCATCACCTCGACCCGGATATCGCCGAGGACGTGGCGTTTGCCGAATCCCGCATTCGCCGGGAGACCATCGCCGCCGAAGACGTGCTGCACGATATCGGCGCGTTCTCGCTCACCTCGTCAGATTCACAGGCAATGGGCCGCGTCGGGGAAGTGATTATCCGCACCTGGCAGGTGGCGCACCGCATGAAGGTTCAGCGCGGCGCGCTGCCGGAAGAGACGGGCGAGAACGACAACTTCCGCGTGAAGCGTTATGTCGCCAAGTACACCATTAACCCGGCGCTCACTCACGGCATCGCCCACGAGGTCGGTTCGATTGAGGTGGGCAAGCTGGCGGATCTCGTGGTCTGGTCCCCGGCGTTCTTCGGCGTCAAGCCCGCCACCATCGTTAAGGGCGGGATGATCGCCTGCGCGCCGATGGGCGACATCAACGCCTCGATCCCCACGCCGCAGCCGGTCCATTACCGCCCGATGTTTGGATCGCTGGGTGCCGCCCGCCACGCCACGCGGCTGACGTTTATCTCGCAGGCCGCCAGTGCGAACGGCATCCCGCAGCAGCTCAACCTGCAAAGCGCCACGGCGGTGGTGAAGGGCTGCCGGACGGTGAAAAAGGCGGACATGATCCACAACGGCCTGCAGCCGAATATCACCGTCGATTCGCAAACTTACGAGGTGCGCGTCGACGGCCAACTGATAACCAGCGAACCGGCCGACGTTCTGCCGATGGCGCAACGCTATTTCCTGTTTTGAGGAGTGAAGATGATCTACTTAACCCAACGCCTGGACCATGCCCACCCTGTAACCGCCAGCGTCACGCTGCCGATTGACGTGCGGGTGAAAAGCCGCGCCCGCGTATCGCTGAACGACGGTCGCGAAGCCGGGCTGATGCTGCCGCGCGGCCTGCTGCTGCGCGGGGGCGACCTGCTGACCACCGACGACGGCAGCGAGGTCATAGAAGTGATCGCCGCCCCGGAGTCGGTTTCCGTGGTGCGCTGCGCCGATCCGTTCCTGCTCGCCCGCGCCTGCTATCACCTGGGCAACCGCCACGTACCATTGCAGATCATGCCCGGCGAGCTGCGCTATCACCACGACCATGTTCTCGACGACATGCTGCGCCAGTTCGGGCTGGAGGTAACCTTCGCCAGCCTGCCGTTTGAACCGGAAGCGGGCGCTTACGCCAGCGATGCCCACAGTCACTCTCACGCTCATTCACATTAAGGATCAATCATGCGTAAGTATTTACCGCTGTTACTGCTGGCTTTTTCCGTTCCCGCGCTCGCGCATCCCGGCCACGGCGCCGACAGCTTTCAGGCTGGGTTTTTCCATCCGCTGACCGGGCTGGATCACCTGCTGATGCTGACCGGGGCTGGCGTGCTGTCTGCCCTGAGCGGCCGCAAGCTCCTGCTGCCGTTTGCCACCCTCGGCATGATGCTTGTTGGCGCCATTGCGGGCAGCCTCCTCGGCGGCTTCAGCGGCATGGAGATGCTGATTATCGCCTCGCTGGCGGTCTGCGGCGTGATGATGTTTAAAACTGAAAACCGTCTGCTGCTGGCGGTGCCTGCCCTGGCGATGTTCCACGGCTGGGCGCACGGCGTGGAGATGTCCGGCCACAGCTTCTGGCTCTTCACCAGCGGTTTTATGTTCGCCAGCGCCACGGTGCTGTGCGCCAGTTTCGCCGCAGGCTTGCTGCTGCGCCGTCACGACGGGCTGCGTAAAACCTTCGGCGGCGGGCTGATTGCCTCCGCCCTGCTGGCGCTGATGAGCTGATGGAGCACGCCCGCCAGCGGCTGCGCCTGATGCAGCTCTCCAGCAGCAGCCTGCCGGTGGGATCGTTTACCTGGTCCCAGGGGCTGGAGTGGGCCGTGGAGGCAGGCTGGGTCACGGACGCCGAGGCCTTCAGGCGCTGGCAGATCCAGCAGATGGAGCAGAGCTTTTTCTGCGTCGACCTGCCGCTGTTTATCCGTCTTTATCAGGCCTGTGAGCAACGCGATCATACAAATGCAAAACACTGGACGGCATACCTTCTCGCCTGCCGGGAAACGCGCGAGCTGCGGGAAGAGGAACGCAACCGCGGGGCGGCCTTTACGCGCCTGATTAAGAGCTGGGAACCTGACTGTCCGCCCGAATGGCTGCCGCTATTTATGCAAAGCCAGCTCTGCGGCATGGCCTGGCTCGGCGTGCGCTGGGGCATCGGCGCGCGCGAGCTGGCGCTGAGCCTCGGCTACAGCTGGATAGAGAGCGCGGTGATGGCGGGCGTCAAGCTGGTGCCGTTTGGGCAACAGGCCGCGCAGCAGCTGATTATCGAACTGAGCGACCACTACGCCGCTGGTTTTGAACAGGCATTTTTACGTCGCGACGACGCGCTGGGGGCAGCAACGCCGCTGTCGGCCATCGCCTCCGCGCGCCACGAAACCCAATATTCACGACTATTCCGTTCCTGAGGAGTCAACATGGCTGATTACAAACATCCCTTGCGCGTAGGCGTGGGTGGCCCGGTAGGGTCGGGGAAAACCGCGCTGCTGGAAGCGCTCTGCAAGGCGATGCGCGACACGTACCATCTGGCGGTGGTCACTAACGATATCTACACCAAAGAGGATCAGCGCATCCTGACCGAGGCGGGCGCGCTGGAGCCAGAGCGCATCGTGGGCGTGGAGACGGGCGGCTGCCCGCATACTGCTATCCGCGAAGATGCCTCGATGAACCTGGCGGCGGTGGAAGCGTTAAGCGAGAAATTCGGCAATCTGGATTTGATCTTCGTGGAAAGCGGCGGCGATAACCTGAGCGCCACGTTCAGCCCGGAACTGGCGGATCTGACCATTTACGTGATCGACGTGGCCGAAGGGGAAAAAATCCCGCGCAAGGGCGGGCCGGGGATCACCAAATCCGATTTTCTGGTGATCAACAAAACCGATCTCGCGCCGTACGTGGGGGCGTCGCTGGAGGTGATGGAGCGCGACACCAACCGCATGCGCGGCGAGCGTCCGTGGACGTTTACCAACCTGAAGGCGGGTGACGGTTTAGCGACGATTATTGCGTTTCTGGAAGAGAAAGGGATGCTGCGGGTGTAGTCGTAAATTTCCCTCTCCCCTTTGGGGAGAGGGCCAGAGTGAGGGGGTTACGCCTCCGGCAGTTCCGCCAGCGGCCAGCGCGGACGCACGGACACGCTCAGGTCGGACGTTGCGCCCGCATTGAGGCGCACCATCCCGGCGTAGGCGATCATCGCCCCGTTATCGGTACAGAATTCCGGACGGGCATAGAACACTTCCCCGCGACGCTTTTGCATCATCTCGGCGAGCTTCGCGCGCAGCGTGCGGTTGGCACTCACGCCACCTGCCATCACCAGGCGCTTAAAGCCGGTCTGATCCAGCGCGCGCTTGCACTTGATCATCAGCGTATCCACCACCGCGTCTTCAAACGCGCGGGCGATATCGGCGCGGGTCTGCTCGCTGTCGTCGTTATTGCGGATAGTATTCGCCGCAAAGGTTTTCAGCCCGGAGAAGCTGAAATCCAGCCCCGGACGGTCGGTCATCGGACGCGGGAAGACAAAGCGCCCTTCCGTTCCCTGCGACGCCATTTTGGAGAGCATCGGGCCACCTGGGTAATCCAGCCCCAGCAGCTTGGCGGTTTTGTCGAAGGCTTCACCGGCAGCGTCGTCGATCGACTCGCCCAGCAGCGCGTACTTGCCAATGCCCGTTACGCTAATCAGCTGCGTATGGCCGCCGGAGACCAGCAGCGCCACAAACGGGAATTCGGGCGGATTCTCTTCCAGCATCGGTGCCAGCAGATGCCCTTCCATGTGGTGGACCGGGATCGCCGGTACATCCCACGCGAACGCCAGCGAGCGGCCAACCGTCGCGCCGACCAGCAGCGCGCCGACCAGACCTGGCCCCGCGGTATAGGCTACGGCGTCAATATCGGTTGAGCTTAACCCGGCCTCTTTCAGCGCCGCCTGAATCAGGGGAACCGTTTTACGCACGTGATCACGAGAGGCCAGTTCAGGTACGACACCGCCGTAGTCAGCGTGCAATTTCACCTGACTATACAGCTGGTTGGCCAGAAGCCCTTTTTCGTCGTCGTAAATGGCGATGCCGGTTTCATCGCAGGATGTTTCAATACCCAGTACACGCATGACTTGTTTTACCTCGTTTCAATACCGCGCAGTGTAGAGCCTGGGCGGGTTGATGTAAAACTTTGTTCGCCCCAGGAAGAAGGCTCGTGTATACTCCTCACCCTTATTAAAGTCCCTTTCAAAATCGCATCGGTGCTTTACAAAGCAGCAGCATTTGCAGTAAAATTCCGCACCATTTTGAAATAAGCTGGCGTTGATGCCAGCGGCAAACCGAATTTATTAAAGGTGAGAGTTACATGCCGGTAATTAAAGTACGTGAAAACGAGCCGTTCGACGTAGCACTGCGTCGCTTCAAACGTTCATGCGAGAAAGCAGGTGTTCTGGCTGAAGTTCGTCGTCGTGAGTTTTATGAAAAACCAACGACCGAACGTAAGCGCGCTAAAGCTTCCGCTGTGAAACGTCACGCGAAGAAACTGGCTCGCGAAAACGCACGCCGTACTCGTCTGTACTAATCTCTTGAGGGTCAACGCCCTCAATTGACAGACAGAGTAGTAGTCGTAAGGCCGTGCTTCCGGAAGGAATGCGCGGCTTGTTTTCGTTTATAAGTCGCTTAAATTTTTGGGGCATATGGCCGGAAGAATCCCACGCGTTTTCATCAATGACCTGCTCGCCAGAACCGACATCGTCGATCTCATCGACGCGCGGGTAAAGCTGAAAAAGCAGGGTAAGAACTACCATGCGTGCTGTCCGTTCCATAACGAAAAAACCCCCTCCTTCACCGTAAACGGTGAAAAACAGTTTTACCATTGCTTCGGCTGTGGCGCACACGGTAATGCCGTCGATTTTTTGATGAACTACGATAAGCTCGAGTTCGTTGAAACCGTCGAAGAGCTGGCGGCGATGCATAACCTTGAAGTGCCGTATGAAGCAGGCAGTGGGCCAAGTCAGATCGAGCGCCATCAGAGGCAAACGCTGTATCAACTGATGGATGGCCTGAATTCGTTTTACCAACAGTCTCTTAAGCACTCTGCGGCTGAGCCTGCGCGTCAGTATCTGAACAAGCGCGGACTGAGCGACGATGTGATTGCGCGTTTCGCTATTGGTTACGCCCCGCCCGGCTGGGACAACGTGTTAAAGCGTTTTGGCGGCAATAGCGAAGATCGTAAATCTCTCATCGACGCAGGCATGCTGGTCACCAACGACCAGGGACGAAGCTACGACCGCTTCCGTGAACGGGTGATGTTCCCGATCCGCGACAAGCGTGGCCGGGTAATTGGTTTTGGTGGTCGCGTGCTGGGTGATGCCCTGCCGAAATACCTCAACTCTCCGGAAACCGATATTTTTCATAAGGGCCGCCAGCTTTACGGTCTTTATGAGGCGCAGCAGGACAACGCGGAACCTCCGCGTCTGCTGGTCGTCGAAGGCTATATGGACGTCGTTGCGCTGGCGCAGTACGACATTAACTACGCCGTTGCGTCGCTAGGTACGTCCACCACCGCCGATCATATTCAACTGCTGTTCAGGGTGACCAACAACGTCATCTGCTGTTACGACGGTGACCGGGCCGGACGCGACGCCGCCTGGCGAGCGCTGGAAACCGCGCTGCCGTATATGACCGACGGGCGTCAGCTACGCTTTATGTTCCTGCCCGACGGTGAAGACCCGGATACGCTGGTGCGTAAAGAGGGCAAAGCGGCATTTGAAGCGCGGATGGAGCAGGCACAGCCGCTCTCCACGTTTCTGTTTAATAGCCTGATGCCGCAGGTTGATTTGAGTACCCCTGACGGGCGCGCGCAGCTCAGTACGCTGGCGCTGCCGTTAATCAACCAGGTGCCCGGCGAAACGCTGCGCATCTACCTGCGTCAGGAGTTAGGCAACAAGCTCGGCATTCTGGATGACAGCCAGCTTGAACGTTTAATGCCTAAACAGGCTGAAAACGGCACGGTTCGCCCCGCGCCTCAGCTAAAACGCACAACCATGCGTATACTGATAGGATTGCTGGTACAAAACCCCGAGCTTGCTCCGCAAGTGCCGTCGCTGGCGGGTTTGAACCACGAAAAGTTGCCCGGACTTGGCTTATTTTCAGAACTGGTCAACACTTGTTTGTCTCAGCCAGGTCTGACCACCGGACAACTTTTAGAGCATTATCGCGGCACAAAAGAGGCCGCTACCCTTGAAAAACTGTCGATGTGGGACGATATAGCAGATAAGGATATTGCAGAAAAAACGTTCACCGACTCGCTCAACCATATGTTTGATTCGATGCTTGAGCTGCGCCAGGAAGAGTTGATAGCTCGCGAGCGCACGCACGGCTTAAGCAGCGAAGAACGCCGAGAGCTCTGGATGATTAACCAGGAACTGGCGAAGAAATAAAAAATTTAACGGCTTAAGTGCCGAATATCGATCGGGAAGCCCCCGGCAGCCGCACTGAGAGGCAGCGGCAAAAATATAAGTACGCCCTCGCTTTAAAGGTTGGCAGCCCCATCGCCGACACCAATCAAACGAATTAAGTGTGGATACCGTCTTATGGAGCAAAACCCGCAGTCACAGCTGAAACTTCTTGTCCAACGCGGTAAGGAGCAAGGCTATCTGACCTATGCCGAGGTCAATGACCATCTGCCGGAAGATATCGTCGATTCAGATCAAATCGAAGACATCATCCAAATGATCAATGACATGGGCATTCAGGTGATGGAAGAAGCACCTGATGCCGATGATCTGTTGCTGGCTGAAACCTCCAACAACACTGACGAAGATGCGGAAGAAGCTGCTGCACAGGTACTGTCCAGCGTGGAATCTGAAATCGGGCGTACCACTGACCCGGTCCGCATGTACATGCGCGAAATGGGTACCGTTGAACTGTTGACCCGCGAAGGCGAAATTGACATCGCAAAACGCATCGAAGACGGGATCAACCAGGTTCAGTGCTCTGTCGCCGAATACCCGGAAGCGATCACCTATCTGCTGGAGCAGTACGATCGCGTTGAAGCGGAAGAAGCGCGCCTGTCTGACCTGATCACCGGTTTTGTCGACCCGAACGCTGAAGAAGATATGGCGCCAACCGCCACTCACGTCGGTTCTGAGCTGTCTCAGGAAGAGATGGATGACGACGAAGACGAAGATGAGGAAGAAGACGACGACAGCGCGGACGATGACAACAGCATCGACCCGGAACTGGCGCGTGAGAAGTTTGCCGAACTGCGTACCCAGTACGAAGTAACGCGTGACACCATTAAAGCGAAAGGCCGCAGCCATGCTGCCGCTCAGGAAGAGATCCTGAAGCTGTCTGAAGTGTTCAAACAGTTCCGCCTGGTGCCAAAACAGTTCGACTACCTGGTAAACAGCATGCGCGTAATGATGGATCGCGTACGCACCCAGGAACGCATCATCATGAAGCTGTGCGTTGAGCAGTGCAAAATGCCGAAGAAGAACTTCATCACCCTCTTCACCGGCAACGAAACCAGCGAAACCTGGTTCAACGCGGCTATCGCGATGAACAAGCCGTGGTCTGAAAAACTGCACGACGTAAAGGACGATGTCTATCGCGGTCTGCAGAAGCTGCAGCAGATTGAAGAAGAGACCGGTCTGACCATCGAGCAGGTCAAGGACATCAACCGTCGTATGTCCATCGGTGAAGCGAAAGCCCGCCGAGCGAAGAAAGAGATGGTTGAAGCGAACTTGCGTCTGGTTATCTCTATCGCCAAGAAATACACCAACCGCGGTCTGCAGTTCCTGGATCTGATTCAGGAAGGCAACATCGGTCTGATGAAAGCGGTAGATAAGTTCGAATACCGTCGTGGTTACAAGTTCTCCACTTACGCAACATGGTGGATCCGTCAGGCGATTACCCGCTCTATCGCGGACCAGGCGCGCACCATCCGTATTCCGGTGCATATGATTGAGACCATCAACAAGCTCAACCGTATCTCCCGCCAGATGCTGCAGGAGATGGGCCGCGAGCCGACGCCGGAAGAGCTGGCCGAGCGCATGCTGATGCCGGAAGACAAGATCCGTAAAGTGCTGAAGATCGCCAAAGAGCCAATCTCCATGGAAACGCCAATCGGTGATGATGAAGATTCGCATCTGGGTGATTTCATCGAGGATACCACCCTCGAGTTGCCGCTGGACTCTGCCACTACCGAGAGCCTGCGAGCTGCAACGCACGACGTTCTGGCTGGCCTGACCGCCCGTGAAGCAAAAGTGCTGCGTATGCGTTTCGGTATCGACATGAACACCGACCATACGCTGGAAGAAGTGGGTAAACAGTTCGACGTGACCCGCGAACGTATCCGTCAGATCGAAGCGAAGGCGCTGCGTAAGCTGCGTCACCCAAGCCGCTCTGAAGTGCTGCGTAGCTTCCTGGACGACTAATCGGTCCTGAAAGTTAAAAAGCTCCCAATCGGGAGCTTTTTTTTGTTTATTCCCTCTCCCTGTGGGAGAGGGCCAGGGTGAGGGCATCAGGCCGCAGAGGATTACAGACCCCGCACCATCAGCGCCTCATCCAGTTCCCGATACGCCTCCACCAGCTTATCCAGCGTCGCCCTGTTCAGCCCACTCGGATTCGGCAGCACCCACACCTGCGTCACGCCGATAGTGATGCTCTGCTTACCCCACTTAGCCCCGCGCTGGCTAAACGCCTGCTCGTAAGCCTGCTTACCGAGGATCGCCAGTGCGGCTGGCTGGTAGTCTTCAATTTTCCTGACCAACTCTCGCCCGCCGCTGCGCAGTTCATGCAGGTTAACCTCGCTCGCCTGCACGGTTGGTCGCTCGACCAACATGGTAATACCGCAGCGCGTATCCAGCAGGTGCTGCTCCTCTTCGGGCTTGAGTAACCTGTCGGTGAACCCGGCCTGGTAGATCACTTTCCAGAAGCGATTTCCCGGATGGGCAAAGTGAAAACCGGTGTGCGCCGAGGACTTTCCCGGGTTGATACCGCAAAACACCACCCGTAGGCCAGGTGCAAGAATATCATTGATCATCTTTACTCCCACTGATACATCGTTATGGAAGTATAAAGGATTGATTATGCGTTGTTTATAAAAACAGCAAGCAGGAGTGAATGGCTGGATTGCTGCAGGGAGTTACTTTATAATTCACCGCCACGGCCCCTTAGCTCAGTGGTTAGAGCAGGCGACTCATAATCGCTTGGTCGCTGGTTCAAGTCCAGCAGGGGCCACCAAATTTTAGCTTTAAAATCATATAATTAAGCCACTCGAAAGAGTGGCTTTTTTGTTGTCTCGTTTTTAAGTGGCGATAAAATGGCGGTGGATTTTATACCGCCATTTTCCTGAGCGTATAAAAAAACCCGCACACGGCGGGCATTTAACGGAAATTTATCAGAGCCACAATGGCCGCTGACCACCGACAGTCGGGTGCGGCGGTGCCGGGTCGATAGCTCCTGGAGTAACAATAAAGCGCTCTATCGTTTCCATTGTCATAAACGTACAACTACAGTTGATGTTCTGGCATTGGTGGTAGCGCTCTTTTGTATTTTCTGTTAAATAGCGGCTTGTTCGTGCATGTGCGGCATGATGACACTTTGGACAATGAAACATAACCCACCCTACTATTCTCAATTCGTGAATCAATGATAAACATCAATTCACTTTTTGTGAATATATTTTATTCATCATCCGGTTCAGCACTGTACTCCACATCGGAGAGCTTGACCTCAAGCTCTAAGCCCGTCGTGAATCCATTATTATTCAGATTGTGAGTTACCTTACTGATTAACCAAGACTGCTCGTCTATGACGCGCTTAAAGCCCGACACGCGCACCGGTGTTTCAGGGAACAAGTCAGCCCTACCAAGCGCCAGCGTAATTGAAAACTCCGCAACACCGCGCTGCAACTTATCCCACTTAGCCTGAGCTGCTCGCATCGCCTGAGCCTTTGAAGCGTAAACCGTCGTCAGCGCCAGCACGTTATCAGCCTCACCGGCCATATACTCACCCTCGCGCGCTTCCTGCTCTTTTTTAGCCTTTGTCTTTTTGCTGACTGGCTTTGCTTTCGGGTGTTCCAGTGCGCGCAGGTGCTTCTCTTTTGGTTTACGTTTCAGCGTGACCTTCTGCTTTTGCGGTTTCGGGTCTTTGGTGTGTAGCCATTTTGCCGTTACGCCGGTATAAGCCCCACGGTCGGCAATAGCAAATTGATGGCGGTCACCATCACTGCGGGTCAGTGTCATTTGTGGGACTGGTTTGCCGCTGGCCGTCACTGCGCTACCGGCTTTCAGAAACAACAGTTTCCCCGCTTTCACTGATACTGCCGCCCCGTTCCGCTCAGCAAGTCTGGTCAGAAATACTGCGTCGGATTCCTGCGACTGGTCGATATGCGGTACCGGGATTTTTTTCAGCGAATCCGCGACGCTGGCCGTCAGTTTATTGCGTTTTGCAATGGCACTGACCAGTTCACCGAGAGTGGTGTCGTGCCATGACTCCTCACGCCGTGAATTGAGTGTTCCGCGAAAATCTGCACTACGCGCACGAATGGTCAGCGTATCAGGCGCGCCCCGGTGCTCAATCTCATCAACTGTGAAATCGCCCTTATTCAGAAGTGCCGAACCCTGCCAGCCAAGCCACAGCGTCAGCACCGCCCCGCGCAGGGGTAACTCGACTTTGCCGTCAGTATCGTCGAGCTCAATGTCGAGCTGGTCAGCTTCAAAACCCCGGTTGTCGGTCATGGTGAGAGAAATCAGCCGATCACTAAAATTGCTGGTAATGTCATGGCTGTTCAGCGTCAGCATAAATGCCGGTGCAAGGCTCGCCCCGGCATCAATGGTCATGCCCGTCATCATGCGGTCAGCCCTCCGAGCATACCCTGCAGCTTATCGGTCAGATTACCGGCAGAGTCAAGCAGTTCGCTGGCCTGCTTATTCAGGTCGCCAAACATCGCCGCCAGTGATTCGTCGACCCGTTTCAGCGAAAGTGTGAAATCAATCTTTCTGGCCGCGCCATCACTGAAAAACTCGGTGTGTGTAGTCGAGACTTTATCGACGATATACATCCCGAGGATATTGCCGGTACCCTCAATCAGCGGCCACGCTCTGCCCTCGTCGGCCATCAGTTCAACTGCCCTCAGTGATATACGGCCTCCGGTAATGGCAGGATAAAGCGTACCGGCAAGCTGGATAGAGGTTTCCCCCTCACCGAGAAACTGATAAGCGGGAGGTTTACCAACCCTGTCATTAGACACCCAGCGGTAATCCTTCGAGTGTTGCATCGACTGATAAGGCAGGGTGCGGCGTTCAAACACAAACATTCCAAGTGCAAGCATCATTATTTATTCCCCCTCAGTCATGGCTCATACTGGCGCGCTGCCGTGCACGCTTCTCACGCTCGATCTGTTCGAGTGTGTCGCGTAGCTGTCGGTCAAGCTGATGCCCGGGCGCAACACCACCCGGTAAAGTGATGTTGTACTCACTTTTGCTCTGGTCGATGTAAGAACGTCCCGCCGGTGCGGTCACTGGCTGATAAGCCTGATAACCGCCATATGTGCTGGTTGCCGGGATATAAGAATTACTCTGCGTGGCCGCGTTGGTTTTGGCGGCAGTCTGGTCGAGGCTGTCTGACTCTTTGTTGATGATACCGAGCTTTTCGAGAAGCCAGTCGACACCGCTGCGCAACTTGTTAAATACATTGAGCGGAGCCATCAAAGCAGAGGCCAGCGCCTGACCGAATATGACGCCAACATTTTTGCAGCTATCGAGCGTTTCCTGCGTGGCCTTGACCGGTGCTATCAGGTCTTTAAACCACTGCCAGACACCGCGCAGTTTCTCACCGAGACCGTCAAAAATGGGGGCCAGTGGAGCGAACATTTCCCCGACAGGGGTAAAGGCGCTCATGACCCCCTCAATCACCCCCGAGAAAAATGCGCTGATGGGCTCCCAATATTTACGAATGAGCAGCGCCCCGGCCACAATCGCCGCCCCAACTGCGACAATCGGCCAGGTAATCGCGCCGAGTGCGGTCACAATGGCACTACCGGTGACAGTAAATACCGTACCCAGCACGCCAGCAGCAGCGATAATGGCGTTAATCCCCATAACAACCGGCCACGCAACGAGACCAATACCTCCGATGATACCAATCAGAGCCAGTGCGCCACCGGCGATGATGCCGATGGTTGTCGCCAGCCCTTTGTTCTTCTGGATCCAGCCGTCGAGCTTTAACACGTATTGCGTGGCGGTTTGGGTGAGTTTACGCAGCGAGCCCTCTTGCTGGTCAAACAGGTCGGTACCGACTGCCTCATAAGCAGACTGGAACTCTTTAAAGTCGCCGCCGAGGTTATCCTGCATGACCTTAACCAGTTCCTCGGTTTTACCGTCCGAGGCTTTAAACGCTTCGGTGAGCCGGTCAAGTTTGCCGCTTGAGGCTGCTTCCATCAGTACCGCCGCCGCCGAGCTGGCCTCTTCGCCGAAAATGGTTTTCATGTACTCGCCGCGCTGGCTTGTCCCGAGGTTATTTTTCTCAAAGCTGCGCTGCATTTCTTTCAGGATGGAGAATATCGGGCGCGTGTTCCCCTTGCTGTCGGACGTTTTGACGCCGAGCTCCTTAATGGCCTCAAACGCTTTTCCGGTGGGAGCCTGCAGGCGGCTGAGAATGGCGCGGCTACCCGTGCCCGCCATTGACCCGGTGATTTTGGCGTCGTGCAGCGCACCGACCATTGCGGCGGTTTGTTCGATGCTCACCCCGGCATTTTTTGCCACCGGCGCGGCATAGGTCAACGCGTCGCTCAGTCCGTCAAAATCGGCGGCGGTTTTGTTCATCGTCATCGAGAGAACATCGCCAATGTGCGCAATCTTGTCGTTTGAAAGCTGAAATGCTGATTTCATCCCGGTCAGCAGCGCAGCGTTTTCCTCCATCGAGCGTCGGTTTGACAGTGCCATATTCAGTGTGACCGGCGTCGCCGCCTGAATAGCAGCAGCGTCACCGCCGCTTTTCGCAATGATGATTTGCGCGCTCGCTGCGTCATCTGCAGAGGCTGCAGTATTGTCGCCGAGCTGGCGAGCCTGTTTGCGTAACGCCTCCATTTCTGGCGACTGCTTATCGACCCCGAGCACAGCCTGCAGCTCGGAATTTTTCTGCGCAAAGTCATAACCGGGCATCAGCAATTTAACCCCGGCCATCGTTCCCGCTGTCGCAATACCCACCCCGGCAGCGCCTGCTGCGGCCATGTTACCGGCAAGCTCTTTACCTGATTTATATCGCTCTTTCACCCGGCTTAATTTCGCCTGCTGCGCACTGACGCGCGCCAGTGCCTCGCGCTGGCGGTTAAGCTGCGCTGTTGTTTCGCTGATGGATGTTTTGAGCCGACGTTCATCGGCAGACAGAGTGCGGGTATTGATACCGGCCTGCATCAGTTCGGAGCGCTGACGCTGTACCGATGTTCTCAGGCTGTTGTATTTCGCCTGCAGTTCAGAAGCGGCACGCTTTGCCGCTTCGAGTGCCTGCGCCTGCGCACGGGTCGGACTGGTGGTGTTTTTAAACTGCACAGCCAGCTCACCGGCTTCACGCTTCGCCTTATCAAGCGCCTGACTGGTTACGGCCAGTTGCGCGCTTGCCTTACGAAAGCCGTCGATTTTCGACGCCTGACCATTCAGGTCACGCAGCCCTTTTTGTGTGGTGCGAATATCACCCGACAGGGTTTTACTCGCGGTCTGGATAGATTTAAGCGGTCGGGTCGCCTGGTCGACCGCTTTCAGCAATACCTCAAGCCTCAGGTTATTACTCATTGTGGTTTCCACTACGCTGCAGCGCCTTTTCGCGCCATGTGATGAGCTCGCTCAGGCTCAGGGAATAGAGCTCTGATGGCGGCCAGTGGAATATCACTGCGATATCCGCCATCAGGTCATCGGTCGACAGGCCGGGCGGGAAATCTATTCCGCCGAAGCCGGTGACAAAAAACCAATCACCTTAGCGGCCAGCGACAGCATATCGGGCAGGTTCATCGCGGTGAGTTCCTGCGTGGTGAGTGCCGGATAGGTCATGCGGGGCAGCACCTTAATCAGCGCATCGACCTCGGACTGCGCCACCGCCGCCAGACTGACGCCACGCAGGGTACCTGCGTTCGGTTCAATCAGGGTGACCTTTTCAATCGTCTGACCGGCGCGCTTAATCGGCTTGTCGAGGGTCACGACGTTCGGGTTTACGGTGTCAATTTCATTGCCAGCCGTATCAACAAATTCAGGGGTTTTGCGTGGTGCTTTTGCCATGATGTTTTTCTCTGCTTTGAATAGGAGTAATAACCGGCCAGCGGTGCTGACCGGTCAGGGAATTACAGCAACCCGATTGCGCGGCGGTGCTGCTCCAGACGGTCGACGCCGTTCACCTTCTCGACCATGTTGACGGTGTCGATTTCGATAATGTCGCTACCATCAATCGTGAGGCGGTAATAGGTGCAAACGGTCGACAGTTTGGTCGAGGTGTTTTCACCCTGCTTATTTTCGCCGCCGTCGATTTCTTTATGACGGCCACGCATGACCACCTCGACCGCAACGATTTCGCCAGTGTCGTCACGCTGGTAAGAACCAGCAAAACGCAGCGGCACGGCATCAGCGCCCGGCGCGGCATACTGCGCCCACAGCGCCACATCAGGCAGGCCACCGACAGACCATTCAACGGTGAGGGCATCATCATCGAGACCGAGGTCAATCGCTGCCGCGCCATTCATGCCGCCGCCGCGATAGTTTTCGAGCTTGCGGGTCAGCTTCGGCAGTGTCACGGATTCAACAACGCCCATATAGCTAAGGCCGTCATTGAACATGTTCAGATATTTAAGTTTGCGGGGTAGTGCCATGTTGTTTCAGGCTCCTTAGCTGTTGACCGATTCGGCCAGATTCACCAGATATTTACCGGTGATGCGCTGGCGCAGGGTCAGGCTTTCCAGTGGGGGAACCGGTGTATAGTCGTAGTCGATATACAGTTTCCCGGCCTTGAGGGTTTCCTTGTCGTTCGATTCCTCATCGAACCAGCATTCACCATCCACGATATAGCCGTTAGATTTCAGCTCGCGGAATTTGGCATTAATGCCGTCGACAATGTCACGGATGAGCGATGCGGTGATGGGCTTATCGACCGCCCACATGTGCGCCTCAGCCATCGTATCGGCCAGTACCTGCGCGGTGCGGGTGTAGTTCTCAAACAGAAAAAGCGGGTCATCAGAGCAGGTGCGGTTCCCCCAAAAACGGAAACCATCCTTGCGCACCAGCGTTGTGACCCCGGCCTCGTTGAGCAGGTCAGCATCGGTGCCGGATGCCTGCAAATCCCAAAAGACTGAGGCACTGATGCCGGTGACGCCCTGTACGCCAACGTTAGACAGCGTTTTGTGCCAGCCGATAGTCTGGTCGATGTAGGCACGCAGACCGAGTGCGCGGGCGGTGGCGTATGCCGTGGCAGTGGCGTTTGCGGTGGTATCCCATGCGAGGAAGTCAGGCCAGATGACCATCAGTTCGCGCTGGCTGAAATTCTCGCGATAGGCCATCGCCTCGGAAATGGTTTTACAGCCCCACGCGCTGACATAACAAAATGCGCGTAGTTTGATAGCGGCTGACGCAAGCGCGACCGCCACCTCCTGCGTATCGAGACCCGGCACACCGAGAATGCGCGGCTTAACGCCGGTAACCGCTTCGGCAGTCAACAGTGCTTTAATGCCGGTGTATTTTCCGTTCTCATCCGTGCCGCCGATGATGTTGGTAACGGTCTGCGCTTCTGCGTCGTCGCCGGTACCTTCGGCAACGCGTACAACGATAATGACGGGCTTCGCCTGGTCGGCGATGGCCTGCAGGGAGGCTGCCAGCGTGCCTTTTTTACCGGCTTTCGCAATGGCGCTTTGCACATTGTTAATCAGTACGGGCTCATTGAGGGGGAATAGCTTCGCATCCGCATCACTGGCCGTACAGACCATGCCGATGATAGCGGTCGAAACAGTGGAAATGACGCGGGTGCCGTCGTTAATTTCAAGCACCTGCACGCCGTGGTGAAAATCACTCATCCGGTTAACTCCGTGGTTAGTGGGCGAGTGTTATTGTCCTGGCTGGTTCAGTGAGGGGCTATTTATCAGGATTGTCTGCGGACTGACACAACAGATGGATAAAGAAAAAGCGGGCAGGTGCCCGCCTGAATTATTCTGGCAAAGGTGGCCACTCAACATCAGGGGCATAACGCAAATCCAGTCGGCGCAGCTTTGTTCGGTATTCACGTAACGCAGTGAGTTCGGACAATTCGTCAGCCGTTATGTCGTCATCATCCTGAGCTTCTACAAGCTGATTGATTCTTGCTGTAGCCGATGCCATGAGTTTGTCACGTTCATCCGCCGCAATGGCTACATAGTCAATTAGTGCGGGTGTCAGAACCGGATTACCTTCTGCGTCTGCTGAAATTACATTTCCCTCGGACTGACCAGCCATTAAGCGCCGGTGCTGTTCGCTTGTAACCCTCACCCCATTATCAGGCCAAATCCCTGATTTTTTATATTCGCTCATGAGCGCCAGCGCATAAAAGGCGTTCGTGGAAGCATCATAAATATACGAATAATTACCGGTCATTCAGTACCCCTTTGCAATCCAGTTCAGACCGAAAGTCGACGACGAACCGCGCACAGTAAACCCATGTGTATCGGTCGCTGTCATTGAAATTGCCAGCGTTCCCGTGCCGGTATCATTACCCACAACAGCAGTGCAGACGTTCGGGAATACCGCCGGGAAATTAATACGCTGACCACTGGTAAAACCTCCAGACCCCCACTGTGTAATCAGTCCGGTCGCATTATCCCGGTGCCAGCCATTAATCCCTAAACCCGCTGTAGGTAACATCCCGGTTGTCGCCAGAAATATCCCTGAATTATCGTCATGAAGCATGAACGGCTTAGTTTTGTCATTCTGATATACGCCGACCTCTTTGATATACTGACGCCCTGGCTTACCAGACAGAGCCACTGAAACATCTGACTTTGTTGGAAAGTTATTAGATGTCCACGAAGTGAGGTTATTTCTGATTTGTGAGTCAAGTTGCTCAAGATACAGACTCAGCCAGTTTGCTCCATTCCCCGTACTCCACTTATCACCGTATATATCGCCGTTTTTATACATATTGGCGCTACCGGCATAAACGCTTTCACTTGCAGCGATAATACCGAGACGGGTACTGATATAAGCCCGAATAGCATCATCGCTGGCGTCCTGAAACCCGATACCATTCCACGATTTAATATTCAGGTTATTACCATCAAAACCTGCGCCATCTTTATTTCCTAAAGTCATACCCCCTGTACCATCACCCACGGTAACAGAGTTTTTTCCGCGCACATTTGGTGTAGTAATATCTCCCGTAAAGTCAGCCCCCTCCAGCATCGCCACATGACGCCATGAGGTAATACCTGCACCCGTGCCGTGACCAAACAACACGAGATTTCCGCTGATGGCCAGTACGTCAACAACAGATGTAGGGCTTGCAACCTCCGTAAGCGTGATAATTTGCCAGAAACTTACCTGGTCTGGTGCATCAGGTGACTGATGCGCTCGCATAAACTGACAGCCTGTAGCCGCCCGCGCACCGATAGAGACCCGGTCAACGGCATCACTGACGAATGTTCCCGCGAGGAACCGTCCGTCACCTTTGAAAAGCACATTTCCCAGCCCAATATTCTGAACAAACAGAGGCTTATCAGGAATATCAGCGCCATTCCTTTCTTTTGCGAGTCGCGCACTGGCATTCTCCATTGCGATTTTCACCGCTTTCGGGGTCGCTGCGAGCGTCTCAGACGTACTATCGGTTGCACTGCTGAGCTGGACGATACCCTTTTGCGCCGTGGTTGCGTCCTGAGCCGTATATTTACCATTAGCAAGGTCATACGCCGCCTTAACCGCTTTCGGCGTTGCTGCGAGCGCCTCAGACGCGCTGTCGGTCGCACTGCTGAGCTGCGTGAAACCCTTTTCAGTGAGCGTGGCGTCAGGATGACGGCGGGACTGCTCATGCTCAGCGAGCTTATCGTCGACATAGTCCTGCGTTGCCATCACCGTTGAGGTATCAATCGTCAGCTCGACTGACTCGATATCGCTTACCATGATGACCATACGCACGGTCTGTGCGCGGCCTGACCCCTCATCAAGTTTAGGTTTATAGCTTTCCGCCATGTTACCGACGGCAATCAGCGTGCCAGTGTCGTCATAGAGCCCCATTTCGCGCATCCAGAAACCACCGGTTTCAGGCGGGATAAGTAGCTCCGCGACCACATAATTTTGATGCTTATTGTCCTGGCTGATTTTGTTCAGTTTATAGCGCCAGACTTCATTGACGAGCTTTGTCTGGTTGGCATCAGGTACCGGCAATGTACCGCCACCGTCGCCGATTGCCATCGCCGTAAAATTCACTTTTTTCCCGTTCGGGACGGTCGCTGCAGCCAGCTTGATTGCACCGGCTTTGGTGATGACCGTTTTATATTTTACTGTCATTGTCCTCTCACTTATCCGGGTAAACCGTGATGATGTCGCCGTCATACGTCAACGCGCCGGTGTACAGATAGCCAGGTACATCCTGAATAATATTGAGGCCGATAAGATGGCGGCTGGCTGGCTTTGCATCCGCAATGAGCCGCTCCATTTCTAAATACATTTCCTCAGTAATACCGCTTTCCAGTACACCAATATCAAGACGAAATGTGCCTGCCGGGTCGCCTGTCTCCCACCATTCCGTAACGTTGATGATGTAACCGAGCGGCTCAATAACTCGCCTGACTGCGCCTATCGTGCCTTTGTGGCAGTGAATGAAATACGCACTGCGAATAACGTCACGTTTGGTTTCTTCCGGCCAGTTCTCATCCCAGCGGTCAACGGAAAACGCCCACGCCAGCCACGGCAAAAGGTTTGCAGGACAGGCGTCAGGACTCCACAGGCGGCGTAACGGAATGGGTGTATTTTCAATATCGGCGCAGGCACGGGCAGCAGCCACCTCAAGAGGTGATGAGCCTACAGGCAACAGGCGCGCATCACTCATCCGAGCCACCAATCACTATCTGATAGTCAGTGCAAAAGGAGGCCTGCGTTTTATCAAGCACAATGTCAGCCACTGGCGCCGCCAGCTCGACACGCTGCACCCCCTCAACATGTAACGCGGCATAGATGGCTGACAGGCGAATATCCCGCCCTAACCGGTGCTGCGCGCTGATATAGGTTTTGAGCTTTGCCTCAGCAGCAGCTCTGACAGGCTCACTTTCCGGCCCCGGATAGATAAAAAGCGTCGCACTAATCTGATAATCGACAATCTGAGCTGATTGTACTGTCACGCGGTCAGCGACCGGCCTCACATCCTCAGCATTAAGCGCATTGCGCACAATGCTCAGAAGCTCATCAGATGCCGCGCCGTTATTCTCACGCGAGAGCACAGATATCGTGACGCACGCAGGGGATGGGCTGATAACAGAAATATCAGCGACACGTCCATCAGCACTGCGGCCATGAAATTCATAGGCACCCGTAGAGCCTGCCACGCTCATTCCTTCGAAAGCCTGTTGTATGCGCAGACGATAATCGGCGTCGAGTTCCATCTCTGCCGGGGTGGGTGGAATAGTGGTGTCGTCAGCAGGCGTGACGACAAGGCGCTCAACATTGAAATTCGCCCCGATATTATCGAGGTCACTGTCTATGGCATAAGCCAGCATGACTGCGCGCGCAGCCTCATTGACACGCTGACGCCAGATAACCTCACGGTAGGCGTTTTCCTGCAGTAGCTTAACAACCGGCTCAGACTCAAGCGCGAGCGTCCGGGCGACGGCTTCCTGCTGGTCTTCTGGATAGAGCGAAATCAGCGTCGCAATGCGCTCCGCAAGGATAGTTTCATAGTCCAGTTCCTCGACCACATCGGGAACAGGTAGCAGACTCAGGTCAACAGTTGCCATAGTGATTTAACTCAGTGAAACAGTGGTTGAAACTGACGCACCGGTATCGGTACGCATCCCGGTAATATCGACATACATTTCGCCAGTGTCGCCGCGCTCAAAACTGATGGATGTAAGCCTGATGCGTGGTTCCCACTTCTGGATCGCGGAATAGCACGCCACCATGATTTGCAGCCTTAGCGCCGGGGTTTGCGGCATATCAATCAACGCAGACAGGAGCGAGCCATATTCACGACGCATTACCCGCGAGCCGACCGGCGTCAGCAGAATGTCGCGCATGCTCTGGCTGATATGCTCACTGTCACGGATAGCGAGGCCGGAATTGCGGTTCATCCCCATATAGCGCGCCGTCACTTGGTTCCCTCCGTCCAGCTCCCGCCCCGTTGCACGCCGCCGTGACCGTGGTCATCAACCTGCACACCGTTTGATTTCAACGTGCCGTCTGTATGTTCGATGTTTCCCCGCATGGTGCCGCCTTTCTGCACCTCAAGCGTCGCCGTCGTCAGTTTGTTGGTGCAGACCACCTCCGGGGTGTCGAGGGTGATACGTTCTGCCGCTTTGACCAGCACCACCGGCACGGTGGCGGTGATGGACTCCGATGCCGTCACGTCGGCAGTCTTGATGCCGCTGACCGTCAGCGCACCGGTTTCCGGCTCATACTCCATAACCGCGCCATCAGGGAACACCACATGCCACGCATCCGCCGAGGCAGACGGGGCGGGGTTATCGTCTGAGAAAATCCCCGGCAGAACGAAAGCGGTATCAAGCTCGCCACCAATCGCCAGCAGCAGTACCTGCTCACCGACCGAGGGAGCCCACCATGTACGCGAACGACCTGCGCGGGTAGTCAGCCAGTTCAGCCATGTAGTCTGGATCCCGCCGCTTTGTACGCGGCACAGCCCCTGCACAATATCGACCTCAGTCACCACACCTGAGCGGATGAGATTGCGAATTGCGCGCGCGAGCTCCTGTAAAGTGGATAACGTATTCATAGTGCAAGGATGCCTCTGGTCTGGAGCCGCGCCAATTCGCGCGGCTCCGGTGATGGCTCACACAATATTTATTTGCCGAGGCGCCTGATAATGACGTCTTCAATCATCAGCTCATCGTCGTGGGTGAAACCGAGCAACGGGCGCGCATCGTACTGCACATCCCGGCTGTTGCGGTTTGGCCGGTCTTTGAGGCCGTACTGATGCACCCGTGCCATGCGCTGTACCTTGCCGGTAAACTCCACCACCGCCGCACTGTCGCTGCCTTTGGCTTTCATAAAGCGACTGGTGCGCAGTCTGGTGAACATTTCGCGCTTAATGCGGCCTTTCTTGCTTCGCACTGGCTGGCGCTTTCGCGCCGCATACGGGGTGCCGTCGGGAGCCTGCTGGCGCTTGATACGCTGTTGCTGACTGGTACGCAGCTTTTTCGCAATCTCAGCCGCCATTTGCCGACGCGCCGCCGGTGACAGGCTGGCAATCAGACCGGCAAGACGTTCCTGCAGCGCGGTTAAGTCACTCATCCCACTTACTCACCAGTTCGCCGTTAACGTACAGCTCGACCGGACGCGTCACCGGCTCAGGCAGCGGCGGCTCATGGGCATAGCTGACATGCAGCGCGCCGTCGACCTCTTTGACGAGCGTGCGCTCGGTCAGCCTCAGGCTGATACTGATATCGAGCGAATCGTCGTTATTGATATCAATCATCCAGGTGAATCCTTTCTCCCTCCCTGCGTCGGTGGTCATAATGTCCGGCTGATGCTCACGCAGCCACGCCTGCACCGGCACAAATATCAAGTCGAGGTCGCCGGTGAAGTCAGTCACCACCACGTTAAGCACGTACACCTTTTCAAACGACAGCGAGCTCGCCAGTCGGGAATCGGTATGGCCGTTGTCGGCAAACAGGCGCAGCATATCGGGGTTATTTCGGAGCTGCGGCACGGCGTTAATCAGCGCTTTGCGCAGGCTTTTGTGCTTTTGCATCGAGTTCATCCTGACAGTGTTTGACGGTTTTGACCTGCAGCGCACAGGCAGTCAGCGCGCCCTCAAGACGGCGAATATCCGCGCTCAGGTCACCATTTGTTTTCGGGTCACTTCCCGGCATCGGGCAAAGGCTCACCTTCGGGCATCCGTTGACCACAATCACCGGCGCTGGCGCAGGCGGGGCGGGAGTGCAACCGACGCACAACATCAGGCAGAGCAGCGTTATACCAGCGGCGAAAGGCTTCATTTTCATTAAGTAACCTCGTTATCGTCTGCTCACGGCGGCTGGCTTCTGCACTTGCCTTTGCGAGCTGCTCGCGCAGTGCCACCTGCGCGGATTCATTACGTCGGGCGAGCTGACCGGCAACACTGAGCTGATTTTTCAGCATGCCAATCGTCGCCTTTTGCTCGCTCGCGACACGGTTTGCCGCCTCAAAAGAGCGGGATAAATTGCCGTTCTCATGGCGCAACCACAGCAACCCGAGCACAGCCAGCACAAGCAGCGTTATCAGGACTTTCATGCCACCACCCCGCCAGCCGTGCGCCAGACAGTGACCAGCTTTTCGAGACTGTGCTCGCGCTGGCCGTAACCGGCACCCGGTAATGACGCCCAGATATTGCGACAACGGGAAACAGCACGCTCAATACGCCCCGCCCGGATATCGTCAATAGCACCGCGCTCCCGGATTAACTGGATCGCGAGCTTGTCCTGCGACAGTGGACTGAAATCAGGTAACGAGAGCTGTTTTTTATAGTGCGGCCAGAACAGATAAAGCTGCTGGTAACGCCCCGATGCCGTGGATTTCTCACCACGGCGATTAAACACTTTCGGTGGTCGGCCATGTGCGAAAGGGTGGTCGCTGTAATCGGTGAAAATCTCTGGCTTACCATCAAGACCGGTGACAATGACGTCATAGCCACGGTTTTTCGTCAGCGGATGGTTCGCTGTTCCTTCGGAATACGCCAGCATGTCCAGAAAGGCGGCGATATTCTGGTGAGTATTAATGACCGGCATCGTCTTCCCCTTTCTGTGACTTAAAGCGGCGCTGTATGGCGATTTCCACCACCTGATAACCGGCAATACCGAGCATGGATCCAATCCCGCACACGGCAGGCAGTGACATATCAGGAAACTGCACCAGAACAACACCGGCGACCATCGAAACGAAACCGCCGAGCAGCATGCGTCCGACAAACAGGCGCGGGGTGATGGGCTCACCACCTGCCAGCACTTTCCCGACAACAATCATCACGCCAATCACAAACAGTGACAGGACGCCTTTTTCCCCTTCTGTCATGGTTTACTCCCAAAGATTGATAGTGTTAGTTACTGGTGAAGACGGCACATGGGGCAGGTCAATCTCGGTACCATGCGGCAGAATGACTCCCAGCTCAGACAGACCCGGATTAGCCTGCAGCACCGTCTCGACCACGCCCTCAGTGCGCCCGTAATACCGGGCGCAAATCGCATCGAGGGTGTCGCCCTGCATTGCCCTGACTTTCATCAGAGCTGACCCACTATGCAGCGCGGCTTGTCCTGCAGACGCGCAACTGACCAGCGCATATCCCGCCACAGGTCATCAATGGTGGTTTCCACACTGTCGGCTTTTTTGTCACCCTTGCCGGTGGCCTCAACGCCGCGATAACGCTCATACAGGGTGGCGGTCGCCATCGCCGTCACGGCGCTGAGGTAGTGGAAAACGCGCACATTCTCGCCGTCGATTTCCTCGGCAGGCACGTCGGCCAGTTGCTTAAACCCGGCGGCAGTCTGGCGCAGCCGGTAGTCGTAAAGCTCCGCATTGGTCTCGGCCATGCCGGTCTTGATGGCATTGCGCAGGCGCGCATCGGAAACCGTCTGCTCAAGGCGCATCAGTTCGCGCACGCGCTTCGGATCCACATCAGGGAAAAAGAACGTGTTTTTAATCACTGCACCGCCCGTCTCCGGTGCGGGAATCACCACGCCCGGTACGTCCTGCGGTTCATCGGGCTGGTTCAGTATCACTGTCGTCATGACAACCTCATCAGGTTGGGCGGTGGACGCCGGTCGCCGTCAGGTCTTTGCCTGCTTTGACCGGCGTGCCGCCCGGCTCGGGGAGCGTTCAGTTAACCGGCGGTTTTGCCGCCTTTGGTGGACGCCCGCGCTTTGCTGCCGGTTTGCTGGCAGGTTTGCGCGTGCGCGGTTTAGTCGTTTTACGGGGTGCGGCCTCTGGCTTTGGCTTCAATGCCCGTTCCAGTCGCTCAATCTCCTTGCGCACACCGGCATTGCGGTCGAGCTGCATCGCGCGCTGAAACTGCGCCAGCGCCTCGGCATTCATACCGGCATCACGCAGGGTCAGGCCAGTCACCTTATGCAGACGGGCACGCACCATATCGGGAACGTCAGCGCCGTCGGTCAGATCGATAGTGGTCTGCAGCCAGGAAAGGTCGACAGACTCACCGGCATCGCGCAGACGCTGCGCGGCAAGCGCCACTTCCTCAACCAGCATGTAAGGTGTTGTGCGGCGATGGTCAGAGGTGAGGCCGTATTTCAGCGCGTAGGGGGCAATTTCCAGCGCGCCAGCGATATCACCGGCATCGAGACGCCACAGCATGACGGTCATGACAATGTCATCCTGCGCACCACGGCCATCAGCCAGCACACCGGCGACCCACGGCGCATAGAACGGCAGCAGCTCGCGCTTTTTCTCGGCTTTACGTTCGTTTGAACGGATGTTTTTTAACGTGCGGCGGTCATCGGCCAGCTTAACCAGCATCTGCTCATAGGCGGTTGCATGGCGCAGCGGGGCTTGCTCCCGCTGCGCGGTTTGAGAGGCCGAGACCCGCATCATGTGACGCTGTGCGGGGCTCGTCATGGTTTAGGCTCCGCTTTCCGGTGCTGCAGGTGCGGTGAAATCGCCCAGGGTGATGTTTTCCAGCAGGCACCCGGCAGCATACGCCTCGACCACATAGTCGATATTCATCGACTCGTAGTTTTCAACGCGGTCTTTTTTCGGGTTTTCATCAATGCTGCGGCGGTGGCTCTCATCCATGAAATAGATAGAGAGGTTTTCCAGCGTGGTCACTAACACGGCATTCGCCGGGAAGTACGGCACACGCACAGCAGGCAGGTTGCCGATTCGCTTCTGGCTGATGATGATATCTGCCGCGAGCGCTTCGCTGTTTTCCTGCGGCTTGTTCACCAGCGGGAAATATTTGTCGGCCAGCAGCTTACGGCCAACGATGGCAACGAGTTTCGGGTCATCCTGATAAACCTCGTCAATCAGGTTGTTGGTCGCATCCATCACCAGCGCGTCGAGGTTCTCATAGTCGCCGTTTCGACCGACACGAATCACTGCTGAAACGACCTTACCGTCAGCGTCGGTGATGTTGCTCATCACGCGCGTCGGGGCTTCATTGCGGTATTTCTGCAGCCAGCCGACGGCCACATCCTGCAGCATCGGATTTTTGGTGCGGTCAGAGGTGGCGGCGCGGGTGGTACCGTTAAAACCGGCCATGATGAAATCGAGCGCCTGACGCTTGACGATGGCGTCACGGATACGGCGCTGGAAGTCCTGAAAACGCGCCCACAGGTCGAGGGTTTTATATTTCAGATGGAAGTCAAAGTTAATCTGGTCGCACTCGTACTTGTTGGACTCAAGCGCGGTAAAGTCTGCGGTCTTACGCTCATCATCACCCGAAGTGTCGGTCGTGCTGGCGATAGTACCGGTCACACCAACGCCGATTTTCTCACCTTTCATTTCTGCGACCGGCAGGATATTAATCGTCTGCAGAAACGCGGATGACTCCTGCACTTTGTTCATCAGCGTTTGCGTGACGGACGGCTCGACGGTGAATTTTTTACTGACATCATCAGTGCTGATGCCGTTCAGCTCAGCGACGCGGGTCAGATAGGCATTGAACTTAAAACGGGTTTCCGGGCGCATAGTATTTCCTGTTTGAATTTATCGGTTAGTCACTGCATCGGGCGGGGTTGCCGCCCGGTTTCGGGTTTGCGGCTTATCAGCAGTCGGTCAGCAGCTCATCGCCACCACCGCCGCTGGCTTTCGTGCGTCGCGGCTGGCTGAAACTTTCGGTTTTATCGAGGGTGGTTTTCAGGGCGGAAAATGCCTGGCTGGTTTCTTCAACCTTGCCGGTCAGTTCCTGTTTGAAGGTGGCAAGCGCGGTTTCCATATCGGAAAGACGCTTATCCTGCGCAGTGAGGTTGGTCTGCACATGCTCGCTGACGGCGGTCACCGCCTCATGCACATCATTCATGCGCGCATCGTCGCTGACCTGTTTACGGCTGAAAATGGCTTTCACCTTGTCAGTCAGGGCGGTAAATACCGTTTCCGGCTGGTCTTCAAACTCAAGCTCTGCAAGCGTTGCCGCTGAAATCAGGTTTTCAGGATTAGCTTTAAAGCGGTTAAGCGGGTTGTGTTTTGCATTGCGACAGAATTCGAGGTATTCGGTGCCGAGGCTTGCCGGGTCATCAGTCACAGCCAGACCAACGAGATATCATTTGCCGCTGTTGCTGAAATTCGGCGCAATTTCCATTGAGGTATAAACCTTCTGGAGTGCCTTATTCATTGCGACTAAATCGTCGGATGGGCTGATTTTTGCGAACAGTGCCAGCTTTCCGTTAAGCGCGGAGTCATCTTCGATTTTCTCCGCTTTCAGTTCGACCACATCGCCATAGCGTTTGAACGGGCTATCAGGAAACACGCTTTTGATGTGCTCAAGATTGATGCGGCAACCGTAGACGCGCGGGTCAAACGTGTCGGCCATTTCCTGAATATCACTGGCGCTGATAATGCGCCCGTCGCAGGTATCACCCTCGACGCCGATGCGAAAGAATTTTGAGACTTTTTTTGCCATTGTCAGGAGTCCTGAGGTTAGGGTTACTGGTCAACGCCAGTTTCCAGACTCCGGGCACGCCAGACCACTAACGACGGCTGGACAATCGCCCACACAACAGCACCTTAGCGAATCACTGACGGCCATTAAGTAGCCTTGCCCTGAATCCACTACGGCGAGGCATCAATGACCATTTCCACCGATACAACCTTGTTGCATGACCCGCGACGACAGGCATCGCTGCTTTACTGGCAGGGCTTTTCCGTGCCACAGATTGCCGAAATGCTGCAGGTCAAGCGCCCGACCGTGCAGAGCTGGAAGCAGCGCGACGGCTGGGACGGCATCGCGCCGATTTCCCGCGTTGAAAGCAGCCTTGAGGCCAGGCTGATTCAGCTCATCGCCAAGCCGCAAAAGACAGGCGGCGATTTCAAAGAGATTGACCTGCTCGGACGGCAGATTGAACGGCTGGCGCGCGTCAACCGCTATAGCCAGACCGGCAACGAGGCCGACCTTAACCCCAACGTCGCCAACCGCAACAAAGGGGAGCGCAAAAAGCCGAAAAAGAATTTTTTCAGCGACGAGGCTATCGAGAAACTGGAAGAATTATTTTTCGACCAGTCTTTCGAGTACCAGTTGCAGTGGTATCGCGCAGGACTGGCGCACCGTATTCGCGACATTCTCAAATCCCGCCAGATTGGCGCGACGTTCTATTTCTCCCGCGAGGCGCTGCTGCGCGCGCTCAAAACCGGCCATAACCAGATATTTTTATCAGCCAGTAAAACGCAGGCTTACGTGTTCCGCGAATACATCATCCAGTTTGCGCGACTGGTCGACGTTGACCTGACCGGCGACCCGATTGTCATCGGCAACAACGGCGCAAAACTGATTTTTCTCGGCACCAATTCCAACACCGCGCAGAGCCATAACGGCGACCTGTATGTCGATGAAATATTCTGGATCCCGAACTTTCAGAAACTGCGCAAAGTCGCCTCGGGCATGGCATCGCAGAAGCACCTGCGCTCAACCTACTTTTCGACCCCCTCAACACTGGCGCACGGGGCTTACCCCTTCTGGTCGGGTGAGCTGTTCAACAAGGGGCGCGCCAGTGCCGCTGACCGCATCGAAATCGACATCAGTCACCGCGCGCTCGCCGGTGGTAAGCTCTGCGACGATGGCCAGTGGCGGCAGATTGTCACCATTGAGGACGCCCTTGCCGGGGGCTGCACCCTGTTCGACCTCGACCAGCTCAAACGCGAAAACAGTGATGATGATTTTAAGAACCTGTTTATGTGCGAGTTTGTCGACGATAAGGCATCGGTATTCCCGTTCGAGGAGCTGCAGCGCTGCATGGTCGATGTGATGGAAGAATGGGAGGACTTTGCCCCGTTCGCCGACCATCCTTTCGGTTCTCGCCCGGTCTGGATTGGCTACGACCCGTCGCACACTGGCGACAGTGCCGGATGTGTCGTGCTCGCACCGCCGGTGGTCTCGGGTGGCAAGTTCCGCATGCTGGAGCGCCACCAGTGGAAAGGCATGGACTTTGCCGCGCAGGCAGAGGGCATCCGCAAACTGACCGAGAAATACAACGTCGAATACATCGGCATTGACGCAACCGGCCTCGGTCTGGGCGTATTCCAGTTGGTTCGCTCATTCTACCCGGCGGCACGCGGCATCCGTTACACACCTGAAATGAAAACCGCGATGGTGCTCAAGGCAAAAGACACCATTCGCCGTGGCTGTCTGGAGTACGACGCCGGGGCAACCGACGTCACGCAGTCGTTTATGTCGATTCGCAAAACCATGACCAGCAGCGGGCGCAGTGCCACCTACGAGGCCAGTCGCACCGAGGAAGCCAGTCACGCCGATATCGCATGGGCGACCATGCACGCCCTGTTAAACGAACCGCTTTCTGCCGGTAGCGGCATGCAGCCTAAATCAATTCTGGAGTTCAACTAAAATGGGTAAGCAAAAATCCCGCAAAGCCGCCGCGCAGAAAACACGCGCACCACAGCAACTGAAAGCCAGCGCACCGCAAAAAATGGAAGCGTTCACCTTCGGTGAGCCAGTTCCGGTGCTCGATAAGCGCGACATTCTGGATTATGTCGAGTGCATCAGTAACGGCAAATGGTACGAGCCGCCGGTCAGCTTTTCCGGGCTGGCAAAGAGCCTGCGCTCTGCCGTGCATCACAGCTCACCGATTTACGTTAAACGCAACGTGCTCGCGAGCACCTACATTCCGCACCCGCTGCTGTCCCGTCAGGATTTCAGCCGTTTTGCGCTCGACTATCTGGTTTTCGGCAACGCTTTTCTTGAGCAGCGCCACAGCGTCACCGGCCAGTTAATTAAGCTGCTGGCCTCACCGGCCAAGTACACCCGGCGCGGGGTCGATGATTCGATTTTCTGGTTTGTAGAAAACTTTACTCAGCCGCATGAGTTCGCACCTGACACCGTGTTTCACCTGCTGGAGCCTGACATTAATCAGGAAATTTACGGTCTGCCGGAATATCTCAGCGCGCTTAATTCTGCCTGGCTGAATGAATCCGCAACGCTGTTTCGCCGCAAGTATTACCAGAACGGCGCGCACGCGGGTTACATCATGTATGTGACTGACCCGGCGCAGAGCGCGACCGACGTCGAATCGCTACGCGAGGCGATGCGTAACTCGAAAGGGCTCGGCAACTTTAAGAACCTGTTTTTCTACGCCCCCGGCGGAAAACCGGACGGCATCAAAATCGTGCCACTGAGCGAGGTCGCCACAAAGGATGACTTTTTCAACATCAAGAAAGCCAGTGCCGCCGACCTGATGGATGCGCACCGCGTACCGTTCCAGCTAATGGGCGGCAAGCCCGAGAATATCGGCTCACTCGGTGACGTTGAGAAGGTGGCAAAGGTATTTGTGCGTAACGAGCTGTCGCCGCTGCAGGACAGGTTCAGGGAGGTAAACGACTGGCTCGGCATGGAGGTCATCAGGTTCAAAGAGTACACCCTCGATAACCCGGAATAACTCCCCCTCAAGCCGCCATTATGGCGGTTTTTTCATACCCCGCCACCATCACGCCTCAGACGCGCCGCACGCGCACCACCACACCCAACAACCAACGAATCGAAAGCGACCATAAACGCGCCATCATGGCGCGCTCAGACGATAATTTTTATTATTACGCACCACCTCTGGCGCGCAATGCTTTCCCCGCCACGCCTGCCCGCTTTATGGGTCGGTTTTAATGCAGTTGCATGACCACTCTGGATCCGCGCCAGCTCTGGCGGCGCACGGCCAGAACGGGCAAGCCTGACGCAGGCAAAACCATGCACCTGTTGCATGCACAGCTTATTTATTGATAAATCGCCTTAAATTTACAAAAATCACGGACATTGGTTCTTTCCAAACATGATAGCCTCTCGATAATTATCGAGCCTATTTTGAACGGAGAAAGATATGCAAGGTGAAGTTGACGAACAGCAACCCAATGAGATTATGTCGGAGTTTGGATACTATCCAGTAGAAGTTAACATTGAGGCTGAAAATTTTTCTTTACTTACTTTACCCGGACTCGCTGAGAAAGTAGAGCTCGTTAACAATGACAGAAATGTTGTTAAAGGCTGGATATACCCTGGAAACCAAGAGATATATAACTTGAAAGGTGGCATATCCACAATGCCTTATAGTCACCGAGTATTCGGCTTGCCAAAAACACACATACTAAAATTAAAAAATGCATCCTCGTTAGAAAATCTCAACTTTGTTGTGTGGTGCCTGTCTTTTTTCAGTGGGATGAGATTAACAACAACCGATGCTGGTTTTCTAGATGCAACCCCCATCAAGCCAGCTAAGTTAACCGACTTTATTCTCGTTGGATGCTCTGAAAAAGAAGTCATAGAACTGGCTCTTAATTATATAACTAGCAAACAAAAGGATGCGCATTCCCCCAAAAGAATTGCGGCAGTAGTGCATGCACTATTTTTATCTCAAAACCCACAATACCTTTCTTTTGAAAAATTCCAGTACCTTTACATGGCACTTGATGGTTGCTTTGCTTTGTCGTGGGCTGAGCATGACAAGGCTCCTGATAAAACCCCGCCAAATCATTACAAGCGATTAAAGTGGATGTGCAAAATTTATGGGTTACAAATCCCCACATGGGTATCAGGCAAAAAAAACATTTCTGGAATCCGCAATGATAATTTCCATGAGGCTATCTTTTTTGGTCAACCGCTTGGTTTCTCCAGTATTAACAACAGTCAATATGGTAACGATATCTTGTTGCAAATGCAGGCACTGGTATGTCGCCTATTAGCGGCAATATTGTCGGTTAATGATTGCAGCTATCTCAAATCTTCGGTCAACTCACGAGAGTACCATTCATTAAAAATAAATTAATACTAACGCCTCGCGGTGCTCGTTGTTCAACCCCGCCAGAACTGAAAGCGAGTTTCAGCACCGGCGGCGTTTGCTATCGTCGACGTGGTGGCGGCGCGTATTGTGTCGAACTACTGATATCGTTAAACCGCTCGTAATTATCTCTGACAATTTCAGCACAACCTACCAGTTCAGCAGGTGTCAGATTCTCACTAACCATTATCTGCTGCAGACGATGAACTATAGCCATCAGTTTTACGCTTTTAATTTTGTGCTGCGGAATTTCGCCCGGTAGTCGATGCATATTATCGCCCTCATTGAATTTCACTCAGTATCCTCAGAGCACCACTATAAAAATTTTCTTAGGTAACTTTATATTCACTACTGACGTGTCATCCATATCACATCACAAAGGTTTTACTAACACCTTTCATATCTCGTTGTTCAGCCCATTCAGCGCTGAAAACAAGTTCCAGCACTGCTTACGTTATCAAAGACCTACCATAACTAAATGTAAATTGCTCATTAAAGGACAATTAAAATTCATCCACTATTTTTAATCAAATGCCTAATCTTTAGAGGGCTAGTAGAATCTTCAAAATGAGGCACCTCTACAAAAAGGATCTCTCTGTCATCTACAAGTGAAACAATGTGTTTGGATAATAAAGATTCAATTCTTGATAAATACGAAGGAACTTTTCCATGAAAAGCTAGTGAGTTTTCTCTCACCCTGTATGGGTTTCTAACATGAATATGAGTTGAGCACTCATCATACAGTGCAACAAATTGTTTTTTTGTTAAATACCCACCTTTTAATTTCCTCCACCCGTCATTGGTAATTTCTGACACAGGCAACGGATAAAAATTTGGATTTATCTTCTCCAACTCACTCATAATACGCTTGGCTTTCCATACGCCATCAATATTCTGTGTAACAGTTCTATATGCTGTTTCATGTGAAATTAACGATGAGAATGCTATAAGCTCCAATAACTTCCTAAGCTGTAGCGCCTCTGTTTCTATTAAAACTTGAAGATAAAGCCCGCCAGATTGCCCAGATGCTAAAGCATGTAGCGTTTCAATTCGTTTTCTACATTCAAACATTAGTTTGAGATATTTATTTCTTTTTTTTGAGTTCATTTACTTTAACTCCTTATGAATACTCCAAAACCATACAAAAGCCACATTATAAAATTAAATATAATATGGCCAAATATTTCATTTTAGTTATCAATTATTGAAGTTACTTCACCTGTTCTTACATCAACGCGCACCGCTACAGTCTGTTTTACCACTCCACCATACGCATTAGTGCCTCGAAATGTTGTTTTTACAACGGCATGTGGGTCTTTATTCAAAATGAGATGGTAGACCGTTGAAACATGTTTATAAGAGGAATCATCATTCATGCTGGCTTTTATCAGCTTCTCTAACGGGCGATAAGAGCCATCCCAACCGCTAAAATTCCCCTGAAAAACGTCAAGGTTGATTTTATTATTTAGAGATTGTGGATCCTTCTCGAAGTCGTTGAAACACCACCCCAACACATCACCGAGCTTTAACGCATCATCTTTAGTAAAAGTGTACTCACTCATACAGGCATAAAAAGCATCAACATATCTAACCGGTACACTTTTGAAACCGACATAATCCTTAACGATTTCGTGCCGTGTTTCTTTTGACTCGTTGCGATATTCTTTGAGGGTTTTATCTGCGTACTCAAACGTTGGCGTAGCCGGTTCCGCTTTAACCATCGGTACATCATTTTTCGCTACTGGCTGACTCTTTTCAGTCGGCCATAAGATTGAACCAATAACGCCCAACGCCAGACAGCCGCCGAGGTAAACCGCGCTTGAGCGCTTACGATTCGGCATCCTAACCAGCGATGGCTTGATAAGACCAATGATAAAAGCAATAAAAAGAGCCAGAGATAAAAATGCTATTACGGTATCCATGATTTTCCTTTATGTAATCCCATAAAAAACAACCCCATGCTACCAAACATGAGGTTGATATTGGCACTTTTTTGAGGAGCTACCGCCAGCTCTCATCTTCCCAAACTTCCTGAAGAATAGCGTCCAGCGCTTCGCGGTCTGAATCTTTATCGAACCCCATCAACTCAACACCAGTCATAGAACCTTTCTTGACGTTAACGCGAGTTGCCGGAAAAACTGACTGTATTCGCCTAGTCAATTCACTCTGAAAAGCATCAATCACCGGCTGGCCGACTATTTGGTCTTTATCTAATGTGATATTTACCCTCACCTTGCTCTCCCTCGCAAAGGTTTCATCAACAGGCGGCGCGGAAAAAACAACAGAAAAATTATTGTTTTTCATTAAGTTTCCTCTTGCTATCTCCGCAATTAAATTCAATGCGATTTCACGGTCTCTTTCCTGACAAGTCCCTTCAGCCGTCAGACGCGCAATCATTTCGACCCGCTCAATCATAACGTGCTCATTTAGCTCTCTATCCACACAACCTCCACCACGAGACACTGTATAAACATACAGTACCACGTATTGATAAAAAATGTGAAGAAAAAAAAGTTGCAAATACACTGTATGTACATGATATGGATGAGTATTAACGCTTATATTTCCGTTGCTAGCTCCGCTAAAACCGCAACACGATTGAGGGTTTCTGTAGCTTTGGTCCGATACGCCTTAGCTTTCGCCTGATGTGATGGCGCCGTGGTAAATATTTCTCCTGTGGTCGTTCCTCGCAACCATTTACCGTCAAAGCAACTTTTACCACCCGCCATCAGGTGCAGGGCTTCACCCCGGCTGATATTTATGCCGGTTGTCAGATGTATCTCGCCAATAGTTTTCGCTATAGCTGCATTTTGTTCATCCGTTCCATGGATGAATTTTCGCCGCATTGCTGGCTTTTGCTTCCTGATTCGGTTTGTTAACTCTCGTTTTTCACGTCGACTCAGGGGTTTTGATAAATTGAGTTCCGGTGGATCGCTTTCGCTTCCCGTACAGTTATTGACAGAACTCCGAGAGGGCGCAGGAGCGCCCTTAAGGTCAACGGCCAAATCAACGGCACGCTTCGGTACAATTTTCCACTGCGTTAGCCGGGTTAAAATCGGGGTGCCAGCACCAACAGCGGAATCGTACACGCCGCGTATACAGACGGTTTCCTCACCATACTGGTTAAACTCGGCGCGCGGTTCATACAGTGTGCGCACCTGCAAATCATCGCGACGGACAAATGGCCCACCCTGCGCATTAACGTAACCAGCCCAGTCACCGGCGTCGGCGGCATCATGGACGGCGGCAAACTCAACGCTCAGACCATGTGCGGTCTCGGTGTCAGCGAGACGACGCAACTCACGGTAGACCGTCACCGGCGCGCCGCCGATAAACTGAAACTGACGGATGTGCCAGCGTGCCGCCCATGCTGAAACAGCGGGGGCTGTCTCTTTCAGCAACTCACCGCTTTCGTCATCGGTTTCACCATCGAGAGCATAGCCGTCGATGTTTTTGGAAATGTATTTAGCAACATAGCCGGTAGCGCTGCCCTTTTCCGGGTCAATGGCTTCGGCATGGAAGCGTGCTTTTTTGGCTTTATCGCTTCTCAGTTCGTGGTGGTCTTCCTCCCACGCATAATCTCGGATGATGAGGCGCACGCGTTCGACGTCTTCTGGCAACATGAACATAAGCATGTGCCAATGTGGCGTCCCGTCGTGATGAGGCTCGGCAACACGTATGCCGAAAATGCGGATTTCTTCCCGATGTAGCTTGGCACGAATGCGCGCCCAAAGGCCGGTGAGATAACTCTGCGTGTCCGACGGGCTGGCTCCGTTCCATTTGCTATTACGGTATCCCGCTTTAGTCGTGGCGTGATATTTAGACGGTGCAGTCAGGGTGTAAAACTCCCCGACGTATCCGAGTTCATTGCAGATATTTTCAAACCCGCGGATGCGGGTCATCAGTTCGCAGCGACGTATCGCAGGGTTGGCTACCGAGCCATCATATTTTTCAATCAGGCTGATGCGGTTGCCGTCTTCGTCCTCGAGATCCAGCCCCTTGAGAAATTCTCGCGTGCGGCGCTTCTGCTCGCGCCAGTCGGTCACGCAGTTTTTACTCGCGTAGGCGTGTCGTTTCTTGCTGACATTGCCGACTGCAATTTGCAGATGTTCGCGCCATGACGCCGCAATGCGTCGCAGACGGCCACGCCACCAAACCTCATTAAACATGCGCATGATTGCTGGCGCCGCTTTGTCCTGGTCAAAGTATTTTGTTGTCAGTCCCGCCCAATGAGGAGGAGTAACACGAAATTGCAGCGCAATTAATCCGGCGCGCATGTACCAGCCATGTAATGTCGCCAACTCGCCGAAATCTGAATCAGCGTCATCATGTTCTGCCAGTTCTGCACGAATAAAATTACCGATATCAGCGGCCAGCAGGTCAATGTCGGCACGAGACATATCCGGGAGGCGGTTGTATCTGGCTACCATATTGACCATACGTGATGCCAGATACTGCATATATTTCGTATCGAAATGACCACCGAAAACAGCGCCTGATACATCGCTGCTAATGCCTGCACACTCATATTTTTTTGCGACCAGTTCAAGACGCGGCAATGCCTTTTTGCAGAAGCTGATTAAAAAAGCATTGGCTCGTTGACTGCCCTGATTTTGCTCCAGCACCGCAGCTGTTCGATAAACATCGAAACGCACGCACTCAGGCTGGAGGGAAAGCACCTTTCTCGCATGCAGCAAAGCCGCGAACATACGGTCGCGGCGATGCTGTTGGTCATAGGTAAGATATGGGCTGGCTATTGCCGGTCGAGGAGCATTCCACGGAAAAGCATACTCAAGCCTCACAATGACTCTCCGCAGCTATCAATAAATGCACTAATAAACTCAGCGGCAAGTTGTGGAACTATCGCGTTTCCATAACCGCGCAGTAGCTCCACCCTTGAGGAAACCCCATCAGAAGCCTCGCCATATCCGGCAGGTAACATTCTAATCTGACCATCTGCGCCCTCGTTGGGTTGCCAGTCAGACCAAAAGTGTGAAGCCACATTTGACGATAAAGGGTGTCGTTTCTCATCCGACCATCCTTTCTGAAAAATGACTTGCTCAGATTTCCTGAATCCTTTCCAGACCTGGCGGTTACTGTTGCCCAAGGCCGCACCAAAACAGATGCGTTCTCTTTTGTGAGGTGCACCGACGCCTGAAGCTGGTAATACTGCCGCTGCGCAGGCGTAGCTTTCATTTTCCAATTCAGCGAATAAATCATCGAGCCAGTATTTCCCAATCGCCGGTTTAACTTGCTCTCCAAAGATGACTGAAGGACGGCACTGTTTAATGAGCCGCACGAATGTAGGTGCAAGATGCCTCGGGTCAAGTTGTCCGAGTTGTTTTCCCGCTGAACTAAATGGCTGACACGGAGGGCTTCCTGTCCAGCACGGGTAGTCATCGGGGACGCCTGCGAGTCGCAGGGCAAGCGACCAGCCACCAATTCCGGCGAAGAAATGACATTGTTTAAAACCTTTAATGTCGGAAGGTGTGACATCTGAAATACTCCTGTCGTCAACGATACCAGGTGCGATTAGCCCACTATCAATTAGATTGCGCAGCCATTGCGCCGCAAATGGGTCAAACTCGTTGTAATAAGCCGTCACGCCCTTTCACCAAATGTTGAAATGCACAAGTGGCCGATGCGTTCAATTTCATCAGCCATGCCTTTGAGTGTTTTAATTTCCGAATCTTGAATATGGTGATGAATCAAACCGGAAATAAGCTGGTTAATCTTTGGGTAATATCCGATAGTGTCGAGCCATTCCTCGCCAGCATTTTTACCTGACTTAACGACTTTCTTTTCATTCAGGATAAATTGATACTGGTCGCTGGTAATAACCCATTTGTCGCCGACTTCAATACGAATCGCCATTTAAACGCCCCTGTAGTGTTTGTGTTTGAGCTCCGCGATTTGCTGACATGTCACGCAAAAGGCCACGCCCGGAATCGCAATGCGGCGAGCTTCCGGGATTGGTGCGTCACATTCTTCGCAGAGGAAACGAGAGGGCGCATCGATACGGCTGCGCGCGTTGCTGATGTGGCGCTCTCGGTCTTCCTGCTCACGCTGTTGGGCTAAATCAATTGCGTCGGCCATTAGTGCAGCTCCTGTGATTCGTTCTCAAAGCGGGCTGCTTCACGGCGCAGCAGTTCGGCCGCTTCTTTGCCGGTCATATCTGAATTGGTAATGTGAACGGCTAGAGCTTCGAGACGGATTGAAACGGCGAGAGCGCGGTCTTTGCGCTCTTCTTTTTTGGCTTCTTTAAACAAAGACTCCAGCACGTGGTCGCCAGCACTACTCGGCGTTGATAAATAAATAATTCGACTCATATATCCTCCTGATTTTTGGCAAAAGAATGCCCGGCGGGTTTACGCCAAGTAATTACTTTTAATTAATTAACTATATCCAAATACAACAGCAGGTTTGCTTTTTAACTGCTTGATGATTTCGGCTTTTAATCCATCCTTAAATTCTTTGCAGCACTCCCACTCAGGGTCAACGCGAAGTATTGCGCCGTCGCGGGTTTTAATTTCAAAACCTTCCTCCATATTTGGAATCATGGCACCTAAAACAATTCTTAATTCATCGCGTGACATGTTTCACTCCTTTAATAACAAAGTGGACAATATGAATAATTAAAAAACCTGACGATTTCGGCGACTTTGTTTTCAGCCCTTTTAATAATTCGGACTGTGAGCGACTCGGATGCCAGCGCTTGCCGTCCTTACCTGCGATCCAGCCGTGTCCGTAGTTCATGCCAGGGCTTTGCTTAACGAGCAGAGACGCGAATGACGGTTCACCTTTCAGCATACGCACCTCAAATCAGACCAAACGATGCGCCAATACCGCTCATGGTATCGACCACACTCGACATAGCAGGATTAGTCTGCAGACGCGCATGCAGCGCCAGAGCCGACAATGACAACATGCGGATGCCAGAGTTAACGCTTTCAATCATGTTGTGCTTACGGGCAGTGGTCAGACGCTCATCAGATACCGCACCGCTCGCCAGCTCGCCGAGTTCACGCATTGCGCGCATGACGTAAGACTGCAATTTTTCTTTAGCCAGCTCATTAACCGGCACGCATGGTAGGCAATGAATCTGCGCCAGAAAACCATCAACGAGGGTTGAGTCTTCGGTCAGGTCAGTCAACAGCCACAATTCAGGCGGCGTAAACTGGTGAGGCTGTTCCGGGTTGAGTTTGTTGCGTAACGTCTGAACATTCATACCCGCGCGCTCGGCCAGCTTCGACATGTTGTGACGCTGCGCAAAAGCCCGGCACGCTTCGTCATAGTGGGGATGTTTGGAAATCTGAAAATCAAACATGCTGCATCCTTACAATTCACATAAAGTGAATTAAGCGCCGATGACGAGTTGAAAACGGGAATGCCCAAACGCCTTACGCAACTGTTCTTCTTTCCAGCGTGCGTAATAAATACGAATCGGGCCACCTGCTTTCTTGCAGCCTTTACGGATGGTGCGGGGTTCGATTGGTACACAAGGGTTGTCGCCGGTTGTCCAGCGGTAAGCGGTGCGTTCAGAAACACCCTCAAGCTCTGCGAATTGCTGCAGAGTAACGATAGGTGCAGGCACTTTGATGATTGCGATTTCAGAAGCCATGTTGCATGATTCCCATTTTGAAAATGTTTGCAATCAATGGCCTCTGTTTGCCAACTTCTGCCACTGATTGCCCGAATTAGCAACGATACTAATACTCGATTGAATATTAGTAAATACCCAAAGGAGTAAATTTTGATACTTGATACTCAAGTGAATAACGACGAGTTACTGGATAGAATTTGTCAAGTATATGGTTTTACTCAAAAAATCCAGCTAGCCCGGCACTTCAATATTGCAGCCAGCTCCCTACAAAACCGCTACACGCGAGGCACTGTTTCTTATGATTTCGCCGTACAGTGCGCACTAGAAACCGGAGCAAGCCTGCTATGGCTTCTTACGGGGCAAGGCTCTCAATATGATGGCAAACCGTCTCCAACGGATCCGAAAACGATAGACTCATTCACCCTGAGTGATGGAAAACTCGAAGAAAATTCACCATTGAGTATTGACGCTGTTTTTTTTAGCAAGCAACTGTCAAAAGGTATTGCTGTTCGCGCCGATGGAAAGCTGCACTTCATAGAACAAGATGCCTCACTTTCTGATGGCCTTTGGTTGGTTGATATTGAGGGGGCTACCAGCATCAGAGAATTGACGCTCCTACCCGGCAAAAAGTTACACGTTGCGGGCGGCAAAGTACCGTTTGAGTGCGGGATAGATGAAATAAAAACGATTGGCCGTGTAGTGGGTGTATACAGCGAGGTTAATTGATGACTGTCCGTAAAAATCCGGCTGGCGGCTGGATTTGTGAGATCTACCCAAACGGTGCAAAAGGCAAACGTATCAGAAAGAAATTCGCAACTAAAGGCGAGGCTCTGGCGTTTGAACAGTACACCGTTCAAAACCCATGGCAGGAAGAAAGGGAAGACAGGCGCACGTTAAAAGAGCTGGTTGATTCATGGTATAGCGCTCATGGTATTACGCTGAAAGACGGCTTGAAACGCCAGTTAGCCATGCACCATGCTTTTGAGTGTATGGGAGAACCACTCGCACGCGATTTCGATGCGCAGATGTTTTCCCGCTACCGAGAAAAACGGTTAAAGGGTGAGTATGCCCGTTCAAACAGAGTCAAAGAGGTATCACCTCGCACACTTAATCTTGAGTTGGCCTACTTCCGGGCAGTGTTCAATGAGCTAAACCGCCTCGGAGAATGGAAGGGGGAAAACCCACTGAAAAATATGCGCCCATTCCGCACAGAAGAAATGGAAATGGCCTGGCTAACTCACGACCAAATTTCGCAACTCCTCGGAGAGTGTAAACGGCATGACCACCCTGATTTAGAAACCGTGGTAAGAATCTGTCTCGCCACTGGCGCACGGTGGTCTGAGGCCGAGAGCTTGAGAAAAAGCCAGCTCGCGAAATACAAAATCACATACACCAACACGAAAGGCAGGAAAAACCGCACCGTCCCAATCAGCAAAGAGCTCTATGAGTCCCTGCCTGATGATAAAAAAGGCCGGTTGTTTAGTGATTGTTATGGCGCGTTCCGGTCTGCTCTGGAAAGAACAGGCATTGAACTACCGGCAGGACAACTTACCCATGTTTTACGCCACACCTTCGCCAGCCACTTTATGATGAATGGTGGAAATATTCTGGTCTTACAGCGCGTACTCGGCCATACCGATATAAAAATGACGATGCGATATGCGCACTTTGCTCCTGACCATCTTGAGGATGCAGTCAAACTTAATCCATTGTCTATTTCAAAATGCAATGTACAAATTTGATTTATAAGGAATAGTGTATGTCAGAAAATAGACCTTCTATACCAGCTGAAATCAAGAGAGAAGTCAGAAAGCAATGTGGATTTGGTTGTGCAATATGCGGGATGCCATTCTTTCAGTATGACCACATCGAGGAATACGCTGATGTTCAAGAGCATACTGCTGATAATTTAGTGCTTTTATGCCCCAATCATCACTCAGCTAAAACGACCAAAAAGTTATCACATGAGCGAATTCGAGAAGCGAAGCTCAACCCTTTCAATAAGAGCAGAGAACTTACTTCTGGATTCAAAGTTGAACCATCAAAAGAACTCGTCACATTACTTGGCACTAATAGAGTTACCGGCTGGTACCCTGATGGCAAAGGTGAGCATTGTCCTGTATGGGTGAATGGTAAAAATTTTTTTACCATCCATTGTGATGAAGGATGGCTGACAGTATCAATCGACATTACTGACGAAGCAGGACGAGTGCTACTGTCAGTAAGGCGAGGAGAATTGGTAGTATCGACCTCGGCATGGGATTACGAATATGAAGGAAATAATATTAAAATCCGAGCAGGATTGGGTGACATTTTATTGGATTTAAATTTAGCAGATAACAAAGTGGAAGTACTCAGAGGAATGTTCCTAGATGAGCATCAAGATGGCTTTGTCGTACAGAGTGATGGCTCATTGCAAACAAAATGCCATGGGCAAACGATGATGACAGGCAGTTACAACATCTCACACGGCAACGGCTTCGGTGGGTGGGGCATGATAAACTCAGCCTCAGCACCTAACATTACGCCTCCCGGCGGATTTGGATTTATGTTTCGTTGGTGAGAACTAAAGCACCTGTTTTATGGTTAAAGGTCTGGGGGAATGGCGATAAAGTGGCGGTGGAAATGGCGAATAATTGGTAAACGTTGGCAAATTGTGGCAAACTATGTCAATGATAAATAACGCAAACTATTGATTTTCGGTTGTTCCTGTAGGAACTCATAATCGCTTGGTCGCTGGTTCAAGTCCAGCAGGGGCCACCAAATTTTAGCTGTAAAATCAGATAATTAAGCCACTTTAACGAGTGGCTTTTTTATTAACTGCTAATGGTGTCCCCCCCGAAAATTCCCGAGACAAAATAAGAGGAAAAGAGAAGCAGTGGATAAAAAAGCCAGATCAGAACACATGCGTGAATGCTTGCGCCGCGAAGTAATGATGAGTTCTAACGCATTTTCTTGGGTTAGGGTTCTGCATAAAGCAATAAAGTGCCCCGACCGCCGCTTCCACTTCTGGTGGCGCATCGCGTCTTACTGGCATCACTCAGACAGCAAATTCCTGAGGAAAAGAGCGTTAAAGATAAACAGAAAGCTCATTTTCAAATACGGAACAGATATACAGCTGGGGGCAACAATCGGGCCAGGCATGGTGATTTCTCATCATCATGGTATTGTTGTAAATGGTTCTGCAACAATCGGGCATTCTCTGCGGATACGACAGAACACCACAATAGGCATAACCGGCGCGAATGATAATAAAGAGCCGATTTCCATTGTTATTGGCAATAATGTCAGCATTGGCGCGGGGTCGTGCATCATTGCAGATAAGATATGCATAGGAGATAACGTTATCATCGGCGCCATGTCATTTGTGAGCAAAGACATTCCTGATGGTATGACGGTTTATACTGAAAAAACGTTAAAAATAATTCCTGCTACATCACCTACGGCGTGACTGGGCACTTCGACTTTTCGTTACCTACCTCGCCGGGTCAAGGTTTAGAGTCCCGCAAAAGCCGAGTTGTAAAAACCACAAAAAAGCCAACCCCGCATTCCCGCGGCGTTGGCCCTGTTTTTAAAGCAGTGACACTTACAACAGGTTAAAAGACATAACGCATGCCAAGGGTAAATTCATTAGAGACGATGTGCGCTTTCATCTGTTCGTCTTTTAAGCCACGCGCGTTAGTGAAGTTGTTATATCCACTTTCGATCTTGCCCATATCGATATAACGGTAGCCCAGGTCCATGTACAGGCGCTCAACCGGCGTATAGCTCACGCCAGCCCCTAAAGCGTAGGTCAGGTTGTTTTGCGTAGTAGAAGCATATTCACGGCTAAAATTACCCTGCCAGCCGTTGGCTTTGATCTTGCTCACGCCCAGACCTGCCGTACCGTACAGAGAAACGCCATATCCCAGCTCATAATCACGATACACGTTAACCATCAGACGCTCGGTTTCAGTTTTCAGGTGGTCAGAGTTGGTAACAAAAACACTGGAACCATTGATATATTCAGCCTTCTGCTTGAAGGTATATTCACCCTCTGTACGCCAGCCGTTACCAAACTGATAGCCCGCAGCAATCGCCGCGCCGCCGAAGTGCTCTTTCTCTTTACCACCGACAAACTGCCCTACCCCAGGACGCGCGCTGGTATCCATCTCCTTTGCACGCTGTTCAACCTGGAGGTATTTTGCGGAGCCGTAATACCCTTCTTCAGTATTTGCTGCCAGAACAGTAGCCGGAATCATCGCGATCGGCAGGGCGGCTAAAATAGCTTTCATATTCATCTCTACTCCGTTGAAAAAATATTCCGCTCGTCGAACGGTGGTCCGCCGATGTCAGGAAAACAGTCAGTGAGAGGGATAATAAGCAGCCCGGCACAGGCAAACTATTCGGGCGATTACGGGTTTTACCAGGTAATTTTACGTAGGGATTGGTCTTGTTTTGGTAATAATTAATCGTTATTTCAATAGATTAAAACGAGCGTTTTCGGCGAGCTGTGCGAAGACCATCACCCTCCGCACGACTTCACAAACTGCAAAACTAAAGAAATCCCCCATCGCGCCGATCATCATCCGTGTGTATTATTTCCTGTAGCTTTTACAACAACTACCCTTAACTCAAATACTTAAGCGCCAAAGCGAAAGGCATCATGAGCACACCGATCAAACGGCTAGAAATCATTAAAAATGCCATTGAACTGGAAGATGACGACATCATCCAGAGCCAGCTGACACGCCTGAAAAATGAAGCGTTTGACGATGAGCTACAGGCAATCGTCGTGTCGTTTGAACAAAAGAACTACACCGCGGCGATGGCGGCTATAACCGCCTGGCTTCAGGGCCAGCGCGCCGTAACCCAGTGGCGTGACCCACAGGTAGCCGCCAGCAAGCTTGAGCTCAGGGCGCTGGAAGAGCGTCTGCGCGATCTGATTGACCGCCGCAACGCGCGCGTGCAGCAGCTTGATGAGTTTAACGATCTCTATTTCTCCCGCCTCGGGCCGCTGATGCAGCAGATCCTCGCCCTGCGTAAAACGCTGGCGGAGCTGAACCTGCGTCGACAGCAGGCGGAGGCACGTCGTCGCGAGGAGGACTATCGTCGCTGCCAGCGCTATATGGCGCAGGCCGTAGAGGTGCTGGCAACGCTCACTCAGCGCTGGCGCGATCTCCCTGCGGACTCCGTACAGGCCGCGGAGGCGCGCAAGCACCTGGAGCAGCAAAGCAATCTGATCGCCAACCTGCTGGCCGAGGCGCTGGAGCTGGAAAGTGGTTTGACGCGCGAAGAGGAGCCCGCCCGTCAGGCGCGTGACGAGGCCAACGAAGAGTACGAGAAGTACCGCGAGCAACATCACGATGCCGAAGTGCGATTGCGCAAAGGCAAGAATCTCTCGGAAGAGGATCAGAACGAGCTGAAGCGTCTCTGGCGACAGGCGAGCAAGCTCTGCCACCCGGATCTGGTGGCAGACGATCTGAAAGAAGAAGCCAACAGCATGATGGTGCAGCTCAACCAGGCAAAGCAGCGCGGCGATGTGAAAGCCATTCGCTCACTGGTGGCCCGTCTGCAGCAGGGCTTCGAGCCGCTGATGGCGAGCGACAGGCTGAACGATCTGGAGCGTATCCGCAAAAAAATGGCGCAAGTACGCGAGCAAATCGACACTCTGGTGAACGAGCTGGCGGAGCTGGAAAAAGAAGAGTCCTGGCTGCTGGTCTCGTCGCTGAGCAATATGGAAGCGTACTTTGCCCAGCAGGAGAAAGCGCTGAAAGAGGTATGCGCCTCGCTCGAACATCAGGTCAGTGAAGCGCAGCTCGATTCCGCAGCCTGATTATTTAGCGTGCCAGTATGCGCTGGCACGCACCAGCTGCTGGTCAATCGCGTCGGTTTCAAACTGGCGGCTCAGGCTTTTTACCACCTTCCCTTCCCCGGTCAGCCAGATAAAGTAATCCTCCGCTGGAACGGTCAGCGCCGCCAGACGGGCAGCCACCGCCTGCTCGCTGTGGCCCACCACCCAGGTGATGTTGAAATCACTCAGGTGCGCCAGATAGTCCTTATAAGATTCGTCACCTACGGTCACCACCGCATGAACTTCCGGGTGCACCGGCAGTTTTGCAATGCCCTCTAATCGTCGACGCAGCGCGGGCATGCCAGATTCATCGCACACGTACAGCTGCCAGGCGTAATCCTCCGGCACCACCAGCGAACCGCGCGGTCCGCCGATGGTCAGCCTGTCGCCCACCTTCGCCTCGACCGCCCAACTGCTGGCAATGCCGCCGTCATGAACGAAGAAATCGAGCGCAAGCTCATGATTTGCCTCATCGTACAGCGGCGTATAGTCGCGCGCCTGCGGACGCACGCCGTCGCCCCAGTCGATACCTTCATCGGTGACTACCGGCGGGACAAACGTGGCGCCTGGTGCCGGGAAAAAGACTTTGGTGTGGTCGTCGAAACCGCGAGTGCAAAAGCCCTCCAGCGCCTCGCCGCCTAAAACAATGCGCTGGAAGCCTGCGCTGATGCGCTCAACGCGGAGCACCGTCAGCTCGCGAAAACGCAGGTCATTACGCACGCGCTGTGGGTAACGGGTAGATGCCATTTTTAGCCTCTTCTCTGGTGATTACGATATATCTAAATTGATTTTTAAATGATAATGATTACTAATCAGTAAAAATGCAAGATATTTTAGATTACATCTGAATATATCTTAGATATAGTTTAGATATATCAATTAAAGGGCATACTATGCGACACGAACACGAAGGCGGCGGACGCCGACCGCGCTTTTTCGGCCACGGCGATCTGCGGCTGGTGATTCTGGATATCCTGACCCGCAATGCGAGCCACGGATATGAGCTGATCAAAGAGATCGAGAATCTTACCCAGGGGAACTACACGCCGAGCCCCGGCGTGATCTACCCGACCCTGGATTATCTTCAGGATCAGACCTTTATCACCATCACGGAAGAAGAAAACGGTCGTAAGAAGATTGCAATTACCGCTGAAGGACAACGCTGGCTGGACGAAAATCGGGAACAGCTGGAACAGATCCAGGTACGTATTAAAGCGCGCAGCGTCGGCTTTCAGCTGCGCAAAAACCCGCAGATGAAGCGGGCATTGGATAACTTTAAAGCGGTATTAGACCTGAAGGTGAATCAGGGAGAACTCAGCGACGCGCAGCTCAAGCAGATTATCGGCGTAATCGACCGCGCGGCGCTGGAGATCTCCCAGCTGGATTAAACCGGCGCGTGCTCACTCACGCGGAAGACGCGTACCAGCTCTTTCAGGTGCATCGCCTGCTCGTTAAGCGATGCCGCCGCCGCGACGGACTCCTCCACCAGCGCAGAGTTCTGCTGAGTGGTGGCATCAATCAGGCCAATTGCGCTGTTGATCTGCGAGATCCCTTCCGTCTGCTCGTGGCTGGCCTGGCGGATCTCGCGCAGGATCACGTCCATCTCCTCCACGTTGCCGACCATGCCGTTGATCAACGCACTCGCTTTTTCGACCAGATTCATCCCGTCCTGGGTCTGACTGGTGGAACTCTCAATCAGCTCGCGGATTTCACTGGCAGACGACGCGCTCTTCTGGGCAAGCTGGCGCACTTCCCCCGCCACGACCGCAAAGCCGCGGCCGTGTTCGCCCGCACGCGCCGCTTCCACCGCCGCGTTCAGCGCCAGAATGTTGGTCTGGAAGGCAATGGCGTCGATCAGGTCGATAATGTCGGACATCCGGTTCGACGTCTCATTAATCAGGCGCATTTTGCTGGTGACCTGCTTCATCATCTCCCCGTTGTTTTTGACCACCGTGGCGGCATCGGCCGAGAGGTTGGTCGCTTCCCCGGTGTGCGAGGCCGTGTTTTTCACCGTCGCGGTAATTTGCTCCATCGAGGCGGCGGTCTGTTCAACGGAACTTGCCTGCTCTTCCGTGCGCGCGGCGAGATCCTGGTTTCCGGCGACAATCTGCGCGGCCGCGCTGGAGATATTCTCCGAGCCGGTTTGCACCTGCTGCACAATGTCCAGCAGGCGGTTTTTCATCTCCATCAGTGCGTGCAGCAACAGGCCCGTTTCGTCTTTGCCATGCGGCGTGATGCTGCCCGTCAGGTCGCCCTCTGAAATGGCATTGGCAAAATTCACCGCCTCGCCGAGCGGACGAGTGATAGCGCGCACGATAAACCAGCCAATCAGGCTGCCAGCCGCGACGCTAAAGAGGGTGATCAGGATCAGCATCAGCCGGTTAGATTTGAAATCGCCTTCCACCAGCGCCCCGGCACTCTGCATCTCCTGGTTCTGAATCGCAATCAGCTCCTGCACTTTGGCTTTATAGGCCTGCTGCACGGAAAGAGTGTTGGTCATCATCTCCTGGATCGCGCCCGCACGATCGTTATTCTGCACCGCCTGCAAAATACGATAGCGTGAGTCCAGATACTGCTGACGGACGTCGTGGATCTCGGCAAGAACCTGCTGTGATTTTGGATCCTGCAGCGCACTGTTCAGTTCACCCAGGATCACCGTAATATGCTCGCTGATCGCTTTAAGATGCTGCTGCGACTGCGCTGTGTACGTTCCCTGTTCATCCAGCAACATGAGCTGCTGAGTGCTAATAAATTCCTGGAAGTTATCGATTAACTGGTTCGCTTTTACCGTGGTGGGATAATCATGGGTAATGATGGATTGCATCCCGTTGTTCGCCCGGTTCAGACTCAGCAAGGACAAACTGGCGCTGACCACCATCAGGACAATAAAGAACCCAAACGCCAGAAATAATTTCGTGCCGATCTTTACGTCATGTAAGAACATATTTTCTCCATCGATGTGATTATTTCTCAGACGATCGCTGTTATCGGTAACGAATCCGCTAACTTTATGACTTTGATCGTTTTTTTATTTCATAACCATCACAATGGATAGGCAGGGGCTATTGATATGGCTCCATTGATCGTTACCAGACCACCAGATCAGGGTTTTGCAAAATTGCATCGCGGGAAATTGACTTAGGCAGGAACAAATAACCGAGGAAATTTTTTTAGTTATTTAATATAAAATTAACAACAAAATACATTAATAATTACAATCACAAAAGAATAAAGCCGTTTATTCCCTGCGAAATAAACGGCTTTCTGGAACATTACTGACTCAGTGGAGAACCGTCACCGCATCCTTAAGCCGTCCGGCGCGGTGTTTCACCATGGCAGAAATGTGGGCGCTCTCCTCGACCAGATCGGCATTTTTTTGCGTAATGCTGTCGAGTTCCGCCACCGCGCGGGTTAACTCTGACAGTCCGGTGGCCTGTTCTGACGTCGAGTGGCTGATGTGCGCGATGAGCTGCGTCACATTTTTCACCTGCTCGACAATATCATCCATCGTGCGGCCTGCGGCATGCACCTGCTCGGAGCCGGACTGCACCTTGCTGGCGCTGGCATCAATCAGCTTGCGGATATCGTTCGCCGCATTCGCGCTGCGGCTGGCAAGGTGGCGAACTTCACCTGCGACCACGGCAAAACCTTTCCCCTGCTCGCCGGCCCTTGCGGCCTCCACCGCCGCATTCAGCGCCAGGATATTGGTCTGGAAAGCGATGTCGTTAATCAGAGAGGTAATCGAACCAATGCGCTGCGTGCTGTCGGCGATATCATCCATCGTTTTCACCACGGTCTGCATCGCGTTGCCGCCTTTCGTCGCCGCGCTGCTCGCGGCCACGGAGAGTTTGTCCACTTCGGCGGCAGTTTCAGAGTTGCTCTGAACGGAAGCGGCCATCTGGTTCATCGTTGCGACGGTCTGCTGCACGTTCGCCACGGTCTGCCGCGTACGATCGTTCAACGCTTCATTTCCCTGCGCCAGCCTGTCGCTGCCGTCACGGACGCTCATCACCTGACTTGAGACGTCATTGATGAGCCAGCGGCACATTAGCCCCAGCTGCCCTACCGCACGCAGCGTCAGCCCCAGCTCGTCGCTGCGGTTCAGATGCTGCACGCTGTTGCGCTCGCCGGTCGCTACCTTCAACGCCTGGCGGGCGACGTTTTCGATCGGGCGGACAATTTGCTGCTCAAACAGCAGCGTTCCCAGCAGCATCACCACTGCGGCGGCTGCGAGCGGCAACCAGCCTGCGGAGGTGGACACCAGGGTAGCGGCAAGCACGGCAAAAAGCGCCGCCATCACATTGCGTACGCGCCAGCGCAGCGGCATGGCCGGAAGCTTACCCAGCCACCCTTTTCGCACCACCAGTCCTTTGTGGATACGCTTTTTACAGCTCCCGTTATTCAGCGCCCGGTAGAGCGGCTCTACGGCGGCAATCTCTTCCTCTTTGGCCCGGGTGCGGATCGACATATACCCCGTCACCTGCCCGTTCCGCACCATCGGCACCGCATTCGCACGCACCCAGTAATGATCGCCATTTTTACGTCGGTTTTTGACAATCCCGCTCCACGGCTCACCCTGCTGCAGGGTGTACCACATATCGGCAAACGCCGCTTTCGGCATATCTGGATGGCGCACCAGATTGTGCGGCTGCCCCATCAGCTCATCAAGCTGATAGCCGCTCACCTGCACAAAGGTGTCGTTTGCATGGGTCATATAGCTGTGGATGTCTGTGGTCGACATTAAGGTGGTGTCATCGTCCAGAGGATAGTTATTCTGGGTGACATAGGAAGGAGAAGACATGACGGGCATTCCTTGCAGGTTATTCGAATGTTAATTTTGTGGTTTATTGTTTTTTCGGCGGTAAACAATTTATCTTTAGTTGTTAAACTTGATGGAGATCGCAGATTTCACTTAAACCGCACTTTTTGTGAGATTTTATAATCTAGTGATTTCAAATACTTTCGATAAGAAATTACCTACAAAGCATGACCTGTTAATGCCCACTTAAGTAGCAGGCTATGCACTCCGGTAGTGCAATTGAGTCGTATCCCCCTTTCCAGCGCCCCTTGCGCTGTATGGCTAAATCCCGTTTCGGTTGCTCCGGCATGATTAAATATTGCGCAACATAATTTTAACCTGGCGTTTATCCCGATTTTCGTTAAGTCATCTGAAGTGGCGTAATCCCTGCAATACTTAACTCAGTATCATGTGATACGCGATCCCCGGGAGCATATTTTGAACAGGTTACCTTCCAGCGCCTCGGCTCTTGCCTGTACTGCGCACGCACTGAATCTCATTGAGAAGCGAACACTCGATCATGAGGAGATGAAACAACTTAACCGAGAGGTCATCGATTACTTTAAAGAACATGTGAATCCTGGTTTTCTGGAGTATCGCAAATCTGTTACCGCCGGCGGGGATTACGGAGCCGTAGAGTGGCAAGCGGGAAGTCTGAACACGCTTGTCGACACCCAGGGACAGGAGTTTATAGATTGCCTGGGTGGTTTTGGTATCTTCAACGTGGGGCACCGTAATCCAGTAGTGGTTTCCGCCGTACAGAATCAACTTGCGAAACAACCTCTCCATAGCCAGGAACTGCTCGACCCGCTTCGCGCCATGCTCGCGAAAACGCTTGCGGCCTTAACGCCCGGCAAACTGAAGTACAGCTTCTTTAGCAACAGTGGCACCGAGTCGGTCGAGGCGGCGATTAAACTCGCCAAAGCGTACCAGTCGCCGCGCGGGAAATTCACCTTTATCGCCACCAGCGGCGCGTTCCACGGGAAATCCCTGGGCGCACTGTCGGCTACGGCTAAATCCACCTTCCGCAAACCGTTTATGCCGCTGCTGCCGGGCTTCCGCCACGTGCCGTTTGGCGACATCAACGCCATGCGCACCGTGCTGAGCGAATGCCGTAAAACCGGCGATGACGTGGCGGCGGTGATCCTGGAGCCGATTCAGGGCGAAGGTGGTGTGATCCTCCCTCCACAAGGCTATCTGCCCGCCGTGCGTCAGCTGTGCGATGAGTTTGGCGCGCTGCTGATCCTCGACGAAGTGCAGACCGGGATGGGGCGAACCGGCAAGATGTTTGCCTGCGAGCACGAGAACGTTCAGCCGGACATTCTGTGTCTGGCGAAGGCCCTCGGCGGCGGCGTGATGCCGATTGGCGCGACGGTTGCCACCGAGGAGGTGTTCTCGGTGCTGTTCGACAACCCGTTCCTGCACACCACCACCTTTGGCGGCAACCCGCTGGCCTGTGCGGCGGCGCTGGCCACCATCAACGTGCTGCTGGAGCAAAACCTGCCTGCGCAGGCGGAGCAGAAAGGCGACATGCTGCTGGACGGTTTCCGCCAGCTTGGCCGTGAGTACCCGGATCTGGTGCAGGAGGCGCGCGGCAAAGGGATGCTGATGGCAATCGAGTTTGTCGACAACGAAATCGGCTACAGCTTCGCGAGCGAGATGTTCCGCCAGCGGGTGCTGGTGGCCGGCACGCTCAACAACTCGAAAACCATCCGCATTGAGCCGCCGCTGACGCTGACCATTGAGCAGTGCGAGCTGGTGCTGAAGGCGGCGCGCAAGGCGCTGGCCGCACTGCGGGTGAGCGTGGAAGAGGCATAAACAACGCCGGGTGGCGCTACGCTTACCCGGCCTACTTTTTATCGGTGAAACTCCGCCACCGTCATGGTGAAACGAAGCACGGTGTCGCCTTCATTGGCGTAGCCGTGCGCCGCTTCGGTTTTCGCCACCGCCGATGCGCCCTGGTTAACCTGCGTCACCGTCTCGTCCACCGTTAGCGATAAAACACCTTCGATCACGTGCAGTAGCTCAAAGGTTCCCGCCGGGTGCCCCGGAGAGGTAAAGCGTTCCCCCGGCAGCATCTCCCACTGCCATAACTCAATCATATCCGGGCCCGCGGTGCCCGCCAGTAGCCTGGCGTAACCGCCCTGCGCGCCCTGCCACAGCACCGGAATCGCGGCTTCTTCGATAACGTGCACCTGCGGCTCGCTGGAGACGTTAACGATATCCGCCACGGAGATGCCGAGCGCGGCGGCCAGCTTGCATAAAATAGCGATGCTGGGGTTGGCTGCGCCCTTTTCGATCTCCACCAGCATCCCTTTGCTGACGCTGGCCCGGCGGGACAGCTCGTCCAGCGACAGCTTTTTCTCTTTCCGCCAGTTGCGGATGCGGTTCGCCACGGCCAGGCTTACCTGGGCAACATCGGCACCCGAATCAGTCATTATATTGACTTTATCAGTCATTGGTCACTACCATGGTATAAAACAGTCAATACAGGATTATTTATGTCTCTCGTTACGCCGTCAATAGATTCGCGTCTTGCCGGGATTGCCCCAGGCTTTCGGGCGCTGAGCATTCTGGTTGAAGCTGCGCCGATTACCCACCCGGAGGTGGCAACTGCCGCGCTGGCGCAGGCCTGCCAGCAGATGCTTAATGATGATGTGCCATGGGCTGCTGCACACCTTTCAGACTGGGATGAGGTATTTAAAGCCTTCGGCGCGAAACCAAAACGCACGCCCTGTTCCGCCGCGGCCCTGCGCAAGCGGGTACAGAAAGACGGTTCGCTGCCATCGCTGGATCCGGTCGTGGATATCTATAACGCGGTGAGTATTCGCTACGCCATTCCGGTGGGTGGGGAAAATCTCGCGGCGTACTCGGGTGCACCGCGCCTGACGCTGGCCGACGGCAGCGAGCCGTTTGATACCTATAAAGAGGGACAGCCGGTGATAGAACATCCGGAACCGGGCGAGGTTATCTGGCGCGACGATCTCGGCGTCACCTGCCGCCGCTGGAACTGGCGACAAGGGGTGCGTACTCGTCTGGACAGCCAGGCGCAATCTATGTGGTTTATTCTTGAAAGTCTGCCGTCGATGCCGCTTGCGGCGCTGGAAGAAGCAGGAGAGGAGTTAGTTAATAACCTGCAGCGGCTGATGCCGGGTGCCACGGCTCAGGTTCAACTGATGGAGCTGGCCTGAACAACGCCCGGTGGCGCTAACGCTTACCGGGCCTACGGGGTGCGGTAGGCCGGATAAGCATTAGCGCCACCCGGCATGGCCGCTACTCCGGCAACAGCCCCACAAAACTGCGTTTCTTACGCGGCTCTGACATCAGCTCTTCGAGCTTATCCACACACGCCAGGTAGTGCGGCGTTTTCTTATGCGCCAGCACCGCCTCTTCGTCCTTATAGGCCTCGTAGATAAAGAACCGCGTTTTCACACGCGGATCCTGCAATACGTCAAAGCGCAGGTTTCCCGGCTCCTGAATCGCCCCCTCGTGGTTGGCGCGGAACACCTCCAGAAACTCGTCCACCCGCTCGGGCTTGATGTTGATCTCCACCAGCGTCACGTTCATTTTGCTTCTCCCTGTTTCTCTTCCTGCCAGAACTGGAACGCATCGCGGGCGTTCCAGTTCTCATGAACCACTTTCTTCACCGCCTTCAGCATGGCGAGCGGCGCACTGGACTGGAAGATATTGCGCCCCATGTCCACGCCGGATGCACCCTGGTCGATCGCGCGCCAGCACATCTCCAGCGCCTCGTGCTCCGGCAGCTTTTTGCCCCCGGCGATCACTATCGGCACCGGACAGCTGGCGGTCACTTTTTCAAATCCCTCGTCCACGTAGTAGGTTTTGACGAACTGCGCCCCCATTTCGGCGGCGATGCGGCTGGCGAGCGAGAAGTAGCGCGCGTCGCGAGCCATCTCCTTGCCGACGCCCGTCACCGCCAGCGTCGGCATGCCGTAGCGAGCCCCTGCGTCCACCAGCTTGATGATGTTGTTGATCGACTGATGCTCAAACTCGCTGCCTATGTACACCTGCGCCGCCACCGCGCAGACGTTCAGGCGCAGGGCATCCTCCATCGCCACCGCCACACATTCGTTCGACAGCTCCCCCAGAATCGAGTTACCGCCGGAGGCGCGCAGCACCACCGGTTTGTTTGTCGCAGCTGGCACCTGGCTCCTGAGGATGCCGCGGGTGCACATCAGTACGTCGGTTTCACCAAACAGCGGCGCGATGGAGAGGTCGATACGCTCAAGGCCGGTGGTCGGCCCCTGAAAGTAGCCGTGGTCAAAGGCCAGCATCACCGTGCGGTTGCTCTGCGGGTTGAAGATGCGCGAAAGCCTGGACTGCATGCCCCAGTCCAGCGAGCCGCAGCCCTTCAGGGTGTACGGCGCGTTAACCTGCGGCGTACCGATGCCAAAATCTTTGCCGTCTTTGATGTCGTCTAAATCAGCCATTTGCTCCCCCCGTCAGAAATCGTATTTGCTGATGTTCTCTTTGGTGAACACCACGCGCTCCGGCAGCAGCACGATGCCGTTGCCCTTCGCCTCGTACTGGTAGCCCTGCACGCTGTTCGGCTCGACCTTCAGCGCGCCGATGTCTTTGACGTCCACGCTGTCGCCGACGTTAAGATCGCCTTTTTTCAGCAGGCGATCGGCGACATTGACCGCAATTTTGCCCTGTTGCACCACGTCCCACAGGCCGAAGGCTTTCACCGTGCCGCGCTCAACGTACGGGCGCATCACGTTCGGCGTGCTGAAGCCGACAATCGCCACCCCTTCCCGCTTCAGGTTTTCCGCCGCCTGCGCCGCGGCAGGCAGCGCGTTGGCGTCCGGCGCGATGATCGCATTCAGATCCGGATACGCTTTTAAGATCCCTTCGGCGGTTTGCAGGGATTTGGTGGCGTCGTTATAGCCAAACTGGGTGGTGACGATCTGCCACTGAGGGTGATCTTTCTCGATTTTGGCTTTCGCCTCTTTCACCCACTGGTTCTGGTCGGTGACGGTCGGGCTGGAGTAGAAGAACGCCACTTTGGCATCTGGTTTGGTGACCTGTTTGCCCGCCATCTCCACCAGCAGGCCGCCGAGCTGCTCCGGCGTTCCCTGGTTGATGTAGATGCTGCGGCACTCCGGTTTGGTGTCGGAGTCCCAGGTCAGAACCTTGACGCCTCGCTGCATCGCGCGCTTCAGCGCCGGGCAGAGGCCGTCCGGCGACACGGCGGAGACGATAATGGCGTTATAGCCCTGGTTAACGAAGTTATTGATGAGCTGCACCTGGCCGGAGACGCTCGGCTCGGTCGGGCCGTCGTAGGTCACATCCACGCCGAGATCTTTCCCCGCCTCTTTCGCGCCGTTGCCGCCGCTGGTGAAAAAGCCCACGCCTACCAGCTTCGGGATAAAGGCAATGCGGTCCGCCGCCTGCGCCGAGGCGAAGCTGAGGGCCATTGTCAGGACGAGCAGTTTTGTTTTCATCTTACGCTCCGGATAGTTTTCTAAAGAGAGATCGCACCCATTCGCGGTGCAGACTTAGCGAACGTCCCATCACCACCACAACCAGCAGCGCCCCTGACAGCGCGCTCGACACCTGGTTAGGGATGCCGACCATCTGTAAACCCTGCTGCAGGTAGCCCACCAGCAGCGCCGCCAGCGCCGTACCAACAACCGAGCCTGACCCGCCGTAGATATTGGCCCCGCCGAGCACGGCGGCGGTGAGCGCGGGCATCAGTAAATCGCGCCCCAGATCCGAACGCGCGGAGCCGAAATAAGAGACCATCACCAGCGCGGCAATCGCCGAGGCCACGCCCACCAGCCCGTACAGCGCGTAGGGCATGCCGTTCACCGACAGCGCCGCATAGCGCGCCGCGCGCGGGTTCTGGCCGATTAAAAACAGATGACGGCCAAAGCGCCCGCGGTGGGTAATCAGCCAGAAGAAAAACGTAATCACCGCGAACAAAACCAGCGGGATCGGCAGGCCCAACACCGTGAGGTTAGCGAACGCCGTGAAGCTGTCCGGGAAGCCACCGATGCCCTCATAGCCCGTCGCCCCCGCCATGCCGGAGAGCAGCAGCGCGCCGCCGCCGTAGAGGTAGAGCGTGCCGAGGGTGATCACCAGCGGGCTAATGCCGGTATAGTGAATAAGCGCGGCATTAAATAATCCGCACAGCAGGCCGAGCAGCAGCGTCAGCGGAACGGCGACCGCCATCGGCCACCCCGCCTGCATCATCACGCCCAGCGCGATGGCGCACAGGCCAATTGTCGAGCCGAGGGAGATGTCGATCCCGCCGCTGATGATGACCAGCGTCAGCGGCAGCGCCACAATGCCGATGCAGATGAAGTCGCTGGTGCTGAACAGCAGCATGTTGACGTCGAGCATGCGCGGGTTGATGGCGCCAAAGAGCAGGATCTCCAGCACCAGTAAAATGAGCAGCGCGCCTTCCCAGTTAAGTCTCATTTACGCCACCTCTTTTTTGCGTTTGGGAAACGGGGTGACGTGCTTTCCCCCTCTGTTGCCCGGCTGGAAGCGGCCATACTTCAGCGCCCGCTGATGGCGTGCCAGCGCCTGGCGCAGGCGCCCGTCGAGCACCAAAACGCCCAGCAGCACCAGCCCGGCGATAAAGTCGTTCCACCACGCCGGGAGCCTGAACAGCACCAGCACGGTGTCGATTTGGGTCAGGAAGAACGCCCCCAGCAGAGCACCAATCAGCGTGCCGGTGCCGCCCAGCAGCGAAATACCGCCGAGCACGCAGGCGGCGATGGCCTTCATCTCCAGCCCGCTGCCGGTCTGGTTGGGCACAAAGCCAATCTGCGCGGCAAAGACAATCCCGGCGCAGGCTGCCAGCAGGCCGTTCAGGGTAAAGGCAATCATGCGGGTGCGGTTCACCGCCACGCCCAGCTGGCGCGCGGCGGCGAGGTTATCCCCCACCGCATAGAAATCCCGCCCGAACGCGGTGCGCGACAGCGTCCATGCGCCAACGACGGCGATAATTAATACCAGCATGCCGAGCGGCGATATCCCGACGGCAGCAGGCTCAGAGAGGGATTTCAGCCCCGGCGGCAGCCCCTCAATCCACTTTCCGCCCGTCCAGAGCAGCATCGCCCCGCGGTACAGCCCCAGCGTGCCGAGGGTGGCGACTATTGCCGGAATGCGCAGCGCGACAACCAGAAACCCGTTAAACGCCCCGGCCAGCGCCCCAGTCGACAGCGCGAAGAGAATGGAAACCGGCAGGCTGTAGCCGCTATTAAGCGCCACGCCGACAGCGATAGCGGACAGCCCGACGATGGAGCCGACGGACACGTCGATATTGCGGGTCAGCATCACCAGCGCCGCGCCGATGGCCAGCAGGATCAGGATCTGCGCGCTGGCGAAGATCATCCCCAGCGTCTGTAAACTCAGGTAGGATGGGTTCAGCGCCACCAGCACGGCGAACAGCGCCAGAATGGCGAGAAACGCGCTCAGCTCGCGGTTTTTCAGCAAGGTCTTCATGATTGCCCTCCGAATGCCAGCGCCATCATCCTGTCGAGGCTGACGGCGTGGCGCGGCAGCTCGCCGCTGAGCACGCCCTGATGCATCACCAGCACGCGGTCTGCCAGGCCCGGGAACTCGTCGAGATCGCTTGAGATCATCAGCACCGCCACGTTCTGTGCCGCCACGCTTTTTATCAGCTGGTAGATATCGGCGCGCGCCGAGACGTCCACGCCACGCGTCGGTTCATCGACGATCAGCAGTAAAGGGTTGGCCTCGAGGCAGCGCGCCAGCAGCACCTTCTGCTGGTTGCCGCCGGAGAGCGTGCGTACGGGTTGATCCGCATAGTTGAGCTTGATCCCCAGCGCCCGGTGATAACGCTCCACCACCGCAGACTCCCGCTTGCGCTGCTGCCAGAGGGACGGCTCGTTCAGCGCCACAGTGTTCCAGCGGATCGGCGCGTCGAGGAACAGGCCAGATACCTGCCTGTCTTCCGGCAGGTAGACCAGCCCTTTCTCCAGGCGTGAACTGACCGGATCGCCGGTGATCTCCTGGTTTTCCAGCCAGACCCGGCCACCGCGCACCGGACGCAGGCCGTAGAGCGTTTCCGCAAACTCGGTGCGCCCGGATCCCACCAGTCCGGCCAGGCCGACGATCTCCCCGGCGTAGATTTCAAGGCTAAGATCGATAAACCCCTCCCCGGTGAGATCTTCCACCCGCAGCACCGGGAAATCCTGCGCCTGGGTGCGCCTGTTGCCCGGCAGCGCCAGCCACAGTTTTTGTGCATCGCTTAAGCCTTTCTCCCGGCTCACCGGCGTCATGGCGGCAATCAGGGCGTTATCGTCAAACTGCGCGGTTTCGCCGCTCAGCACTACCGCGCCGTCGCGCATCACCGAGACGTGGCTTGCCAGCTGGCGGATCTCCGGCAATTTATGCGAGATAAAGACGATGCCGACGCCCAGATCCTGCAGGGCGCGGATCTGGCGGAACAGCCGCTCGGTTTCACCCGGCGTGAGGGAGGCCGTGGGTTCGTCGAGGATCAGGATCCTGGCATTGCGCATCAGCCCGCGGAGGATCTCCACCATCTGCTGATCCGCCACCTCCAGGGTGCTGGCTGCGGCGTCGAGGTTAAGCTGACACTGCAGCTGCTGGAGTTTCTCCGCCAGCCGCTTTTCCAGATCGCGTTCGCGCGGCAGGCGGAACAGGATGTTTTCCCGCACCGTCAGGTTGGGGAACAGCAGCGGCTCCTGCGGCACCAGGTAAATGCCGAGCTTATGCGCCTGCGCGGGCGTGAGCCGTGCAAAAGAGTCCCCCGCAACCGAAAGTTCACCGCTGTCCGGCGTTTCCACCCCGGCGATGATCTTCATCAGCGTCGATTTTCCCGCACCGTTACCGCCCATCAGCGCGTGTACCTGCCCCGCAAGCAGCGTGAAATCAATGCCTTTCAGAACCGGCACGCCTGAGAACTGCTTGCTGATATTCCGCGCGTCGAGAAGTGGTGTCATCATCGCTCCGCTATTGAACAAATGATTTTTAGATTTAATAATGTTCAAAAGCGTAGACGGTGAACTATATTTACAACCGTGCAGGGATCACAGTTTTATCGATTGAGATACAGATAAACCAGAAACGATCGAAAAGATCCGTTTTGTCGCGTGGCTCACACTTTCCCTTCGCGTCATCACGAACATATGATCTAAATTTTTATAAGAGTTCAACTATGAGCGATAAACGCACTGCGGAAGAAGGACGGTTTGCCGGGCTGGCACTGGCGGAAGAGGAGCTGGTGGCGCGCGTGGCCTGGTGTTATTACCACGACGGATTAACCCAGAACGACATCGGCGAGCGGCTCGGGCTGCCGCGCCTGAAAATCTCCCGCCTGCTGGAGAAGGGTCGTCAGTCCGGGGTGATCCGCGTGCAGATCAACTCCCGCTACGAGGGCTGTCTGGCGCTGGAAACCGAGCTACAGCAGCGCTTTGGCCTGAAGCTGGTGCGCGTGATGCCCGCCCTCAATACCCCGCCGATGAATGTGCGGCTGGGCATTGGCGCGGCGCAGTCGCTGATGGGCGTGCTGGAACCCGGCCAGCTGCTGGCGGTGGGATTTGGTGAAACCACCATGAGCAGCCTGCAGCACTTAAGCGGCTTTATCAGCTCGCAGCAGATCCGCCTGGTGACGCTCTCCGGCGGCGTCGGGCCGTATATGACCGGTATCGGCCAGCTGGACGCGGCCTGCAGCGTCAGCATGATCCCCGCCCCGCTTCGCGTGTCTTCCGCTGAAGTGGCCGGGATCTTAAAACGCGAAACCAGCGTGCGGGACGTGATCCTCGCGGCCACCGCCGCCGACGTGGCGGTTGTCGGCATTGGTTCGGTGAACCAGCGCCGTGACGCGACGATTTTGCGCTCCGGCTATATCAGCGAAGGTGAACAGCTGATGTACGCCCGCAAAGGGGCGGTCGGCGACATTCTCGGCTATTTCCTTAATGCCGAAGGCGAGTGCGTTGAGGAGCTGGAGATCCATAAAGAACTGCTGGGCGTCACGCTCGATGAACTGGCGCAGCTGCCCACCATCGTTGGCGTGGCCGGAGGGGAAGAGAAAGCCGATGCGATTTATGCCGCACTGAAAGGTCGTCGTATCAATGGCCTGGTGACGGAAGAGACGACAGCCCGCGCGGTGCTGGCCCTGACGTAACGGGGTTGCCCTGCGCTAACAACGAGGCAAGCTCATGAGTTACCTTTTAGCGTTAGATGCAGGGACAGGCAGCGTTCGCGCCGTTATTTTCGATTTACAGGGCAATCAGATTGCCGTCGGCCAGGCCGAGTGGAAGCACCTGAGCGTGGAGAACGTGCCGGGGTCGATGGAGTTCGACCTCGACACCAACTGGCAGCTGGCCTGCCGGTGCATTCATCAGGCGCTGGAGCGTGCGCGCCTGAGCGCGGCGGATATTCAGTCCGTCGCCTGCTGCTCGATGCGCGAAGGGATTGTGCTGTACGACCGCAACGGCGAAGCCATCTGGGCCTGCGCCAACGTCGATGCCCGCGCCAGCCGCGAGGTGGCCGAACTCAAAGAGATCCACGACTATCGTTTTGAATCCGAGGTGTATGAGGTTTCCGGCCAGACGCTGGCCTTGAGCGCGATGCCTCGCCTGCTATGGCTGGCACACCATCGTCCGGATATTTATCGTAAAGCCGCCACCATCACCATGATCAGCGACTGGCTGGCGGCGAAGCTCTCCGGCGAGCTGGCGGTCGATCCGTCTAACGCGGGCACCACCGGCATGCTGGATCTGTTTTCCCGCGACTGGCGTCCGGCGCTGCTCGACATGGCCGGGCTGCGCGCCGATATCCTCTCCCCGGTGAAAGAGACCGGCACCGTGCTGGGCGCGATTACCAGAGAGGCCGCACAGCAGAGCGGCCTGCGCGAAGGCACCCCGGTGGTGATGGGCGGCGGCGACGTGCAGCTGGGCTGTCTGGGGCTGGGTGTGGTTCGCGCCGGGCAAACGGCGGTGCTGGGCGGCACCTTCTGGCAGCAGGTCGTAAACCTGCCGCAGGTGCGCACCGACCCCGAGATGAACATCCGCGTGAACCCGCACGTTATTCCCGGCATGGCGCAGGCGGAGTCGATCAGCTTTTTCACAGGGCTGACCATGCGCTGGTTCCGCGACGCCTTTTGCGCGGAGGAAAAGCTGATTGCCGAACGGATGGGGATGGACACCTACTCCCTGCTGGAAGAGATGGCGAGTCGCGTACCGGCAGGCTCCCACGGGGTGATGCCGATCTTCTCCGACGCGATGCATTTTAAGCAGTGGTACCACGCCGCACCGTCATTTATTAACCTCTCCATCGATCCGGAAAAGTGCAACAAAGCGACGCTGTTCCGCGCCCTGGAGGAGAATGCGGCGATCGTCTCGGCCTGCAACCTGGCGCAGATCTCGCGCTTCTCCGGCGTGACGTTTGAAAGCCTGGTGTTTGCCGGAGGCGGTTCGAAAGGGGCGCTGTGGAGCCAGATCTTAAGCGACGTTACCGGCCTGCCGGTGCGCGTGCCGGAAGTGAAAGAGGCCACGGCGCTCGGCTGCGTGATTGCCGCAGGTACGGGCGCGGGGCTGTTTGCCGATATGGCCTCGACGGGCGAACGGCTGGTGAAGTGGAGCCGCGAGTTCACGCCGAACCCGCAGCACCGCGAGCTGTATGACGGCATGATGCAGAAATGGCAGGCGGTGTACGCCGACCAGCTTGGGCTGGTGGACAGCGGGCTGACGACGTCGATGTGGCAGGCACCGGGGCTGATGCGCGACACACGCCCCTCACCCTAACCCTCTCCTTCCCCACAGGGATGAGGGGAAGTTCTTTGAGATCTATCACAATCATTCGATCCCGCTTTTACCTTTCTTCTGCCGCTGGCTAAATTAGTAACTCATCCGACCACATAACAATAATTTTACACTGGAAGAGACTATGAGCCGCTACCCGTCGTTATTCGCCCCGCTCGATCTGGGGTTCACCACCCTCAAAAACCGTGTGTTGATGGGCTCGATGCACACCGGGCTGGAGGAGCATCCGGACGGGGCCGAGCGTCTGGCAGCCTTCTACGCCGAGCGCGCACGCCACGGGGTGGCGCTGATCGTCACCGGCGGCGTGGCCCCGGCGCCTTCCGGCGTGGGCATGGAGGGCGGCGCGGTCCTGAACGATGCGTCACAGCTGCCGCACCACCGCATTGTCACGGACGCGGTGCATAACGAAGGCGGCAAAATCGCCCTGCAAATTCTGCATACCGGGCGCTACAGCTATCAGCCAAAGCTGGTTGCGCCATCGGCTATTCAGGCGCCGATTAACCGCTTTACCCCTCACGCCCTCAGCCACGACGAGATCCAGGCGCTGATCGACGATTTTGCCCGCTGCGCCGCGCTGGCGCGTGAGGCGGGTTACGACGGCGTAGAGGTTATGGGCTCTGAAGGCTATCTGATTAACGAGTTCCTCGCCGCCCGTACCAACCAGCGCGACGACGAATGGGGCGGCGACTATGCCCGCCGGATGCGCTTTGCCGTGGAAGTGGTGCGCGCGGTGCGCGAACGTACGGGCACGGATTTTATTATCATCTTCCGCCTGTCGATGCTCGACCTCGTGGAAGGCGGCGGCACGTTTGACGAAACCGTGCAGCTGGCGCAGGCGATTGAAACCGCAGGCGCCACGATTATCAACACCGGGATTGGCTGGCACGAGGCGCGCATCCCGACCATCGCCACGCCGGTGCCGCGCGCGGCGTTCAGCTGGGTGACGCGCAAGCTGAAGGGCAAAGTGTCTGTTCCGCTGGTCACAACCAACCGCATTAACGATCCGCAGGTGGCGGACGATGTGATTTCACGCGGCGATGCCGATATGGTCTCGATGGCGCGCCCGTTCCTCGCGGATGCCGAACTGCTCTCCAAAGCGCAAAGCGGCCGCGCGGATGAGATCAACACCTGCATCGGCTGTAACCAGGCCTGTCTGGATCAGATCTTCGTCGGCAAGGTCACCTCTTGCCTCGTTAACCCGCGCGCCTGCCATGAAACCAAAATGCCGGTCGTACCTGCTGCGACAAAAAAACGCCTGGCCGTGGTGGGCGCTGGCCCTGCTGGGCTGGCATTTGCGGTGAATGCCGCTTCCCGCGGGCACAGCGTGACGCTGTTTGATGCCGCCGGTGAGATCGGCGGGCAGTTTAATATCGCCAAACAGATCCCCGGTAAAGAGGAGTTCTATGAAACGCTGCGCTACTACCGCCGGATGATCGACCTGACGGGTGTTGATTTGCGGCTTAACCAGTTTGTCAGCGCGGCGGATCTGATCGATTTCGACGAGGTTATCCTGGCGAGTGGGATCGCCCCGCGCACGCCTGCGATCGAGGGCATCGATCATCCGAAGGTATTGAGCTATCTGGATATATTAAGAGACAAAGCGCCGGTTGGCGAGAAGGTGGCGATTATCGGCTGCGGCGGGATCGGCTTTGATACCGCCATGTACTTAAGCCAGCCGGGCGAGGCCACCAGCCAGAACATTGCCGAGTTTTGCGTGGAATGGGGTATCGACACCAGCCTGAACCAGTCCGGCGGATTACGGCCGGAAGGGCCGCAGCTGCCGCAAAGCCCGCGCCAGATCGTGATGCTCCAGCGTAAGGCCAGCAAGCCGGGCGAAGGGCTGGGCAAAACCACGGGCTGGATCCACCGCGCCACCCTGCTCTCGCGCGGGGTGAAGATGATCCCGGCGGTGAGCTATCAGAAGATCGACGACGAGGGTTTGCACGTCACGATCGGCGGCGAGCCGCAATTGCTGCGCGTGGATCATGTGATTTTATGTGCCGGGCAGGAGCCAAAGCGGGATCTGGCCGATCCGCTGCGCGAGGCGGGGAAAACGGTGCATTTGATCGGCGGGTGCGACGTGGCGATGGAGCTGGATGCGCGGCGGGCCATTGCGCAGGGGACAACATTGGCATTAGCGATTTGATTTCTCGCCCGGTGGCGCTGCGCTTACCGGGCCTACAAAACCGTAGGCCTGCGCAAGCGAAGCGCCGCCAGGCAAAACAATCTTAACGACGACGTCCCAGCTTCACCGATTTCAGCACCACGAACTTGTTATTGGTGGCAATGGTGACGCAGTTGCCGAAAATCTTCTTCAGCTTGTGGAAGTAGTCCAGGTGGCGGTTCGCCACGATGTACAGCTCGCCGTTGATTTTCAGGCAGCGGCGCGCGTGGTGGAACATCTCCCACGCGACGTTATCCGTCAGGGCGTGCTTCTGGTGGAACGGCGGGTTGCAGAACACGGCGTTGAAGCGGAACGGCTCAACGCCCGACAGCGCGTTGTTGATCATAAACTCGCAGCGATCCACCGCTTCCGGCATGTTGGTTTCCACGTTCAGACGGCTGGAGGCCACCGCCATTGGCGACTCGTCGCTGAACACCACGCTGGCGTCCGGGTTCTTCGCCAGCAGCGTCAGGCCAATCACGCCGTTGCCGCAGCCCAGATCGACGATTTCCCCTTCCAGATTTTCCGGCAGATGTTCCATAAAGAAACGCGCCCCGATATCCAGACCGGTGCGGGAGAAGACGTTTGCATGGTTGTGGATGGTCCAGTCTGTGCCTTCCAGCTTCCAGCTCAGGGTCTCTGGCGCATCGGCCAGTTCCGGTGCACTGAAGGTGCAGTTAATCAGGCGCGCTTTTTTCCAGGCCAGCGTGGTAGTGGTCGGGCCGAGGACCTTCTCGAACAGCTCCAGCGTCGAAGTGTGAATATCGCGCGCTTTGGCACCCGCGATGATGCGGGTTTCCGGCGTCACGACCTTACGCAGCGCGCGCAGCTGCTGCTCCAGCAGCGCCATGGTTTTTGGTACTTTAATCAGAACTACGCCCGGCGCCTGCGGATAGTCCGCGGTGCTGTCGAGGAACTTCACGCTGGACTCGTCGATATCGTTATGGCGCAGGTTTTCACGCGTCGCCAGCTCACTCAGGTAGGAATCGCCGATGCTGTAAGGCGCGTGTTCCGCCAGGGCACAGCCCAGCGCGCCAAACGCGTCATTCAGGATCAAAACCGGGCCGCGGATTTCAGTCTCATCCAACTGCTGCAGCAGATATTCATCTGCCGCTTCCCACGCCTGAAGCGGGTTAACGTCGTCCGTTTCCGGGAAACGTTTAAGGTTGAGTGAACGGAAACCGTTGTCTAAGTGGCTCATCGGCCCTCCTGAATGGTAAAATTTGGCGTATCCCTGAAAAGGGTGCGTGAGTATACCCGTTTTCGCATTAATTTGGGCTTTTGATGAACCAACTTACTTATCTCCAGGGCTATCCGGAGCATTTACTGACTCAGGTTCGCAGCCTGATTGCCGAGCAGAGGCTCGGCGCGGTGCTGGAAAAACGCTACCCCGGCACGCACGATTTCGCGACCGATAAGGCCCTCTGGCAGTATACGCAGGATCTGAAAAGCCGATATCTGAAGAGCGCGCCGCCGATCAACAAGGTGATGTACGACAACAAGATCCACGTGCTGAAAAACGCGCTCGGCCTGCACACCGCCATCTCCCGCGTGCAGGGCGGCAAGCTGAAGGCTAAGGCGGAGATCCGCGTGGCGACGGTTTTCCGTAACGCGCCGGAAGCCTTTCTGCGGATGATCGTAGTCCATGAGCTGGCGCACCTGAAAGAGAAAGAGCACGACAAAGCGTTCTATTCCCTGTGCTGCCACATGGAGCCGCAGTATCACCAGCTGGAGTTTGATACCCGCCTGTGGCTGACGCATTTATCGTTAAAGAGTAATGCGCAGTAGCGCACGCGAATTGTCATGATGACGTGCTACAGTGGCTATAGGTTCCCCGCTACGGAGTACGTAAACGTTTATGATACGTTTCGCAGTCATTGGAACGAACTGGATCACCCGCCAGTTCGTCGACGCCGCCCACGAAACCGGCAAACTAAAACTTACCGCAGTCTATTCCCGCAGCCTTGAGCAGGCGCAGAGTTTTGCCAACGACTACCTCGTTGAGCATCTCTTTACCTCTCTCGACGAGATGGCGCAAAGCGACGCCATTGACGCGGTGTATATCGCCAGCCCGAACTCCCTGCACTTCCCGCAGACAAAGCTGTTTCTCAGCCACAAAAAGCATGTAATTTGCGAGAAGCCGCTGGCCTCTAACATAGAAGAAGTGGAAGCAGCCATTGCGCTTGCCCGCGAAAATCAGGTGGTGCTGTTCGAAGCGTTCAAAACCGCCAGCCTGCCGAATTTCCTTCTGCTGCAGCAGTCCCTGCCGAAAATTGGCAAAGTGCGTAAAGCCTTTATCAACTACTGCCAGTACTCGTCGCGCTACCAGCGCTATCTCGACGGCGAGAACCCAAATACCTTTAACCCGGCCTTCTCGAACGGCTCGATTATGGATATCGGTTTTTACTGCCTCGCCTCTGCCGTGGCCCTGTGGGGCGAGCCGCACGACGTCACGGCCACCGCCAGCCTGCTGGAGAGCGGCGTGGATGCGCACGGTGTCGTGGTGCTGGACTACGGTAATTTCAGCGTCACCCTGCAGCACTCCAAGGTGAGCGATTCCGTGCTGCCGAGCGAAATTCAGGGCGAAGCGGGCTCGCTGGTCATTGAGAAAATCTCCGAATGCCAGAAGGTAAGCTTCGTGCCGCGCGGCGGTAAAGCGCAGGAGCTGACGCAGCCTCAGCATATTAACACTATGCTCTATGAGGCAGAGGTATTCGCCCGTCTGGTCGAGGACAATGAAGTGAATCACCCAGGACTTGCGGTGAGCCGCACCACGGCGAAGCTGCAGACGGAGATCCGCCGCCAGACCGGCGTGGTGTTCCCGGCAGACGGCGTAGGCGCGGAAGCGATCGCGTAAAGCTGTGTAATGAAACGGCGCAGACCATTGACGAAACCGATGGTCTGACATATTTTGTTACCTGCAAAGGGGAGTAACTTCTTCGCCGGTGGATCGTCATTACGATGCGTGCAAAACCGCATCCGGTCGCCGGGCAACCTTCGTGGTTGTAAGTGAGACCTTGCCGGAAGGCGAGGTCTATGCATAAAAAGCTAACGGCTATCGTCTTCTGACCATGGCCGTTTTTGTTTTTTATGTGTAAGGAAAATAGTATGCATTCTGTCGGCACTCCAATGCTGTGGGGCGGATTCGCGGTTGTCGTGCTCATCATGCTGGCGATCGACCTCTTTTTGCAGGGTCGTCGCGGCGAGCACGGCATGAGCGTTAAGCAGGCCGCCGTCTGGTCGCTGGTCTGGGTTAGCCTCTCACTCCTTTTCTGCGCCGTTTTCTGGTGGTATCTGGCCTCGACCGAAGGCCGTGCGGTGGCCGACCCTCAGGCGCTCGCCTTCCTCACCGGTTATCTGATTGAAAAAGCCCTGGCGGTTGATAACGTCTTCGTCTGGCTGATGCTGTTCAGCTATTTTGCCGTACCTGCAGCCCTGCAGCGACGCGTGCTGGTATACGGCGTGCTGGGTGCCATTGTCCTGCGTACCATCATGATCTTCGCCGGCAGCTGGCTGATTACCCAGTTCGAATGGCTGCTGTATGTCTTTGGCGCGTTCCTGCTGTTCACCGGGGTCAAGATGGCGCTGGCGAAAGAAGACGACACCGGTATCGGCGATAAGCCACTGGTGAAGTGGATCCGCGGCCATCTGCGTATGACGGACAAGATCGAAAGCGAGCACTTCTTCGTGCGCAAGAACGGCCTGCTGTTTGCCACCCCGCTGCTGCTGGTGCTGATTCTGGTCGAACTAAGCGACGTGATTTTCGCGGTGGACAGCATCCCGGCAATCTTTGCGGTGACGACTGACCCGTTCATCGTGCTGACCTCTAACCTGTTTGCGATCCTCGGTCTGCGTGCCATGTATTTCCTGCTGGCAGGCGCGGCAGAGCGCTTCTCGATGCTGAAGTACGGCCTGTCGGTGATCCTGGTATTTATCGGTATCAAGATGCTGATCGTCGATTTCTACCACATCCCGATCGCCATTTCGCTCGGCGTGGTGTTTGGCATTCTGTTGGTGACGCTGATTATCAATACCTGGGTTAACCGCCAGCACGATAAGAAGCAGCAGGTGGAGTAATCCCCTCACCCCGGCCCTCTCCCTCAGGGAGAGGGTGGACACACTTTTGTGACACAATAGTTAAAAAATATGATGTGACACGTAAAATCCAGCATTTTACGCTTCCGCCTTTCGCTGCTTTCCCTGATACTCAACCAGGCAAACAAATACTTACATCCGGACACAAATGTGACTTAGAGCACATCCAGGATGGAACGCAATTTCACTCAGGAATAACGTATGAGCACACAATCACGCGGTCTGTTCGCGCGCCTGGCGCAGGGCAGCCTTGTAAAACAAATTCTGGTCGGGTTGGTACTGGGTATTCTGCTGGCGATGGTGTCAAAACCTGCCGCGGAAGCAACGGGACTGCTCGGCACCCTTTTCGTTGGCGCGCTGAAAGCCGTCGCACCGGTACTGGTGCTGATGCTGGTGATGGCGTCGATTGCCAACCACCAGCACGGACAAAAAACCAACATTCGCCCAATTCTGTTCCTGTATCTTCTGGGAACCTTCTCTGCTGCCTTAACGGCTGTGGTGTTTAGCTTCCTGTTCCCGTCCACGCTGCACCTGACCAGCGCCGCCGGCGATATCACGCCGCCATCCGGCATTGTAGAAGTGCTGCGCGGTCTGCTGATGAGCATGGTCTCTAACCCTGTCACCGCACTGATGAGCGGAAATTACATTGGCATTCTCGTCTGGGCGATTGGTCTGGGCTTCGCGCTGCGTCATGGCAACGAGACCACGAAAAATCTGGTGAACGATATGTCGAACGCCGTCACCTTTATGGTGAAGCTGGTGATTCGCTTTGCGCCAATCGGTATCTTTGGTCTGGTTTCTTCGACGCTGGCAACCACCGGTTTCGACGCGCTGTGGGGCTACGCGCAGCTGCTGGTCGTCCTGGTCGGCTGTATGCTGCTGGTGGCGCTGGTGATTAACCCGCTGCTGGTGTTCTGGCAGATCCGCCGCAACCCGTACCCGCTGGTGCTGACCTGCCTGCGCGAGAGCGGCGTGTATGCCTTCTTCACCCGCAGCTCGGCGGCGAACATTCCGGTGAACATGGCGCTGGCGGAGAAGCTGAACCTGGACCGCGATACCTATTCCGTGTCGATTCCGCTGGGCGCGACCGTCAACATGGCGGGCGCGGCGATCACCATCACCGTGCTGACCCTGGCGGCGGTGCATACGCTGGGCATTCCGGTGGATCTGCCAACCGCGCTGCTGCTGAGCGTGGTGGCGTCGCTGTGTGCCTGTGGCGCATCCGGCGTGGCGGGCGGCTCGCTGCTGCTGATCCCGCTGGCGTGCAATATGTTTGGCATCCCGAACGAAGTCGCGATGCAGGTTGTGGCCGTTGGCTTTATCATCGGCGTGCTGCAGGACTCCTGCGAAACCGCGCTGAACTCCTCTACCGACGTGCTGTTTACCGCAGCGGCCTGTCAGGCGGAAGACGCGCGTTTAGCGAAGAATGCCCTGCGCAGTTAAAAAGAAAAGCCCGGTGGCGGCTACGCCTTACCGGGCCTACAGGGTTCAGTAGGTCGGGTAAGCGCTAGCGCCACCCGACAAAGCACTTAAAGCGTCACACCACTCTTAAAGATCGCCAGCTCGCGGAAGTCGTTCTTCTCGTTGCAGGTCTGCCTGCCGTTGGCAAATTCCACAATCGTGTCCACAAATTCGCTCAGCAGCTGCGGCATCGCTTTACCGTGGATCAGCTGGCCCGCATCAAAGTCGATCCAGTGCTTTTTCTTCGCCGCCAGCTCGCTGTTGGTGGCGATTTTCACCGTCGGCACAAACCCGCCGTACGGCGTACCGCGCCCGGTACTGAACAGCACCATGTGACAGCCCGCCCCCGCCAGCGCGCTGGTGGCGACCGCATCGTTGCCCGGTGCGCTCAGCAGGTTCAGACCGTGGGTTTTCAGGCGTTCGCCGTAGCGCAGAACGTCCACCACCTGGCTTGCGCCCGCTTTCTGGGTGCAGCCGAGGGATTTCTCTTCCAGCGTGGTGATCCCGCCCGCCTTGTTGCCCGGCGACGGGTTCTCATAAATCGGCTGATTATGGGCAATGAAGTACTGTTTGAAGTCGTTCACCATGGTGACGGTTTTCTCAAACGTCTCTTCGTCGCGGCAGTGGCTCATCAGAATACGTTCCGCGCCGAACATTTCCGGCACTTCGGTCAGCACCGTGGTGCCGCCGTTGGCAATCACGTAGTCCGAGAAACGGCCCAGCATCGGGTTAGCGGTAATGCCGGACAGGCCATCAGACCCGCCGCACTCCAGACCAAACTTCAGCTCGCTCAGCTTGCCCGGCTCGCGCCTGTCGTGGCGCATCACGTCATACAGCTGATGAAGCTGCTCAACGCCCGCTTCCACTTCGTCGTCCTGATGCTGACACACCATAAAATGCACGCGCTCAGGATCGAACTCGCCCAGCGTGTCGCGGAAGGCGTCCACCTGATTGTTCTCGCAGCCCAGGCCAATCACCAGCACCGCGCCCGCGTTCGGGTGACGCACCATGTTTTGCAGCATGGTGCGGGTATTGATGTGGTCGTCACCGAGCTGCGAGCAGCCGTAGGTGTGGCTGAACAAATGCACGCCATCAGTACCTTCGGCATCGTTGGTCTCTTTCAGGAAACGCGTCTGGATCTGACGCGCAATCCCGTTCACGCAGCCTACGGTCGGGAGGATCCACAGCTCGTTGCGGATCCCCACCTCACCGCTGGCGCGGCGGTAGATCTGCACTTCGCGATCCGCCGCCTGCCCTTCTTCTGCCTGTAAATCAGGTTGATAGCTGTACTCGTCCAGATCGCTCAGATTAGTGCGGGTGTTGTGGGAATGAATATATTCACCCGGCGCAATATCCGCCAGCGCATGGCCGATGGGCAAACCGTACTTCACCACGTTCTCCCCTTTCGCAATGGGGATCAGGGCAAACTTGTGTCCACGTCCAATGGCCTGGCGCAACGTGACCGACTGGTTGTCGAAGGTCACTTCCGTGCCTTCGGTTAAATCTGCCAGCGCGACGGCAACGTTATCCAGCGAATGGATTTTGATGTATTGCATATCAACCTCAGACGGCCTTAGTTCAGTTCAATGGCGAAGTAGTCACGCGCATTGTTAAAGCAGATGTTTTTCACCATTTCGCCCAGCAGCTGGATATCCGCTGGCGCTTCGCCCGCGTGCACCCAGCGGCCAATCATCTGGCACAGAATGCGGCGGAAGTATTCATGGCGGGTATAGGACAGGAAGCTGCGGCTGTCGGTCAGCATACCGACAAAGCGGCTCAGCAGGCCGAGCTGCGCCAGCTGCGTCATCTGACGTTCCATGCCGTCTTTCTGATCGTTGAACCACCAGCCGGATCCAAACTGCATCTTGCCCGGCATCCCTTCGCCCTGGAAGTTGCCGACCATGGTGCCCAGCACTTCGTTATCGCGCGGGTTCAGGCAGTAGAGGATGGTTTTTGGCAGCAGGTTTTGTTCGTTCTGTTTGCTCAGCAGTCTGGACAGCTCTTCCGCCAGCGGGCGGTCGTTGATCGAGTCAAAGCCCACGTCCGCGCCCAGCAGTTTGAACTGGCGCTGGTTGTTATTGCGCAGCGCGCCGATGTGGTACTGCTGTACCCAGCCGCGACGGGCGTATTCCGCGCCGAGGAACACCAGCACCGCGGTTTTGAACTGTGCTACTTCATGTTCGCTAAGCGATTCACCGGAAAGACGACGCGCCAGGATGCTGTCCAGTTCCGCTTCGTTTGATTCCGCAAACAGAACGACGTCCAGAGCGTGGTCGGAGACTTTACAGCCGTGCGCCGCAAAGTGATCCAGGCGTTTGGTCAGTGCGGTTTGCAGATCGGCGAAGCGACGAATATCGGTATCGGACACTTCCGCCAGCTTCGCCATATAGTCGGTAAAGGTGGCCTGCTCAATGTTGAAGGCCTTGTCAGGGCGCCAGCTTGGCAGCACTTTAATGTCAAAAGAGGAGTCTTTGGCGACAACGGCGTGATGCTCCAGGGAGTCAATCGGGTCGTCGGTGGTGCCCACCATCTTCACGTTCATCTGCTTCATGATGCCGCGCGCGGAAAACTGATCCTGCGCCAGCAGTTCATTGCACTGGTTCCAGATCTCATCCGCCGTGGCCGGAGACAGCAGCTTGCCGGTGATGCCAAACGGACGGCGCAGTTCGAGGTGCGTCCAGTGGTAAAGCGGGTTGCCGATGGTGTGCGGAACGGTGGCCGCCCAGGCGTCAAACTTCTCGCGGTCGGTGGCGTCGCCGGTACACAGGCGCTCGGCCACACCGTTGGTGCGCATCGCGCGCCATTTGTAGTGGTCACCCTTCAGCCAGATATCATACAAGTTTTTGAAACGGTAATTTTCGGCAACCTGCTGCGGGGGTAAGTGGCAGTGGTAGTCGAAAATCGGCTGATCTTTTGCGTAGTCGTGGTACAGGCGGCGGGCAAATTCGGTATCTAACAGAAAATCGTCGGTCATAAACGGCGTCATTATCGTCTTCCTCATTACGGGAGCGTCAGAAAGCGTATGTTCATATGCTGCAAAGTTATCACACCAATTTCTACTGACCGAAGTTTTTTTCGTGAGTCAGATCAATAAACGTCGACAAAAAAATTACCCAGAACGGGGTAAACCCTTCTACAGGCCGCGCCAGCACTGGCTTCACACGCAAAGAATAATGTCCCCACAAAGAATCATACATTTGTGATGTCACTCACCTTTTAAAGTTGTATGACAAGTTATCTTTTCGCCGTCGCAAACTATAAGCCGACGGAATGCATTCCTGGTGTCAGATACACCAGATTTAACGGTACGGATACCGACTTATGCACGCTTACTTATGGCAAGGTTCGGGCCGTTCCGGGAGAGTCTTCCGGTTACGCCCCTCCCGTTACACAACTGCTCCCGGCAACGGTTGAGAGGTTGACGTGCTCTGGCGCGGAAATAACATAACGATGAGGTTTTAGATGCGTAAAATTAAAGGGTTACGTTGGTATATGATCGCACTGGTGACGTTAGGCACCGTGCTGGGCTACCTGACACGTAACACCGTGGCAGCCGCGGCGCCGACATTGATGGAAGAGCTGCATATCTCCACGCAGCAATACTCTTACATCATCGCGGCGTATTCTGCCGCTTACACCGTCATGCAGCCTGTTGCAGGTTATGTTCTTGATATTCTTGGTACCAAAATCGGCTATGCCTTCTTCGCCATCGCCTGGGCAGTGTTCTGCGGTGCTACGGCGCTGGCAGGCAGCTGGGGCGGCCTGGCGCTGGCGCGTGGCGCGGTCGGTGCGGCAGAAGCCGCAATGATCCCGGCGGGCCTGAAAGCCAGTTCCGAGTGGTTCCCGGCAAAAGAGCGCTCCATTGCGGTCGGTTACTTCAACGTGGGCTCGTCTATCGGTGCCATGATTGCGCCACCGCTGGTGGTGTGGGCTATCGTGATGCACAGCTGGCAGATGGCGTTCATCATCTCTGGCGTACTGAGCTTTGCCTGGGCAATGGCGTGGCTGATTTTCTATAAACACCCGCGCGATCAGAAAAAACTCTCCGAAGAAGAACGCGAATACATCATTGGTGGTCAGGAAGCGCAGCATCAGACCAACAATGGCAAGAAGATGTCCGTCTGGCAGATCCTGGGGACTCGTCAGTTCTGGGGGATCGCCCTGCCGCGTTTCCTGGCAGAACCGGCCTGGGGTACCTTTAACGCGTGGATCCCACTGTTCATGTTCAAAGTCTACGGCTTTAACCTGAAAGAGATCGCGATGTTCGCCTGGATGCCGATGCTGTTCGCTGACCTGGGCTGTATCGTGGGCGGTTACCTGCCACCGCTGTTCCAGCGCTGGTTTGGTGTGAACCTGATTGTCTCCCGTAAAATGGTCGTCACCATGGGCGCGTTGCTGATGATTGGCCCGGGCATGATCGGCCTGTTCACCAGCCCGTACGTGGCTATCGCCCTGCTGTGCATCGGTGGCTTCGCTCACCAGTCCCTGTCCGGCGCGCTGATTACGCTCTCCTCTGACGTATTTGGTCGTAACGAAGTGGCAACGGCAAACGGCCTGACCGGGATGGCCGCCTGGACCGCAAGCACCATGTTTGCCCTGGTAGTCGGCGCGCTGGCGGATACTATCGGCTTCAGCCCGCTGTTCGCAGTGCTGGCAATCTTCGACCTGATGGGCGCGGTGGTTATCTGGACGGTGCTGAAGAGCAAATCGGCGGAGGAGCTGGCAAAAGAGTCCCTCGGAAAACCGGCAACGCAGAGTTAGCGAAAATGCGTTTCACTGAAGCCGCCTCCGGGCGGCTTTTTTAATGGCAAAATCTGGAGAGTAGCCCGCGAAAGTGGTATAACAAATCATCTGCCGTACCCTGCCTGGAGCGCATATGGAAATCACCGAACCACGTCGTTTATATCAACAACTTGCTGCCGAGCTGAAAGATCGCATTGAGCAAGGGGTCTATCTTGTCGGTGATAAACTGCCCGCCGAGCGCTTTATCGCGGATGAAAAAAGCGTAAGCCGCACCGTGGTACGCGAAGCGATAATCATGCTGGAAGTGGAAGGCTACGTTGAGGTTCGTAAAGGTTCGGGCATTCATGTGATTTCAAATCAGCCGAAACACTCTCCGGTGGCGGACGAAAGTCTGGAATTCGCCAGCTACGGTCCGTTTGAGCTGCTCCAGGCTCGCCAGCTGATCGAAAGTAATATTGCGGAATTTGCGGCCACGCAGGTGACCAAGCAGGACATCATGAAATTGATGGAAATTCAGGAGAATGCCCGCAAGGAAAAATGTTTCCGCGATTCAGAGTGGGATCTGCAGTTTCACGTTCAGGTCGCCCTGGCAACCCAGAATACGGCGCTGGCAGCAATCGTGGAGAAAATGTGGACTCAGCGCGTTCATAACCCGTACTGGAAAAAACTGCACGACCATATCGATTCCCGTACCGTGGACAACTGGTGTGACGACCACGATCAAATCCTTAAGGCACTGATTCGTAAAGACCCTCACGCTGCGAAGCTGGCTATGTGGCAACACCTGGAAAACACCAAACAGATGCTGTTCAATGAAACCAGCGACGACTTTGAATTTAACGCTGACCGCTATCTTTTTGCTGATAATCCTGTCGTTCATCTCGATACAGCCTCGAGTGCCGCAAAATAACTGGCCTTACTGCCTGGCAGGCGCTTCATTGCGCCTTCCAGCATAAGTGGGTAAGCAAAACATATATAGTGTCAGCCTTTGTAAAATCTCTCGCTCCCCTCCATAGCTTCCGCCAAAATCATTTTACCCCGCAAATTCTGTGACGCAGAACGTTGGGCTTTGTTACAATTGGATTCACTTCGTTATTTTGTAAGTTAGTGCTTGCTAACCAGCCAATTAACAGGGAACAGTGTTGGCCACACCGCAATGTGTCCGCGAGCGACCATAATGAAATCACAACAATGTCGCCGTGCTGTTTGTCCCGGCTAACAGGCGTGACGTTAACCGATTTCCAGGAACACTGAATGGAACTTTTGACTCAACTGCTGCATGCCCTCTGGGCGCAGGATTTTGAAACGCTGGCCAACCCTTCCATGATTGGCATGCTCTACTTCGTCCTGTTTATGATCCTGTTCCTTGAGAATGGTTTGCTGCCTGCGGCCTTCTTACCAGGAGACAGTTTGCTGGTGCTTGTCGGCGTTTTGTGTGCCAAAGGCGCTATGGCGTTCCCACAGACCATTTTATTACTGACCGTCGCGGCCAGCCTTGGCTGCTGGGTGAGTTATATCCAGGGAAGATGGCTCGGTAATACCCGGATCGTCCAGAACTGGCTTTCTCATTTGCCTGCACACTATCACCAGCGGGCGCACCACCTTTTCCATAAGCATGGGCTTTCTGCGCTGCTGATTGGGCGCTTTATCGCCTTTGTCCGCACCCTGCTGCCGACCATTGCCGGACTTTCCGGGCTGAGCAGCACACGCTTTCAGTTCTTCAACTGGATGAGCGGTCTGTTATGGGTTCTGATCCTGACGACGCTGGGCTATGCGCTGGGTAAAACGCCGGTCTTCATGAAGTATGAAGATCAGCTGATGTCCTGCCTGATGCTGCTGCCTGTTGTTCTGCTGGTCTTCGGCCTGATTGGTTCTCTGGTTGTGCTGTGGAAGAAAAAATACGGAGCGCGAGGTTAACGATGGTTATCTCACCGCTCGCCATGCGCCGCTTTGCCTGTGCCTTTATTGCACTGGTGATGCTCAGCGCCGTACTGCTGGCCTGGAATACGCTTTCGCATCAGGATGCTACGCTTGCCATTCGTCCGGTAAACCAGGGGAGTGGTGTGCCTGACGGTTTTTCCGTCTGGCATCATCTGGATGCAAACGGAATCCGCTTTAAAAGCATTACCCCGCAGGACGATGTTTTACTGATCAAGTTTGATTCCCGTGCGCAGAGCGCTGCCGCGAAAGCGGTTCTTGACCGTACGCTGCCGCACGGCTATATCATTGCCCTGCAGGAAGATGACAACCCGCCAGCCGCGTGGTTGTCATTGATTCGCGATACGTCGCGTCGGTTTGGATAATTACCAGGATTCCGAATCTTTTCACTCACTTTGGTGAATCCCCCGTTTACTTACTATGCTTAAGTACGCGGAGCACCCCTCGAATGTACTCCGCATAATTTTGGATAGCGGCTTACGCCGCAACACAATGGAAGGTTTCGATAATGAAATTCCGCATGACTCTGGCTTTGGCCCTTTTTTCTTTAAGCACTGCGTCCTTCGCAAACTCTCTCTGTCAGGAGAAAGAACAGGATATTCAGCGTGAGATCGGTTATGCCGAAAAGCATAACAATCAGCACCGTGTTGATGGTCTTAAAAAAGCGCTGAGCGAAGTGAAGGCGAACTGTTCAGACAGCAAGCTACGTGCTGACCATCAGAAGAAGATCGCTGAACAGAAGGACGAGATAGCCGAGCGCCGTCACGACCTGCAGGAAGCGAAAGAGAAAGGGGATGCGGAAAAAATTGCTAAGCGCGAGAAGAAGTTGAAAGAGGCGCAGGACGACCTGAAAGCGCTGGAAGCTCGCGATTATTGAGTTAACGGAAATCTCAACAGGAGAGAATCATGTCAAAAGATACGACGTCTGAACATCTGCGCGCTGAACTGAAATCCCTGGCCGATACCCTTGAAGAGGTGCTGAACTCTTCTGCCGATAAGTCGAAAGAAGAAGTCAGCAAGCTGCGCAGCAAAGCGGAGCAGGCGCTGAAAGAGAGCCGTTATCGCCTGGGTGAAACCGGTGATGCGCTGGCGAAGCAGACCCGTGAAGCGGCTGCGCGCGCGGACGAATATGTACGTGATAATCCATGGACGGGTGTCGGAATTGGTGCCGCAGTCGGTGTGGTGCTGGGTGTCCTGCTGACGCGTCGTTAATATGGAAGATCCTCGTCACGCACAAGGGCCTGCTAACAACGTCCTCGGCATCGGCCAGCGTATTTTAACGACGCTGGTCGGGATTGCCGAAACGCGCGTCCGGCTGGCAGTGGTCGAGCTGGAAGAGGAGAAAGCGAACCTCTTCCAGATGCTGCTGATGCTCGGGCTGACTATGCTCTTCGCCGCATTTGGTTTGATGAGCCTGATGGTGTTAATCATCTGGGCCATTGACCCGCAGTATCGACTCAACGCGATGATTGCCACGACCGTCGTTCTGCTGGTCGCGGCGTTGATTGGCGGCATATGGACGATGCGTAAAGCGCGCAAGTCCACTTTCCTGCGCCACACGCGCCAGGAACTGGCTAACGATCGCGCCCTGCTGGAGGATGACAAGCCGTGAGCGATAAAGCGGAACGTCAGAAGCGAAAAGCGTACCTGTTAAGTCAGATCCAGCAGCAGCGGCTGGATCTGTCTGCCAGCCGCCGTGACTGGATCGACGCGACGCGACGGTTTGACCGTGGCTGGAATACCTTCCTGAGCCTGCGTTCGTGGGCGCTGGTCGGCAGCAGCGTGATGGCTATCTGGACGGTTCGTCATCCGAATATGCTCATCCGCTGGGCCCGACGCGGTTTTGGTGCCTGGAGCGCCTGGCGTCTGGTGAAGGCGACGTTGCGACAACAGCAGTTGCGGTGATAAACGCAAAACGGTAACTCAGGTTACCGTTTTTTGTTTTTGCGCACACTCCCTTGCTCAATATCTTTGAAGAAGATTGACAGTTTTCCTTGCTAACAATTGCCACCCGCCCCGTTTATTATCCTCTCCATCGACAGCAGAGCCGCGGTATCTACCCGGAATTGCAGACAAATAATGTTCAGCCGCTCATGTGGTTTCCTGGAGAGTAAAATGAAAAAATTAGAAGATGTTGGTGTACTGGTCGCACGTATTCTGATGCCAATTCTGTTCATCGTGGCAGGTTGGGGAAAAATCACCGGTTACGCGGGTACCCAGCAGTATATGGAATCCATGGGCGTTCCGGGGTTCCTGCTGCCGCTGACCATTCTGCTTGAGTTCGGCGGCGGCCTGGCGGTTCTGTTCGGCTTCCTGACTCGCACCACTGCGCTGTTTACCGCAGGCTTCACCCTGCTGACCGCGTTCCTGTTCCACAGCAACTTTGCGGAAGGCGTGAACTCACTGATGTTCATGAAAAACCTGACCATCGCGGGTGGTTTCCTGCTGCTGGCTATCACCGGTCCAGGCGCCTACAGCATCGACCGCCTTCTGAATAAGAAGTGGTAAGCAGGCTATACTGACTGAACACAAAGCGAGGAAATATTTCCTCGCTTTTGCTATCTGACGGAGGAGAAAAAAATGGGACAACTCGTAGACGGCGTCTGGCAGGATGTCTGGTATGACACCAAATCCACCGGCGGACGCTTCAAGCGCTCTGTTTCGGCCTTCCGTAACTGGCTGACCGCCGACGGTGCTCCCGGCCCGAGCGGTGAAGGCGGCTTCGCGGCCGAGAAAGATCGTTATCATCTGTATGTTTCTCTCGCCTGCCCGTGGGCGCACCGCACGCTGATTGTTCGCAAACTTAAAGGGCTCGAATCCTTGATTCCGGTTTCGGTGGTGAACCCATTGATGCTGGAAAACGGCTGGACGTTCGACAGTGATTTCCCCGCCGCGACCGGTGATGACCTGTATCACCACGATTTCCTCTACCAGCTCTACCTGCGCGCCGATCCGCACTACACCGGCCGCGTTACCGTACCGGTGCTCTGGGACAAGAAAAACCAGACAATTGTCAGCAATGAGTCTGCGGAAATCATCCGCATGTTTAACACCGCGTTTGACGCGCACGGCACCCGCGCCGGAGATTATTACCCGGTCGAGCTGCGGGATAAAATTGACGAGCTGAACGGCTGGATTTACGACAACGTGAATAACGGCGTCTATAAGGCCGGTTTCGCTACCAGCCAGGAAGCCTATGACGAAGCGGTCGGGAAAGTTTTTGAATCCCTGGAACGACTGGAGCAGATCCTCGGCCAGCATCGCTATCTGACGGGCGATCGCCTGACGGAGGCGGATATCCGCCTGTGGACTACGCTTATCCGCTTTGATCCGGTTTACGTCACCCACTTCAAGTGTGATAAGCACCGTATCAGTGACTACCTGAATCTGCACGGTTTCCTGCGCGACATCTATCAGATGCCAGGGATTTCGGAGACGGTCGATTTTGACCATATTCGCAACCACTATTTCCGCAGCCATAAAACCATCAACCCAACGGGCATTATCTCCATTGGCCCGTGGCAGGACCTGGATGAGCCGCACGGGCGCGACGTTCGTTTTGGATAAATACGAAGGGCATCACCAGATGCCCTTTTTTAATTCACAATCTCCATCTATCCTTATCTCGATCGCTTAAAAAACAAGTGATTGACCGATTATTGAGGCAAGGAAAAAATGGACTGGTATTTAAAAGTACTGCGCAACTACATTGGATTTGGTGGCCGCGCCCGCCGCAAAGAGTACTGGATGTTCGTTCTGGTGAACTTCGTCCTGATTATGGTGCTGGGCATTGTGGATAAAATCCTCGGCTGGGAACGGGCGGGCGGTGAAGGCGTTCTCACTACGATTTATGGTCTGCTGGTATTGCTGCCTTCCTGGGCCGTGCTGTTCCGACGTCTTCATGACACCGATCGTTCGGCATGGTGGCTGCTGTTGCTGCTGATCCCGCTTGTTGGCTGGATCGTGATTTTGATTTTCAACTGTCAGAGCGGCACGCCGGGCGAAAACCGCTTTGGTCCGGATCCTAAGATCGGCGCGTAAATTCATGCCCGGTGGCGCTTACGCTTACCGGGCCTGCACGCTTATTTATTGTGATGCGCAAAAAGCTTTGGAATTTCGCGCAGACACCACGATTTGGCTTCGCCCATGCTGTCGCGACGCCACGCCATAATAATGTCCACTTCGCTGGTATACTCCGGGCTCACCACCCGCAGTCGCCCTTCCGCGATATCTTTCTCTACAAATGGGTAGGGCATCGTCGCCACGCCCAAACCGGCCAGCAGCGCCTGCCGTTTGTCTTCCAGCGAGGTCACCGTCAGACGAGGCTGTTTATCCAGCAGCTGAACCGTCAGCACCGGACGTTCACGTGCGGTATCCGCCACCGCCACGCCGCGATACTTCACGCGCGTGACCTCAGAAAGCGGTTCCGGCTCCTGATGAATCGGGTGATCCGGCGCGGCAACGTAGACGTTCATGACGCTGTAAAGCTTGCGGGAGTTGATTTCCGAAGATGAGCGGAAGTGCATATCCGGCGCAATCACGATATCCGCCCTGCCCGTCTCCAGACGCTCCCACGCCCCGGCCAGCACCTCGGTGATGATCGACAGCTGCGTGTTGGCCTTCGCCGCCAGGCGATCCACCAGCGGGAACAGCGCTTCGGTTGGCACCAGCGCTTCGGTGACTAACGTCAGGTGGGTTTCCCAGCCTCGCGCCAGCGCTTCGGCATCCGTGGTGAGCTTGTCCGCCGCTTCCAGCAGGACACGACCGCGCTCCAGCAGCATCCGCCCCACGTTGGTGAATTTTGTTCGATGACCGGAGCGGTCAAACAGCACCACGTCCAGCTCTTCTTCCAGCTTCTGCATGGTGTAGCTCAGCGCAGACGGAACGCGCCCCAGTTCATCTGCCGCCGCAGCAAAACTCCCGCGTCGGTCAATCGCGTCCATGACGCGAAGCGCCTCAAGCGTCAATGCTCTCTCTTTAGCCATCTCGTTCTCATTCAGGAAATTTGAACATACCGGGCAGAATATCTGGCTAACAATGCAGCGTCCATACCTTTACCATTGATTTAGTGTAAAGAGAGGTCAAGTTTATGATTACGACAAGAACAGCTAAACAGTGCGGACAAGCCGATTTCGGCTGGCTGCAGGCCCGCTACACCTTTTCCTTTGGACACTATTTTGACCCGAAACTCCTCGGTTACGCTTCACTGCGCGTATTGAATCAGGAAGTGCTCGCCCCGGGCGCCTCCTTCCAGCCGCGTACGTACCCGAAAGTCGATATCCTGAACCTGATCCTGGAAGGCGAGGCAGAATATCGCGACAGCGAGGGCAATCATGTCCAGGCAAAGGCTGGCGAAGCATTGTTAATTTCCACGCAGCCGGGCATCAGCTACAGCGAGCATAACCTCAGCAAAGATAAAACGCTGACCCGCATGCAGCTGTGGCTGGACGCCTGCCCTGAGCGGGAAAACCCGCTGGTACAAAAGATCGAACTGAAGGGCGACAAACAGCAGCTGATTGCCTCGCCTGATGGCAGTAAAGGCAGCCTGCAGCTGCGTCAGCAGGTGTGGCTGCACCATATAGAGTTGAAGAAAGGTGAACAGGCGAGCTTCCAGCTGCACGGTCCGCGCGCCTATTTGCAGTCCATTCACGGTACGGTGCATGCGGTCACGCACGCGGAAGAGAAAGAAGCGCTCACCTGCGGCGACGGGGCATTTATTCGTGATGAAGCGAATATCACCCTGATTGCCGATACGCCGCTGCGCGCGCTGTTGATTGATTTGCCGGTTTAAAGAACCCACTCGCCCCTCTCCCCAGAGGGGTTGGGGTGAGGGGTGAAGGTCAATCGCTACACCTTACTCGCCATAATCTCAATAATCTGCCGATCCGTAGCCTGCATTGAGCGGCACGCCAGTGCGCATAGGTTGGCGATCGACTGCTCCACGTCGTGCGCCACAATCCCCTCGTTACCCGTCACGGCAGTATCATCCAGCGCCATCATTACCGCTTTCCAGGCGCTGCTGACGCTGGTTGAGACCTTCATAGCACAGCTGTTAGACGCACCATCGCAGATCATCCCGCTGACGTCACCGATCATACTGCCGATCGCCATGGAAATGGTCTGGTAAGAACCACCCATCAGCCACGCCATCCCCGCCGCAGCGCCCATCGCTGCCGTTGTCGCCGCACACAGTGCGGACAGGCGCGGAAGCTGATAATGAATATAGATCGCCGACAGATGCGAGAGCATCAGCGCCCGCGCCAGTCGTTCGTCATCAGCCTGAACGTGCTCAGCCACCACCACCACCGGCATGGTGGCCGTGATCCCCTGATTCCCGGAGCCAGAGTTGCTCATCGCCGGCAGCGTCGCGCCACCCATACGGGCATCCGAGGCCGCGCTGGTGCGGATAACAATGTCAGAGCCCAGATCCTGCGCCATCCATCCGCGTGTGCGCTGTTTATTGAGCGTCGCGCCAATGTGCAGCCCCCAGTTTCCGCCCAACCCTTCACGGGAGAGCGCATCGTTCAGACGCCCCGCATCAAGGATAAAGCGGATCGCGTCGAACGGTACCTGCTCGACAAACTCAAGGATCTGCGAAAGCGTGGTGTTTGACAGCACCGCCAGCGGATCGTTACTTACCTCAGCCTGCCGATCGTCAAGCCTGAAGCGCGTTTCGCCCTGACAAACCACCTCCACCACGCGGGTATGTCCGCCCGCAATGGTCACCATGGCCGAGGTATCTCCGGCGAAAACGCAGGCTCGCGAATAGAGGATCTCATCGCACGGCTCCTGCAATTTCACCTGCACCAGGCCCGCGTTCAGCATCGCTTTGGCGCGTGCCAGCGCATCGGTGGTGGCATCTTTCAGCACCTCCAGCCCCGCCTGCGCATTGCCACCGATGGCACCCAGCGCCGCCGCAATGGGCAGCCCAACCATACCGGTGCCGGGCACCGTGACGCCAAGCCCGTTTTTCATCAGGTTTGGCGATACCCACGCCTCAATCTGCGTGACGTCGCCAGGCAGTTGCTCTGCAGCAATTGCGCAGGCAAGGGCCAGAGACACAGGCTCGGTGCACCCCAGTGCAGGCTTAACTTCTTCCTGCACCACGCGAATAAATTGATTCCATAAAGGATGAGTTTGCTCAGACATCGTTACGACCTTATTTGCCCTCAGGAAAACGCGAGGAAAGGAGAAACACAAAGCAGCAGCCCGGTAATGACAATAATCACCAGAGATACGCCTTTATATTTATGCAGCGCCGGTACCTTGTAGACCAGCCATGCAGGGATCAGGCAGCCCACCATGCCGAAGATGGGGCTACAGATAGAGGTGAAGCTCAGCACCGGCGCGTTTAAAACAATCGCGCTCCAGGCCAGCAGGATGGCAAACAGCATAATCCCGCGCTGGACGGTGCTTTCATTGATTTTCTCTGCCGGCATTCTGCGGCGCAGGATGTTCATCACGATACCCTGCGTGGCCTCGCGAAAGCCCAGATAGACGCCGAAAAATGCGGTCATCACGGCGAAGATGTTGAGGATCACGCTGACGATTTTGACCCAGCCTGCGCCGTCGCCGCTGATAAACTGCGCCGCAATCGCCAGGGCAGAAATGTTCTGCTCGTAGGCTTTAACCGCCTCGTCGTGTCCCATCGCCAGTGTGAAAGAGACGGCGTAGAAGAAGACCGTGACAAACAGTACGCCGAAGGCAATGTTCATCGCCCGCAGCGCCTTGTGGCGCGCCACTTCAACGGATTTTTCCCGCGAGCGATAGGAAATCACCATCGGGCTTAAGGTCTGAATAAACAGAATAGAGGTTAAGGTAAAGGGCAGCGTAATAATGGCATTTTTAATCAGCAGCCCCATCGGCGGCAGCATGCCGACGTTGGCTAAATGCCAGAGACCAATCATCGACAGACCCAGCGCCGCAACCACAAATAATTTGGTCAGCACCATCAGACTGGACACCTTAAACAGCAGCTTTTCACCGCGCGAGGAAATGGCGACCAGAATGCAGATCAGGAATAAACCGTAAAACGGGTTTTCCGAGAGCAAACCGTCGGTCACGCCGAAGGTGTGCAAATACGAGGCGCTGTCGTTAGTGATGGCCGTGGAATAGACGAACATCCAGATCACCAGCATGACGAAATAGAGCGCACCTAATAATATGCCCCAGTTCTTACCTAAATAACCGCTAATCACGCTCGGGTAGTCTTTGCACTCCGGCGATTCCGCCAGCGTATTAATAAACAGACGCTGGAACAGATACATGGCCGGATAACCAATAACTGAAGAGAGTAAAAATACCCACAGGCCCATTAATCCCACCTGCACCGGGAGAAAAACAATCCCCGCGCCGATAGCCATCCCGATACTCATGATGACCCAACCCGTGTCGGTGCTGTCGAATTTAATCGCCTCTCGCCATTCGCTTTCGCTCATTCCCGCCCGCCTTGCCGCAGGGGAATCATTCACAATCACACTGCTGTTTGTTGCCGTATTCATTGGGCACT